>JANQQF010000190.1 GCA_028285035.1 Phycisphaerae bacterium
CTAGACCATATCATCATCGTCCACAGCCGACTTGCGTTTCCGCTTAGCCACCGGCGGCTGCGGTACTGTCTTTACGGGCAACGGCAAGTTTGTGTGCGCGATCAAGCTGTCCACGTCAACGCGCAGTTTCCGTGAGCTACGATGTAGCTCGGTCAGCCGTTCTTCCAGCCTGACGATGTTTTGGATCAGATGACCGATAGCCATCTCGGCGGTGAGATCACTCACCTGCCACTGTTTTAATAACTCTGGAGGGATAACGGTTCCCATTGGGTTGCTCCTTTCTGGTTTCTAATATGAGGTGGGTTTGGTCACAGGCCAAACCCAAAACTAAAATCGAATGTACACATATATGTGTACAGTATAAACGAAAATGTATCGTCTGTCAAATTCATTCGACAGAAATCTTATCGTGTTGTGAGAATTTAATGGATCGATTCGGAGAAAAACTGCGTACCCTACGCAACCGAAAAAATATGAGCTTAAGACAACTAGCGACTGAATTAGGCTATGCCTCTCACAACCACCTTGCTGGCATTGAACGTGGCGAGAGAAAACCATCCGTAGAGCTAGTCATAAAAATCGCTGATATTTTTGAGGTGTCGATTGACACACTGTTACGAGATGAACTTGATTTGGAGTAAATAAATCGTGACCCTAAGCCAAAACCAAGCCAAAGCCGAGATTGAAGCTCTGGTCAAAAAATATCGGGCCATCAAGGAGAGCGACCGCAAGACCACCACCGAGGCCAATGTGGTTCATCAATTTATCGATCCGCTGCTACGAGCCTTGGGCTGGCCGATTGGTGATCCAGCTCGCTACAAGTATGAGCTAAACACCCAGGCCGGACGCCCCGATATGACCCTGATCCCAGAGCGAGGTGGCTTGATCTTTGTGGAGGCTAAACGGTTTGGTGTGATTGAGGAGTTGGCCCAGGCTCGCAAAACCATCGCAGGCATCGTCACGCCGGGGCAGCTGGCTTTGCCAGGGATGGCCGCAGACCGGACCAAGGAAGAGCAGCAGGCTATCAATTACGCCTTTGAGAATGGTGGCACCTGGGCCATCTTAACCAACTTTGAGAAGCTTCGCCTCTTTAACGCTCGGCGCGACTGGGTTGTACTTTCTTTTGAAGCGCCACAAGCCTACCTAGATGAATTTGACCAACTGTGGCAACTCTCCTATGAACAAGTCATCAATGGCGAGCTAGACCTGCTCAGTGAGCAACGCCACCGCGAGGATGTAGACACCGACTATCTCAATTTTATCAACACGTGGCGGGAGCGACTGGCTCAGGATTTGATTAGCCACCCCGAAGCCAACCCGTGGGTCTTTTCCAGCGAGGGCCAGCTTGATTTGCGATCTTTGCGCAACGTGGTGCAGCGGGTGTTGGATCGGCTGGTGGTGGTCCGTTTTGCTGAGGATCATTTGATTGCCCCGCCAGGCACCCTCTTTAGCCTGTTTGAGATTGGGCGACGTAACCCCTACACCTTCAGTCTGGCTGAGTTTTTCCGCCAGCTTTACCGCCGTTTTGATGAGATGCACAACTCCGCCCTCTTTGCGCCGGGGCTGGCGGATGAGGCTCACTTTAGTGATGAGGTACTGGGCGGTTTGGTGCAAAAGCTGTATGAGGCCCGCTATCGGGCGATGTCTGCCGATATTATGGGCAACACCTATGAGCAATATTTGGGTAAGACCCTGATCCAGGTCAATGGCAGCGTCAGCACCACCGATAATCTGGAAACCCGCAAAAAGCAGGGCAGCTACTACACGCCCCAAGTGATCGTGCGCTACATCGTCGATAATGCCCTAGGCCGCTACCTTTATAGCACCAGCAACGGCCAGCCCGATGGTGAGCCACTGCCTGATGAGCCGCGCAAGACCGTCGATGATATTCGAGACCTGCGAGTGCTTGATCCGGCTTGTGGCTCTGGCTCCTTTCTGATTTATGCCTATCAAGTGTTGGCCGATTTCTACCGTAGTGAGATCAAGCGGCTGGAAACTGAGCGGGAAGCGGAGGTGCAACGGTTGATCAATGAGGGGATGTTGCCGCTGGAGGTGGAAGGCAAGATGGCAATTTTTAACGCCCGGCTGACTTATCTACAAAACTATCCTCGTTTGATCCTAGAGACCCATCTCTATGGGGTTGATCTGGACCCACAGGCTGCCGAGATCGCCACGGTCAATCTGATTATGCGGGCGATGGCCGACCAACGCGGGCGAGAACGACGCCTCCCCCTCATCCTCAATCAAAATGTCAAGGTCGGCAATGCCCTGATTGGGGCCGGACCGCACGATGAACGGTATGCGGAGATAACCACCGATCTAGCCGAGCTACGCCGCTTGCGCCACCTCTTGCCCCGCCAAGCCCACGGCTCGGAGCAGGAACACACCTTGGGTCAACTGAGCGCCCTGACGATGCGGGTCAATGCTGCTCTGAACACCCCTCTCAGTGATCATTTTGACGACCTGAGCCGCCATCGCCCTTTCAACTGGGCGGTTGAGTTTCCTGAAGTGTTTGTGGATGATTTGGGCCAGTGGCTTGATGATGCCGCTGGGTTTGCCATCATCATCGGCAATCCACCGTGGGAGATCATCAAGCCCGATCTGCGGGAGTATTATGCTCAGTTTGATCCTTTGATCGAGAGCAAGCTGACCCGCAAAAAGGTCGAGGCCCGTATCGCTGAGTTAAACACCGAGGACCCCGCCATTGAAGCGGGCTGGCAGGCCCAGCGAGCCAAAATCGAGGCCCTGGCCGCTTTTTATCGCGCTGCCCTGGACTACACCCACCAAGGCAAAGGCGATACTGCCACCCACAAGCTCTTTCTAGAGCGAGCCTATACCCTGCTGGCCCTCGCTGGGCGGCTGGGCTTTGTTATTCCATCGGGAATTTATTCGGATTTGGGGACGAAGGAACTGCGAGAGATGTTGTTAAATGAAGGCCAGGTAGACTATTTGTACAATTTCAGCAATGAGCGTTTCTTCTTTCCAGAAGTTCATCATGACTTTAAGTTTACTTTATTGGGTGTAAGACGAGGAACTTCGAGTCCTGGATTTCTAGTGACTTTTCGTTTCAATCCTCGTGTAGCTATTCGTCCTGATGATTTATTGACATTTTTAGCAGATAGGAAAAACCTTATTTATGTCAAAAAGGACGCTTTGAAAAGGTTTAGCCCTGGTAGTTTGAGTTTAATGGAGTTTCAATCTCAGCAAGATATCGATACTGTTGAGAAGGTATACTCAGAGAAGCCATTAATAAGTGAAGTAATTGAAGATGCTTGGAATATTCGTTTTTATCAAGAGTTTCATATGACTAATGATAGAAGCCTTTTCAATCAAACATCTGGTATTATACCTGTCTATAACGGACGAATGTTTCATCAATTTAATGCTTATTATGCTCCTCATGAATTTTGGATAGGAGAAGATAAAGTACCAGAAATTCGCTCAAATATCGCTCAACAAATACAGTTTTACCGATTAGGTTATCGACGTATATCCAATGCAGTTAATACACGTACTTTAATTGGCGCAATTGTACCACCAAACACCATTTGCGATTCGGTTGCTACCATTGAGGATTTAGATGAATCTACCTCAAAATATCTTTCATATTTATGTACTATTTTTAACAGTTTTGTTTTAGATTATCTGCTTAGACAAAAGGTTGCTAAAACTATTAACATATTCTACCTCCACCAACTCCCACTCCCCCGTCTGACCGCAGGCAACCCCTACTTCGACGCCATTGTCCCCCGCGCCGCTCGGCTGACTTGCACCACGGCTGACTTTGCCGAGTTGTGGGTAGACGTGATGGGCGAGCCGTGGGATGAGCAGAAAGTGGCCACGGACCCTGCCGAGCGGCAAGTACTCCGCGATGAGTTGGACGCGCTGGTGGCCCACCTCTACGGCCTCACCGCTGCCGACTTTGCCCACATCCTCGCCACCTTCCCCCTCGTCTTCCCCGACACCGATGAAGGGGAAGCCAAAAAGGAGACCCTTCTGGGTGTGTATGAGCGCTTTGCCCCTGTGGTTGCGGGGTGGAGTCGGGAATAGTAATTGATCAAAACAATCAACCACATCAAACCATTTGAAAGGATATTACCCTTATGAAAATTAGTGAACTCATTGATGGTATTCGAAAATATGACTCAGTCTTACCAGAATTTCAGCGAGAATATGTGTGGTCTAAAGAGCAAGCCAAGCAGTTAATGGTTTCATTGCTCAAAGGCTATCCGGTGGGTGGTTTGTTGTTTTGGAAAACCGATAATCCCCCCGAATTGAAAAACTTGGCGGAAATCCCGGCAAAATTGGGGACAATGGATGTTATTCTTGATGGACAGCAGCGGATGACGACCCTATACATGCTGACAACTGGGGAAATCCCACCCTACTACCAGCTAGAGGACATTAATAATGATCCCCGTGATCTCTACTTTCATTTGGCTGAAGGCGATTTTCAATATTACCAGGTGTTGCGGATGCGAGGCAATCCGCTTTGGCGGCGGGTGGTCGATTGCTTTGATCCCGAGAAAGAGGATGAGATTAATGTCTTTGAGATTGCCGAACAACAAGCAGGGGAAGATTACAAGTTAATCAATAAATTGGCTCAACAGTATAGCAAGAATATTACCAGTCTACGGCAAATAAAAGATAAAACCTTGCCTGTCCAAACGGTCCCCTCTCAGGCCTCTATCGACGAAGCGATCGATATTTTTGACCGGGTTAATAGCCAAGGGACCAAGCTGACCGATGCTGAACTGGCCCTCACCCATATTACCGGAAAGTGGCCGCAAGCGCGGCGAGAGATGAAGATGAAGCTCGACGCGTTGAGCCAAAGTAATTTCTACTTCGATCTAACCTTTATGACCCGGGCCTTGACCGGTATCGTCACCGAGCGGGCGCTGTTTGAACATATCCATAAGCGCCCTAAAGAAGAACTTTTGGCTGGCTGGGAGACACTCACGAAAATTCTAAACTATTTGGTCACCATTCTGCCCTCTCGTTTTCACATCAACTCTACTGAAGATATCAATACTACCAATGCCCTGATCCCACTGGTTGTTTATCTGGCCCGCAATGAGGCTCGTTTCCCCGATGATAATAGCATCAAACAGGCCACCCATTGGCTCTATGCCGCGCTGATGTGGACCCGTTACACCGGACAAGTGGATCAGCGGCTTGAAGAAGATGTCTCGCTGGTAGTTCGTCACACCAATCCCTGGGATGTGCTGCGTGAGCGTATTGTGGATCAACGCGGTCGAATCGAGATCAAGGCCAGTGACTTAGAGGGGCGGGGAGCGCAACATCCCCTGTTCCGAATGACCTATATCATTGCCAAGGCCCAAGGGGCGATCGATTGGTTTAATGGCGCACCTCTTGGCACCTCACAACAGGAAGATTATTACGTCCACCGCTCCCGTATCTTCCCGCCAAAATATCTCTACAAGGAGCTGTTGGACTCGGATAATCATTTGCATCGTAAAGTGGCCAATGAAATTGCGAATCGTGCTTTCTTTACGGAAGATGTGAATATTGATGAATTGCCAGAAGATTACTTCCCTGAAATTGAGAAAAAATTCTCAGGTGCCCTACCAAAGCAATTTATCCCGATGAGTCCCGAGTTATGGTCCATTGATCGATACAGTGACTTCTTAACGGCCCGGCGTGAATTGATTGTACGTAACATCAATGAGTTTATGAATGCCCTTATCACCGAGCCTGTTGATACTGTCGATTTACCGATTGAGGATTTAATCAAGCTGGGCGAGGGTGTGACGCTTGAATTCAAGAGTACATTGCAGTGGGACGTGGTGGAAAATAAGCAGAACACCGGTTTGCGGGGTGAATGTTTAAAGACGATTGCCGCATTTCTTAATTCGGCTGGGGGAACCCTGATCATAGGTGTGGAGGATGATGGCAATATTTTTGGCCTTGAGCGTGATATGTCACTCATTGGGCGAAAAGACCTCGACGGTTTCACTCAAGAACTGACCCGCCTCATCGTGAAGGATATTGGTGTAGAATATGCGGCCTTAATCAAAGCCCGTTTTGCCGAGATAGAGGGCAAACAGGTATGCGCGGTTGATGTCGACAAAGCGCCTGAACCCGTGTTTGTCAATACCAAAAGGGGTAAGATATTTTATGTCCGATTTAACAATACCACTCGCAAGCTCGATATTGATGAACTCCATCGCTACATTCAAACGAATTGGGGGAACTAAAATCCCCACGCCTTAACCAAAAAAGCCGCCAGCACACGCCTGCGGCTTTTTCATTTCCCCGACTCCCCCGCCTCACAAACCGGACACCCCAACCCACTCTCAATCTGCTGATACGAAGCGGTCCAGTGGTGGCCGTAGTAGCAGACCCAATTGGTTTGAAAATCGCGGTGGGGGGTGTTGGGACCAAGCCAACCGAT
>JANQQF010000192.1 GCA_028285035.1 Phycisphaerae bacterium
CGTTTCTGGTCTCTTCGGGATGCTGCAATGGACCAGCGAAGACAGCTTGGAACTCGTTAGCACCATGAGTGATCAAGCCATCTTGAGCTTGGACGCTGGCACCTATACGCCTGGCGAGTCAATGGCAGAAGAATCGATGGAAGAGGAAGCGGCTGCCCCTGTTTCAGACGAGCCAATTTTAGTTGGGCACTTGACGTACCACACCGGGGCGTTTGGCGCCTTTGGCGAGTTTTTTGATCGGGTCACCGATTTTACCATCGATATTATCAATGAAGACCCGCCTTTGGGTCGACAGATGGTCTCCGTTCACCAAGACATTGGAACAATTGGGGAAGCCCAAGCGGCTCGAAAGCTAATCGATAGTGATGGGGTCGATATTCTTCTCAATGCGGCCCACGAATACCATTCTTACCGCGATTGGATGATTGATTATGTGGCTGACAACAATGCTCCGTTAATGCCTTCGGTCCACGGTGGGGCCATTGAGCGTGAGATTGGCGGGGTTGGCGAGGAGCCGCTGTTCCGAGGCTCTCCGATGGACACGGCTTTGGGTGTTTCTGCTGTTCTCCAGGCCTCTGAAGCTGGGGCCAAGAGTATCGTCATTGTGGCCGCTGAGATTGCGGGTAGCCAGCTACAGAAAGATGCCGCCATCAGCGGCGCGGCCCAATTGGGCATTGAAGTTCTAGATACGATTGACGTGCAACCCGAACAACCCACCTATCGCTCAGAAGTCAGCAAGATTAGCAACTCCGCTCCAGACGCCATTGTCATGTTCTCGCCGCCTGAGGAAGGGGGAACACTGGTCAAGAACGCCGCCGAATCGGGTTTGTCTACAATCATCATCGGCACAAACGAGTGGCAAGAGCAAGAGTTCATCAACACCGCCACCCTTGAGGCCATCAATCAACACGAGTTGGTTGGGATTGTTGGCTTTGCTCACGCAGATACCCCTGCCTGGGACTTCTTTGAGCCGCTGTGGACCAGCTCGGGTCACGCCGATCTTGGCGCGGCTGACAACTCATACACGATGCAATACTACGACCTCTTGGTCACCACCGCTCTGGCCATTGAAGCGGCCGGCTCAACGGATGCCAGTGCTTGGGCTGCTGCTGTGCCAGCCGTCACGGGCCCGCCCGGTAAAGTGGTTTACACCTACCAAGAAGGGATCGAAGCCCTCCGTAATGGTGAGGACATCGACTACAGTGGGGTGACGGGTGAATTCAGCTACACCGACACCGGGGTTGTTTCTGGTCTCTTCGGGATGTTGCAATGGACCAGTGAAGACAGCCTGGAACTCGTTAGCACCATGAGTGATCAAGCCATCTTGAGTTTAGACGCTGGCACTTACACCCCTGGCGAGTCAATGTCAGAAGAATCAGAAGAGTCTATGGAAGCTATGGATGGTTCTGACTTTGGTCCGTTGCGCATTGGTTCTGTCGCTGTATTAGAAGGTGCTTTCACGGTCTTGGGTGAAGACTCAATCCGTGGTGTTGAGTTGGCGATTGCCGAGTTTGGTGGTGAAGTGGCTGGTCGCCCAATTGAACTCGTGGTTGAAAGTAGTGATGCTTCTCCCGATGTCGCGGTTAACGCAGTTCGTAAGCTGGTAGAACAAGATGCCGTTGACGTCGTCGTTGGTCCGTTGTCTGGTGACGAAGGTATCGCGATCAAAGGTTACGCCAAGACACAACCAGGCACAACCTTCGTTAATGGCGTATCTGGCGCACAGGACGCCACCCTCCGCGACCCAGCCGACAACTTCTTCCGCTTCAACACTGATGGAACGCAGTGGATGGCCGGTCTGGGCACCTATGCCTTTGAAGAAAAAGGCTATGAAAAAGTCGTAACCATTGCTGAAGATTACAGCTTCCCCTACAGCCAAGTTGGCGGGTTCGTTCTAGAGTACTGTAACGCAGGTGGTGAAGTAGCTGATCGCTTCTGGACCCCAATCGGCACCACTGACTACAGTTCAATCGTTGCTTCTATCCCTGCCGACGTTGATGCAATCTACGTGGCCTTGGGTGGGTCTGATGCAGTTAACTTCTTGACGCAGTACCAGGAGTTTGGTGGGACTGCCCCAATCATCGGTGGGTCAATCACGGTTGACCAAACTGTATTGAGTACAGAAGGCGCATTGTTGGATGCTGTTATCGGTACCATCTCAGCGGGTCCTGTGGCTGATAGCAACACTGATCCAGCGTGGCAAGACTTTGCTGCAGCGTATGCCGAAGCAGACTTCAGCGATCAGTTTGCTGACCGCTTCCCCTCGCCTTCACTGTTTGCTTGGGGTTACTACGTGAACACGAAAGCATTGTTGATGGCCATCGAAGAAGTTGGTGGCGATCTCTCTGATGATCAAGCTGCCCTTCAAGCTGCTCTGACCGCAATCGAGCTGGATGGACCAACAGGTCTGATCACACTTGATGAAAATCGTCAAGCTGTTGGTAGCAACTTCATCACAGAAATCGTTCAGAATGATGATGGCTCATTGTTCAGTGAAGTTGTTTCTGTGGCTGAAGGTGTTAATCAAACATTGGGTGTTGATGCCCAAACCTATCTGGATATCGGTGCATTTGACCGAGAAAATCCGGCTTGTGGTAACTAATCAATAAAAGTTCTTAATGTGATGAGTGACGAACTTAGTTCGTCACTCATCACCCATAGACAATCTGAGTAAATAGATTTTATGAGTAGCTTCGCACTTCGATTAAATCAACTTGGGGTTAACTTTGGTGGAATTCAGGCCGTGAAAGATGTAACCCTCGATATCACAACGGGTGAACGACACGCAATTTTGGGGCCAAATGGGGCGGGTAAAACGAGCTTGTTCAACCTGATTGCCGGTGAATACAAAGCGACATCTGGTTCGGTGACAATGTTTGGTGATGATGTCACCCAGAAGCCGATCCATCTGCGCAGTCGGATGGGATTGGGCCGCACTTATCAGACGTCGGCGCTGTTCCCACACCTGACCATTCTGGATCACCTCTATTTAGCCGTGCGAGGCTGTTATAGCGGCCGGATGAGTTTCCTGCCGATTGGAGGAAAAGGAAAAAATAAAACAGCGGCGATGGCGTTGGCTGAAAAAGTAGGCTTGACCAGCCTGCTGCACGAAACCGTGGCCGATTTAGCCCACGGTCAACAGCGGCAACTTGAGGTGGGTCTGGCCTTGGCTGGAAACCCACGCCTCATTTTATTGGATGAGCCTGCCGCTGGCCTATCACAAGGCGAACGCATCCACCTCATCCACCTCCTCAAAGGTCTGGATGACCATTTGACCGTGCTCATCATCGAGCACGATATGGATGTGGCGCTTGAGGTGGCTGACAAAATTACAGTAATGCATTACGGTTCGGTCATTGCCACAGATACACCCGAAGGCATTGCCCAGAACCAGGAAATCCACGATCTATACTTGGGAAAACATCATGACTGATCAACAGCTGTTGACCATTAACAACCTCAACGTGTTTTATGGCAGCGCCCAAGTGCTGCATGACATCTCTTTAGGTATTGGCCAAGAACCTGTTTCTATCGTTGGTCGAAATGGCATGGGGAAAACAACCTTATGTAATGCCATTATGGGACTGCTTCCCATTGACTCTGGCGAGGTGCAGTTTGATAACGTTGCTTTGATCGGCAAACGCCCCTTCCAAATTGCCCGGGTCGGCATTGGCTATGTCCCGCAAGGCCGCCGCATTTTCCCCTCATTAACCGTGGACGAACATTTAAGAATGCTTGATGGTAGTTCCAGCAAAGGAAATCAATGGACAATCGAGCGCATTTACGAGACATTCCCCCGATTGTACGAACGCCGCACCAGTGGAGCTGGCAAATTATCAGGCGGTGAGCAGCAGATGTTGGCCATTGGCCGCGCTCTGCTACTCAATGCCAAGCTCCTGATTATGGATGAGCCATCCGAAGGGCTGGCTCCGGTGATCGTTGATCAATTGGTTGAAATATTAAAACAGTTGTCCCAAGGCGACATTAGCCTACTCGTTATTGAGCAAAAGCTGGCAGTGGCGGCTGAGTTAGCCGAACGTATGTTGGTTATGGTCAACGGCCGGATTGCTCTTGAGACAACTTCTGCAAATATGCTGGCTGATGAAGGGGCGCAACGACGCTACCTGGGCGTCAGCCCACTTGAAAATTAACATTACGGAGTGAGTCATCGCCCATGATTATCGAAGATACGTTTACGATAGAAGCCCCAATTGAAGATGTTTGGAATTTCTTTTTGGATGTAGAGCAACTAAGTACCTGTATGCCTGGCGTGGAGCGGGTTGAGCAGACCAGTGAGACGACCTACGAAGGGGCGCTCAAGGCCAAAGTTGGGCCGATTTCGGCAACATTTGGCGGTACAGCAGAAATCACTGAGCAAACCCCGCCAAACCATCTCAAAGCCAAAATCAAGGCCAAGGATAAACGAACAGCCAGTATGATCCAAGGCACCTTTGATACGACTCTGACGGCAACTACCCCCCAACAAACCGAGGTAGCTTATCAGGTCGATGTCGCTATTCGCGGCAAGCTGGGTCAATTTGGCCAGACGATTATTAAGGATACCGCCAAGAGTATTACAGCGATTTTTGTGGGCAATGTTCGGGCCAAATTAGAGCAGCCCGAAACCGAGGAAGGTGAAGCTTCTGTTGAGCAAGCCCCCCCTCAAGAGCCCAATATGGTTTGGATTGTGATCAAGAGTGTTTTTGGCTCAATTTGGCGAAGCGTGACGGGGCTGTTTCAAGCACGACCACAATCGTAACTAATTTCAAGGAGAGACTCAATGTCAATAGCAAAAGAAATGGATGCCCTCATCCTGCACGAACCGCATAAATTTTCCGTGGACCGCGTGCCAGTGCCAGAACCAGGTCCAATGGAGTTACTGTGTCAAGTAGACAGCACTTTCATTTGTGGGACCGACCCCCACATTATGGATGGCGAATTCCCCGGCTTCTGGCCACAATCATTCCCCCACCTGATGGGTCACGAATGGGCAGGCACTGTTGTCGGATTAGGCGAACACACCGAAAGTTTTGGCTGGAAGATCGGTGACCGCGTAGCGGGCACATCACACAATGCCTGTGGCTACTGTATGAAGTGTCGTCGGGGTCGCTACAACCTCTGCGAAAATTATGGTAATCAAAGTTTACATAACCACTATGGACACAATGCCTCTGGTTGCTACGCGAATTACACTGTTCACAATATGCGCTGTCTAATCCGCGTGCCCGATGAAATGTCAATTGGTGAGGCTGCAGCAGTTGATCCCGTCAGTATTGCAATGCACACGGTCAAGCGAGCCAATATTCAGCCGGGTAGCCCGGTTGTGGTATTGGGCTCGGGCTCGATGGGCCTTTATGCCCTGCAATGTGCCAAGGTGCTTGGCGCAGGTCGGGTTATTGTCGTCGGTAGCGGTCAGCGGCTTGAGGTGGCCAAATCAGTTGGGGCGGATGACGTGGTTGATTATCGCAAGACCGACTCGGTCAAAGAGGTGTTAAGTTTATTGGGTGGTCGAGGCGCACCCTCTGTTATCGAATGTGCAGGCACCCCTGCCTCCATTCAAAACTCAGTTGAGATTACCGACAAGGGCGGCACTATCTCGATTATCGGCATTCCTGTTGATCCCGTGGCCATCAATGTACGGAAACTGGTTCTCGATGAAATCGACTTCCGGGGCGCCCGCGCCAATCAGAATGAGCAAGAAGAAGTCATTCCAATGATGATGGATGGCCGAATCAAAACAGAACCGCTGTGGACCCACACCTTCCCACTTAAACAATTTGACGAGGCCCTAAAAACATTCTTAGGGCGAGAAGGCGGCGCAGTCAAGGTTGCTGTTCAGCCTAACTAATTAGGTTGAGGGGTGAGAATGCAAGATATTGAAATGATGCTATTCACCCTTATTAATGAGATTAGGGGATTGAAAATGCAAGATATTGAGTGGTTGGAACCAACAACGGTTGCGGAAGCAACTGAAATGAGTATGAAATATGATGAGGAAGGCAAGATCATTGCAGGTGGCACGTGGCTTTCACTCGTGCTGAAAGAAGGCCTATTGATGCCCTCAGCCCTAATTAGTCTGCATAATATTTCCGGACTGGACTCTGTCAGCTATGAGGCAGGCATTGGCCTAAGAATCGGGGCAATGGTTTCTCTGCGAGCCGCCGAACTAAATGCGACTATTGAGGAACATTTCCCTGAATTAGCTTACACGTTTGGCGTTGTCGCCAATGTCCGAGTCCGTAATCAGGCGACCGTGGGTGGCTGTTTGTGCGATGCAGATTACGCCTCTGATCCACCGGCAATGCTGACCGCCTTGAATGCGCAAGTGGTCTTACAAAGTCCAGAAGGCACCCGAGAGGTAGTCTTGCGCGATTTTATCGTGGGGCACTACGAAACAACTATTCGCCCCGATGAAGTCCTCACCGAGGTCATTGTCCCAGAGCGATCAGCCTCGACGAAGGGAGTCTATCTCAAATATCGAACTCGCTCAAACGAGGATCGACCTTGTGTTGGCGTGGCTGCGGTGATTGATGCCGAGGATAGCGGCACTATTCGAGATTTGAACATCGTGGTCGGGGCTGTAGCGAACACCCCCCAGTATGTCTCGACAGTTCTTGAGTCTGCCAAAAGGAAACAACTCACCCCTGAATTAATCGAGCAGATTGCTGAAGGTTATGCCGAGAGCATTGAGCCACTGTCAGACATTCGCGGCTCGGCTTGGTATCGCAGTCAGATGATCAAGGTGTTTGTCAAACGAGCCTTAAACCAACTAGGAGGTGGCGCATGAGCACCAGCACAATTGGAAAACCCCTTTCTTATGTAGACGGTCGACAGCGCGTCTCCGGCACCATTGACTACGGCATCAACATCGAAAAGCCGGGAATGTTGCACGGTAAGGTCGTGCGCAGCCCCTACGCTCATGCCAAAATTGTTAGCATTGATACGGCTTGGGCGGAAGAAATAGAAGGCGTGGTCAAGGTCATCACTCGTAACGATTTCAAAGATCAGGATTTCATGTCGCCCGTATTTGGCGCAGTATTGCGAGATCAGTTAGCGGTGGCCGATGAAGTGGTTCGCTATGTCGGCGACATCGTGGCTATTGTTGTGGCCGAAAGCGAGGCGATTGCTGAAGAAGCCGTCCTAATGGTTGATGTTGAGTATGAGGAACTGCCTGCTGTCTTCGATCCGATTGAGGCGATGAAAGAAGATGCCCCCAAGCTACACGATTTGAGTGAAGAAAAGCTAGGGAAACAATATTACAAAATTCGCCCGATTTGGGGATCAAACTGCTGTCACCACTTCCGCTTACGTAAGGGTGACATGGATAAAGCTTGGGCCGAGGCTGATTTGGTCATGGAACGCACCTACTCAACCCCCTCGGCTGCCCATATTGCGATGGAACCACTTGTCACCGTGGCTTACTTTGAGGAGGACGGCGGTGTCGTGATTGAGACGGGCAATCAGGGGGCCTTTGATATGCAGAAGGATTTTGCCCGAATGCTCAATCTACCGCCCGAAAAAGTGCGGGTGATTGTCCCCTCAATGGGGGGATCGTTTGGGATCAAGATGGGTATCCGAACCGAGGCAGCCGCTGTAGCTGGGGCTTGGCTAACCGGTCGTCCAGTAAAAGTGGCCTTTCGCTATGAAGAGATGTTCTTGACCATCAATCGCCACCCCTGCACCACCACCATCAAGATGGGAATGAAGAAGGATGGCACAATTTTGGGTAAGCAAGTGACCTGCCACTACAACACGGGGGCTTATGCCGACTCTGGTCCCGGCGTGGCCCAAAAAGGTGGTTTTGGTTCGATTGGGCCTTACAACATTCCCAATTGCCAAGTTGACTCCTACAGTGTCTACACGAATACTGTTCCCAATGGAGCCTATCGTGGCTATGCAGTGACCCAAGTGGCTTGGGCCTATGAAAGTATGATGAATGAGATTGCTGAAGCGCTTGGCCTCGATCCGGTTGAGTTTCGTCTGAAAAACATCATCAGCGATGGTGATGCCTACGCGACTGGCGAGATCATGCACGACTCCCACTACGACACTTGTCTCAAAAGCGCTGCCAAAGCGATCAACTGGGGCCAACCGCTCGAAAATCATCCCCAACCCCACATCAAGCGTGGACGCGGGGTTGGGGTTATTCTCAAAGGGACCTCGACCCCAACCCGTTCGGCAGGCCGCTTGGAAATTACGGCTGATGGCCAATTTATTATGCACCAAGCGGCGGCTGAAGTCGGACAGGGGGCTCGAACAGTTTTGGCTCAAATTGCGGCCGAAGCGCTTGGTATCGATCCCTACCTCATCAAAAATGCTGGAACAGATACAACAAAATCTCCTTACGATCACCGTACCTCATCCAGTCGGGAAACCTATATGGTCGGCACGGCGTTGCAGGGGGCTTCCAAACAACTGGTTCAAAAGATCAAAGAGCTGGCTGCGGACCAAATGGAAGCTAGCATCAACGACTTGGTGGTTGAGCAGGGGTATGTGATGGTTAGCGGTGTACCTGAGAGCCGTAAAGAACTGGCCGAAGTGGTCCGCGATGCTGGATTAGACAGCATTGATGCCGAGGATGAATTCACCAATGAAGGTGGTGTTTCCCCAGATGATGGGCAAGGGATTGCCTCCTCTCACTGGCACCAGGGCGCCTGTGGTGTACAAGTGGCAGTCGATACTGAGACGGGCCGGATTGAGCTTGAAAATTTCTATGGAGCCGTTTATGTAGGACAGGTCATCAACTCTGTCACCTCGGCCCTGCAAACCGATGGGAGTATGCTGATGGGCTTTGGCACTACGTTCTATGAGGCCATTGAGTTTGACGATGGACAGGTCATCAACCCCAACTTATCAGAGTATATGATCCCTTCGATTATTGATATGCCTGAAAATATGACCCACGATCTACTAGAAAATGACGAGGGGGAAATACACGGCCTCGGTGAAACAATGGTGCCGATTGTGGCTCCAGCTGTGGCTAATGCTATCTACGATGCCGTTGGTGTACGTATTCGTGATTTGACGATTACCCCTGAAAAAGTCTTACGCGGCTTGATGGAAAAGAACTAAAAGGATGATTTGCTATGGATAAAACAATTACCTTCACCTTAAACGGCGAGTCAACAACAATAAATATAAAAACACACGAAACCGCCTACGATGTCCTCAATCGTGAATTGAGCCTAAAAAGTGTGCGCACTACCTGTGGTATTGGTATCTGCGGAGCCTGCACAATTTTGGTCGATGGCGAGATGTTGAGTGGTTGTCTTTATCTGGCTCCGCTGCTGAACGGCAAAACTGTCACCACGATTGAGGGGGTTGGCACAGAAGAGAACCTCGATCCCGTACAAGAGGCATTTCTGGAGAAAATGGGCTTCCAGTGCAGTTACTGTACACCCGGAATGATCCTCTCTACCCAGGCCCTGCTGGCAGAGAACCCTGCCCCAGATACTCACGAAATTAAAGAGTATCTCGCCGGCAATCTCTGCCGATGTGGGAGCTATGTAAAAATTATTGAGTCGGTTCAACTTGCCAGCGAAAAACTGGCTAATCAATAACGGAGTTTGAGGAAACGCATGTTAACACTTAAAGGAAAAGTGGTCATCACCTGTGCTTTGACCGGCGGGATCCACGGAAAAGAAGCGAATTCGAATCTGCCTGAGCAGCCGGATGAGATCATTGAGCAAGGAATTGCTGCCTGGAAAGCGGGTGCCTCGATTTTGCACGTACACGCCCGAAATCCCGACGGTAGCAACTCGATGGACACCGAAATCTTTGCTTATCAGCACAAAACATTGTGTGAGGAAACCGATGCGGTGGTGCAGTTGACGACTGGTGGTAGCCCTCTGTTGCCTGTCCGTGCTCGCATGAACACCATTCAGCTTGAGCCGGAAATGTGCTCCTTGAATATGGGCATTCTCAACTTCTGGATTCGGGGCGAGCGAGTTTTCTTTAGCAATCACCGCGAGGATATCGTCGAGTTTGCTGAGGAAATGAAGCGCTTGAACGTGAAGCCTGAGCTTGAGGTGTACAGCTTGGTGATGCTGGAGGAAGTGACCCAACTTCTGAAAACGGGTCTCCTTGAGCCGCCGTACATGATCAATTTTGTATTGCACACCCCCACTCAGGGCGGGATGCGTGGCACCCCCGAAAACCTAATTGAAGGTGTACGCCGCTTACCACCTGAGGCGTACTGTAATGTCAGTTCGATGGGCCGCACCCAACTCCCGATTACCACTATTGCGATGGCGATGGGCTGTCAAGTACGCGTGGGAATGGAGGACAATGTCTTCTATCGCTACGGAGAGCTCGCCGAAAATAATGAGCAATTGATTGCTCGAACGGTACGGATTGCCAAGGAATTGGAGTTGGAACCGGCTCACCCTGATGAAGTACGTAAGACGCTTGGTCTGCGTGGGCGCAAGCAGGGCGAATTGCCAAAGTAATCAAAAGGGTTTACGCACTTGGCCTCAAAGTTCGTAAATCAAAATAAAGAGGATTTGAAGCATTTATGAATTACGAAAATGTGTGGAAGTCGACGCAGCCTTATATGTGGGCTCGCCGCAACAACGTGCATATCCCAGTGTGCTACCACTACGCCGAACAGTTGGTGGAAGCCCATCCCGACTGCGATCCAGAGGTGGTCTTGCTTGGTATTATGTTGCACGACTTGGGCTGGGCGACAGTCGACCAAGGCGAAATTACGGCCAAGGTGCTGGGCAGCCGGGTAACAGATGTGCGTATTCAGCACGAAAAAGAAGGGGCACGCATTGCCAAGGAAATTTTAGAAACGCACGGTTATGGTGGTGCCTTAATCGAGGAAATTTGCTCCATCATCGATGGGCACGATACCCGCCTAGAGCCGTTGTCGCTGAATGATAAGTTGGTCAAAGATGCCGATAAATTGTGGCGCTTTAGCCCAGTAGGCATCTCTGTGTCAAGTGAATGGTTTGATTGGCCGCCGGTTCGTTACATTGAGAAGGTTGAAACCAAAGACATTGAGCTAATTTTTACGGATGTGGCCGTGGATATTGCAAAAAAAGAGTTGGCACGGGCCAAAGAACTGTTCAAGACTGATTTTTTAGTGGATGAAGGTGAAGGATAAAACGATGGCCTGGATTAAAGTTATTCCTCCCAATGAAGCTAAAGGCCAGCTACGCCTTATTTATGATGCCATTATCAAACGGTCGGGTCGGGTCAAAAACGTATTACGGATTTTGAGCCTACGGCCGAGCACGATGCGGGCGACCAATGCGTGGTATGCCGATATTATGTACTCACCTGATAGCGCCCTCACCCGCAGCCAGCGCGAGATGATTGCGACGGTAGTATCGGTGACCAATGACTGTGAATATTGAATTATCTCACACAGCAAGGCTCTCCGGGCTGAGAGTGAAGATGACGCGTTGGCAAATGGGGTAATGACAGATTACCGGGAACTATCTTTGAGTGACGCAGATCAGGCGATGTTAGATTTTGCCGTCAAATTGACCAAAACACCGGGGGAAATGAGCGAAGCAGATATTCATCATCTCCGCGAAAAAGGCTTCGACGATGTGCAAATTCATGACATCGTCCAGGTCGTTGGTTGTTTTGGCTACTTTAATCGATTAACCAGCGGGCTTGGAGTGGATTTGGAAGAAGGTTGGCAGCCACTACCACCTCGTAAAGGATCGTAATTCGGCGTGAAATTGATCATTCTTTAGATCAAGCGCTCAATATTTTATTCATCATGTTGGCTTAACGTAGAGCCACACCAAATCAAGGAGGTAATTATGAGTAAGACAGTTTTAATCGTTGGTACATTTGATACGAAAAGTCAGGAATACAAATTTTGTAAGGACCTGATCGAGGCACGCGGCTTAAAAACCCTCACGATCAATGCTGGGATCTTAGGTGATTCTGGCTTCGAAGCAGATGTAAGCGCTGAAGAAGTCGCCAAAGCTGGTGGCACAACCTTGCAAGCGTTGCGGGATGCAAATGATCGCGGGAGTGCCGTGGTTGCTATGTCCCAAGGTGCTGCCAAGATCGCTACCGATCTGTTAGCCGAAGGCAAGTTTGATGGGGCGTTTAGTATGGGGGGGACAGGTGGTAGCTCTTTGGCCGCTGCGGTTTACGCTGCTTTACCCGTTGGGTTGCCAAAAGTGTTGATTTCAACGGCTGCGGCTGGAGATGTTAGCCCCTATGTTGGCGTTAAAGATGTCACGATGATGTACTCCATTGTGGATGTGGCTGGTCTGAACAGCATTTCCCGTCAGATTTTCAGCAACGGCGTTGGCGCGATCTGTGGAATGGTTACTCAAGATGCGCCACCAGCTGGTGAGGAAAAGCCGCTGGTTACAGCCTCAATGTATGGGGTTACCACCCCGTGTGTCACTCGAGTTCGAGAGGCTCTTGAAGGTAAAGGGTACGAGGTATTAGTCTTCCACGCCACAGGTAGTGGGGGCAAGTCAATGGAAGCGTTGATTAGTGGCGGGTATATCAAAGGTGTAGCCGATATTACCACTCACGAAAATATGGATGATGAGGTACAGGGCATTCACGGGGCTGGTCCTGAGCGCATGAAAGCGGGTGCAGCATCTGGTATTCCGCAAGTGATCTCTTTGGGCGCCGTTGATATGGGAACATATGGCCCAGCCGACACTGTACCGGCTGAGTACAAAGATCGCAAGTTACATGTCCACAACGCTTCAATTACCATTATGGAGGCGAACGCTGAAGAACGTATCGCGGTTGGCAAACGAATGGTTGAGAAGTTGAATAAAGCGGTTGGACCCACTGTCTTATACCTGCCGCTTAAAGGGATCAGTATGATGGACAATGAGGAGATGCCCTTCCACGCTCCTGAAGCTCGCGAAGCCTTGTTTAACGTCTTCCGTGAGGGGTTGGATCAAAGCAAGGTTGAACTTGTTGAATTGGATTATCACATCAATGACCCTGAGTTTGCCGATGCAATGAGCAGCCGTCTGATTGAGATGCTAGGCTAATTCACTAAAATTAAACGCTATTTATATTAGCGCAATAAGAAATCCACCTAGGCACTAATTACAATCAAATGCTTGGGTGGATTCCTCCATAAGTATTGCGATAACATAACGTCATTATACTGACGTTGAAATACACTTGAATTCCTACAAAGTGCAAATAAATCGTTAGACACCTAAATCAAGGAGGCTTCCAATGAACAAATTCGTGCTTAAATCTGAAACCCCAAGGGATGCATTAGATTGGGGCACCTTTGGTTGGTTGAGCCATCCCCCCTCAACAAAGAACAAACAATTGACCGTTATTGATGTCGAATTGCTCCCTGGGAAAGGGCACGATTTTCATAAACACCCAGAGCAAGAAGAGGTCATCTTTGTGGTTGAGGGCAAGATTGAACAGTGGATTGACCAAGAGATGCAAATTTTAGAGCCAGGCGATGCGGCCTACATTGATGCTGATGTCGTCCACGCCTCGTTTAATCTAAGTGAAACGTCTGCCAGAATTCTGGCTATTCTCAGCCCTTGCGTGGGTGAGGTCGGCTATGAATTGGTCGATGTGGCTGATCAGATGCCTTGGGCTAAACTACGTTAAAATTTTTTTCAAAGGATGAATAACATATTATGGCTATTCCACGTCAAGAGATTTTAAAGCGACTACGCAGTCAAATTGAGTCTGGCACACCGATTGTAGGCTGTGGGGCTGGCACTGGGATTTCAGCTAAGTTCGCCGAAGCAGGTGGCGCTGATCTCCTCATCATTTACAATTCAGGCCGCTATCGGATGGCTGGACGAGGCTCATTGGCAGGTTTGATGCCATTTGGGGATGCCAACGGCATCGTGGTCGAGATGGCCTCTGAGGTCCTGCCCGTTGTCAAAGATATCCCCGTTCTAGCTGGGGTATGTGGCACTGATCCTTTTCGCCTGATGCCAGTCTTTCTGAAACAGTTGAAAGGGATGGGCTTTTCCGGGGTGCAAAACTTCCCAACTGTGGGTCTGATCGATGGTAATTTCCGAGCCAATCTGGAGGGAACGGGGATGGGATATGGCAAAGAGGTTGAGGTGGTTCGCTTGGCCCACGAATTGGATATGTATACCTCGCCCTACGTGTTTGATGTTGATGACGCTAAGGCGATGGCCGAAGCAGGGGCAGACCAATTGGTGGCGCATATGGGCTTGACCACAGCTGGAAGCATTGGGGCCTCAGTAGCGATGACCATTGATGAGGCCGTTGAAAAGGTGTTAGCAATTGCCGAGGCCGGTCGTAGTGTCAACCCAGACATTATTGTTATTTGTCACGGTGGCCCCTTGGATGAACCGGAAAATGTAGGCAAAGCCCTGGCCAAAATGCCAGGTATTGACGGTTTCTTTGGCGCCTCCAGCATCGAACGGCTGCCCACTGAACGTGCCATTACAGGGCAAGTTGAGGCCTTCAAAGCACTGGGCTTGGGCTAAGTTAAAGAGGGAAAATTATGACAAAAAAACAAGCGATTGTCATTGGTGCAGACCATTATGGCTTGGACCTAAAAAACGCGCTGCGTGATTACTTGCGAGAAAAAGGCTTAGACGTCGTCGATCTTGGGGTAGAAACCGAGGATCCGGTTGATTACCCTGATGTGGCCGTCGAATTGGCCAAAAACATCCAAGCGGGCGCATATGAACGCGGGGTATTGGTGTGTGGCACTGGGGCTGGAATGGCCATTACAGCCAATAAAGTGCCTGGGGTGCGGGCGGTCAGTGTCTATGACCCCTACACTGCCGAACGAGCCATCGCCAGCAATAATGCGCAGGTGATTACCTTTGGCAGCAAAGTAACTGGGACTGAGACAGCCAAAATGTTGGTTGATATTTGGTTGGCCAATGAATTTCAGGGGGGACGCTCCGCGCCAAAGGTAGCCAAGATTGATCAACTTGACGAAGCGTATCGAGATCAGTAGACGAGTTACAATGTCATGCTGATCAATTTTCCGATTGCGGTACAGGTACGAATTGAAAAGTTAATTGTCAATGAGACGCTCAGCAAGGGGCAGATTATCCAAAGTGATTCGCTTGCAGCCTCATTGGGAACAACGTCAGAGGCCGTCAAGATGGTTTTAATGGCCTCCCATCGTAAAGGATTAGTCAAACAGTTTGGTCAAGATAAGTTTGAAATTTTAGGTGTTGCTAAGCCAACGATTGATAGCGTATTTCAGCACACCGCCAAGTCTGGCTTATCACCAACATCAATTGTCCGAGGGATAACCGTTGAGCCTGCTAGTGCGATTGTAGCCGATCGCCTCAAAATGAAGGTCGGCTATCCGGTTTATCGGCAGGTCCGCACCCGCCAAGTGCAGGGTGAGGCAATTGCCAATCAATGCAATTATATCCCGTTTGAGGTATGCCCTGGCTTAGAGTCAGTTGATCTCTCCCAAACCTCATTTCAGGCTACTTTAGAGCAACAGTTTCTGGCCATCATCAACTCCCTCGAAGAAACCTTTGGTCTGATACCAGCCACCGCTGAAGACAGTCAAATCTTAAACATCTCCCCTCAAGCTCCTATCTTGAATGTACGCCGCCTATCGTTCAGCGTCAATCAAGAACCACTGGTTTGGGCTGACATCCACATTCGAACAGATCGTTATGCTCATGTGGCTCAACTGTGGCCTCAGGCGGCAACCCTATTGGAAAAAGGATAACATTATGAGTATTGAAAATACGAGAATCTACCCCATCAATACAGGCTGGGTGTCTCTCGACCACGCCACATATCTCTATGTCAAAGGAACGCCGGGCAAGATGGTGGATATTCCAAACACGTGTTACTACGTGGATACAGGCGAACACAAGATTATGGTGGACACTGGCCTACCAGATGGTGAGCGGGCTAGTATGTATCATCGCTCTTGTGAGAAGCGAGGCTGTCTAGAAAGTCCTGATGCGTTAAAGGCAATGGGTGTTGATCCCGCAGAAATTGATATCTGCATCTTCACCCATCTTCATTGGGATCACTGTCACAATATGAAGGCCTTTCCGAACGCACGATACATTGTCTCACAAACCGAACTCCAGTGGGCCTACAATCCCCTGCCCCTCTACTATCGCTCCTATGAGTCGCCTGTATTAGGCATTGAGCCGCCATTTTATGGCTGTGCCTTTGAGGTGGTGCAAGGCGAGACGACCATCGTACCAGGCGTCACTATGTTTGACACCCCTGGCCACTCCATCGGGCATATGTCGGTTGCAGTTGAGACTGCGGTGGGCACAATCGTAATTGTGGGAGATGCGATGCTGCGGATGGGGAATATTGAACCTAATCTCAAAGAAAAGTGGCGTTACTGGATTCCGCAACGAAATGTTGATCTTATTGCCGGCTGGAAAAGTATTGAAGAGATTGATAAACGGGCTGACTACCTTCTACTCTATCATGATGAAGTTTGTTTGGAACACGATGTCTATCCTTTTGAGGGGATACCGCTTCGCATGCGCCGTGAAGTGATACCCGGCACATCATTTTATTTTTCAGGGATGTAAGTCATGAATATTGTTGTTATTGGTACGCTTGATACAAAAGGGGATGAGGTTGCCTATATTCGTAATCGCATTCTTGAGGCAAATCACATCCCGATTGTCATCGATCCCGGTT
This sequence comes from Phycisphaerae bacterium, assembly GCA_028285035.1. Next base: position 16,606 of record JANQQF010000192.1, read on the forward strand.
CGGGGGGTGAGCCAACGATTCCAGCCGATGTTGATCGCGAGACGGTTGCCCTTGCCAGTGGGGAAAGCTTGGCCAGTTTGTTGGCCGCTAACGACCGAGCACATTGCCAAAGTCAAATGATTGCTGGGCTGGTCAATGTCGTCTCTGAAATGTACGTTCAAGGCAAAGTGGACGGAGTCATTGCGGTTGGTGGAGGACAAGGCACAGCCATTGCCACCGCCCCCATGCGGGCTTTGCCCGTGGGCGTCCCAAAAGTGATGATCTCAACCGTGGCTTGTGGGAAAACGACCTTTGGCCCGTATGTGGGCACCAAAGACATTATGATGATCCACTCGGTGGCCGATATCAGCGGCCTAAATTTTGTCACCCGCGAAATCATTGCCCAAGCAACAGCCGCCGTTGTAGCTATGGCCGCGGTCAAGCTCCCCAAGCGTGAGGGCGGTGAGCTAATTGCGCTTACCCAAGCTGGAGTAACGACGCCAGGAGTGGTGGCTATAAAATCGCAACTCGAATCTTTGGGTTTTGAAGTTATTGTTTTTCATTGTAATGGCATTGGCGGGCAAGCGATGGAGGATTTGATGAAGCAAGGAGCTATTCAAGGAGTGATCGACTTCTCCCCACACGAAATCACCGATTTTCTCTATGATGGCTTGATGCCAGCAATGCCAGGGCGTATGACTGTGGCTGGGCAAATGGGTATTCCTCAAGTGGTTGCCCCTGGCTGTGCTGACGTCCTCCTGCACGAGTGGCGCGATGACTTTCCACCAGAACTCAGTGAGCGTGCCCTCATCCGCCATACCCCAACCCACACCCATTTTCGGACCACGCCAGATGAGATGAGTGCTGTAGCCAACTATATTGTGGATGCACTTAATCAAGGCTCCGGACCAAGGGCCGTCATTGTGCCGCTCCAAGGATTTAGTATGCTCAATCAGGCGGGCAAACCTTTGTATGATGAAACGGCCAACCTGGCGTTTGTTGAAACGATGCGTGAAGCCCATTCCCCGGGGGTCCAGCTCATTGAGATTGATGCTCACATCAATGATGCCGAGTTTGCTCAGGCGACTGTGCAGCTCTTCCTTGATTTACGGGATAAGTATCGTGAGAAGATGAGCGATTAGTTGGGTCTTAAACATCAATAATTTCTACCAACAAAGTATGGTCGTCAGGTCATTTCGAACGAAGTGAAACGAAGAGAGAAATCTTGTTCCCGATTCGTTGCTCGAAATGACCTCGAACGGGGAAGATTTCTCCTCGTGCCTTGTCGAAATGACACGCCTACAAGCTTATCTTAATGGCATTAGTAAGCACTTAAGTTAGTTAGTCTAAACAGGGAGTTTTACAAATGGTCAGTAAAGCCTTGCAAGGGTTTATCGCCACGCAAGCTGATTTGAATATGGAAGAGTATGTCATCTTTGACTACCTCTTTGAAACAACGGAAGACCCAATGGAAGCGGCAGCACATCTCTGCCAAGAGCAATCGACCGCCCAATGGAAGAGAGTTGATGTCGACGAAGATTTGCGTGATCAGTTTGGGGCCAAAGTCATTGACCTCTCAATCATCCAAAAACTCGATAAACCAACCTATGATGCATTAGCCAATACCCAAAAAGAAACAACACAATGTCGAGTGAAGATCGCCCATCCCCATCGAAATTTTGGGCCAAAACTACCAAACTTACTCACTGCAGCCGGAGGCGAAGGCGCATTTTACTCGCCGGGTATCTCCACGATCAAACTGATGAACATGACCTTCCCTGAGAGCTTCCTCACTCAATTTGAAGGCCCCAAGTTTGGAGTGCAAGGCTTTCGAGAATTTTTGGATGTCTATGATCGTCCTTTATTTTTTGGGGTGATCAAACCCAATATCGGGCTTCCACCCGAACCATTCGCCGACCTAGCCTACCAGAGCTGGCTGGGCGGCCTTGATATTGCCAAAGATGATGAAATGTTGAGCGATACACCGTGGTCCCCGCTCGCGGAACGGGCCGCATTACTAGGGCAGGCTCGCCTGAAAAGTGAAGAGATCACTGGAGAGAAGAAGATGTATCTGGCCAATATCACCGATGAGGTTGACCGCCTGATCGAGTTGCACGACATTGCGGTTGAACGGGGGGCTAATGCGCTGATGCTCAACACAATGACTGTGGGCTTGAGTGCAGTTCGAATGCTACGCAAACACACCAAGGTGCCTTTAGTCGCTCACTTTGATTTTATCGCCCCCTTCACCTTCATCCCCTACTACGGCGTTCATTCCAAGGTGATGACCTTTTTACAACGCCTTGTTGGCTTTGATGTTATTATCTTTCCAGGATTTGGCTCAAGGATGAAAACGTCCGATGAAGAGGTGAGGATCAATGTGGAGGAGTGTCTCCGACCGATTGGGCCGCTAAAGGATGCCTTACCTGTACCCGCTGGGAGTCAGTGGGCTGGCTCCACCGTTGATTTATATAACTCACTGGGCACCGTCGACTTTGGCATCGTCCCAGGCCGGGCTGTGTTTGAGCATCCAATGGGGCCAAAAGGCGGAGCGGCTAGCTTACGGCAGGGCTGGGATGCCTTTGTGGCGGATCAGTCGCTTGAGACTTACGCTCAAAATCACGTAGAGTTGCGGCAGGCGATAGAGAAGTTTGGTAAATCGTAGTCTATATCAACCATTTCCAATTTGTTACATTCCCATTAAGTATTTGGCAGAAAGTTTTGTGAAATAATGCATTGCTCAAAAACCGAAAATAGCCTAGAATATGGTCAATTCCGCACCAAATATAGAAGTAAACGGTCAAATTGGCCTCGTTTTGAGCAAAAATTGCTAATCGATATTCATCGGTTTTCTAAAACTTCTTGCCGTTTACTTAAATCGTATCATACAAACCATCACACAACAGGATGATAATCTTGCCAATTCAACTCCCCCAAACTACAACGGAAATGTTTCCGATTGTCAATTTAGTTCGCCACGGTCGCATCCCTGACTATGCGATGGATCGCTATTTGACCCCACAAGGCGAAGATGAAGCCATTGCCCGAGGCAGAGAGCTAGCCGAGACCATTCTCCCCAATGAGGTCATCAACTTTTACAGTGCGCCCGCTCGACGGGCACGCCACACCGCATCCTTGGTCAAGCAAGGTTTGACAGAGCGGCTGGCCGAGAAAGGCATTACAGCAATGTTGCAATCAGCCATTGCGGTAGAGGATATTTTAGAGAACTGCCAATGCTTGTTGGATGGACTGCGCTATGAACCGACCTATGCGATGCTTGATGCCGCTCGTTGGCAAAGTCAAGCAGACAATCCTCCGCCCGATGCTCAGGCTTGTGTTAAATTTCTCGATAATCTATGGAATGGCCCAGCAGATGCAATGGGCTACTGGCTTGATTACACGGGCATTGGGGCGGAGACGTCGGACGTCGTTAACCAGCGAACTTTGGCATTTTTGGCAGGGGTGTTTCAATCGGCAGGACAAGGTGAAGTGACCCGGCATATTGCCGTAACTCACTCGGGAAATCTACGGGCCTATTTACGATCCGTTTTTGGTCACGACATCGGCCATCAGATGCCGTATGTCGATGTTGTCACGGTAACTAGAGATCAGGTTTATTATCAGGATGAGGTGGGGACTAGATAATGTCTCGTTAGTTTGTTCCTTAAATACTACAAATTCCCTCAAAACCGTTTTCTCTCTCATCCAAACAATGTTATAATACGAGCCAAATTTTGTGAGATAAGATCCTCAATTAATGGCCGAAAAACTCAACTCAATGCGGGTGCTAGACCAGCAGAAAATTGCATACACAGTGCGGGAATTTCCCGATACGATTCACTCGGCGGATGGGGTCGCCGATCATTTTGAGTTGCCGCACGAGATGGTTTATAAGACATTAGTAGTCATACCCACCAAAGGGAAGCCGGTGTTGGTACTGACTGCGGCTGAACACGAGCTCAGCTTGAAGAAAGTGGCCAGGGCTATTGGGGAAAAGAAAGTGCAGATGGCCCCACATAAAGAAGCTGAACGTCTAACAGGTTTGCAAACGGGTGGCATTTCGCCCCTCGCCTTACTCCACAAAAATTTTGCAGTCTATCTCGATCAACCCGCCCTTGAACTAGAGCGTATCCTCGTTAGTGCAGGCAAGCGAGGGGTAAATCTTGAGTTACCTGTAAAAGATTTTATGCGGGTGACCAAAGCCAAAGCGATTGAGGCGACCTAGCGCAATGACCACACCTGTTCGCCGTCAATATCTTTCCATCAAAAAACAACATCCTGATACCATTGTCTTCTTCCGACTGGGAGATTTCTATGAAACATTCGACGATGATGCCAAGCTGATTGCCAAGGTGTTGGATATCGTCTTGACCTCGCGCAAGGTGGCCAAGGACCAACGCGTGCCGATGGCGGGCATTCCCCACCACGCGGCAGAAAATTATGTGGCCCGTTTAATCCGAGCCGGACACAAAGTGGCCATTTGTGAGCAGGTTGCCACGGAGCCGGTTAATGGTCTCGTCCCCCGCGAGGTAGTGCGCATCATCACCCCTGGCACGGTCATCGAAGGCTCATTACTGTCGGACAAAGAGAACAACTACTTAGCTGGACTGGTCTTGCAAGGGGACCGAGCGGGCATCGCCTACTGCGATATTACCACTGGTGAATTTGCTGCGACTCAGTTAGAGGGACGGGATATTCAACGGTTAGTCATCAATGAATTGACCCGGCTCAAACCGGCAGAGCTGATTGCGCCAGATGCGGCTGGTCTCGACCTTGTCACGCCGCTTAACATTCCAGCTTCGCTCTATGACACCTGGCGCTTTGAGAGCGGCAACGCCCAACAAGCCTTGATGAACCACTTTGAAGTCGCCACCCTCGATGGCTTTGGCTTTAGTGGAAAGGCTTTGGCCATCCAAGCGGCGGGGGCGGTCATTCAGTATGTCTCGGACACGCAAAGGCAAACCCTGTCCCACATCGTTCATCTGACCGCCTACAGTACCGATGGCTTTATGACGCTCGATGCGACAACTCGCCGTAATTTAGAGTTAACCGAAACCATTCGTTCAGGTACAACCCAAGGCTCACTGTTGGGGGTCCTGGATAAATCGATCACTCCAATGGGGGGGCGACTGATGCGCAATTGGCTGCATCAACCTCTCCTTGATGTTACAGCTTTAGACCGTCGGTTGGATGATGTGGAACGATTTACGTTAGATATCATTGGACGCGGTGATATGCAGGCTAATTTGCGAGAGATTGCCGATCTGGAGCGCTTGACCAATCGGGTCTGCCAAGGGATTGCCCTGCCCCGTGATCTGCTCACGATTCGCCGTAGCTTGGCAGCGATTCCGCGAGTCCAGCAAACCTTGAGCCAGATGTTCGCAGGTCAACCCGAAGGTATTCCAGACAACAGCCCCTACCAACAACTTGATGCCGCGACCGATGTCATCGCCTTGATCGAACAAGCCATTTCGGATGATCCACCTGCCGTGTTATCCAAGGTTGGGGTCATTCGTCCCGGCTTCTCCCCAGAGTTGGATACCATTATCGAAAGCTCACGGGATGCCAAGCATTGGATTGCCAATCTGGAAGAGGTGGAGAAAAGCCGCACAGACATCAAAGGGCTAAAAGTTGGCTTTAACAAGGTATTTGGTTACTATATTGAAGTGACCCGGGCCAATTCAGATTTGGTGCCAGAAGAGTACATTCGCAAGCAAACGTTGGTGAACGCTGAACGTTACATCACCCCCGAATTGAAAGAGTATGAGAATATCGTGCTCAATGCCGATGAGCGGCAGTTGGCTGTGGAAAGCCGGATTTTCAAGGAGGTGTGTGCCCAAATTGCGGCCAGTGCTGAGCGTTTGCTACGGACCTCACGAGCGATTGCCTACCTTGACACAATCGTCTCACTGGCGGAGGTTGCGCTACAAAATAATTATGTTCGGCCATATCTGAGCGACGATGACCGACTGGATATCATCAACGGACGGCATCCCGTCGTGGAGACGATGCCGCTGTTGGATGCCGATGGTTTGGCTACAGCCTTTGTCCCAAACGATGTGCGACTGTCCAGTGAGGCGTTGATCCACATTATCACTGGCCCCAATATGGCCGGGAAATCGACTTTTTTGCGACAGGTGGCGGTCATTGCCTTGATGGCCCAAATCGGCAGCTTCGTCCCTGCCGACTCGGCTCACATCGGCCTGGTGGATCGTATCTTCACCCGTATTGGGGCGCAGGATGAAATTCATGCCGGACAAAGCACCTTTATGGTCGAAATGGTCGAAACAGCAGCCATCTTATCCCAAAGCACCAACCGCAGCTTGATTGTGCTAGACGAGGTTGGGCGAGGTACGAGCACTTATGACGGGCTAGCCATTGCTCGGGCTGTAGTAGAGTATATCCACAACAACCCCAAAATTCGGGCCAAAACTTTGTTCGCCACTCACTATCACGAGTTAACCGAAGTGGCCCAATATTTGCCACATATTCGAAACTATAACGTTGCCGTGACCGAGGAAGGGCACAAAGTCGTCTTCCTCCACAAAATTGTGCCCGGTTCGGCAGATCGGTCCTATGGTATTCACGTCGCCCAAATTGCTGGCATCCCCAAATCGGTGATTGATCGGGCGAATGAAGTGTTGGACGAGTTGGAAAGCAGCGGTGAAATGCAGGAGCGTCGCGAAAAAACACGCCAAGCCTTCTCTGGGGTCGGCACCCAAATATCTTTTCTCGCTCCTGAAACGCATCCCCTCATCGATGAGATCAAGGAGCTTGAAGTTGACTCCTTGTCTCCGCTTGAAGCCCTAAATAAACTCTATGAGTTGAAACAAAAAGCGCAGGAGGGATAATGCCCCCATTGTCAAGCGTTCTTAATATTGCTCATCGTGGAGCCAGCACCTTAGCCCCTGAGAATACGTTGGCTGCTGCTTGAAAAGCCTGGGAGATTAGGGCTGATATGTGAGAGTTGGATATGGGGCTGACCGCGGATGGTGTGCTCTACTTGATTCACGACGACACCCTAACCCGCACCTCAAATGTTGCCGAAGTTTTCCCGGATCCTGTGCCTTGGTTAGCCGCTGGGGTTACTGGACTTTTCACGGATGTTCCACAACGGTTGAAGCCTGTTTTGGTAGAAACAAGGTAAGGACAAGGGCCATTACTGCAAAAATGACCAAAAGGCGAAATGAGGTGACTAGGTCAAATTGATCGGCCACCTGGCCCATCAAAACGGGGGTTAGTCCCGACATCGTGCCGGAGATACCGAACACAACGCCAACACTCATCCCCACCTGTCCCCCTTTGGCCAAATCGCTCCCCATCGCCAGAGCAACAGGAAATAAAGCTGAGGTAAATGCCCCAACCAGAATCAGCGCGATGATCAACCAAATTCCACTGCTGAATGTAAACAAAGTTAGGGCCAAGCCGGAGCCAAGGGCGCCAATCATCAAAACAGTTCTGCCGCCCCAGCGATCAAAAAGAACGCCACCCGTTGGTTGGGCTAAGAGGCCAACTAACAACATCAGGGCCGAAATCCCTCCGGCCAGACTCAATGAAATGCCTTGTTCAACCAAATACGTTGGCAGAAAGGTGAGAAAGCCTTTGTACAGCATGATGATGAAGCCAACATTGATGGCCAGTAGAATGAGTTCACGGCTAAAACTCTGCAGGAGCGGGGGCGGAGTAATTGGACCGGGTTCGGTGAGGAAGTAACTGAACAGAACAACGATCAACAATGCTGGAATCATAAGTACAAACGCGCCCTGTTGCCAGCCAATCAGGGAGACCAAAAAGGCGACCGTTAGCGGGGATAAAAAGTTACCAATCGCCCCTCCGATGCCGTGAAACCCCATCGCACGGCCTTTAGCTTCAGCAAAGGTTCGGGTTAATAGATTGGTCGATTGGGGGTGGAAGGCAGCTTGTCCTAAGCTAATAACAAAACAGGCGATGAGAAGCGTTAGATATGTATTGGAGAGGCCGATTAAGCCAAAGCCAATGGCATAGGCGATAAAGCCTGCGATGAGAATTCGTTTTCGCCAAGCCTTACGATCCCCCAAATACCCTCCAATCGGCTCTAAAAAGCCAGAGAAGAAAATTGTCGCAAAGGCCAGTAGGCCCGCTTGAGCATAATTCAGGCTAAATGCTGTGATGAGGGCGGGGAGTAAAAAGGGTAAGACCAATCCATAAAAATCGGTGGCGAGATGCCCGGTGGTTAAGGTCAGCAATAATCGTGAACTCGATTCGGTTTTGAATGTCTTAAAAATGTTGACGGCTTGGGCCATACCGTGTCTCCTAGTTTGTTCATTTCTGCTGGGCAGTATACGATACTAATCATTGTCAGTCTAGCGAAATTAGGACACTTTTTTATCCAAAAGCGACAAAATGAATCACTTGTTACAGGCAGATTACATCAAGAAACCTGCCTTTGCCATCCACAAGCGGGTCGGGGCCATCCAAACACATTGGCACACACACCCTGTTCACAAATTGCTCTACACCGAAGACGGTGTCCTCCATTTGGAGACAGACGAATATCACGTCTTGCTCCCAGCCCAGCACGGGGCCTGGATTCCCAGCCGCTTGCCGCATCGGGTCACATCCACCTCCCCAAATCTTTATTGGCGCACTATCTACTTCCGGCCACACAGTGAAGAAGTCTCGTCACTGTTGACACCCCATGTATTTCCAATTTCAACGCTCGCCCGTGAGATGATTGTATTTACAGCACAATGGTCGATTGATCATCCGCTTGAACCGCTTGAAAAACAGTTCTTTCAAACGTTGCGGTTACTCATTCCAACCTGGTGTCAAGAGGCTCTACCGCTGATGCTCCCCTTAACCAGTCATCCACAACTCAATCCAATCACAAGCTACATTCAGGAGAATCTTGCCGAGCCATTGCGGCTAGATGAGGTGGCCAAATTGTATGGTTTTTCAGGCCGAACGCTGATGCGATTATTTCAAAGGGAATTAAAGATGACATTTGGGCTGTATCTACGGATGGCTCGTATCATCCGAGCGATTGAGTTATTAACCCAAACGGATTTGTCCATCACGGAGGTTGCCTTGCGGGTGGGATATGACAGTGGCAGTTCGTTCAGCCAGGCCTTTAGTCAATTGGTTGGGCGCACACCACGGGAGTATATGCGGGGACAGCGAGTGGAAATTTCCAAATAGACCTAGGTCAGCCTTCACCTAAAAAACACATAAACATCCTTACACCATAACATTGTTAACAAATTCTATGACAAAATCATAGATCATGGTATAATCGTCAAACAATATAGTTAATATCTATCCTGTTTATCGAAGCTGATTTACTTTTCTAGGCGTACTATGCATCAACCTAATCATTCCTCCAACCCAATTAGTCTTCAGACCGATTTAACAACGGTGATGCAAGCTACGGCTGAAGTTGTTGATAAATTAATCACAAGTAATGATTTGGATGAGCTATTAGAAAGAATAGTTCGGTTAAGTCAACAAACACTCAATTACGATCAGGTTAGTTTGTATTTGTTAGGCCCTGAACAAGAGGTATTTGTTGCCAAAATCATCTCAAATAAACATAACCAGCAAGTTATTCGTGGTTATCCACAGCCTAATGAAGTAACTCCAGCGTATCAAGTTATTGAACAACTCCACCCTTTATATCTTTCAGCGATCAACAACAAAAGTAATGATGATGATCTCACTCTGCCGGACCATATTTTCTCAGAGTTATACATTCCGCTGAGTCGAGGAGAGAAAAAAGTTGGTGTATTAAGTTTTGGTAGTACCAGACAGAACGCCTTCGATAATCCCGAAATCACCCTCATTCTTGTCAGCTTTGCAACCCAAATCACCATTGCCATTGATCGTATTCGACGACAGGAATACCTTTCAAACCACTATTCAAGTTCTGAAGCAAACCGCCAAAAAAAACTATACCAAATTGGTCCTGATTACCAACTTCAAACGCTAGATCTAGACATTCAGTCACTAGACCGCATTCAAGAGGTTTATGACAAAATTGTAACTGGGGTTGTTGATCGACTGAAATACCAAGGTGCTATGTTAGCCGTTTTAGATGAGGAAACACAAACCTTGCCAGTTCAAGCTTATGCCTTTAATTCCGTTATTAGGCGATTACGGCTGGTTGAAATGGCTGAAAAACATACAGACATAAAAATCATCGGCACCTACGCCTCTCTAGTTAAAGATACTGACAATTTAGGTGTCAAAAGCTGTTTAAGTGGTGAACCACAAATTAGTCACGATTTATACGAATTGTTTCAACCCGCTCTTTCACCGGAATTTAGTCGTAGACTGCAACGGTTGTCTGGGGTAAAGACCTGCGTTTCTATCCCTCTAATCGTAGATAAAAAGGTCGTTGGGAATCTCTATACGGCAACAAAAAAGGTTGAGATATCTGACAAAGATCTTAACGATTTACGTATTTTTGTCACTAATGCCGCAATTGCAGTGCAAAATGCTACCCTATTTGAACAAGTCAATTTAGAGTTAGACTCTCGCAAAGCACAATTAATGCAGCTAAGAGGCATTCAAAATCTCATCATTTCCTCCCTAGATTTACAAGAGGTGTTATCTCGAATTTTACGAGGGGCATTAGAGTTAACGAGAGCTGAATATGGTCAAGCTGTTTTATCAGGTAAATATGCAACAGATTTAGTTCATCGAGTCACATTTCCTGAGCCATCATCTGAGAGAACAGATGAAAGAATGGGAATTACACAGGTAATTATGCGTGATCGGAAGCCCAAGTTAATTCAAAATAAAGATTTAATTGCATCCGAAAAAAATGAGCTAAAAGAATTGATAGAAGGTCCATTTGCCAAGATGAAGGCCCATCTAGGTGTTCCTATTACTTTAGGAGACGATTTGGTTGGGGCAATTACTATTGCTAGCCAAGAAGCTGGGGCATTTGATGAGGAGTCGCTTCAACTGTTAGAACAATTAGCCATTCAAGCAGCAATTGCTATTGACAATGCCTATCAGTTTAAGTCACAGCAAGAAATGCAGAACCGTTTATCAAATGCTAATCAAGTCGTAGCTATGGGCGATATTGCGAGTAATATGGTCCATAGCATTAATAACTGGGTTGGGTCCATCAGAGTACAGGCCAACTATTTGTTGAGTAAGATTGAGAAAAATACGTTGGATCCGAAACAAGGACAGGAAATTTTAAATGCGATTGTTAGAGATGCAGAAAGGACCATAGCTAGGGCCGAAAAAATAAGTCAGCCTCTTGTGGCGCAAAGTCAAGAGTTAATTAATGTCAATGAGTGTCTCCTCAGCGCATTGCAACAACAAGACAAGAGTCCAACCATAAAAATTCGTCAAAGTCTTAATGATTTACCCCTAGTAACAGCAACACAACAACTTGAGCAAGTGTTTGATAACTTAATTAAAAATGCAATTCAAGTCATGAGTGATAACAAAAATTGGCAAGTTTTAAGTTTTACAACTAATTTATCATCAGACAAACGATTCGTTGAAGCTACCATTGCAGATACTGGGCCTGGTCTTCCAAAGAGTATTAATCCTGATGAAATCTTTAAATTAGGGATTACTAGCCGTAAAGAAGGTATGGGGTATGGTTTATGGTGGTGTGATACTTACCTTAAGCGGATTGGGGGCAGCATCAAGCTTGTCGACAATAGCCCAGGAGGGTGCAAGTTTTTAATCCGTTTACCTGTTAATCGAAGTGAAGATTAGGTCATTAAAATGAAAAAAATTTATACAATACTTGTCGTCGAAGATGATCCTTCTTGGCAAAAAAATTTTGAGCTATTCTTTGAGTCTGATGCCTTTGTCATTCATACAGCCACCAATTCACAAGATGCCATCTCATTAATTAATGAGCACATTTTTGACCTGGCTATTCTAGATATTAATTTAACAAATGTCCCTCACAATTATGATGGATTACGAATTGGGCAGTACATTTGGAACAAAAACAAACGTATCAAAATAATTATTGTAAGTGGCAGTGATATTACCAAAAATGAAAAACGCCTTAGTTCATTCCATTTTTTACCAAGCGCAATACTAGCCAAACAAACACTTAATCAACAGGATTTTATTGAAACTATTCATACTGTACTAGCAAAACCAACACTCTGGGATTAATTCAATGATTCCCCAGAAAATCACTTGCTATAAAAAATAAAAAGTTAGCAATTGATCCTGATAGATATTTGTCTGACACAAAAATCATCTAAACTTTATCAAAAAGTCTACTACTATTACAATGACTGATTTAAAGAATCTTCAATCACTAATCTCGCTCAACGAGCGGCGTTTGGCAAAATTAAAAGAACAACAGGCTATAGCTGGTATCTCCGTTGATCCAAAAGTTTTACTTGAAATCGAGGATATAGAAGCAACTTTAAAGGAGTTATATGAGAAATATAATGCTCCTACTTCTCCGACTTTAACTTCATCTCAACAAATTTCGTCATCATGCATTCTAGTGGTTGATGATGAGCCAAGTTGGCAAGATATCATTAAACGGCAGCTACGTGAGCTAAATTGCCGTGTCGTTACTGCCAGCAACTACCAAGAAGCAGTCCAAGAATTGAATGACACCCTATTTGACCTCGTTACCATGGATCTTAACCTTGATGAGTCAGTTGATTATGCCCACGGCCTCGAGCTATGTTCAAAAATTCGCGAAACCTATGGAGATAGTTTTCCCATCATTGTCATTTCGGGCAAAGGTAATCTTTCTCGACAAAGGAAAGCCTTCAAAGCTTATGATGTTGTCGATTTTTTCGAGAAATCAGACTTCAATGCTGAAGAGTTTAAAGCTACTGTTCAACAAGCGATTAATCACACCGGCTAATCTGATAGCTCCCTCTGTTTGCTCCCCGCCTGATTGTGAGTAAACTCCATTTCATTGTGACAATCAATAAAAACATTCTCAAAATCATCGGTGGTCTACTGCTGGCGCTCATCATCGGGCGTTTTGTGATCGTCGGGATGCCAAAAATCATATTTAATCATATCTCTAGCGACGGGGATGAAAGTGCGTATCTGTCGTTGGGGCTGGATTTGCTCGAAGAAGGTGTGATGAGCGATGGTACGCGCCCACCCCTCTATTCGGCTATTCTGCTGCCCGTAGCCGAGCGAGAGTGGAGTTACTTCACCAGCGCCAAACTCATCACCTTAGGCGTTGGGGTGTTGACCATTTTAGCCACGGTTTATGTGGGAGTGCGGCTATTTGGTTGGCAAGCAGCCTTGATGGCGGCCTTTTTATTGGCTATAAACAAAGAATTCCATGTCCGCTCAACTACCGTCTACGCTGATGTTTTGTTGGCCTTGGTCATCGTTGGGGCCTGGTATTATCTCATCAAAAGCATTGATGGCTGGCGGCAGAGCATTTTGGGCGGAGTCTTTGTCGGATTATCCTTTTTAACCAAAGGCTCGGCTCCGGTGTTACTCGCCGCGTGGGGAATGATGGCTCTGGTTCATTACCGCTTCAAGATTTTTCGCCAATTTCATTTGCTACTAGTACCACTCTTCTTTGTCATCGTTTCAACACCACTCCTGATTTACAACGCACGCACCTTTGGCAGCTCCACCTACAACTTTGCCACCCAGCACATTATGTGGATGGATCGCCTTGAACAGATCAATACCGAAAATCCCGAAGATTTACCTACAGCAGCGACCTATTTCGCCACCCATACCCCAGCCGATATGGTGGAACGGGTAGAAAAAGGCTTACGCCGCCTGAACCCGGTCATCAGTCGCAGTGTCATCCCCAATCGGACTTTTGAGCCAGCTTGGCAGGGGCCAGTTTTGGGTATTTTGGCCGTTGGGGTCTTGATCTATTTAGTACTTTTTCGGCGGACAGCCACTATCAGCTATTTTGTTCAACGCAAAAACGCTTATCTCTACACCTTGTTTTTGTACGCTCTCTTCTATCCTTTCTTTACTTGGTATGTGGCTGGATCATCGGCAGAAACTCGTTTTGTCATTCCGTTGTTAGCTCCGTTGTATCTCCTGTTGGCTGATGCTACAGTGACTATCATTCGGGGATTAGGGGAGAGGTTGACGGGATATCGGATTCCACGTATGGCCTATCAAATGGCCTTGCTTACAATCATTGGCTGGGCCGCTTTGTGGATGATAACCACCGCCTGGCAAGATCGTTGGGCGTTATTTACCGACCCCTATCTTTTGGATCGAGAGCTGAATGTCGAAGAAGAGCAGATGGTACAGTGGCTTTCAACAGACAATCCGGATCAAGCCGCCTTGGTCGCCTTTGGTCCCAGCAAATCCCTCCCGCTCTGGAAATTCCCGAGACGCTTTGACATCGAACGCCTGCCTGTTGATATTGATACCTGGGATAAAATGGAAACCTACATCGCAAAAAGACAACCCGACTACTTAGTTCTTGATGAAGATACCGTCCGTCGCCGCCGTCAAGCCCTCAGTGAATATTTCCAATATCAACGCGATCCCGACCTGATTTCCTTCGAACAAGTTCCCCCCAACTGGACCCTCAACTACATCCACCAAGCCCTACCCTGTCGCTGGTGTATCTTCACGCCCATCCAAGCTCAACAGCCCCCTCTCGCCACCTTCGCCAACGACCTGAACCTTATCGACTGGCGACTTATCGAAACAAGCAAGACAGAGTCAAACAATGAATTAGCTCTCGCTTCTCAAGAAGACTCATTCACAATTGACAGTTCACAATTCTCAATTGTCAATTCTTCCCCTCTCCATGTGTCCCTCACATGGCAACCCACCACGTCCCTCTCTACCGACTACACCTTCTTCGTCCATCTCACCGCCCCCGACGGCTTCGTCAAAGCCCAACAAGATCAGCCCCCCCAGAATGGCTTATGGCCCACCAGCCGCTGGGCAACAGGCACAGCTGTGTCAGACCAATTTGAGTTATCGTTGGAAACTGTTCAGCCTGGGGAGTATCTCATTTTAGCGGGATTGTATGATCGAAATACGGGGGAGCGAGTGCCGTTGGTGAATGGAGACAGTGGCCCTGCGCCAGCAACGGTTTTGTTGGGGGAAATCACAGTAACTAGTAATTAGTTATTGGTAATTCAACCATCAAGCTCAACCACTCAGATATCTAATTCTATTTACTAATTACTGCCGCTTCCGCCCCAACGCAATCTGCCAGGGGAAGGTGTAGCCGTGCCATTGAATATCAAGGATTGGCTCAAGCATCGCGCGGAAGCTACGACCGCTGTAGTTGTGGAGGTGTTCGGGGTCGTTACCGAATTGGGTGACATGTTTCCCACGCAGGAAGTTGGCACCACGAAATAGTGGTTCGTGAGGGACACTCACCAGCACATATTCGGAGGAGACGCGGGCCAACTCGCGCAGCCCCGCCCGAGAGTCGGGCAAATGCTCCAACACCTCAAGGCTCATCACCACAGGGAAACTGTCATCGGGAAAGGGCAAACGGTGGATGTCGAAGCTTGAGAGGGGGACACCGTGTCTCTGGTGCTCTCGGCCCCACAGCATCGCTTCGTGATCCATATCACCACCCATAACCTGCAAGGCCCCCAACCCATCTTGCAAATCGCGAATGACAAATCCCTCAGCACATCCCACATCTAAGAGACGGGTATGCCCCGTCTGACGCATTAATTCTACAATCTGATGATGAAAGCGTTGGATAAATTTTTGCTGGAGGGGGTTTGAGCTGAGGTGTTTTTGTCGATTACCGTGTTGATTCATAATTTATTTCAAGGGTGCAAGGTCGCAAAGTAACAAGGTAAGAAATACCCCTTGCGACTTTGTGACCTTGCGACTCTGTTACCCTGTAGCATTGTCCTTCGTAATAATTTTGTCAATGACGTATTCTTGGTCGGGCTTAAAGGTAAAATAGCGTAGCATCTCGCCCAATAAGCCTGTGGAAAAGAGCTGGATGCCAAGAATCATCGCCAAGATACCCACAAGAAACAGGGGCCGTGTCCCAATCGCGCCGGTTTCACTAATGCCAAGCTCTCGTAGCAGCCATAGAATTGCGAGATAAAATTCGATGACAGTACCTATAGCCAGCATAATTAATCCCCCAGTGCCAAAAAGGCGCAGAGGATTTTTCAGGTAGGTCATCAAGAATAGGACGGCGATGAAGTCGAGGAGGCCTCGAATGGTCCGACCAGCCCCGTATTTTGAGACGCCGCTGTGCCGAGGGTGGTGCTGCACAGGCACCTCGGTGATACGGAAGCCCCGATTATAGGCCAGCACTGGAATAAATCGATGAAAATCACTATACAACTTGATCTGTTGAGTTACCTGTCGGCGATAGACCTTAAAGCCACAATTGAAATCATGCAGTCTTAGGCCAGTAAAATTGGCAACTACCCAATTAAAGATGCGTGACGGGAGAGTCTTGTCAACTGGATCATTCCGATCAAAACGCCAGGCACCAACCACATCGTAACCCTCGTCAAGTTTCGTCACTAGTTTGGGTATCTCAGCCGGATCATCCTGCAAATCAGCGTCAATGGTGATGATTAACTCTCCCCGACTATACTGAAACCCAGCCGTTAGTCCCGCTGTTTTACCAAAATTCTGCTGAAAATCAATGATCGTCATACAGGCATCTTGCTGAACAATATCTTGAAGAATTGCCACAGAGTTGTCAGTACTACCATCATTGACAAAAATCAATTCGTAGGGCTGACCAAAGGCGGTCAGTGACTCTGTTAATTTTTGGTGAAGCAGGGCCAAGTTCCCTTCTTCATTATAAAGGGGCACCACCACTGATATTAGGGGTTGGGTCTCAGACACATTTACCTCAATATTTATTGTGGGGATTGTGCTTCTTGGGGGATACGGACTTCTTCATGGTACGATCGCTCGGTATTTACCGCCCAAATATTATGATTCGTCCGATCCACAATATTCTCCACGGCGAGCATAGCGGTGAGCATTGAATGGTCTTGGTTGTTATACATATGCAGCCCGTTCCGCCCTGCGGTCTGTAGATTTTCCAGCGAACCAAGAAACTGTTTTATCGTTTCTAGGTAGGCTTTATACTCGCCCATATAAACAGGGTAAGCTTTGGGCTGACGATAAACCACCCCATCTACGACATCATCTTTGGCCACAAGACCAATTTGGGCCAATTCTTTTCGACCTAAGCTCACCAGATCCTCATCACTCATCTGCCACAAATCATCGCCGACTGTGCAGAAATATTCCAGACCAATACAGGTTGTCCCTGGTTGGGAATCTGGGATCATATGAGGACTCCAATTTTTGAAGTTTTGGATGCGTCCCACCTGCACATCAGGGCTGTGGACATAAATCCAATTATCTGGGAAGAGATCATCGTGACGGACAATCAAGGCCACGGTCAGGAAGTCGCGATAGGTCAGCCGTCGGGCGGCCTCAACCACCTCTTCTGGCGGTGACGGTGTCATCTTAAAGATCAGTTCGCTTAGGGGCATACTGGAGATAAAATTACCGCCGGTCGCAGCAATCACTTTTGAACTATTCGAGGCGATGATCTTTTCGACCCGGTTGCCCTCCATCTGAATCTCAACCACATCGGCCTTTTTAATCACCTGATGCCCTTCTGCCTCAATCAACTCTACAACACGTTCCCAGAGCATCCCTGGCCCCCGTCGCGGATAATCAAACGCATCAATCAGGGTTTTGACCTTGCCCCCCTCTGACTGAAACAAGGCGTTTTTCACCGCTGTTGTTAACGACAATCCTTTGATCCGCTGAGCGGCCCATTCAGCCTTGATTTCTGTACAAGGAATACCCCACACTTTTTCAGTGTAGGTTTTAAAGAAAATTTCATATAAGCGACGGCCAAAGCGATTGGACACCCATTGTTCAAAGTTTTCTTCTTCTTTTGAGGGAAACAGTCTGGCCCAGACATAGCTGATGCCTACACGAATGCTCTCAATGAAACCTAACCCTAGCAGGGCGTTCGAGAAGCGAATGGGATAGTAAAAAAATTTATTTTTGTAAAAGATACGTGAGAGACGTGAACGATGAATAAAATCGTCACCCAGAACCTCGTACCAAAATTCGTTCACTTCTTCAACTTTGGTATAAAAGCGATGACCGCCAATGTCAACACCATACCCTTTATAATTTTCCGTTCGAGCGATCCCACCGACAATCTTGTCTTTTTCAAAAACAATGGTTTTTTGACCCGCTTTTTTCAGTTGATAGGCAGCGGTTAGACCCGTTGGTCCCGCCCCAATAATCACGACATCGCTATGCAAGTTCGTTGTATTTTCTGTTTGGTTTGTTTCAGTCATATTATCACGCCAACAGGCGTTTCATCAATTCCAAGTAAAATTTCGATCTCTTTCGACAATCTGATTAAGTTTATGAATTTTGGTGGTTTTGGCAATGTTATCGAGTCATTCGTCATTTGTTTTACCAATGATGAACAGCACAACCGTTTATCATTTCACACTCACCACACCCACATTCAAACTATTCCCCTGTTCATTATTGGCAATGTCAAAATAGTTGAGTCGCAAGTTAAGATCGGGTTCATACATTCCGACAATCATTGTATATTCGCCCGGAGGCATATCTGGGGGCAAATGCAACAGATGTCGATCCAACACCAGCTCATTCGGCTCCCAACTATTAGTATGAGAGGTGCCGCACACGGGGAAGTCATCGGCTTGGGCCCATAATTGGCCTTCACTTGAAATTAAGTGGACAAAGACCTTGTAACGCAGACTGACCGTGGTATTTGTTTGCCAGTATAACGTTATAGGGAGGATACTATTTGGTACGGCGTATTCAGAGGCCAGATCATAGCCGATGAGCGCAATTCTTCCTTCCAATTGCTGGGCGCGCTCCAAGTAGGCTTCAGGGGCATTCAATTTTAACTCTGAGCCTTCGCCCAAGACAAGCGGGGCGTCTGGCCGAAAGGCAGGTTCGGGCGATGTCGAGGTAAAGAAAGACACAAAATCAGCAACGGTTACGGGGGCATTAGCGGTCGGTGTTCCGGTCATTTCAATCGGATCGCCACGCTGTCCCAACGGATCAAAGGCAAAAATGGTCATTCGTTGTTGATCATTCACAGAAATTCTATAAATCGGACGATAGCCAAAATTGTCGATATCAAAAGACACATCAAAATCCTCGTCACCTTTGTAAGTAATGTCCCCCCGTAGTACATACTCGGGATAGCAGAACGTGGGTTCACTGCCTAACATGTACCACTCTGGCGAATTCCCGCCATCATTTCCGGCCCAGCTATCCGAAATCTGCCCCGTCCGCCGCAACTCGCCTACTTTTTGCCAGCCTAAACGAAAGGGGTAGCCAAAGCCAATCCGAGTGCCGTATGGATAATCAGAGTCGGTGGGGAAAAGCGCACTTTTTTGGGCCGGATAGGTCAGGACATACTCCAAATCACTGCGCAGCAACACCATTGCTGTGTGCGTGAAAAATATACTCAACAGAATTAGACCAATCCCTCCAGCAACCCATTGCCCCATAGGCTGTTTGAGAAATGACCAGCGCTCCATCAACCATCGCCAACCATATACCACACCCCAAGCCAGCAACAGGGTCAACGCAGCCAGAAATAGATAGTGATGTTTGCCAGGGCGATTGACCAAAAACACGTAAATCCAGAAGGGAGGGGCAATCCAAAGCAAGAGCGTTCGATGTGAAGGAGATAGATCGGCCGATAAAATAATCAATCCAAAAAACAGGGCAAAGGCCAGCGCAAAGGTAAGGGCAGATAACTTAAAGGCACCTGTAAACAGTAAAGCAAAGGCAATGACAGTCACTAAAGCAGATGCAACTTGAGGCAGAGGGCGACGCAACCACGAAATATTGAGTGGGTGTGAGCGAAGCAACAGGGCAATCAAAACACCGATCAGAATCAGATCAAATAAGGCGACATAATAGACCGCGTTATATTTGAGACCTTCAAAATAGAAAAAATGATCAAGGTTGTTAAAAGGTGGTTGATCACCGCCTCCAATTCGCCCTTCCAGATACTCACCGGTCTTACCAATGGCTGGGTTCAAAAAGAAGGGAATGTAAAAGATGCCGAGCATTGTAATAAAAAGAATGATCGAGGGCCAAAGGCGTAAAAGTGCCCCTAATACATCCTTGACGAGATGTCCGTAATCCGTCGCAGGTAACCGGTCGCTGAAGTAGCCGATGGTCAGCCACCCGGCGACAGGCAACAGAAGCACTGTCTCAAAATGAACAAGGAATGAGGCCGCCAATAGAAATGTACCCAGCGCATGGGTTAGTCTGGTACGTTGTTTATCCTCATAAAATTCAAAGAGCAGCCAGATTGCAGCCAACGTCAGCAACAAGACCACACTTTGATATTGGGCTGTTCGGGCATATGAGACAAACACCCCATCAATGGCCGCGAGCAATCCCGCGATCACACCAATAGAGCGACCAAAAAATCGCCGCCCCATTAGAAAGATTAGACCAATGCTAAAGGTGCCAGCCAAGGAGAAAGGCAGACGTGCTGTCAATTCATCAAATCGGCCCGTCAAGGCTCCGATGGCATTTAAGAGAAGAATTTCCCCTGGACCTTTTGAGTGGGTGAGCAATGTTTCAACTTGACCATAGACCAATGAGACCGCCCGAAATAGAATGTCGGCCTCATCCCCTTGATGATCAGAGA
Source organism: Phycisphaerae bacterium (assembly GCA_028285035.1). The sequence continues at coordinate 37,211 of JANQQF010000192.1, forward strand.
AGCCAACATTGACCATTCGAATGAAGCCAGCAAGGAGTAGGATGATTGTTAGCCAGGTAAGGTCGGGGGGGGTAAGGACCCTCTTCCCCAGCCCCCCTACATTGTAGAGACGCTCACCCTCTCCCTCAGGGTGAGCAGTTGATTCCCTCGCCTTGGGGAGAGGGTTAGGGTGAGGGGCGGTTTTAGCAGATCGATACCAGCTAACTAGCAACCCCAGCAAAGTCAGACCGCCTAGCGCAAACAAAACTGACAGCTTGTTAAAAGGTAAGCGTAAAAAGGCCATCATCAAGAGTAATGTGATGGATAGACCATAACTCAAGGGGATGGCTAGGTATAGCCAAGAATCCCTCAGATTGAGTACAGTTGAGTGAGGTCGTATTGCCGTTAGAAGGGCGCAGCCAGGGAGAACGCCGATTAATAATAAACCACAGATTAATTGAGCGGGATACCACGGCAACAGAATTAGGGCTGATACAAATAGGGTAATCCCGATAAGGATTAGGTGTTGTTTTTGGGTTTGAGCCATAGTAATTTAGAGATTGGAGATTGGAAAATTAGAGATTTTTCAAAAAATTAACGTCACAATCCACAATTTATGATTTACTCCCCCTCAACCAAAATCTCAGTCAGTGTCTGCCGAGCCAATTCTGCCTGACTCTCGGCATCAAAAACGGCGAGTTCTAGGCGATAACGGCCAAGCGTGGTTTCAGCAGGAATTTCGAGCCGCCACGGGTCTTGCACGAGTTGTTGAGCCTGCCATTCTAAACTGGGATAGCCGCTACGAACGGGGCGACCGAGCCAAAAGGCTAGCTCTTGTTCAGCATCGTCAACCAATCGGAGCAAAATCACATAGTCGTGTTGGACATTCGTCAATGTCTGCCAGTACAATGTCAGCCAAACAGAGTCAGCCGAAGTCACAGTTGAGCGTTCCAAATCAAAGCCCTTAAACAGCACGTCCGCATTCAATGAGAACTCCGTTGCTTGAGGGGGTTGGAAGGCGGTAACGTTAGGATCATCGACCAACGCCGTCACAGTGAGCGGCTTGGCTTCGTCGGGCAATTCAAAGTAGCCAATGATTTCGCCAGCCTCGGTGCGAAAGCCAGGCTTGAAGAAGTAGTCACCCGGCGGCATTCCTGGGGGCAGCATCAGCGTAGCCTCGCTCTCAACAATCGCCTCACGAGCAGTGGCTGCTTCCTCAAAACCGGGACGAGGTTGGGCGATGGCCTCGGCCCAAACATAGCCATCAATATCCATCAACCGGACAAAAAAACGGTCATCTTCAAGCTGGCCTTCATTTCGCCAATATAGCGTGACATCTAAGTCATCTCCCGCTTGTAGTTCGGTCTGGGACAAATCGTAGCCATACAGCGTCCCCCGGCCTTCTAGTTTGTGAGCGCCGCCATAAAATTGCGCCGCTGGGCCAGGATAGAGTTGAGCATAATTGATGCCGTGTAAATTCAATTCATATTCGGGTGTGGTACGAGCGAAGTAGGCGAGCATATCTGGTGAATGCTTACCCCGTTGTCGTTGGGAGATGTAAATCAGCACATAGTCGCCTTGTATCCATTTGCCGTTCAAATTATCTGTGGCAATGGTTTCCCCTGAAAAGAGGCCATCCAACTTACTCGAATTGGCTGAGGCGACTTTAAGCTCGGCGGCGTTTGGCTTGGTTTCAAGATAGCGGGCCACCTTATCCAGCCCCTCCGCAAATCCCACCCGAATAAAATTCGCCGCTTGGGCGCCGCCACCAAACAACGGATTGTAATAGGTGTAGTAGTAGGGTAGATGCGGTAGTGTGGTAAAGGCTTGAATAAGCAGCAACAAAACACCACCAGCCATAATCGCGGCTTGTTGGGTATTGGTTTGCGGCCAGCGACTTCTCACCCAGGTCAGCAGCCAAAACCAGCCCACCCCAGCGACCAAATCTAACGTAGGGAAGATGGGCATCAGGTAACGATCATATTTCTTGGCCCCCATCATCATTGCTCCCATAAAAAACAGGGAATAAAGGAGCAATAAAACAACACCCCACCACTGCCAGCCCGAGTCATCCTGAATTTTAGCCCGTTGTCCGGCCCAGCCAATCACAAAAATCAACGCAACCACCAGCCCCAAGAGAGTCAACGGAGTAAGACGGAAGAGTAAGGCAACCGGATAAAAGCCGAGACCAGGGTCATCGGGATAAATCTGACCCCAAAAGAAAACGCCTCGCCCATCAAAGCCACCTTGCCCCGCTTGCGTAGCAAAGGTCCAAACTTCTTGGAGTGTAACCAATGGGTTGACCCACATGGCGGGCCAAAACAGCCAGAAGAAGGCCAGGGTTAGTAGCAGCCAAGGCATATAAACACGTAAGCTGACAAAAATTTGGCTAAAAAATTGTGATACATAGGATTTGGTAGACTGACTAGTTACGCTCAATTGTACAGCAAAAATCATCAAGCCGATGAAGGGCAGCAGGATAAGCGCCGAAATCTTGGTCAACATCGCCAAGGCCATAATGGCTGCAGAGAGGATCAAAAAAATGCGGCGACGATCTTTGAGATAAACCAACATCGCTAACAAAACCAACGGCATCAAGCCAGCGACCAAACCTTCGAACCGCAAGACCCGGGATTCAGCGAGCAAGAAGGGGTCAAATATAACCAAGATGATACCAAAAAGCGCGGCCATTCGCCCCAGAATAGGCCGACTGAGGAGATACACTCCCACAACAATGAGGGTGTTGACCAAAACCACGGGAATCTGCCGCTGCCCTAGCAGTTGATAAGGTCGGTCATTGGCTAACACTTCATCAAGGGTGATTTGTCCTCCGGAAATCAACCACCCCCACCCGTATCGAATGGCTAGCGCAATCGAGTCGATCCAGGCCAAAGTCAGGCCTGGTAAGCCTTGGGGAATGGTATTAGCCCAGTCACGGTTCAGGAGCGCGGTAAAAAATTCATTGGATAACTCCCAATGATAGCGCTCATCCGTTCCCCAGAAGGTGCCAAGGTATAAGATGCGGGGAATTAAGGCCACTACAAAGAGGAGTAGCAGCCACATCCACGGTCGAAGGACCGGCCAAGAAAAGGTCTGCTTCATTGGGTCACAGCCTCATCAACAGCAATGGTGTGCAAAGGAATAAAATCTCCAATTGGGATTTGATTTTTGTCAGAAATCGGGAGGCGCTCGCTCGTGACTGGATTGTACATCCCCACAATCAATTGATAAGTTCCAACTTGATCCGTCGGAAAATCGACCAGATGTTGATCCAAGACAATTTCATTGGCTTGCCAAGTGGTGGTATTGAGCGTTTCCGCCGGAATGCCATCGTGCTGACCAGCGACAGTACCATCGGGCCGAAGGATCTGCACAAAAACGGTATAATCTTCCAGGACCGTCTGTTGGGCTTGCCAAACCAGTCGTAAGGTAACGCGCCCACCGCCTAGCAGCGGTTCCTGAAAGAGATCATACCCTAAAAGTGAAATGTTCTCGCCCAAGGTCGCCCCAACTGTTTCTTGCATTGGCGGCGGGTCAAACAAACGACGTCGCTCAACGACTGTCACCTTGGTCAAATCAAGTGTGCCTACTGCCGAGCTATCTGAGCCATCATACAATGTCAGGGCCAAGGTATAATCTCCCGGCGCAACCTCAGCAGGCAGATCAAGTTGCCAGGGGTCACGAATGATCTGATTTGCGCCCCATTCGGTGGTGGGATAGCCGCCATTTACCGGACGCCCAAGCCAATAGGTCGCCTCCCCCCCCGCCTCGTCCAAAAGTTGCAGGCCAATGGCTAAATCTCTTTCTGGTGCCGCTTCAGTTTGCCAGAATAATTCCAGCCGATTATCGGGACCAAATGTCAGGTCACCTTTTGGTAGAGAGAAGCCAAGGAGGGCAACATCTGAGGTCAAGGTTTGATCAAGGGGGTGAGCCATCGTAGGTGGTTCTAATGACTCGATGGCTGGGGTGACGGTGATAAATTGGCCAGCATCGTCGAGGGTGAACAACCCAACTTCTTCGGATTTCGCTTGGTTGAAAACCCCCATTTGAAGTGTGTATTGTCCAGGGGGCGTCCCTACTAGAATCTGTAGAGCAGCTTGACTCTCGGTCATGATTTCAGGTTCGGCACTTTGGCGTGGAAAACCAGGAAGGTTGACCAACTCCGTCTCGGCCCAAATTTCACCCGACGGATCGATCAAACGGGCAAACAAGATCTCTTGTTCACCGAGTCCCTGATTCAACCAATAGGCGTCCAAGGTTAGGCTGTCACCAACGGCGACGTCTTTGCTTGAAAGGTCGTATCCATAAAGAATACCTTTGCCCACGAGTTGACTTGCCCCAGCAAAATACTCAACCGCAGGGGCCTCATACACCCACAAATAATCCACCCCTTCAATATTCACAATATGATCTAAGGTGAGATGATCAAGATACACTAACTCCCAGGGATCGTGTTTGCCGAGTTGTAAGTGGGTTTGCCGGACAATCAAGTAATCGGCTTGTACCCAATTTGAGTCGACGGCCAAGTCGAGGGTCTCGCCGTGAAAAATCTCTTGAAAGCCGCGCGTGGTTCGGGTGGCCGTTTTAAGATTAGAGGCATCAGGCTTGCTATTCAAGTAATGAGCGCCCATTCCCAAATCCACGTCCCAGCCCACCATCACGGCATCCTCAGCCCATTGCCCGCCACGCACCAACGGATTCCAGTGCGTGTAGTAAATCGGATGCCCAGACAGACCAAAGAACCCTTGCAAAAGTAAAACCGCTCCCACCCCATTCAACGAAACCTGCTGATGTAACTTGGGAGCGATGGATCGCTCTGAGAAAAAACGGCGCACGTTCTGCAACAACCAAAACAAGCCTGCGGCGGCCACGATATCGAGGGCAGGGAAAGCTGGCATTAGATACCAATCCCGTTTAAGCACACCGACGGTCATAAACAGGCCAAACACTAGCGGGAACAAAGCCACTAGCAAAATCGCTGGAGAAATTGACATCTGAGTTAGTGCTTGCCAAGTCACTACCCAAGGACGTGCACTTTGAATTTTCAGCATCATCAGGCGGGCGAGCAAAACAAAAAAGATAATCAAGCCCAGCAAAGACACTGGCGTGACCCGCAAAATTAAAACGACCAAGTAATAAAATGGCAGGAATTCGTCGCGATACAACTCACCAAAAAAGTAGTTGGTCCGACCTTCAACGCCCACATTTCTGGCAAAACCGAACAAAAATTCAAATGTCTCCAATGGTGCTACCCAAATCGCTGGCCAAAGCGCGACAAAGGTTACAATTGCAACGATCCCCCAGACGGCCATCACCCAAATCAAGCGCTGCATTTTTTGCAGGATTGGATTTGGCAATTGCCAGATGTAAATCAGGGTAATCAATCCCGCCGTTGGGATGAGGCTGACCGCCGACATCTTTGTTAAGAGGGCCAAGCCAAGCACAATCCCGGAAAGAATAAGGTGCTTAAGACGCTGACCCTGCCAGTAGAGAATGAAGAGGAGGAGGGAAAGGGTGACAAAACCAGAGAGCATACCCTCGCCTCGGCCAGTGCGAGAGTCGGACAGGAAGAAGGGATCAAAGATGAACAGGATTGCGGCTAGCAAGGCCAAGCGAGCGCCAAACAAACGATGACAGACGTACCACATAGCGGCTACCGTGGTGGTATTAATCAGAACCACCGGTAAGCGGCGGAGGGGCAATTCGGAGAAGACCAGATGGGGCTGGAAGGCATTCCACTCGGCCAGCGCCTCAGCTTGGACCCCCATCAGCGAGGCCCAGCCATACTGAATTGCCATCAGAATAACTTGCCCCCAAATGGGCACGATGCTGGGGTTGCCCGGTCCCACAATTGTTCCCGCTAAATCACCGTTGAGCAGGCTGAAAAAGAATTTGTGGGACCAATCCCAAAATAAGGTTTCATCGTGGGCCAAGAACACACCCAAGGTGGTAACCCGAGGCAGCAAGGCCGCGATAAATATCAGAATAACCCATCCAAGATTAGGACGGGGGTGAACCTCAGTCACAGTAGATCCAATCTAGTATTTCGCGGCATAAATAAAGCAACAGGTATTAAGGGCGAAATACTTAAACAGTTGGGTGTTGAGATGTTCGTTACTATATAGCTATCTACGCCCAACTGTACTCGTCACATTTTTTAGGCAAGCCCGAATTATATGCACCTTTGGGTCCAAAGCAATTTCAATTTAAACAATTTTATGGAATGGGTAGTTCTTGCAAGATCAGAGGGTCAGGCGAAGGGAGCAGGGTTTGTGTTTCTGTCTCAATCAAATTCAATCCCAATTTGTAAAGCCCTGAGGCCAAGGGGGGGACGGTAATCACGTGTTCATCAACCAACCACTCCCCCGCCAGCCAGGTTGAGGTCGGACGCTCACCTTGGTAAGGAGTGTCGAGGTGAGTGACCAGTGGTTGATTGTTGGCATCAAAAAGCTGAATAAGCACTTGATATTCTTTTGTCACCCGCTGTGGGGCGTGCCAGTGAAGCAAAACACGGGCTAGAATGGAGTCCGATTGCGGGATGATTGACAAATCAAAACCTGCGAGCTGAATGCCCTCGCCAACTTCCACCTGAAGGGCTTGCGAGGGGGCGGTAGGTTCGTATCGGCGGGTGACTGTATCGCTGAGAAACTCGCAGACACTACCGGTCATCGCCTGCTGTTGTAACACGGTTTCACAAGCCGCCACGTCAGACATCGTTACAAAACTGGGTTCAGGATCATTCGTCAGTTGAACAGCGGCAATCATCCCAGGATTTGGATTTCCGCTTGCGTCGAGGGGCGCTTGGTTTGGCTCTTCGGCAATCCCTACATTTAACCAAACCCAACCGGCATCGGTGCCATTAAGGTCAAGTGTAAATTCATCTTGAAACACACTGCCTGCTGGGAGCATCTCGGCTGGCAAAGGTCGTTCAATCGTTGTGTTACCCAGCAGCTCGATATCAGCATCAAAAGCCCGGACAATTGGCTCGATGGCATACCGTGGTTTATCGCCGGGCAACTTTTCCCAAATCAACACTCCAACCAACTGATTAGCATCAGCCTGGTGTATCTCATATCCAACCAAACGGACGTGTCCCGGAAAATCGAGATGAAGTGGGTGGGAAATTGGGGGCTGTTCATACCCTGTATCGCCCAAATAACGGCGCTGAGGCACAGGATTGGTGTCGGTCACCCACAAATCAGAGGCCAACTGTAAATCGGCCACAACCTCGGCGGGTTGATTGGTCTGGGCGTGATAGGCAGCCCGTTGCACCAAATCACTGGCGATTTCCCGGGTATCAAATCGTGCCACTTCGTGATCTTGCTCATAAAACCCTTCGGCCGTCAAGGCATCCTTCACCTGTTGGCCTCGGCTGGCGGACCAACCTATAAACAAAATAAAGATGACGGCCAGACTAACGATGCCTATTTGTAAACCATTGCTCTGAGCCAGTTTTTCTGATGAAATTAGACCATACCCACCCCGCACAATCACAATCAATAGGAGGGCCATCACCAGAAAAACGATGATGGGCACGACCTGCCAAGTTCCCCGATAGAAATTGGGCAGGATGATAAACATGTTTAAATACGCTGTCCCCTGACCGGTAAGCACCTCCCCAATTGAGAAAACAATTGAGTCGCTGGTCAAACGGACGCCGTTCAAAAATTGCAGATAAATCCCAACCATCCACAACACACCCAGCCCTACTAGAATAGCTCCGACTCGGCCGCTGCGTTGCAAGAAAATGGTGATACCCAACACAAAGAAGGGTGAGAGCGAGAGAAAATAGCGATTACCCAGCGAGGAGCCGCCCCACCAAGCCGTGTTGGTGCTAATGATGTAGGTAAATACCAGCCAAGTCAGACCAATAGCGACGGCTCGCCACGGCTGGGTTTGACCAAACCACCACAGACCAGGAATAACCAAAAGCAAGATAGGAGCGTAGAAAAATAGGCCGTGAAAATTTGAGAAGAGCGTTTCAAAGAAATAAGGTTGGGTCCAAAAAAGTTGACCCAAATATGGGCTACTGGTGGGGCTACCGAATACAACGGTCCAGGTAATCATCTGTGGCGCAAAGCCCAGTACCGCCCCTAGTCCAGCAGCCACACCATGTTTGATAAACAGCCAAATTTCTCCAGATTTGAACAGGGCTGCAATCAGGCTAATTCCAATGAGGATTGAGAAAGCAATGTTGTAACTCGCCACCAAAATCATCCAACCAAACACAAGCCCCATCGCAAAATAGTGGAGGACTGGCTTGACTTTCTCATCAATCAGCCATAAATAAAGCAGGAGGGATGCTAGAAAAATTGATATAGGGTGGGAGCTAAAAGAAAAGGTGACCATATAAAACAAAACGGAGGTGCCAAATAAAATGGCGATGGTCGCCCATAACACCAAGCGGGCTGGATAATAACGGCGTAGCGCGGCGTAAGTTACAATTCCGCCTAAAATCGTATAAATCCAACTGGCAAAGTTGATCCAGAGTTGTTGGGTAATTGGATAGAATTCCTGACCTGGGGTTGCCCCAGGCTCAAGAAATAGCGTTGAGGCGGCTAGAAAGGGGGACCAAAATAGGGCGGCTCCGACGTTAACCCGCTCAAAAACATAGCCAGTGGTCGTTAGCTTGAAACTGCCGCCAACCGCTTGCACATTGTTATACAGATGGAGGTCTTGGTCAAAGACGAGCGAGTGGGTCCAACGTAAGTATTCGATACCATCGGCCCCTTGCTTGCCATTGTGAATGACCAGCCCCATAAACCCAATCAGGATAATCAGGATCACATATAAGGCTCGATTGGTCTTGAACTCGTGAATAATTTGTTTGTTTAATGATGTCATCTTACAAAAAAGCGGTATTTGAGCATGGTCCAAATGGCAATTGGGCCATCATACCACCGAATTTTCTTTCCTTCCTCAAAGGATCGAGGGTTGTATGAAATCGGCACCTCGTGAATGTTGATGCCACGCTGCAATAATTTTGTCGTGATCTCAGGGCAAAACTCAAAGCCATCCATTTCGAGATTTAGGGTGCGCATCACATCCGTCTTGATCACCTTATAGCCCGTTGCTTCATCCGTTAACTGGCTCCCGTTGAGCCAATTGATGACCCAACTCAAGGCTCGCCCGCCCCAGTAGAAGGAAAAAGATGAGCGGGGATTGTGCTGCAAATTTCGCGAGCCATACACTGCTTGTGTTTCTGTATCATCAAAGGGAGCCAACAGCGTCGCGTAATCCGCTGGATCGTATTCAAGATCGGCATCTTGGATCAGTACCAAATCACCAGTAACTGCTTCAATGCCAGTTCGCACCCCAGCGCCTTTGCCCCGATTTTGGGGATGACGCAGGATCGTGAGCGGCGGTTCACCTGCTTTCACCAAGCGGGCCAAAATTTCCATCGTATGATCGGTAGAGCCGTCATCGACGACAATAATCTCATCGGCAAGACCTGTTGCTCGCACCCGCATAATCACTTCTTCAATCGTATTTTCTTCGTTGTAAGCTGGAATGATGATGGATAGTTTCATGGTGTTGGACTCGTTGGACTAATCGAAATTCAGGAGGTGGACAAAAAAATTTTAGTGAACATTGTATGATTGAAATACAGGTTAGGTTAGCTAAAGATAAATACTCAGGCTATGGGATGGACCGTAGTAGCAACCCCCAGCTTTGGCCGCCTACCATTAGAAAAATATCGCACACCCCATTCCAACCATAAGACCAATAATTGTTTTATGCTGTTCTGAGGTATCAAATAAATAGGTAGCCTGAGCAAACATGATAAATCCTTGCAAAACCGCCAAAATCCCTAGTGTGCCAGACAGAAGCGTCACTGCGGCAGGTATTATGCCAGGCCCCTGCTCGGCTAACCAGTTTGTCGTAACATACTTCCAGGGAATAACAAAATAATGCCGATACCTATTCCCAAAACACGAAATGGGGCAATTTTCAAAAGTCTTTTTTGTGTATCTGAGAACTCCTCATCTGTCAAGGTCATACTTTATACCCCATTCCCTTGCTGCGCTGTCACTGTGCTCTAACAACGATACGATTTTGCACATCATCGATTCGAATAAAAGTGGTTTGGGTTCCATCAGCAAGCTGAATTGGCACAAATTCGGTTGAATCATCGGCAGGAACCAAGGCAATGTCCAAAACAAATTGGCCGTTGATCGGGCCAAGATCAAATTGATAGGCCGTGTTGGTGACCTCATTACCAACCCAAACCGTCTGTGGCTCAGCAGTGGGACCGAGCGGGACTTGCCACTGTTGTACAATTTGCTCTGTTGAGGCTTCGCGCATAATGAACTGAACATCAAAAGCGGCTTGAAAATCTTGTTGACTTTGCCAGTATAAGATTGGGGCAAATTTTCCGCCCCCCGAGCCGTCAGCGTCAAAATAGAGATCGTAACCAAGCAGGGTTAATCGCTCATCAAATTGAGCTTGTACCTCGGCCTGCATCAAGGGCATTTCAAAATTGAGCGGCTGCGGACGGACTTCGATGTCTGGAATAATCACCTTCAAATCCGGATCAAGTTGCTGGGTGGGATCTAACAACTTGACTGTTAAGTCGTACGTTCCTGAAGGCACTTCGGGGGCCACCTGCAAGGCCCAGACATCCTGGACAATTTCGCCAGCTTGCCACTGCCCCATTGGATATTTGTTGTATCCCGGCTGACTTTGCCAACGGGCTACTGCCTCCCCTGTATCATCAACCAACAATAATTCTACCACATAATCCAAAGATTGTGTTTGAGCCTGCCAATAAAATGTGAGCCAGGTCAAGGTTTCGAAATTGATAACCTGGTCGGGCGGCGTATAGCCCAACAGGGTAACTTCAGGGGCCAGAGCTTGGTTGACAGGCTGGGCGATGGCAAATTGGTTGGGATCATCAAAGATGTCGCCTCCAGGCATCACCGTCACTTTACTCGTGCCGCCACGCAGCGGAAACTCACTCAACTGTGTGCCGCCTTCAATAGCTACTTTTAAAAAGTATCGATTGGGTGGAATGCCGGGAGGAATGACTAGCCTCGCCGTGCCGGACATCACCGCCCGGGTTTCAGGGCTAAGGTCCGCATATTGAGCATCAGGCACAATCGGGGCACGAGCCCATTCAAATTGGCTTTCATCCACCAGCCGCACTATCAAGCTATCCGGTCCCGCCCCATAGTTTGTCCACCACACCGTGGCCGTCAAGATTTCGCCGGAAACGACATTCTCCGGGGGATTGAGGGTGTAGCCGTGGAGACGAGCTAGGCCATCCAAATCATTTTGGGGGCCAGCAAAGCGATCAATTTGCGGCACTTCATAGACCCACATGTAAGTTGCTCCCAAAAGATCGGCTTGATAAAGTGGCTCCTGAGCGAGAAAGAATTCAGCTACCTCAGCCGGATAACGACCCCGTTGTAGATGAGAGATGTAAAGTGAGGCATAATCGGCTTGGGGCCAGTCTCCATTGGAGTAGGTGGCAAAACGCAGCGTCTCTCCCTCAAATATGCGGTCACACCACGGCTGTGAGGCACCGCAAATTAAGGACTTATTTTCTGCGTCAGGCTGGTCATTGAGAAAGTTGACAGCGAGATCAACCCCTTCACCAGCGCCCATTGGCAAGGTCTCCATTGCGGCGGCCCCGCCCCCGACTAAGGGATTCCAGTAAGTGAAGTAGTAGGGATGGGCTGGGACGGTTGTCCACAACTGAAACATGAGGACCAAGCTAGTCATTCCCAGAAACATCGCGGTTGCTCGACGGGGCAACCCATTTTCTTGCCGCCGCAAGGTTAGCCAATCAATCAAAAAGATAAACCCGGCAGCACTGATCACATTGAGAATGGGAAAGATGAGAAGGAGGAAACGATCTACCTTGCTTAGCACGAAGGTCAGTTCAATCAATAAAAGCACCACAAACACAATGAGCATTGCGGTGATGGCCATTTGTGTGCTGTCTTTTTGCCTCGCAGGTGTGATAAGGTCACGGAGTTGCTGCCATAATCTGGTTGGTTTGAAAAAAGCCCAGACAACAAAAATTAGAGCACTCAAACTGCCCAGCCAAGTGAGGGGTGTTGTGCGAAAGGCCAAGGCCACCGGATAGAAAAAAAGGCCAGGATCATTGGGGATGGCTTGGCCCCAGAAAAAGACTTCACCGTGCCAGACGCTTTGATCCGAGGCTTGAAGTAAGCCTGCAGCAAAAATGTAGTTGATTGCTTCAATCGGCTTGACCCACATCGCCGGCCAAATCACAAAAAAGGCTGCGATGGCCGCGCCAGCCCAAAGCAAGCCGTGACCAATCACACGTCTAAATTTGCTCCACCAATCTGCTTGAGGCAACAAGAGTTCGAGCAACAGCAGTAGCCAAATGAAGGGGACAATCAAGCCAGCGGACGTTTTGCTGGAAACACCGAGACCGGCGAGAACACCTGATAGTAAAAGCCAACGACGTTGATCCCGTTTCCAAAATAGCAGATAGACCAAAATGCTCAAACAGGCGAACAGGTCGGAGATCATTTCTAAACGAACGGCCCGGGCTTCGGTCAGGCTAAAGGGATCGAGGGCGAGAAAAATGGCAGCAAAGAGGGCTGTTTTCCACTCAAAAAGCTGTTTCACCAGCCAGACAGCAAACACAATCTGCAGTGTGACAAAAACGCCCACCACCCAGCGTCTCTCCGCCAAGTTAGCCAAATCTGTGCCAAACTCGACACCGCCCCCAAAAAAGCTTTTGAGGGTGAGAAAAATGGCTTGCCCCCAAAACATAGGGATGCCAGGATAGTCGCTTGCGGTCAGGGTTCCTGCTAAATCACCTCGCCAGATGGCTTGGGTAAATTCATTGGTCCAAGGCACGATGGCCAGCTCATCACGGATATAAAAGACATCTAAGTTAAGGGTGCGGGGAAGCAGGGCTAACGTTAAGACGAAAAGCCAAAATAAAATGAGAAGATATGTTTTCCGCGAGGCGGGTCGGGCATTGTCCATAAAAATAGGACGTAGAACGTGGGACACAAAATTGGGTAGGTCCGATCGCCCTACGGGTATCATTCGTTAAAAAGATTAGAATTTGATCCTACCATAAAGTTAAAATGGAGCAAATTGATTTAGGTCAGACAACAACTTTTTGTTAAATTTGATATATCACCTTGATCACATTATAAAGCTGAATAATTTTGTACTGAACTTATAAATTTAGGAGTCCAAAAGCGCAGGCCCAAAGCCCCTTTGACTCGGACTTCTAAATGTACACCTTTTTCAAAGGAGAGACTTATGCGAGATGTAAAAACGCTTGGATTATTAGGCACTGGTGTTATTGGTGGGGGCTGGGCCGCCCGCGCCCTTCATTGTGGGATCAACGTCATTGCCGCAGATATCGACCCCAAACAGGAGGCCTGGATTCGCGGGGCCGTTGAGACCGCCGCGCCGTCGCTCGACGCGCTCACTGAGGGAATGCCGCTGCCCCCAAAAGGAACGCTGACCTTTATGATCGATCCGGCCGAGATGGCCCAACAAGCCGATTTTATTCAGGAGAATGTGCCGGAGGTTTTGGAAATCAAGCGTAAGGCGCTGGCCCCAATTGCCGAAATCACCGAGCCGGATGTGATTATCTCCTCCAGCACGTCAGGCTTTATGCCCACGGAATTACAAGAAGGGATGACCCACCCCGAACGTTTTTTGGTGGGACACCCCTTTAACCCCGTTTACCTGTGCCCCTTGGTCGAAATTGTCGGCGGCGAGCAAACCTCAGACAAGGCCAAGGCTGCGGCCAAAACGTTTTACGAATCGATTGGAATGCACGCGCTGATGGTGCGCCGTGAGGTGCCGGGACATATCTCCGACCGCTTGCAGGAGGCGATGTGGCGAGAAATTCTGCACTCCCTCAACGATGACATCGCCACCACCCGCGAGTTGGATGAGAGCATCGTCTACGGTCCTGGTCTGCGTTGGGCCATCATGGGGATGAACCAACTGTACATGCTCGCTGGCGGTGACGGTGGGGCACGTCATTTTATGAAGCAGTTCGGCCCTGCCCTCGAATGGCCCTGGTCTTACCTGAAGGCCCCGAAATTAACCGATGACATCATCGACCGCTTTGCCGATGGCACAGCAGAACAGGCCGAAGGCCGCTCTATCCGCGAGATGGAAGCGATCCGCGATGAGTGTATGGTCGCCGTGCAACGCGTGCTGGCGAAATATGATATGGGGTCGGGGAAGGCCCTCAATGCGTTTGAGAAGCGGTTGCGGGGATGAGTTAGGGGGATCAAAGCCTAATACAAAGGTCACAAAATGGGATCAAAAGCTCACAAAGATTGTTTGGGTTTTTTATTCTTTTATCTTTCCCAAAAACCAGTCAGGCTTTAATTTACCTAACCCCAATCTCACCCAACTCAAACCTTACACCCCCATCCCCAAGCGGTGCATTTGCCCCACCCTCAGGATCATACAAACCAACCAGCAACTGATATGTGCCAGCGGGCAAATCGGCGGGTAGTTGTAATAGATGAGGGTCGAGAATAAGATCGTTGGGCTGCCACCAAGGAGTTGGATAGGCTCCGGTGCGGGGGAGGGAGTCATGTTGGGCGACGATTTGACCGGACTCATCGACGAGATGAATGAAGGCAACGTAATTCTCGGCGAGGGGCTGGGTGGTAGTCCAGACGAGATCGATGGTGAGGGTGTCACCAGGAGAGGCTTGGTCAGCCGAAAGGGAGTAACTTGTTAATTGCGCCCCATTTTGCCATTGAGCATCGGGGGTATCCACCACATTCTCGGCGGTCGGCCACACGTCACTGGCAATGGTAAAGCGACCAACCACGTTATCAAGCAATTCACCCTCAAGGGTTGTCGCCCTCAGAGCAACCTCGGCCTCATCAACAACAGTGACCTCAATTTGGCCCGCCAACAGATTCTCCAACTCATCAGACAATTCAAATTGATGCTCAGTTGTGACAATCTGACCGGGCAACCAGGCGGTTGGTGGGTCAGTTTCGGCATCACGAAGGACTTGGTCGGTGCGGCCTAACTCAATGGCGCGACTGTCGGCCAGTTGGACGGTGAGATTGAAGAGCTCTTCCGGCACAATTCGCAGGGGTTGCCAATACAGCGTCAAATTGACAGTATCGCCAGGTTGAGGCTGGGCGGGATCCAGACGATAGGCGGCTAGATTGATGCGTTCTTGATAGATGCGATTGAGCAAATGGGCTTCGGGGGGAATAGCAGCCTCGACCAAGGCCTGTAACCGCTCAATTTTTGGGGTATCTTGCATTTGTCCATCAGCAGACAAGGTTGCGGCCAATTGGGCTTCGGGGAATAGGATGGGCTGAGTCTCTCCAGCGGAGGCCAAGCCAAATTCGACATTGTATCGATCTGGTGATAAATCTGCCAAAGGCATCTGACAGATACTTTCCGCATAACGGCCTGGCGTTTGAGCGTGTGTTTCAAAGCCAACCGCTGGCGTGCAAGACAGCCAGGCTGTTTGGGCAGCTTGATTACTCAAGCGTGCTTGCAAGCTTGGTGGTTCCGCCGCACCTAGATTTTCCCAGACCAAGCGCAAGGTCGCCTCATCCTCCCATTGATAGCCCAACAAGGCCAATTGATCAGGCACTCGGCTGATTTGGGGATGGGCGTTGATGGTGAAGGGAATGGGGTAAATCCAGGCGTAATCGATATCGCCTAAAGTGATCACCCGTTCCGGCTCACGGGCCTGAAAATAGTCAATAAAGCCGGGCGAGGGATCAAGTCGGCGCTGGACTTGCTGAATGTACATCACCACATAATCAGCTTGAGTCCAGCGCCCGCTGTTGGTCAATGAAATTAAATCACCTCGATAATCAATGAGGTTATGGGTAAATCGAGTGGCCACTGATAAATTTTCGCTGTCGGGTTTAGCGGCCAAATAACGCCCGACCTGGTCCATTCCTTCCCCCCACCCTACCCGCAGGGTCTGGACAGCGGTCTGCCCCCCGCCAAACAGGGGATTGAAGTAGGAGTAGTAGTAGGGATGGTGGGGCAATACGGTGAAAAGTTGCAGGGCGGCAAGACCGATTAACAGGCCAAATTCGGTATAGGACGTGGCGAAATCAAGAGTGGTTTTAGACTGTCGGATGTTTTGCCAGATGCTCTGTCCCCACACCCACAAATAAACCAAGCCCATTGCGGCCAAAATATCGAGGCTAAGGAAGACAGGTAACAGATAGCGATCCTGTTTATGACTGCCAAAACTCATCGCCAGTGTATAGATGACGACATAAATCACCAAAATAGCGGTGCCCTCGACGTTAAAGGGATTATCGGTCAGCGTGTTACGCCATTTTAGCAAGCGTAATCGCCAGCCACGCACACCAGCAATGATCGCGCCAATCAAGCCGAGCAAGGCTAGGGGTGTAATTCGTAAAAGGAAGACCACGGGATAAAAGAGGAAGCCGGGACCCGTATCCTGATAAGTTTGGCCTAAAAAGAAGAGACTCACCCCTTCCGCACCGACCTTCCGAGTGGTGTAATTGTAGACCAAAGTGAGCGTTTCCAGCGGAACCACCCACATCGAGGGCCATAAAACGAGCCAAGTGAGGCAAGCAACCGCAATCCAGATCAGCCCATACACAATGATTGAGCGGAAGGTTGCCACAGAAAGCAACTTTTGTTCTGACTCAACTTGGTCACGGGTCTGGGTTAGAATTCCGGTCAGGGCGATGGCGGGAGAAATGGCCAGGGCTTGAATTTTGGTGAGCAAACTTAAGCCCCCAAATAGTCCTGAGAAAACGAGAAATCGCCACTTTCGCCGTTGGTGATAGTAAATCAAAAAGAGCATCGACAGGGTCATCAACCCTGTGATAACCGCCTCGGCTCGATTGACCCGGGAGTCGCTGAGATAAAAGGGGTCAAGGGCAATCAGGATGCCGCTCACAAAGGCAACCCGACGGCCAAATAGCCCCCACACGGCCCAGACAATGCTCAGAGCAACCGCTGTATTTAACAGGACGATGGGTAGTCGTTGATGGGCTAGAAACGCAGAGCGATCCCATTCATGAAAAATGTTAGCCAGCCCTACGCTACCGATCCATTGCCCTTCCGCCCAGGAACGACGGACAGCTTCCCCATAAATCCAGATCGTTTCAGCCCAAACGGGCACAATCCCCGGATAGCCATCCCCGACCAGTGTCGCCGATAAATCACCTTGGCTCAAGGCTCGCACAAAATCCTCGGCCCAGCGCCAGCGGTCGGCCTCATCGACGATGATGTATTGATTGAGCGCAGTCAGACGGGGTACGGTCATCAGCAGAATCAAGCCGATGATGAGGAGCCATGTTGTCCAGCGGACGGGTGATTGGTTTGTTTTTTGTTGCGTATTTTGCATAGGTTTACTTACGATTTCTAACAGATTGGGAGATTAGAGATTGGAGATTGTAATTCACAATTCACAATTCATCATTCACAATTTTTCAGGGCACAGTAATTGTGCCAAATTCAATCACATCGCCCCCTGGCTCGCTCACCACAGGTAATCGTTCAAACGTTTGAGCGTGGTACACTCCCACGAGGAGCGTATACTCGCCAGGTGGGGTATCAGGCTTGAGGGTGAGTTGGAAGCGATCAATCAGCCATTCCCCCTCGTCCCAATCCAAAGTGGACACATTAGCTGGAACACGGTCTACTTGGCCCCATTTGGTGCCCTCGGCATCAACAAGATGAGTGAAGCTGGTATATTCAAAGGGGATGCGTTGTTGCGGTTGCCAGATATACATTAAGTCGAGGGGCTGATCTGGAGAAATCGTTGTCGTTGATAAAGCGCCACCGACTAATGTAATAAATTCGCCAAATTTTGCCGATGTATCAATCTCCACAGCAGGTTGAGTGAGGGTGCGAACTGGCAACGTGCCTACGTTTTTAGCGTCACGCCCATCAACCGATATCCAAACGTTGTAATCTCCGCGAGGTATTTCGGCAGGAAAAGAGAGGGCGAACTGGCCCTCGACAGAGGAGGAAGCATCCGGGGTTAACATAGCCCCGGTGCTTTTTGCCCACACTTGATCAGCCGCATCTCTAATTTGAACCGTTACATTCTGGGAATCCATATCGGTCTCGGCCCATACGAAGGTTAAATCAACGGTTTCGCCGGGTTCAGCCGCCCACTGTGGTAGGCGATAGCCCAGCAATTGTATCCCCTCACCAAAATCGCCATCTCGAACCACTTGTAACTGCGGACCGGGGTACAGCCAAGCATACTCAAGCCCCAACAGCGAAACCGTTTGCTCTGGTTCACGGGCTGAAAAGTACGTCCAATATTCAGGGAAAGGGTTGCGATTTTGCACCTGACGGCGATAAATCAAAATGTAATCGGCCTCTTCATCATAATGGGCTTTAGTATAATTACCGGGAAAGTATGGCACAAAACTTTCCCAAAAGCTGGTGGCCACAGTCAATCGTTCGGCGTTGGGTTTCTGACTCAAATAGCGGCCCACTTGATCGATGCCCTCCCCGGAGCCAATTTTAACCAACCGTGGAGCCAACCACGGGCCACCAAAGGCGGGATTCCAATAATCGACAAAATAGGGGGCGTAGGTGAGAGTGAGGGCCAGTTGAACGCTCAAAATTGACCCACTCAGCAAATAAAATTTAGGTATGGTCAATCGATCAGCCAGGGTAAATACGCCGATGGTGGCCAGAATATACAAAGCGGGTACGGCGGGCAGAAAATAACGGACATCCCGAGTATCGGCTGGAATGAGGAGTACCAAAAATAGGAGGACAAAGGTCAGAAACCAACAGGTCATTCCATATTGAGGGGGTTGGTTTACGTCATTGGTGCGACGAGGGCGAACAATCAGCAGAATCACAAGTCCAATCATTACAGGTAAGGTCGTCTTAAAAAGCCAATTGACGGGATAAAACAGAAAGCCGAGATCAGGAAGAGGGTCGCCAGCGGCTGGAATAAAGGCATAATTGTTTTGGTTATCGACTGCGCGGGTGGCGCGGGTCACAAGATCAGCGAGGGTATCGATTGGCGCGACCCACATCGCTGGCCAAATGGCCACAAAAGTAATAAAAGCAATCGCGCCCCAGGTTATCCCTTCCAGCAAGGCTTGACGAAAACGCTGAGCAAAAGGCAGTTGACGCCCAACCGATGGGCCAAAGAGGAGAAAGACGCCAACAAAGATGACCAAATAAAGCGCCGTCGGTTTTGTAGCAAGGGCCAAGCCGCCAGCAATCGCCGAAAAAAGAAGCCAGTCTCGCGACAAATGCTGCCTGTAAATCAAAATGCCGAGGAGTGACAATAAAATAAAGATCGAAACCAGAGCATCGTGATGGATGACCCGCGACAAGCCGATGAAAAAAGGATCGAGGGCGAGAAGCAAGGCGGCAAATAAAGCAATTCGTTGTGACACTAATTTGGTGAGCAGCCAATAAAATAGGAGAACCGCAACGCTCGTCAGCAGTACGGTCGGCAGACGGGTCCAGGGATAGAAACCAAGCGAAATCTTCTCGGTATCCGTTGGAATTGCATTCAGAAAAGTGAGCAAATCCGTTTCAACCCCATCAACCCAATATTTCAAGACCAAGCCCAAAGCCCCCGTCCACATCGTCGGTACGGCTGGGGCCAAAACCTCAACATCCGGCGTGGCGGCTACGCTCGAAGCTTGGGCTAAGTCGCCAGTAATGAGGGCTTTGAGAAAGTGGGCTGAACGAAAAATCCATTTCCCCTCATCAGGGGCCACGTAAATATCTAGCCAGAGAACGCGGGGGATGAAGGCGGTGATGAAAATGAGGAGGAAAATTAGAGATTGGGAATTAGAGATTAGGTCGCTATGCTTCTGGGGGTTGGGTTCTTCTGATTTTGGAGATTGAGTCGCTGATTTTGTCATCGCAGTGCAATCTCCGAAAAGTCGATGTCTTGGGGGGGATCGGTGGACAGGGTAATATAATTAAAGCCAGGCTGAAGGTTAGGGATTTCCAGAGAAAATTCAGTGCTGCTTTCAAGAAAGTGGTCTTGATGATTAGTTTCGTTGATTGAAAGCGATAAATTAGTGGGCTGAATATCATCTACGCGAAAAAACAAGTTAATCGAATTGGGGTCAAGCGTGTAAATGAATAAAAAGCCTTCTTTCTTCATCCGAAACAGTTGCCCATCCCGAAGCACCTCCCAATTTTCTTGCTCAGGTAATAAATGGGTGCCTGCGAAAGAATGATCAGCTAATTTATACACCCAAATTTGCTCATCGTTGTAGACCGTTTCCCCCAACAAGTCAGGCAGATAGGCCAGGGTTGCTTTGGCTGCCTGATCGGTCATACGGTCGGAGTTCACAGTGATTTGGGTGATACCCAAGTCAGCCAGAATCGCGCGGCGTTGCGCTTCGTCTGGCACCTGCATGACGGACTGGGACGGAATTGGGGCCACAAGTTGGTTCAAAAACTCTTTCAACTCGACGGTGCCGATGGGATCCCGCTCAATATAGCCCCCAGCCAAAGGCCAGCCGTGCACCGTTTGATCAAACATCGCATAGTTGCTGGCCCGTCGTGAGCCAGTCGCGGGTAGCGATAACAGGCCTCCATCAAAAGGCTGTTGGGCCAGGGTGGTGTGATAGTAGCTAGAGGAGGATCGAATTTCGGTAGGAAAAGGAAAAATGACTAAATATTCAGCGATAATCAAGATCGACAGGCCAGCAGTCAACACGATTGATGAGGTTGATCGACTAGCTTTGAGCTGTTGAAATAACCAAGCCGCCCCAAAGGCCGCCAGGACAGCCACACCAAGCATCACCGTCATATTCAGTCGTCCCGGCGTCCGACTCCAGCTAAAGAAGGGGAGTTGTAATAGTGCTTGGTAGGGCAACCAAATGGGGGTGACCTCACCGGCAATTTTAAGCAATGGCCCCAAGGAAAGAAGGGCAGAGCCCAAGGCTAAGATCAACCAACGTCGGGCCTCACGCCAACGCTGCCAAACGGCCACCCCCATCAAGCCAAACGCAATCAGGCCGGGATACGCTAACTGCTCCTCCAAATCACGAAAACCATCGATGATGGTCTCGCCAAACGCAGGCACGAGGCCGAGGCTGCTCAGAATCGGATTAAACGGGGAGGGTAAAACAAAGGCTAGGAGATCCGTCGCGTGTTCGGTCAGATTGTCGGGTGTTAGATAATCGAGATTGCCTTGCTGACTTTCGGCAAGGGTGGGCCAAGCAAAGGGAAAAAAGATTAGGAGAGCCAAGACAAGAGAAATAAGTAACCACGCCCCCCTAGCCCCCCAGAGAGGGGAATTCTTTTGTCCACTTCCAATGTTAGGGATGAACAATTCAGCAATGACAATAACTAGAAAAATGGGGATGATGCCATACCCTATGTGGGTGGGCTGGGCCAGGGCAAGTAGCCCGGTAACGATCCCGTGCCACACGGCCATTTTCATCGATGGGCGACGCAACAGAATCAGTAAGGACAGGGCATACAATGGCAATAGATAGTTGGTGGTCAAGAGAAGGTGCCCCGCCGCAGCGTGCCCGAAGCGATTGGGATGAAACGCAAAAATCAACCCGCCAATGATCCCAGCCCAGACATTCCCCGTTAGATAGCGACAAAGCAGGTACCCCGTCAAGCCAGACAAGACAAACGTTGCTAAAAAGGCGACATTGTAAGACACAAGCGGTCCCGACAGTAGCGTTATTGGCAGGAAGAATAGTGGGACAAAGGGATGAAGGGCCAAGACTGGGTGGCTCGCGCCTTGGGGGTAGTAAAGATGGCTGATTTGGTTAGGCCAGACCCCTAACTCCAATAGCGTTTCTTTCATCCACCATTGATACCAGACGTGTTGAAAGGAGTCGCGGCCATCAAAGCCCGCCACGCCGATAAACAGTTGGGCGCTGACAGGCCAAGTCAAGCCAATCGTGAGGAGTGTGAACAAAATGAGTACGATGGAATAGGGGCGAAGTAAATTTTTACTTGTGGTAGAGCTCGATTTCATTACCATCATTTGACCTGAATGATGGGGTCTTTTTCGGAGATGTCAAATCGAGTCATAGGTTGTCCATTTTCAAGTTTAAAGATAACCGCCAAACGATAATCGCCTGGGGGAAAATCCTGTGGCAGCTCAACCCGACCTTGCCATTCAATGATATTGTCTGGCAGCCAATGCCCCAAAATTTCAAAATCGGTCCATTCTAAGACAGGCTCATCCTCAGGTGTTATCAAAAAAATTCCTAGATTCGTATCATCAGGCATTGGACCGATTACCCGCAAAAACAGGGTAACCTCAGCTTGATTCGCAGCCAGATCGTCTGGGATGATAGCCCGACCAGTATGATTCACTCGCTCTCCCACCACTTTGTAGGCGAGCAGTTGGGCAATCCCCTCAAGTTTCGGGGCACCACTGGCACTCTGAGCCGCTGGCGCTTTGTAAACCTCAACCCAAGCTGGGGTGGCAGCTTCGCCCTCACCCTCCGACACAAAAGATGTACCATTTTGAGCAACATTCAAGGCAAAGACTGGAGGATCTTGACGAAAGTGATCAACCAAACCGGCATACGGTTTTTGACGTTGAATTTGATTGACATAAAAGACGACATAATCGGCTGATAATTGAGCCCGACCATCATCCGAAAAACTGACTCGTTCACCAACAAAGTAGGGGTGAAAAATATCGCTGTACCAACTGGATACGCGTAAGTTTTCGGCATTTGGCAGTTGATTAAGATAAGCCGCTGCCTCCTCAAGTCCCTCGCCCCAGCCTACCGGGACTTGGGCTGCCGCTTGGTCAACCCCACCGAGAAGGGGATTGTAAAAGGTTAAGTAATAGGGGGCAGCCCCAAAAACATAAAACAGTTGCAACGCCACGATCAGGCCAAGCCGGAACAGTTGCCCCTGCTGCGAACGCATCGTCACCCATATACCAAAACCAATGGCCGCAATCAGCGTGATCGCGGGGATCACCGCCATGACGTACCGGTCCAATTTTTTGGGGCTGACCGCCGAAAAAAGCACAATGAAAATAATGAAGCCAATCATCAGCAAAACAGGTTCGACAAGTTTTTTGGCCCCTTCTTCAATAGGCGACGAAGCCTCCTGCCGCCGCCGCATCAGCAGCCAGCCAAGGCCAAATAGCGTTAACACCACTCCAAAGAAGGTGACCAATGTTAAGCGGAAGGTGATGACATAGGGATAAAACCACAGACCAGGATCGGAGGTGATTTGACCAAAGAAAAAGGTATCGTGGCCTTTACCCACCTCGCCAATCTCAAAGGCATCAACATACATCAATCGCAACGTTTCAACCGGGTCTACCCACAGAGCTGGCCACAATATAAAGAAAATGAGCAACGACGTTAGGCCCCAAACCAGCATGGCGAGTAGCCAGTTTTGGACAGATTTTAGCGATAATTCGGCACGGAGAGCGAAAAATAGGGCAATGGCAGGAATAAACAGCCCAATCAATGGGGCTGGCAGCTTCGTAGAAAGGGCAAGACCAGCCAAAGCACCGGAAAGCAGCAGCATCGAGTGAAATGTGCCCTTTGGTTGGGGGATATGTTGATAGTTGAGGTAAGCAAGTAGTGACAAAAACATCAAAATGGCTGCCCCGGCATCACCGTTAAGGATGCGGGAGTGCGCAATAAAAAATGGATCAAAGGCCAGTAGGAATGCGGTCAACAGAGCAATATTTCCCAGCCAACGTTGCCCCAAAAGATAGACGCCAACGACACCAAAGCTGGTGATCAACACGGGTGAGAGGCGGAGCCAGCCGATGATTTCGGGAAGATGCTCAACATAGTTTGTGGCGCAAGCCGCCACATCGGAGGCAGAGAAACAGGCTCCCCAAAGGAGCAACGCACTGCCCCACGTGACCGTCGTTCCAGGATGAAAGTGCCAGTAGGTTAGAAATAAATCACCTGACCGCAATCCAGCCAGAAACTGGGCTGCCCCCTCAGCCCACTTCAACTCGTCAATGGTCAGAAATGTGCCAAGTTGATAGAGACGTGGCAGCAAGGCGGCGATAAAAAGAACGCTGGCCCAAAGGAGGATAGCGTTTGTAGGGTTATTATGGTTTTTAGAGTTTATAGGGGTATTAGAGTTCATAGGTTACGGCTTATGCCAAGGGCTATTGCTCACGAGGGACAATTTGAATGGGAGCTTTTTCGGCGATGGGGAACACCCCAACAGTTTCACCAGTAGCAGGGCGCTCTATCCAGGCCGCGAGATTGTAGGTGCCCGGTGGGGTGTCAGGAAAAATAACCAGAGCAAAATCATCACGCACGATCATTCCCTCTTGCCACTCAGCAAAAGGAAGCGGCGCGATTGTCTCAATCCGATTTCCCCAGCCCATTGTTTCACCTGCCTCATTGATCAGACTGAGGCTGATTGGCTCATCTTCAGCTTTCCCCTGCCACTCCCAAAAGAGCGAAACCAGCAATACACTTTCGGGTACGGTTTGAGTTGTTGGTTCGCCAGCCTCTGTGGTGACGTTATACCCCAATAATTCAGCTTGCCCAACTAAGCGCACCTCGGTTGGAATGACATGTTCCATACCCACAGAGTCGTATATCCAGGCATACTCAATGCCTTGTAAGGTCACGGTATGAACGGGTGGTTGGGATTGAAAGTATTGCAGCGCGCCAAGGGTGGGTAATTCTCGCTGAACTTGATTGACGTAAAGCACAACATAATCGGCCGCCAGTCCCGGTTTGGCGCTCCGAGAAATTTTTTCATCCTCCAATTTATAGATAGCATTTCCCCCATAATAAGGCTCAAAGGTTGTACTGTACCATGATACAACATCGGTGTTTTCAGCCTCAGGCAACTCGTTCAGGTAATCCGCCGCCGCATCTAACCCTTCGCCCCACCCCACTTGCACCACATCTGAAGCGGCAGCACCGCCCCCCACGATTGGATTGTAATAAGAGAAGTAGTAGGGATAGGTTGGCCAGACAAATGCTATTTGGATCAGGACAAGGGTGATGGTAACAATACCGACGAAACGACGCCACGAGGCCTTGACTCCGATCAAATAAATGTATCCAAACGTTGCTAACATCATCAGCGCCGGAAATGCTGGCAAGATATAACGGTCTTGTTTCTTCCCGCCGTATGTGACTAACAGCGTATACAAAATAATGTATCCAAGCAGAATAAGTAAGGGGGTTACACGCAAGGCTGAAGCGTTTTGGGTTGAATTTGGGCGAGACCTAAAGAGCACAAAAAAGAGTCCTAGAATTCCCCCGAGCAGCATGATCGGTGTTGTTCGAAATAAAATAATCAGCGGGTAGAACCCGATACCAGGATCGGCGACAGGTGACCCAAAAAAGAAACTTCCCTTTTGATGCGAGCTACCCGAGGCTCGCAAAGCATCATTCACAATCGCTGTGACTGGCCCTAACGGATTGACCCACATGGCGGGCCAGAACAACACAAAAATCATACCCGCTGCTGCAGACCAAATGACCATATCCCAGAACCAGCGCTGCAAGGCCTGTTGGAGAGTATCTTGTTGCCGTAGATGCACCATCAAAATAGCCAGCGTTACGAAAGCGCCAATAAAAAGTGCCGGATACTTCGACAAAAAGGCCAGCCCCGCTAGACTACCTGAGATAATCAAAAATTGTGTTTGCACTTTATCCCGTGTCGGCATTTCCAAGATGCTATGAACCACCCGCAAAAAGGCAAGTAGCGACAGCCACATAAAGGTTGTCACCAAGGCATCGTGCCCGAGAACCCGAGACAAAGCTAAGTAGAATGGATCGAGGGCCACTAGAACGGCCACTAATAATGCCCCCCATCGACCAAGCAACGAGCGAGACCACCAATACGTCAAGCCCACCGCCACAGCGGTGATAAGCACATTAGGGAGCCTCAAAGACAGGAGCATTGCTGGGTCAAGCGGGTCAAAGGGGATGGTAGCAACGAAGTTTGCCAACGTACCAGGGCGTCCTTGCCGAAAATATTCCAACAAGATGCCTAATGCCCCGGTCCACATTGTGGTTACTCCAGGGGCTGGACTGAGTGAGACGCCATCGATTGAAGCGATTTCACCACCGGGTCCGGTGTTGGCAAAGTCTGCTTGGATGAGGGAGGTGAGAAAAATAAGAGAACGACCAAACCAGGAGCGAGCTTCATCGGCAGTGAGAAAGGTGGTTAGACCGGGGATACGAAAGATGAGGGCCAGCCCAATAGTTGTGATGATGGCCAGTCCATCAAAGCGTCTTGTATTTTTGATATTTGACGGCTCAATTTCTGTTTGATTCATCGGCAGTTACGTTAGTGTTAACGTGACCGTTAGCACTAGCGATTACGTTAGCACCATTCCAAAAATCAAGCAATTTGGTTGATAGCTATCGTTGCCATTGGATTCGCCCAAAGGTCCGTTTCAGGAGATGTAGGCTATTTAGATGAATATAGCTTATAGACACAATCCAAACAAAAAATCCAAGATGTAAAACCTTGGATCAGAGCTTATTTCGAGAGAAAGTTTTGGAATATTTTGTACGCGAGAGTGGGAGACTTAACACCTATTCAGCAACAACAATTTCAACTGACCAAGGGATACCAATAATTTGCTGACCGGAAACCAAAATGATATCCCAGCCCAAAGGGGCGCGACGTTTTTGTTCACGGAGGTTCCAAAAAGCGTCAGGCAAGTACAGGACTTTGATTTCAATCTCACCTTGCGAGCTTGGGTCAATCAACTTAATCGAAGTCCCATCACCAAACCGACACCCCACAATAACCGTGGCTGAGTGATCCGGCTGATCAGGCGTACCGATTGAGGCGTGGGTGACACAGGTCATCCCCGTTTGATCCATTTCTGGATAAAAATGAAAGGCAGCGCGATTGGGGGGAGCCTTTTGGGCTGAGGTCTGTAGCAAAAGCTCGCTGAACGTTTCATTAACGGTAAAAAATGACGTTTCGGCGTGAAGAAAAGCTTCACCGATATACACAAGGCCATCTAGTCGGGTTACCATTGGGGTGTCGAACAACTGATACACTTGGCCCGGGTGGTTTAGACTGTCCATTAACGTGGCAAAGATGGCTTGGGAGGCGGCCTCGCTCTCTGTAAATCGAGGACGGGTAACCATTAGAACTTCTCCATTTCTACGCAGATAATTTTGATATCGGACACCAATTTGGCTGCTAGTATTACTATAAAGCATAATGCTGACCTGAACCTGAAAAACTAAACAAGATTCTTTGTTTCATGGACCACTTTGAAAAGCTTATAGAGAAATCAAATAAAAACTGGAATAAAAAAGTCATGTCCTGCCCGAATGCTTTTGTCGGGCATCCACTGGCCGGGGGGCAGCGAACGATGGATCCCCGCTAAAACCACGCGGGGATGACATCAATCGATTTTACGGGTTTTAACTGCTTCGTCTATTAGTATCTTGACGACCTTGAACAATCAAAACTAATCCCTGAACCACAGAAAGAGTCACCTCATTTTTCACGAATTCGTTGCTCATTGTCCAAGTAGAACCAAACTGTAGGGTGGCCTGGTCAAGTGGCCATTTGACTCCGGTTAAGGTGACCCCTTCCACGCTCGGTGTTAAGGGAATAAGGCTGAGGGTGTCACCAACTGTTCCCGTAATTGTTTCCTGGTCAGATCCTCTCAAAGGCCAAGTCACCTCATGTTCGGTGATTGCTCTTAGTCGCAAATGACGCCATTCTGGCCGGGCTAATAACATCAGATTGGCCACCGATTGATCAAGACGGCCCCCAAACACGCCGATGACATCAATATTTTGAATGCCAGAGTTGCTGGCAAAATTAATGGCCAATTCCAAATCGGTTTCGTCTTTGTTAGCGGGATGGGTTTCAATTAATGTGCCCATCCCCTCAAATTCGGCTAAAAGCTCAGTTGAAACTGAGTCCATATCACCAATGATGACATCCGGTACAAGCCCCATTCGTTTGGCGTGATAGCCCCCGCCATCCGCGCAAATAATCTTGTCATCAGGCTGAATCAGCGGGCGAATTTTGTCAGGCGAACTTAGCTCGCCGTTGGCAATGATGACTGCCCGTTGTTGTGCGTTTTTCAATCAACTACCCCGTAATGTTGTAATCTACTGTGCTTTGATGCTGCTGTTTCGGCAATATATGCATTTATCACGCAAAGGGCAAATGCCTGTGCAATCGCTTTTTCCGTAGTTTCCGTACAAACTACGGAGGCAGTATTAATAAATGTCAGCGTATATTACGCTTCTCAGATTCGACAATTTTTTTTATACTCATAATTGTCTCAACAATCATACATCAAGGTAACTACTAAAAATCAAATAAATGAATTCATAATCTGAAATGGGAGCGAGCGCACATGGAACCTCAACTAAAAACAACAAGACCACGTATGATTTTGCCACAACCAACCTTCTACGTCTTAGATACCTGTCCAAAAACAGGGAAAATGGTTGAGCGCATAGAACAGGACGCATTTGATATTCCTAATGGTGAAGCCCGTTGGTGGCAATGCTCAGCCTGTTCAGGATGGCACGTTTCAGTTGCGAATGATTGATAGAATTTAAACTACACATTATAGCTTACTTTTTTAAAGTAGAAATAGCCCAATGCTTTATTACGAAAGCATACCCACGGGCACTACTTCCTAACAAAACATTATCCCTCCCTAAAGGACTCTTACCAGAGTACACTTTTTAACGAAAATTTGTACATTGGTAAGAGTTCTTTTTGTTCCCCTTTTATTTTTTGATGCCCTATTTCAAATTATAAAATCAAATTTTAGGAGAGAAACCTATGGAACAAGCCAAAGCCGCTAAATTAGAGGCGCTTGAGCAAGCCGAGGTCAAATTGAGTAAGATACAAAGCGACATCAGTGACAAGCGAAAAGAGGCAAGGGAAGTAGGGAACGATATACACAGCTTCCCAAGCGAATTCATTGAAACCGTGCAAGTGAATGTGCTTCTGAGTGAAGGGTATAACAAAAGCCAGATAGCAAAACGGCTTAATTCGGAGTCGCGCCACAATTGACAAACGGTTGGCCGCTGCGACCTAATTAAACGGCCAAGGCTTACAAGGCAGAATTGAGCTAGACCGATGATTGAGATTGAAGGGACGTGCAAGCGGATCGACCGCAACGCGCCATCGATAGCAAAAGCGGCAATGATGATAGCAGGGATTTTAACCACTTCGATTATTTGGGGGGTGCTAGGATGACACAATTTAGACAGATGACAGGCCTATTTTTAGCTCTAATCATTGGGGGTATGGTCCTGGCTTTGTGGCCTCGAATTGTAGCAGTTGCCGCCGTCCTGGTGGACACACTAGGTGTTTTGGCCATCGGTCTAGGCTACACAATCGCCGTTGTTATCGGTTTGGGTAGTGTGGCGTGGTTGGCCTACTTCATCCGAGGATTGCAATATAACCACGCTCACAAAAAGGAGTTGCAAAAAATCGAGGCAGACCGGCTGCGAGCTGAAGCGGCACAAGCCGCGACGGTTATAACAACGGTCAAGCGTGGCGATGACATTATTATTTCAAACCTACTTGGCCAGACAAACGCACTCCACACTATTCCACAATTGGCAATGGCTTCTCACGTTAACGGCCAACCAACTGAGCCAACGCCAGAGCAGTTAAATCGCTGGCTTATGCGGCAATCGATTCTCACGCAATCAGCCCGCAACGCTGGCGCTATCGCCGCGCCGGTTGTTGAGGCGCAAGCCACGCCGCCGTTGTTAATCCCCACAATGCTAGGATTTGATCGAGTTCTGCTTGTTGGCGGGACTGGAACGGGAAAAACCAACATCCTGAAGCACTACATCAAAGCGTTGGCCGATAGTGGTGCAAAAATTCGGGTTATAGATCCTCATTCACCAAGCCGATTGTGTGGGGTCGATGTTATTGGAAGTGGCCTAAATTGGGGCGAAATTGAGACATATTTCCTCACCATTATGGCCACCGTTCAACGCCGCTACAAATCAGGCCAGATTGCTCAAGATGGCGATTTAGGCGGATCTAGTCATTGAGGAATTTTTAGACATCCAGCGCAATTTGGGCGATATTGCTACCCAATTTCTTGAATGTCTTTTGGTTTAGGCTCGCAAGGCTGGTTTTAAGTATTGTGTGGTGGTCCAAAATGACAGTGTTGATGCTTTAGGCATTAAGGGTAATCACGGCCTGCTAAAAACTGGTACAGATAGAGTGCAGCTCAAAAAGCTACCAGCCGGCGAGCGGATCGCCACGGTTGGCCGTGATAAGGCTGAGAGTTTTGATTGTGCTATGCCTGGATTGCTTTTGGGTAGCGAGACAGCGACGCCGGAACTACCAGCGAGTCAACTTGTGATTGATCGACCGTGCCCAATGAGTGACAAGGAAAGATTAATCTTGCAGGCCATCATTGCCACTGAGAATGGCACAAAGGCCGAAATTTACCGTCAGGCTGGATTAAGTAAGAACGGTCCAAACAGTGAGATTATCGACCGCTTGCGTCCAATTTATGAGGGTGCAGAGCTGGTGCAGTAGGGGTTATGGGGCAAAATATCGGTCGGAGTGCAATTAAGTGTGTAGAGGAGCCCATAGCTGAATAAGAGCAATAAGCTCCTTGGAACGCCGCCCCGGCTTTTTTGGCGGAACCCAAGTGGGAGGGGGAACACGAAAATGAAAAAGCTCAGGCAAAGACCAACAATGATCAGTTAGCCCAGCGGCAATGGCTGGAGTAGGCTTAAGCCACCGAGTAGAGCCATTGGGTAAATGTAGGGCAATGGCTAAAGAACGATGATCGGCACAGAAATTGTAAACCACCCCCAACAAAGCCACAGACGGCTAGAAACCATCATTCCCATTGCCAGCCAGAGACTGCCTCCTTGCATTTTTACTTTGATCTCATCTGCTTGTACTTGCCCCAAATCAAGTTGAGCCTCCAGCACTAAATGCTGATGCATCTTTATACCAGCAAATTCAAGACCCAAATCACCATTTGTGGCTCCGTTCTCAATCGATAAAACAGACTGCCTGTGCTGGCACTAAATGTCTTGTCGCAGACTTGACATCGATACCGCTGTTGTTTTTGGCTATGTACCTTGATATTTCCTTTTCCTACTTGTCCTTTTGCCGGACAGTCCAATCTTGGGCAAAATATCTTTCCGGGGTTCATCTCAATGCCTCCTGGTTTTGGTGTGGTAACCATCCAGTTTGCTTGATCAACCCCTTTTTATGCAAATTTCTTCAATTCCCTCCTTTTTCACTATTTAATGCACAGCGACCCATTCGTTATGTAGGGGTGTTTTTTATGAAAATTGAGTATTAGAGTATATGTATAACAATCCTCAGAGTAACAAAATCCTCATTTTAATGCAGTTCCTCGATGTCGTATGTTTAGTACGAGAGGTTTTACCCGCGCTAAATGTTGTGGCAACTGCGAAAACACCATTTTGATAATGGCATTCTCCTTTCTGGGATATATCGTTCCCAGTGACTTAAGATTTGTGTTGATTAGCACCGGTTTGATGATACTGCAACTTTTTGATTAATTTAAGAGGGATAATCCTAAAAAATCTGCTTAGTCATCACCCCACCATCAACCCGCAGGTTCGTGCCGGTGATCCATCGAGCGGCAGGTGACGCGAGAAAGAGACAGGCATCGGCCACATCATCCGGCATTCCCAGTCGGGTGAGTGGCGCGGCTTTGCGCCAGCGTTCCACCCCATCTGGCCACAGTTGTTCGATGCCCTCCCGCCAAATTA
Source organism: Phycisphaerae bacterium (assembly GCA_028285035.1). The sequence goes on from JANQQF010000192.1 coordinate 68,842, forward strand.
GACCGGGGGATACGGCGTTGACCCGGATGCCGTGTGGGCCTAGCTCATTGGCCGCAGCCATTGTGTGCATCAGTACGCCCCCTTTGGCGGCATTGTAGTGACTGTGCATCGGGGCCGGATTTTCGCCTTCGATTGAGGCAATGTTGATAATCGCACCACCATTGCCTTGGTCGATCATCTGTTTGGCCACGAGTTGCGTGCAAAGAAAGGTGCTACGTAAGTTGGCATCAAGAACGGCATCCCACTCATTCTCGGCCATCTCTAATAAAGTCGACAGGGGATAGATGCCTGCGTTGTTTACCAACACATCGACTTTGCCAAATGTGGCGACTGTTTCAGCGATCAGACGTTCGACATCAGGCTTTTGAGAGACATCTGCTTGTAGGGCGATGGATTTGCCCCCGCTGGCCTCGATTTCGGAAACGACGGCTGTCGCTCCTTCTGCGCTGGCACGATAGTTGACGACGACCGCCGCCCCGGCTTCGGCAAAGCGGGTGGCGATGCCTGTGCCCAGCCCACTACCACTACCAGTGACGATCACAACTTTGCCTGCAAAATTGAACATTTCATGCGGATGAGGAATTGACATGATGCCTCCAATATAACAATTTGTTTGGTATCTTATCGAGTGCGGGCTTTGATCTGGTCGATGAACTGGGGGAATTGCTGGATCAGTTCTGCTGCATTTCCCAACTCAAAGCCAACCCACTCAAAGCCTGGGGCCATTGTCGTGCCAATCAAGGTAAAACCGTGTTCTCCTGCTGGCACGGGGCGTGACCCCTGCCACACCCCTCTGGACACAACTTTTTGAGGACGCATCCCTGCGTTGAGATCATTGCCTAACAAAAATATCTCGCCCGTGCCATTCGGGTTGAGCAGGAGTAATTCGAGTGGATCACCTATATAAAAATGATAGATCTCATCGGTATCGAGACGATGCATGGCCGAAAAATCATCAGCAGTGAATAGGGCATAGATGGCCGTCCCGAGTGGACGATCTTGCGTATAGCGAGTGGGTAAGGTTTCTGCTGATAGACTCTCAGGGGCATAATAGTTTTGTCTGAAATAGCCGCCTTCCTCAGGCAGTGGTTCCAGCTGAAGGAGTTCGATAATATCGGTTGCTTTCATTGTATATCTCAAATATGTTTTGTGGTAAGGGCATCATATAAGATGGCGGAAAAATCAACAATTTGATTACCCGAGTAGGGCTTCCATCCCATTGACGCCACTTTGCTTTCCTTCTATACTTTTAGGGAAGTTAAGATTAGTGTGAATTACCTAAAAAATGCTCTTTAAAAGTATAAAAGACGAATTTGTCCCAATATTGAAAGCTGAGGCGTCATGATGAAACAACTCTCGATTAAATCTCTCTCCCCGAAAATGAAATTTTTCCTCATTGCGATTGCCATTGTCTATACCGTAGCGATGATTATTTTGATCATTTCATACTCATCTGCCGCGACCGCAACCGGCCGAGTACCCGCATTGGCCATTTCTTTGGTTGAGGAAAGCAACACAGGCATTTTGGGTCCTGGCGAACAGTTGTGGTTTAAGTTTACGGCGGCCGGTGATGCTAATCAGGTTGAACAGGCCTTGACTCTCTTTTTCACTCCAGGTGATGAGCAGCAAATTCGACAAGTTTCCCTTAGGCTTTTTGAAGAAAATCAGCTCCCAGCCGATCCTGAGGCTGTGGATACTGCACATTTTGGGGCGGGGCAGCCTGTTTCACGAGATAACAATCCTCGTAGTGGTGAGTTGTTGTGGAATGGCTGGCTGTTTTCTGGTCAGAATTACTATCTGCAACTCAAGAATGATAACGCCATTCCGGTCGATTATTGGTTGTTGACTGATGATGTGATGAGTTACCCAATTGATGTGTCAGAGTTGGCCTTGGTCGAGACTGAGCAATCTGAGCCTGTGGTTGTCTCAAATGAAGTGGTCGAAGTTGCGGTTGAAGCGATCGCGGATTTAGGAGCGACCCCAAATACTGCTTTGCCATTGATAGAAGAAGAGAATCGGGGAAAACTCAAGCCAGGCGAGGAAATTTGGTTTAGCTTTGTGCGAACGGATTTAGACAGTGATTTCTTTGAGGAGATGTCGCTGACGTTATATATGACACCCAACGATTTTAGCCAAATTAACCGTGTTAACTTTGACGTTTTGACGGCTGATGAAGTATCACGCTGGTCTATTCAAGATAATACTGAATTAACTAATGTTGGGGCAGGAAGTTTTGTAGAACGGGATGATAACCCTCTAACCGGCGCTCGATTTTGGACAGGGTGGGTTGTTGATGGTGATCTCTATTTTGTTCGTCTTCGTAATGGCAGTGATAGCCAAATCGATTATTGGTTATTTGATGGTGATATTTACTCGCCTGAACTGGGCGAGTAATATTGACCCACCCATAACTTCCTGAGCTTTTTAGGATGATTTATGGGACAAAAACTTTTGTTAGCTTTCTCTGTTAGGATCAGTAAAGCACTTTAATGACAAATGGATTTGGCATTTTTGCTGAATCCATCTTTATTTTAAAGGTCAACTATGCTATACTATGTACTATTATAAACTCTTCTTATCTGCCGCGAGGTATTATCATTAACAAGGTACTTTTAGTCGAAGATAACCCCCAAAACGCTCTGCTCATTCGTCGCGTTTTAGAAGCCCGTAACTATGAAGTTGTTCATACCGTTGAAGGTGAAACAGGTCTCAATACAGCAATTTCAGATCCGCCTGATATTATTTTAGTTGACTTGGGATTACCTGATATGGATGGCCAAACGCTCGTCTCAATCATCAAACATACCCCTGAGCTAAAAGATATCCCACTCATTGCGGTCACTGCTTGGCCCGAAGATACCGCCCGCCAGATGGTGCAAGCGTATGGTTGTGATGGATTTATCTCTAAACCCATCAACACGCGCACCTTTGCCGATCAAATTGGCCAATTTTTGACGCAATCGTAAACCCTCTTTTGAGTATGACATTTGCACATTTTGATTTAATTCCGGCCCAAACTTTTTCAATTGAAGAGTTAACCGATATTTACAATCAAACTCGGCTGGATTACATCGTGCCGATGCCGATGAATCCCAACAAAATGTTGGAATACATCAATACCTATGATATTGATTTAGCTGCCTCTGCTGTCGCTGTCGACGGGAATGAAATTTTAGGTCTGGCCATGTTGGGTGTACGGGAAAATCAGGCTTGGATATCCCGATTGGGGGTTGTACGGGTTAATCGGCGAAATGGGGCTGGAACAGGGATGGTTGATCATTTAATTGATCAGGCGAAACAACTTGGTTTAGAGAGCATCGTGATTGAGGTGATTAAGGATAACGTCCCGGCTTTTTCCCTTTTCACCAAGAAGGGGTTTCATAAAACCCGTGACTTGCTTGTATTACGCCGTCCGCCCAGCCCATCACCTCGGCCACCTGCCAATTTTGAATTCAAGCTGCATCGTGATGAAACCGTGCTAGAATTGCTGAGGCAGCGTACCTCCATCCCCTCGTGGCTGGATGCCTATGAGTCACTGATGAATACGGGTAACCTAGCTGCCCTTTGGGTACAGACTGACGGTGGGGGGCAGGGATGGCTGGCCTATCAAAAAACCGCCTTTCAATTGGGCCGTTTGGTTATTCAAACCGAAGCTGGTGATCCTCTCAAAGTCAGCCAAGCCCTCCTCTGCCAACTGCACACAATCCATCCCCGCCACGATACCAAAACCGAAAATCTCCCCGCTGACGATCCCCACTGGCCCACCTTTGAGGCAATGAACTATCTAATTAGCTTTGAACGGGATGAAATGGTTTTGCAGTTGTCGTAGCTCTAAAATCGTAAATTATAAATTAATCCGAGGTATAACAATGAATTATCAACAGTTAGGTCAAACTGACCTGCACGTCTCTCGACTATGTTTGGGGACGATGACAATGGGCTGGTCATCTGATAAAGAAACATCCTTTGCGATTATGGATTATGCATTGGAAAATGGCCTGCATTTTTTTGATACCGCCGATATTTATTCATTTTGGGTCGAAGGAAACGATGGCGGCGTGTCCGAGAGCTGGATTGGTGAGTGGCTCGCTGCGCGAGGTACCCGCGATCAAATTATCATTGCCACCAAAGCACGGGGCCGAATGTGGGAAGGACCTGATGGCGAAGGGTTGAGCCGGAAGCACCTGATGCGGGCCGTAGAAGATAGTCTTCGTCGGCTCCAAATCGAAACCATCGATCTTTATCAAAGCCACTGGCCGGATGAAGACACTCCCTTGGAAGAAACCTTTCGGGCCTTTGAGGATATGATTCAACAAGGCAAAGTTCGCTACATCGGTTGCTCAAACCATAATCCGACCCAATTTCAGGCCACGCTTGACCTGAGTGCTGCCCAAAATCTACCCCGTTACGACTCACTCCAACCCCACTACAACCTGGTACATCGTCAAGAGTATGAGGCCGAGTTGATGGGGATTTGTCAGCGTGAAAATATAGGGGTAATTCCGTATAGTCCCTTAGCTGGTGGTTTTTTAACGGGCAAATATCAACGCAACAAACCCGCTCCAGCGGGTAGTCGTGGGGATGGCAATGACCGGATGAAAAATTACACCAACGAACAAGGCTTTGCCATCGTCGATGCGTTGACCGAAATTGCGGCAACCCACGAGGCAACAATTGCCCAAGTGGCTTTGGCCTGGATGTTAGCCAATCCGACGGTAACCTCAGCCATCGTTGGGGCCAACACCGTCAAACAACTTGAGGATACTATCCGAGCGATACAAATTGCCCTTTCCCCCGAAGAGAAAGCCCGACTAGATAATTTGCCCAGCCCGACATAAAACATCGATAAACCACCAGACATTGCAATTTGTCAATTATTAAAAAATTAGAGATTGTGAGGCCTGTTTCTCATAATCTCTAATTTTTTGTGTCCGGAGATTGTCAATTTATAGAGCGGAAATTGGTATTATGGGGTAGGGTCTTAAAATTGCTGAAAAATGGCGCTTATTCTCAAATAATTTTATGTTATTTACTTAAAAGAGTAATCAGACCTGGGTACTATCGATATCGCTAAAAATTCCGTACAAACTACGGAGTTTTTTTGTATTTCTCCTTAAAAAACCCGCAAAATATACCGTTTTCGAGGTCCCCTACTGTGAGTATAATAGGTGGGACGATTAATTGTGAATGTTGTTTGACAAGCCGATACCAGTCTTTTGTGAGAGGAGGGCTGGGATCGATAGAGAATTGGAGAGACTACTATGATAGGTCGAAAAAGGAACAAAAGACGATGGAATCTCTACAGGCTTTGGAGAACAACCGAATCTTATATATCGATGATGACGAAAACAATACCCGTTTAATGAAACGGGTGTTGGAGGCCCATGGATTTGAGGTAATGCTAGCCCCAAATGGTTCAATGGGCTTGGCCCAGGCCCACCGCGAGCAACCCGACTTGATTTTACTGGACATTTACATGCCTGACCTGAATGGACACGAAGTGGCCCGCAGATTACGCCGTTTAGAACGGACCAAAGATACCCCGATTTTAATTGTCAGCTCAAGTTCAAGCAAGCTTGATCGAAACCTGAGTGTTGAGGCTGGCTGTAACGGCTATATCACTAAACCCATTAATATCGATTGCATCTCTAGCCAAGTGGCCACTTTTTTATAACCCTTATTATTTGGTCACTTGGTGAGTCTCCCTAAGAAGCAACCAACAGCGTCGTTGGTTGCTTTTTCTTTTGATCTGCTCTATCGTAAATCTAAAATCGCGAGTCATAAATCAACATGAAACATTATTCTCTCATACTTTCCTTGTCTCTTGCAATGATCTTTGCCACTATATTTTTTATTACACCCGTTAAAGGCGCTGGATTTGTCGTCACAAAAAGTGATGATACGGCTGATGGCTCCTGTACGCTTACGGATTGTTCGTTACGTGAGGCGATCATTGCGGCAAATGCCAATAGCGGTCTTGATACTATCACTATTCCGGCAGGGACTTACACTCTGACCCAAGCAGGGAGGGAAGAGGATGTTGCTGTGCGGGGTGATCTTGATATTAGCGATGATGTCATCATCACTGGAGCAGGGCCAGGACAAACGATTATCAATGGTAATCAACTGGATCGGGTCTTTGATCTCCGAAATTTTTTAGGGATCAACGTCGAAATAGAGGGCGTGACCATTTATAATGGTGTGGTCGATGACTCGGGCGGGGGAATTATTATTCGCTCGGGCACAACACTGCAATTAACCAACAGCAATGTCATCAGCAACAGTTCCACCTCGGATCAAGGGGGTGGCGGCATCTATATTCAAGGGACCGGCGTTCTCACCCTGAGCCATAGCAGCGTGGTTAGCAATACCGCAGTGGGGGCAGGCGGTGGCATCAACAACAATAACCAGTTGTTCGCCAAAAACAGCACCATCAGTCGTAACACAGGTGATTTAGGGGGTGGGGGATTGTACAACAACAATGTCGCCAATCTCAACAATGTTACGATCGCCGAAAATCAGACCGATAATCTCGGCGGCGGCATTCGCGATATAACGGGTAACGTCACCCTGCAAAACACCCTGCTTGCTGACAATACTTCCAACGGCAGCCCTTCCGACTGTAGCACCACCAGCTCACTCATCTCCGCCGGCTACAATCTCATTGAGAGCACCAGCGGTTGCACCATTTCCGGTGACACCACCGGCAATATCACTAACCAAGCCGCTCAACTCCTCCCCCTCATCCTCAATGGACAAGCCACCTGGAGCCACCCCCTTGGCTCAACCAGCCCCGCCGTTGATGCGGGTAATCCGGCCACTCCCGGCAGCACCTCAACTGCCTGTCAAACCACCGATCAACAAGGCTTTCGTCGTCCTTTGGATGGAAATGGTGATGATACGGCTCAGTGTGATATTGGGGCGGTTGAGGTGGGGCAGGAGTCATTTTTGCCGGTTGTATCTAAGTAGGATAGGAGATAATAAACCTATGTCAAGTTACTTTCAAGATGATGACAGAGAAAATTTGATGATTCAACTGTTTGACCTCTACAAGGGTGAAGGTGAAGGACGGTCTGGTGTTGATGCATTTCTTGGAGTCGATGGAATAGAGTTGCCTTTTGAACTGAAAACAACCTCTAAAGGCTCGGTGACAACAGTGAGAGATTTTGGGCCAAGTCATATTGACAAATGGAAAGATAAACATTGGTTGATAGGCTTTTTTATGGAGGCAGAACCATATTACAAATACGGTTCCCCAACGATGATGGCCCCGTGGATTAATGAGAAGAAGAATTACATTGAACCTGATTTTGCTTTAGCTAATCTTGTTCCCGCAAAAATTAATTTTGAGGATTTGTATCATATTTTGGGTAAAAAATCGATATACACGCTTGAGGATGCAACCTATATCCAGAAGAAACAGTATAAACAAGTCCAATACATTGAACTTCAAGATTTGGATGATGGTTATAGTCCGGCTCGGATGCTAGAGATTCTACGGGAACGGGCTGAATATATTATAAAAAGGGGAAGCACCTTAAATAACCCACATATTCCGTTCAGTTATTTTAAGGAATGGGAGAGAATTACAGAAAATCATGCAGAAACATTGCGAACATTGGTGAGGCAGCAACTCAGTTCTTGATTTTGTGATGAGTTTGTAAGGCTTCTTGAACTTTGATTGCTACATTGTAAGCCACGGGTGGAGCCACTGCATTGCCAATTTGCCCCAGAATTTGATAAACAGCTCCCCCAAAGACCCAATCCTCTGGAAACCCCTGAATTAAACCAACATCTTGCACCGATAATCTAAAATGTCCATTTTTTGCTGGAAAAGCCGATGCTTTTTCTCGGTCTGCTTGCACCCCATTAGGCCAAATTTCTAAATCCCCCCAAGATTTTTGACCAGCAGCACTATTCAAGACGGAGGTTGTATTACGTTTGCCTGTAAACGCACTTCTGATCGTTGGTGCCAGATTATCATAGCCAATGCTTGGTAGGCCTAGAGCCTCACGAACCCCTAAGGTTTGGGGTAATGTATTCCCAAATAAAGAAAGGGTATAGGGGTGTTCATCAGTCTGAAAGACATTTTGCCAGCTATGAGTTGGTTCTGGAATATAAAAATGATCCATCGCGGCTTTCTCCCTAAAGCCGACAAAAAACACTCGTCTTCTGATTTGGGGCACACCAAAGTCTGCCGTATGCATTTCAAATTTCTTGATGTGATAGTCACATAGCTGATCTAAGATATATTTTTTTACGAACCCATCAAACTTTGGGTTGAGTAAGCCCAGAACATTTTCAGCCACAAATGCCTTTGGTTTGATCGTATTGACGGCTCGATTAAACTCACCCCACATGTTTCTTTCATCATCTACCCCCTTTTGCTGACCTGCTATGGAGAAGGGTTGGCAGGGAGGACCACCGTGAATGACATCAATTTGCCCTTCAAATTCTGCCCAATTGATATTTGTCACATCTCCCTGCTTGGGACCAGTAAACACTTCCCAAGTTGGTCGATTGCGGTGGAATGTCTCTTGACAAATGGGGATTAACTCATACGAGGCAACGTGTTCAAATCCTGCTCGATCAAATCCTAAATCCAGCCCACCACCACCACTGAAAAGGCTGAGAGTAGTTAGGTGGTTGTTTGATAACTGTGGCATAAAATCATTTGGATTAAATTTGGGTACATTCACTGGATGAACCTTCTCATGTAACCCTTTTTCCGCCGCAAGTTTTGCTAGTCTTGATTCGTGCGAAATCTTACGATACTCGGCCCGTTTTTCGTCGGTTATATCATATTCTTTTTTTGCATAATTTTTGTAAAGTGAGGTTTTCGATGCCAAAAAATGTTCCCGTAAATTATAATTACTTACAATTATAGCATATCATCTAAAAAATAGAACATTTTTGCGAATTGACTCCGACTAATTTTTAGGTAACTATATCCCCTACCAATTCGTAAACGACCCATCCTCCCGTCGTAACTGTGGCAACGGCGTGATCTCAAAGGGATACTGCTGGATCGCCTCTCGGTCAAATTCGATGCCCAAGCCAGGCTTTTCCGGCGGTAAGAGATAGCCATTGACCCACTCGGGCTGCCCGAGTACCACATCGGGCATTGTTTCGTTGGGACGGCGGGGGAGTTCTTGGACACCGACGTTGGGACAGGAGAGATTGAGGTGGAGACAGGCTAGGGAAGAGATGGGGCCAATGGGATTGTGGACGGCGAGGTCGATGTAGTGGGTTTCGCACCAGCCCGCGATCTTTTTGGCCTCGGTGATGCCGCCGCAGATGCAGACATCCACGCGGGCGTAGTTGATGAGCTCCTCTTCAATCACCTGCCGGAAATCCCATTTGGTGCCGTACTGCTCCCCAGCCGCCAGCGGCACGGCGGTTTGCTCTCGTAGGCGTCGGTAGGACTGTGGATTTTCCGAGCGTAACGGATCCTCGATAAAGAAGGGGCGAAAGGGCTCGACTTCGCGACAGAAGCGGACTGCGTCGGGCACACTAAGTCGGGTGTGGACATCGTAGCACAACTCGATGTCATCACCGACCGCCTCCCTCACCGCGGCCCACTGCTCGATGGCGGATCGGATCGACTGATGCGGTTCGATGATGTGGTCGGCCTGATAATGAATCTCCCAGCGGAGACACTTCCAACCTTCGGCCACCGAATGCTCACACTCAGCCACAATCTCCTCAACGCTGCTGCCGTGGATGTGATTGTAGGTCATCACCTTATCCCGCACCCGCCCGCCGAGTAGCTGATAGACAGGCACCTCGAGCGCTTTCCCTTTGATGTCCCACAGGGCAATATCGATGGCGGCGATGGCTGCGGTTAAGATCTGGCCAGCAGGATAAAAACCCCCGCGTAGCAGCATCTGCCAAATGTGCTCAGTTTGAAACGGATCTTGGCCGATCAGTTGGGGGGTGAAATGCTTGATCACGCCAGCCATCGCATTCTCTTGCCCCGTAATCCCCCCTTCGCCCACGCCATAAATGCCTTCATCAGTATCGATAACCACAAAAAGAAACGTGCGCCACTCTTTGGCCAGATAAACGGTGATGTCTGTGATTTTCATGGGTTATGCTCCTGGAACTTCATCACGCCAGGAATGCTGCGGCTCAAAGCCTAACATTCGGCGGGCTTTTTCACTGCTGGTCATACTATCGTAGTCGCCCATTCCCTCGGCCATCGGCACGCCGGGGAACACAGCCTCAATTAGCTTGGCTCCCGTTTGTCTCATAAGTGTGTCCTTGGCGGCGATGATGAAGGCTTCGGCGGTGGTGATGTCAGACTCAAGGCTCAAACGCACACTAAGCGCCACATCCCGGGCATCGATATAGCTCCACAAATTAAATCGGCGGCTGTTAAGATCAGCCCAATAACTCGGCACTGCTTCATAATTGTGGGGGTGATCGGTGCCCGTGTAGAGGATGTTGGAGAAGCGTAAGCCAATAATGGGAATGCCGTACAGCTTGTTCATCTGGTGGGCTAGCTCCTCGCAAACCACCTTGGACAATGCATAGCTGTTTTGGGGTTTTAGGCTGTGTGTCTCGTCGATGGGAACCGAGTCGGGACGACTGGCCTCAAAGGGGAAACCCAATACCGTTTCGCTGGAGGCCCAAACGACCTTTTTCATTCCTAACGCCACGGCGGCATTAAAGACATTGAAGGTGCTGGTGGTGTTGTTGTGAAAGCGGTCGGCCCCGGTGACAAAATCAAAGTCGGGGTGGGGATTGGCCCCCAGGTGAACTACCGCCTCATAGCCGTGCATTGCCGCAAAGGTGATCCCATAATCGGTTAGATCAACCTCGCGATAGGGAATACCATCACGTTTTGGCGGGACTCGATCAAGGTTGAGGATTTGGTAGTCATGTTCCAGTAGGTGTTGGATCACCATTCGGCCTGCGCCCCCACTACCACCTGTTACTACGATCTTTTTCATCGGAAAAGCTCCTTTGGTTCTAACGATGTGATGATTCGGTACCGTTCCCGGAAACGTTACCGAAATTGGTTGCAACTTAATACAAGATTAAGATTTCGTCAAATTAGTTGTTTTATAATTTGCTAACAAACCGGCTGGACGGTATACTGGCGGTGTGAGTAATGAACGCAACGCAGAAGCAACCAAACAAAAGATATTAGAAGCTGCCAAACGGATTATGGGCGACGGTGGGTACTTCACCCGATTTACCTTGGAGAAGGTAGCCAAGGAGGCAGGGGTAAGCAAGGGAGGCTTGCTACATCATTTTCCTAGCAAAGAGGCGTTGCTCAAAGGTTTAGTCGAATATTTTGTGGATGGCTTTGAGACACGGCTGTCTGAGATTTTAGCGATTGATGCTGACAATCCTCGCCCTGGCCGTTGGACCCGAGCCTATATTCAGGTCGCGTTAGCGGAGGCGGCTAATGACGAGCCGAATATCAGCCCAGCCTTACTTGCCTTTCTCCGGGCTGATGAAGCTGATACCGATAGCGTACGTAATCGCTTTAAGTATTGGCAAGCCCAAGCTGCGGAAGATGAGCTTGATCCGGTGCAAGCCACGATTATCCGTCTGGCTGTTGATGGGCTGTTTTACACCGAAATTGTTGACGCGGCCAAGATTGATGATGATTTGCGGGCAGAGGTGATTGCCCGTTTGATTGAGATGACGGAAGAATGAAAATAGGGAGTCCAAAGTGCACTTTGGACTCCCTATTGAAAGTTACTTTAAAGGAGTCCACCTATGACCCAAACTGAAGGTACCAAAACAGCCACCCATCTCATTGATCTATCGCGATACCCAATCAACGATCTGTCCAGCGAGGCAGCACAAACCCTGATTGCTGATTGTCAAGCCCAACTGAAAAATCACGGGGCTTGTAGCCTGCCTGGCTTTGTCAAGGCAGAGGCAATCGAGACACTAGCTGGGGAAATACAACCGCTGTTACCACAGGCCTTTCACAACAGCCAGCAACACAATGTCTACTTCAAGGCCGATGACCCCTCCCTCCCCGAGGACCATCCCGCCCGCCGCAAAGTGCAAACGTCCCAATGGACCATCGCCTACGACTTGGTGCCGGAACAAGCGGGTATTCGCCAGATTTACACGTGGGCATCCGTACGCGACTTTATCGCCAAGGTGTTGAACAAACCGCAACTGTTTTTGCACGGTGACCCGATGGCGGCGATGAACATTATGGTGATGAATGAGGGGGAGCAGTTGGGCTGGCACTATGACCGCGCTGATTTCGTGACTACGCTGTTGATTCAGCGGCCAGAAGAGGGTGGTGCTTTTGAATATGTGCCCAATTTGCGACAGCCCGATGAGGAGAATTATGAAGGTCTCGCTCAATTGTTAGATGGTGCGCACCCAGCCAAGGTCAGCCATAGCGCCGAGGCGGGCACGCTCACCCTGTTTGTCGGTCATTACTCTATTCACCGCGTTTCGCCTGTGAGTGGCAACACGCCGCGTATGATTGCCGTGTTAAGCTACGAAAATGAACCGGATGTGGTCTTCACCGAGGCCGCGCGTCTGCGGTTTTATGGGCGAGTGAATTAATAGTATTTACGATTTAACAATGTAACTAATAAAACCCTCACCCCCGCCCCCACGATGTGGGGCCTCCCCCTCTCCCAATTTTGGGAGAGGGGGTTGGGGGGTGAGGGTTGCTTTCAAAGGAGAATCCATGTCAAACCAACCGCCTGAACTAAGCACCCCCAGTCAGCCTTTTGGCCGACATCGCTCAAAAATCAACCCAATGCAAAATCCATCGGCGGAGACGATTGCCTACGCCAAAAGTTTGGAAGGGCAAACGATTGAGCCAAGCGATTTGGCTGTGGCTGAATGGCAAGAATTCGGCTTAACTTTGCCAGATTTGCCGACCATTCGGTCATTTCGGCTTGAACGGGTACGGGAGATGTTGCGCAAGTTCGACTATGCTGGCATCGTTTTGTACGATCCACTTAATATGCGCTACGCCTGCGACAGCTCAAATATGCAGGTGTGGTGTTTGCACAACTCGGTTCGCTACTGTTTTGTCACTGCCGAAGGCCCGGTGATTCTCTTTGAGTTCCACCGTTGTGAGCATTTGGCTTACCACCTTGCTTTGATTGACGAGATACGCTCGGCTCGCTCTTGGTTCTATCTTGGCTCTGGAGCACGATACAACGAGCACGCTCAAGCGTGGGCGGCTGAGATTGCTGATTTGGTCAAAACCCACGGAGGCGGGAATACACGCTTGGCTATCGACCGCTGCAATCACGAGGGGGTGGCTGCCCTCCACGACGCGGGTATTCAGGTGTTTAATGGCGAAGAGATCATGGAACTGGCTCGCCTCATTAAATGTGAGGAAGAGGTCAAGGCGATGCGGTGTGCATTAGCCACGGCTGAGATCGCGATGCGAGTGATGCAGGAGAAGCTGGAGCCGGGTATCTCCGAGATGCGGCTGTGGTCCTACCTCCACGCCGAAAATATTGCACGGGGTGGGGAATGGATTGAAACTCGCCTGCTAGCCTCAGGCCCGCGTACCAACCCTTGGTATCAAGAGTGTAGCAAACGGATCATCCAGGATGGCGATTTGGTCGCTTTCGATACCGACCTTATTGGGCCTTATGGGATGTGCGCTGACATCTCCCGCACGTGGTACTGTGGCAACGGCACGCCTCTGCCCGAACAACGTGAAGTTTATACAATGGCTTATGAGCAGATTCAATACAATCGCTCAATTCTCAAGCCAGGTCTGACCTTCCGCGAGCTTGCGGAGCAGGCTAAAATGTATCCACTAACTGACTTCAACGCTTATACCATTTTTTATCACGGCGTCGGCTTGTGTGACGAGTACCCGGCCATTTATTTCCCGGAACACTTCGATGCTTATGGCTATGATGGCGTACTTGAGGCGGGGATGGTACTTTGCGTCGAGAGTTTTGTGGGACGTGTTGAGGGCGGTGAAGGCGTCAAACTTGAGGAGCAGATGTTGATTACGGAGGATGGAGCAGAGCCGTTGTCCCATTATCCATATGAGGAAAATTTGATCGCTTGAGTTTAATTTTTGGAAGGTTATTTCTCGACCTATGATCTCATAAAAACTGTTTCGTTTGTGTCATACCCGAATGAAAATAGTGCCAAATGACACCTTTAAGTAGGGTTTGAAGAAATAGAGTGCTGATCAGGGCACAACTTAAAAAATAAATCAGTGTAGGTGGAAATGACATTAGGTAAAAGATCAGTCAGTTGTCTAATTTGTTGAGCCGAAAAGCCTTGGTTGACTAATAGTTTGACCCGTTCGTAATCGCGAATATAGCGGCCTACGCTTTGTTGAGAATGGTTTGTTTGGATGGCAATGTCGCGTTCATTGACACCTTGCTCATAAAGGGTGATGATGTCAGCTTTGTGAGTCGGGCGCAGCCCCTGATCAAAGAAATAACCTTTGGTCAAGAGCGGTTTGCCAGTTTGTTTACGAGCGACATACAAGTAGTCACTGACTTGGCTACACGTCAAGCCAGTCATCGCGGCTAAATCGGCCACGGTCAACAGAACAGGGCCATCAGGGTGTTGCCAGCCATGCTCAATCAGTCGGATCAGCCGCTGGCGAAACCAGTTGGGGCGAGCGGCTTTGGTCTCAGGCATCTGAGCTAGCAGGTTGATGTCCTGGCGGGTCAAAAGGGGCCAACTAATGGTGACCAGTTTCAGATCACCGGCTGATTGGCCAGGTTGAGCCTTGGGACCGCTAGCGTGGGTGCCACTAAAGAGCAACCAACCAGGTTGTAAGTGCTCATTGGGTGGATAAAATTGAGCCACCAGCTTTTGTAAATCCTCCGCCAGTAAGGTCAAAATCCGGCGGCTACCCAGCAGGGCATAGTCCTGTTCGAGTAAGTGGAAAATGGCGTGGGTTAAGGTTCGATGGGTCATCCCTTGATAGTTAGCGGTCATTGTCCCCCCTTTTTAGGGCCGTTTTGGGAACGACTGAGGCGATCAACTTGTGCTTGCAGTCGGTCGCGGCTGGCGGGACTGTCAATCGCTTGGCTCAGGGCCAAATACTGTTCGACGAGCGGTTGACCAACTTGCAAGACTAAGGCAATCTGACTAGGTTCAAAGGCTTGCTGATCGAGACTGACCACACGCACAAAGGTTTGAATATACCGATTAACCGAGCCAACGGTGTGATAGCATGAACGCGCAATCTGATCATAGGTCTGACCTGATAACCAACGCTGGATGATGATCGTCTTGTGGGTCTGTCCTCGCCCCACATTATGGATATACCCGCGCGAGGGTAACAACAGACCCACGGCTTTTAGGGCCTTGAAGTCCCGTTTGATCGTACGGATGGAGCAGTTCAACAGCCGAGCCAGGTCTTCTTGTGAAGCCACCGCCCCTTGGGCCAGGGCTTCGTTTAACAAGCGTTGGATGCGACACCGACGTAGGCCCACCGCCCCTTGTTCTTGCAACAACTGCAGGTCTTCTCGGCCAGCATCAAGGGTCAGGGTCACTGTTTTGGTTGCTGTTTGGCTCAGAGGCCGGGCGTGTGAGGCTCCTTTCTCAGGTAAGATCACTTGCATTTGACCCGGCTTTAGGCCAGTCGTTGCCTGACCTTGTAAGCACTGTTGGGCTTCTTGCAGCAACGTCTCGGCCACTTTTGGCGCAAGATTATACTCTGTTTGTAATTTGTGTAGAAATTGTTGTTCTACCGTTTTGTTTGATTGCCTGAGTACTGTTGAGGCATTCATACCTATCTCCTTGATTTTCTGAAATTTTAGTTATTCCAACTCAAGGGGACAAATGGCACTATTGACGTTATCGGGTATCCATTGCCTGGGGTCAACGAACGGTGGACTCCCGCCAAAAGCACGCGGGAGTGACAGGATCTGATGTTTCTTTCTTTTTTTCGAAATGACATGTTTATGAAATAAATTGCTATGACACATTTATCCACACACATAAAGCATGTTGCTGTCATTGGCGGAGGCACCATCGGGGCGAGTTGGGCGGCCTACTTTTTGTCACGCGGTTTGGCGGTTACGATTGTTGAGCCGTATTTGGCGGAGGAAACGATGCGGGCCACAATTGACCAAATGTGGCTGGGATTAACTGCCCTTGGTTTGCCTGATGAAGCGGATAACACTCAACTGACAATTTGTCGGCAGATTGATCAAAATCTAGCCGATGTTGATTTTGTTCAAGAAAATAGCCCGGAAAATCTTGCCCTAAAACAGGATGTGGTCGTTGAGCTTGAGCAAGTGATCTCTCCGAAGATAGTTATCAGTAGTAGCACCTCCTCCTTACTCGCCTCTGATATCCAGACCAAAGCCACTCACCCCGCACGCATTTTGGTTGGGCACCCCTTTAATCCCCCCCATTTGTTACCCTTGGTCGAAGTGGTTGGTGGTCAACAAACCAGCGCTGAAGTCGTGACTTGGGCCATGGAATTTTATCGTGAGATCGGCAAGCAACCCGTTCACGTGAAAAAAGAAGTGATCGGACACATCGCCAATCGACTGACAGCCGCCCTCTATCGTGAGGCGGTCCACATTGTGGCGGAGGGGATTGGCACCGTGGCCGACGTTGATGCCGTGATGACCAATGGACCCGGCCCGCGTTGGGCCTTGATGGGGCCGCATCTGACTTACCACCTCGGCGGCGGCAGTGGTGGCATCCAGCATTACATGGCACATCTTGGCCCGACCCAAGAGCATCGCTGGCAGGAGTTGGGTGATCCGAAATTGACCGAAGCTGTGCAGGCGCAAATTATCGAAGGGGTATTGGCCGAGGTTGGCACATTGACCAGGGCTGAGTTGGCCCAATGGCGTGATGATGGTTTAATTCATTTGTTAAAATGGCTGAGTCAAAACAGTGAGGAAAAATAAAATGACGAATATTACCCTTGAACAAGCTTCGATCATTTTGGAAACAACATTGGCCAAAGGCCGTGAGCTAGACTTTATGCCGCTTACTGTGGCTGTGTTGGATTCGGGCGGGCATTTGGTTGCCTTCAAACGAGAGGATGGTTCAGCGATTCTCCGTCCACAGGTGGCAATGGGTAAAGCGTGGGGAGCTTTGGCGATGGGGATGTCAACCCGCCTGTTGCGCGATCGCCTCTCCGACCGCCCCACCTTTATGAACGCATTGTCAGAAGCCTCTGGCGGACGGCTTATCCCTGTGCCCGGTGGTGTCTTAATTCGTGATCAACAGGGCCAAGTGATCGGGGCGGTCGGCGTCAGTGGTGATACCTCCGATAAAGATGAACTGGTAGCAATTTTTGGCGTGGAAGCCGCCGGATTAACGCCCGACCCCGCTGAACCTGATCCCGACTGGGAAAATTCAAGTCTCGGGCCAAATCATTAGACCTTGGGATAAAATCTCGACGAAGTTTGCTATTGTTGTCGTGGGGCTGATTTCGCCCCCGGCCAATTTACGATTGTCGATTTACGATTTACGATCGGGTAAAATAAGTTTAGCTTTTATCGTAAATCGAAACAGATTCTCATTATCCTTACACAAGGAAAATAAAAATGTCGCAAAATTTAACGCCAATCGATCTTCGTTCCGATACGGTCACTCGCCCATCACCAAAAATGCGGGAGGCAATGGCGGTAGCGGCTGTCGGCGATGATCAATATGAAGATGACCCGACGATGAATTTGTTGCAGGAGCGGGTGGCTGATGTGTTGGGGCAAGAGGCGGCCTTATGGTTACCAACGGGGACAATGGCTAATCAAGTGGCCTTGAAACTGTTCACCCGCCCTGGCGATGATGTTATTGTCAGCCGAGAGAGCCACGCGGTGTGGCATGAGACGGGTGCGTCAGGTGCCTTGGGAGGCGTACAGTTCACTGCCATTGGCGATAAAGGCATTTTCACCACCGAGCAATTTATCGCCGCGATCAAACCCCAAGAACACCCCATTTATCCCCCGACCACCTTGGTCGAGATCGAAAACACCCACAACCGAATGGGCGGCATCATTTTTCCGCAGGATGAAGCAGTGAAAATTTGCGAGGCCGCCAAAGCGCGAAACATCGCCACCTACTTGGATGGTGCAAGACTGTGGAATGCCGCTGCTGTTACCGAAAAATCGGTTGCCAAACTGGCTGCTCCTTTTGATTTGGTGATGGTCTCAATCTCGAAAGGTCTGGGGGCACCGGGTGGCTCCCTGTTGGCTGGCCCGCGTGACCTCATTCGACGAGCCGTTCGTTATCGGCGGATGCTTGGCGGAGCGATGCGACAGGTCGGTTTTTACGCTGCTGCCGGACTGTATGCCCTCGATCACAATGTCGAGCGGCTGGCCGAAGATCATCACAATGCCCAACAAATGGCCGCTCAACTGACCCAATCTCCCCATATCGTGCTCGATCCCGCTACCGTCCACACCAATATTCTCGTTTTCCGCCTGACCTCGGAGGCTCCTTCTGCCCACACAGTCGTCGATAAAGCACGAGAACAGGGCGTTCTCATCAATGCCTTGGATGACCGTACGATCCGAGCAGTAACACATTTGGATGTGACAGCGGAGCAGGGTGTGAGGGCGCGGGATGTTTTATTGGGAATTGTGGGGGACTAACGTCTATATTTCAACAACTAGGCTCATGAAAGTAAACCCTCATTTTCAATGAGCCACGTCACCGCCTCTTGCACGGCTTGTAGAGAGCTATAGCGCGGGTGATAGCCAATCAATTGCTGTGCTTTGGCGATGCTGCAATTCGGGCTATGGGCGATATGGTCCCAGGTGGCCTGAGCTTCGATCTCTCCGACAGTATCTTTCCACGCATCCCAAGGTAAGAACTCGAGATTGGCTTCCTGTCCAAACCAGGTCGCCATTGCTTTGGCATACCCTCGCAGGGTTAGGGCGGCTGGCGAAACAACATGAAAGCTTTCCCCGATTGCCTGATTCCAATTTTCAACAGCGCCAATAAAGGCTTGAGCAACATCCTCAGCGTGGACGTGATGGACCGTTTCCAGTCCGAAATTTGGTAGTGAAAGCTTTTCGCCATGTGCCAGTTTTCTGAAGGCCTCAACATTGAAGTGACCCGCCGGATTCAAAGGCACCCAGCCGGGACCGACGATATGCCCTGGGTGGAGGACAGTGACCGGAAACCCGGTCCGCCGTCCTTCGCTGATCAAATAATTTTCAATAGCTGCTTTGTTGACCCCATATTCACCAAAAGGGGCACGAGGTTGGTTTTCGGTCGTCGGAACAATGGCACTTGGGCCATGTACCCAAATCGTGCCACAGTGAATAAAATGCTGGATCCGCCCGTGTAGCGCTTCCACGAGCTGTTGTGCACTTTCGCGGGTAAAGCAGATGAGATCAATGACGACATCAGGGTCAAGTTCTTTGATCTGGGAGCCGAAACGGTTGTTTTGTTCTGCCTGAACGCGGTCAATTGTAATTTGCTGAACAGCGTTCCAAGCTGTATGGGCTTGATAAGGTTTTTGTTGTTGGCGGCTGACACAAATCACGTCGTGGCCAGCGACGACTAGTTGAGGGACGAGATACGTACCGATATGACCTGTCCCTCCGATGATGACGATGCGCATAATTCACCTATCCTTGATAAATATTCTTTGTAATGTCGTGGTTACGGCTTAACACTACGCATTAAGCTTATCCACCTAATTTCTTTCCTTTTCTATTTTGCATAATCGATTGCTATATGTTCAGGCATCCAAACCCATAGATTGCATTACTCCAGGAGCAACAATTTGACTAAATCGATAAGCCATCTGCTCAGCAGTATCTTGCATGTCTGTTTGCAACCACCATCGTAATGCACCTAACAACGCTCCCGCCAGCATATTTGCCATAAGTTCAGGGGAAACCGTCATAAACGGGGCAATATCGCGTAATGGCTTATGTTTTTCATAAGACTTTTGTGCAAGGTAATCCCAAAACTGGAAAACGAATGTCGAAGTATGTGAGGCTGTTAACATATTTCGATAAAAAAGTGCGTATTCCTCTACATGCTTGAAGACCGGATAGCTCAATGGTTTCTTATCCATCAACAATGTATCGGCATTTAGCTCATTGGTTTGTGCTTCAATCAACTGAAAATGTGCCTCAAGGCTATACCACAAAAGTTGCTCTTTGTTTTCATAATGAGCATAAAAAGTTTTTTTGGCAATATCTGCTTGAGCGACAATGTCCTTGATCAAAATTTCGTGAAATGGCTTAGCGGTAATTAGCGTAAGCATAGCCTTAATCAAAAGTTTTTCAGTTCGCTGATAACGCCTATCGCTAATTTTTGACACTGTCTATTAAGTAACTCCCACCGTTGACATCGACGCTAAATATAACTTATTATACTGCTAATCAACAAATTCATACACTGTCAATTGACGAAAGTAGGTTTAAACTATGGTACAGAGCATTCAAGCATCATCATAAATTACAATGCAACGACGTTTTTGAAACTTATTCATTTGTTAACAAGCACCTTTAGGTTAGTTTGGTCAGCTGTATCTTGCTTTCCTGAAATTCGTTTTTCCTTTTTACTGTTGCAGTATTTGAAAATCAATAATAATAAATTAGTTAAGGATAAAAAATGACAATAACACTTCAATCTATATATCAACAATCAACCCACGAGGTCAATAGTGACTATTGGCGGGTGTATCATTCCAAGGAAACTTTAGAACGTGCCGTCTCCCTTCTGAAAACATATCAGATATCTTCTACGGAGGTGCGCTTGCACATTGATGCATATGAGCAGAATGAAAAAGATGCCCCTATAATTATCTTTAATCACGGGGGGGGTGGTTACTCACGATTGTTTGTGCCATTGGCACTCGAATTGTATGATGCGGGGTACACCGTTATTTTGCCTGACCAGCGGGGACAAGGTCTTTCTGAAGGGAAGCGTGGTGACTTCATATTGTCACAACTGGTACAAAACATTGTTGATGTAACCACCTGGGCTAAGACGCAATATACAGGATCTGTCTTCATCGCTGGGGCTAGTCAGGGTGGCGCATTAACATACTATGCAGTGGCAGCAGGTGCTCCTGCTACGGCAATGGTATGTCACAATCTGTATGATTTTGGGAAGCCCAAGAATATGATGGCGGCATCAAGATTTAGCGCCTTACGTGGTATACCTGGCTTTCCCACGATATTCAAGTTTGTTATGGGATATGCTGCATTTTTGGTACCGAACTTGCAGGTAAATGTAAATCTGCTCAGTCGCTTTGATAAAATGGTCGATGAGCGTGCCGTTGGCTTTTACGAAAAATATCTTTTAGACCCATATCCGATCCGAAGATTCAACCTGCGCTATCTTTTAAGTACAATCACCACACCGCCTGCTGTTCCACTTGAACAAAATAGTGTGCCGGTGCTAGTTATTAATCAATCTCGTGATAAGATGGTGTCTCCGAGGGCAACTCTAGTCAATTATGAGCGTCTGGGTGGTGACAAACAATACGTAGAGATTGATTATGGTCATTGGGCAATCGGTGGTGGCTTTGAGCAAGAATGGGTTGCTCTGGTTGACAAATTCTTAAAGCGTTTTTTATAGATTCGTGTTGGAGAATCTTACAAAAGTTCTAAATACCAATGAAGACAGTATAGATTTCGGCGGACGTTTTACTGAAAATTAATCGCTCGTAACAAAACAAAAGACCTACGATGTGGATGAGACACTGTAGGTCTTTTTAGGTTATTGGAAATGTAGTTTGATATGACAGCCTCTAAACGGCGTGGGTTGTCGCCTTTTTCTCTGCGTCGATTTCTTTGGTGAACACAAGGAAATAGCCAAATTTATCTTTGACGGTGAACGAACGATCACTCCAGAATTGATCTTTGATGGGGTCAACAATGGTCAGGCCTTTTTCTTTTAATTCTTCGTAGTAGGCGTCGACGTCCATCCCGTCAACGTAGATCCAAAACCAAACCGCCCCCGCCGCTTGGTCGGCCATGTCAGGATTGAAGTTGAACATAAACTACCTTCTAGGCTACATTGACTTTGTCCCCAATTTCCCTATGATGTGTTAAACCCAATCAATCATTCTAGGAGGCCAAATTCAATGACGAACAAACGGTATCAAGTGGCGATTGTAGGGGGTGGTCCGGTTGGGGTAGGGCTGGCGATTGAGCTTGGTTTGCGCGGCATATCTGTGGCTGTGGTGGAAAAATATCCCCAACCCCAACCTATTCCCAAAGGCCAAAATTTAACCCAACGGACCCTTGAACATTTCTACTTCTGGGGCATTGAAGAGGAATTGCGAGCAGCACGGGCGATGCCTGCCGATTATCCGATTGGAGGGATTACGACGTATGGTAGCTTGACCAGTGGGTATTGGTATCCGTGGCTAAAACGGGAGTTGGTGCGGCCTTACTACTTCACGGATAACGAGCGTTTGCCGCAGTATGGCACCGAGCGGGTGTTACGAAAGAAGATGGCCACCTTGCCGACGGTCGATAGCTTTTTTGGCTGGGTGGGCGAGACGATTGAGCAGGATAAGGCGGGTGTGCGGGTGACCATCGCCGAGCGGGGTGGGGATGACCCACAGACGATTGAAGCGGATTATCTGGTGGGATGTGATGGTAGTCGGTCGGTGGTACGTGAGGCAGTAGGGATTGAACAGGCGAAGTCGGACCACGATAAGCTGATGGTGTTGCTGGTCTTTCGCTCTAAGGAATTGCACAAGGCCCTTGAGATTTTTCCCGGCAAATCCTTCTACTGTGTGCTTCATCCCGATTTGAAGGGTTACTGGCAATTTTTCGGGCGAGTTGATGTGGGCGAAAGTTGGTTCTTTCACGCCCCGGTGCCCGCTGACACAACCAAAGATAACTTTGATTTTGAGGCTTTACTTCATCGTGCAGCAGGCGTTGAGTTTGCCTGCGAGTTCGACCACATCGGCTTTTGGGATTTACGTTTTGCCGTGGCCAAGACCTATCGCCAAGGCCGTGTCTTCATCGCCGGTGATGCGGCCCATAGTCATCCGCCGTATGGCGGCTATGGTATCAACAGTGGTCTGGAGGATGCTCGCAATTTGGGATGGAAACTAACGGCGACTCTGCAAGGTTGGGGGAGCGAAGGGTTACTCGCCTCTTACAGTGCTGAACGTCAACCTGTTTTTAGATCAACCGCTGATGATTTTATTGAGTCCTTCATCAGAACGGATCGCGTTTTCCTGGATCGTTACAACCCTAATCAAGATCAAGCTGAGTTTGAAGCCGCGTGGGAGGAAAGACAAACCGGGGCCAGCGCCGATGTTCACGCCTTTGAGCCACATTATGAGGGTTCGCCAGTAGTCTTTGGCCCAGCCGATGGGGTGTCGAGCGCCCGTGGCTCGCATGTTTTCGCGGCCAGAGCAGGGCACCATTTACCGCCCCAGCCCTTGTCATCAGGTCAGAATGTATTTGAGGCTCTAGGCAACGGTTTCTCATTGTTAGCTTTTGATGTTGATGACGCTGTGGTTAATGCCTTTGTCGAGGCTGCTCAAGCACTCAATATTCCCTTAAAAATTATTCGAGACACCTACAGTGATGGTCGTGAGGCGTATGAGTCGCGCCTAATTTTGGTGCGCCCTGATCAGTTTGTCGCCTGGTTTGGTGATGAGTCGCCGGGAGATGTTTCTGATGTGTTTGCTCGGGCTATTGGGCGTGGGTAGTCAGTCTCAAAAGATAGTCATTTCGAGAAATCGACAAAATTGGAACATCGTACAAAAAGAAAGAAATTTTAGACCCTGTCATTCTTGCGTACTTCTGGCGGGAATCTATCATTCGTTGCCTCTCACCAATGGATACCCGACAACTTCATTCGGGTATGACACAAACTAGCTAGTCTCTTAAAAGGTCAGAAATCAAGAAACCCTCTCCCATCACCTACCTCCTGCTAAATAGCCAAAATACGTCGAATCATCTAAAATCAGCCTCGATATTTTGATTATCCACACGGATAAATTTTTCAAGATGGCGAGGGCTTTTGAAATGAGATTGTCGTTTATTGGCATGTCGGGGGTTGGGAAGTCCCATTGGTCAGGACAACTGGCTGAGGCGGGATTTCAACGCTTTTGTTGTGATACGATGATTGCCGAACGATTGGAACAAGATTTGCGACGCGAAGATGGATCGATGATGGATATGGGCGAATGGATGGGCTTCCCCTATCAAGCTCATTACAAAGCGCGGGAGGCCAAATATTTGGGCTATGAAATTGAGGTCATGACCGAGATTTTGGATACATTGGAGAACACCCCTGTTGAGGCGGGTGAACAAATCATCATTGATACGGCGGGTAGTGTGATTTACACCGGCCAAGCCATCATGGAACGCCTCGCTCGACTGACCCATATTGTCTATTTGGATGCCCCACTGGCCGTACAGGAGAAAATGCGGATCGCCTATATCGCCGATCCCGCCCCAGTCTTATGGCAGGATAAGTTTGTCAAGGCAAATGGCGAGTCTGACGAAACCGCTTTGGCCCGATGCTATCCCACGCTTTTAACCTCCCGGACGGAAGAGTATCGCAAGTGGGCCGATGTGACCCTCGATTACGATTTGCTCCGCAGCGAAGGGTTTGACCTGACCCAGTTCATTGAGGAAGTCCGTCGCTCTTTGCCATTGTCGACGACGTTGTAAGTGAATGTGATGGTTTAGGTCTATGATTTGATTATCGTAGCTAAATAAAAAGCGCCTGAAATTTTTCAGGCGCTTTTTATTTTTATGTTAGATTAGAGGTTAATTGATTGGCCCAGACCAAGCTGAAGCTGAGCCAAAGTCTGCGGCACCACCGGAAATTGGCACGGTACGGGTCCAGCCCTCATTGTTTCTTAATATCCCTTGGGTCAGAGTGCTGCTTACAACAAAATTGTCTTGACCTTGTAATGTGCCAGAACCGGGTAAGCCACTTGTTGTAACAGGCCCAGACCAAGCTGAAGCTGAGCCAAAGTCTGCGGCACCACCGGAAATTGGCACGGTACGGGTCCAGCCTTGATTACCCCGCCAAATGCTTTGGTATAGGGTGCTGTTAATAACGTAATCACCTTGCCCCTGCATCGTGCCAGAACCGGGTAAGCCACTTGGTAAAACGGGGCCGGACCAAGCTGAAGCGGAGCCCCAATTTACAGTACTACCAGAAATTGGGACGGTGCGAGTCCAACCCTCGCCACCTCGCCAAATACTTTCATGAACTGTGGTCCCAATCACATAACTACTATTCGCCTGTAGTGTACCAGAACCAGGTAGGCTACTTGTTGATGCGAAGGTTGACCAAGCCGAAGCTGAACTCCAATTCACAGTGCCCCCAGAAATTGGAACTGTCCTACGCCAGCCTTGACTACCTCGCCATAAATTTTGGGTTAATGTTGACCCTGCCACAACACTATCTTGGCTACGTAATGTACCAGAACCAGGTAAACTACTGGTTGGTGTTGGGGTAGATGTCGCTGTTGGTGGAATAGGGGTGTTGGTTGGCGTGAACGTTGCTGTCGGTGGAATAGGGGTATTTGTTGGGGTATCTGTTGGCGTTGGATCAGGAACATCGGGCGTATGGGTTGGGGTGAAGGTTGAGGTGGGTGGGGGTGGCGTTTCAGGCGTGTTGGTTGGGGTGAAGGTTGCTGTGGGTGCGTCGGGTGTATTTGTTGGCGTAAAGGTCGGGGTTGGCTCAGTAGAGATGGGTGAGCCATCACAATGCGTATTCATCAATCCCGCGATTTCAGCTTGACTTAATACCTTGGAATAGACACACCAGTCATCGAGCTCGCCATCAAAGTGATGGACAACATTCCCTGAATTATGACTTCCCCCTAAGATAAAGGGTGTCGTGGAGGTGTAAATTTGACTGAATGATACACTGCGGCTGGCGACTTGATTTCCGTCTAGGTAGAGCTTCATCATTTGCGCACCCGCATCAAAAACAGCAGCCACGTGATATGGCTGGTCGGTACTTAAAGGTGAAGATGAAGAACTGCGGAGAGAGGTAGCTGATGTCCCGTTCTGTGAAATGGCAAAATACAATTGCTTTGTATCATTAGAACTAACTCCCACACGATAGCCCCGATTAGCTGGGGTCCCCCAATCATATCGTCCGGCCATGATGCTGTAAACCGATGAGTCAAAGCTTTCGATAGTGGCCCAACCTACCATGGTGAGATTGCCTGTAATGTCGAGACCGGTTTGGTTTGCATCACTAATGTCGAGATATTCATTGTTATTTCGCTCAAAGTCAGCACTACCACTGATCCCCGCTGGACTATAGCCAACAGAATTATTGTCTGTTAGATGATTGTTATTCCCAGAGAAATCTTGCCGTGTTCCACTTTGTTCATCCAGGGGCCAATATCCTTGAAGTTCAGACGGTATTGGGGTTGGAGTATAGGTTGGTGTATTTGTTGGAGTATGGGTGGGCGTAGCTGTGTTAGTCGGGGTATTCGTTGGGGTATGGGTATGAGTTGGGGTGGGTGTATGGGTTGGTGTCGGGGTTGGGGTGGGTAAAGGCTGTAGGAAGTTGGAGTTGTTGCCTAGGGCCATCGCAAATAAACTGCTGACGACTACATTACGGTCAGTATTACAAGAGCCATGACCACAAAATAGTAAGCCGCGACCTGTATAATGAAGATGATAGATATTTCGAGCAATATTGTCTTCGTGGAAGTTTGAAGGATCATCATAAGCTGCGGCAACATTGTAAGCTCCCGTATATGTTGTGACCCAGTCCTCTAACAATGAGGGATAAATACGCCCATCCATGTTTGTCAGACTACCGCCGCTGAGAGGAAGATATATATCGTGGAAGCCTGCAGGAGGTAAGGTGGCTGGTGTAGTTGTGGATGCGTTACAGACACTAGAGTAATGTTTAATCCCTGGATTTGGTTTGAGATGGAAGGTATCGAGATCTATCCGATTAATGATAGAGTTGGCAAATACTTCATCCATATTATGAGTAACTGCAGCTTCATTAAAGTTGGGTGATGGTATTGCAACTTGATCGAAAATACTTCTTAAGTGAGCTGATGTTCCCGCTACAGAAAGCGCATAATTGGCAGATGGGCTGAATGCATGATTCTCTAGGATGCCATTGGGTCCAACATAGTGACTTTCAAACTGTTGGAACTCATTAGGTAAATATGTGAAATTGATTGTGCCTGAAAAATCAGTATCATTGTCAATCGACTCACCTACTCCATCACCAGGAGCAGCTTTTGACAACATATGAAAGCCTAAAAACTGGATCATATCGAGTAGGAGTTCGGATCGTTGTACTGGTGATGCAAGGTAGTCTATGTCATTGATTACCTCTATTGGTATTTCAGCCTCATCTGGCCATAATAAATAATATCCAGTATATAGATGTAAGAGCCAACCGATTTCCTCAGAAAAAGTGTCTTCTTTGTAAGTGACGCAGGCGTGGGCATCTGAATTGAGGGGAAACCCTCCTGTCGGGGACACTCCCGCAGGGGAAAGGCGTATACGACGCAAACTGTTATCAACGATGTCGGTGAAAATGTTTTCCAACTCATTTCGCTGCCCTGGAGTAATATAATCTGAAATGGCATAGCTAATGATTAAATCGGCCTGTAATGGATTAATGAGGCCATGATTAAACGCTGTTGCCCCATCACCAAACGCATCTACCCAACCATTTTCGGTTGCAAGCAAATTAGAATCAAGGTCAAGGGCTAGATGAAAGCAATGTTTGTTGAAGAGACTTGTGTTGGTAGGGAAAGGAGGAGCAGTTCTTATAGAGAAGGGATAATATGAGTGGATGCCCTCATAACACTCATCAAAGTGTGGATCTACAAATCGTCTGACCATTTTTAGATAGCCATCAAAACTGTTCCTGACCTCTACCTCATAACTGGTGGTTAACCCTGCTGCCGATGGATCATTAAAATAATGAGCATGCCCACGATATAGAAATGCTCGATTTAAGGCCACATTCGCCTGCCGTTTTGCCTCGCCGGCATGGTCAGCTAGGGCGACACGATGTTCTTCTATGCCTGGGTCGTTTGTATTTACTCCCGCATTAAGCTCTGCAGTGGTGTAATTGGAAGGGTCTAGCGACTGTGTATACGAGGTACTAATGTCAGGCTTACATTCTTCATCTTCCGCTGAGCTTGCTGTGTCTACACAAAGCTCGAAATAGTTTCCAGTCACAGCTCTGTGGATAAAGTAGGCATTGACAGCATCCAGGGCAGTTATATCCTCAAAATTAGGATCATAAGCATTGCGATTATTGACAGTCTCTACCACGTCATCAATATCAGGCAACTTCACCACCTTTAAGCCTTTGAAGGTGACTGAATCACTCCCAGACCATTTACCAAGAACGATGTGTTTAACATCACTTGGAACGAAGTCAGTTGGGTTGTAGATAAATGAACCTTGTTTGTGGTTTGGAAATGAACCATAATTTTTTCCATTGATGACCGAGTATATGCCCTGTGGCGTCACATAAAGCTCAAGTTTAATTTCTGTCGGATTAGTGGGTGTCCCTGGTTCACGGGCAGTGGCTTGGAAATTTGATACCAGACGATCTGAATTTGGACTTAATCCTGCCCACTCCGTAGAAACATATTTGTATGATGTAGCTGAGGGAGTAATACCGACCGAGACTGCATTTGGTGAGCCTACTGACCACAATTTATCGACTAAGGTCAAATAGGCCTCTACATTACCCTTCCCTTCCTCAATAAGGGTAACCTCGATTTTGTAGAAATCCTCATCAGGCAAAGGATTGTGAACGATAACCCCAGCGTGCTGATGAAATGTAACGGCTTTATCAGGGCCAAGATCAACTTGTATTTCACCCCCTCCGCTGGCAAAACATCCGACGGCTGGAGCGTGGGCCGGGGTAAATATATTCGAATCGAATTTAGGATCTCCAATAAAATAACGATTGACCCCACTTGTTAGAATAATATCTGGATTTTCGTTTGACTCATTACAAATGTGGGTCATATGATAGACTTCCATCTCCTGAAAATCATCGACGCCAAAAATGCCGGGGGGTAATGTGGGGTCGACCGTGGGGGTAGGGGTAGGTGCTTCGAAAATGGTCACTTCGGTTGTCACGGGATCAGGGTTACTAACACTGTTGTAGGCCGTGACTGTGACGTTGTACTCGCCTGGAGTCGTATAAGTATGGGTGGGAGAGGCAGAGCCATCTGTAATGATCGTACCATCCCCAAAATTCCAGTCAAATTTAACATCATCTCCGCCTGTGACGGTGGCAACGAAGTTGACGCCAATGCCTACCTCAGTTGGCCCGTCATTGCTGACGTTCAAGCCAGTGATAGGAGCAACCGGGGTGAAGAGGCTGATCCCATCAATGCGATAATCACCAAGATTGAAATCTATTGGGCCATCATCACCATCAAAATACAAACCTGGATCGTAGTCACATACAGTTTGGTCATAACCGGTTTGAGTTAACGTACATCTAAGGATGTCTTCCTGGTCTGCAGCTAACGAGGTCGCCAATGGATCATCTGCGTTAGGGGCTAGAACCGAGACTGGTCCGTGGATCGAGAGATAAACCGTGTTATCATCAGTAATATGGATGCCATTGATACCGTGGTTATAGGTAAACAGTTGGATATCATCAGCATCGATAAACATCTCCCAGGTGTTCGTCGCGGGATCGTAAATCATAACATCCTCATCCCTAGCATCGACCCCAATGGGTGGGGGAGATGGTTGATTCTCGCGGGTAGAAATCAGTAATTTATTGTCAAATAGGGCAATCGCATCGATACTCCCAGAGTTGCTGGTATCAGACAGGTTTGCAGCAGAGCCATCAAAGTATAAGGAAAATTCATCTAAGGCTTTGTTATATTGGATAATATCTGAATGTTCTACCAGACCAACCCCAGAAATAGTTCCCTGTGCTCTTAAACTGAACAAAATATTGTCAGTATCCAAAATGTGAAAGGCATTGATGGGTCTAGGGATCCCCACATCAGAGCCGTTAAGAGCCATCTCAAAATCAGTGCCATCGTATTTAATGATATCTTTGTTTTCTATTCCAGTCATAGAGCCTAGGCTTGCGCCATTAGAGGCAAAGATAAAGTACAACTCTGCATTTGAACTGGCTGACGCACTAGGTTTTAGGGCTGAGCTACTAAATAGCCCTAATACCAAGAAAATAATAACAAGGATACCCCCTCGAAGCATCACTCGTTTGTGATGTTTCACTTTTTCTGGAAACAATAAGTTTGATAACATAAATCCTCCTTGAGTAGTAAATGTTAAATATTGAAAAGTCTTATATCCATCTCTTTGATGATCAGATTGAATAAGCTACTGACCCGGACATAAAAAACTAAACAAAAACCCTTGTCTCATGAACCGTCTTGAAAAGTTTAGAAAGTTACATCTGGGTCAGTAATTAGCATTGGCTCTAAGTTTATCTTGAATAAATCGATTTTGTCTGTCTTCGCGCTGAGTTTTGGCTGATATTTTTTGACACTTTTCACTGAAATAACATCGATGTTATCACACAAAACTATTTTTGAGGATAAAAAAAGAGGGAGAGTTCTTGCCTGATTTTGCCCCGTTTTAAGCCATTTTATGTTGCTCATGACATGATTAAGGCAGTAATCATGTCATGATTTCTTCATTTGATGATTATATGACCCTGCATATGACCTTTGGCACTATTTCATATGACCTTTCGAATGGTATTCTTGGGCTATAGATCAAGCGTTGAAGGAGACAAAGGATGGATAGTGTGGATGTGGTAGAAGATGTGGTGTGGGTTGAGCAAGTTCGGGCGGGTGATAGAGCTAGATTTGACCATCTGGTAGAAAAATATCAGCGGTCGATTTACAATTTGTGCTATCGTATGCTGGGTGATCACGTTTTGGCGGAAGATGCGGCTCAGGAAACCTTTATCCGAGCTTATCGAAAGCTCGATTTGTATGATGCAGAGCGAAAGTTTTCGACGTGGCTCTTTTCGATTGCGTCCAACTACTGTTTGGATCAGCTAAAACGACGGCGCTGGATTGTACTTTCCTGGGATGATGTGATGCCCTTTGCAGAGGTGCCCATCCCCAATCGAATGCAGCCTGAACCTTCGTTCTTGGCCGCAGAAACAACCTCTGAAATGCAACATTTACTCCAGCGATTGCCGGATGATTATCGCATCCCCATCATTCTCAAATATTGGCACAATATGTCTTACGAGGATATCGCCACCACCCTGGATATGACGGTCAGTGCTGTAAAAAGTAAGCTGTTTCGAGCCCGAAAGAAATTGTCAACCCTAGTTTTGGCCCAACGCCAAGCCGCTAATATATCATCATTGCAGCCCATGGGCGTAGCGAGCTAGATTGTCCTTGAAGAATTAGGGAAAAGCGAGTATGATGACATTTATGACATCCAATCGTATTTCTGTTCGTGAAGATTATTTACTCTATTTTGCTGGCTATTTTTTGATTGCCACGGTGGGAATCGCAAGTTTAATCCAGCCAACAAGTTGGCTTGATCGTACTGTAATTGTCATTGGCTTATTGCTGTTTGCGGTTGTCCACACGCAAGGTATCAAAGATTTTCAGCAAGGGCTTCAATGGCGTGCCCATGTTGGGCTAGCTATAGGTACAGGCCTTGTCCTGGGGTTAATATTTTTCAGCTCAGCAAAGTGTGTACTTCTTTTCTTTATCTTAAGCGTTCACGCTATGATTTCGCTGCCTGTCAGACATGGTGTGAAGTGGCTTGTCTCATTTTCATTGATCACCACAGCAATCTTTGTGTTCGAGCAGGGGTGGATTGTAGGTGTCATTGAAGGCTTGGTTCATAGTTCAGCCTTTGTCTTTTTCGGGATTTTCGGTAGTGCCTTGGTTCGAGCCGAATTAGCTCGAAATGAGACTGAGCAGCTATTTGGTGAATTGCAGGTAGCCCATAAACAGTTGTACGATTATGCCAGTCAGGTCGAAACCTTGGCCGTGGCTGAGGAGCGAAATCGTCTTTCCCGTGATTTGCACGATACGTTGGGGCATCGTTTGACGGTCTCTATTGTGCAACTGGAGGGAGCGGCACGCTTGGTTGATCAAGACGCCGAGCGGGCCGGTGAAATGGTCGATACTGTGCGCGGCCAACTGCGTGAAGGCTTGGATGAAGTCCGACAAACTGTGGCGATGCTCCGTACGCCCCTGGCCACAGATTTATCACTGCCCAAGGCCTTAAAGAAATTGACGCTGGAGTTTCGAGAAGCGACCTCATTAGAAATTCACACCACGGTTCCTGACACATTGCCACCCTTGCCCGATGGGCATCGGATGGCCCTCTATCGTGTGGCCCAGGAAGGCTTGACCAACGTTCAACGCCATGCTCAAGCCGACAATGCTTGGCTTCAATTAGAGGTGGAACCGGAGGCTGTTACCCTAAAGATTAAAGATGACGGGGCTGGGATTGCCAGTGATCGTGAGAAGTCGGCTGGCTTTGGCCTAAAAGGAATGCAGGAGCGCGCCGCGCAACTAGGGGGAGCGTTGGACATCATCTCAGAGGCAACTCAAGGGACCCAACTTGTTTTCCGTATCCCCCGCACTTTGGAGATGGGACATGGCTCAGTCGGCGGTCATTAATATTCTGCTGGTCGATGACCAACGCTTGATGCGAGATGGTCTACGCACCCTGCTTGAGCTTGAGCCTGATTTGGAAATTGTAGGTGAAGCTGAGAACGGGCGAGAAGCCATCGACATGTTTCCGCAGTTGGCCCCTGATGTGGTTTTAATGGACATTCGAATGCCAGAATTGGATGGCGTTGAGGCCACCCGTCGAATATGTCAGCAATGGCCCCAAGCGCGGGTTATGATTTTGACGACATTTGATGACGATGAGTATGTTTTTGAGGGGCTACGCGCTGGGGCACTTGGCTACATGTTGAAAGCTGTGTCCGGCAATGAGTTAGCCGAGGCCGTTCGGACCATCGCTACCGGCGGGGCTTTGATTGAGCCATCCGTAGCCCGTAAAGTCGTGGCCGAGTTTGCTCGGCTGACCCCTCAAACCCCGCGTGCCGTTACGCTCCCCGAACCTCTTTCTGATCGGGAAAAGGAAATTGTGCAGACGTTAGCTAAAGGGTTGACCAATCGTGAGATTGCTCGTCAACTTAATTTGGCGGAGGGCACGGTAAAAAATTATGTAACCAATATATTGCAGAAGCTTGATGTACGTGATCGAACTCAGGCTGCGCTGCGGGCACATGAGCTAGGCCTCCTTTGATTAATTGGTCTCCTTCCTAAAGATATTGTCTGTAACATCTCCTCTATCTTTCCCCAAACAATCTCACCTAGTGTTCCGACAAAGCTTGTTTGTCGGATAGAGCATTCGTGTCGGAACACTTAAACTGAAGCATTTGGCTAACTCTCACCCGGCAAAAGAAGTTTGCTTCAGTACTAGGCTATCTCCACGATTTCCATACTCCATCTTTTACACGTATAATAAAGAAGATTGCCACAAATTAGGGGATAATTCAGCCCATTCCTTAATCAAATCACACAACCCACCTAACTGTTACGAAAATTTATGAGTACAAACACGCCAGAATTGCCCTTTTTTGCCCCAAGCGTTGCGGGCTTCCCAAAGTTAAATTCTGGATTGATTGTATTCAAATGTCTTTTGGCTGGATACAAGACAGATGTCAGCGATCAAAAACTCCTTTCAATGCCGTATGGAGAGGTTCAAGACTCATATCTTGAACACTCCGCCAAAACAGCCCCCCTCTTTGCCTCGGTTGATCTTTTAGCTGAAACTGGGCGTAAGCTTGGCTTTACCATTGGCCCTCAAGTGCTACCCACCGACTACGCCTTCAGTGATCAAGCCACGTATCCAAGCCTCATTGCGATGCAACCTATCCCGGAAGAGCCAGCCTATTGGGTGGTGATTTGGCGACGGGTCGGCCCATTTTATCAGATTTATGACCCTAAGCTTGGGCATCGCTGGTTAACACGGTCAAATTTGTTGGCTGAAGTGTACCGCGAAACGGTTCCAATTACTGTGGAACAGTGGCAGACTCTTAGCCAACTCAATAGCTTTAAAGATGCCCTCCACCATCGGTTGACAGGATTAGGCTTGTCTGTGGTTGATGTCAAGACATTTCTCAAAACGGCCGAGTCTGACAAAGATGCGTATCCCTTGGTTACATTGGATGCTGCCACCCGAATGGTTTCTCACTTGGTTCAGGAAAAAAGCATTGATAAAGGGGAAGAAGCCAAGCAACTGCTGGAAACTTTGAGTGACCAAACCTTAAGACCGTTACGTGGACAAAGTCCTGTCATTCCAGCGCAACACTGGGTTGTTTCCGTTAATGAGGACCGTACTGCGACAAATTTGCCCCTGAAATTTGAAGGGTTAGTTCGGCTCCAAATCGAGGGATATGATCCGGTAGCTGACCTGAATGCAATTGAGGATGCGCCACGGGAGACTGATTCGATTGATACCACCACTTGGTTACCTCGGACACTAATCCAATATCTACGCACTGAGGGATCTTGGTCATTACTCATCATTGGTATTTCGCTGGTCTTTGCTGCTGCCAGCGTGTTTGTTCAGGCAATTTTGTTACGTGGTCTGATGACTCTTGGGCTTGATTTAGTCACCTTGGAGCAACGTATATGGGCGATCGGGCTGATTTTAACTTTTTCCGTAACCCTACTTGGCCTGCAATGGTTTAGTCTCAAATCTGTCTTGACGTTGGGGCATCAACTGGAAGCCCGATTACGGATGGCGATCTTGGCCGTCATTCCTGATTTGAGTTCCCAAACCTTTCAACACATATCTGCCGCAGACTTGATTGAGCGGATCAATAGTTTGCGGGTTGTGCGCCAATTCCCCTTTTATGTTAGCGAGTTTGTCCACTATATCTGTCAATTTGGCTTTACTATTCTGGGCCTATTTTTGATCGATTGGGTTGTCGCCCTTATCGCTCTACTTCGAATGACATTGTCATTGGTTTTGATTGGCGCGGGACGCTCACTCAATGCTGAAAATTTAAGAACGCGAACCTACTTAGGTGCCCTCAGCCGTTTTTCCCTCGACTCAATGCGGGGCCTCCAGACGATACGCACCCACAGCGCAGAGCAATCAACCCGGCGGGCTTATCGGGATATGCTTCGCCAATGGCATCAGGCCCAATGGCTAGAGTATCGTAAAGAAATTTGGTTGGATGCTGGGATGAAAGTTCTGTCCCACGTCCTGATCGCCTTGATTATCGTGATTTATGCCTTGCGCGGCGGAAATCCGGTCAATTGGTTACTCCTTTTCTATTGGAGCTTTAATCTAGACCGCCTTGGTAAACAGCTCATGTTGCTTTCCTTTGTCTATTATCGAGATCAAAGTAAAGTGGATCGCTTTTTACAACTGTTCAAAACCCCACGTGAAGCCGACCTTTTCAATAATACTGATGATGAAGTAGATGCGGTTCAAGACTCGTTATCAGCCTCGCCCGCAGTGGCCATTGATTTGCAAAAAGTGACGGTCAAGCTTGAATCGGAAACTATCTTTAATGAGATTGATTTACAAATTGACGCAGGCAGTCAAGTTGCCATTGTCGGACCATCAGGGGCTGGTAAATCGACCTTGGTCGGGTTATTGTTGGGGTGGTATCAACCAGTGTCTGGGCAAATTTTGATTGATCAGCAACCGCTGACTTACTCGTATTTACAGCAACTGCGGCAACACATTGCCTGGGTGGACCCCACGGTTCAGCTTTGGAATCGATCATTTTTATACAATGTGCGGTATAATAATCAAGAGCAGAAACAAGCCCTTAATCTAATTATTAACCAAGCAGACCTACGTGATTTGCTTGAACGCTTACCAGAGGGAATGCAAACTTCGCTGGGGGGTGAAGGTCAGTTTGTGTCCGGCGGCGAAGGACAGCGAATTCGACTGGCCCGGGCAATGCAACGGAAACAGGCGCGTTTGGTCATTCTGGATGAACCATTTCGTGGGCTTGATCGTGAGAAGCGGCGGGAACTGCTTGAAAAAGCTCGCCATTATTGGTCGGAGGCAACAATCTTGTGCGTGACGCATGATGTAGGCCAAACGACGGATTTTGAGCGAATTTTGATGATGGATCAAGGCCGAATTATTGAAGATGGTGCCCCTCAAACCTTGCTAGATCAGACTGACTCGCGATATCGTCAGATGTTAGAGGCCGAGGAATCGGTACGAGAAAAAATGTGGGCTGGTGACCATTGGCGCCATATTTGGCTGGAAAACGGCCAATTGGTTGAGTTATCCAAGAAATAGGGTTAATCTGTAGGCTTAACTCGTTGGAGGCGTTTCATGGATTTTGAACAAATACAGCAGTTTTTAGATGAAAATGATGTTGATGTCATTAGCGAATATTTGGAATCAACGATCATTTTAAATAATACCTTAACCCAGTGGTTAACCGCCTTGTTGATCATTTTGGTGGCCGTTCTTCTCAATCGTATTTTAGACGCAATCTTTACTCACTGGCTTAAACGGTTAGCCCGGCAAACTGAAACGCAAATGGATGATATTGTCATCGATATGATTGAGGAACCCGTCGAGATTTTAGTGATTGTTGTTGGGGTTCGGTTGTCTCTAGATACATTGAATATTCTAGCCTCTATCGCTGTCTGGGTTGAAGTGGCTTTCCAAATTACTGTTGCTCTCATTATCGCTTGGTTTATTATTCGGCTGTTGGAGCGTATTTATCAAGAGTATAAGACGGGGCTGAATTTTGTTTTGCTGGGGCGAACCTTTTTTCTTTTGTTACTATCATTGGCGGCATTTATTCTGGCCTGGACCTGGATTTTGCGTCCTGTTACCTGTATTCCTAATTGTATCGGCCTGACCCTGACCAATCGTTCGCTGGCGAATTTGAATCTGCGTGGCACGAATTTGGTTGAGGCGAATCTACGCGGGGCTGATTTTAGTGGGGCTGATTTACGTGATGCTGATTTATCAGGAGCTATTTTGGTTGGCGCTAGTTTTAGACAGGCTAATTTGAGTAATACAAAATTTATCGGCGCTGACTTAACCGATGCTGACTTACGTGATGTTATTCTGGAAGATACTAACTTTAACGGGGCAGATTTAACTCGGGTAGACTTAACCAATACCGATATGCGTACAGTACAGCTCAATGGTACTGTATTTTGGAACGCCACCCTCATCGGTGTAAATCTGAACAAGCGAACCGATTTAGCTGGCGGTTTATTTAGCTTCGCCGATTTTACTGGAGCTGATCTAAGTAACACCAACTTTAGTGGGGCCAATTTAAGTGGGGCCAATTTAAGTGGGGTCTCTTTTGTTGAGAGCAATCTCAGTGGCGCCCTGATAAATATTGCTACGTTAACTGGTGTCAATTTTAGTGACGCTAATTTATCGGGGGCGAGCTTTATTGGCAGTAATTTGGCCTCAACCACATTGGTTAATGCCGATCTGGTTGGAGCAAACTTGATTGGGGCGGACTTAAGTGGGGCCGATGTCAGCGGGGCTGATTTGGAGAATGTGCTGATTTTTCGAAGTGAATGGCGTCCCCGGGACGTGATCGTAGATCGCGTTTTAGATGAGTTGAGTGACAGTCAGAAGGCAGCATTGAATTGCCATAACGCCAATTTTAGTGGGGTACGCTCAAATGAGGAAACTGAGGGGTTAATCATACCCGAGTCGACGTTAAATATTTGTGATGATGAGACAGCGGCTCAGAATTGATAGTGACTTCCTCAGGGAGGAATGTGGGATGAGAATCGTAAGACACATTGTGCTTTTGAGCGTCATTAGCTGGGTTTTATCGGGTTGTATTGCTGCCCTCCCTTTTGAATGTCCGCCGACCTGCACAGATGTTGTTTTGAAGGAAGCTGATCTTAATGACATGGATTTGCGTGGGGCCAATTTTAACGGGGCTCGTTTACTTGATAGTGATCTTAGTGGTTCCCGTCTGAATGGAGCAAACTTGGCTGGGGCCAATTTAACTGGGACCGATTTAAGCCGAACAGACCTAACCGGGGTAAATCTAACGGGAGCTAATTTGAGCGGGGCCAATTTGAGTGGGGCAATCTTGAGTGGGGCTGATTTTTCGGGAGCCGATTTCACTGGGGCGATTTTAACGCGAGTTGATTTTACAGATGTAGCAAGCCTTAACGCTGTGATTCTTAATGACGCAAAACTGGTTGGGGCTAGTCTTTGGGGGGCAGATCTTCGTGGTGCCGAATTACTGTCGGCTGACTTGCGTGGCGCTAATCTCGTTGGGGCTAATTTAGCGGGAGCCAGTTTGGGCGATAGTGGCGATGGCGAATCAGGCGCCGATTTGGCAGGGGCGGATTTGCGTGGGATCGATCTGACTGGTGCGTCATTGGCGTATGTTGATTTAGCTGGGGCCCGTATGCTTCGGGCTAAATTAACCGGAAGTACAATTTTTAGGACGGACCTAGCTGGAGTTGATCTGTTTAAAGGGGATTTGTCTGGCGCAAATATTAATGACTCAGATCTGACGGGCGCTAATTTACGTGATGCCAATTTAAGTGATGTTACGTTGAGGAATAATGTCTTGTTACTCGGTGGGCAATTACACGGGGCAACTTTTGCTGGGGTTGAGGTGTTTTCCTCAACTCAAGCCGACTTTAGTGGGGCCCACTATAATGCAGACACAATTTGGTCCAGTGATACCCCACCCAATGGGGCTGTCCTTGATGATGAAGAGTAGAGACTTATTTTGGTGACCACCGAGTCAAAAAAGCCTCGAACCGATTGACATCATAAGAACGATCTGACTCCAGTAGGACCGTGTGCTGGGAGTGTAATAACTGACCCGTCTCATCAAGAATGAAAAAATGAGGATAACCGATGACCGTTGGGTATTGCCCCATAAATGCCTCATTTCGGTTCTCCTCACTGACATTAATCTTGACCACCACGAAATTATCAACAATTTTTTGCGCAATCCCCTCATTGGTGCTGATAAAATCATCCAAAATGTGACACCACACACACCAATCGCCCCCAATCTCTAGAAAAATGTGTTTGTCTTCGGCGTCAGCTTGGGCAATCGCATTCTCAAGATCAGCAAAGGCATCTCGCTCAGGGTTGTACTCAGCGACAGCGTAGATGGTCTTTAGATCAACTGTGCTGGCTGGGCTGAAGAGACCACAGGCTAGGGTGAGAGGGAGCAGACAAAGGATCACGCTAAGTGATGATTTCATCAGAGTGGGTTCCTTCAAATTATTTCGAGGTGTATTCTAGGCATCCACCCCACCTGCCCGCTCTCTGTCATGCCCCACACCCAACCACTTTCTTGCTTGATGATGGTTACGATTTCCCCAACCGCAACGGTTAACTCTTGGGCCGTATAGTCGCATTTGAGGTGCCCCAATGACGAATTTTGTTGGCGTTCAAGATAGTTCTCTGGAATCCATCCCGATTTTCCTGTCGTATCGGTACACCAGACAAACCCAGGCCATTCATCATCGTTTCGCCCAACGGTTACTGGGTCTCCCTTCGCAAGTACTAAAGGGTCAGGATAGGCGCTCGTATAAGCCTCAACGACATGGGCTTGTTTAGTGTCATTTGACATATTTATCGCTAATTTGCCTCACCTTGATAGGCCATTGCCAGCACTTCCATCGTGTGATACACCGGCAAGGGCTGCCCCAAATGTGCGGTGATTTGGGTCATACAGCCAATATTGCCCATTACCACCGCCTCGGCTTCGGTTGTTAAAATATTCTGCACCTTGCGTTGGCCGAGTTGGGCGGCCAATTCGGGTTGTTCTAAATTGTAGGTTCCGGCTGACCCACAGCATAGGTCCCCCTCGGGAATTTCAAGCAGGGTTAGGTTGGGGATGGCTTGGAGCAATCGTCGGGGTGGGGTGCGTACGCCTTGGGCGTGGGCCAAATGACAGGCGTCGTGGTAGGCAACGTTTAGGCTGGTGGGCAATGGTTGTGGCTCGCGCAAACCGAGATCATCCAGGAAGACAGAGATATCCTGTGCTTTGCTGGCAAACGTTTGAGCGATCTCTTCATCGTCGCTGCCCTTAAAGAGCAACGGATACTCCTTCATCCCCGAACCACAGCCCGCAGCATTGGTGATGATGGCATCAACGTCATCAGGGAATACAGTAAAGTTATGACGAGCAAATACTTTCGCCTGCTCAGCCGCCCCGGTGTGAAGTGACAAACTGCCACAACAATTTTGGTGCTTGGGAATCACCGTTTCCACCCCATTTGCGGCCAAAACTTCGAGGGTGGCCCAATTAATTTGGGGAGCCAGCACCTGCTGGGCGCAGCCCGCCAAGAGGGCGACTCGGGCCCGACGTTCGCCCTGAGCGGGATAAATTTCTGGCAGCGGTCGGGCTTTGGGAACATCGCCAGGGACAAGGTCAATCATCGAGCCTAACTTACCTGGTAACGCCCGCTGCATCGGTTTGGCCAGCTTGCCCATTGTCACGGCCCGGCGGAAGGTTTTTGGAAAGGGCAATGTTTGTAAAACTAACTGTCTGGCGGCGCGGTCTGTCGGTGTGTGCTTGCGCTCTTTTTCAGTTAGCTCTCGGAAGGGGATAAGCAAATCGCCATACGGCACCCCGGATGGACAGGCGGGGACACACGCCTCACATCCTAAACAGCGATCAATGTAGGGCAAGGCCTCTTCTTGATCAAGATTGCCTTCAAGCACCTCTTTCATCAAAAAAATCCGGCCTCGGGGCGAGTCCATCTCTTCCCCCATAATTTTGTAGGTCGGGCAGGCGGCTAAACAAAAACCACAGTGAACACATCCTGCCACCGCATTCGCCATCGCCTCACCCTGCGGCCCATATTTTTCGATTGGAATGTTATGTTGCATCGATACATCCTTTTTTGATGTCTATAAAGTTCCTAGCGTTAGAATTTTTTAACTCTATAAACGCTACAAACTCTCTTCAACTCATATCAATCGTTGCCCAACTGCATCAAACGCTTGAATTTGGGCCTTTGCTGACATACTATCTGGATAATCAGGGGCAAATAGGCTCCAAATCATTGTGTCACGATATTTGCCCTCAGAGTCGGTTATTCGTCGCTTTAAGTTTCCTTCGTGTAGAAAATCTAGCTTTTTTGGCACGGTTGCACTACGTACATTTTGAGGATCACAATGAATTTCGACGCGATCCACTTTTTCAATTTCAAAGGCAACTTTGGTTAAGGCGGCGGAGGCTTCTGTGGCTAGACCCTGATTGAGATGATCTTTGTCAATCCAATAGCCAATCTCTCGGGCGTCATCCCCAATCCTTGTATGAAGTCCTGTTCCGCCAATGACCTGTGTTTCTTCCATATTGAATATGCCGTAAATAAAATCTTGATCCAAATCGAATTCGCCCCGCATTCGGCGTAAGCGTTTAATTTTTTCGGGCAGGGGCGTAGGCTCTTGCATGGCCCAAGGCATCCAAGGGCGAAGATGATCCAGATTGGTATCAATGGCTGTTTTGAGTAAGGTGGCATCAGCCGGGTGCCAACAGCGGATGATCATTCGGGCGGTATGAATGCGGTAGGCTGGGCCATTAAGGGTTTGAGACATATTAAAAACCAATGAATTTTTGATTAGGGTCCAAAGCCTGTTTGATGCGGTGTATCAAACTTTGTCCTGATTGTAAACCTAACAGCGGGTGCCCCGCCGGACCTTGTAACGCCAGTCCTGGCAAATCGAGCCGAGTTAGAATTGAGTCGGGCGTGTTAAAAAACGCTTGTGCCTCCGAAATACCAGCCTCCTCTGGTGACCAAGCCACCCAACCAATGTTCCCACCCACACTATAACGCCGTTTGGCACCTCGACCGTCAATCCGTTCTTCTAGCACAAGGACTCGTCCAGGAGTCAAAGGGATTTTGATTAGCCCCCAGCCTGGTGGGACCCACTTGAACTCACAGGCGTTTTGCCACAATATTTCTTCTGCCTCGCCCTCCAAAATTTCGATAGCCTGAATCGCACTGTCAGCCCCATTTTTTAGAAAATCCTGCATCCGCTGTAGTCGAGCAGGTAATGCTTCAGGTAATCCGCCAAGGCGAATGAGTAATTGTCCGGGTGGGTTTAGATCCAAGGCATCCATCTCTAAATGGGATGTCGTTAACTGTTGGATTGCCTCCATCGCCGGATGTAAACCATTAAAATCGACTTGTAGGGTTGCATAGGCTTGGGGCTGGGGGAACACTTTGAAGGTGAGTTCAACCAGGATACCCAAGCGGCCTAAACTGCCGACCATCAATTTTGGCAAATCAAAGCCAGCCGCATTTTTGACAACTTTGCCGCCCCCACGCACAAGCCGACCCAGTCCATCCACAAATTGGATGCCGATCAAAAAATCACGGACGCCCCCATACCGATACCGACCAGGCCCAGAGGTGCCAGCAGCAACAACTCCGCCGAGGGTAGCCCCTTTTCCCCCTAAGATTGGGTCAAATGGGAGATACTGTCCCTGCTCGGCCAATAACGCTTTGATGTCTTGAATAGGTGTGCCCGCTAAAGCGGTGAATGTGTATTCGCCCGGATCATAAGCCAGCACCCCAGACAAGCCAGAAAGGTCAAGCGTAGGCACGATGGCCGTCGGGGGTGCAGCCAAGGCTGTTTTTGTTCCACCACCTTGTGGATAAATCTGAGTTTCCTCGTGAATAATCTCTTGAACTTCAGCAATTGTCATGGGCTTCATTCGCGCGAAATCACCCCTGCTTTTTCTAGGGGATGAGGCCCACTCATACTGAGAGCTGGGGCCTCTGCGCCAGGGAACATTTTGCCTGGATTAGCAATCTCCTTAGGATCGATGGCTTGCCGAATCGTTTTCATCACGATCATATCCGTTTCATTAAACATTTCCGGCAAATAATCTCGTTTTTCTACACC
Organism: Phycisphaerae bacterium; assembly: GCA_028285035.1. Next base: position 111,606 of record JANQQF010000192.1, read on the forward strand.
AACGCCATGCTCTCCGGTGATTGAACCACCGAGTCGAATGCAGGATTTGAGAATATCAGCCGCCAATGCTTCAGCCCGCTCCAGCGCTCCTTCTTCATTGCCATTGTACAAAATAAGCGGGTGGAGATTTCCATCTCCAGCATGGAAGACATTGGCCACGCGGATGTCATACTGCTTGCTCAGCGCTTCAATTTCTGCCAAGGCTTGCCCCAGAGTGCTGCGGGGAACGACCCCATCTTGTACGATATAGTCTGGGCTGAGGCGACCGACCGCAGAAAAAGCGCCTTTGCGGCCATTCCAAATGCGAGCCCGCTCCTCAGTGCTCTGAGCCGTGCGTATTTCGTAAGCGCCGCTATCAGCAATCACCGCTTCCAAGGCCTTAAATTCGGTTTCAACCTGATCTGCTTCGCCCTCTAACTCAACGATCAACAAGGCCGCGGCATCCCGGGGATAGCCTGCATTGACAGCAGCCTCGGCTGCTTCAATGGCCAAGCTATCCATAATCTCCATTGCCCCTGGGAGTAGCCCTGAGGCCACAACTTGCGCCACCGCATTGCCTGCTTTTTCAAGCGAGTCGTAAGCGGCCAAGACCGTGCGATACGTCTCAGGCTTTGGCAGCAGGCGCAGGGTGATTTCCAGGGCGATACCAAACAATCCTTCTGAACCGACAAAGAGTCCGATCAAATCAGGGCCGACACCCTCTAGACTTTCTCCGCCAAACTCCACCACCTCACCATCAGCCAGTACCACTTTCAAGCCCAATACGTGATTGCTGGTCATTCCATACTTGAGACAGTGAGCGCCACCGGAGTTAAACGCCACATTCCCCCCGATGGTGCAAATCGATTGGCTAGAGGGGTCGGGGGCATAGTAAAGCCCGTATGGGGCGGCTGCGTGAGATACATCAAGATTGACCACGCCCGGCTCAACAAGTGCAATTCGCTCTTTGGGGTCGATTTTGAGAATGCGATTTAGCCGATTGAGGCCGATAACCACTCCGTCCTCTACGGGCAATGAGCCACCTGATAGGCTTGTGCCACTGCCACGGGCCACAAAAGGGACACCTGTTTCGTGACATAAGCGCACGGTATCAATAACCTCTCTTTGGCTTTCAGGCAGAACGACAGCCTTGGGCTTGGCTCGAAAGGCAGTCAGGGCATCTGATTCGTAAGGGATTACTTGAGCGGGTTGGGTAAGAAGCCGGTTGGGGGGATAAATCTGGCCCAGCTTATCAAGAAATTGTGCTGCATCCATAGACGACCTCCTGACATCAATGTCTGGCAGTTATTATACGGTTGGTTAAGTAAACGGCAAGAAGTTTTGAGAAACAAGATTTTAACTTTGGGTTCAATGAGGCATCCTTATTCCTAAAATTTTTTGCTAAATACTTAAGAACAAAAAAAGACCGCAGCGCCATTGCTGCGGTTCTTGGGAGGCCTGTTGGATTTACGATTTTAGATTATACCCTCGGACCAAGGCGCTGCGTTGGTCCGAAGGGTGTGGCGCAGAGTGTCACACCAGCCATCGCCTGATGAGAAGATTACTTCTTGGCAGGCTTCTCCTTCTTCTTTGCATCATCAATCTTGGGCAGATCAATGCTGATATCTTCAATGGCGGCCGCAAAAGCGGGTGAGTCGAGCATTGGTAGATTGTTCGCTTCTCGCACCTTGTTCTCGATGGTGAACGCCAGTTCAGGGTTGGCCGCGAGAAAGGTCTTGGCATTCTCCCGACCTTGAGCCAAGCGTTGCTCACCGTAGGAGTAGAACGCCCCGCGCTTGTCAATGATGCCCAATTCCACGCCGATGTCCAACACATCGCCCGTTTTAGACACCCCTTGGTTGTACATAATATCGAACTCACACACCCGGAAAGGGGGCGCCACTTTATTCTTCTTGACGGTCACTTTTGTACGGTTTCCGATAATCTCCCCACTATCCTTGATCGCTTGAATCCGACGAATGTCCAAACGGACCGAGGCGTAGAAACGGAGGGCCATCCCACCCGTGGTGGTCTCGGGCGATCCAAACATCACCCCGATTTTCTGGCGAAGCTGGTTGGTGAACACCAGCATACAGTTACTCTGCTTGACGGTTGCCGCAAGTTTTCGTAGCGCTTGGCTCATCAACCGAGCTTGCAAACCGACGTGTGAGTCACCCATTTCTCCTTCGATCTCAGCCCGAGGCACCAAAGCCGCCACACTATCCACCACAACCACATCAACTGCCCCAGAGCGAACCAGCGCTTCAGTGATCTCCAACGCCTGTTCCCCGGTGTCGGGCTGCGAGACGTATAAATCATCGATGTTGACCCCACACTTTTCAGCATAGGTTGGATCAAGGGCGTGCTCCACATCGATAAAAGCCGCCACCCCACCTTGCTTCTGGGCTTCAGCAATCAGATGTTGACAGATCGTCGTTTTCCCAGAACTCTCTGGTCCATAGATTTCGATGATCCGT
>JANQQF010000007.1 GCA_028285035.1 Phycisphaerae bacterium
GTTTGGGAAAGTACTATAACTACCATTTTTCCGCAGTTGAAACCTGCCCTGTTTGAACGAAAAAGTTGAAACTCCTTCTATTTGTACAAAAATAAGGTATTAAATGACAGTCTACACTAATCACTAGACACTTACGATAAGGGACAATTATGACTTCACAAAGAGGCAGTAAAGATTGGATGCTCAAAGAGGGTGTGATTAGTGGATGGCAGAGGGTGGCCGATCACTTTGATTTAACCTTTCTGCCTGGGAGGCGGGTAGATAAAGCACATCTATTTGGCTCATACCAAGGGTGCTACTTTGATCTGGAAACAGATGGGAGTCTCGATGGTCGACAGGACACCCGCTTAAATGTTACGCTGGAAGGTGACTGGCTATCAAATTTACCAGCGCGTTCAGCGGGCTACTTCTCAAAGCTGCTCACGCTGATGGAGGCCCCGGTTACTCTTGATGGACAAATTTATCTTAATTACAAAAAACGTCAGGTATCTTATATCCAAAACTCACTTGAATATCGTGAGAGTCATTTGCGGTATCTATTTTATCTGATGCGTGATTTGCTGAGACTCCTTCCTCAAATGCTCACAAATGGATCGCCCCTTGTGCCGCTCTTAAAGGCAATTGCCTATCATAACGGCTTGACACTTCAGCCGTTTGCCGAACAGATATTAACCAAATTAGACGAAAATACACTTACTCAAGGCAAAGCCCTCCCGCTAATTTGTACCGACTGTTTGGCCCATTATGATCAGGGCAATCTTTTATCCCAAACAAAAGCACACTGTCGGATATGTCACCAAAATCTTCGTTATTTTCCAGGCTTTATTGTCGGGGTCTTGGACCGTACAAATGATATTTCTCAACACCAACAGGATCAAACCATTCGGATTGGCTGGTGGCCAGACAAAAAGATTATTGATTTTGATCGAATTGAGATCCTCAATGCCTCTGATGAAGATGTGGAGCGATTTGTCGTCCAGCTTAGCAATGATACAGACCCCGTTCGACGTGATCATCTCCCACAGATCACCTGCCAAATTGCAAAAGATTGTGTTTTATCAGAAAATACGCAGAAAATTTTGCGGCGCACGTTTAAGTCGGTATCAACCATCTAATTCAGCCGTGATTGTTATCATGCTTTCCCAACATAGAAAAATATAACCATTTGGGGTATAATATTTTTTAGTTGCCACTCAGATGATAGTACTAATGTCCCAACCAGACGCAGCTATCTTGAAACAAAAATTTCCAAGCTGATTAATGACCACCCTAATTTCACTATTTTTGATCAGCTAAATTCGAGAGTTTTGTGTGACGACCCTCAAAGATTTTCGCCAACAGGTCCGAAAAAATTTAGAAATCCTTCAAGAACGCGAAGCAAAAGCTGGTGCTTCAGCCGATTTGAAACTTCTTAACCAAATCGAAGATCACAAGCAAGCCATCGAGCTGATTGAAGATGCGTTGAGAACTGAGTTAACCGAGAAGAGCCTCACTGAGCTCAAGGAAGCCTTACGGCCTCTTGTCATCGCTAATAACGTTGAAGCCTTAGCAGTCGATGAGATAGAACTCATTCGCTCATTTGAGTATGAGCCAGAAATGGTTCGTATTCCCCAAGGCTCGTTTTTGATGGGGCGTATTGCTGGAGAAAATGTACCTGACCCGGAAACTCCTCAGCACGAAATCACTTTGCCAGCCTACGAAATCGGCAAATATTCTGTGACAAATGAGCAATTTTATGAGTTTGTTAAAAAGAATCCACGTCTTGCTCCGAAAAAAGTAGGATGGAATGTACGGAGGCAACCCCCATCTAAGCGTTTAGATCACCCGGTTGTTGGCGTGAGTTGGGATGATGCCCGCGCCTATTGTCAGTGGCTCAATGAGCAAACGGGCAAGAGCTATCGCCTGCCGACCGAAGCCGAGTGGGAGAAAGCCGCACGTGGCACAGATGGGAGACTTTATCCATGGGGTGATGAGTGGCTTGATGGATATGCCAATACAACTTATGATGAAGCACGACGTCAGAAGGTCTTTACCACGGCGGTAACAGCGCACCCAGATGGAGTAACCCCCTTTGGATGCTATGACATCGTTGGCAATGTTCAGGAGTGGACCCAAACGATCTGGGGCATTGGTTCACATTCTGCCGATTTTGATTACCCGTATAAAGCCGACGATGGTCGTGAAGCGATTGACACACTTCACCCCAATCGACGTGTCTTTTTTGTATTGCGGGGTGGTCCCCCAGAAAACTTAAATTGTACAGCCCGTAGTGGATCTGAGCGGGATACTCGATCTCCTTGGGTTGGATTTCGTGTGGTTCGCGAGATTTAGCCCCATAGGACGTATACAACTCTATTTGGAGAGATTCATTCATGCCAAGAATTAGACCTGGTCAACGTAAGGTCGCAAGAACCTGGCAGCAAACCATCGTAGAGCGGATTAAGAGTGGGCGTGTTGTACCGATCATCAGCAAACGAATCAGTCACAATCTGGTTCTGGGTGGGTATGAAAAAACCGTTCAAAATTATAAAACCTACACCAATTTTCCCTTTGAAACCGCCCCCCCTATTCCGCAAATTGCCCAATTTACTCGAGTCACCGATGAAAATGTGACTGATCAACGGGTGCTCAAGGAAGACTACATCAATTTCGTGAAGAACCTATTATTCGATCTTGCTGAAAAAGATGGGGTTTCGGCCAATGTCTTAGCCGAAGTTGAGGCGGAATTTGATGATGTCATCTTTTCAGAGTTCTCCGAACGGCTAGGGTATCCTCGTTTTGATCAACCAGAAATTGATCCTTTACTAACTCTCGCTAACTTACCACTCCCCATCTACTTGACCACGGGTTATCACAACTATATCGAGGTAGCGCTACAATTTGTTGGGAAAAATCCTCATACTGAGGTTTGCCGTTGGAATAAAGGGCTTGAGGGTATTCCCTCCGCCTTTGATGATCCCAATTATCAGCCGACTGAAGATGAGCCATTAGTTTATCATCTGCACGGCTATGATGCTTATCCAGCCTCACTCGTGCTGACTGATGATGATTATATGGAGTTCCTCATTGCGGTCTCCCAAAATATTGGCCGTGATACGGATCCGATCCCCCGACGTGTCCGGCAAGCAATGGCCGATTCGTCACTGATTATGTTGGGTTATGATCTAAGCAAAATTGATTTTCGGGTCATCTTTTGGGGATTGATAAAACCCAGACCCCTCCAACAAACCAGTGTATCTGTCCAGGTTGTTCCTGACGAGGTTGAACGAAACTACCTACAAAAATATCTGGATGAATTTGAATTTAAAGTGTATTGGGGCAACATTCAGGAATATACCCAAGAATTATGGGAGGCTTTAGAAGGTTAGCATGATGGAAGAAATCTCTAAGCCACCCATTTTAATTGTAGAGAACACGGGACAAGTCTTTCCGCTCGGGGAAGAGTTGATTACGATTGGCCGGAAGACGGGTAATACGATTGTCTTGAGTAACGACCTCAAGGCCTCTCGTCACCACGCGACCATCACTTGGGAGGATGGCACATACATCTTACGAGATTTGGGAAGCTCCAACGGAACGATTGTTAATGACAAACAGGTGTCCGAGCCACAAGAATTAAAAAATAATGATGTCATTCAAGTGGGTGATACTGTCTTTCGCATCAGTCTCCCTCTAGGTGAGACCATCGTTAGTATGCCGCCCCCAACGGAACCCTCGATGGATGATGCACCACCTGCGGCCAGACAAGAGTCGGAGGTGATCCTAACCAACATCACCCCGCTCCCCATTCCTGATAATCCTTATGTAGGACCCCGAACCTTCACTCAACAAGAGGCCACCCGCTTTTTTGGACGCGAGTTGGAAGCACGTGAGTTACACTCTTTGATTGTCTCACAGCGGATGGTTCTCTTTTATGCTCAGTCCGGGGCAGGTAAAAGCTCACTGATTAATACCCGCATCATTCCACAACTTCGTGAGGCGAATTTCCCCGTGTTGCCTATTGGGCGGGTCAGTGGAAAGTTGCCAGAAGGCATTGATGAAGTCGATAACATCTACATCTTCAATTTACTTTTAAGCCTGGATGAGAGTGATGGCGATCCAACCCGTTTCATCCAAATGAAATTGACCGAGTTCTTGAAAAATCTAACCAGTATGGATGGTCAGCATTATTATTATGATGACTCGGCTGTGGAAGAAATTTTTGAAACCAATGAAATTCATGAGGATGAGGTATATTACGAAGAGTCGCCCTATGTCCTTATCATCGATCAATTTGAAGAAGTTGTAACCAATCACCCTCACCGTTGGGAGGATCGCGAAAATTTCTTCCAGCAACTCGCCGAGGCAATGGCCAATGACCCCTATTTGTGGGTTGTTTTGACCTTACGAGAAGATTACATTGCGCCCCTCGATCCGTATATGCATTTATTGCCCGACAAGATGAGGGCGCGTTTTTATATGCAACGGATGAAGTATGAAGCGGCCTTGGAAGCGGTTAAAAAGCCGGCTGAACAATATGGTCGGCCCTTTGCCCCAGGTGTTGCTGAAAATTTAGTGAATAACCTCCGGCAAATTCGGACCTACTCTGCTGAGGTGCCAGATAAGATAAAAACCGAATTAGGTGAATTTATCGAACCCGTTCAGCTACAAGTCGTCTGTTATCAGCTTTGGGAAAATCTAAAAGATCGGCCGCCAGGCGCAATCACCCAACAGGATTTAACCGATTTAGCAGATATTGATCTCGCACTAGGGCAGTTTTACGAACAAGCCGTTCATAACGTCGTTGAGAAAACCAACGTCACTGAAATTGAACTGCGTAGTTGGTTTGAACGCGAACTGATTACCGAGGCAGGCACAAAGGGGACGGTTTATCGGGGAATGGCCCAAACGGGCGGTATTGATAATGAGGCCGTTGATTTATTAGCAAACTCTTTCATTTTGCGTTCCGAAGCAAAAGCAGGGGGCACTTGGTACGAACTTGTCCACGATCGTTTTGTCAATCCAATTCTATATTCAAACAACGCCTGGCGGTTGGAGCAGCCCTTGCTCCAAATGGCTCAATCGTGGATTGACTCAGATCGTAGCGAAACCAAGCTGTTAGAAGGCCAACAACTATCTATTTCTACAGAAACGAACTGGCACCATCTTGGGACAGAAGTTGAAGAGTTTGTCGAGGCCAGTCTGCAGGCCCAACGAATCAAGGATGAGATACACCGTCAGCAAGAGTTAGAACAGGCTCAAACGCTTTTGGAAGAGCAACGTAAGCGAGTAGAAGAGGAACGCAAGCGCGCCGAGCTAGAGGCTGAAACAACAGCAAAATTGCGACAACGCGCTTGGTGGCTGGGCATGCTATTCAGTATTTCTGTATTGATGGCAGGGATCGCTGCCTTTTCAGGCTGTCAGGCCCGAGAACAAAGCGCCAACGCCCAAATCAAAGCTGATGAGGCACAGGCCGCAGAAGCAACGGCGGTTCAGGCTGGAGCAACTGCCATTGCTGCGCTCGATGAGGCCAATACTGAACGGGCGAAAGCTATTTCAGCCCAGCAAACAGCCGAAGCACAAGCAACGGCTGCGGCCGTAAACGCTGAGGCCGCACGGGAAATTTTACAAGAACAAGTGGAAAGTGAAGCCGCGATGGCGGCCCAGGTCGTTGATGCCGCCGCAACTGAAACAGCTCGTGATACAAAAGCAATTAGTCTTGATGCAACGAGTACAGCTCTGGCTCTTGTTGACCAATCACTTAGGGCGACAGGTACAGCCCAAGCAGTAGCCACAGAAACGGCGGTCGCGGCAACAGCAACTCAAACCTATCTAGAAGAACTACTGGCCCCAACCGCCACAGCTATCCCACAAGGTGTCGATACGCCTACGCCGACCTCGACCTCGTCTCCAACACCAACCGCCACCCCTGATGTGGCACCAACTGAAACTGCCGTAGCTGTAGCTACCCAACAAGCAGAAGTGCGTATTGCCGAAGAAGTGTTAGCCGAAGAAGTTGCTGCTGCTGAAGCCCCAGTGGGCTGTTCTATCCAGCCTGAAGGCAGTTTTGTAGAAACCTGGAATAACCATCGAGATGAATTGGGTTGTCCGCTTAGCGCAAAGCCGATTAGTGGCTCGTTTGCCGAACAAGAATTTGAACGTGGTTTTATGTGGTGGTCACAAATTTTGGGACAGTTTTTTGTGACAATTGATCCAGTGAACGAAGAAGCTGAGCCTGAATGGCTTAGCTTTACGGAGGATAACTTACGATCTGCAGGTCATACTGACCAATGTGAGCCTAGTATTCCAAAGTCGGATGAAGATTTAGTCAAGCCGATCAGTGGCTTTGGGGCGATTTGGTGTTCAAGCCCAGAGTTGCAGAGGGCCGTTGGTTATGGCTTGGAAAATGAATATGCTGTGCCAAATGATCAAGTACAGCGTTTTGAAAATGGCTATGTGATCAAAGACACGGAAGGCAATATCTTCGTCCTTTATGGTGGTTTAGAAGAAGGGGTGTATGAGCTTGCGAATTAATTGTTGGCTTACTTTATCTATTGAACCACAAACTTAATTAAAATAAGAAAACCGTCATCTGGGCGGTTTTTTTAATAATGTTAACCTTTTTTCCTATGGGGAAAGTTTAACATTTATGCTATATTTACAATTACACACTTAATTTAGATAGACAGACTAATTCAATGCAATCGTTAGGGCACAATAACCCCTATGTGGGGCCACGCACATTTCGCAAAGAGGAACGAGATCGCTTTTTCGGTCGTACCGCCGAAGCTCGCGAACTACTGTCGCTGGTGATATCTGAGCGGCTGGTGTTGATTTATGCCAAATCTGGGGCAGGCAAAAGTTCTCTCATCAACACCAGCCTCATTCCCCAATTGCAAGAAGAAGGCTTTGCTACTCTGCCGATTAGTCGCGTAAGTGGCACGTATCCCCCGGATCAGCCTCGGCCCCGTAATATTTTTAGCTACAATTTGATGAGCAGTCTCGATCATAAACAAGCTCATATTGATCACTTCAGCCAAATCTCTCTAAAAGATTTTCTGGCCCGATTAACCAGCCTTGATGGGGAAACCTACTTCTATGATCATGAGGCACCGACTGACGAAGCATATGAGTCAAGCCCGTATGTCCTCATCATTGATCAGTTTGAGGAAATCATTACTGGCTACCCAACCGCTTGGTCTGAGCGAGAAGAATTTTTCAAGCAGCTTAACGAAGCAATGCAGGCCGATCCTCATCTATGGGTTGTCCTGGCCCTCCGGGAGGATTACATCGCCGCCCTTGATCCCTATGCCGCCTTAGTTCCGAATAATCTACGTGCCAGATTTTATTTACAACGGCCTACATGTGACGCGGCCCTAGAAGCGATCAAGAAACCGGCTGAACTAGCTGGACGACACTTTGCCCCTGGTGTTGCCGAGACCTTGGTCAATAATTTACGTCAAATTCGAGTGCCCGGTTCCTCCACGCCGCAACCCGGTCAATTTATCGAGCCGGTTCAGCTTCAGGTGGTTTGTTATCAGCTTTGGGAAAATCTGAATGGGAAAGAACACCCCGAAATCACCCAGAATGATCTGCCGCTGGATTACATCAGCTATGCCTTACGAGAATTTTATGAAGTGGTCATTCATCGCGTGGCGCGACAGACTGGCGTATCGGTTTATACTCTACGAGAATGGTTTGACCGCGAACTGATTACCGAGTCCTACACCAGAGGCACGGTCTATCGGGGGGAACAAAAAACGGGTGGCCTCATTAATGAGGCGGCTGATCTACTTGCCCAACATTATCTACTTCGAGCCGAGCTACGCTCTGGTGGCACGTGGTATGAACTCACCCACGACCGCTTTATCAACCCTATTCGCCGCTCAAACGCCAGACATCAACTCACCCGCCTCAAGCGCTGGCGCGGCACCTCAATGGGCCTGTCTTCTTTTATTCTAGTGGGTTTTATTGTAACGCTGATTTTTAAGCTCTTTTGGGATAGAGCGGATGATTAGTGGTGCTTTTACGTGAGTCTGGGTTGGTTTACGGTAGACAATTTAACTGAATGATTTTATAATAGAAAAGTCCACTATAAAATTTTATAGTGGACTTTTTTGTATATAAATTTATGGCTGACGTGTCAGTATAGTAGTTATTAGGTTGCTTAAGTCATAAAGAAGAACAGATGGAAGTATAAGAATATGTCAATTGATTTGGCAGCCAGTGTGGCGATTATCCATTTAGAACAAATCCTTCTGATTAAGCGAGAAGATGTAGAGATGTGGGCCTTACCCAGTGGTCAAGTTGAGCCGGGCGAGTCGTTATCACAAGCCGCCATCCGAGAGGTAGGCGAAGAAACCGGTCTTGAGGTAGAATTAACACGGTTGGTCGGGATCTACAGCTTCCCACACTGGTTGGGAGGTAATCATACCGTATTGTTTGCCGCGACCTCGATCAGAGGTCAGCTAAAAGCCCAAGCCGGGGAGGTTCTTGAAGTGAAGTATTTTGCGGCTGAGGACATCCCTGAAGATATAATTTGGTGGCACCGTCAACGGATCAACGATGCACTGAAAGGGATTGGTGGCAGCGTAACCTGGAGGCAGAATGTCAGTTGGCCATTTGATCAGATCAAAACCCGAGCTGGATTGTACACCCTTCGTGATCAGTCGGGCCTATCAAGGCGGGAGTTCTTTCAACGCCATTTTTCAAGGCCGGTGTTAGAGGAGAGGGTAGAGGTCCTAGAAGTTGGGTCCGCAGGAGAGGAGCAATGATGGATGGCGAACTTGATCCGCGGATTGTGGAGCGGTTAAGAGCAGTGAGAGCGTGGTACGCGCAGCAACCGTCTGGCCGGATCGACTTCAGCTCAGGTAGCTATCAGACCGAGATCAAGAGCAACGCCTGTTTCATATGTCGGCTTGTAGCGGGAGATGAGGATATTCATAGCCACACAATAGTTGCGGAAAATACAGAATTGATCGCCTTCTTAGACCGGTATCCGTCCTTTGCAGGGCATACCTTGGTTTGCAGCAAGGTCCACGTGGAGAATGTCTTTGTAGAGTATTCGATGGAGCAATATCTGAGATTGCAGGCATTTGTCTATCGGGTGGGACAAGCGATCAGCAAAGTAATGAGACCGGAGCGGGTGTATGTGTGTTCATTTGGGAGCGTGCAGGAAGTGTCGCACGTCCATTTTCATATCATCCCGTTGCCGTCTGGCATACCGAGGGATGGGCAGCAGGCGGTAGCGATGATAAGAAGTCTCATTGGGGTGCAGGTGATGAATGAGGAAGAGCAAGAGGGATTGGCTGCCCAGATCAGGCAAGCGATGGAATAAATTGATTTGGTGGATGCCAGCGGTGGGTCTAAGCTGAGTGAGTAGCAGGCGGTAGATGATGATAACATTGAGGACAAGCGGCATTTGATAGAGCGGGCAGTCATTCCATCTGCCGTAAGTTGTCAATGAATGAGGTGGTGGCATCGGGCCGCCTAACAACGCGCTTGTTCCGACTGATAGAGCAGCATGGTTTTTGGGCGTTAGACGGAGAGTACGGCGAATGTCACAGCTCGGCGGCACAGCTTTGGTTACAATTGTTGCTTAATGGAACCAAAAACTCCACAGATTGGGATATAAAGCGCAACCTCTGAGCCAAAGGTTGCGCTTTATCAAACAAACCCTACGCCGGTTCCATCTCCAACTGAGGCCGGAACTTGTAACCGTAGATAATCAAGCCTTCCTCGCCCTGCGTCCGCAATTTACGCGTGACCATCTCCACGGGCATTCCGATTTCAAGATCATCCTGATCGACATCGGTCAATTGCGCCGTAACCAGTGGCCCTTCCTCAAGTTTGACCAAAGCGACCGTGTAGGGCGCTGACTCTTCATAGCCTTCGGGCGGGTTGTGAACGGTGGTGTATGAGAAAATTTCACCCTGTCCGCTGAATTTAAAATCGGGTTGTCGCTCGTCATCTGCGCAGTAGGGGCAGACATCGCGGGGTGGGAAAATCTTGCCATCACAGTTTGGGCAGACTTCGCCCACCAATTGGTATCGTTGTGGATTTAAACGCCAGTGGCGTGCAATTTCAATTGTCATCATGATCTCCTAAAGATAGTGGATAGGGGCTGGTGATTAGTGGTTAGAAAAAACTTGTTTCGGTTCAGCCCATCCGTGTTTAGTGTTTATATTTAGCTCAATTACATTCAAGCTAATTCAATCGCTCCAGAATATGGGTAATAATTGTCGCACCGCTGCCCCCAATATTTTGGGTCATTCCGATACGAGCATCTTTCACCTGATTTTTGCCAGCTACACCACGCAGTTGTTGGATCGCTTCGACAACCTGATACAGCCCGGTCGCGCCAACGGGATGACCACGCGCCTTGAGACCACCTTGGGTTGTAATGGGCAGTTTCCCTTCAGGGGTGATCTCCCCATCACGGGCCAGCCAGGTTCCTTTACCGCGTTCAGCAAAACCACAGGCTTCTAAGCTCAACGCCGACATAATGGTGAAGGCATCGTGCAATTCAAAAAAGTCGATGTCCTCTAGCCCTAACTCAGCTTGACGAAACGCCTTCTGGGATGACATCTCGGCCGCACTGAGCCAGAGTGGATCGCGACGATCGTGCACACTTAAACTGTCTGTGGCCATTGCACTGCCTCGAATGCGGATCGGATTGTCTGCGAATTCACGAGCGATATCTGTTGGGCATAAAATCACTGCTGCGGCACCATCTGCCATCGGACTGGCATCTAACAGCCCGATCGGATCAGCGACCATTCCGGATTTCACAAAGGCTTCCCGACTGATAGGGTCTTGAAACCGGGCGTTGGGGTTGTTGGCCCCGTTGGCGTGGGCGTTGATGGCAAAGCCGGCAAAATCCTCACGTTTGACCTGATACTGGTGCAAATACCGCTGCATCACCAAGGCATTAAGGGCGACAAAGCTGACCCCATGCACGACCTCATAATCTGCATCGGCTGCCGCAGCTAAGCCAGCAGTTAATTTGCTGCCCACATCATCAGTCATCTTTTCAACACCGAGGGCAATCACAATGTCCTGTATTCCGCTAGCCACACCGATATAGGCTTGGCGTAACGCCGCAGCCGCACTGGCACAAGCGGCCTCAACTTTAATCGCCTCAATGCCGCGTAAGCCAGCAAAATCGGCAATCAAGGACCCCAGGTGAGCCTGACCAGAAATCTCACCTGAAAGCATATTGCCTACATACAATGCATCAGCCCGCTCAATGTTTGCATCTCGCATTGCATCAGCTAAGGCATAATAGCCTAAATGGCGAATACTTTTATCCCAATGTTCGCCAACGGGAGTTTGTCCAATTCCAATAATCGATACATCTCTCATTACACACCTCAATCTACCTTACATCGCTTAATTCAACTGATACTTTTTCCGATAACGAGCATACGTCGCATAATCTATTTCTTGGCGTCGGCTGATATACCCTTGCGTTGTTTGGGCCAACCTTTGTTTTGTGGTGATGGCGTCATTAACAACCAAGGAGAAAGCATCACTACCGGCACCAGAGCCAAAGGAAACACACAAAATCTTGTCACCTGGCTTGGCAATATCCAACACAGCCGTCAAACCCAATAGACTAGCCCCAGCGTAGGTATTACCCACAATCGGCGATAGCAGCCCCGTCACCCACTGCTCTTTTTCAAAGCCAAGGGTAGTTGCTGCCCGCTGGGGAAACTTTTTGTTGGGCTGATGAAGGACAATGTGATCGAAATCTTGGGCTGTACGACCTAACTCGCTCATCATATGTTCCGCTGCTGCCAACACATGCTGAAAGTAGGCTGGCTCGCCGGTAAATCGCTGGCCGTGGCTTGGGTAATGTGTGGTGGGTCGTCGCCAAAAATCAGGAGTATCCGTCACAAATGAATACGTTGCTTCAAATGTGGCTAAACTTTCTTCGGACGCACCGATAATAAATGCCGCACCGCCCGCAGCCGCTGTATATTCCAACGCATCCCCTGGCCGACCTTGGGCTGTATCTGCTCCAATGCCCATCGCATACTCAGTCATACCACTGCCGACAAAACCGATTGCAGCCTGAACGGTTTCCGTACCTGCTTTACAAGCAAATTGCCAATCAGCAGCCTCTGTATTTGGTGTGGCCCCAATCGCCTCGGCAATAATGGTGCTGGTGGGTTTAACGGCATAGGGATGACTTTCACTCCCCACCCAGACGGCCCCAATTTTCCGGGGATCAATTCCACTGCGGGTGAGCGCATTACGGGCTGCCTCCAAGCCAATCGTCATTGTATCTTCATCGGGGCCAGGAACCGCTTTTTCTTTGATCGGTACGCCCCGCTCATTTCCCCAAACCCGGGCTACTTCCAAAGCGGGTAGGCGGTATCGGGGAATGTAACTTCCGTATCCTACAATACCTGTTTCCAGGCGTGGTTTCATTAATGTCATATTCTTTATAATCCTTAATATATCTACCAAGAAGTCATCGTTTTAATCGAAATTTCAAATTATTTGTTTGAGAGACTGATAGAGAAAAACTGTGATACCCTTATGTTTATTACTTAGGCCTTGTTCATCTCTATGAGTGTCTCATCTCTTGATGGTACTATCTCAGTAGTTATAGGGTATAACTGATTGTTAGGCTGTGATAAGCTCTTTGGCTCGACCCTCTCGAATATTTCCTTCTGCGACTAATTGATCCGCAATACGTTGAATTTCGCCACCTTCAGCCCCAGCCGATAAAGCAACTTGCCGTGCGTGCAGACGCATGTGCCCTTGTTGAATTCCCTCAGCCGCCAAGGCTCGAATAGCAGCCAAGTTTTGGGCCAGTCCCACAGCCACCATAATTTCAGATAGGGTTCGGGCATCAGGTTGTTTCAAAATTTTCATCGAAACTCGGGCCGTCGGATGGGATTTAGTAGCCCCACCAACCACACCTACACTCAAGGGCATCTCAAGTACACCTCGCAAGCAGGAGCCATAATCTTCATTGTAGACCAAAGACCATTCGGTTAAACTGCCGTAATGTCCGTCTCGGGCGGCGTAGGCGTGAGCACCTGCTTCAATCGCTCGCCAGTCATTTCCAGTTGCCACGGCCACAGAGTCGATCCCATTCATAATGCCTTTGTTGTGTGTTGCCGCTCGGTATGGGTCTGTGGCAGCAAAGGCCCATGCTTCAAAAATTGCTTGGGCCACCTGCTCGCCAGACAACCCATTTCGCGCAAATTTTTCAACTGGAATTAAACATTCAGCCCGAGCCGTACGACGATCTGTCAGGTTTGAGAGAATGCGTAGATTGGCCCGACCACCACTGATGGCTTCCAAAAGCGGCGCGATTGTCTCAGCCGCCGTATTTACCGCGTTGGCACCCATCGCATCTCGGCAATCGTACAAAATATGAACGATCAACATCGGGCCGGCTGGGGTATTGGGGAAGGACCGACACTCAATGTCTTTGGCCCCACCGCCCAATTTTTGAATAGTGGGGTGATGTTGGTTCGCTAACTCTAAAAGATCTTCCTTGGCGGCCATAATATTGACAACCGCCTGCTCTAGATCTGTCACATCCATCAATTGAATCTGTCCGATCATAATCGGTTCGCTACTGGTTGTATGGAAGCCCCCCCCTGATCGGGCTAACTTTGCTGCAAAACTAACGGCAGCAACAATGCTTGGTTCTTCAACAACCAAAGGTATCACAACCTCCTTACCATTAATCGAAAAGTTGGTAGCTACTCCCAACGGCAAGGTATAACGACCAACAACATTCTCGATCATCACATCTGCTTGCTCTGTGCTCAAACCACCTTCAAGCATCTTGAGTTCTTCGGCCGTTAGTTCGGCGTATTCAGCTAAGCGTTGTTGACGTTCATTCAGAGGTAGTTTGTATAAACCTGACAATTTTGGTTGCATCACTAATCTCCATACCAAGTTGGAATTTTCTTTCAAGATTGATTGAAAGTTTTGAAACTGAGATAACTATAACATGAATGTACTCTCAAAAACTATCAATTGGAGATTAGCTTATGCGATTCATCACAAAAAAACTCTCAAAAACTATCAATCGGGGTATTTTTAAGAGAATTTATTTATGCACATCCATTATTGCGAAATAAGTGAGGGACAGGCATCGACTATGGCAACAGAATAAATGAGTCAAATTCATTCAGATTTGAGACTACGATTGCGTATTTCGTAGAAAATAAGGGCTTAAATACGAAATATGTAATAACCTGAATATGGAGTTTCTAAAGAACAAGTCATTTCGAGAAGCACTGCGCCGTACGCATCGAAGAAGCGCAAATCCCTACAGAGGCCGTTTGCAATTGATCATGTCAGGGATTTCGCGCATCCGTGATGCGAACTTCGTTCCACTTTGTTTCACTACGCTCGAATTGACAGTAATTAAGCCTCGAATTCAGATGAATACGAAATCGCAGGGTTGATTTCCGATGAGGGCTTTATAAGCACTGTTTTGTTACTCATGCACCTCGCTCAAATAAACCCTAAACAGCTAAAAAAGAAAAAAAGCCCCTGGTTGTGTAACCAGGAGCCTTGTTCAAAGCTAAAATATATTTCTACTGATACTTAGGCAGGGGCCTCTACAGGCTGACGACCAGTAATGCGGCGGAAGAAGTTACCAAGCTCGCCTTGTTTCCAAGAAACTAGAACGGGAACAGCGTTGAAGATAGATGAGTAGGTTCCACTAATGACCCCGATCAGAATCGTAGCAATAAATTGATTGACGGTTGCCCCGCCAAAGAAGAGAATAGCGGCTACAACAAACATCGTACTCAACGAGGTACCAAGACTACGATTGAGGGTTTCCAACAGGCTACGATTACAAACCGTTTCATACGCCTCTGTACGATAGCGGGGTAGGTTTTCACGCACCCGGTCAAATACGATGATCGTATCGTGAACGGAGTAACCGATGACGGTCAAAATTGCGGTCAGGAATAAGGCATCGATCTCCCAACCCCAAATCAAACCAAAGATAGCAAACAGACCAGCGGTCAACAACATATCATGGAACATTGCTATAACGGCAGCAACCCCGTAGCGGAAGGCGTTGGGTACCGAGCGGAAGGCGAATACCAAATAAAGAAGGATTGCAACAGCAGCAGCTAAAACCGCATAAGCCCCCGCCTGAGTGACCTCACCTCCAATGGTTGGTCCAACCGAGTCAACCCGAAGTTCCTCAAAGTTGCCAAGTTCGCTCCGCAAATTTTCTTGAACAAGCAATTTGGCTTCATCATTCAGGAATTTTGAGCGAATTAAGATCGTTTCTTCACCTGCAATCTCTGCTGTAGTAACAATCGTATCATTGAAATCAACCTCATCAAACGCAAAATCCTCAAAAATGGTCAGGACTTGACCTGGTTGAACTGGTTGGTCAAAATTCAACTCCATCAATGTACCACCGACAAAGTCGATGCTAGGCTTGAGGGGGCTACCAAATTGAGCGACAGAAATGCCCATACCAATCAGACCTGGAATAATTAATAAGGCTGATAAAAGATAGTATGAGCGGCGATACCCAGCGATGTTAAATATCGCAGACATCCAGCTAGGCGCACTTCTTTCGGATCCGAGCATACTAAAGCCCATTAGGACCGCATTATCTTTAACCCCAGCCCCTGTAATCCCAAAGACAAAGCGCATGAACGCACGGGTTACAGTCATAGCGGTAAACAAATTGAGCACAACCCCAATGAAAAGGGTAATGGCAAACCCTTTCACAATACTCGCCCCAAAGTTGGTTCCAAACCAGAACAAGATGGCACAAGTAATAATCGTGCTAACCGCAGAATCACGGATCGAAGGCCAGGAGCGACGGAAGCTGAATTCCAAAGCCAGCTTCATATTACGGCCAGAGCGCAATTCTTCCTTAAGTCGTTCAAACACTAAGATATTGGCATCAACCGCCATCCCCACCGATAGAATAAACCCGGTAATAGCTGGTAAAGTTAGCGTTACGGGAATGAGCTTGTAGACCGCAAAGTTAAGAAGACCATAGATAATCAAGGCCAAAGCGGCAATAAATCCAGGGAGGCGATAGTAGACAACCATGAACAGAAGAACCACGATCAGGCCGAGCGTTCCAGCCCGAATACTTTTGGCAACAGAGTCTTGTCCCAAAGTCGGCCCAACAGTTCGGTTCTCAACGACTTCCAGCGGAATAGGTAGGGCACCATACTGCAACTGAATGGAAAGAGCTTGTGCCTCTTCCAGTGAGTCATTGTTCCCTAAAGAAATTGTCCCTTGCGTTGTAATTTGAGCACGAATTGTGGGACAAGAGACAACAACCTTATCCAAGACAATACAAAGGAAGTTTCCAATATTGGAACCAGAGTATTGCCCGAAAACCTGACCGCCGTCTGAGGTAAGGGTAAAGGGAATATCGATGCTACGCGTGTTAGGGTCAAACCGAGCCGCTTCAACACGATCTAACGAGCTACCCGTGATGATGGTTTCATACACAGCATCTGGGGCAACCTCACCTTCTTCGCCTTCGACAGGTTCATCGCTCAAGCTTGTTTGAATTCGGGTTCCAGCAGGAATCGGGGCAGGGCCAGCATCAACAAACTCAAGCAATCCCGTTTCTTTTAGGGTGCGAATGGCCAAATCAGGATCAGAAATCCCTGGCAATTCAACAATCATGCGATCCTCGCCTTGTAGCTGAACCAAAGGCTCAGTCACACCAAGAGCATTCACCCGATTGTCCACCACAATTCGGGCTGCCTCCATCGCACCATCACCCAGTTCTTGGCCTTGGGGCAGATCAGCTTGGAGGACCACTTGTAAGCCCCCCTGCAAATCAAGCCCTTGGTGAACCCGAATACTACGCTGTTGGTCCCCCTGCCAAATGAGCAAGCTGGCCCACCAAGGCGGTTGCTCCGTGTTGATCGCGGCGTCGGATTCTGGTGGGTAGGTATATTCCACTTCAGAAATAACAACCCAGACCGATAGGCCTGTTAAAATTAATAAAGCAATAACTGTGAGAATGTTCCGTTGAGTCATAACAACTATTCAAGCCTCTACTTAACTAAGGGATGTGAATCAATTAACGATTTATTTTATGATTGTCTCGATCAGAAAGTCAATCAATTCTTGGTCTGAACAGGATCAGATTGCAAACAAGCCGATTATAGCCTCGGCTCTAACAATGTCAAATGAACCTAAATTGACTCCAATAAAAAAGACCCCAAACATTAAAATTAAGGGTCTTTTGCTTATTATTTGAATAAATCACTAAAGTTAAGACAATTTTGCCTCAACCAGTCGATATATCTCACCAGGTTCAGCATGCCGCTCGGTTGATAATTTTGAGTAAACAAGCTCTTCATTAACCGTTACTTCAAAGCGACCACCTTTTGAAGGAATGGCAGTCAGGGACTCGATCTGTGGGCCAAGCGTTTCATCATCCAACAATTCAGACATCAGGCTCACGGCCCGAGGCGTATAGTTTCAAACACGACAATATTCAAGGGTGATTTTTAACATTTCTAGATCGCCTTCCTAAGCCTTATTACGACGAACTTTTCGAGAAGCGGGTGGGCGACGGGTTGAGCGACGGGTATATTCTAGTGAGCCAGCTTCCATAAAAGGAACCGAAATTCTACCTGATCGTACCAAAATAATAAATAGCCCGACAAGCGCAAAAATTATGGAGAGAAGCATTGAGGTGCTAATGCCTAAGCCAAAAAATTCAGGCTGATCAGGGCGGAAGTTACTCTCAAGCACAGCTCGTCCGATGCCGGTAGCTAACAAGGCACAACCCGCGATAACACCAGTCGCAATTTTGTCACCACGCCGTAAGATTAAGAAGGTGATAATTCCAGCAGCCAATAGATTCCAAACCATTTCATAGGCAAAGGTTGGGTGAAAGAGGGTCGTCTCTATAGGATATGCTGTTAAATCCCGCCAAGGGTCAATTCTGTAATCAGCCTGAATGGGAATCCCCCACGGCAAATCAGTGGGGGGACCATAAAGTTCTTGATTGATAAAATTAGCAAGACGACCAACCGCTTGACCGATTAGGTAGCCAGGGCCGATGGCATCAGCTAATAGCCAAAAATCGACCTTATATCGTCTAGCATAGTACCACCCAATCGCTACGGCAAAAATAACACCACCTAAAATATTCAAGCCACCTTGATCAACTCGAAAAATAGTGGTTGGGTCATCAAGATATCGGCTATCACCACCAATCATATCAGCGACGACAAACCAAATACGTGCACCAACTAAGCCTGCTATCAAAATCCAAATCATCGAGTCCCACACAATATTTGGGTCTTGTCGTTTTCGGCGAAAATACCAAGCCGCATAGAATGCGGCGCATAGCGCCCCAAACATGACGAGTAAACCATACCAACGAATAGGTAAAGAAAAATCACCTATTTGAATAGTATAGATAATTGGATCAATCGGTTCTGGAAAC
Organism: Phycisphaerae bacterium; assembly: GCA_028285035.1. The sequence goes on from JANQQF010000007.1 coordinate 18,422, forward strand.
ACAATACTTTTACCTTTCTAGCCTGAGTGGCTTACTCAGACAATTGACATTACTCTATATACCCCAAGGCTCTTAACTGCTTTAGAATGTTTTCATCATTCTCAAAATTCACCGAATTTTTACTTTGCCAAGTATCAGGCTGTCTCGCAATGGCCTGGGTGACAAAATTCTTCAGTTTGACTGACAGAGTATCAGCGATAGTAGTATGGTCTTGGATAATATTTTCTTCTTCAGTGGGGCTACTTGTTAGGTTGTACAACTCATCACGAACACCATCAATTCTAATGAGCTTATACTCGTCGTTATATGCAGCCCAACGATTAAGCGTACAATGAAATTTCTCAATATACTCCGGGGCATGTCGCTGAAGAATGCCTAAAATCGTGGAGGGAGGATAGGCTTCTACAAATACAGTACCAGCTTCTGGGTCATCCCCTAATACAGTTTGTTTCAAACTAAGATCACTCGCATTTGTTGCGGGTCGATATTCTGTTTCATTCAATTTTACATGAGCGGTATCAAGAATGGTATGGAAGATACGTCGCGTGGAAACATTCTCACTAATCGTTTGATTTTGAGCCATTTGATCCGGGAACTTAATCATCAATGGCACATGAACGAGTTCTTGATATGTAACAAATGAATGTCCCATAAAATTATGCTCACCCATTCCTTCACCATGATCAGCGACGATAATGGTGAGGGTGTCTTCAAGTTGATTCAAGTATTCAAGTAGAGGCTGGAGTAAATGGTCCTGATAGTTAACCTCAACATCATACATATCACTTAGGGCTTGCGTCTCAAATTCATCCAGCTCACCATCATCCACAGGTAGCAACCAACGATATGCCTCAGTATTATGAAGCCGAATTATATCCCGAGCTTCACGGCTATCCTTAAAATAAGGCATAAATTTGTCAATAAACTTACCAGGTGGATTGTATGGAGTATGGGTCTCCATCAAGTTAAAGAAGACAAATTGAGGGGTGGAGTCATTTGCCTTTTCTTCAAGGAACTGTTTGACATCTTGAATACTTTGAGCCGTATTCCCCTTGAAGTTTCCTAATTTTGTCCAAATTGGGACAAAACTGGCATTCATTGATACCTTAAAAAGCCAATCTGAATGAGCAAAGGCATTTTGAATTGGATAGGAAAATTTGCGAAGTTGTTGGGTATATTTTTCCCAAAGCCGATCAAAAGGCTTGGGTATCCGGCTAGAGCGACTCGGCACCGAGGGAACCGCGCCACAATAATTATAAAAGGTACCAAATCCACGCTGTAATCCATTGTTCAAAACGCCTAACAACGGATTATTGCAAAACCCAGTGGTGTTGTAGCCACTGGCACTTAACAGCCCCGCTAACGTATCAAACCGCTCATCCAAAGCATCGTGTACTTGAACCGTTTGATGGGTTGTGGGATATTCGCCGGTAAACATGGAGGTGTGTGAGGGGGTGGTCCATTGAGCTGCCGAAATGCCATTCTCAAAGGTTGTTGCATTTCGAGCAAAATCATCAATATTCGGTGTCGTTTCTCGATCATATCCATACAATGAAAGCCGATCTCGACGATGTGTATCAAGGACAATGAGAACGATATTGGGATATTTTTTTCCGACCATTAAATAATATAAACCCTTTCAAAGGCTGTAGCCCGCTAGTTTAACTTGCCTAAGGCATAGAGGCAAATGTTAGATAACTTACCCCGTCGAAGCCAATAACTTAGTTGGATGATCGACGATTAATGTAAATCAAATAAAGACCAAACACAATCGCAATGAAACTAACAACTTGAGCGACAGGCACTTCTAAGATTACCCAAGCATCAGGTCGAAGCGCCTCTGTAAACAATCGGCCTAATGAATAAAAAATAAGATATGCTGCGAAAATATCACCGTCACGTAGCCACCTCGGAGACTGACGAGAAATGATAAGCAGTATGATAAACCCAATTAGCGTCCAAATTGACTCATAAAGAAATACCGGGTGAAAAAGTGTCTCTAGTGGGTAGACGGTCAAGTCATCATAGGGGGTAATCCGCTGATTGACATTCGTAATAGTAATCCCCCAAGGCAAGGTAGTTGCAGTCCCATAAAGCTCTTGGTTGAAAAAATTTCCCCAGCGCCCAATCGTTTGCCCCAATAATAGAGCCAAGGCTGTAATATCAAGCCAACGCCAGGTATTAAGATGATGTCGTCGCGTGTAAAGTATGACAGCTAAAATGCCGCCTAATATTCCCCCAAAAAGACCGACACCGCCTTCCCAAATAAACAAGGCCGTTGGAAACGGAATGGCGATACCAAAAATGGTGAAATTAGAAAAAGGCTGTTCAATAAAGTAGTAGTTGAAATTCCGACTAGCACCGAACGGGGAAGACATAATATGATATAGACGGGCACCAATAATTCCGACAATCAAAATCCAAACCAATAAATCTGCAATATGTCTAACGTCTTCATTTCGACGTTTGACCTCCAAGTACGCAATCGATGCACTGACAACAATTGCACATATCAGCAGAGCACCATGCCAGTGAATCGTAAGTGGGCCACTTTGATATAAAATCGGACTTTGGGGAGACTCCATCTTAAACCTTTAATTTTTGTAAAAGTGGATGTATTATATCATAGAGATGTAGATTACCAACGTAAGTTTCTCAACGATTGCGAGGTCAATAAAAAGAGTTTATAAGAGTTTGTAATGGCTGTTACCTATCTTATCTTTCCAATATGCTACGATAAGTGAACCATTCATATTAACAATAGTTTTTTTGATTTAACGATGTTATCAGGAAGAGGATAGGTTTATCAGCATGAGTACAAAATTAAAGATTTTTATTGCTGAAGATTGTCCTAATTGTGTTGAAGCCAGAAACATAGCCGCACGTATTGAGCAAAATTACCCTGAGTTTCCGATTGAAGTTATTGATATAGGGGATAAGCAAGCCACTGTTCCGGAAGCAGTCTTTGCAACACCAACATTTATGTTGGATGAGCGCATTGTCTCACTGGGGAACCCAGCGTTTGAGGAAGTGGTTGAATGGGTCAAAGATGCTCAAATAACATCATAAGCATCATTCTGGTTTATGTTAAAATATATCACATTTGGAAATAGAGGGACTGTCAAAAGTTCCTCTATTTCTTTGTATAAAGGTATGGTTAATTAACGATGAAATCAGATCAAAAAATTGATTATCTCAAGATGGTTGATATTTTTCAGGATCTTTCGAAAGATGAAATGGCTGAAATGGATCAAACCACAACGATGAGTACCTGTCGCCGAGGTAAAATTTTCTATCAGCCAGAAGATACTAGCGAGGTATTATTTATCCTAAAAAAGGGCCGGATTCAGTTGTATCGTATCTCTCCAGAAGGGAAGAAACTCATCGTATCGACCATTGGCCCAGGCACAATTTTTGGCGAGATGGCTATCATTGGTCAACGTATGCACAACACATTTGCCGAGGCGATTGATGATTGCCTCCTTTGTGTCATGAGTCGCCACGATGTGGAGCGGCTTATCTTAGGAAACCCTGCTGTGGCCTTACGAATTATGGATGTTATGGCCCACCGATTAAGTGAAGCAGAAACCCGTTTAGAAGATATGGCGTTCAAAAGCATTCCAGCGCGTTTGGCTGCATTGCTCTTAAGATTACAAGAAGAACAGGGCGATGAGATTTATGGTTATACTCATCAAGATTTGGCAGAAGCAGTTGGTACTTATCGAGAAACCACGACCCAAATTTTGAATGAGTTTAAAGCCAAAGGATTTATTGAAATTGGACGTAAACGTATAAAGGTGATCGATCTTGAAGGTTTAGAGTTAGCGGCGATGGAGTAAAGTGTCACTTTAAAATTGTTGTGACGAGCTACACACTCCTTTAAAGTATGGTATAATATTATTGCCTAAGCGGATTCCAAGAATATTGAAAATATCCTATTCCATAAAATAATTGACGGTATCGCCACATTGACCTCAAATTTGAGTACATCCTCAAAACTTGATTTATTTCAGAATTTCATTCAGCGTTGGCAAGACATTGTTAATAGTGAGGTCATCCTTCTGTCAACCAATGGGGCAATAATAACTGCCTCGTCTAATACACCTCAGCTCAATTGGTCAGATATATTACAAAAAACTAAATTAGATCAATCTAGCCAATTATCCTATCAAGGTCATTCAATTTTTACCACCCCTCTGATTATTGATCAAAAAATTGAAGGTCAGGTATTAGCCCTTGATATCAAAGATACCAACACAAGTCTCCTTCCTTCCTTAACCAACCTAATTACAGAACGGCTCGTTGATGAAATTGCTCTCAGAGGAATGACTGATGAACTTATTGGGGCCTGGGATCAATTGGAGCTTATCTATCGTGTAACAAAAAATTTAACACTAACCTCCGATTTAGTCGCAGCCCTTCATTCAATTTTGCAAGAGATTAGAAAAGTCATCGATACAGAAAACAGCTTTATTTTGCTCAAACGGTCAAATCATTTAGAAAGCGTGACCGCAAAGCCACTCTCAAGTAATCCATATTACGACAAAAACCTTTTAAACACTTTGGCAAGCTCCGAACAGGTAGCATTATGCAATGATGTACAAGCTTGTCGTGAGTTATGGCCTGAAGCACCAGATCACATTGAAAATATGTTGGCAACGGCATTACCAGGTTTAGAAGATGGAGCCCAAGCTGTAATTGGGTTGGTTAACAAAGCCAACCAAAATTTCTCCGCTGGTGATGTAAAACTTTTAGCAGCATTAGCACAACAAATCGGCTCGATTATAAAAAACTTTCTTATTCACGAGAAGCTAATTATCGAAGGGCGTTTAAGCCGTGAGCTAGAAATTGCGGCAGAAATCCAGGAAAGTCTATTACCCACGAATTTACCTCAAATGGGTAACATCTCGATGGCGGTATCTTCAAGTCCGGCCTCAGAGGTAGGGGGTGACTTCTACGATTTTATAACTGTTGATGATTGTCACCTAACCCTAGTAATGGGAGATGTTTCTGGCAAAGGCATTCCAGCAGCTATGCTAACCTCTGTCACACGGACAATATTACGTGTTGAGGCCATGCGAGGGGCTTCGCCACAAGAAATTATTGAACAGGCAAATCACGTTTTACATCAGGATTTAAGTCGAGCCGACTCATTTGTTACTGTGTTCGTTGCCACAGTTGATACAAAAGAGGGAACATTAGAGTATGCAAGCGCAGGTCATACCCCAGTCTTATTGTGGCGTGACGCTTCACGAACAACTGAACAATTACGTTCAACAGCGCTTCCTATCGGTATTTTTGGTTACAACAGCACTAAACCTCATCCAATAAAACTTCAAGAAGGGGATACACTTCTCCTATATACAGATGGAATTACAGAAGCCCAATCACCAAATGGTGATTTATTTGGCCTGAATCGTCTAATGTACATTCTTGAATCTCGGGCGAATGAACCACCCGAACAAATCCAACAATTCATTCAATCAGAAATCTCTGCTTTTCGTCGCGGGGCAAAAGGAGGAGATGATGCAACAATGCTTATCCTCAAGTTGCATCCACAGTCAACAATGGCAAAACCTCAAGATATATCAACCGTTATCAAGACAATAGACTTTTCTTATCCTGCCGATTTAGATCATCTCAATGAAATCACGGCAAAGATTACTGAGAGTTGTCGAATGCTGCCGTCTTTACCAAGTGGTTTTAATGGGGATGATTTTGTATATTTGATTGAGTTGGCCATATCAGAGATATGTACCAATATCATTAAACATGCTTATGCAAAGAGTGAGGGCAATCTTGATGGCTGTATCACATTACTTAATAATGGCATCCAGTTAGATTTTTATGACACGGGTGAAAGCTTCGACCCAAATACCGTTCCACAGCCCAAAACAGACCCCTATGCCTTAGTAGAAGGGGGATACGGCCTGCATATTGTCCGCCAAATTATGGATGTTGTCTCATATGAGCATCATCCAAAACGAGGTAACCATTGGTATCTACTAAAATTACTCCCAACAAAAGCTGGGGAAAGAGAATAGATACCCTTATTTTATAGTACGTTGCGTAAATTGCATCTTGGTTCGTTCAAGATTACAATAAGTCAGGAGCTATGTTTGACAGATGGTTGTGACATTTTTGCTATTATGTATTATTCTTGTATCAAATACCCTTTTGTACAAACTTTACACAACCGGATCAAATCATCAATTTTATTCTAATCACAACCACACTGGAGGCAATTAATGGAGATTTCTATTAACTCCGAAAATCCGACAACTAGTATTGTCTCATTCAATGGGGCCCTAAATGCTCGTTCAGCTGAAGAAGCCAAACAAGTATTCCGAAATTTGACAGAGGAAGGTGTGACTCAAGTCATTGTCGATTTACAAGGTGTTCCATTTATTGACAGTTCTGGTCTTGCATCATTAGTTTCGGGGCTAAAAACCTTAGGCGGTGAAGCATCAAATCTAAAATTAGCCGCCCCTCAATCCCAAGCTCGTTTATTATTTGAGCTAACAATGTTTGATCGTGTTTTTGAGATACACGACTCTGTCGACCTGGCCAAAGAAAGTTTAGCTGACTAGCTTGGTTTTCTTCGCTTATTATGAAAATATCACATCAACGACTTGATACAGGTATTATTCTCATTCACCTCGAAGGTCGACTAGACGCTATCACTAAAGATTTAGTTAAAGAAACGTTCCAAGATTTCTTAACAAAGAATGATGTTAAACTTGTTATTGACCTAGAACAAGTTCCATTTATTGACAGTTCTGGATTAGCGGCTCTGGTTTCTGGTTTACGAACATCACGTGAAAACGGGGGCAATATTGCCTTGAGTGGAATCCAACCACAGGCACAAACAGTATTCCGCTTGACCATGCTTGATCGGGTGTTTTCTGTTCACCCAACATATCAACAAGCAGAACAAAGTCTACTTTAAAGACTTCCAATAAATTAACAAACAAAGTTTACAAGCCAGGACGTATTTTGTGTCTGCAACTGTCTTAATCATTGATGATGCTGTACATATTCGCCGGTTAGCGGCACGAATGTTAGAACGTGTCGGGTATCAAACTTTGCAGGCAAGTGATGGGCTGCAAGGGTTAAAATACTTACGAGAGAAAAAGCCTGATATTGTCACTTGTGATATTTCGATGCCCAATATGGATGGGCACGAATTTTTGGCCTCGGCTAAGGCAGATAAAGAAACAAGTAACATTCCGATTGTCATTATCACTGCAATTGGTCAAGAAGGTGAAGCTGAAAAGGCAACCAAAATGGGGGCCGATGCTTATCTTACGAAACCATTTAGCTCGAGTAATTTGATAGAAACAATACAATTACAGTTAAAAAATAAGTAATATAATTGGCTACAAAATAAAAAAGCCCCATAACTTGGGGCTTTTTTGTTGTTAAGTAACGTCAGTTCTACGCAATTGCTTCGGGAAGTTCAACAGGCTCCTCTGTTGAGGAAGCAATAACTTTCAGCACAAACTCTTCATCTTCTACAACCACTTCAATCGTATCACCTAAGGTACACTCACCTGCCAATAGCTTCTCAGATAAAGCATCTTCAATCTTATTCTGGATAACCCGACGCAATGGACGTGCTCCAAAATCAGGATCGTAACCTTCTTCTGCGATCAATGTTTTCGCCTCTTCAGATACAATCAAGGTGATATTTTGTTCAGCTAATCGCTCCTGTACCTGATTTAGCAGCAATACAACAATCTCGGTAATTTCTTGTTTAGTTAAAGCTCGGAAAATAACCATTCCGTCTAAACGATTACGGAACTCTGGACGAAACATTCGTTCCATCTCCAGCATAACTTTCTTCCGCATAGATTTATAGGCTTCTTCTTCAGTCTGAGCCTCATCACGCTTAACACCAAAACCAAGGCTTGTTTCTCGTTTAATTAGATCTGCACCAACATTAGAGGTTAAGATCAAAATAGCATTACGGAAATCTACCTTTTTCCCCTTAGCATCACTCAAATGACCATCTTCCATAATTTGGAGCAAGGTATTAAATGTTTCGGGGTGGGCTTTTTCAATTTCATCAAAAAGTATAACGCTATAAGGTCGACGGCGAACGGCTTCAGTTAACTGTCCACCTTCTTCAAAGCCAACATATCCAGGAGGTGAACCAACAAGACGAGCAACGTTATGTCGCTCCATAAATTCACTCATATCCAACTTAATGAGCGCCTCTTCACTACCAAACATAAATTCAGCTAAAGCCTTGGCCAACTCTGTTTTACCAACGCCTGTCGGCCCTAAGAAAATAAATGTACCAATCGGCCGTTTTGGATCTTTCAGACCTGCACGAGCCCGACGAACGGCTTTAGAAATTGCTTCAATCGCTTCGTGCTGACCAATGACCCGCTTGTGTAGCGCATTTTCCATTTGCAACAAACGCTCTTTTTCTTCAGTGGCAAGTTGCTTAACGGGTATGCCCGTCCACATAGAAACAACTTCAGAGACATCTTCTGCCGTCACTTTAGCTTGGTTTGTTGGTGTGTCCTCTTCTTTATCTAGGTCATCAAAAACATCTGAGGCATCAGAGAAGTATTCTTCAGCCTCCACTGGCTCTTGCTCATCATCTTCACGAGTAACTGCTTCAGCCATCTCAGAAGCAAATGGCACTTTATAAAGGCGAACTCGCGCACCTGCCTCATCAATTAGGTCGATAGCCTTGTCTGGCATGAATCGATCTGTTACATATCGTGCTGCTAAATGAGCCGCAGAAGAAAGTGCCTGATCTGTGATCTCTAAATTATGGTGTGCCTCGTAGCGACTACGAATGCCCTTCAAAATTTCAATTGTTTCTTCTATTGTTGGTTCATCAACCATAACCGATTGGAAGCGACGCTCTAAAGCTGCATCACCTTCAATATGCTTGCGATACTCTTCCAAGGTTGTGGCTCCAATACATTGAAGCTCACCTCGAGCTAAAGCTGGCTTAAGGATATTGGCTGCATCAACTGAGCTACCAGCAGAGCCAGCCCCAACCAACATATGAAGCTCATCAATAAAAAGTATAGCACCAGACTCTTTAATTTCGTCAATAACTCGCTTTAGTCGTTCCTCAAATTGGCCTCGGTACATTGTACCAGCAACCAGGGAACCAACATCAAGCATAACAACACGTTTCCCAAGTAAAATATCGGGGGCTTCGTTATTAACAATTCGTTGAGCCAAACCTTCTATAATTGCTGTTTTACCAACACCAGGCTCACCAATCAAAGCGGGGTTGTTTTTAGTTCGGCGAGAGAGAATTTGAATAACCCGTTCAATTTCCGTTTGTCGACCAACCACAGGGTCTAACTTTCCTTCACGAGCCTGAGCCGTTAAATCAGTCCCTAACTGATCAACAAGTGGTGTATTCTTATTACCTTCTTTTGCCGAGGTTGAAGATGGGCTTTGTGACGATGTTTCCATCATCACTCGTGCGGTTTGTGAGCGAACTTTATCTAACCCAATGCCTAGTCCCTTCAACACATCAACGGCAACACCTTCGCCAGCTCTTACTAGCCCCAACAACAAATGCTCGGTACCAATATAGTGATGCCCTAAACGACGAGCTTCGTCAACAGCAAGCTCAATGACTCGCTTTGTTCGTGGGGTAAGGCTCAATTTTCCATACATAGCACGCTGACCACGGCCTACGGTCCGCTCGACACGCTCCCGAATTTGTCGTGGATCAACGCCTAAATCACGTAGTACTCGAACTGCAACTCCATTTTCCTCACGTACCAATCCCAACAGAAGGTGTTCAGTGCCAATGTAGTTGTGGTTGAGACGTTGTGCTTCTTCTTGTGCCAAAGTCAAAACGCGACGGGCACGCTTGGTAAAACGATCAAACTTATCAGCCATTTAATAATTTCCTGTGAATTTATCAGAAACCGTTAAAGTGAAACAATCCTAAAAGAGTTTTCATATACTATCTACGGTATCATACATATTCCTATGTAATGATTAATGTAGGTTGAAAATAGTAATCATCACAGAATTACTATTCTGAGGCATTACCACTTTCGCTATCTGTTTCGTCACTACTAGTAGATTGATACTCTGACCAATCCTCATCCTCACTTTCGTCAACCTGTTTCAAGCTCAATCCCATTCTTTGTCGCTCAGGATCAATATGAATGATACGAACTTTTAAGTCTTGACCTTCAGACACGATTTCACGAGGATGATTGACATTTTTATGGGACAATTCTGAAATATGAATCAACCCCTCAATACGATTATCAATACGAGCAAATGCCCCAAAATCAGTAATTTTTGTCACAACTGCGTCTGCAATTTGATTAATTTGGTAATGCTCAAAAACTTCTGTCCAGGGTTCAGCATGGAGACGCTTGAGGCTAAGTGCAACCCGCTGTTGATCCTGGTCGACATTAAGCACGTACACTTGAATTTCATCATTGACATTCAAAATCTCACGAGGGTGTGAAATGCGGGTCCAGGCCAATTCTGACAAGTGAATAAGACCATCCACCCCACCAATATCAACAAAAGCACCAAAATTAGCCAAACTTGTCACGCGACCATCTTTGATATCACCTTCTTTAATATCATCCAACAGCTTAGCTTTTTCCTGACGAAACTCTGCTTCTACGGCTTTCTCAGAGAAGATTAGACGATTTCGCGAACGATCAACCTCAATAATCTTCAAACGTAAAGTTTCACCAGTCATTTGATTCCAACGGCCAGGGCGTTGAGAGCCAGATTGATTGGCCAACTGAGAGCCAGGGACAAATCCTCGGATAAGACCGAAGTTAACGATTAAGCCCCCCTTGTTGTTACCAATGACTTTACTTTCAACAGAGTCACCGGCTTCAAATACACGTTTGGCCTCATCCCAATCTTTTTCGATTCTCGCCTGACTGAGCGATAGTCGAATACGATCTTCATCATCATCAACATTGAGGACAAACACGGGTACTTCATCACCGACCTTAATTTCGGCAATTTCTTCTGCACTTAAATTTTCCAAATCCCGAGCATCTACAATTCCTTCTGATTTAGCACCAACATCAATCAAAATCTCATTGGATCGCTTGCTAGCAACAACACCTCGAACAATCTCTCCAGGTTGTAATACTCGGAAAAAACTTTCTTGCTGGTCCAACAACTCGGCCATCGACATCATTTGATCATTCTCCTCCCAATCGGCCGAATTATTACCGAAGCGGGTTTGTTCATCTGCCATGAACTTTCAGATCTCCTCTTAAGGGGCTTTTGGCAATACACATTATACTTGGAGTCCAAACAAAAATCAAACACTCCAAAAATAGGAACAACTTAAGAAACTACTGCAACAGCTTCAACCTCAACCTTTGCCCCTAAAGGCAACGCAGCAACCTGAACTGTGCTTCGAGCAGGAGGGTCAACTTCAAAGAAACTACCGTATATACTATTGATTAGGACAAAATCACCCAAATCAGTGACAAAAATCGTTGTTTTGAGAATATTATCCAAGCTACTTCCAGCAGCCGCTAACACATTTTTCAAGTTTTCCATGACTTGACGAGTTTGGGCCTCAGTATCATCACTCACTAACTGCCCAGTATCTGGAACGAGTGCAATCTGACCAGCTGTGTAAACTAGATTTCCTAAACGTACGGCTTGTGAATAGGGACCAACTGCGGCTGGGGCATTGCTTGTGGAGATAATTTCTTTAGAGGACATAATTATTCCTTACCTATGTTATTCAGATTGTAGTCCACAATTGCTATAAGGTCAAGGTGCTCTTGTGCGACATTTTTCTCATTTTAACATAGAGATAATCAAAGAGCCAAAGCTCAAGATAATCAAAGCATCAACGCTTTGACAGCGATTGCTGGATACCCAAAGATGAAGTAGAATGCGAGTCTTAAAATCAAATATATGAGTTGTAGGTATTATCCAAGAAAGAATATAAAATGAAACTTCGTCAAACTAAAGGTTTAACCTTTGATGATGTCTTGCTTGTGCCAAAGCGATCAGCAATTGCTTCACGGCAAGATGTCAATACATCAACAAAATTAACCCAACAAATCCAATTACGACTACCTATCATCAGTGCCAATATGGATACAGTGACTGAGGCGGCAATGGCGGTGGCCATGGCTCGCGTTGGTGGAATTGGTATTATCCACCGCTTTATGACCATCCAAAATCAGGTTCGTCATGTACAACAGGTTAAACGATCTGAAGGTTTTGTGGTTGAAGACCCGCACGCCATTGCTGAGGATGCATCCATTGACAAAGCCCGCAATCTTATGCAGCGATATGATGTCGGCGGTTTGGTTGTGACAAATGGCAACCAGAAACTGATAGGCCTAGTGACCCAGCGGGATATTATCCTTGCGCCAAATCCACTAGCAAAGGTGAGTACAGTGATGACACCACCCGATGAAATTATTAGTGTCACCGCCGAAGCCTCATTACAGGAAGCCCGTGTCCTTCTTCACGAACATCGGCTTGAAAAGCTACCTGTCGTCAATGAAAACGGACAGTTAGTTGGTCTTATAACAGCCCAAGACGTTGTAAAACAAGAGCAACATCCTCATGCAACAAAAGATAACAAAGGACGGTTACGGGTGGGTGCGGCCATCGGCGTTCAAGCCAATGATATGGAGCGAGCCGAGGCACTTTTGGATGCGGGGGCTGATCTACTCGTCCTGGACATTGCCCACGGTCATGCCGAAAGCTGCATCAAAATGATAAAATCATTACGCTCATCCTTCCCCGCCGCACAAATTATTGCCGGAAATGTTGCATCAAAAGATGGCGCGCGTGATTTAGCTGAAGCAGGTGCCGATGCCATAAAAGTTGGTGTTGGTCCAGGCTCAATCTGCACCACCCGAATTGTGACTGGGTTCGGCGTCCCCCAACTCACGGCAATTATGGATAGTGTAGAAGGTGTTGCTGAGTCCGGTCGCGAAATTCCAATCATCGCTGATGGGGGGATCAAAACCTCGGGGGATTTAGTCAAAGCCCTGGCTGCTGGTGCGTCAACAGTTATGATTGGTAGTCTGTTTGCTGGGTGTGAGGAAGCCCCAGGGGCAACGGTTATTCGTGATGGGCAAAAGGTCAAAGTTGTTCGTGGTATGGCTTCGCTTGGTGCGGCAATCGGACGAAAGGCCGTCGAGAAGAAAGATGATGATGAAAGTGCCGAAAGTCAAGAGGATTGGGATAAAGTCGTCCCCGAAGGTGTTGAGGCTGTCGTGCCTTATCGCGGTGAAGTGAAAGAGCTAATTTATCAGCTCATCGGTGGTTTGCGCTCTGGTTTAAGCTATGGCGGGGCCAAGACCATTGAAGAGTTGCAAGAAAACGCTGAATTTATCGAAATCACGCCTGCGGGACGACGAGAAAGTGGTTCTCACGACGTTAATCGAATTTGAGACCCGCTCACTATTCATGTTTAATGTCGTTTTGGTCGAACCTCAAATTCCGCAAAATACAGGCAACATCGCCCGACTTTGTGCAGCTTCTGGTCTTGAGCTAATCATTGTCGGGCAACCCAATTTTTCAATGAGTGATCGATACTTAAAACGATCTGGGCTGGATTATTGGGAGTTTGTCAGAATTAAACAAATTGCTGATAAAGACACTTATTTGGCTGGGCTGGACTCAGCCAAAATCCATTTACTTACCACAAAAGTAGACCGCCCCTACACTGAAATCAAGCCACAGCCAGGAGACAGTTTTCTGTTTGGCCGAGAGGATGCAGGTTTATCAGAATGGCTTCTTCAGACTCATCCTGCATCCTGTGCTACAATCCCAATGAAAAATCATCCTCGGGTTCGAAGCCTTAATCTGGCCACTAGTGTGGGTATTGTCATGTATCACATGTTGGCCCAATATAACTTTGATCTCCCATAAGCCCTTGAGCCATAATTCTCTTAAATTTTTTAAGTCTCTCAGCATAACTCCCCAAGTTACCCACAGTTTATCCACAATTTATTCCTCATAACCTTAAGATAGAAATCCTATTTTAAAATTGATTATTTTAGGGTATGTTAAGTTCATACCGTTATTACAACAATTTTTTTGAACAAATATATCGGAGGTATCTTTAATTTTATGCAATTCAAAAAATGGGGATCCGTAACCCTCATTCTTCTAACCGCTTTGATAATCTTCCCAATCATACTCCAAGCCGCCAATTTGCTTACGAATGATGGGCTAGAAGAGCCATTCGTTACATATGACACCTACACCGACCCATTTAGCCGAACCTGGGATTTAAAGGTGGCTCAGGGTTGGGAAAAATTTATCTTATCAGATGGGACATATGAGGAAGGCAGACGTTTACGTTTTTTTTCATCCTCTGATTGGGCTGCCTTTAACTTAAGCCCCTTTACCGAAAAGCGAGATGGCTCAAATGCCCAAGTATGGTGGTCGTCTGAGCTTTTCGATACGGGCATCTACCAACAGATATCAGGCTTAAGCATCGGCGAAACATATGGATTTCAAGCTGGAACCTTACAAGTTTTTGAAACGACAAGTAGCAAAGCGCATGGAAAGATGTTCCGTAGTGTCGGAATTGATCCTTTAGGGGGGACGGACCCCACCAGCCCAAATGTGGTCTGGAGTCCCGAAGAAGGCTTGGATGTCGATTGGTTTTATCCAGGGGTGGGGGCGCAGGCTCAAGCCATGACAATGACTGTATTCATTCGGGTGCGCAGTATTGAAGAGGCCTCTACCCCAAATTCAAATCAGGTTTGGATAGACGACACCTTCTTTGACATCGCCCCCAATGACACCACGCTGGTCTTAACCAAAATCGCGCCCCTCAACATTAAGGCCACTTGGAGTGGCATCGCCCGCAGTGGCTTTACCATCAAAGGATATGAAGCGCAATATCGAAAAACATCGGAGACAGATTGGACCGATTTACAGGTGTTGGATAGTAGCAATGATTTTTCCACGGCAACAAACGGCACATTTGCCGCTGAGGTAGGGGAAACCTACATCGTTCGAGCCAGAACCTGGCACGAGCAAGATGGGGGTGACTCCCATGAGGTTCCTGGCCCTTGGGTAGAAGAGACAATCACTTTCGGAGGGGTCGTTTATGGGCAAGTCATGGATAATCGCGAAACCACACTGAATGACCTAACCGTTACCGCTAGTAATGGTCTAACCGATACCTCTGATCTGACCGGGAATTATGCATTATTCACTGGGGCCGGTGATTTTAAGCTCACGGTTAGTAGCCTCGGCAATTTTAATTTGCCTCAACCTATCGTCGCCGAAATCCCTAATGAGCAAACAGCCCTACCAATAAGTATCACCCTACGTCCGGCAGATGATGCGATCGTTAATGGTGATTTCGAAAATGGAAATCTCGATGCCTGGACCCACAACATTACGAAAACAAATTTTATCTCAACAGGCCATCGGAGCGGGGACAAAAGCCTCTGTTTCTCCACAAATGCAACCTTAACCCAAACTCAAGTTGTATCCAACATGTTCAGACCAACACTTTCATTGTGGTACAAAGTGAGTAACGGGGATGGGGATGATACGCTTGCAGTCAATGCCCTAGGCGCGGATGGGGTAACTGCCATCACTAGCTTTACAACAAAGCAAGTCAATGACACCTGGAAACATACTTGGCTTGATTTGGGGCTAGACGAGGTTTACACAGGCACCCTAGGAGCACGGATCAATCTTAATCAATCCGCCCCAACACTGGCTACAGTTTGTTTGGATGAGGTTAGTTTTGGCGGAGCTCGCGGCGGACCGAACACACTTCGGCTACCAATTATTATCAAAAGCTAATAGAGGAATCAATTAAAATCCGTACAATCGATGTATGTCACTCCCGCATGCTTTTAGCGGGAGTCCATCGTTTACGACCCGGTGGATGCCCGACAAAACCAGTCGGGCATGACATGACAACTTTAATTTTCCGATATTTATCTGGTTTGTCTATAAGTAGGGATTATCGCAAAATGAGTTCAGTTTGGGGCTGATGTAAAAACTCAGCCCCATTTTCAGTGACCAGCACATTTTCTTCCAAACCGATATGACCATACCCAGGGACAGGTATGCTCGGCTCGACGGTGTATACCTGTCCCGCTTCAAGCAAATATTCCGGCGTGTCGCCATATCGTTCCCAGCGGGGGCCAAGTACACCGGCGCCATCGTGGACCGTTTGACCAAGCTGATGTCCCGTCGCATGCATAAATTCGGGATAGCCAGCATCCACAACAATTTTTCGCGCCACCGCATCGATTTCCCAACCTGACACACCCGGTTTCATCGCCGCCACAGTGGCTTGAATAGCCTCAACAGCCACATCAAATGCCCGCTGTACAGGTTCAGGGGCGGTTGTCTCACCAGCAGCCAAGACATAAACCATCCGCTGAATATCCGAACAATAGCCCGCCTTCTTCACCCCAAAATCAAAATGGATCAGATGTCTAGGAGCAACTTCGATGTCGGTCGGCCCCAAGTGCCCTACCGGCGAATCAGGCCCTGTATCCACCGCTGGGCAATGTTCAGACTCCCACGCTGTCTCTAGGCCTAAATCAGTCACTTGCTGAAGCACCTGATTGGCAACATCACGCTCACTCATCCCAATCTTTAACGTATCAAACGTATTTTGATAAATTGCCTCGGTCACCTCGATCGCAGCTTTAATCCGTTCGACTTCTTCTGAAATTTTTCGCCCTCGCACGACTCGAATAATTGCCTCTGCTGAAATCAGCCGATTGATATATGGCGTATCAGCCAAAGTTTCCAGCAAAATTTGATACAACCCATAACTCAAACCATCCGCGTGGACATCATTGGTTGAATAATTGAGCGCAATCGTTTGTGGATCAAGTCGCGCCAAAGTTTCTCGCAACACAGGCCGAATGGATTGATGGTAGGGAATAATTTCTGAGTATGCGCCCGTTCGTCGAGCCGCTTCTGCATCAAAATGTCCGGCAATGACAATGCGCTCACCAGAACGATGAATAAGCAACGCACTTTGCCACGTCAAATCGTGCCCGTAAATCAACGGCAAAATTGGATCACCGCCAGCCGTTGTCTCTCGGACAAACGTCAGCCAGAGATCTACATCCTGTTCTTGCAATATGCCAACGGCTTGCTCAACTTTGGCTTGAATGAGTGTAGACACGCTTACACCACCATAATTGGCTCATCGGCAGGCATCGCCACCAAATCATACTCCATTGCGCCAGTGACCAAGACAGGCACCATCTGGCCGACAGGCAACTCCTTCTCGACGACAACATAGCCATCGATTTCGGGCGCATCGCGGAAGCTGCGGGTGATGCTGACCCCATCACCAACGCCATCCACCAACACATCCAGCCGTTGGCCAACCATCTGTTGGTTGCGTTCCAAGGAAATCGGCTGTTGGAAGGCCATCAGTTGCTCCCAGCGGGCCTGCTTGACTGCCTCTTCGACGGGGTTGGGCAAATCAAACGAGGGCGTCCCCGGTTCGGGAGAGAAGGTGAAGGCCCCGACACGATCAAATTCGACCTCATCCATAAAATCAAGCAAGCCATCAAATTCGGCGTCGGTTTCGCCAGGATAACCCACGATGAATGTGGTTCGTAGCACGGCATTGGGCATACTGTTGCGATAGTATTCGATCCAGCGGACCAACTTATCGACATTGTGCGGTCGGCGCATCCGCTTGAGGGTATCGGGATGACCGTGCTGCAAAGGCATATCGATGTAGGGAATGATTTGGGGATGAGCCACCATCACATCGACCAGTTTGTTGCTGGCGTGGCCGGGATAGGCGTACATCAAACGCCACCACTCAATGCCAGGGGCAATATTGACAAAATCTTCCAACAAAGAAGGCAAGCCATCCACCTCACCCCAATCGCGTCCATAAGCGGTGGTGTCCTGGGCGATGATAATTACCTCTTGTACGCCAGCTTCTTCTAGGTGCTGTGCCTCGGCCAGTAGGTGCTCACGCGGGCGACTACGATTTAGTCCTTTGAAACTGGGAATGGTGCAGAACGCACAAGGCGCTGAACACCCATCACTGATTTTGAGATAGGCGGTCGCTCGACCAAACTCCACTTGCTGCCGATCGAGGGAAACCGTCTCCAGAACCGTGTCACCTGTTTCAGGCAAGTGATAGAGGGGTTCGGGCCGTTTTTCAGCCCGCAATTTTTGAATAAATGGTACGATATCAGCCCAAGCCCGAGTGCCAATCAAGCCATCCAAACCATTGACTTGTCGGGTTACTTCGCTACCAAAGCGCTGGGCCATACAGCCCGCTGCAATCAACAGTTGGTTCTTCTTTTTTATCGATGCCAATTCTTGTAGCGTTTCAATCGATTCATCCTTAGCAGCTTGCAAAAAGCCACATGTATTCACAATCAACACATCCGCTTTATTCGGGTCCTCAACCGCATTGTAGCTAGCCTGTAGCATCATCTCGCTAATGCCTTCGCTGTCGTAAACATTTTTGGGGCAGCCCAATGTCAGCAGAAAAAAGCTTGGCTCTTTCTGATTTCGTCGTTTCTTTGCCATAATCGTTTATCCTAGATAACAAAACCGGGCTTGGCCCGGTTCTTTTTTAAAAATCAGTACAAAAGCATACCATAAAATTGATTTGGATGATAATTTATCCAAACCGTCCAGCCCCTACTCCTCCGTATGCTCCCGCAAAAAGACAATGGGCTTCTGTCGCAAAATTGATAGCGAAGCCAACATCCCTACAGTTATGACCAAAAACATCGTGATGAGAATCATCAACAGGCTGGCAATGATAAAGGGTTGGTAATCGAGACGGAAGGCGAAGGTGATAATGATCCAACTGCCGACTTGGGAGACAAGCAAAGCCAGCGTAGCACTGACAAAGCCGAGCAACAGATTTTCCAAGGTGAAGACCGTCAAGACAAATCGGCTCGTGGCCCCCACGACTTTGAAATAAACCGCCTCTTGGATGCGGGCTAATCGCGTGGCGAAGACGGAACTGATGATAATCAACAAGCCAGCGATGATGCTGAAAAAGGTGAAGAAGCGGATGATGACAGATAACTTGCCCAAAACATCAGCGACCGTGTTGAGCACCTCAGTCACATCAATCACACTCACATTCGGAAAAGCGGCGACAATCCGATTTTGAATTTGAGGAATTTCAGCCTGTTCGACCCGCGCTCCTGTAAAGACCGTTTGGGGCGCATCTTTGAGTATCTCTTCCGGTAAAACAAAATTAAAGTAGGGGATAAAGGCTTCTTCGTCTCCACTGCGAATGCTGGTAATTGTTGCATCCAACGGCACGCCTTGAATCCGGAATGACAAGGTGTCGCCCACGTTAAAATCACGAATTTCAAACATCTCATCCAAAATCGAGACCTGAGCGCCCTCAAAATTAGGAGCAAATAGGCTTGGCCCATCGATGACCTCTTCCCCTTCAAGCAACTCACTCCGATACGTCAGGTTAAAAGTTCGACCCAAATTATCGCCCCGTCGTTCTTCCTCGGCCTGGCGATCAATTTCCTCACCATTGATCGCCACAATATCGGCCCGAATGAGGGGATAGTAGGCTGTCTCAAACCCCAAAACGTCACCGAAATCATCCACTTGATCCGGTTGAATGTCGATGAAAAAGACGTTGGGGGCATTATCAGGCCTGGCCCGTAGGAAGGAGGCGTCGAGATTTTGCTCGATCAAATAGATGGTAAAGACAACAGCCATCGAGGTAGCGAGGGTGATGATGATGGCACGGGTGGCATTGCGCGGACGAAACAGACCTTTGAGCGCTTGTCGCCAAGCCAATTCACGCAAGCGTCGTTTTCGCAGAAAAAAGAGTGTCACCTCGGTGATTCCAGAGGTCAACAGGATAAGGGCCAGGACACCACCGACAAAATATAACCCGACCGTGATGTCACGCAGTTGCCACAATACCAGCCCCACGAAAAAGAGAAAGATCAGGCCGATGGTGCCATAAAATGGCCAGCCTCGTTTAGAGCGGGTTGCCTCCTTGCGAAAAATAAAACGAGGTTTGAGATCATTGAGACGATAGAGCGGTAGAAAGGTAAAGGCGGAAACAACGAATAGCCCGAGCAAAAAACTTTGCACGATTGCTCGTGGAGAGATGACGAGTTCAACATTGGGCGGGAGCAAGTCAGCAAAGAGAATCGGAAAAAAGCTCTGCAGTAATAGGCCCAGACCCAAGCCGAGCAGCGTGCCGATTAAGCCCAGGGCAATAACCACCACCAGATAGTGAATGGTAACAAAACGGCTGGTACTGCCCAATGTTTTGACAACGGCAATCGTCGACTCTTTCTCCTTCAAAAACGCAACCAGGGCGCTTTGTGTACCAATTCCCGCAAGAAGGAGCGTAAAAATGCCGATGAGGCTGAGAAAAAAGATAAAGTTGTCGAGAAATTCCTGGACTCCCGACTCTGCGGTCTGAAAGGTATCGACCGTTTCCTGTTTCTCTGCCACGGCTTCCAGTCGAGCCGCCAGTGGATTCATTTCAGACTCATCAGCCACTTTGAGCAGCAACTTATAGTTGACCACGCTCCCCCTTTTGATGAGATCAATGGCCTCTAAATCCGCAGCAGCAATAAACACCCGGGGACCAAGGGTGAAGAAGTTGACCGGACGATCTGGCTCGGTCAAGACCACATCTGCAATCGTCAGTGTCGCTTCCCCGACTCGTAGTGGATCGCCCACAGCAACTTGGAGCCGATCAAGGAGAGCCTGCTCAACAATCACACTACCAGAGGCTAACACCGCTGCAAAGTTTCGGCCCGAAGCCAACTCGACCTCGCCATAAAATGGATAGCCGGGTTCAACCACCTTCAAGGTCGATAGGAGGGAATCATCTTCATCAACGAGACGTACGATTGAAATAAAACGATAAACTAACGCTCGTTCAACATTTCCCTGAGCCAACTCAGCGTCAACAATGTCGTTGATGTCAGAGGATATCGCGGTATTTGACTCAACGATAATATCACCGGCCTGAAGCTTACGAGCATCTTGCTCCAACACCTGATTGACGCTATCGCTCAGCCCCCCCAAGGATACCAATGTTACAATCGATAGAGCCACACAGAAAACAAATACGGTAGCCTGTTTACGGGAACTCATCAATTGGCGAAGGATAAAACGGCTATGCAGCATGGCGATACTCGTCGGTGCTAATTTTGCCATCGTGCAAGGTAATCACCCGCTCGGCAGTCTCGGCAATTTCAGGACTGTGCGTGACCATAACCAGGGTCGTTTGCCGCTCTTGTTGCAATTCAAGTAACAGCTCCAAAATAGCCTCGCCATTTTTTGAGTCAAGATTCCCCGTTGGCTCATCCGCAAAAACAAGTTTGGGGTCATTGATCAAGGCACGGCAAATGGCCACCCGTTGCTTCTCACCCCCAGAAAGTTGATGGGGATAGTTATCAGCCCGATCTTGCAAGCCCACTCGCTTAAGTAAAGTCTCAGCCTTACCAAGCGCTTGCTTATCCTTTTTCAGTTCAGCTGGAAACATAATATTTTCTAAGGCGCTCAATGAGGGGACCAGATGGAATGACTGAAAGACGAAGCCGATAAACTCATTCCGCATGGGAGCCAACTCATCCTCGGTCATATGGGTGATATCAGTTTGATTGACAATCACTTGACCTGAAGAGGGTTGGTCGAGACCAGACATCAAACTAAGCAGTGTCGATTTTCCGCTACCGCTGCTACCATTAATTACTAAAAACTCGCTATTGCTAACAGAAAAAGAGACGTTATCCAGTACTCGAATTTGGCGATCTCCAATCGTGTACGTTTTTGTAACGCCCTTTGCTTCAAGAATATTCACAGGTAAAACCCCGGTTATGTATTTTGACCGGAGAAATTATAAAAGATGGTGGGGTAGAGTCAAGTGCAATTTTATGGGGGTTAAGGCGGGGTTGAGAGGTATGCTTGTTTGGTGGAAGTTTGGAGATACACTGATTACGGTTAGGCGTCATACATATCCCGTATTGCGTAGGGGGTCTTGGTTTTCTATCCTACGCAATACGCAATACGGAATAATCTATTTAACGACAAAAATTGGTTCTCAATGATAAAACATAGCAAAATTTTACTTCAGCACCACCGGCAAGTAAATCTGTTTCCCATCAATGATGATTGTGTTAGACAGTGTTACTGAAGTGACAATTGGGTTTTCGATGATTGCTACGTTTTGCAGTGCCCCGGTCACAACACCTGTGGCGGTGACGTGATAAGTGATTTGCACGGTCGAGGTAGGGTTCATATCACCAGTCCACTCAATTACAGATGAGTTGTAGGTCGCCGTACCAAGCGTCGCAGTCAGGGTATTTGTCACATAGGACAAGCCTACTGGAAGCGTATCAGTCAAAAACGTGGTTTGGGTTAAAGGGTCACCCGCATTTATCAGGCTAATGGTGTAGATAAATGTATCGCCTGTTTTGCCATAAGGTGGCGTCACTTGTTTGGTCGATAGACTCAGATCAGGGGTTGGGTCTGTAATTTGGTAGATTTCGCCTGTTGTATAACTGGTTAGATAAAGATTACCAGCCTCATCTTCGCCAAAGGTTGAGATAAAATGACTGGTATCAAGCAACAGGGTATTGTCCCAACTGCTCCCATTTTGTTGTAGCCCCCAAATCTTGCCGCTACAGTAATCGCCATAAAAGTAAATCCCCTGCATTCGAGGATAACTTGAGCCACGATAAACATACCCACCCGTGACCGAACAATCAGACCCATTCACATACTCGGCGACTGGTAAAGTCAGGCCGGTTTGATCGCAGCTACTGCTGTTATAACAGTGGGCCCCTTCCATTGTGTTCCACCCATAATTTTCGCCGCCACTGCTACTGGCTGATTGATAATCAATTTCCTCATAGCTCCCCTGACCAACATCGCCAAGATACAAATCGCCTGTCTGTCGATCAAAAGAGAACCGCCACGGATTACGCAGCCCATACGCCCAAATTTCATCCCGCTGGGCCGCGTTACTGGTGAAGGGGTTGCTGGCTGGATTAAAATAGGTGGCAGGATCTCCCGTTTCCACATCGATCCGCAAAATCTTCCCGAGCAATGTGCTTAAATCCTGGCCGTTTTCATCTGGGTCGCCACCCCCACCGCCATCCCCTGTCGCAATGTAAAGGTATCCATCATTTGGGCCAAACGCTAATTGGCCACCATTGTGATTTCGATAGGTTGGATGGCCGATGTCGAGGATAATCTGCTCGCTACTTTCATCGGCATCATTGGCTGAAGACAATCCATATCGAGCAATAATGAGGTTACTGCTATTGTTTGTATAGTAGACATAGAAATGCTGATCTGAGGCATAATTCGGGGGAAAGGCCACACTCAACAAACCTTCTTCCCCACCATCCGTTTGCACTTTATCTTCAATATCCAGAAAAGGTGTCCCTAAAACAACATCATCTTCAATAATCTTTATTATGCCTGATCGCTCAACTACAAAAATGCGGCCCGTTCCATCTCCCGCGTGGGTGATATGTACAGGCTGGGTAAACCCCTCAAAACGTTTGACCAGTTCAATATCCGGCCAGGTCGATGTCTCCCGGGCGTCAACAAATCTAGATGGGATAACAATCAGGGAGATGCCAATGAGAAATAAAGCAATACAAAATGAGGTTAATACCTTGAGGCGATTAAGTAACACAGAATGCTCCTGACAAACCTAATTTCATTTACAATTTACAATCCACCGTTTACAATTCTTAATTCTATCCTATCTGTGTTACCGCGATGTTACCGACTTTGAAATTGTTTAGCCCTTTGCACACGCTCAGAAGTCGGCGGGTGTGTGGCGAAAATTATTTTTTCCCAATAGGGAGGATTAACCGAAGATAGATTTTGTTCGGATAGACCTTCAAATAGCGAGATAAATTCAGCAGGCTTTTGACTAACCGTCAAGGCAAACTCATCGGCTTGCCGTTCAGCATAGCGGGAAATGCCGTTTTGGAAGGGAAGGGATAAGGTCGTGACGATTGAAACAACAGCCATCAAATAAGGCAATCCAGCAACATCCGCTGGGCCAGTTAGGTTGAGCCGCCCCCAGCTTCGATTGATCAACCAGCGCAAGGCAAACAAGCCGATCCAGCCCCCAGCAATCACCCCCAATGTTCCCCACAGCAAATGCCGATAATACCAATGCCCTAACTCATGCGCCAACACCACCTCGATTTCATCGGAACTATAGCCTGTGATCAACGTGTCATAAAGCATCATTCGCTGTAAGTCACCAAAGCCTGCCACGTAGGCATTAACTTGGGTGGTCTTACTGCTGGCGTTGATGACAAAGACCCCGTCTACAGGCATTTGAGCACGTTCGGCCAAAGCAACAATACGTTCATTTAAATCTGGTTCTTCTAGTGGCTGGATTTCAAAAAAGAGCGGTGTAATAATGAGTGGGGCGAACAAGGTAAAGCCAATTGCCAAGACAGCCAAAATCGCGCCACCAATTACAGGCCAACGCCGCGGCATCTGACGAATAAGCACAAAGAGGCCGCCCCATATCACAAGATCCGTCAGGAGGGCAATGGTCACATTCTTCCCCCAATCGCTGAACCAGCTCCCTACAGTATGGGCAGATAAGCCAAATTGATGGGCCAAAATAAAGCTGCGATAAAACGCAAGCGGCAAGTTGAGTAGAAACCAACTAAGATCAAAGAGGGTCACAAAGCTAACAATAACAAGCAAGGTGATGCCAAAATTTTCACCCAGCCATCGATCAAGAAAAGCCAACTTGAGCACATTTCCATCAAACTTCGTATCTAGCCATTTTCGGAAAGCAACCGCACCACCAGTCAATTGAAAGGTAAGGAATAGCAATGGTGGCAGTAATATCCGCTGGATCCGCATGGGGCGCAGGAGCGTATGCAGGGCCTCAGCCTTTGGGCTATTACTTAAACTCCCATCCTCGTGCCGGATCAGTGCCGTAGATAAATCAGCCGCATTTTGGCCCAGACCGCTACTCCAATAAAAAAGGGGGCTGATCAACAACAGAATCACTAGCCCAAAGAAAAGTATTCGAAAAAATTTCATCATCAATCCTTATGAGATAAAAATCAGCGGCAAATAGATCCAATCTTTTGCAGGCGTAATGGGTGGTGGGTCAATAGGGGGTTGGGATGTATCCACTATGAATGAATGGATTGAACTCCAATCACTATAGGTCTCACAATTTTCATAACTACTTCGGCCTCGAACCCGCCAAAAGTAAGTTGTGTCCGTTAGAGGTGCGGTCACAGTGTAAGCAGTTGTGGTCTGCGTAATAACAAGCGGGCCAGTAAAAGTCTCGCTTGTATCCAACTGAAGTTGATACTGCGCGGTCGTAATCATCTCACCCCACTGTAATAGGGGGACATTGTGGGTTAGGGTCAACATATCTGTGGGTGATATCAGTGTCGGCGGTGAGGTATTACCACATATCTGTGGCTCAATCATCGGCCAAATCTTGTCGATTCGCACCCCTTTATTGGGACAGATACCCCAATGATGAAGGGCAATTACCTTGTGCGATGATCGAGCAATGACGGGCGAACCAGAGCTCCCCGTGGTTGTGTCGCAATTGTAGGCAGTATCGGTATCTGGCACAACAATATCAGGACGAGGGCTGGCACGACTCTCATCATCGATGCGACATACATTCCCACTATGTTCACTACTCTCAATCCCAAACTCCTTTGGATTGCCCCCACCGTGTTGCGGAATATAAATCTCTTCATCCAGAACAGGTGGACGAATGTCAAGCGTGAGATAACCAAAGTCGGTTATGGTTTCAAAATTATTCACCGTAAACAAAGTAAAATCGTGCGGATAATCAACAAGCAACAACTGATCGCCCGTCACTTTGACCACATTGGTAGGTTCACTCCCACCACATTCGGTCCGTTGATAATTGAACCAAAATTCAGCCGCTGACAGTTGCGTTTGATCTTCGATGCAATGCTCATTGGCAATCATATGATTATTGGGACCGATGCGCCACGCGGTACAGCTGGTGAACGAGCCAACACCCTCTGGCATCACCATCCGCGCCACAGGGGCTACTTGGTTAAATTCGGTTGGGTGTGAGGCCTCATAACAGACCACATCGGTTCGCTCATTGCTGCCACAGGTGGAAAAGGGTGTAATCGGCGAGGTGGGTAAGTTGGTCAAATCATAGCCCCAGCCATAACGATCAATCACAGCCCCGAATTTAGAGTCTGCTGCCGTAATTGGCGCTGATGAGGTATGTAATTTGATAATTGCCGTATTGCCACTGATTGAGGTTGCCCAGAATTCAGATTTGTGCGACGGAGTCTGATGGTCATATCGATAAATTTCGGTGCCAGCAGGGTTTGAAACGGTTAGATAATCATCAGGGCGCAATGCAAAGGTGTCAAAATGAATTTTGATAAACGTTGCGGATGGGTGGTAAATGCTGTGAGTCCAACTTTCGGGGTCAGTGTAGGTAATGTCAAGATTAATGGCCACCTGCTCACCAATCGGAGCCACCTGTGGTTGATATTGCTCAAAAATAGCCAGAGGCGGAGACGACGTCGGTGAAACATTTAGAATAAAGGCCCATATCAAGTTTAGAAAAATAGAAATAAAGACAGTTGAACGCATAAAATGGGTTGTACCACATCTCAAGGAGAGTGACCAATTTTGTTCATTATTTCTATTTGATTGACCGAAAAAGAGGATGCGGCCTGCCCAAAAATCCAGACATTGTTGAGCAGGCCGATGAGGATGTGTGCGGTATCACGGGGTTTAGAGGATGACCAATTAATTGCGGTGTTGTCTGGCTTACATACATGTCCTAAAAATTTTAAAAAAGTTACGGCCACTTTAAAAATTAATATCTAATATCTTGGCAATCATTAAAATTAGACGTATACTCCGCCCGTTCAGGCGTGAAGGACGTTCATATACGAACGGGCGTTCAAATATGAGCGCCTACTCACACTGAAGGCCTGTTCGCATTGAAGCGAAAGTAGCTGGGACGTCTGGCTCAAGCACAACCGAACCTAAAACGGGGATCAACTTATTCTGTTGATCGCCGTTTCATCTTTTTTGAGGAATATTTGATATGTCAATTTTTCTAGGAATTGATACTGGGGGCACCTATACTGATGCCGTTTTGTTTGATGATGCGGATGGGGTTATCACCTCAACCAAGGCTCTAACCACAAAACACGATTTATCAATAGGGATTCGTGAGGCGTTTGATGCCGTTTTAACTGATCCACTCCCTGATATTCAACTCGTGTCCTTATCAACAACCTTGGCGACAAATGCGGTTGTTGAGGGTCGTCGCAGCCCAATTGCCTTACTCTTGCTGGGATATCACCCCGATGCCCTAAAGCAATCGGGCTTATCCCGGGCCCTTGGCAGTGACCCTGTCATATTTATTGATGGCGGGCACAAAGCCCGGGGCGAAGAGCAAATGCCCTTGGACTTGGAAGCAGCGCGTGAGGCTATTTTGACCTATGCTTCCCAAGTATCAGCTTTTGCTATCTCTGGATATTTTTCGGTCCGCAACCCAAAACACGAATTGGCGGTAAAAGCCTTGGTTCGGGAATTAACCGACCTCCCTGTATCGTGTGGTCACGAGCTAACCTCGAACCTTGATGCTCCACGGCGGGCTGTAACGGTAGCCTTAAATGCCCGACTAATCCCCCTTTTACAACAGTTGATCTTAGCTGTTCAGGGGATGCTTGATGAGAAAAATATCGATGCGCCCCTAATGGTTGTGCAAGGAGACGGCTCCCTGATGAAGGCGGAGATGGCCTTGGAACGCCCTATCGAAACAGTGCTTTCTGGACCAGCGGCTAGCGTCGTTGGCGCAAAGCAATTGGCTACAGAAGATAACGTCTTTGTAGTTGATATGGGTGGCACTACTACCGATATCGCGCTTCTGCGAGATGGTCAACCTGTTCTAGATAAGGCTGGGGCCGTTGTGGGTGGTTGGCAAACGATGGTTGAGGCGGTCGCCATTTATACTGTCGGGTTGGGTGGCGACAGCGAGGTGCGGATAGATGAACAGGAAGGGGTGGTGGTCGGCCCTCAGCGAGTGGTCCCGGTTAGCCTATTAGCCCACCAAGATCCAAAGATCCTGGAAATTCTCCAAGAACAAATGAAAGAGCCAGTGATCGATCGTTTTGCCGGACGATTTATTATGCGCCAACAAGGCGGAACGGCTACGGACCATCGACTTTCCAGGGCACAAAGCGAAATTTGGGATCGGTTGCAAGAAGGACCGATCCCAATGCACGATTTGGTGGAAAATCGGCTGTTGAAACGAGGGATGGAACGGCTACTCAAACGAGGGTTGGTCATTGCCAGTAGTCTGACCCCAAGTGATGCCGCTCATGTCTTGGGGCTTCAGAAACATTGGGAGCCTGAGGCGGCTAAATTGGGGACGGCGCTTTGGATACGTCATTTGGATCGTAAGGCAACTGGCTCACCGAAAGAAATCGAGCAATTTTGTCACAAAATTATTGATCAGGTCGTGGTTCAATCTGGGCGAGCTTTGGTTGCCTCGGCTTTGGCTGAAACAGACCAACTCAACTTAGATGATTATGCCTCCATTCGCCGCGTGCTAGTCGATCGAGCAATGACCAGTCTGAGAGAGGCCGATCCCCTGATTGAGCTAAAATTGTACATGCACCGCCCTATCGTTGCGATTGGGGGCCCAGTCCAGACCTACTATCCGCAGGTAGCCGAACATCTACACACCCGGCTGGTCATTCCCCCCCATGCCGAAATTGCAAATGCCGTTGGCGCTGTGGCGGGCGGGATTATGCAACGAATCGAGGGTCTGATCCGCCCCGTCGGTGAAGATATATTCCGGGTCCATTTACCGACAGGCAACACAGACTTCCGAGACTTGACGAAGGCTGATGAATATGTCACGGTCGAGGTCAGCAAGTTGGCCAAGCTTGAGGCAGAACGGGCCGGGGCTGGGGAAATACAGGTCAAAATCTCACGCAAGGATGTGATTGTTCCGGTCAGTGATGGTGAGGAAATGTTGGTTGAGATTGTGGTGCGGGCAACAGCGACGGGACGACCAAGGTTAGGGAAGTAGAGGTTTTTATTTAGCGACCGTTTCTGGCGTTGTCGTAATAGTACTCCCATTCGACTCCATCTCACTGAGGGTGCGGGCAACCTCTTCGATGGCTAGTTTTTGCTTACGATAAAGATCGGCCTCGCTCATTGCCAATCGCTGGGCAATATCACGGACCCGCATTCCTTGGACAAATTTAAAATCAAGAATATTGTACATCAACCACTCGGCGGTGGTGTGATGACGTTCGCCATCAGGACGTTGGTTTTCAATGGCTTGCCCCAGCACAGAGCGCAACGCCCGTACAGCATTACCATCGTGTTCAGCCAAGGCCTCCTGAACCACGCGCAGCCCAAGCAGAGGGCTGTTGGTCAGCTTTGGGCCGCCCCAGTAGTGAGTCAAGGCATCGCGCACCATTTTTGGGAAATCCTGTTCATGAATTGGGCTATCGGCTAATACCGCCAAGCTAGGGGAGCCGGTATAGCGGGCGGCGCTACGAAGTCGCTGAACCTTTTCGATTTCAGGAATGATGTTGTTCAGGGCATCAAATACCTCACGTTGCAGACGGCGATCCTCAAGCGCCATCTCCACTTGAGACACGAGTTCGGACATCGCTTCTTCTTCCTCTGGCGTTAAATCATAGGTGTCCGAGCGAGCCTCTAAGCCCAGTAAGCCAAGAAAATGATTGCGAGCCTTATCCTGAAGTAAAACAAACCAAAACTCATTTTGAATGATGAAATAGTATCCAGTATTTCCATTGCGATCTGTGACCAGATCATTAACATTAATCTCAGCCACGGCTCGTTCAATTCGCTCCAGATCACCGACATACGTTTCCAAACGGGGCCCTTGTCGTGCGCCAAGATTGTAGACAAATCCGGTGTCTATACGCAATATTTCACACTGAGCGGTTAACACGTTCTCCAGGGCTTGCTGCAAATCATTTGTTGTCACCAGCCGTCGGTCTAATTCCGTAATCCAGGCAATTTCCTCCCGATCCTGAGGGAAGAGCAACCGATCAATCGTTGACTTGGCACTGCTAATAAATTGCTCACCCAACACAATCACCATCACAATAGCTGTCGCCAGCATAAACTCACGGGGCAGGCCAAAAATTATGTCACGACCAGGGAAGGCCAGGAAAACAAAAATGACCAATGTCGCCACGACCGTTCCACGTAGAAAAAAGTGAACAAGATCGTGTTTTACCACCCGATCAGGGGACAAGGCTCCAAAAAAGGCAACGCTATAAGCCATCACCATAATCATCGAGCCAATCCCGATATTCCCCAGGAAGAGTGTACTCAACAAAATGACCGAGGGGAGATTGGAGGCCCCGCCAGCGATGAGCATGTACGGGAAAACCCCGAGAGCGGGCGCGGCAAAGGTGATGGCCAACATCGTCATTCGGCGTCGAATGCCAGGCGTCAAACAGCGAGCCCGAGCAATATAAATTTTGTAAAGCCCCCAAGCTACGGTTGTGTAAAAGTAGACGGTGAAGACCCAGAAGAAAGGACCCGCCCGAAATTGGGTAATGCCAGGGGAGTAAAAGGGATTACGGACAAGGTGCTCGGTTTGGATCGCTAACAAAACCAGAAAAAATCCAAAGACATAAGCCGTGATGACGGTAAAGCGACGGCGTGAGGAATGGGCGTTTGTCATTCGTAGCAGGGCATCCGCGAAATGAAGATAAGCAGCGGGCATAAAGGCAATGCCGATCCATTGAAACTTTAGCCAAGCCGTCGCCGCTTCAACATTCTCCACCGTAAACAAGGCCACATCACCGGCATAGGTAAAACAAACACACGCCAACAGGATAGCAAAACTGCGGCCCACCGCCGTTTTACGATTTTTCGTCAAGGTGTAAACAAATAAAGAGAACGCCAAAATGATAATAGCGGCGGACAGAATTTCATTCAATCGAGATAAGACAAAAATAGGGTCAGTTAGATTTTCTAACATAGGATCATTACAATCATCTCCCGCCATTCAGTCATCCTTCAAGCGAGAGCCTTTAATCTTTTCAACTAAATTGAGCGTGTAAAAAACAAAGCAATATCGCCATTGAGGTAATAACGTTCATTGTAACCGCAATACTGAAAACCGTGCTTTTGCGCGAAACAGATGGCCGGATAATTTTTTGTTTGCAATTCGAGGGTGATTTGGCCTAAATGACGATGCAACGCCCATTCATGAGCGGCTTGCAACAGGCGGGTCGCTATCCCCTGACGACGGTAAGGCGAAGCGACGGCTAAATTCGCGATCCACAACATATTTTGCCAGCGGTTAGGAATCGCATCAATAAAGGCAACCACCTCTTTACCATCATTGAGGACAAAAAAGCACCCTTTTTGTTCCCAATGATCAACAAATTCCTCGGGCAGCCGAGGGTAATCGACCCGCATCGGTCGAGGTAAACGGACAGTATCAAAATGAATATCGGTGGCTCGCTCCGTTTCATTGGTCCGCATCTGCCAGACATAGTCCGTCACGTAGGTCATATTTAATTGGCAACAAGCATTAACATCTGCTAGCTTGGCTAGACGAGGCTGCATATCAAATCGCTTTTTTCAAAATTGTGTACAGGCGATTCTAGCATTCGGCTGAGGAATTGGCAAGCAATTTGGGGTGGGGGAGTGGTGGAATAGTTTCAGTCTCCCTCTGGCTTGGGGAATATTCAGCGTAGTCGGCAATTATTTGCTGGATTATTTATCTGTGTGATTTACCTTAACCCTAAACAAACGCATCAACAGTTCAATCATTTTCATCTGCCAACTCTAGAGCTTGTTGATACAATCTTTTTCCAATTCTGATTCGATGGGAAATCAGTTTGTCTAAACTCGATTTAATTTCGTTAATATGATCTATTTTTTTTGCTTGCAATAATCCCAATCGTACCAATCGGATGCAAGCCGTGCAATTTAGCTATCTTACGTCCTTTCACATCATCAATCAGGACATTGTTGATCTCATCCTCTAAAGCCAAAGCGATGACCTCGGCCTCGCCTTTATCAACATCCTTACTCAAAAGTTGGACTGCTATTTTATTTTGAACAATTTTAATTCTATCAGTGGCAAATATCTTAAGTTGTTTAGAATAAGGCTTGCCCCACGCTGAAGCTTCTTCAAAAACACCCTGCGGAATATAAATTTCATCAAAAATCAATGGCAATAGTTCCAACTGTCCCAATATAGCAAAACCGATCAGGGGTGAGGTATTGGTCACAATCTTCATGTATCAAAGCTTTCAAGCTCTTGACTCAACTCTACAGTATCGTAATCAATCAAATCAATGGCGTGATGATCTAACTCAATCAAAAATCTTTCAAGACTCATTTCTGCCAATTCAGCCGCTTGCCCAAATGAAAGTTTATGATTTCGGAATAATTCTAAAGCCGTCAGTAGACGCATCTGACTCACAAACTCATCTTGGCTTTGATTCAACGCTTGTAAAATACGTTCTGATATTTGAAAGCTTATCTGAGTTACACTCATCTGTTTATCCTCATTCTGTTAAATGTCCACGATGTAGAGTCTATTATAGCTGGTCTCTTGAGGCAACAAAAGTTCAGACAATTTCTACTTTTGGATGGGTGGTGGGAGATTGTGTTATCATTAATTATTCTGTCTATGAAAAGTTCTAATCTGACTTTAGATGTAATTAAATAGGAGCTATTATACTTCAATAATATGATAGTAAATCTATGACCAAATACTATTGAATACTTTATTACAACTCATCCCATTGATAAAAAATATTTCCAGCTTTATCTTTTTTCAACTTAAAGTTATCAATATTTGTTTTTGCATTCTTTTCAAAGTATCCACCTACCCTCAATCCCAAATAAAACACTTCGCTAAGCTGCTCCTCAAATATCTTCTTCAAATCCTCTTGAGACTCATACTCACCTAGAACAGCAATTAGTTCTTCTACCTGCTTCGGAATGGTTTCTTTGACAACAATCACAACTCTATTAATGTCGAGATCTAAAGTCGCCAAACCTTCGCCTAACTGTTCAGAACTGATTTCCTCATTAAGAGCATTTTCTGTTAAATCTATAGCTCGTTCATAATCCTCAATTTGATTAACAACTCGAAGTGTTATTTGATCTGCTTGTTTTGCTTCTATTTCTTTAAGGATATACAAGTTTTTTTTGAGGAGTTTAAGAACGTATACGAAAATCCTGTCTGGTAAAATAGAGGGTAGGAAAAGCCTCTAAAAAACCAAACAGGAGAAGGATATTGTCGCACGAAAATCAAATA
>JANQQF010000008.1 GCA_028285035.1 Phycisphaerae bacterium
GTTTGGGAAAGTACTATAACTACCATTTTTCCGCAGTTGAAACCTGCCCTGTTTGAACGAAAAAGTTGAAACTCCTTCTATTTGTACAAAAATAAGGTAACAGTGTTAAATCAAGTGCTATATTACAACATTTTACAGGGGGTTATACTTAGCCAGTTTATGAATTTGAGACATCACTCATTGTTATATTAAGGAGAGACCATCATGCTTAAACTTCATTGCTCATTATGGGGGAAAAAACTACTCGTTATCCTGCTGTTTTCATCCGGAATGTTGGTTACAGGAGCTTGGCTCATTGCACCTACCTCAAACTCTAAGGTACACAAGGCGATACCACACCAACAAGCTACTCTATGGACTGTTCCATTCTATGCTATTCCTGGAGGCAATGACGGCACAGCCATTACAGCCTTTACGGGGAAAGTGCCTGACATTTGTAATGATGACGCCAAATTTTTTGTTGAGTATAAAGGTGCTAAAGCACCTATTGAAACCCAATATAATGGTGGTATCTATACGGGACATGAAGATGACTTTTTCCCCCCGGGTACAAATATCGAGGTAGCCGATATTGAGATAGTTTGCGGCTCGCCTGCTTTAGAAACGCCACCCCTTATTATCCGTCGTTATTTTGTAGATAACACTGAAGATACAACTATTACGGCTGAGGATGGTAATGCACAGCTTATTCTGAATGAAAACAGTTTAAATGTTGATAAATATATCATCGTTATGCCAACCAATGCTTTATTCCAACCCTTTCCAGAAGGGATCAAAATAATAGGTGAACCCTACTCACTTGGAGCATCAGGGGCCGACTTTAGTAGTGACGGCGATATGATCATAAATTTGTTTTATCCCAACACAGGATTAGGAGAAGTTAACCCGTTAACTTTACGTATCTTCAAATGGATTGCCGCAGATGATGAATGGCGTCAATTAGAGGGCTTTCCAAATCCAGTAAACGAGTCCTATTTAAGTCAAACAACCAAAAATTTCACAACATATATATTAGTCAGTACACCTCATTGGCTTGACAGATTCACATCCACTGACGGCATTGATGCTGATACTAGAATGAATATCACTCTACTAACTGGTGATGAAGGTCGGCTAGAATTGGACAACAAATCAATGCCTGGGATGGCCTTAAGCCTTCCCTATACCCCTACATTAACCCTTGAATCTTGGAACAGTATTTCTTATACAGCTATCATATCTAATGCCTCAGCCTTAACTGTTACGGTATTGGCTTTAGATAATACCCCTCTGATTACGAATGTTGTTCCTGGTCAAGCACTGACTAGTGTCAACCCCAATCAATACCCAAGTCTAAAGCTAAAGGTTGAAATGGACCCAGCCCCTGGCAAAATCTCTCCCCAACTTTTGGATTGGAGCATCTTAGCTGATGTTAAATTGAGTAAGGTTTATCTGCCACTTGTTATCAAATAAATTATCGATCGCTCTTATTTTTAACTTAGTGGCTCCAACTTTTTGTTTTTTCTTATCACAAACAAAATAGCCTTCAGCCTTCGTCAGATGCTCGAAAACAGCTTTTTGATACTTTCTTAAGGTATAAAGTCATCAATATTGATAACCATTAATAAAATGAGTAAGTTACTACAGTTCCTTGAGAGGGTTTCGAGACTTTGCCCTCCAAAATATGGAATTTTAGACAGGACGCTTTGTAATGCGGTTGGATTTCTGGAGAGGCAGTTAAGAGAGTATACTAGCCGAAGGAGCCAGAAATCGTGAGTAAAAAACGTCGAAAATACAGTCCGCAATTTAAGCTTGAAACGGTGCTGGAATCGATGCGCAGTGAAAAAAGTAAAGCGCAGATCTGTCGAGAACGAAACATCACCGATTCACTCTTGTACCGCTGGGAGCAAGAATTTATGGATAAAGCACCCAGCATCTTTAACAACAGCCGTCAGTCAGCCGAAGCAACAACAGAGCAAGTCGCCCAAGTGGCCGAACTAGAACGAATGGTGGGGCGCTTGACGATGGAGCTAGAGGTGCTAAAAAAGTCTACCAGTTGGCTGGGGTCACAACGACGGAAAAACGAGAGGTGATTGCTCAACTCAAAACAAGTTATCCAGTGACCTTTCTATGCCAAACGCTGGAATGTGCGCCCAGCAGCTATTACTATCAAGTCCAAGCCAAGGCTGAAGATAAGCGACTGCTGGAGGCCATTGAGCAAATCTTAGTGCGCTGGCCCTTCTATGGTTATCGGCGAGTGCTGGCTCAACTCCAGCGGCAAGGCTGGTGGGTGGGTGAAAGTCGGGTGAGACGCCTCCTCAAACAGCTTGGTCATAGTCGCAGTGTCGGTCGGGTTCGGGTCCAAACCACCGATAGCAACCATACTGGCCAGCGGTTTCCCAATCGGCTCAAGGGTGTCAGGCTCAACCGACCCGATCAGGCTTGGGTGGCCGATATCACCTACATCCGTTTGGGTCACCGCTTCATCTATCTCGCCGTCATCTTAGATGCTTACACCCGAGCCGTTCGGGGTTGGGCCGCTAGTCGTCGTTTGACGGCTAACACCTTGACCATCCCTGCTTTACAGATGGCCTTACACTTTGGTATGCCCACAATCTTTCATTCTGATCAGGGCCGTCAATATGCTGCTGACACTCACCTTGAGCTTCTGTTAGCCTTGGATGTCATCATTTCGATGAGTGACAAAGGACAACCAACTCAGAATGGGCTGGTCGAACGCTTTATCAGAACCCTCAAGGAGGAACATGTCGATTACACCGAATACCTTGATTTTGCTGATGCTGTCCGTCAATTACAGCATTGGTTAGAGGTTGAGTATATGACCGAGCGTATTCATTCGGCCCTGGGGTATGTTACCCCAACTGAATTTGAGATTGCGGCTCGAGCCTGTCACTCATCCTCTCTTATTGTTGGTTAATTTCTCTCCAGGTTTTCCACCGCACTACACCTATTCCCCGTCCGATTGGTTGACTTCGAGCGAATAGGGGAAGTATGGAAGGATGATAAAGATTTTATATTTGGTGAAGATATTCAAAAATACTACATCCCCGACTGGCAGAACTGGCAGGACGATGCGACGTATCAACGGCTGCTTAAGCGGCTACTGCGGAACATTACGAAGTGAGGGGTAGATCAATTAGATGAGCTACAGTGAAGAATCGATTTAAGTTGAGCGTGTAAGACAATGAATCAAGATGTCCTACTTTTTATCGGAATATTTGGGGGGCTTCTCATTTTGGGGGGCGGCTTATTTAGGTTTCTTTATTTGACAACCACCAGAGGGCTGAAGCCCGTACAAGCCGCCGCCGATAAATTTATGACGGCCCTTAAAGTAAAGATGAGGCGATTGAGCAAGCATATGATACCCTGCTCACCAGGCGCTTTCGTGATCTGACCAGCCCTGGCGCGATGATGACCCAACTTCGCTCACAGGGGGACTGGGTTAAGCAGTGGCGCTGGGGTCGGGTTGAAACGGTGGGAGACTCTGGCTTTCTCAAAGGACAAGTAACTTTTTTCAATGGCGAAACGAAGGGCATCGATCTCACCCTATCCCATATTGACGATATCTGGTTGATTGATGGTATTGAATGGCTTGATAAGCGATAGGC
The DNA here is from genome assembly GCA_028285035.1 of Phycisphaerae bacterium. Next base: position 3,609 of record JANQQF010000008.1, read on the forward strand.
TGCTTCATGAGGATAGTAAGTGCCCCTGACAGGAATCGAACCTGCAACGCAAGCTTGATCAAGTCAAAGAAAAAGCCCCGAATTGGGGCTTTTTTGTTATAATAATTCAATCTAGTTTTATGAATAGAAAATTTTCTGAGTGATGTACAAAGAATCGTATTAAAGTTACGATCAAGGTGAGCAAACCTTTGCTTTAATAACCATATTAATAGAGAGGGTGCATTATGGAAACATTCAAAATTCACAGCTACTACATCGGCGGTATTTTGGTTGCGATCATTGTTGGGCTTTTAACAATCCAGTGGGGCTCAATCCCAGATTTATCTGATCGCATCTCCTTCGCCTTAACCTTGGCTTCACTTCTATTAGCCATCTTAGCCATTGTGTATTCGATCATGTCGAGCAGTTCTTGGGCACAAACGATTGGGACACTGCGGGGTATCTCTGATGATGTTACTGTGACAACAGCCGAGCTTGGCGAGGCGACGGCCAATCTCCGCGAGGAGATTAAATCTATTCCTGAACGCCTCGGTGGTTTAGAAGGTAAGGTGACAGAAACCCACAGTTTTGTCACTGATTTTATTCAACTGATGGAGCAATCAGAAGGCGATACTCAATCTAAACATGATCCACAGATGGACCGCGATCAGGAATTGAAGATGTTAGTAGATCACACTCCCTTATGGTTAATTAAATTTCTTCTAGAAGTTGGGAATAAAAACTTAGGACGTAATCTTCAAGAGGTACAAAAACCACTTGTCAAAGCATATAATCTTGCCAGAGACAATTCTATGAAAAGCGATGCTTATTTTACAGATACACTATTTTTATTGGGAGTATTGATGGGGTGTTTTACGATTTTTTCGGCCTTTACTGAGCCAAAATTAAAACTTGTTCGTAACGAGGAAGTTATAAAAGTGAAAATGCCCCCAGAATTCGTTAGACATTTAGAGGAAAGGATGGAACGTGAAAGTCATTCTTCGTAAATTATACACAAGGAGAAATCAATTAAGAATAATAGCGTTTATCCACGGAATTCCAGTAGGGATTGCTGGCTACTTTGCATTAACATCTTCACCTAATGGAGCAGCTTCGGGGTGGTGGCAAGTTGTCATCTTAATTATCGGGTTACCTATACTTCTTTATCAACTTTATGAAATATTACGCGAGCTTGGAAAAAAACCTGAATTAGACATAGGGTTAGCCACTATCAACGATTTACCAACTTCCCGAATCAGAGAAAAGAAGACTTTACCTTATGCTGTAGATGTAAGTAGTGGTTATCCGCACTTTTTCTTAGTCATCAAGAATCAGGGAAAAGCGGCGGCCAGATATATAAAAGTTCATTTCGAACATCGAACCTCTGAAACGCCCCTTAATATTTCGATAAAACGACCTCCACCTGTATTGAAAGTTAGTGAGTTTTCAAAAGAAAAGCCTCAATTTCATCAAGAAAACAATGTTGAGTGTGTTTTTACTGGAGGAACGAATTGGGTAATTCATCCAGAGGATACAGAAGTGTTTGGCTTTCATATGACTACCAGTGTCATAAAAGAAACGATTAAGCGAGAGAATGGAGACATTATCAATATCCCCGAATCGCCAGCACGAGGTGATTGCGTTTTTGATTGTACAATTTGGACAGAAGGAGTGGATAAGCCCATTAGTAAGCGGTTAATTGTAGGAATAGTTGATGATCTGATTTCTAAAGATTACGACGATTAGTGGACTAAAATTATTATCTTCCCTGACACCATTGCCACCCCAGCACATTTGTGCTAAAATCATACCTAACATCATAAACCCAAAACCCACCTGAGCCTGTCAGGGTCAACCCTGTCACCTGAGCCGTTGGGAGAGATATTCTCCCAACGGCTTTTTTATTTGCCAGGAGAACCCCAATGCCAGAGTCGACTCACCATTTCACTCAACGTGCCCAAGATGGACAGACGGCCGTCAGTGAAGACATCAATCAACCTCTACGCCAACTCGACGCCGCCATCGGCAAGCATACCATCACCATCACCAACCCCACCAACGCCGATAACGTAGGTCAAGGCTACACGGCTGGCCTTAGTCGTTGGTTCAACATCACGACGAAGGGTTGGTGGCTATTTACTGATAGTTCACCCAACAAATGGGAACAGATCTCGGTTGGGGGTAGTATCGGTAGCCACAACCACGACGCCGATGATATTATCTCAGGCCTAATTAGTCTCTTGGTTGGCGGCACCGGGGCTAACTTAAGCGCAACTGGCCCCGGTGTTGTGGTACAGGACGACGCAGGTGATCCCTTATCCGTTCGCGACCTTGCTGCGGATGATCTTCCCTCTGCCAGTACCACGGCCCAAGGTGCCGTGGAGTTGGCGACCAATGCCGAAACCCAAGACGGGGACAGTGCGAGCCTAGCAGTTACCCCCGCCGGTGCAGCGACCACCTATTACAAGAAATCAGAGCATATCCAAACCTCGTCTGGTAGTAGCGATGCAGGGAAGCCGATTGTCGCAGACCCTGAGGGTGATGTTGATGCCTCGTTTGTCAACTCAGCGGATGTGGATCATAGCCTAGTGAGTAATTTGACCCTTGGTGATCCACACACGCAATACATCCTCAAGTCTATTTTGACCCAGAAAGGCGACATACTTGTCCTAAATGGCAATGGTGATATCGTTCGGCTTGCGATCGGGGGGCAGGGTCAAATCTTATCTGTTGATTTAAATGAATTAACAGGTTACACCTTTACTGCTCCATTTTCATCTGGTAGTGGTATACCAGTCGATACCGTTGACCAAAAAGGCGATCTGCTCGTTGGCTCAGCAGATAACACGATCATTCGCCTGGGGTATGGGCCAGTCAGCCCATCGTGGAGGAACAGCCTACGCCCTCAAGCAATGAAGCCGTTTGTAGCTGCTCAGGCAATCTTTACAACTGCAGTGATTTTGGCACCCACGTCTCGGCCCAAGCCTGTTATAACTATTGCCGCTCGCTGGGCCGGGGTGATCCACACCGCACGATGATGGAAGTGCGTGTGAGTCATTGCCGTAAGTAGGGCGAGGGTGCTCCACTTCATTTACAACTTCTCACACCTAAATAATCGGGCTCAATCCCCTTGATCCAATTCACTTAATGATCGTCGAGCCTGATCCGCATACGGTGATTTGATTGCTTCAAAAATGCCCAAGGCCTGTTGCATATATGATTTCGCTTTTTCCACCTCCCCCAAGGAATAGTAGGCGGTCCCCAGGTTCCCTAATCGATTACCCTCCCCTTGCCGGTGGCCGATCTCCCGACTGAGGGCTAAGGCTTGCTCATAATAGCCGATCGCTTTTTCCACCTCCCCCAAGGAAGAGTAGGCGTTCCCCAGGTTCCCTAATCGATTACCCTCCCCTTGCCGGTCGCCGATCTCCCGACTGATGGTTAAGGCTTGCTCGTGATAGCCAATCGCTTTTTCCACCTCCCCCAAGGAATAGTAGGCGGTCCCCAGGTTCCCTAATCGATTACCCTCCCCTTGCTGGTGGCCGATCGCCCGACTGATGGCCAAGCCTTGCTCATAATAGCCGATCGCTTTTTCCACCTTCCCCAGGGCGCGGTAGGCGTTCCCCAGGCTCCCTAAATGATTACCCTCCCCTTGCCGATCGCCGATCTCCCGACTGATGGTTAAGGCTTGCTCGTGATAGCCAATCGCTTTTTCCACCTCCCCCAAGGAAGAGTAGGCGGTCCCTAATTTTTGTAGAAAGGCACCTTCATCATAGCGATCTGCCTGCTCCTGAGCGGCCTGTCTGGCCAGGCTAGCCACCTCGATCCATTCCCGGCGATAACTGCCGACAAAGAAATAAGCATCCATCGCCCAGGCCAGCCGCGTCACCTCGGCCCAGCGTGCCACCGCCGCACAATGGCCAATCAAGCGCAGCAGATGGGGCTGCTCCCGATTGATCTCCCGAAAACCTGCCGCCTGTTCTTTCACCCTGGCCCGGACCCACGCATCATAATACCCCACCAAGCGGCCCAAATCCTCCTCCGCCAATTCCAGCCGCTCCCGAGCATAGGTATGGATCAGGGCGTGGCTGACTTCATAGCGGTCACCATCTCGCAACAACAAGCCATAACTCACCAACTGATCCAAAGCACGCCGCAACTCACCCTCAGGCAAGGCCAGCGCCGCCGCCAACACCGCTCGGCTCAAGGGAGCCAAGGCCAGCCGCCCAGCCACGGCCAACACCTGCCCGGCTGTGTCACCCACTTGGGCCACACTCCGCTTGATCAAACGGTTGACATTCTCCTCACGATGCGTCCCTTGGTTCAAGGCCTCAAGCGGGGTCTGCCCCAGCCAAGTGAGATAGGCCGGGGCTGGCTCTCGCTTTTGTTTCAAGTAACGCCCCACCAACCGCACCGCCAACGGCAAGCCATCCACCACCACACAAATCCGGGTCACCGCCTCATCATCCTCGGCGTAGCTTTGGCCCCAGGCCTTGAGCAGCTTAATCGCTTCAGGCAAGGGCAACCGCTCGATATCCCGCCACTGACCGGTGGCACTTTCATTATTCCGACTGGTCACCAGACCGCCACAGCCGCCCAACACCTGCTGCACCGCCGCCAGATTATCCGCATCCTCCGCCCCATCCAGCACCACCAGCACCCGCTTCCCGGCCAAGGCGCGCTGGGCGGCCGCTTGAGGGGTGGGCAAGGGCTCCTCGCCAAAGGTACGGGCAATATGCTCCAGGGCAAAGTCAACCTGGGATTGGTTGTAAAAGCTGTGAAAGATGATCCCATCGGGGAAGCGCTCAGGGGGGGTGTCAGCGGGGGCCAAGGTCCAAATCGCCTCTGCCGCCAGGGCTGTCTTGCCAATCCCGCCGGGACCACACAGGGTGGCAACCTTGCCGGGTTGCAGGTCAGTCAGCAGTTGCTTCAGCTCATTGTCCCGATCGGTGAAGTGCTCCGCCCGAGGGGGGCGTTGTAGGGGCTGCCCCAAGGGCGAGCGACCCAAATAGTTGTGGATTGTGGTCGTTTGATCCCCACCGACAATATCACCACCGGCCGTAACACTGGCATCCAGGTGATCGACTTCCGCTTCTCCGCTGCCTGTATTATTGATCGTGACCCCGCCGATTGAACGGTGATCGCCCCCTGATGATGGCGCTTTCGTTTCCTTATCTGATCCCAATAGCCCACTCAGATTACTGACGATCGAAATGATCGCCTCCACAAAGACCACAACCGCCACAATTGCCCCAGCCAGCCTAAACAATCTTGTCCCCCAAGGGCTCGGTAGCATTGGAATAAGAAAGTAATCGACAGCGATAAAGATAAACAAACCAGCGGCCAGGCCAAGGGCCGTAATGGCGATAATGTGAACTGTTTTATTGTTTGATCTCATCGATGATTACCCGCAGTTTTTTGCTAAAGTTGAGCCAGACAAGATCATTATATATCTCCTCCCTTAACTTGTCTATACCGATTTAACTGTGATTAACCAGCTTCAGAGGAAATACGAGACTAGCAAAATCTACCAGATGAAGTTGATCATCAAGGGGACAAAATCTAACAGCTTTGGCTTGCCTGCTCAATTTATAAATGGGGATGTCACATACCTACCACTGATCAAGTTTAGCCAAACAACTAAAGAACAACCGTTCTTTTGGCTAATTGCCCCTCACTCGAATCGCCCTATCATACATTTAACTGCCAGGATGATCTATCAGAACATTTGGTCTAACCATCGTCACAAGGGGAAGGTTAAGATCAAGATGAGACGACTAGGTCCAATCGCTTTTATCTAAAAAACATTGTCCATATAATTTCCAGTTTTGTAAAAACTAGCGGTTCGGTGGCTTTTATTTTTACTTCATCAGGTCGGCATTCCCCCGCACCTCCGTCACGAAATCAACGCCGAATCAGCAGACCTCGCTACTTCGGTAACAAATTTCGTGATTCCATTTCCTAAACCTTGTGTCGCAGGTTCGATTCCTGCCGGGGGCATTTTGATTTTCCACTTGTACTCACCAAAAGATTGACTGCTCTATTTGTGTATTTTTCGAAGACCGCATTTTTAGAGTGAAAGTGATATAAATTTAGCCAGTGATTATAAAGAAATTAAGCAAAAAATAGTCTGAGGAGATAGCCCCCTAAGCCTAACAGATTGACCATTCCGACACTTTCTTCTATGATACAGTATATTCTAATACCATCTTAAGGAACATCTATGCTCACAGGCGATATTCGCAATCAAGTTGACAGTATTTGGAACAGCTTCTGGACTGGCGGCGTCTCCAACCCTCTGGAAGTGATTGAGCAGCTCACTTATCTCCTTTTTATCAAGCGGCTCGATGAGGTGCACACCGTGCGCGAACGCAAAGCCCACACCTTTGGCAAGCCCATTGAAACGCCGATCTTTCTTGAGGGCTTTTATGATGAAGAGAAAGGGTGGCGGTATGAAGATCTGCGTTGGAGCCGCTTCAAAAACTTTGAGCCGACCAAAATGCACCAGGTCATCGATGAGGCCGTTTTCCCCTTTATCAAATCGATGGGGACCGAGGAGTCGGCTTTTGCCAAGCATATGAAGGATGCCCGCTTTATGCTGCCCGTTGACAAGGCTAGTCTGTTGGCTAGCGTGGTCGATAAGCTAGACGCCATCGAGATGGAGGATCGGGACACCAAGGGCGATTTGTATGAGTATTTGTTGAGCAAGCTGGCCACCGCCGGACAAAACGGCCAGTTTCGCACCCCGCGCCACATCATCAAAATGATGGTTGAGATGATCGCACCCAAGCCCACCGACATCATCTGCGACCCAGCCTGTGGCACGGCAGGCTTCCTTATCGCCAGCAACGAATATATACGCGAGCACTATCCTGGCATCTTCACCGATGAAGCCCTGCGTCGTCATTATGAAGAGGGGATGTTCCACGGCTTCGACTTTGACAGCACGATGCTGCGGGTGGCCGCAATGAATATGCTGCTGCACGGTATCGAAAAACCGGCCATCATCAACCACGACAGCCTGGCCCAAGGCTATGGCGAAGCGGCTGAGGCCTTCTCTGTGATTCTGGCCAATCCCCCTTTTGCTGGGTCGCTTGATTATGAGAGCACGGCCAAGGACTTGCTACAAGTGGTCAAAACCAAAAAGACCGAGCTCCTCTTTTTAGCCCTCTTCCTGCGGCTCCTCAAGCCTGGGGGCCAGGCTGCGGTGATTGTACCGGATGGGGTCCTCTTTGGCTCTAGCAAGGCCCACAAAACGCTGCGCCAGATGATCGTGGAGGAGCATAAGCTGGACGCGGTGATCTCGATGCCCTCGGGTGTTTTCAAACCCTACGCCGGGGTCTCCACCGCCATCCTCTTCTTCACCCGCACCGACAGCGGTGGCACCGACCAAGTCTGGTTCTACGATATGCAGGCCGATGGCTACTCCCTCGATGACAAGCGCACCCCGCTCATCCCGCAAGATATTCCAGAAGAACCCGCCACGCCTTCACCCCAGATGGCCCTGCCCTTGGCCGAACCTACACCCGAGCCTGAACCTGCCCAAACCGACGATGATCTCCACAGCAAAACCAACATCCCCGACATCCTGGCTCGCTGGGCTAACCGAGCCGCCGAAGCTGATCGCCAACGCACTGACCAATCCTTTATGGTCCCCAAAACTGAAATCGCCGAGAATGATTACGACCTCAGCATCAACCGCTACAAAGAGATTGTCTACGAGGAGATCGAGTACGATCCCCCACTGGTTATTTTGGATGAGCTGGCCCAGTTGGAGGCCGAGATTCAGCAGGGGATGGCTGAGTTGCGGGAGATGTTGGGATGAGTTGGTTACAAACCAAGCTGTCTGAAATTGCAGAAATAAATCCAAAGTACGTAATTGGAAAAACCGCGAATCTAGGGCAAGCGGTATCTTTTGTGCCGATGGCCTCTGTTTCCGAACAAACTTTCAAGATTGAAGATGAGCAGGAACGGTTGCTAAAAGATGTACGTAAAGGATTTACCCCCTTCAAAAATGATGATGTTATCATTGCCAAAATAACACCCTGTTTTGAAAATGGAAAAGTCGCTCTCGTAGATATTAAGCACGAAATAGGTTTTGGTTCAACAGAATTTCACGTGCTTCGAGCAAACAAAAAACATCTTGATCCGAGATACCTGTATCATTTCGTTCGCAAAGATGATATTCGTTTCATTGGTGAAAAACGAATGACTGGAAGTGCTGGTCAAAAACGTGTACCAAAAGTATTTTGGGAGCAATTAAAAATCCCCCTGCCCCCCCTCGCCGAGCAGCAACGCATCGCGGCGATTTTGGACCAGGCCGATGCTCTCCGCGCCAAACGCCGCGCCGCTCTCGCCAAACTGGACACGCTACTTCAGGCCACCTTTTTGGAGATGTTTGGCGATCCGGTCACAAATCCGATGGGGTGGGAGGTTGTTGAGCTTGGAGAGCTGTTAAATTTTGTTACTAGCGGTTCACGTGGCTGGGCAAAATATTATTCAGATCAAGGCACCCGGTTTATACGTTCACTGGATGTACAAATGAATCATATCTCTAATGAAGATGTAGTTTATGTAAATGCCCCTGAAACGGCAGAAGCAAAACGAACACGTGTCAAGCCAAATGACGTATTGTTGACAATTACTGGCTCAAGAATTGGACGTGTATCAACTGTGCCTTGTTCTTTTGAAGAAGGAAATATTAGCCAACACGTTGCGATTCTACGACTGAATGAGTCTAAAATTTATCCTCGATTCGTTTCTATGTTTTTGTCACTGGATAAAGGTGGACAACGCCAAATTGCACAAACTGCTTACGGTCAAACCAAGCCAGGACTAAACTTTCAACAAATAAAATCATTTCAACTGCCGTATCCACCGATGGAGAAGCAAAAAATCTTCCTGGACTTTTGGGACAAATTTGAAATTCAGGTTAGCAAGATGAAACAGTCGAGTACGCACCTCGACAACCTGTTCCATTCGCTGCAACAACGGGCGTTTCAGGGGACGTTGTAGGGGGTGGGGGTGTTCTACCCCCCTCAGTCCCCCCTGCAAGGGGGGAGGGGTCTGGCTCCCCTCCCGGTGGGAGTGGGGCAATGCGTAGCATTGTGGGGAGGGCGAACTCTTCAATCACCCAGCGGGTCGCGGTTAGTGGGGTGTT
>JANQQF010000011.1 GCA_028285035.1 Phycisphaerae bacterium
CAAGTATTGACAATATTCTATTCGGGTCATTCGTTTTTTCTTCATACCCTTGACCCTAACCTTTTTGTCCTTTTCTCGCAATTCTTGCGTAAGTCCTGACTTCGTTAGATTAGGAGATTGGAAATTACAGATTGTGTAAATCGAACATTATAATCTCCAATCTTTAATCTCTTCTCCTCTTAAAAATTCTCTTCAACAATTTCGTACACAACTACATCGGCCACGATAATGTCACCTTGGACCTGTCCCCAGACTTGCAATTCAACATCGCCACTGACAGTAAAAGCCTCCACGGGTTGGATGGCTTGGGTCAGGGTAATATCGGCATCCTCGGTTGCTCCTTGCGTTAGGGAGTCGATGTCAGTCACATCCTCGAAAATCTGGGCGTCAGGGCTGATGACGACTTGTTTTTCAGGGCCATCGTGGCTCAAGCTAACGGTTGTCTGCGGTTCACCATCGGTGATTTCAACCTCAACGTCAAGCTCAATGTTGCCCGTACCAATGGCGATGGTGTCACCCTCTTGCCCGAGTAACACGCCCACTGCGGCGGGCATTTCCTGGGGAAGATCAGGCGATGGCTCAATGGTTAGCTTGACAGTGACCGGCCCATTGCCCTCATCACGGACAAATTCGAGAATTTTGATGGGGCCACCACGTGGGCTATCGGCAGCGGCTTGTTCTGTAGGCTGCCACATTTGCATTGCCAAGAGAATACCACCCGCTAATACTGCAATCAATAATGTACTACCAAGTATTCGTTTCATGAGAAATCTCCTTTCGAAATCAGTAATGAGTGATGAGTAAATAGTGGTTAGTTTTATGGGTTTGAATGTTACAACCCACTCACCCTATCAACCCTAAAAACTCTATAAACTCTAAAACTCACAAACGCTACAAACTCACAACGTGTCGACAAGGGTAAGGATAAATTGAGGAGATTTCAAGCGGGTTTCGAGGAGATTACGATTTTGTAATCAAGCATCTAAACGATAACCGACACCAGGAACGGTCAAAATTAAACGGGGTTGGGCAGGGGTTAGCTCGATTTTTTCACGAAGACGGCGAATGTGGACATTGACCGTGCGCTCGCTCTCGACATCGGCCTCATAGCCCCACACCGCCTCGATAATTTGTGACCGGTTTAAGGCCTGGCCCGAATGACGCGCCAGTAGCAGCAGAAGCTTGAACTCAGTTGGGGTGAGATTGAGCGTCGTTTGCCCTCGGGAAACCTGATTTTTGCTAAGGTCAATCACCAAATCGGCGATAAAAAGCTGATCGGTCGCGTTGGGGGCAAATTCGCCATAGCTTCGCCGCAACAAGGCTCGGACACGAGATAACAGTTCACGCAGGCTGAATGGTTTGGTCATGTAATCGTCGGCCCCCATCTCCAAGCCCAGGACCTTATCCATTTCATCCCGCTGTACCGTTAGCATCAGAATGGGCTGATAGAAGCCTTGTTGACGCAACTGACGGCAGACATCAAAGCCGGACTGGTCGGGTAGGCGAACATCGAGAATGACCAAATGGGGAGCGTGGTCTTGCACGTAGGCCAACCCCGCCTGTCCCTCATTCTGCCACGCTACCTGATAGCCCTCCTGCCTAAGTCCTGTCTGCAAACTCTCTGCCACGGCGGGGTCATCTTCGATGAGCAGGAGATGATTTTGTTTCATCATTACTTCTCCCGTAGCAACCAAATGCTGCTGATCAAACATAGCACTAACCCAATCACGGTTACCCACCATCCCCAGCCTAAATTGACTGGTTCAAGATAGGTGTGCCCAATCGCCTCTTGAACGAGGCTAAATTGCCGCCAGGGTAGGATAAGGCTGGCCAGGCTACCGATGAATAGAGTCGCCCCGCCGATCAGATAGGGGACTTTTCTGAAGGCGATAGCGATCACAGTCAAGCCCATAACCAATAGAGCAAGTAGGGTCTGTATCCGAAACTCGCTATTCAGCAGCACATCGGGGTCCCACACCGGCGAAATGCCCGCCAAGGCCATAGGAATAACTGCCGCCCGCGCCAGCCATTTACTCCACCCCGGCAAGCGCACCCGTTGATTTTCGATGATGAGCGGAATGCTCAAAGCGGCGAAAAAGAGGGGGTAGAGAAAGTGTAGCCGGTTAGGCTGAAGTTGTAACGTTCGTACTTCACCCAAAAATTTCACAAACTCAGCGAGTCCCGGCGCTGTCAATTGCAGCGCCACACTCTCCCGCCAAATCCAGGGGAGAAACGCCCCACCAATGCCTGTGAGGAGGAGGCCGATGCCTAGGAGCCAACTGGGGAGATGAAAGCCAACGGTTTTAGGTAATCGCGATTGTTCTATAGTCGTCAAAATAGAAATGCCCTTCCATTCCAGCAAAACGTCGCCAGATTATACCATAATTGATTGGGTTGACCAGATGGGGTGTTTTTCGGAAGGACGGAAGTTTGGAAGGGTGAAATCAAGAGTGAATTGAAATATTTGACCAACAAAAGGAGTAGCGTAGGGGCTAGTCAATCGGCCCAGATGGTGGAATGGACCCAAATGCCCCAATCCGATTGGCTCGCCTGTGGTCTGGGGCTGTGATGGCTGGGATAATGCAACAATACAGGTATATTGTTGCCCTTGTGAGCTGTGAATTTACCTACGGTCGTTGCCTGCGTGGGCGAGGGGCCTCGAGAGGGGCCTCGCCCACGCAGGCAAGGTCATTGTGTATTCGAATTTCACTCCCCCACAATCTCCACCGTTGCCAACTGAAAACTGGTGCCCGCTGGATTACCAGCGATATCGAGAAAATCGAGGCGTTGGAAGGTGTCGGGATGATAGAGACCAATGTTGAGCGGATAGCTGTCAAGCGGCGCATCAGGGGGAATGGCGATGGCGTGTTGGTCGGCGATGATCTGGCCGGGCCGCCACAGGTCCGTGGGGAAGGTCCAGCAGACGGGCACGCCGTCAGCTTGGGCGAGCAAGCCAACCGTGTCATTTTCGAGGTGGGTGAAAATTTGGTAGTTCTCGGGGATCGGCTGCAAGGCTCGCCAGTAGAGCGTGACAGGTACCCGCCCGCCAGGATAAGCCCGTCGGGTATCGAGGTCGTAACCGATCAGCTCGACGACATTGCCAAAGTTGACGCTAATATCGACGGTACCTTGGGCGGCCCGAGCAAAAGCCGTAGGAGTCGCGCTTTGATCAAAGGCCCAGGCCAAGTCAACATCTGACAATTCATTCAAAGCCAAATTTGTTGGGATTTGTTGTAAAACCTGCATTTGTTTTGTATTGGGTAGGGTCACGGTGCCTACCGTTTCATACCTTTCAGCAATGATATCCGCTGGTGTCTCCACTTCATCCACCAAATCATCGGCGATGAAATAAAATTCGGGGGTGGAATCACAAGCCCGAGGCGCGCCTCGGGTGTACCACATCGTTACATCCGGCTCCTCATTACTGCCATAATCGCCCGCTAATTCACCTATCACAATCTTTTGCCCCACCGCCTTCCAGCCTGTGCGATGCGCGAAGCCAAAAAACCCCGCTTTAGGTGTCTCCTCATAGGGCGTCCAGAACAGGCCAAGATTGCCCGCCGGATAATCTTGCAGGTATTCAATGTCGTTCCGAACAAAGGCGTTCCAGAGGAAGGGGGCAAAGATGAGGGTGGTGAGGAGGGTGATGGCAAATGTCGTGATTAGTGGATAGCTCTCCCCCCCGGTAACGGGATCTCCGCTGGGGGTAAAGAGCGTGCTATTACCCCTCCCCCTTGCAGGGGGAGGCTGGGAGGGGGTAGAGTGACTGCTTCTTTTCTCCTCTGTGCTACCACCCAAACGCCCTAACACCCCACTCACCGCCCACGCCGCAAGCAAACTCCAGGCCGGGACAATCGTATAAATGTGGGTCAAGCCAAGGGCGACCACAAAGTTGTATCCCAAGAATGGCACCGCCAGCCAGCCGATGAGGGCTTGCGTTGAGGTGCCTTTGCGGGTGAGAGGGAGACTAAAAACGGCGACAAGGAGCAGCAAGAAAAAGGGGAGAATGGCTAAGTCAACATATTCAAGGTCTCGTAAATTGATTTCAAAACGAAGCAGAGTGGGCCAGACTATAATTAGTAACGAGGCAAGACCTAATAGCAAACCGAGCCACCAGCGACGGCGATGTTGCGAGCCGATTAGCCAAATCAACGCCCCCATCACCAAGAGGCTGGTCAGGACGATGTAATAAAACGAACTGTAGAAGGTGTTGAAATGAAAGAAGTCGGGCAGATTGTTGCGTAGCTCGTTGCCGATACGATTGCCGACGTAAGCTCCAGTGCGATTGGCTTGGGGATCAAGGCTGTAGGGCCAGTAGAAGGGGAGGCTGATCAAGGCTGTGCCGCTGATGAACAGAATGATTGGAATGAACGTCGCTTTGCGGAAGCGTGTCCACCAATCCAGCCAGGAAAATTGCCCTTCGTCCGAGAGCAGACTAGGTAACAACAGCCAGCCAATCGCCGGAAGTACCAAAATGGTGTCATAATGCGCTAAAAGGCCAGTGCCCAAGCATAAACCGCTGAGCAAGGCGTAGCGCCTTTGGCCAGTTTTGCGTTGGTAAAGTATCAGCAAAAAGGCCAAACTGCTCATCCACAAAACCAGGGCTTGATATTGCACGATACGACCAAAGGCGACGGTGAAGCCATTGAGGCTGAAGATGAGCGCGGCCAGCCAGCCTAGATGCGGGCAATTGAGCGCTTGGCCGATAAGGTAAATGGTCACGATCGCGGCGAGGCTGGCGATGATGAAGGGGAGACGGGCGCTAAATTCATTGATGATGCCGTTTAGCCGCCACATCGCCATCGGCAGTAACACCTCGCCCGGTCCTTTTGAGCGTAGGAAAAGGGCGTCCTCGTGCCCTTCCAGCGCTTCGGCCGCAGAGATCATGGCCAAAGCCTCATCTCCCTGAAATTCACTGTAGCCAAGATTGCCGAAGCGGAGGAAGAGGGCAGCCGCAATCACAAGCAGCAATGATAGCAGATAGACGGGTGACTTTGGTTTGGCTGGTGATGGGTCTGCTTGTGTATTTTGTTTTTGAAAAAGTGGAACGAAAGGAAGTAAAGCGAAAACATTGAAAGCCACGAGCAGGTGCCACTGTTCAACCGGACCCGTGAGGTAGTGGAGTTGCAACAAGATGGCGTTGGTGTAGATGTAGCTAATGGCCGCACCAAGCACAGTTTGTCCTAAAAATGGTAATGTTGGGAATAAACGATACGCCCAGGGCAGACCCGGCAAAATAGCCAGCAGCAAAATGGCGGCGAATGTCCGAAAACCGTTACCTGGCCCTAAAAATAGGATGCCCATATTTGTGAGCAGAAGCGTGAGCAGATAGAGCCCAAGGCGTGAAAGAAAACGTGTCATTGGCGCATGGGTGCAACAAGCGTTATCCGAGGCGGGATAACGTGTTGTGCATCATAGAGATGGGGACTTGTTGCCCCAAGCCAAGAAATTGAGCTTGACTCAGGGCCAACGTGGCCACACCAGTGTCTTGTACATCAAGTCCAGTTAAATCCGCCACGGTGATTTGATCAGGAGTTGTGCGCCCTGGAATTTTGCCCGTAATGAGGCCCCCCAGCTCGCCTTGGACATCCGTTTCAGAGATGATGCCGCTTTTGAGGGCGTGGTAAATTTCACCGCCCGCCGCACATTGCTGTAGATTGTCCACAATGATAACCTCGGCGCGACCAAAAACTTCGGGAGCGAGTTCGTGTTTTTGGGACTGATTGCTCCCCACCGCAATGATATGGACCCCTGGCTTGAGCCAGTCCGCCTCAAGAAGCGGAGTGGGGCTGGCCGTGGCAGTAATGATGACGTCGGCGTTCGCCACAGCCGCTTCAGGCGAGGTGGCGATTTGGACGTTGAGATCGTGATCCTCAATGATGAGTCGGGCATAGTTGTCGGTGTGCAAGGGTGTTCGCCCCCATACTGAGACTTGCTCAAATTGACGAACGGCCATCAGGGCTTTGATCTGAATAAAGGCTTGCTTACCCGTGCCAATGACGGCCACGTTGTGGATTTCTTTATTGGCCAGATGTTTGGCGGTTAAGGCCCCAGCCGCGCCAGCACTGATGGTGGTGATGTAGCCGTTGTCAACCAGGATGGCGGCCGGAAAGCCCGTCGCTGCATCAAAAACGGTCATCAAGCCGTGGTGGGCGGGCAGGTTGATATTGGGGTTATTTTGAAAATTGCTTCGAACCTTGATAACGAAGTAAGGATTTTCGTTAAGGTATGCGCCGCGCGCCTCAACTTCAGCATTGACTTGGGGGAGGTTGAGCGTAAATGCCCCAGGCATCATCATTCGCCCCTCTGCCAACGCGACAAACACAGTTTGCACCGCGTTGATGGCATCAGGGATCGTGACTGCCTGGCGAAGCTCGTCTTCATTGAGTAGTAACAAGGTCATCTAATTTTTGTAAGGATGTAAATTGGGGCGATTATGAAAATACAAGCTGTCTTGGTCAAACTTACATGATCATAGGAAACCCAGCGTTTGTAAAAATGTGTCTAGAGAGTATAGCATAACACCCACCAGTCGCAAGTGGCACAGGGGTAGGGATTTTGTCCCAAGCATTGTGACAACAGACACTCGTTTACATCAGCCCAAACAGGCGTTGGGGCTGTCCCCCCTCAGCCTACAGCCTTACCATTACCCATAAGTGGGGTAAGCAAAATTAGGGGTAAAAAGCAAGGGGTTGGGTGAATTTAGGACTAACTTACTTTGATTATTGTATGATTTGGGTTAATCGGGCATTTCTCCCCCCTCTAATTCCCCCCACAGGGGGGAGGACCAAACCAGCTTCCCCCCTTGTAGGGGGGATTGAGGGGGGTAGAGCGGTCCGATTAACCCTATCACCGGTTAAATAAACACCCCTCACCTAGCTTCACCTATCGCCCCCTCTCTCGGTTACCTGACTTATGGGTAACGATAAGCTCAGGGTTGGGAGAGGGGGTGCCCGCGAAGCAGGAGGGGGCGGCCCATTTGCTGCCCGCCCGGCTAAGGCTGATAGACGAGATAGACAGCGGTAGCGGAGGTCTGCTCACCAAAGCCATCCCGGAATTGCAGGGTGACGGCCTTGCCCTCGATGCTTTCCATCGTGGCCCGAGGAATCTCGAGTACAGCGGGGTCGCCAAAGGTGTGGCTGAAGACGACGGTGCCCTCGGAAACGATCTCGATGATGTCATCGACAAAGATGTTGGCGAGACTGTCGGGTGAACTGGAGAAGTGGTAGGAGCCGGTGGGTTGGAGGGTGGGGATGGTAATGTCGGCGGAGAAGAAGGTTTCGCCGACCGTGGTGACGGGACTGATAGCAATGGGGGCGGGATTGGCGGTACCGACTGGTTCGATTTGAGGGTAATCCTTGAAGAGGATGGGCAGATAGAGGGTGCTTCCAGACTCTAACGTAAAGAGCCAGATTTCGTCTTGACCATCAGCAATCCCCTGGCCGAAAAAGTCGGAATCACTGTGAAAGGCCACTGTTGAGCCATCTGCACTCACACTGGGATCAAAACTGTCTCTATTGGTCACGTCGGATGAGGTGGTGATGCGGGTGAGGGTCATGGTCGTGGTGTCATAGAGCCAGATTTCGTTTTGATCATCAGCAATCCCCTGGCCGAAAAAGTCGGAATCACTTTCAAAGGCCACTGTTGAACCATCTGCACTCACACTGGGGTCAGAACTGGCTCTATTGGCCCCGTCGGATGAGGAGGTGAGGCGGGTGAGGGTCATGGTCGCGGTGTCATAGAGCCAGATTTCGAATTGATCATCAGCAATACTCTGGCCGAAAAAGTCGGAATCACTGTAAAAGGCCACTGTTGAGCCATCTGCACTGACACTGGGGGTAAAATTGTCTCTGTTGACCTGTGAGGCGGAGGTGACGCGGGTGAAGGTCATGGTCGTGGTGTCATAGAGCCAGATTTCGTTTTGATTATCAGTAATACCCTGGCCGAGGAAGTCGGAGTCACTTTGAAAGGCCACTGTTGAGCCATCTGCACTCATCCTGGGGCCACCACTGCCTCTAATGCCCCCACCACCGGATGAGGAGGTGATGCGGGTGAGGGCCATGGTCGCGGTGTCATAGAGCCAGATTTCGAATTGAAACTGCTCAGTACCTTGGCCGAGAAAGTCGAAATCACTGTGAAAGGCCACTGTTGAGCCATCTGCACTCACCCTGGGCCTAGAATTTACTCTACCCGCCTGTGAGGCGGAGGTGACGCGGGTGAAGGTCATGGTCGCGGTGTCATAGAGCCAGATTTCGAATTGATTATCAGCAATCCCCTGGCCGAGAAAGTCGGAATCACTGCGAAAGGCCACTTTTGAACCATCTGCACTCACACTGGGACGAAAACTGTCTCTATTGGCCTGTGAGACGGAGGTGACGCGGGTGAAGGTCATGGTCGCGGTGTCATAGAGCCAGATTTCGAATTGATTATCGGCAAGACCCTGGCCGAGGAAGTCGGAATCACTTTCAAAGGCCACTATTGAGCCATCTGCACTCACACTGGGCCTAAAACTGCCTCTATTGGCCTCAGAGGCGGTGGTGAGGCGGGTTTGACTCATCTGCAAGGCCAAGACCAGCCCACTGCCCCAGAGGATGGCGCCGGCCAGGGCCAAACTGAGCCCGATACCGATCAATTTTTTCGATTTGAACATTTTTATTTCTCCTTATTAATATTGGATATTCCGAACTGCTACCAAGCCACGTCATAGGTCGAAGGCCGCTGGGGGGCTTTGGGTAAGTTGGGGTTTGTCATATTTTTACGCCGTTTGAACATAGCGTTGTCATACAGCCGTCTTGGTGATCAACGAATTGATCGCCATATCGAAATTGTGATCGTGAGTCCCCTTCCCAACCCCTCAGCCCAATTTGGTAAGGGGTGCCTGCGAGAATAGAATCAGAATACCATAACAAGCGCTTCACAAGCGCTTCACGACAACGTAAAAATTTTAAGAAGGGGTCGCAGCCGAGATTAAAAGGGGGAACTTGCTCCAGTGAAAGAAAATACCGGCACCCCCCCCCAAGTCGTTGGGCCAAACGTTCGCTCAAACAACAAATACTCTGCAAATTCATCAATGACTATCGCTACGAGTGGGGTCCCGTCGTTGCTGCCGCCATTTTCGATTGAACATTTTTAATTCTCCTTATTGTTTAATTGGGAGTGACGCAATTGGTGGCGTAAGTTGCTAACTTGCGTTGACTGTGGCCTAAGTCGCTAGACAAATTAGCAATTTATCCTACAAAACTTGATCCACTTGAAACAATGGCTTACCTCCTTTTGGGATTGGATATCCCGAACTGCTGCCAAGCCCTGCCGCCCCTTGGGAGCGTGTCTCTGCGGCGCAGAGGGCTATCGTCGATTAATGGTCACACAGTCTTCTAGCCAGTTGGTCTGCAAGCAGGGATGCTGAAACAGAAATGCCTGTCTACGATACAGGCGGGGCTACCTATTAGTTCCTTTGAATTGGGAAGGGTATATAATAATATATTCTTTTCCGAGAAAGACTAATTTGATGGGCAGCGTAGCCCCTTGATTGAGCTTGCCGAAATCAAGGGGCTGCTGGACAAACTGTCCGGTTTCGACAAGCGCAACCGACACTGACTAGTAATATACAGGCTAAGCGTTTGTAAACGTTTGTAGTTGCGTTTGTAATTCTTGAAAACTGTTTGTAACCGATTGTGATGGTCTGATAATAATCACCCTGGTCTCTCCCTCGGATGCGTTTCAATATTTGGACACCCGCGCCTTCGACCCTCGCGTGGGACTAAAGCCGCCCCGTTATCTCAAGTTGAAGGAGGCTAAAGCCCCCTGACGAGCCTGCTTCAACGGGCTTCAACCTATGATAGCCTGGGGATTAATCCCCAGGCGACGTTCGGCCCAAATGCCGCCTGTCATTCTCGCCCCAGCACTGAATTGCATCCCTCTCTCCGTCAGCTTTCCTCCTCTCCAACAATGGTGTAGAATGGAGAAAGACCTCAGGGGGTATGGCCTAAAGTTGAGCAATACCCCCAATCCAACCCACTTCAACTATTTTCAAAGGAGCGTAATTCATGCAAGTTAACCCAGGAATTTTCAAAGCGTATGATATTCGTGGGATATATCCGGACGACCTCAATGAAGAGGCTGGTCATGCGATTGGTCGGGCGTTTGCCTCATTTTTGCAAGTTGATACCGTGATCGTCGGACGTGACATGCGGCTGTCTAGCCCTGCGATGTTTGATGCCGTGACTAGCGGTTTGATGAAGCAGGGAGCTGACGTCATCAACATCGGGATGGTCAGCACGGATCAATACTACTACGCCTGTGCCACTCTCGGACACGCCGGGATGATGGTCACGGCTTCGCACAATCCCGCCCAGTACAGTGGCTTCAAGATGGTCAAGAAGATGCCCCAACTGTTGAGCGGCGACCAAGGTATTCAGGATTTGCGCCGTATCGTTGAGAACGATGATTATCCGACCCCAACCCGCAAAGGGACGATGACCGAAATTGATTTGAGTGCTGACTTTATTGAGATGGTGCTCAGCTTGGTTGATGTTGATGCCTTGGCCCCGATGAAAGTGCTTGCTGATACGGGCAATGGAATGGTCGGGCCGATTTTGCAGCGGGTTTATGACCGTCTGCCTAATATCGAGTTGGTGGGCATGTACCTCGACCCCGATGGCAGCCTACCCAACCACGGTCTCGATCCATTGCAGCCAGAAAACCGAGCCGAGTTGCAAGCCCGGGTGCCCGCCGAAGGGGCTGCCGCTGGCTTCGCCTTTGATGGGGATGGTGACCGTTTCTTCACCATCGATGATCGCGGCGAATTTGTCTCGGGCGATTTTCTGACCGCGCTGATGGGGCAGTACTACTTGGAAAAATACCCGAATTCGAAAATTTTGTACGACGTCCGCGCCTCTTGGGCCGTGCCCGATTTGATTGAAGCCGATGGCGGTACACCGCTGGTTGAGCGAGTGGGGCACGCCTTCATTAAACAACGCATGTCTGAGGAAGATGCCGTTTTCGCGGGTGAAGTGACCGGGCACTACTACTTCAAAGATTTCTTCTTCGCGGACTCTGGGATCGTTCCTTCTTTGATCATTATGGAGATGCTCTCCAAAAAACAAACCAGCTTGTCAGCCCTGCTCAAGCCGTTGGAAGCCAAGTACTTTATCTCGGGTGAAATTAATACCCGCATTGAAGGCTCGGCCAAGGATAAAATGGAAGAGCTGGCCGCCAAATTTAGCGATGCCAAAATCGAGCGATTGGACGGCATTTCGATCACTTATGATGATTGGCATTTCAACGTTCGCCCTTCTAACACTGAGCCGCTCCTCCGCCTCAATTTGGAAGCGATGTCCAAAGATTTGATGGAAGAGAAGCGTGATCAGGTGTTGGAGATTATTCGAAGTTAGGGGTTAAGATTAGGTTGAATACGAGCAGGTCTACCCCTTGCAGCTTAACGTTACCCATAAGTTGAGAAAGTAAAATTGGGGGTGAAAGGGTGAGTTTTGATAAAATTAGGATCAGCTTAACGTTATTATTGCAATAGTTTGGTTTATCGAGTCGCTCTACCCCCCTCAGTCCCCCCTCCAAGGGGG
This sequence comes from Phycisphaerae bacterium, assembly GCA_028285035.1. The sequence goes on from JANQQF010000011.1 coordinate 11,580, forward strand.
GAAGTCGCTCTGGTCCTCCCCCTTGGAGGGGAGTTAGAGGGGGTAGAAAAGCCCGCTTAGCCTGATAATCGGTTAAACAAGTGACCCTCACTGAGCCTCAACTATTGTCACCTCTCCCAGTTACCTGACTTATGGGTAATTCTAAGCCCTTGCCGGGGGAGCGCCTTTCCGAAGGAAAGGGAGGGGGTAGAATTGCTCATTTAATTTATCTGCTAACATACATAAAGGGCACTATTGAAAGCATAAGTTGTGAATTCAGATGCATTGATTGACAAAAAAATAGGTGAATATCAAATTGTTTCAGTGCTTGGTAGCGGGGGGATGGCCACAGTATTCAAGGCGACGAACAAGAGCGGCGAGTTGGTTGCCCTAAAATTATTTGCGCCACCCCCTGGCCTTGAGGAGGATCTACGGGCGCGTTTTGAGCGTGAGACCAAGATGGCCAGCCAGTTGGATCACCCGGCCATTGTACCTGTTTTAGATGTTGGTTATGTGTCTGGTTACAACTATATGGTGATGCAGTTGATTGATGGGCTAACTTTGGCGGAACGGCTGAAGGTGGTTGGCCATTTTGATGAGCAAATGGCCGCTGAAATTGCCTGGCAGATGGCCGATGCGCTAAATTATGCCCACAGTCAACACATTGTTCACCGTGATGTAAAACCCTCCAACATTTTGATCAGTCGTAATGGCCAGGCGATGTTGGCCGATTTTGGGGTGGCCTTGGCGATTGATGACCCCGCCTTAACGCGGACTGGCCAAATTGTGGGAACACCCGCCTATCTAGCTCCGGAGCAAGCGGCTGGCCAACGCCCTATCGATGGCCGGGCTGATATCTACGCGCTGGGCATCGTGTTGTATCAAATGCTGACAGGGCAAATGCCCTTCCAAGGCAGTACCCCGCAGGTGCTCCACGCCCACGTCTACACCCCCCCTCAGTCACCCGCGACTCTCGCTGATATTTCACCTGAAATCGAGTTAGTGGTGCTACGGGCCTTGGCAAAAGATCGGGATTTGCGATTTCAGACGGGTGCAGATATGGCCAAAGCTCTGGCTCGGCTCGGTCAGGAAATAGATACCCAAACCCAAGTTCGACTCCCCCCGACCCGAACAATGCCCCCCCTTACGCCGAGTGAGCAGAAACCGCCTGTCGCCCCACCGATTGAGACCCCCCATCTCTCCCTGTCAAACACACCTACCCCTCAATCATCGGTGAAATCCCGCCTGATGGACAACCCTTTTTTCTACGGCGGAGCGGTTCGCCCCCGGCAATTCTATGGCCGCCAGGATATTTTACAGGCCACGATTCAACGTATCAATGCTTCGCAATCTGTCTCAATTGTTGGCGAACGGCGTATCGGAAAATCGTCGCTCCTCAACTATTTTCGGGCCCAAGCAGACCACTATCTAGCCAGTAATGTGGTGATTGTTTACCTTGACCTGATGAAAGCCTTTAGCCGAACCCGGCAGGGGGTGATGAAGGCGATGCGCCGTACCTTGACCCAACTGTGGCGGGAGCCGTGGTCAGTGGCCGAGGATGGCGATTTGATGGCCTTTGATTTTGCCTTGGAGGAGCTACAAGCCGACAATCTGCATCTGTTGCTCTGTCTGGATGAGGTGGAAAACCTCACCATTCGTGCTGATGAATTTAATGACGTTTTAGAAGATTGGCGAGCGTGTGCTCAGATGGGGCAGATGGTGATCTTGACGGCCTCGGCCCAACCGTTGGCCGATTTATGTGCGAGTGGTGGCTTGACCTCACCTTTCTACAATATTTTTTCACAGCATCGATTGGGGTTGATGCCTGCGGATGAGTGGCAGCCCTTGTTGATGAAAAATATGCCTACTACGGTGGAAGATTTGGCCTTTGTGGGGCGTGTTGCGGGGGGGCATCCTTTCTTTACGCAATTGACAGCCAGCTATTTATGGCAGGCCCGTCAACAGGGGCGGGTTGATTATGAGGCCCTTTATCAAGAGCTTTGGTTTCAATTTCAAGCCCATTTACAACACTTGTGGCGGAGCCTGAGTAGTGATGAACAGGCGGCCTTACAGATATTATCTGGCAGCCAGTCAGGTGTGCCTGAGCCTCGCACGATCCTGGCGTTAGAACGGCGGGGTTTGCTACTCGATAAACAGACGATTTTTAGTGGTATATTTACCGAAATGATCGCCGAAAATCAGTTGGACTCGTAAGGCAATGTTACGTTTTTTTGAAGACATGCTCCAACTCCTGATTTGGAGCTTTTTTCAGCCCCGTCAGCTTGAAACCTATCTACCTACCTTACACCCCTCCCTGACCATCCATACCGGTTTTATACAACAATTAGTTCTGGCCGCTCGTCATTCGACAGCCCGACGTTTCGTGATGATGGAACTTATTGCCTGGCTGATTCTTGGTTTGATGAGTACCTTGACTATCAGTGTTGTGCGATTGTCAATGAATTCATTTGAGATGATTTTGATTTGGGAGGCCTATGCCTTTGATTTAATTTTTGGAATTGTCGGGACATTAACTGTGGCCTGGACACTGACTGTTATTGGAGGGGTGTCTGTTGGTCTGGCTGGAGCCATAGCAGCCAGTTTACTACTCGGCTTGTCGCTTGGCTTATCCTTAGGATTAGCGGCGGGTTCAACGGCTGGGATTGCTTTAGGCCTAACTGGTAGTATGATTCTGGGGACCATTGGCTCGATATTTGACCGACTGCGTCGTCCCACTCAACGCTTATCTTCCTGGAGCTATTGGGGCCGAGCCTCGGTTGGCTTTTTAGCGACGGCGATCAGCACCATCCTTTTTGGCGTAACGCTGGCCATTGTTATTTTTGTGGCTGATGTGTTAATCAATAGTTTGTTGATCCGCCTAATTTTAGGGGCTGGCTTGGGCCTCTTGGCGGCTTTGCTTCTGCATCTTACCTTTCGGGTCACAATGCCTTTTGAAGTAGGGGAGGTTGATGGGCCACGGTTGCGTTGGCACACGTTGGATATTCTGTTGATGTGCATCGTTGGGGGCGTAGCCGGGGCCTTCGTGATTAGTGCAACTCCCGGCGTTTTTGGGGCCTTTGCTCTGATGATTTTGTGGGGGGTCCTGATGGGCGGAGGTGGCGGCCTAGCTCTGCATGCGGGAAACGGTGTGTCAACGGTTTTGGCCGCAGCTGGCTTGACCTGGCTCCTGGTGGCTGGGTTGACCAACCCCTTTGCCTTGACAACGATGCTGGCTGTGGGTGTGGCCTTGCTGGTTGGTCTTTTTAGTTACGTTCGGCTCCCCATTATGATGGTTCAAATCCCCTTTACCCGGCTACAATATATTTTTGCCTCCCGTGACCCCGATCAAACCCTGGCACGGCTTAAGCGAACCCCCGTCTATTGGGATGATCTTGTTTTTTACCCCTTGCCTGCCCTGGATCAGTTGCTGTTAAAGGCCCTTCTCCTGGATCGGCAGCAGGGATTAGAGGCCGTTGACTTTATATCTCACTCTTTTCGCCAGGGCTGGGCTGCCAATCAAGCCCGGCTGGCCTTTGCTGTAGAAACCTTGACCAACTGTACTTCCCCTCAAATGATTGCCGAAGCGCCTAATGAGTTGGAGTGGTTGGCCGATGAGGTCTTACAAACCTTGCAGCACCATACCGTCGAGATGATCCCGCGACTGTTGGGCATTGCGGGTGGGGTGCAGACGACGTTGAACGCCGATAATTTGTACAGTCAACGGTTGGGCTATCGAGAGGTGCTGGATGGCTTGGATACCCTCCAAGGGCGACTACCATCATTGGGAGAGCAAGCGGTCGAATGGTGGCAGCCTGTGATCAGTCAGTGGCAGCGGGTGCTATTGGATGAATTGGACGATATTTTGGCGATGACCCCCCAGTCCACGACCGTGGCCAATCCTTATCAGCCAGGCAATCCCTTGCCCCTCAATCGAAAAAATCTGTTCAAGGGACGGCAAGAGTTACGCGATGCTGTGGTCAATGCCCTGTTAGAGCGGCATCGCCCCACGCTGGTGCTGCATGGCCCACGGCGGATGGGGAAAACGTCATTTTTGTTACAACTCCCGGCATTGTTGCCTGGAAATACAGTGCCCGTCTTTCTTGATTTGCAGCGTCCAACCACCACCCAAAGCACGGCTGCGTTTTTGTACAGCATCGCCCGCGCTATTGCTCAACATGCCCGACCCTATCGTCTGCTTTTGGACCCGCCTCAGCGCAATGAGTTCGAGGTCTCACCTTTCGAGGCCTTTGCGACGTGGCTGGAAGATATTGCCTTGCCCGCCTTGCAAGATTTCAATGTTCTCCTCACCTTTGATGAATTTGAAAAGTTGGGTGAAGCGGTGCAGGCGGAGCGGCTAGACACCCGGATTTTTGATGAATTGCGGTATCTAATCCAGCACCAAACCCAATTAGCTTTACTCTTTGCCGGAGTGCAAACTTTGGATGAACTTGGTCCGGCCTGGTCCTCCTATTTTATCAATGTCAAACCTCTGACCATCGACTATCTTGAGGCTGAACAAGCTGAGGCTGTCATTCGACAGCCGGATACGACCGTCGATTTTGCCCTGCAATACGAAGATCATGTGGTTGAGCAGGTGATTCAGCAAACGCAGGGGCATCCATACTTATTGCAATTGCTTTGCTCGTCGATTGTGGATGAAGCGAATGCCCAAAAGCAAGTGCACGTAAACACGACCACGTTTGAGGCCGCCTTGCCTCGTGCCTTGGAGCAGGGTGAACCCTATTTTCGTAACGTTTGGGATGAAATGGCGGGTGAGACAGGGCAGCCGTTGTTGTATCAAATTGCTACGTCCACACACCCTGTTTCACTCCCCGAGTCGTCTGACCTGACCCGTCTCCTCCGACGGCGCGTGATTCGGCGTGAAGATGAGGGGTACTTGGTTGAGATCCCTCTCGTGCAGCGTTGGATCGTCGAGCGTGCCCCTGTATGAGTAAATTGATCAAGCCACTGATCGACTTCGGCCTTGCTTGGCGACTGCTCACAGTCGTACCCCTGCCCCTCATTCCCGAAGATTTCGAACGCCCTGCGGGCTACTCTGCGGGCTACTATCCGCTGGTTGGTCTAATTTTGGGCCTGATTCTGGCTGGGGGAGCTTACCTGTTCGATCTCTGGCTCTCCCCCGGCCTGAGTGCCGCCTTACTACTGACCCTGTGGGTGGGCTTGACGGGGCTACTACATCTCGATGGCTTTATGGATAGTTGCGACGGTTTGCTCCCGCCCCGCGATGCCGCCCGACGTCTGGAAATCATGAAGGACAGTCGGGTTGGGGCCTTTGGTGTAGTTGGGGCCATCCTGCTTCTGTTCATCAAATACAACACCCTGCTTGTTTTACCTGCTGCTCAACAAACCTTCATTTTGCTAACCGTGCCCACCCTCGCCCGCTGGGCCATGGTCTGGCAGATGATGCGCTATCCATTGGCTCGCCCTGAGGGTACTAGCAACTTTTTCCAGGCTGGTCTGGGCTGGCCGCAGGTGATTTTCGCTTCGTTCGTGGTGTTGATCGTACTGGGTACAGCGTGGCTGTGGTGGGGGGTGTTGTGGTTGGGGATCACTTGGTTAGTGACCACGGCAATGGCTTGTTTTGCAATGGCCCGAATCAATGGCCTGACGGGTGACGTCTATGGGGCGACGTGTGTCATCGTTGAGGTGGTTTTGTTAGTGGTGATGGTGAGTGTGTGAGACATTACTTTAAGATTGATTTTTATTAAACCACTCCACGATAGCTGGCATATTTTTCTCGAAATCTCCCGGAATCGAAAAGTTGAGAAACCCAGCTCGTTCTGCACTGCGATTGGCAAAGTCGTGTGTAACACCAGCAGGGGCTAAGACAAAGCCACCCTGTGGGATATCGATCCATTGCTCCCCAATCAGAAAACTCACTGTTCCCTCAATCACATAAAATATATCATCTTCAGGGTGGCTGTGCGCCCCCGGCCCTTCCGTATGAGCCTCCAGCCACCACTCGGAAATCGAATACCCATTTGCCGTTTCAACTCCATCCGCTTTGAACACCGCCTTCATCTGCCCCATTGTGTATGGGCGTCCTTCATTTGGCTGTAAAAAAATTGGCTCACGTTGATTTTGATTACTCACAAGAACCTCCTCAATAATTAGCTCCGAACATATGTTCGGTTGAAGTTTAAATCATATCGAAGATTCTGCAAATCTGGAGTGATGTTGATAGTAGTTGTGCAGTTCTGCAAGATAGCAGGTGTGACGCTCTACGTCACACCTAATACTATTTGTGCTGGAATGACGGTCTACAATATTAACACCTAGACTTCAAATTTTCTGAAGAAGTCTATCTTACCCTGTTATTTCTTTTTCTTATGGAACGACGTCTGGGCTATCGGTGGATTGGTAACAGGTGGGACCGTAATGTACTTTCGGAAGAAGTTGATAATCATCACAATCAGCGCGATGAGACCAATGATAATTAGCCCTTGAGCCAGAAATGAAACCATCAACCTGCTAAAGTCCCAGACGACCAGCAGCGTTGAGTCAATGATTGCCCCCCAATTGGTTCCGCTCTGCGTCTGAACCCGTTCCACTGTAAATAATGAAACAATGTATTCGACGCCTAACCAAACACTTAGACCAACGGAAAGTAGGGCTAATAAATAGATTGATCCTTTGTAAACACCAGTGGGTCTAGGTTTTGGCTTGATGACCTCGACTGGATGGTATGACCCTTCAAAGGGCTTCCCACACCCTGGACATATATCTCCGGGTTTGAGTGATTTCTTTGATATAAAAGTCTTTCCACAACACTTCGCACTATATTGCCACATAACCTGTAACCTCCATTCTCTCATGGTTACACTGTATCAAATCTTAACAATATTAATTTAGAGATTTTTAAGAGAAAATGTAGAGAGTGATGAGGAGGCAAGGTGGCAGGGTATCAAGATAAGAGAGCAGAATATGATGTTTCCTTGCTATCTTGTGCCCCTGCTACTTTACTAACAACTGTTGGATAAAATCTGTCATCGCTTTTAGCGTCATATCCTTTTGACTCCGATGTGGCGAGTGCCCACAGTCGGGTAGGATGACGGTCTCTGCACCACCCGCTGCTTGACTAGCGATACGGTTAACCTGCTCAAGCGTGCCGTACTCATCATCCTCGCCCTGCATGACGAGCATCGGCACCTTGATGCTTCGAACATACTCCTCAAGATTCCAATGTTTGAAGTCAGGATGTAACCACGCTTCAGACCAGCCGCGAAAGGCGACTTCGGTGTTATCACCGTGATATTTTCGCAGTTTGTCGGGGAGGTTCGTCCCTTGATAGGCTTTCACTGCTGCGTGGATAGCCTTCTCATTGATTTCCTCAAAAAAGACATGGGCCGCCTCAGTGATGACACCACGTAGACCAGACGCCTCGGTACCACCCGCGTAGATGATAGCAATTGAGCCGCCATCAGAGTGACCCACTAAAATGTAATCGGTGATACCCGTAAGTTCAAGAAGTTGTGGGAGAATGACAAGCGCTTCATCGTGCATGTAGCGTACAGGCCGAGGTAATTTGCAAGGATCGGAGTGCCCATACCCAGCCCGGCTATAGATGAGCGCCCCACAGCCTGTTGCTTGAGACAACAGATCTGGAAAGTCACGCCACATAGCGATACACCCCAGGCCTTCGTGTAGAAAAATCAGAATTGGAGCTTCATCAACCGCCGGACCAACCCAGGCAACTTCAAGCCGTTTTCCATCTACAGTTACATATTCAATATTTTGATCCAAAATGTCTCCCTACAAAATAGATCTGAGCAAGGAATCCGAAAGTGCACTTTCGGATTCCTTGCTTTCATTACCTTTGTTGTGCGCGAGGCTCGCGATAACCCTACAAATTCTAAGAACCCTATCAACCCTACAAACCCTACACCCCAAACACCTGCCTACAGCTATCGGCAAACTTTTCGACAATCTCTGTTAACTCCGCTCGGGTAGCATTGTAGGGCGGGGAAATGATGACGATATCACCACTATACCCATCGACATTTCCCCCGACCGGATAACAGATGAGACCATTGGTAAAGGCGTGTTGCCGGATCTTGGCGAAAATTTGTTGGTCTGGTGGGAAGGGGGCTTTGCTGGCTTGATTCTCGACAAATTCGACGCCGATGAAAAACCCGCGCCCACGAATATCACCCAGATAAGGGGTATCAGCTAAGGCTGTGTTTAATTCATTTATCAGCCACGGTCCATCTTCCGCCACCTTTTCGACCAAGCTGTCTCGCTGGATAATTTGCTGCACCGCGACACCGGCGGCGCAAGCGGTGGTATGTCCAGCAAATGTGTGGCCAGTTAAGACCTCGCCATATTGAGCCACAATGGGTTCAGCCAGACGTTCGTGGTAGATGGCCGCCCCGAGCGGAATGTAGCCCCCGCCTAGCCCCTTAGCCACGGACATGATGTCTGGCTCAACCCCATCTTGGCTTAAAGCCCGCCAGGTTCCGGTGCGTCCCGCCCCGCACATGACCTCATCGGCAATCATCAAGATGCCGTATTGATCGCAAATTTCGCGCATCCGTTTGGCGTAGCCTGGAGGGGCGGGGACTGCCCCGCCTGCCGCGCCGACAACCGGCTCAAAGACAAAGGCGCACACCTGCTCTGGTCCAACCCGCAAGATTTCCTGCTCAAATTCCTGGGCGCAGTACGCGACGATTTCGTCAGGGGAAATGCCAAATGGCGGACGATAGACGTTGGCTGGTGAGAGGAAGCTGCTCTCAAGCAAGGCTCCTTCAAATGGGGCACGCCGCTGGGCAAATCCGGAAATCGAGAGTGCCCCAAGCGTATTACCGTGCCACGACCGTTGGCGGGCGATAAAACGCCGCCGGGTGGGCTGACCAATTGCGCTTTGATATTGCAACGCAATCTTGAGGCAAGACTCAACCGCTTCAGAGCCGCCACACACAATAACGCTGTGCTTTAAGCCGCCACCGCATTGCTCGGCTAAAATGCTTTGTAGGGTTTCGAGGGGGTCGCTGCTGAAGGTGTAGCGATAACCGTGCGCAATTTTGTCAAGCTGGGTTTTGATGGCCTCGTTGACTTCTTCATTCCCGTGGCCCACACAGTAAACAGATGGTCCGCCTGACCCATCAATATACTGTTTTCCATTTTGATCGTACACATAACTGCCCTTGCCCCAGGCAATTTTAGGGAGGGCTTGGGTTGAGAAAGTTGCACTTGCGTTATTTTGGTTCATTGGTTTATTCCTGAACTGTGGTTCAAAAATTAGCAACAAATTATACGAATTGATACGAAAAAGTCGCTAGGCTTAAGGAAAATAAAAAATACGCCTAATTCGTCGCTAAAATATTGTCCTTTATGGCTTCTCATATGTATGCTCAACGGAGCAGCTTGGGGCTTGATGACTCGAAAATCAAAGCTGGACCATTGTTTCTACCAAATGGTTTAAGGCTGTGTCAGGATCTTGGCAAAAGCCTGAATGGACGGGCGAAACCTGGATGATGGTGCTGCGGGGCGCAACTAACCAATGAAACCGTTCCGTTTGTGGTAGTTCCCCAATCGGTCCGGCCCCCTGACAAATTTCTGGAATGAGCTTGAGATTGGTCTGGACGGTTTCCCAATCGAGATGAGGGGCGAAGGTTCTGGCGCGGTCAATATCCAGGGCGATTTGGGCAGCTAAAAAACGTTGGGTGCGGCAGAAGAGGATGACCCCGACGTTGATGAATTCGCCGCGTTCAACGTTGGGGACGATACGGATGATTGCATAATCAAACGTGCTAGCTGCGGGCACGAATCGCCTCCTCAACAAAGTTGTCCGCGTGCTCTAATCGATGCATTAAATAAGCCAGATACCCCGCCCGATGATCGGCCACTGTCGTAAATTGATCTTCACCCCCGAGCCAATGCTCAGGAATTGAGTCGATAATGGGGGTAAGTAACTCTGAGGTAAGGGCTGCACGGCAATCTGGGTCAACCTCTCGCAGTTCGCTGGCCAGTGACAGCAAGTTGTGGTCTTTGATCATCGGAAACTTACTTTTGCTGCGTTCGAGATAATCATCCCAACTGTGATGAAAGTAAAGCGAGGCCCCGTGGTCGATTAGCCAAAGCTTATTTTGCCAGATAATCATATTCACATTTCGGGCTGTGCGGTCGACATTCGTAACAAATGCATCAAACCAAACAATTTTTGAGGCCAGCGTTGCATCTGGCGGCGGGGCTAGCAAAATGTTGAACGCGGTGGCGTTGGGCAGGTATTTTAGGCCAAGATTTAATCCGGCACTGTTCTGTAGCAAATCCTGAATTTCCGGGTCTGGCTCGGAGCGCCCAATCATTGGATCAAGATTGATAAAGGCAATTTCGGGAACGGGTAAGCCTAACAGACGGGCAACCTCCCCTGAAATCAACTCGGCGATGAGCGCCTTTGCCCCTTGGCCGGCCCCAACAAACTTCATCACATAAAGCGATCCATCATCAACCTCGACAATGGCTGGCAGCGAGCCGCCCTCCCGCAAGGGGGTGATGTATCTTGTCGCTGTAAATGTTTTTAGCATTGAAGTTCCTTTCGATGTTGCCGGTCCTTATCATATGCAATCTGAATGATGAGTCAATCTTGTTTGGGGGAAGAAAACATCCAATTTGGCTACTCAAGCTATTGAACCTGAGACGAATATGTTACAATATCACAATATTAAAAATTTGGTAAACAGTTTGTAACGTCAGACCTCTTTTGAGGCGATACAAACTGTCTATAAATGGAGAAATTCTATGAGTAAAGAACGAAGTCGAGCCAGACGTCGAGCCAAAAAACAACCGAGTGTGGTACCCCCGGGATTGCCAGGTGGCTGGTACAAGCCGCTGACGGATGAGGCGATTGAGCGTATTCACGAGGCATCGTTGTCAGTCTTGGAGGATGTTGGGGTTGAGGTGATGCCCTCTGAATGTCGGGATATTTTTGAAAAGGCCGGCGCAAAGATAGATGAGGCTAACAATCGGGTGTTCATTCCCCGCGAGATGGTCGAAGAAGCCTTGGACGAAGCGCCCAGCGAGGTGTTGATGTGTGGGCGTGATCCTAAACACGATCTTAAGCTCGGCGGGCAAAAGGTTTATATGGGTACAGGTGGCGCAGCGGTTAAAGTGCTTGATTTGGATCACCAGCACATCCGTGAGTCCACCTTGGCCGATGTTGCTCAAATTGGGCGGTTGACAGATGCCTTGGATAACATTCATTTTTATTTGCGAGCTTGTGTGGCTCGTGATTTGCCCAATGAGTTGTTAGATATCAACACTTACTACGCCTCAATCACAAACACCACCAAACATGTCACTGTCAACTGTTTTACCCCAGAAGCCGTGCGTGATGTGGCTGAGATGGCGGCGATGATCGCGGGTAGTAAAGAGGCGTTGATGGAGCGCCCGATTGTCTCTTTCACTGCCTGCTGGACGGTTAGCCCGCTGCGCTATGCCCCTGAAACAGTTGAGATCTTGACCGAAATTGTACGGCAAGGCTTGCCCGTCTTTTTGTCATCTGCCCCACAAGCCGGGGCCACTAGCCCTGCCGCCTTGGCAGGAACATTGGTTCAGATTAACGCCGAGGAACTTTCGGGGGTGGTTTATACGCAACTCCTCAAGCCGGGCACACCCATCGTCATGGGCTATGTCCCCTCCGTTGCCGATTTGCGAACTGGAAGTTTTGTTGGTGGGGCAGCTGAGTTTGGTATGATGAATGCGGCCGTGGCCCAACTCGGCCAATTTTATGATTTGCCCGTTTACAACTCATCCGGCTTAGCCGACTCAAAGGTGCCTGATGTTCAGGCTGGCTATGAAAAAGGCATCACTGGCCTGGCTGCGGCTTTGGCTGGCTCCAACTACATCCACCACTCGGCTGGCTTTCTGGAGTCGCTCTTAACCGTAGCTTATGAGCAGTATGTGATTGACGATGATATCAACGGTTCGGTGATGCGGGCCGTGCGCGGGATTGAGGTCAGTGATGAGACCTTGTCGGTCGATGTGATTGCTGAAGTGTGCGGGGCCGGTGGTCCAGGGCACTATTTGGGTACGCAGCAAAGCCTGACCCTGATGAATACCGAATATTACTATCCACACACTGGCGATCGTCAAACCCGCGATGATTGGGAGGCGCAGGGGAGCTTGGATATGCGTGAACGGGCCCGACAAAAAGCCCGTCACATCCTCAAAACCCACGAACCCATGCTTATTCCCGATGAAATTGATGCGGCTATTCGGGAGCGCTTTGAAATTGTGTTGCCGCCAGAATTGGCTGGACAAGCGAGGCCTAATTTAGCGAAAGTGGCTTGATAAAGCGCGATAAACTCGTTGTTGAAAACAAGTTGTCTCAAAATAAAAACAGTCGTGATCGGCTGTTTTTATTTTTTACCAGACTTCCATAGTTTGATCATTTATCTAGCGATTTAGCTGAAATACCTCTATATTGATTTCTATTTTTCCTAATCGAGGGTATAATCCCCAACACTGATATTTGACCCCTCAACAATTTTATCAATAACCCTCAATTTTCTCGAAATACTGTTAGAGCTATGGAGTAAAGTATGTTTGATCTTGAAGGAACCAGTGTCCTTGTCGCAGGTGGGTCTTCTGGCATTGGCTTGTCAACGGTAGGACTATTAGTGGAGTGTGGGGCGACTGTCATCGTCAATGGTCGGAATCGGGCTAAGCTGGATCAGGTAAGAGAGCAATTTGGCCCGCAAATATCTATCGCAGCCTTTGATGCGGGGAACTCGGAAGAACGAACGCGTGCCTTGTCCGAAATTGGCGCATTCGATCATCTCGTGGTGGCCCTGAGCGGGGGGAAAGGGGCCGGTCCATTTTCTCAAGTAACGCAGCCAGATCTGCGTTCTGGATTTGAGGGAAAGTTCTGGGTTCATTTCTCATTGGCGCAGGAGTCTCTCGATTATCTTAGCCCGACCGGATCAATTACATTTGTCTCAGCTATATCGGCACGAGCGGCTAATCCCGGCACGGCTGGCCTTTCTGCGATCAACTCGGCTATCGAGGGGATGGTGAAGCCGCTTGCCGTTGAACTAAGACCACGTCGTGTCAACGCCGTTTCTCCCGGCGTGATCGATACACCTTGGTGGAACTGGATGCAGGAAGATGATAAACAAGCTACTTTTGCCAAATTTGCTGCAGCCACTCCAACTGGGCGTATCGGTAACCCCGAAGATGTTGCACAGTCAATCGTATTCTTAATTGGCAACTCATTTATGACGGGATGCGTTCTGGAATGCGATGGTGGGCTGCGTTTGGTTGGTCAATCGCTCTAATCAGGGCTTCAAGGTGATGACCGCTACCCGTGCTGGGTGGGGTGATCCGATGGAACGTGATGTTGCGTTGATCCGCGAGGATGTGAAGAATGACTATATCACTGAAGAGCAGGCCAACGCGATTATAAACTCGTTGAGCGTGAGACGGCGTGAGGCTGTATAATATAACTGACTTGTCCGTTATTAATTGATAACCACGGACACGCCTTATATTATTGAACTAACAATGAGCTTGCCCAGTTAATAAGATTATTAGGCGGTTTGAATGATCGTCCAATCAATACTCTAAAAAGGTGTATATAATGAGGTCAACTACAGATCTCTTAGAGCTTGAACTGGTTTTCAGTCAGCAAAAACCACTTACCTCAGATAAGTTCTTGAAAGAATTTCAACGTAGATACTTGTACTCTAATTTTCGTTTTGCTTATTGGGAACAGCTTGAAGAACTGCACCGCACTGGGGTACTTATTCCTTTATTTAGATTTGCTAAAAATAGAAAATCACTACTTGCATACACTCACAAAAATAACCTTCCCCCGCTATCTGTAGGTCTCGGTCGTAATCCATCTTTTGCAGTCTGCTTAGAAGCAGATAAGGATGGAGGATATCTAGTTGATCCCCGTACAGAAACATATAACTCCTGGTACAGCTATATTCGAGAACATAAGCATAATCCTTATTGGCTTAGTTCATTCTTCTACTCGCCTTACCAACTCTTACTTGTGCCGATGCTCCGTAACTTGGCATCTGCAATGGTGGTTCAGAAAACACGCAGAAAATATTCTAGCATTAAAGCTGGCTTCAGACTCAAGTTGGGTGAGCGCACTTTGAGAGATGTTCAGAAAACGGCATTTGAAAATGCTGAACTTGTTATGGCACTCACAATGCTTGAAACAAGGTATCTGCCTTTTCTTAGAGGACATTGGTATTCAGTAAAAACTACAAATCTTGATTGGGATAAACTGTTGGAGTATCGGAATTCATTTGATCCCATCGCAATGCTTAACTGGATTGATTGGGATGCCAACCGAGTTAAAGATACAGCAGAGAGATTATTATTTATTGCCGATAGTATCGATCCTTTGTGTGAATGGAGTGAACTAGTGAGACTATGTCGGCCTGAGCAGTGGGAAAGACTTCGAGGAGATGCCCTCGTAGCAATGGATCATCGAATAGCTGCTGAAATTTTGCTACGATTTTATGAAGACTTGGTTCAAACTGGTACAGCCCCCGCTCTTGAGCCATCTCCGAAATATGCTCCAGGACCACAAGATAAACGTTTGCAGATTAATCTGAACAAACTTGATGAAGTATTAATGGAATTTGGTATTTCTCCATATCCATCGTTGGTTTTAATACTTGAGGGAGAAACCGAAGCTCCTTTGGTACCTCGTGTTATGGAATTGTTAGGGATTCCGCAACACAAGAATTTTATTAAGATTTTTATTTCAAAAGGTAGTGATAAGGACTTTGGCCTGCTTGCAAGTTACATCGCTGTCCCAAATCTGGGTGAACCATTAGAAGATGATTTTACAGAATTGACTCGTCCTCTGACCCGATATTTGGTTGCGGTTGATGCAGAAAAGCGATTTATAACGCCAGAAAAATGTGAAAAAGAGCGTAAAAAGTGGATAGCTCAAATTCACAATGCTCTACCCAAAGAGTATCGTACTTCTAAACTTCAAGATGAAATTGACTCGCTTGTCAGCGTTGAAACTTGGAATGGTCAGGTTTTTGAATTCGCCCATTTTGCGGATGTGGAGATTGCTCAGGCAATATTGGATGTCTACACAAATCGTCAGGGCTCTGTAAATAATTTACTCTCAATGTTAGGTGTTGCCACTAAAAGTGAACTATTGTCGAAACTTCAGGGCATATTACAAAACATTAGACCAAACGGCAATATTGAGAAATCTGTAACCGATGGTTGGGACTATAAACCTAGAAAGCCGGAAATTGGAATTGCGCTATGGCCTGTATTGGAAAGAAAAATTAAGGAGGCAATAATCCAAGATAACCTTGATTCTATACCGGTGGTACGAGTTCTTTTGGAAGCAGAGCGGTCTGTGGCAATGATGCGTCGTTATGATATTGGAATTAGTCGTTAAAAACATTTGGAAAGCAAGCTTTTTGGCATTGTTGGGCGGGGCTGCTAAGGTATCAGGTCAGGACCACAGCGTCTCGTTGTCCCCCTTTCCAATCGCGTTATTTCAGGCGTTAGTAGCTTGAAACGCTTAGAAAAAAAGATCACTATAACTTAAGGAAAAAACAATGAGAGAAATCTACGATGAATTAAAAGAGCATTTTAGAAATAACTCAAACGTCGATATTGCAGAAGGAAAGGGTGCGCAAGGACTGAAACATAATGGCAAAATGTTTGTCATGTTTTACAAAGGGGATTTAACGGTCAAGTTAAAACCAGAGAATGTGACAAAACTGATTGAAGATGGCAAAGGACTTCCCCACGACCCGGGTACGGGAAAACCGATGAAAGATAGAATGCTGATACCTGCCTCGCAAAAAGATACTTGGATTGAGATGTGCGAGTTATCGCTTCAGGATGTTATGTAACACTCAGTTCAAAACCTCAGCCCTTGTAACCGCATCAATCAGTTGCATCATTCATTATCGTCAATTTTAACGTTATATCATCATTTCTATGAGTGCAAAGCAGCCTATACCTTATGTAGATTTACCTCAAAATGAAAAAGCGTCGCTGATTGAAGTTGGTCAATTTTCATCAAAGATGGCGTCGAGTCTACAAGGCGTCAGGCCTCATCGACATGATTATCAAGCCATCCTGTGGACTGTATCGGGTCAAGGTACCCATCTCATTGATGGTCAACAGGTTATCACCCCAACTCATACTTTGTGTCTAATTGCGCGAGGTCAGGTCCATCGTTTCGTTGAAATGAGCGACGACCTTATCGGTTATAGGGTGCTTTTTGCTGACGATTTTCTGGCGAATGACGCCTTAAATGATACTTGGAACTATAAAGCATCACTCTTTAATAACCTGAGTCTCAATGATCCGTTGGCCGTTCCAGATGATGCTGTGGCGGAATTTAATAATGTCATCTCTTTATTACTGCTGGAGTACGAAAATCAGAATAATTTTAACCGAGATAACATTTTGCGATATTTACTGTTGTATCTGCTGGCCAAAATTGAAAATGTGCGGCGTACCTTGATCTCTTCCCAGCCAAATAGAGCTAACCTGTCGGATTACGAAATTTATCAGACATTTATAAGTCAGGTGGAAGAGCGATTTCAAGATGAACATCAGGTCAATGTCTATGCTAAACAGCTTGCCCTTACGCCTCGCCAACTCTCCGACATGACTAAACGCGTTGTTGGTAAAACGGCAAAACAGATTATTGCTGACCGGTTGATGCTAGAAGCCAAGCGATATCTCCAATTTACGCCGCTCTCAGTCAAGGAGATTGCCTTTGCGCTGGGCTATGAGTCTCTCTTCTACTTTAGTCAAGCCTTCAAGAATGCCACTGATTTATCCCCTTCCGCTTACAAAGAACAGCTGTAAAAAATCATAAATATTAAACACAATTTGATATTCCCCTCGTCATCTTAACCTGTTAAACTATCGTATGATTCATGCCAAAGTGAGCGAAGATAACAGTGACAACCCTCATTGATGAAGAAAGGTGTAAATAATGATGAAACTATTTTTATTGGGACTACTTTTTTTGGCTATCGGCGCGTGTAGTGGAACTCTGTCTCAAACAGAGGCAGAAACAACATCCCCGACGGACGATGGCGAGGTTAAAGTAGAAGAGACGGAACAAGAGACATCTGTGGAAGACGCTCAAACAGAAACAACAGATCATTCCTCTGAAGCGATAGTTGAACATAATGAGGCGGGCGGTGTCAACGACCTTTTTTCCGTGCCTGAACGCTCTGGGCCGCGTACCCTAACAAGTGGCACTGTACCCCATGTGCAAATTGGTGTGGAGCCGATAAAGGCTGTGAATGATGAGCTTTACCGGCGGGCCTTTGCCTTGCCCGGCGTGGAAGATAGGCCAACTGTTGTTTCTTTACCAGGGGCTCGCGGGATGTGGTTGAGTGATGATATTGCGCTGGCTCACCCAGAAGCAATTGTTAATGGTCGCGAATTTGCCCACATTCACCCTGATGGTAGTTTGCACGCGCCTTTACCCTATGAACGTGCCTTGGAGATCACCGAAAAAGGGTGGGGCGAACGACACCCCTGGGCCGATCAACGAGAAGGTTGGGAGGGATTTGTGATGCTGTATACGCCCCAATCTATGGATGAATTGGATGTCACCTTTCAACTGATCGTCGAGTCGTATAATCATGTCACGGGCCAAACGGTTCAAGCCTCAGATTTTAATTAAACCACGAACAAAGTTATGACGATGGTCAATACCATCTGCAAAATTTCACCAAAGCATTTAAGCCAGTGACAGTCACAGGATGCGAGAGACTGTCACTTGTTTGTTGTAATTATCTCAATACCCCACTGTTTCCACATCCCTCCTTCTGCCAGTATAATACGCCTCATACCGTTTTTTGCACCACTAGCCTTGTTACCTTCATCAATCATTATTTACTGTCCGCGACGCCGTGGCTGGAACGATTTAATCTGAAGCTATTGATTGTAATGTGATTAGCAACAGAAAGGTCAAACGTTATGTTTAAGTCAAAAGTTCGCCCTATCGTTATTCCGCAATATGAGCACAGCCGCTTAGCCGGGAGTATTGCTTTGTTGTGGGGGAACAAGAATTTCGATAAACCGCCCCTTCCGTTTGAATCCTTTGTGCAAGGGGTGGCGTTTCATGATTGGCATTATGGTGTTCTTGATAATTTGGCGATTGGTGAGGCCGATGAAGCTGACTGGTTAGAAATGACCCGTAAAGGTGTTCATTACTGGTTTGACGACCCAGTGACCGATATTGTCGCCAAATATCATCTTCGGCGATTGTTGCGTGGGCACGAGGGTGTTGAGATGGAGCAAGAAATCAACCAGCTCAGTCTCCGCATCACCGAACGGATAGCCCAGACTGAATTCATCGACGAACAATTTGAATGGGCAGACAGAATCACCCGCTTCTGTGATTCTCTTGCTTTTGACTTTTCTTTTGAGCAACCGACACAATATGATATCTCACTTTATACCAAAATCAATTCCAATGAAGAAACAGCTGTGACCTATAACCTAAAGAGACAAGGTGAAATTATCATCGATCCTTGGCCGTTTAACGTACCATCTTTTTCGGGTATTATCACCGGATACGCAGCCGAGTCCTACCCTGAACACCTTGAACCCATCACTATTCCTTACCATTTTCACCCAACACCCTGATAAAAATATCCGCTATCTAGCAAAATAAGATGTTGATAAATCTCCATTTTTACTACTCTTCGTAAAACAGACAAGAAAGGAGCTTTAATTTTGGATGTAGAAATCTTTCATACCATATACGATTATCATTATCGACGCTTTCGAAAAATATGGGACAGTATAATGTCCCTGAGCGAAGCACAATTTGTACAGAACATACCATATTCGATTGGATCACTACGAAATCATATGGTGCATGTGATTGATGATGATTTAGGTTGGATTTCATTACTGGAGGGGCAAGATCGACCACAGCAACTCCACCCTGAAGATTTTTTAACCCGTGCTGATGTCCGGGCCAAATATGATACGGTGGAAACGTATGTGCTCAACTTTATCCACGCCATTGACGAGACAATGTTGCACCAAGAATTTGTTTGGAATGCACCGATGACATCAACCCCACAACGGGTTATAGGCTGGCAAGTTTTATTACATGTTGTCAATCATGGCACCGATCATCGGGCCCAAGTTTTGCGTGTACTTCACGATCTTGGTGCCCCTACGTTTGATCAGGACCTGATGGGGCATTTAGTTGAAACAGGCAAAACAAGCATATAAAAGGTTGTTGGCTCACATTTCTATTTGAAAGAGCAAGATGAACACCACTAAAGCACCATCGTCTCTACATCATCATCAATCATTTACCTATAAACTCTATCCACCTCATCCCTCGTTGTCCCCTTTTGTGCGCTGCTACTGGATTATGAAAACGGGCGCGCAAAGTCTAAATCAAGAGCTGATGATCCCGGATGGCTATGCTGACCTCATTTTTAACTATGGGCAGATGTATCGCCGCACAGAAATTAGCCCCGAGTTGCAGTGGTTGGACATTACCAGTAGCCATATTGTTGGGGAGCGGTCATCTTCGGTTTTAGTTGATCACAATACCTACTTAGACGTCGTCGGGATTAAATTGAAGCCTTATGGTTTGTGGGTCCTAACCCAAATTCCAGCTAAAAATTTTTTCAGACAGGTAGTGCCCCTTGATTTGCTTAGACTCGGTTTAGATGAATTAGAGCAGCAAATCTATGACGCACTGAGCGACGTGGCAAAAATTCAAATTATCGAAGACTTTTTAACAAAAAGACTGCTACTCTTTACAACGGAACATCGTGAAGTGCAGGCTGCAACACAATTTATTCTAAACGCCAAAGGTGTTGTCCGGATCAAGACTGTAGCCGAAACGGTTAATTTATCCTATAAAACGTTGGAGCGTTCGTTTAACCAATTTATTGGGATGCCCCCGAAAGCCTTCGCCAGAGTCATTCGCTTTAAGAAGATGCTACAAGCCATCAAACGGAGCCCCACCGATCACCAACATCTTTATCTTGATTTTGGCTATTACGATCAAACACATTTTATCAAAGAGTTCAAACAGTTTATGGGAGTTACGCCCTCCGCGTATCTCAATCAGCAATTTCTAGCCGAGGATAAGTTTTTTAGCCTTGGTATGGATAACAATGACGAGATTTGGTTGTCCTCTCCGACTGAAACGTAGTCTATTTCAAAAACCCCCGCTTATTTGTCTAAAATTTACTATACGGTTTACCCAAATGTGTTTATCATCATGGCTAATACGTTAGGTTTGGTGTCAGTTTATTTAGGAGTAAAAAATGAACACAAGACAATTAGGGAAGAATGGCCCAATGGTTTCCACATTAGGCTTAGGGGCCTGGCCAATCGGTGGTGGGATGGGCCACGTCGATGAAAAAGTTGCTATTGCCACCATTCGCACCGCCCTAGACGCTGGGGTCACCTTGCTTGATACAGCACAGATATATCGTAGCAGCGAGGTATTAATTGGGCGGGCGCTGCAAGATGGCTACAAAAACAAAGCCTTTGTTGCGACAAAAGTGAGCGGTAACTATTCGGCTAAAGCTGTGTTTGAAGCTGCCGAAAATAGTCTCCGAGCGATGCAAATCGATGTGATCGACCTCTATCAGATTCATTGGTGGGACGACAAATACCCTCTTGAGGAAACAATGGCTGCTCTGCTTCAATTGCAAGAGAAAGGCTTGGTGCGTTATCTGGGTGTGTCTAACTTTACAGACAAGCAAATGAAAATGGCCTTGCAATACGGTCGCTATGAGGTCAATCAATTTTGTTACAATCTTTTTCAAAGACAGACAGAAGAGACAGACATCCCTTTTTGCGAACAACACGGTATCAGCGTTTTGGCTCACAGTGCTATGGCCAAAGGATTGTTAACTGGTAAATACAAGCCCAATCACCGTTTTCCTGACGATGATGAACGAAGCAAGATGACCCAATTCCAAGGTGAAAGTTTTGCTCTTTATCTTAATGCGGCTGAACAGCTACAGGGTATCGCTAAGCAGAAGGGGCTTACACCAGCACAGTTTGCCGTAGCTTGGCCCCTTCATAATGACATTGTGGCTAGTGTCCTGATCGGGGCAAAAACACCAGAACAGGTGAAATCTCTAGTTGAAGCTGCCAATATCACTTTTTCAAATGATGAATTGGCTCAGATTCGTCAAATCTTGGCAGGTATCCCTCAACTTCATAACCCCCAACGTAAGGAGTAAAGACCAATGAAAGCTATTTTTGTTCACGAGCATGGTGGACCAGACGTCTTGCAAGTTCAAGATATCCCAATACCTACCCCACAAAACCAAGAAGTTTTGGTGAAAAATCAGGCGATTGGGATTAATTTTGTAGATACTCAGCACAGAGCTGGCTTAAATTATCCAATCACGCTCCCGCTTATTCCTGGTATTGAAGCGGCGGGTGTTTTGCAGGATATTGGGGCGGATGTAACTGATTTCAAAATCGGGGATCGGGTTGGTTATGCCGGATATATGGGCGGCAATTATGCTGAGTATACGGTTGTGCCAGAAGCAAAATTAATTCCCATTCCAGATAATGTCAGCTTCGAGGCAGCAGCGGCTTCTCTGTTGCAAGGCATGACCGCGCATTGTCTCAGTCAGAGTGTGTACCCCATCAAAAAAGATGATGTCGTCCTGATCCACGCTGGCGCGGGTGGCGTGGGCCTATTTTTGGTGCAGATGGCTAAAGCGCGTGGGGCTACAGTTATAACAACTGTTTCTACCACAGCAAAAGCTGAACGGGTGAAAGCCGCAGGGGCTGATCACTCTGTTTTGTATACTCAGGTAGATTTTGAAGCTGAAACAATGCGCTTAACCCAAGGCGAAGGGGTCCACGCGGTGTACGACTCGGTCGGTCGAACCACCTTTGATAAAGGGCTAAACGTTCTTAAGGCTCAGGGGTGTATGGTTGTTTTTGGTTTGTCGAGTGGACCAACAGCCCCCTTTGACATCAATCGCCTGTCAGGAATAACTGGGACAAACAACAAAGGATCACTCTTTTTGACATGGGCGACATTGAGCGATTACACGGCTAAACGAGCCGATCTTTTGTGGCGTGCCAGAGAGGTGTTAAATTGGATTGCCGAAGGGGCACTTGAGGTTCATATTGCTCAAACAATGCCCTTAACAGACGTTGCTCAGGCGCATCGATTATTGGAGAGCCGTCAAGTGATTGGAAAAATTGTTGTAGTGCCATAAAATGGAGTTGTTACTCGGATGGGGGTTGGGCTTACTTGTGAAGTTAGTGTAAAATTGGGGATGTTTCATTCAGAACTGTCATGACTTTTTTTATTTGCTGTGCTTGTCGCTTCTGATCTCTATCTCGAATCCATAACAACTAACTCGCGAGTTGGTTGTCACTACAAGGGGTGCCCTATGAAAATGTGGGAACTTACCGAACTTGATATTGAATACATCGCCCTCGGGGCTGGCATTTTAGGTACAGGGGGAGGCGGTAATCCTTACTTAGGGAAGCTGCGGGCATGGCAGCAATTGCGGGCGGGACGACGTATTCGAGTAATCCCGCCAGAGGCGCTGGCAGATGATGACCTTGTTGTCTCAGTAGGCGGCATTGGCGCGCCGACGGTGAGCGTGGAGAAGCTGCGCAATGAAGAAGATAGCTACCGAGCCATTCAAGCCATTGAACAGACGGTCGGGAAACCGGCCAAAGCGATTATGAGCGATGAAATCGGTGGCTCTAACTCAATTGAGCCGATGGTCGCGGCGGCTTTAGCCGATTTACCTGTGGTCGATGTTGATGGAATGGGTCGGGCTTTTCCTGAACTGCAAATGTGCACCTTCTTTATTTACGGCCTACAGCCAACCCCGAGTGCCTTGTGTGACGAAAAGGGCAACACGGTTGTTTTTAGGGATGCAAAATCGGCTGTGTGGCTAGAACGTTTAGCCCGTGTCGCCACCGTGGAGATGGGCTGTTCGGCAACGTTTGCTTTGCCCCCGATAACAGGTAAGCAAATCAATGATTGGGGTATCAAATACACCGTCAGTCAAGCGTGGCGATTAGGGCGAGCTGTGGCCGAGGCACGGCAAAACAAGGTAGACCCCATTGAAGCTATTTTGACGCAGGAAGGCGGTCAACTCCTCTTTCGAGGTAAAATTGTGGATGTCGCCCGCTGGACTACGGGTGGTTTTGCCCGAGGCCGATTGGCAATGGCTGGCTTTGACGCCTTTGCTGGCAGCACCCTGCAAATCGAATTCCAAAACGAAAATCTGATTGCCTATCGCGATGATGAGTCTGTCGCCGTGGTCCCCGATTTGATCTGTATCGTTGACTCAGAGACAGGTCGGCCCATCTCGACGGAGGAAACGCGCTATGGTTTGCGGGTCGCTGTTCTGGGTATCCCCTGTTCGCCGTTACTTCGGACGCCAGAGGCGTTGACTGTGGTTGGTCCACAAGCCTTTGGCTACGATTTGGATTATCAGCCGTTGGGGGATTATGTGGATCCGAGGCCAGTGGGGTATGTTTAAAGACGGCTACTTTGCAACACCCTACAGAATGCTGTAACTATGAAGGAACTGCTGCTAGCACAGTTTACTTTTGGGACGTGCCAAGTGAAGTTAACAAAAACGTCTATCTTATCCCACGAGATGGGCGTTTTTTGTTTGAACAACCTTCAAGCTAAATAAAATTATCTGGGTACCACACTCATTTTCATAAACCCCATAACCTCGCATCATCAATACCTTTAAAAATACACAGCCAACCTAGTCAACTGACCAAGTTGGGAACCGGTCACCTATTGATTACCTTGAAAGTCGTTTTGTCGTAAATTGTGATTTAGAACGGTAAGACTAGGTTGCTTATGTTGATGAATAACACATTTGATCAAAAAGATAAATTTTTTAGAGATGCTCTTTTGGAGTTTGATGGGGCTCGGTGGTCTGCTGCCAAAGAAATCCTAGCTGCCTATTTAATAGGGCGGTCAGCTAATTTACTTTCCTATAATAGTGTATGTCGAAAATTAAAAGTTATCGGCAATACCTATAAAGGCGTGAAGGATATTCCGGTGGATGCGATTGTCGGTAGCGTAAATCGATGTGCTGATTTTACCCGCAAATTTTGGCCTCGAAATGATAATGATAAGTATCGTTGGGCACAGGTAAAAGCAGGGATGTTAGACGTAGCTGGGGTACCTCCCATTGATGTGTATCAAATTGGAGGATTCTACTTTGTTATCGATGGTCATCATCGTGTCTCTGTCGCCCGCCAAATTGGCGATACCCACATCCAAGCGAATATCATTGAAACCTGTACGGAAATGCCGCTGGCAAATGACTTTCGACTGGATGACCCACGGCATAGCTTGAACAGTTTGAGCTTTTATGAAAATTGATATGGCAAACTTGATCAGAGCTTGGAATGAAGGAAAAATTGCCCCTCAGTTTTATTAGCCTCGCAATGCCTCACGTCGTGCCTTTGTTGCCGCCTGATCAACCTCAAGCGTGGTCGGATCAATCACCACGCCATACACCTCAGCCGCTTGTTCAATCGACACCAATTCATCGCGCACATCGGCCCAGACCTTTTCGGCTGGCCGGTCCAGCGGGGAGCCAAAACCGCCACCGCCGGTCGTATCAAAACTCACCAGGAGGTCGGGCGAGGTCAATGGCATCGCCCCGGTTTGGGTGATGACTTCTTCACGACTGAGTTCTCGCCCGTTTAAATAGACGTGCGCTGCATTAGCTGGGCCGCCGCCTTGCAGGCCAAAGGGTGGAATATTTTGGCCGTGTAGCCAGGTTGAAGCAGTCGGCACGATGGGGTGGTCTTGTAACGCCCGAAAACTCATTTGTAGCCCCAGCCCCCCCCGCTGTCGCCCAGGCCCACCAGAGTCGGGCAACCACTCTTTGGCCTCAACCAAAATCGGCACGGCCACCTCAAATAGCTCGATCGGTACATTGGAGGCACTGCTGGGGTAGATAGTGGTGGCGTTGCCATCTACATTGGCCCCGGCCCCCATTCCCCCGCCATTAAAGAACCAGGAGTGATGCGTCTTGCCCGTTTCAGGATCGGTGGCAAAGACATTGAGGCCGCCAATCACACCAGGCGCCCCCATCACTTGCTCCGGCAGAATATCTTGCAAAGCCGCAAACAGCGCGTGATGCACATACCAGCCCGTTTTTGTTCGCATCCGCACCGAGGCTGGATAGCGGGCGTTGAGAATTGAGCCTTCAGGAGCTTCAATTGTGATCGGGCGATAACAGCCGCTATTGCTCGGAACATCGGGCAACAGGATACATTTTAGACCATATGAGGCGTGGGCCTTGGCGTAGGTGAAGGTGCAGTTGATACCGCCCTGTGGTTGTTGAGGTGAGGAGCCGCTAAAATTAATCGCCAGACGATCGTCCTCAATTGTAATCTTACACTTAATGTGCAGTTCCCCATCAAACTCATCAAAGAAAACTTGGGACTCATAGATTCCGTCAGGAACATCTGTAATCGCCTGTCTCATTGCTGTTTCAGACCGAGCTTGGATTTCTGCCGCGAGTGGTTGCAAATCATCCAGCTCATACTCATCCATCAAGGCCAAGACTTTCTCGGTTCCCGCCTGATTGGAGGTCACTTGGGCATAAATATCGCCAATGACCATCTCCGGTACTCGCACATTGCCCGCGATAAAATCTATAATCACTTCGTTGAGCCGCCCTTGATCATACAGCCGAGCCATCGGAATGAGCAGGCCTTCTTCGTAGGCTTCGCGGGCGCGATTAGAGTCGAGGGTGCCGCCCAAATCAGCAAGATGGGCAATGTTGGCAGCAAAGCCCATTAGTCTATCCTCACGAAAAAACGGGGTCATAATCGCCACATCGGGATGATGCCCTGCGTTGAGCCAAGGATCGTTGGCGATAAAGACATCACTAGGACGAATATTTTCTCGGCCAAATTTCGCGACCACCGCCTTGGTCACATTCGGGAGCGTCCGGTTGAACACAGGCATACTCCGGGTGGCGTGGGCCAAGGAGTTGGCGTTGGTATCCATAATCTCGCAACCAAAATCATTGGCTGCCCCTACCACCGTCGAGAAGGATGTTCGTACTAAAATGGTCGCCATCTCATCGACGACTGTGATCAGACGTTGCCATAAAATTTCGAGGGTTAGCGGATCAAATTGGGTCATTGGGTGCTCCTGATCTGAATATGCAAATTCAAGTACTCATCCACCCGCCCTGACATTTCGGGACGGATGATAGCGGTGGACTCACGCTCCTCGACGATAGCTGGGCCGGGGAGTTGCATTCCGGGTCGCAATAGGTAGCGATCATAGACGGGCGTTTTAACAAAACCGCCAGCCTCATAGAAATAAGCTGAACGATGGCCTTTTAGCGCTACATCTGCAGAAGTTGTTTCTGTAGATAGACGCTGCGTTTGAAGTGGCTCTCGTTGGGCTGAAACCGTGACCCGCCAAGTCAGCAGCTCGATGTATACTTGTCCAGGGAGATGGCGGTAGAGGCGCTTGTACTGGGCATTAAATCGTTCTACAAACTCCGTCACATTCATTCGGGTTAGGTCAAGAGGTAGATTAATTTCGATTTCGTGTAGCTGGCCCTCGAAGCGGCCATCGACTTTGCGTTCAATGGTAATTTGATCGGTGGCAAGACCAGCCTCGGCCAGCATTTCCTTCCCTCGATCTTCCATCTCGCTAAAAATCGCCTCGATTTCAGCCCAGTTAGCCTCATCAAGTTTTATAGGATAAGATCGAACAAAATCAAAAGCAGTCGGGGCTATGAGCAGACCAACCGCCGAGGCCACGCCAGCTTTGGGAGGGGCGATCACGCTATACGCGCCGAGCACCTTAGCCACCCCCGCCGCGTGGACTGGGCCAGCTCCACCAAAACACATCAAGGCATAGTTTCGAGGGTCGCGGGCTTTCTCCAATACGTGAATTTTGGCCGCCGAAGCCATATTTTCATTGACGAGGCGATGAATGCCGTCTGCGGCCTCAATCACGTTCATCCCGAGTGGTTCAGCGACCTGTTGTATCACCTGCTCTGCGGCAGACACATCAAGCGACATCTCGCCGCCGAGGAAGTAATCGGGGTTGAGATAGCCGAGCAAGACATCGGCGTCAGTCACCGTTGGTTGTGCGCCAGAAAAGCCGTAACAAGCAGGACCGGGGCTTGCCCCAGCACTTTCTGGCCCGATTTTCATCAACCCTAACGAGTCAATCCAGGCGATACTACCACCGCCCGCCCCAATTTCGAGCATATCAACCGTGGGGAATTGGAGGGGGTAGCCACTGCCTTTTTTGAAGCGATGGAGCCGAGCGACCTCCAGATTGGGGGCGATGGCCGGTCGGCCTTCGTGGATGAGGCATAACTTGGCTGTGGTGCCGCCCATATCAAAGGCGAGCAAATCTTGGAAGTCGGCCAATTGACCAAAATGGCTGGCGAAAATCGCGCCCGCCGCTGGCCCAGACTCGACCATTCGGATGGGTTGCTCTAGGGCGGTCGTGAGTGGCGTGGTGCTGCCAGAGGAGAGCATTGGATAGAACATGCCCTCAAATTGATTACGGTGCAATTCATCGCGTAAGGTCATCAGGTAACGGGCTAACAAAGGCTGGACATAGGCATTTGCCACTGTAGTCGAGGTCCGTTCATATTCTCGTATCTCTGGGGCGACGATGCTCGACAGCGAGACGGTCACCTCCGGCCATTCCGCTTGAATAATCTCCAACACAGCTTGCTCATTCGTTGGATTGCGAAAGGCGTGCAGGAAGCAGACTGCAATCGCCTCGACCTCTTGCGCTTTGAAATCTTGCAAAATAGCCTTGATTTCGGCGGGGTCAATGGACTTGAGCATCCGACCATCGCGGTCCACTCGCTCTGCTACCCCACGCCGCAGATAACGGGGGCTGAGTGCCTCTGGATAACGTAGAAATAGGTCGAAAATATCATAGCGTTGTTCAGTCCGGATTTCTAGGACATCCCGAAAGCCTTGGGTGGTCAAGAGGCCAACCCGTGCTCCCTTGTGCTCAATCAAGGTGTTGGCGACTAAGGTTGTCGCGTGGATGATATAATAGATGTCTCGATGACTTAACCCCACCTGCTCAAAAAATGCCTGCATTCCGGCCAAGGCACCCTGCGCTGGGTTTTCAGGGGTGGTCAATGATTTGAAGACTTGTAGCTCTCCATTCGTTGCATCAAGGAGTGCAAAATCTGTGAATGTTCCGCCGATGTCGAAACCTAGTTGGTAGCTCATGGGTAAGTTAGATACCCCCTTCGTTATTAAGGCGTTGTTGTTCTTGATAACGGTCAATTTCTTCGTTTGTTAGATAGTTAGGAAACAGTTGTGCATCAGAGCTGCACCAACCTACGATATAATCCATCGTGTCCATGACTTTGTTCTCATCATCTTCACGATCAACTTCCCTAAGATATGTGCGAAATTGATCAAATTGGTCGTAGACTTCTACCTGCTGCTTCCCTTCATCAACCAATTCTTGGACAAGATTATTCAATTGATTATCTGCCAATGCTTTCTCAAATCGCTGTACCAGAGTTATTTTCATACAGACTATCTCTTTTTTATCTGGCTAAGAATTATTTCAACAATCTACCATACTTTGTAACCAGATAAAATCGTAATGAGATCTTTCCTTTGGGATTTAATCAATCTATTGGCAGTTCGCCATTATTGGTACGTATTTTATTCATTAAGGTTCGTTGGTCTTCCTCACTTTTTATAATAATTAACCCATCTATCACCACATCAGACATTGCATAAGTTAGACTTGTCTCATTACTTGCTGAAAGTGCATTAACGCCACAATATTCAATTTCTTTGTTTGCCTTATCAAGAAGTTGAAGAATAGAGTGGGCAAACTCTGATAGTTCGTCTCTTGTTCCAAGTAAAAAGGCTTCATCCAACCCAGTTTCATAACATATCGCTGGCTTGTCGATTTTTCGACTCATTCGGTCCTCTTCTTTTTATTTATGATTTGATTGATATTACTTTAGCAGTCTCGCCATTTTTGTCGCCAGATAAAAACGGAGCTGGTTCTCGCCTTTGAAGGGGTCTTGATCCAAAATTTGCTCAATACGACCGAGGCGATATTTTAGGGTGTTGGGGTGAACGTGGAGAAGGTGAGCGGCTTCCTGAAGGGTTTGATTGCTGTCGAAGTAGGCTTCTAGGGTTTGGAGCATCTCGGTTTTATTACGGCGATCATACTCAGCCAGCGGGCCTAACGTTCGTTGTACCCAGTCTCGCACCTCATCGTTCCGGCCTGACCGCTCTAGTAGGAGATACAGATAGATTTCTTCGAACCAGATGGGACGATGCATTTCCAAACGAGTCCCAACATCAAGGGCTTGACGGGCTTCTTGATAACTTTGCCGTAACCCATCAAGGCCCGATTGAAATCCACCACAGGCGAGGCTGTAGCCGTCTTTAATTTTTGCGGCCTTGATGGCTGCTACCAATTTTTCCAAGAGTGATTTAACTTGCTCTTGGCGATCCGCCACTGTTTCTGGAAGATGAGGTAAGATGATAAACCCATCTGGGCTAGCAGCAATGACACTCTCCGGGCAATATTTATCAAACACCTGATGAAGGATCTGGTGGAACTGCTCGCCGACTTGCGTTGACTTTGTTTGTGTGGCCCAGAATTGTAATAAAATGGCGATGGATTTTTCTTCTAGCTGCCAACCCAAGGATTGAGCCTGATCGACAAGGTGACGGCGCGGGCGTTGGTCACTCATCAACAAATTGTTTAGCAACTCTTGTTTTTGTTGCGTCACCATCTCCCGTGTGGCTTGAAATCTGAGGAGGGCCAAGCTGATGATATGTTGATTGTGTTTGAGGACATCAATATTTTGCTCATCGGCCTCGGTTGTTGTTACTAAGAAACCGATCATTTCCTGCTCAAGAAGAAGTGGGCTGACCACAAGGTTAAATTGCGCGGCTTGGATTTGAAGCTGTCTGGGGGAGACTGTCTCGGTCCGGGCTGACCAATGATTGATAAATTTGGGGAGTTGTTTTTCTAGCTCAGGCGCAGCTTGACCAGCCAGCACAACACCGGCCATATTCGCCACAACGACGGTTTGGCCGACGGCCTGGCTCAACAGATTCACCATCTCATCAATCGATTTGTTTGCCAGTAACATACTGACGAGCGTAGCTTGAACCTGATCAAACCTATTGGAGTTGGTTGTATTACGAGTTAACATAGACCAGCCTCCAGCAACAAAATACTAAGTTTTACAAGAAACAACCGCATTACCTACAGTTACCCTAGCATAACATAAAATTTGAAATTTAGATAAATTGAGGGGTGGAAACATGGGGTAGTTGTGGGTAATCGACAAAGCAAACGTTATCTTTTTGTTAGAATCGACTATTGACGGTCAGTTTGCAAATGTATATACTTCCATATCAAGTTTTGAAAAAAACAGACCACACCTTTCAATTCATTACAAAACTAATCATCTCAACCTTTTGGCCCTCGAAGACTTTAAAGGTTTTAGAACATATATCAATAAAACCAAATTTATATCCAATTAGATGACCGAGATTTACACTCGAAAACCTTTCAAGTCTAGTTCTTATCAACTACACAATCAATAAGTAACTCAAGCTATCATACAACAACACCAACAGGTGTTATTCTATCAGACAAGACTTCAATGGAGGAAGTAACTTATGCGAATTGGTATTGACGTTGGTGGGACAAATACGGATGCGGTGCTTATGGATGGCTCTGAGGTTTTGGCCTCACATAAAACACCAACAACCGCCGATGTAACATCAGGGATCACCACGGTCTTACAAACCATTTTAGCTGAAACCGATGTTTCGGCTGAGTCCATCACAAATGTAATGATTGGCACGACGCACTTCACAAATGCAGTGGTTGAACGCCGTCGCTTGACGACCGTGGCAGCCGTTCGTCTCGGCCTCCCAGCCACAAAGGCATTACCCCCGATGGTTGACTGGCCGGAAGATCTTCGCGAAGCGATTGGTAATTTAAGCTATCTCGCCCACGGCGGACACGAGTTTGATGGCCGCGAGATTTCCCCCCTGGATGAAGACGAACTACGGGGCATCGGGGCAGATATTCGTGAACGTGGTATCCACTCACTCGCCATTTCTTCTGTCTTCTCGCCTGTCAATGCCGAATTGGAGCAACGCGCCGCCGAAATTTTACGTTCTGAAATTCCCGATGTTTCCATCACCCTCTCCCACGAAATTGGTCGGATTGGCCTGCTTGAACGTGAAAACGCAGCCATTATGAATGCCTGTCTGCGCGATTTGGCTGTTCAAATTGTCGCTTCCTTTGGCAAGGCCCTCAGTGATCTCAACATCACCGCCCCCTTCTACATCAGCCAAAATGATGGCACGCTGATGAATGCCGAATTTGCCGAAAAATATCCAGTCTTGACCTTTGCCTCCGGCCCAACCAACAGTATGCGTGGAGCAGCCTTTCTCTCTGGCGTCAAAGAGGCCATGGTGGTCGATATCGGTGGCACCACATCAGATGTGGGGATGCTTATTCAGGGCTTTCCCCGTGAGGCCTCCGTTGTGGTCGATGTGGGCGGCGTACGCACCAACTTCCGGATGCCAGATGTCTACTCCTTTGGTCTTGGTGGGGGCACTCGTATTCGTCAAAATGACGATGAATTGAAGATTGGCCCCGACAGTGTGGGCTATGAATTAACCTCGAAGGCCTTGATCTTTGGCGGCGATACCTTGACGACCACCGACATTATTGTGGCCAGTGGTGAAGCGGACATTGGTGATAAGACTGCCGTGGAGCAGCTAGATAAAGAGTTGGTCGAGGCCACAATCAACAAAATTCAGGAGATGTCCGAGATTGCCGTCGATCGAATGAAAACGAGCGCCGAGCCGATCCCTGTGATTGTGGTCGGAGGTGGCAGTATTTTGATCACCCAACCTGTCAGTGGTGCCTCGGAGATGATCAAGCCCCCTCACTTTGCCGTCGCCAATGCGATTGGGGCAGCGATTGCCCAAGTTGGGGGCGAAACGGATCGCATTTTCTCGCTGGACAAGATGAGTCGAGAGGATGCGCTGAACGAGGCCCGTGAAGAAGCCATCCAAAAAGCGGTGGCGGCTGGGGCTGATCCGACAACGGTTCAGATTATGGATGTTGAAGAAGTGCCGCTGGCCTACTTGCCCAGCAGTGCCACCCGAATTCGAATTAAAGCTGTTGGCGATCTGACGCTGTAGTGATATCAAGGTTAAACGAGGAAATACGATGCGATTAATGCACCCAGAAAACTTAGAAGATTTAGCCATCGGGGCTGCAGTGCTTGGCACAGGCGGTGGGGGCGATCCCTACATCGGTAAACTGATGGCCATTCAGGCCATCAAGGAATATGGCCCCGTCCAATTGATTGACCCCGAGGAACTTGATGACGATGCCTTGGTTGTTCCCTCAGCCATGATGGGGGCACCCACGGTGATGGTGGAGAAAATCCCAAGTGGCCAGGAAATTATCCACGCTTTCAAATCGATTCAGGAATATCTTGGCCGTAAAATCGACGCCACTATTTCTATTGAGGCCGGTGGCTTGAATTCAACCACGCCGTTTGGCGTGGCCGCTCAAATGGGCATCCCGCTGGTTGATGCTGACGGGATGGGACGCGCTTTTCCCGAAATTCAGATGGTCACCTGTACGCTTGATGGCGTTTCTGCGACGCCGATGGCCATGGCGGATGAGAAAGGGAACTCGGCAGTCCTCAATACCATCAATAATCGTTGGACTGAGACCTTTGCGCGTTCCTTAACCGTGGATATGGGCGCTTCAGCAATGATTGCGCTGTATGCGATGAGTGGCAAGCAACTTAAAGAGGCGATGGTGCCACACACGATCACGTTGGCAGAAACAATTGGCCGTGCTATCCGTGAGGCGCGGAGTAGCAGCAAGGACCCCGTTAAGGCGGTGCTTGACTTGACCAACGGTTATGAGGTCTTTCGAGGAAAAATTGGTGATGTTGAACGCCGAACGGAAGCAGGCTTTGCTAAAGGTGAAGCCACTATCCACGGTATTGAAAACTATACCGATAGTGAAATGAAACTCCAGTTTCAAAACGAACACCTTGTCGCCATTCAGGATGGAGAAATCGTGGTGTCCGTACCTGATTTGATCACAATTTTGGATATCGAAACAGGCGAGCCAATTACCACCGAAGGGATGCGATATGGTTTCCGCGTGGTCGTGTTGGGGATGCCGTGTACGCCCAAATGGCGTACCCCGGAAGGTTTGAAGCTAGTTGGGCCGAAATATTTCGGTTATGATATCGAGTTTGTGCCCGTTGAAACGCGGTATGGTTAAGGCGATACGTGAAAAATTAAAGTATTTTGTAATCGATGACGAAACTTCAAGTTAACGGAAACAGGTAAATGAATGTCTAGACATTTAACCGTCCAGGATGTCGGTGATATTGCTTGGGGAGCAGCCTTTCTCGGCGGAGGTGGAGGGGGTGACCCCTATTATACCCGCCTTTTGGTGGAGCAGGCCATTCGAGATGGTTATCAGGTTAATCTGATAAGCCCCAATGAGTTACCCGATGACGCGCTGGTTATTCCTACAGCGATGATGGGATCACCCACCGTCTTAACTGAAAAGTTACCAAGCGGAGATGAGATCGTTTTATCCATCCAACGCTTGGAAAATTACCTGAATCAGGCCGCTTACGCCACAATTTCAAACGAGTGCGGCGGGGTAAATGCCTTGCTTCCTTTGGCGATTGGGGCTCGGCTAGGCTTACCCATTGTGGATGCGGATGGGATGGGTCGGGCTTTTCCCGAACTGCAAATGCAAACCTTTCACGTTTATGGCGTTTCAGGTACGCCGATGACCTTGACCAATGAATATGGAGACTCAGTCCTCATTACCAGCCACAGCAATGAGATGATGGAATGGTTAGCCCGAGGAACTACCATTCGTATGGGGGGGGTAGCCTACATTGCTGAGTATGCAATGGATGGTCGAACCGTGAAACAGACAGCAGTACCTCATACAATTTCGTTATGCCTAACGATTGGACGATGTTTACGAACGGCTCAAGAACAAGAGGTAGACCCATTCCAAGCGTTAAGTGATCATCTAAAAACGACACCTTACCACTTTGGTCAGGTTATATTTGAGGGTAAAGTGATTGACGTTTTACGGCAAACAACAACTAGTTTTGCTCAAGGTAAAGCATACATTGAGTCAGCCTCAGATAGTCGCCACCACCTGGAAATCATCTTTCAGAATGAGTATCTGCTGGCCCGAGAAAAAGGTCAGATTAGAGCAACCGTCCCTGATATAATTTGTGTTTTAGACAGCCGTACCGCCCAGCCCATAATGACTGAAACGATTCGCTATGGCCAGCAGGTCAAAGTCATGGCGGTGAGTACACCGGATATTTTGCGAACACCCGAAGCGCTGGCTGTTTTTGGACCACAGGTTTTTGGGTTTAATCACGATTTTACCCCCGTTGAAGTACTTTGTGAGGAGTATGCCTATGCCTAATTCAACCGCAGTGACTGAAGCAGAAGCCCTCAAATTGTTGGCCTATTTAACAGCGAGTGCCGACATCTCGCTGTTTGAGCCGGAATTGTATGGCCCCTTTCGCTTGATTGATGCCTCAAGCCAGTTGGCTGGTTATGTGGTTGGGCATCAGCCTAAACAACGGGCCGAATTTTGGCAGGCAATTAAAACTGAGATCGACCAGAAGAAAGTGTGGTTGATGTGGGATCGGCCCGGCTTTCGGGCGTTCTTGGAAGGGGTGCCCAGCCGAGTGGCGGCGGAGTTGGCTTTGATTGATGACGCTGACAAAGCGATGACCTCAGATCAGCCAGGTGCATTGACCGAGTATGAGGCCTTGAAGCTACTGGCCTATCTTACCTCTAGCGCCGACATCTCGCTGTTTGAACCCGAACTCTATCCACCTTTCCGTTTGATCGATGCCGCCAGCCAATTAGCAGGCTATGTGTTAGCCCATAATCCGACCGAACGGCAAGCTTTCTGGGAAGCAACCAAGACCCAAATCGACCAAGAGAAGGTGTGGTTGATGTGGGATCGGCCCGGTTTTCGCGAATTTTTGCAGGGAATGCCAGCTAAGGTAACAAAGGAGTTAGTATAATGACCAAAAAAACACCTGCCTTTGATGTGATAAAAGCTCGGCGCGTCTGCCGCTCTTTCACTGAAGAATCCGTTTCTAAGGAAGATTTAAAGCATCTGTTGACCGCTGCCCGCTGGGCCTCTAGCGCAGGCAATCGACGGATTCATAAATTTGTCGTGGTTGAAGATGCCGAGGTTATCGGACGAGTGCGGAGTATGGCCCCAGGGATGTTGGCCTTTCCGACCGCGATCATTGTGATTTGCACGGACAAAATTAAGGCAGCGGAAGAAGGGGTCAAATTGGATCGCGACTCCACGACTTGGATTGATGTCGGTACGGCCTCACAAAATATGATGGTGTCAGCCTTTGAGATTGGACTAGGTACCTGCCCGACCACCTCTTTTAGCCATAGTGGTGTCGCGACTGTGCTAAACCTGCCCGACCATTTAGAGCCGGAGTACATCCTGCAAGTAGGGCATCCTGTGCCCCAAACCCGGGTGATGCGTTCAGGCACGTCAACAAAATTGGACATTGAGGACCACACTTTCTGGGGGGCATTTTCAGCCGATGACTAATCAATCATCATCAAATCTTGATCCATTCACCTTGGAAATTATCAAAGCCAAACTCTTGGCCGTTGCCTCAGAGATGAGCGTGGTGCTGGCCCGGACCAGTATGAGCCCAATTATCTATGAAGTGCTTGATTTTGCCTGCGGCATCACCGACCCCGATGGACAGATCATTGCCCAGGCCAACGGACTCACCCTGTTTACGGGCACCTTTATGGCTCAGGTGCAATCGGTCACCAAAAAGTTTGGCCCGGATCGGATCAAGCCTGGCGATATTTTTATGACCAATGGCCCCTACGATGGGGGCACTCACACCTGTGACATTGCTTTGGTGATGCCTATTTTTATTGAGGGCGAGGTCGTGGCCTATAGCATCTCAATCACCCACTGGACCGAGGTCGGCGGGAAAACCCCTGGCAGCGTTTCCCCCGATGCGACCGAAATTTATCAGGAAGGCCTGCAATTTCCGATTATTCACATTGTGCGAGAAGGCCAAATTATTCAGGAAATTGTAGAGATCATCCAAGCGAACGTCCGTTTGCCGTTGATGTCCATCGGTGATCTTAATGCCGGGATTGCCGCCTGTCGCATTGCGGGCAAGCGTCTGATGGAATTGGGTGACCGATACGGGATGGACAATGTGCGTTATGCCTTCAACGCGATTTTGGATCATGGTGAGCGGATGGCTCGGGCAGCGATCCGGGAGATACCCAACGGGGTTTATGAAGCTAAAGACATCATCGATGGGGATGGCATCACCGATGAAGAGATACCCGTTCAGGTCAAGATCACGGTTGAAGATGAGCGAATGACTCTGGATTTCACCGGCTGTGCACCGCAGCGACCAGGGCCAATCAACTGTGCCTATGGCGCTTTGCAGTCAGCTTGTAAAACAGTCTTCAAAGCGATCACCGATCCCCAAGCGCCAAGCAATGAAGGGTGGTTCCGACCCTACGAAATTAATATTCCCGATGGCACGGTTTTTAGTGCCACCCACCCTTGGCCAACAGGCTGGTACTACGAGGCCTCGGCCTATGCCACGGAGTTGGTGTGGAAGGCGCTGGCCCCAGTTTTGTCAGATCGACTAACGGCTGGGAGCTACCTCAGTTTATGTGCCACGTATTTGGGTGGTGTTGATGATAAAAGTGGCGAGGTTTGGGTCCATCCCGAGCCGCATAATGGTGGCTGGGGCGCGGGTCAAGGGATTGATGGCCAAAATGGTCTGATTGCGACGACCGATGGTGATACCTACAACTACCCCGTAGAACTGCTTGAAAGCAAGTTTCCGTTGCTGGTTGATCGATACTCCCTCAACGAGCGGGATGATGGTGGGGCTGGCGAGTGGCGAGGTGGTTTAGGGCTAACCCGCGAGTATCGCCTCATCAACAGTGAAGGCTTTTTGCACGCTAGTATGGGCCGCAACAAAATTCGGCCTTGGGGCGCTGATGGCGGGCAAGACGGTACCAACAACTATGTGGAACTCATTCGCGGTGATGAGGTCATTCCCTTCTCTCGTGTGTCATATTACCCCTTGCAAGAGGGCGACGTCGTCCGCATTTTGACGGGACGGGGTGGTGGGTTTGGCGATCCTCTCAATCGCTCCGTTGAGCAGGTGGCGACGGATGTGAAAAATGGCTACATTTGTCGTAAAGTGGCCGAAGATGATTATGGTGTTATTTTGGATGATGACTTGCAAGTCAATGTGTTTGAAACTGAAAAACTCCGGGCAAAACGAGTGTCTCATTTGGAACGAGGTGCTTAATGCCGATTAGATTAGCAACCGATATAGGTGGTACCTTTACCGATTTGGTCGCTTTTGACGAAGCAAGCGGTCGGGTGCAATTGGGCAAGGCCTCTTCGACGCCCCAAGATTTTTCCAAAGGGATTTTGGATGCCGTCGATGTTTCGGCTATCAATCTTGAGGATGCGACCTACTTTGTGCACGGCTGTACGGTCGTGATCAATGCGATTACCGAGCGCAAAGGGGTAAGGACCGCGCTTGTGACAACCGCAGGGTTTCGAGATGTCTTGGAGATCGGACGGGGGAATCGGCCGGATATGTACAATCTGCGATTTCAAAAACCGATACCTTTTGTCCCACGGCAGCTACGCTTTGAGGTGCGCGAGCGGGTTGATCGACACGGCACGATTTTGACCCCACTTCACCTTGACGATTTGGAGCCGATTATCGCCCACTGCCAACGCGAACAGGTGGCTGCAATTGGCGTTTGCTTTTTGCACGCCTACGCCCACCCTGAGCACGAGCAGCAGGTCGCTGCTAAATTGCGTGAAGCCCTGCCAGAGGTGGCAGTGACAATCTCCAGCGACATCACCCAGGAGTGGCGCGAATATGAGCGCACCAACACTACGGTTTTGAATGGCTATGTGATGCCCATCATTCAGGGCTATCTTGATCGCCTGGAGACGGCGACGGGTGAGCGAAATATGGCCTGTCCCTCGCATGTGATGCAATCCAATGGCGGGACGGCCTCATTTAGCACTGCTAAACGATTGCCGATCTATTTGATTGAGTCTGGTCCCGTGGCTGGTGTGATGGGGGCAGCGGCGATTGGGGAAGCCATTGGTGAGCCAAATGTTATTTCCTTTGATGTGGGCGGTACAACGGCAAAATGCTCACTCATCGAAGGTGGCGAGCCAAAGACCACGACCGAATATCGGTTGGAGTGGACGCCGTTGACCTGTGGTTATCCAGTGAAAACGCCGGTGGTTGACATCGTTGAAATTGGAGCGGGCGGTGGCTCGATTGCCTGGTTTGATGAAGGCGATGTTTTGCGGGTCGGACCAAAAAGTGCTGGAGCCGACCCAGGGCCAGCTTGCTATGGTCAGGGTGGGGAGGCCCCAACAGTCACCGACGCCAAGCTTGTGGCTGGGGTCATCAACTCAAAGTATTTCTTGGGGGGCAATCTGACAGTTTACCCTGAATTGGCTCGTCGATCCTTGGAGCCAATTGCTGATCGATTGGGTACAACAGTTGAGCAAGCGGCGAATGGCATCATTCGAATGGCGAATGCTAGTATGACCGAAGCTCTTAAGCTGATCACAGTACAGCGAGGTTATGATCCCCGCGACTTTGCCCTGGTCGCTTGTGGTGGGGGCGGGGCGATGCACGCCGCAGCGTTGGCCCAAGAGTTGCATATGAAAAAGGTGATTATCCCGCCTCATCCTGGGCATTTTTCCGCGTGGGGAATGCTAGTCACCCAACCTCGTATCGATTTGGTGCGAACGCAAGTGCATCGCACGACTGAAATTACGCCGGAAATGCTAGCCGAAAACTTCACCTCGCTTGAAGCTGAGGTTCAAGGACGCTTTGAGGCTGATGGTGAAGGCGGCGCGATCACGTTCCAACGTTCGGCTGATTTACGCTATCATGGGCAGGAACACACAGTCTCAGTGCCGGTGGGTCAAACTGAGCTCGACATCAAGCAGATTGAGCAAGACTTCCACATTGCCCACGAGAAGATGTACACTTTTCAACTGCCCGACACTCCCATCGAACTGGTCAATTTTCACGTTGCCGGATTGCGCGACGTTCGACGCCCCGATATCGCTGAAA
Source organism: Phycisphaerae bacterium (assembly GCA_028285035.1). Next base: position 50,807 of record JANQQF010000011.1, read on the forward strand.
TTACAACTGCCAATGATACGCCTCCACCAACAACACAAACCCGCCAAGTTGATTTTGACATTGATGGGGTGCACGAAACAGCCATTTATCAACGCAGCCAGTTACCCATTGGGTTTACTGCGGAGGGTCCATTGATTGTGGAAGAAGCCGCTTCAACAACGTTAGTTCATCCAGGTCAAAGCCTGGAAGTCGATACTTACGGCAACCTTGTGATTCATCTCACATTCTAAGACCGTAAGACCAAGTTTTGCAGGTAAGAAAGGAGGGAAGCCATCGGAAAAATAAGTCAAGCAGCACGTTGGCCGTGTCAGCGTATTGGGGGCATAGGTCAAAGCAAAATTACTTGTAATAATTGCAACTATTCAAAGTATTTAAGGAGGATGAGATATGTCTAGAAATCGTATGATTCGTAAGTCTTGGTGGCTAATTTTGGTTCTGTTGCTCACTGCGTTGATATTATCGGCGTGTGGCGGAGCTGCTGAGCCAGAGGTGGCTGAGGAACCAGCCCCAGTCGAAGAAGCGGCGGCTGAAGAAGAGGCCCCAGCCGAAGAAGAAGCAGCTGAGGAAGAAGCCCCAGCCGAGGAAGAAGCAGCAGCTGACGACGGTGAAGAAAAGGTCTTGATTGTAGCCAGCCCTGAAAATATCGATACCTTTGATCCCTGCTGTACAGTTGGTACGAAGAATTCACAAACGGCTGTGCAAAATGTGTTTGATCAATTGACACAGTACGCTCAGGTTGAGAAAACATTGCCCAACGGCGAGACCTATATGACCGTGGACACCAGTCAAATTGAGGGAATGTTGGCTGAAAGCTGGTCGCAAGATGGTGATACGGTTACCTTTAAGCTTCGTGAGGGATTGACCTTTGCTAATGGTGATCCGGTTAATGCCCAGGCCATTGTTGATGGTTATCGACGTATCTTTGAGGTAGGCGGTCTTTCTTTCTTCCTCTTAACAATGGGGTCGGTTAATGATGCCGCAGCCTTTGAGGTGGTTGATGATTTAACCCTGACCATGAAGATGGAAACAGCCAACAACTTGGTTAACCTAAACAACGTTATGCACAACACCAGTACGGTTAGCCCAGCAGAGGTGGCCGAGCATGCTACCGAGGATGATCCTTGGGCCACTGAGTATTTCCGCCAGAATCTACCCACTGGTAACGGGCCTTTTGTGTTGGAAGAGTATGTGCCGGACGATCGAGTTGTCTTGACCGCTCGGGATGACTATTATGGTGGTCGGGCCAAGTTGGATAAAGTTTTGGTTAAGATTGTGGCTGATCCGGCGCAGCGTGTATTGTTGTTGAAACAAGGTGAGGTTGACCTAATTACCATCATCCCAATCAAGGATTTGGATGATCTGGAAGCAGATCCGAACATTAAAGTTCTATCAATCCCCAGCACCAACAATGAGATGTTGCAGATGAACAATGCGATCCCTCCATTTGATAACAAGTTGGTCCGTAAAGCGGTCGCTTATTCTGTGCCCTACGACACCATTATTGAGGAAGTATGGCGAGGCCGTGCTCAGCGGCTAAAGAGCCCGATTGCCGATGGTACGCCCACCTCCGATTTCTCGACTTGGGCTTATGATACGGACCTACAACGAGCAGCGGAATTATTGGCTGAAGCAGGTTTCCCTGACGGTGAAGGTTTGCCCCCCGTTAAATTGAGTGTTCGTATTGGTAATGAAGAGCAAGAGCGAATGGCCATCTTTATCCAAGATGCTCTAAGCGAGATCGGGATGGAAGTTGAGATTGAGAAACTGGCCCACGCCACCTTCCAGGAACTGCAGCAGAAGCGTGAACTACAAATGTTTATGGATAACTGGATCTCTTGGGTCAACGATCCGTTCTATCACCTGAGCTGGATCTACAGCAGCACCAGCCCCTTGGTTTACACTAACTATGATAATCAAGAAGTCACTGATTTAATTACACAATATACCCTTTGGGCTGGTGATGAAGAAGAGCGAAATGAAGCCAGCCGTCGAATCCAAGAGTTGATCATTGACGATACGCCAATTGTCTACCTCGCGGCTCCGAACTGGAACGTTGCCATGCGCTCTAATGTAACTGGCTATGTGTATTACAATGATGAGTTGAATCGATACTACTATATGGATAAAGAGTAGAATCATTGTGAATAGTGAATTGTGAATGATTAATTATGAAGTAAGGATTGTTTGATTTAATTGTTTATGATCCTATTCAAATTATTACCTTCTGTTTTAGTGAGATTAGAGATTGATGATTAGAGATTATATGAGCTTAACGGCCTACTCTCTAGTCTCCCAATCTCTAATCTCCAAACCCAACGGACCAAGTATATGAGACTAATTCGCTACACCATTCGACGCATTTTATTTCTAATTCCGGTTTTGCTGGTGGCCATATTTATTGCCTTTGCTCTGACGCGTATTTTACCCGGTAACCCGCTGGCCCGAGTCCTTCCGCCATATATCAGTGATGAAAGACGGGCTGAAATGATGGCTGAGGCCAGGCTGGATTTGCCGTTTTATGAGCAATTTTACTTTTATCTTATTGAATTGATGCAAGGCGATATGGGGGTCTCCTACACCACCGCCCAGCCGGTTTCCGCAGATTTGTGGCAGCGGTTTCCGGCTACCTTTGAGTTAGTGACTATCGCTTTAATTCTGGCAATTGGCTTAGCCATTCCTATCGGGGTGCTCAGTGCGATCTACAAAGATCGCTTGCTTGACCATGGTGGCCGAATTGTCTCTGTGTTAGGAGTGTCGATGCCGATTTTTTGGCTGGCGCTGCTCTTACTGTTCACCTTTTTCTTTCAACTCAATTGGGCGCCCGCCCCGATGGGGCGGATTGGGGCGTTGGTTTCTCCCCCAGAGACTGTCACCGGGCTGTTCACGGTTGATTCTCTCATTGCTGGGGATTGGGAGGCCTTTAATTCGACGGTTGGACAGCTTGTTCTGCCTGTCGTTGTTTTGGCCTTTACCGCGATGGCCCCCATTGCTCGGATGACTCGTTCCAGTATGATTGAGGCTCTGGAGTCGGAATACATTCGCACAGCGGTTTGTATGGGCCTACCTAATCGTATTATCCACTACCAACACGCCTTCAAGAATGCGATTTTGCCCATTCTCACTATCACAGCTGCGGTGTATGGGTTTTTGCTGGGCGGTGTGGTTTTGGTTGAATTTGTTTTTGCTTGGCCGGGAATGGGGCTTTATGTTCTCAACGCTATTTTTGCCAGCGACTTCCCCGCGATTCAGGGGTTCATTATTCTGGTCACAACGGTCTATGTTTTGATCTATCTTGCCGTGGATATCATTACAGCCGTGCTTGATCCTCGTGTTGAGTTTTAGGAACGGGCAGTGTTCCACTATTTCTGTAAAAGACTGATATTTACAAGAAATTTGTCAAATTTACAGAAAGTAATTTGCACAACCTAGGAGTGTAACCTTATGGCCGTAACCGATTCTGCATCATCGTCTGTCCAATCCAGTGCTAGTAGCGAACGTTTAGGTGATGTTCTCTACGCCCTACGTCGTAATCCTATTACGATCGTAGGCCTGAGCATCATTCTGATTATTGCCTTCGCCGGCATTTTTGCCCCAATTATTGCGCCTTATGGCCCCCTAGAGAAGAATCTTTTGCACACCTCAGAACCACCCAGTGCCGAATTTTGGTTTGGCACCGATCCTTTTGGCCACGATATTTACTCGCGAATTATATGGGGGGCGCGGCTTGATTTATTTATTGCCATTAGCGCTGTGTCCCTGTCATTTGCCGTGGGCTCAATCGTTGGAGCCATTTCAGGGTTTGTGGGCGGCCTCTTGGATGAGGCTGTCATGCGTGGTATGGATGTGTTGCAGGCCTTCCCCCGATTTATTTTTGCGATGGGGATTGCCTTTGCGATGGGGCCTGGGATCGGTACGGTGATTATTGCTACTTCCGTACTCAATATCCCCGGCTATGCCCGCCTGATGCGGACGATGGTCGCCTCGCTGAAGGAGCGACAATTTGCCATGGCGGCCAAAGCGGCAGGGAATTCGCCCAGTCGAGTGCTGTTCCGTCACCTCCTGCCGAATAGCTTGGCCCCACTTTTTGTGATGGCCACTCTCCATTGTGGCTGGGCCATCTTGGAAGCGGCTGGCCTAAGCTTTATTGGGCTTGGTGTCCCCGTCCCAACCGCTGAGTGGGGCGTGATGATTAACATCGGTCTGCAAGACTTCTTGCGGGGCGACTGGTGGGGCTACACCTTCCCTGGTATCGCCATTGCTGTGACCGTCTTAGGCTTCAACTTGTTAGGCGATGGGTTGGATGACATTCTTGACCCACGCCGGAAGTAGTTATTGGTAACTAGTAAATGATAATTACGGCGTTTTTGCAACCCTAATTACCAATAACCAATTACTATTTACCAACTTGTAATGCTCAAGATAATTATTCTTTTTTACAGGGGTAACGTGTGCCCAATCAATTAAGCGAAAACTTATTAGAGATAGAAAATCTCCAGACCCACTTCTTTACACGACGAGGTGTGGTCAAGGTGCTGGATGGCCTTAACTTGTCCATCAAACGTGGTCAGATTGTTGGCTTGGTGGGTGAGACTGGGGCTGGTAAGTCAGTGACAGGCTTTTCGGTGATGCGTTTGGTGCGGAAGCCTGGCCGAATTGTGGGTGGGCAAATCAGGCTCAATGGTCGTGATTTGCTGGCCCTGTCCGAGGATGACATCCGTAACGTACGTGGTACGGAAATTGCGATGATCTTTCAGGACCCTCGCGCTGCCCTCAATCCTCTAATTAAAGTTGGGGATTTGCTCAAGCAGATTTTAAAGTATAGACGGGGTATGGACAGCAAAGAGGCTCACGAATCAGCTTTGGATTTGTTGAACTTGGTTCATATTAGTGACCCTGAACAGCGATTAGATGCCTATGCCCACCAGATGTCGGGTGGAATGTGTCAGCGGGTTATGATTGCAATGGCTCTGGCCTGTCAGCCTGATTTGCTCATTGCCGATGAGCCGACCACAGGTTTGGACGTGACTATCCAACGCCAAATTATCCTGCTCCTCAAGGAATTGCGAGACCAAACCGGTACAACCCAAATTGTTGTCACTCACGATTTGGGCTTGGCAGCTGAATTGTGTGATGCTATCGCGGTGATGTACGCGGGTGATGTCGTTGAGTTTGCACCGACCGAGGAGCTGTTCCAGCGGCCCCGCCACCCCTATACCATCGGCCTGATGCGCTCACGACCTGTGTTTGGGAATCGGCAGAGTATGGTGACCATCCCCGGCTCGGTCGCGAATTTCACTCAGCAGCCTTCAGGGTGTCCGTTCCATCCCCGTTGCGAATTTGCCTTCGATCGTTGCTCGGCGGAAAAGCCTACACCTTTTAAAGTTGGCCCCGCCCATACCAGCCAATGTTGGTTACTTGATGATATTGCCGTGCCTGGAGGTGCCCAATGAGCGCCATTCTCAATGTAAGAAATCTCAAAAAATATTTTCCGATCCGAACCGGTATCTTTGCCCACACCCCTTTACGGGCCGTTGATAATGTCTCCTTTGATGTTCAATACAGTGAGACTGTCGGGCTGGTCGGAGAAAGTGGTAGTGGGAAGACGACCCTCGGCTTGTGTGTACTGCGTTTGATTGAACCGACCGAAGGCGAAATTCTCTTTGAGGGCAAAGACTTTGCTCAAGCCAATGCGGCTGAAACCAAGCAACTTCGGCAGCAATTTCAGGTGGTTTTTCAGGACCCGCTCGACTCCCTCAATCCCCGGATGACTGTGGGAAGCATTGTTGCTGAACCGCTCCAACTTCACGGTCTGGCCAGTAGCCGCAGTGAAATTCGAAAAGAACTGATCGCGTTGTTTGAGCGGGTGAATTTGGGTGAGGAGCATATCGACCGCTATCCCCACCAACTTTCAGGGGGACAACGGCAGCGCGTAGCTATCGCCCGGGCATTGGCTACTAATCCTAAGCTGGTCGTTTTGGATGAGCCGACCTCGGCTCTTGATGTATCAGTTCAAGCCCAATTGCTTAACTTGTTACGCCGCTTGCAAGATGACCTGGGTCTATCCTTTATTTTCATCTCCCACGATTTGGCCGTGGTCAGTCATTTGGCCGACCGTGTGGCGGTGATGTATCTGGGGGAGATCATCGAATTTGGTCCGACCAGCGAAGTCTTTCAAAACCCCCGACACCCTTACACGATGTCCCTCCTATCTGCCATTCCTGGCGAGAGCCTGCTTGATGAACACCGTCGTATCGTTTTGACTGGTGAAATCCCCTCTCCACTCCGCCCACCCTCCGGTTGTCGTTTCCACACCCGTTGTCCCTTTGTCCAACCTGAATGCCGCACTGAGCTACAAAACCTTGAACCAGTTGAAGCTGGTAGCGATCACACCGTTGCTTGTAATCAATCTTTTAAAGATGTTGTTCCGCCCTTCTGGGTCGAAAGTGATAGCGGCGAAAAATCTACCAATTACATCGAGGCTGCCCACGCCTATTTGCAAGAGCGACGTTTGGCCCAGCCGGGAACATAGCATTGATTTACGATTTCGGATTTATGATTTACGACTGTATCCAAAGCCAATAATCGTAAATCTAAAATCGCAAATCGTAAATTGACCGCTAGCTAAAATCAACACATTAAGATTGATGGTCTTGTCTATAAGACCTACAGTTGATAACAACGAGGAGGTTGACGATTTATGAAACGATTGGCCGTTGATGTTGGCGGAACCTTTACCGATTTTGTTATGTTGGCTGAAGATGGTTCGGTGCGGATCGAAAAGTCGCCCTCATTGCCTGATCGACCGGACGAAGTCTTTTTTGAGGGCATTGAAGGACTTGGCCTCGACCTGACCACGCTGGAAACCATCGTTCATGGCTCTACGATGGTGATCAACACTGTCGTTCAGGAGCGTGGTGCTCCCATTGGCTTGATAACCAACGCTGGCTTTCGGGATGTGCTGGAACTGGCCCGAGGTAATCGGCTCGATATTTATGACCTCTTTTACAAACAACCTGAACCTCTCGTACCTCGCTATTTGCGACTTGAGGCCAAAGGGCGAATCAATTTCAAGGGTGAGGAGTTGACTCCACTGGATGAAGAGGATGTTCGTCTTGCTGCGCGTCGGCTCAAAGAAGCAGGTGTGCAGAGTGTTGCGGTCTGTTACATGCACGCCTACGCCAATCCTGACCACGAACTTCGCACCGCCGAACTCATCCTCGAAGAATTTCCTGATGCCCTCGTCTCGCTCTCCCACGCGGTCTCCGGCGAGTGGCGCGAGTATGAACGCACCTCCACCAGCGTGCTCAACGCCTATGTGATGCCAGGGATGGACCGTTACCTTGGCTCGTTGGAACAAAGGCTCCAAGAGCGAAATTTCCCTGGCACCCTCAATATCGTTCAATCGACTGGGGGAATGATGCCCAGCCCGAGTGCTCGGCAAACGCCTATTCGCACCCTGGAGTCTGGCCCAGCGGGTGGGGTAATGGGAACGGCTGCTTTGGGCGCGGCCCTTGGTTACCCTAATGTGATCGGAGCTGATGTTGGTGGTACGACCTTCGACATCAGTCTGGTTGTTGATGGCCAGCCCCTCGAAAAAACAGAAACCCACGTCAATCGTCGTCCTGTGCTTTGCCCGAGCTTGGACATCAATTCAATTGGGGCGGGCGGTGGTTCTATCGCCTGGCTCAACGAGGTTGGGTCACTTCGGGTCGGACCGCAGAGTGCGCAGGCAGTGCCGGGTCCAGTCTGTTACGGACGTGGTGGCACCGAGCCAACGGTCACAGACGCCCATGTTGTCCTTGGCCGGATTGACCCCAACTACTTCTTGGGGCAACGGATGCGACTTGATTTGGAGGCCGCCAAACAGGCCATTCAAACCAAGGTAGCTGAACCACTGGGCTTGTCTTTGATTGAAGCGGCCCACGGCATCACCCATCTGGCCGATATGAATATGACCTACGGCATTCGTAACATCACCATTGAGCGGGGTTACGACCCCCGTGACTTTGTCTTGCTTGCCTTTGGTGGCGCTGCGGGCCTGTCAGCCACCAAATGGGCCACCGAATTAGAAATTCCCACAGTCATCATCCCTGTGGCCCCGGCTACCTTCTCTGCGTGGGGCTTGCTTAACACAGACTTTAGAGAAGATCGCGCCCGCACGCTGGTTGGCGATCTGGTTGATCTATTGCCAGAGGCGATAGAGGAAACGTTCATTACGCTAGAGGGTACCTGTGCTGAAACCTTGATTGAGCGGGGGATTGACCAGGAAGCGATAGAATTCTCTCATTTCTGTGACATGCGCTACAAGGGGCAAGAACATTGGGTTAAGGTACCCATTGCCTCTGAAATGTTGACCTCTGGAGCGGATGGTTTAAGTCAATTACAAGCCCGCTTTGATGAGTTACACGAGCAACATTACGCTCACGCCCAACGTGGCTATCCGGTGCAAATTGTGAACTATCGCGTTTCTGCCGTGGCTCAGACCCCTCGCCCTGCTTTACAGGAACTGTCAGCGAATGATGCTAGTGCCGATGAAGCGATCAAAGGAAAGCGCTCGGTCTATTTCCAATCGGCTGGAGGGTATGTCGATTGTGTGATTTATGATCGTGAGAAACTAGAGGCGGGGGCAACATTTATGGGACCCGGCATCGTGGAGGAGTGGACCTCGACGACCGTCGTGCCCCCTAGCTGGCACTTGACAGTCGATCGCTACGGAAATTTATTGTTGACCCCAGGGGAGGTGGCCGCATGAGTCAGGTTGATCCGATTACCACAGAAGTGATTCGTAATGCCATGGTCGCTTTGACCGAAGAGATGAAACTGACTTTGGTCAAAACAGCCTACAACCCCTTGATCTATGAGGTGATGGACTTTTCTGTGGCCCTGACCAATGAGCATGGTGATTTATATGGTCAGGCCGCTGGCTTAACCATCTTCCTGGCCAGTCTGCCTGCCACCATCAAGAGCGGGCTGGAAACGATTGGGCCAGAAAATCTCAAAGAAGGCGATGTCATTTTGGCGAACGACCCCTACACCACAGGCACGCACATTAGCGATACGGCGGTGTATGTGCCCATCTTCCACGAAGGTGAGCTAGTGGCCTTTTCCATCAATATGGCCCACTGGGCCGATATGGGCGGGATGGTGCCGGGGGGCTGGACACCCAACAGCACGGATGTCTTCCAAGAAGGGTTGCGCTTTACCCACATCAAGCTCTATCGGGCGGGTGAACTCAACGAAGATTTGAATCAATTAATTCGAGCCAATGTTAGATTCCCTGAGATTGTGCACGGTGACCTCTCCGCCCAAATCGCGGCCTGCCAAACGGGGGTACGACGGTACAAGGCGTTGTGCGAGAAGTATGGCCCCGATACCATTCGCGCCGCGATGAACCGGGTTTTTGATGAGTCAGAGGCGTTGGTTCGCGCCCGAATCCAGGACATTCCGGATGGCGAGTATCCCGCCGAAACCTTTATGGATCATGATGGCGTTGAGACCGACAAATTGCGCAGACTCAAGGTGACGGTCACGGTCAAAGATGATGATATGATTGTCGACTTGACCGGCACCAGTGATGTCTGTAGCGGCCCGATTAATTTGCCTTATATTGGGGCCAAGGCCTCCGTCGAGATGGCCTTCAAGGCCCTGACCGTGCCCCTTGATCCAACCAACGCTGGACATATGCGGCCCTTGCAGGTAATTGCGCCAGAAGATACGATGGTTAACCCACAGTATCCGGCCCCGACTGATTCCTACGGCTATGTGGGCAATACCCTGTCCGATTTAGTGGTGCGGGCGATGGCTCCGGCTCTGCCTGGCAAATGTACGGCGGGTAGCTATCAGCTCTTCGGTATCTACTTCTTGCGGGTCGATCATCGCTATGGCGAGCCATTTCTCTTTGTCGAACCAACGGCTGGCGGCTGGGGTGGTCGACCCCACGCCGATGGCGAAACCCTGATCTTTTATCTCGATGGTGATACTCCCAACACGCCTGGTGAGGTTATCGAGTCGCGCTACCCTCTGTTGGTGGATAGCTACACCTACAATCTAGGATCCGCCGGAATTGGTAAATATCGGGGTGGCTTAGGCGTGATTCGTAACTATCAAGTTCTGACCGATCACGTTTTCTTACACACCTTCAATGAGAGCACCAAATACCCCGCCTGGGGTCTATTTGACGGGCAAGAAGCCGTACCGTGCCATACCGTCGCTTGGCCAGGAACCGACAAAGAACGCGCCATCTATGACCGTCAAGCTGGGGTTGGCCCCTTGTTTGATGGTGAGATGGTCAGTGTCCGCTCCGGTGGTGGCGGCGGCTGGGGCGATCCCCTGGAGCGTGATCCCGCCCTGGTGGTGCGTGATGTCAAAAATGAGTTGGTCACCGCTGAGGAGGCCAAACGAGATTATGGCGTGATCCTTGACCCTGACACGCTCGTGGTTGATGAGGCTGCGACGGAGCAGGAGCGAACGGGGCGGGGATAGATGGCCCCCACCCCAACCCCTCCCCCAATCTTGGCTGAGGGGCTATATACAGATTTAAATTTGCCTGTAAAAACTCCCCCTCTCAGAGTTGGTCTTATCATTACCCATAAGTGGGGGAAGTAAGTTTGGGGGATGAAAGGCTGGGTTTTAATAAATTTAGGACCAACTTAACATTACTATGGCAATATTTGGGTTCATCGAGCCGCTCTACCCCCTCAATCCCCCTGCAAGGGGGAGTGCCTTTCCGAAGGAAAGCGAGGGGATAGAATAGCTCGGCTAACCCTATCATTGATTAAACAAACACGCTCACCTAGCTTCAACCATCGCCACCTCTCTCAGTTCCTGACTTATGGGTAATCTTGGGAGGGGGTGCCTGCGAAGCAGGCGGGGAGGGCTTCTATGACAACTTGGCAAACCTATCTCGATGAAAACCAAGATCGATTCTTAGCTGAACTGACCGACTTCCTGACCATTCCCAGTATTTCGGCCTTGCCCGAGCACAAAGAAGATGTGCAAAAAGCGGCGGAGTGGGTGGCAGACAGACTGGCAGCAGCGGGGATGAAGAATGTCGAAATATTACCAACAGCGGGTCACCCCGTGGTGTATGGCGATTGGCTATATGCCGAAGGTAAACCAACCATCTTGATTTACGGGCATTTCGATGTCCAGCCCGCCGACCCGTTGGCGTTGTGGGACAGCCCGCCATTTGAGCCGGTGATCAAAGATGAACGCATTTACGCCCGGGGCGCTTCAGATGACAAGGGCGGAATGCTCATCCCGATTTTGGCAATTGAAGCCCTGTTACGGAGTGAGGGCACCCTGCCAGTCAATATCAAATTCTTTTTGGAAGGGCAGGAGGAAATCGGTAGCCCTGATATTCCTGAGTTTCTACCCGTCCATCGCGACCGCTTTGCTTGTGATTTGGTGGTCAGTGCCGATGGGATGATGTGGAGTGAGACGGAGGCGAACATTGTGCTGGGGCTGAAAGGGATGTGCTCGCTCCAGATTGATGTCATCGGAGCCAAAAGTGATGTGCATTCGGGGCTACACGGGGGTGTTTTCCAAAATCCGATTCACGCCCTGACTCGGATCATCGACTCGATGCGCGACACCGATGGATTAATCATGGTCGATGGCTTTTACGACAAAGTGGTTCCTCTATCCGAGGAGGATCGCGCTCAAATTGCTGAGGTGCCGTATGATGAGGCCGTTTACAAGGCTGATTTGGGCGTGACTGAGCTGTACGGCGAGCCAGGCTACACCAGTCGCGAGCGAAATTGGGCCAGACCTACCCTCGAAGTAAACGGCATTTGGGGCGGCTTTCAGGGCGAAGGCACGAAGACCGTCATCCCCAGCGAGGCCCACGCCAAGATCACCTGCCGCCTAGTCGCCAATCAGAAACCTGCTGAGATTGTTGAGTTAATCAAAGCCCACGTGGCAAAAAACACTCCAACTGGGGTAACAGTCAATATCAAACCTCTATCCAATGGGGGCGATCCTTATTTGATACCCACGGATCATCCGGGCAATGCGGCAGCACGAGTCGTGCTCGAAAAACTATATGGCCATCCACCCTATCACATTCGCATCGGCGGTGGCATCCCCGTTTGCCCGATGTTTGTCCAGCAACTCGGGGCCTACACCGTCAACTTCGCCTTTGGTCTGGGCGACGAAAATTGGCACGCCCCCAATGAGTATTTCCGCTTAAGCAGCTTCCGTCGCGCCCAAACGGCCTACTGTATGTTGTTGCATCAGTTGGCCGAGGATTTTGTTTAGAGTAAAGGAGTCCAAAGTGTACGCCTAAAGCTCTTTTGGGTCGGACTTCTTTAACTGATAGCCAACCGAGTTTGATTACTAGATGTCGCATCGAAACCTTGTTTCGGTGCAGGTAAAATGTAGGTGTAAGCCATGAGAAAAATAGACAAATGAGCTATGCTCCAGCCCAGTATTGGAATCGGTATTTTAGCAAACTTCATCAATCGGATCAGGATTTAGATTGGGGGACGCAATGGATTGAGAACTTTCTTGAACCACTACACCGCGCTAATTGTCAAACTATTCTTGACTTGGGTTGTGGTACGGGTAATGAAGTTTTCAGCCTGACTCGCAAGGGATTTGATGTAATAGGTGTTGATTATTCGAAAGTGGGAGTCCGACATGCCTTGACAAAAACAGGATCAAAAGCTGCCTTTGTTGTAGCAGATATGGCGCAACCATTACCGTTTCTTACGGCTAAGTTTGATGCGGTGATGTCAAATGTAGCAGCCCATATGTTTTCTGATAAGGTTACACGTGGAATTTTTAGGGAAATCAAGCGGATATTACAACCTAATGGGTTATTTCTCTTTCACCTGAATGCCATCGAAGATCGCCCTTTTCGAACGAGACGAAAGTCAGAGGTCCAAGAACTTGAGCCGAACTACATTTTAGAAGGCGATGGACAAACCATGCACTTTTTTTCCGTAGACTATTTACAGGAATTGCTAGTTGGATGGGGAGACGTGGAGTTAGAATTAGTCGAAATTCCGGCGGATTTAACTAAGGGGTATTTACCAAAATGGGTTTGGCGAGGAATCGTGCATTGTCAGAAATGAATTAGCCAAACTCAATTTGGCTATTGAATTCCGCATCGAAACGGAGTTTCGATGCGAGAGAAAGTTAGTAACAAATATAAAAAAAGGAGTCCAAAGTGCACTTTGGACTCCTTTGAAGACTACTAAACACTATCTATGTTCAAAGGAGAAAGATACATGCCAGGAAAACGATTGGCCATCGATGTGGGTGGCACCTTTATCGACATGGTGCTCCTCGATGAGGCGACGGGGGCGGTCTCGACCGAGAAAGAGCCGTCCGTCATCGGGGCGGGCACGGATAACATCTTCCGGGGCGTTGAGCGTCTGGGGGTGAATGTCAACGACTTGGAAATGATCATCCACGGCTCGACCGTGGTTATCAACACCATCCTACAGGAGCGCGGGGCCAACATTGGAGTGATCACCACGCAAGGGTTCCGTGACGTGCTACAACTGGGGCGCGGGAGTCGGCCCGAGGTGTACAATCTGCTCTACAAGCCGCAAAAGCCGCTGGTGCCACGCTATCTGCGCTTTGATGTGCCAGAACGGATGGGGCACAAAGGGGAAATTGTCACCCCGCTTGATGAGGCCGCTACGGTCGAGGTCATCCAAAAGTTGAAAGACCGCAAGGTTGACGGGATTGCGGTTTGCTTTTTGCACTCCTACTCCAACCCAATTCACGAGCAGCGCGTTCGGGAATTAATCAACGAACATTACCCTGAAGCCCACGTCTCGATCTCGTCTGATATCACCGGCGAGTGGCGTGAATTTGAACGGACCTCCACGGTGGCGATGAACACCTATGTGATGCCTCGGATGTCAGCCTATGTCGGCGATTTGGAAGACCGCCTCAACGAAACAGGCTTTGGTGGGGTACTGAATATCATTCAATCAACAGGTGGAATGGTCGCGGCAGAGGAAGCGCGACGCTTGCCCATTCGTACGCTGGAGTCTGGCCCGGCGGGCGGGATTATGGGGGCAGTGGCCCTGGGCGAGAAGATCGGCCAGCCTAATCTAATCGCCTCCGATGTTGGTGGTACCAGCTTTGATGTTGGCCTCGTCCTCGATGGCAAGCCCTCTGAAAAATCCCAAACTTACGTGAACAAACGACCTGTACTCCAGCCGACCGTCGATATCATCTCCGTTGGAGCAGGTGGTGGAAGTATCGCCTGGATTGATGACTCCGGCGCGTTTCGGGTTGGCCCGCAGAGTGCGGAGGCGGACCCTGGCCCTGTCTGTTACGGCAAAGGCGGCACCGAACCCACCGTGACCGATGCCCATTTGATGCTCGGTCGCATCAACCCCAACAATTTCCTAGGGCAACGGATGACAATGGATGTTGAAGGGGCGAAAAAGGCCATTACCGAGAAGATTGCCGAGCCGTTGGGACTCACCTTGGAGCAAGCGGCCCATGGGATTACCCGCTTGGCCGACATCAGTATGATCAACGCCATTCGCCACGTGACCGTTGAGCGCGGCCACGATCCCCGTGACTTTGCCCTGCTCTGTTACGGTGGTGGTGGTGGCTTGTTTGCAGCACCTTTGGCTGAGGAGTTGCAGATCAAACAGACGATTATTCCGATTAACCCAGCGGTCTTCTCTGCCTGGGGTATTCTTAACTCCGATTATCGTGAGGATGCGGTCGTTACATCGGTTGAGGATATGGTCGATATGACGGTGGAAGGCTTGCTTGAACGCTTTGAAACGCTCTCGCAAAGCTGTTTGGCGAAGATGGGGGCGGGTGGGCTGTCCACTGAGGCGGCAACTCTGGAGCGATTCGCTGATCTCCGCTACGACGGGCAGGAGCATACGGTGACGGTGCCATTGCCCACAGATAAAGAGCTCAAGGAACACGGTTTACAGATGCTGATCAGCCGCTTTGATGAATATCACGAGCGAGCCTACGCCCACGCCCTGCCTGGAGCCCCAACCCAGTTGGTCAATATTCGGGTTACGGCCACAGTGGAGGCCAGCAAACCGACTTTTACAGAAGTAGCTGCTGGCTCTGGTGATGGGAGTGCAGCGCGGAAGGATACGCGCCAGGTGTATTTCGCAGAGACGGGATATACCGATTGTGCCATTTATGATCGCAGCAATCTGGGGGCTGGGGATAAATTCGCCGGGCCCGCGATTATCGAAGAGTGGAATTCAACCATTATTATGCAACCCAATCAAACGCTTGAGGTTGATGCCTATGGCAACTTAATTATCAATACCGGAGGTGCAGCATGACAACAAATGGCAAAATCGATCCGATTACCACCCAAGTGATCCGTAGCTCGCTCGTCGCGGCAGCAGAAGAGATGCGGATTGCCTTGGTGCAAACCTCTTTCAACCCTCTGATTTATGAGATTCAGGACTTCGCTGTGGCGCTGCTTAATACCAATGGCGATATGATGGCGCAAGGCATTTCCTTGCCTTTATTCCTGCCGTGTTTGTCCTACACCATTCGTAATGGTGTGAAGAAGTTTGGCGTCGACGGCTTTAAGCCAGGAGACATCATTATTGCCAATGATCCTTACAGCACCGGCACCCATATCTCCGATACCTCAATTTACATCCCCATCTTTTATGATGGCCAGCTACAGGGCTTTTCGGCCAATACCGCTCACTGGGCCGATATCGGCGGAAAGGTGCCGGGTGGCTGGTGTCCCGACTCCATTGACGTGTTGCAGGAAGGGATGCTTTTCCCGCACCTCAAGCTACACGATGATGGGGTGGAAAATGTCGCCTTAATGGATTACATCATGTCCAACAACCGTTTCCCCGATGTGGTGCGGGGTGATTTAGGGGCGCAGATTGCGGCTTGTAAGACTGGGGTTAATCGCTACATTGCCACCTGTGATAAATACGGGGCCGATGCGGTGCGTGAGGCGATGGATGTTGTCTTTGATCAATCGGAAGATCATATGCGCCGAATCATCAAAGATATTCCCAATGGCGAGTGGTCTGCTGAGTCGTACATGGATCATGACGGTGTTGAGAAGGACAAGCGTCGTTTGATTAAGGTGACAGTCAAGGTTGAGGATGATGAGGTCACGGTTGATTTTGCAGGCAGTAGTGATACCACAGCAGGCCCCGTTAACATCCCCTTGACTGGGGCTAGAGCAGCCGTGGAAATTGCCTTCAAATCGGCTACCCTCCCCCATGAACCTTCTAATGAAGGGCATAGCCGCCCCCTGAAAGTAGTGGCCCCAGAAAACTCGATTGTCAACCCTTCCTGGCCTGCCCCGTGTGACTCCTACGGTTACGCGGCCTTGTACATCATCGATTTGGTCAGCGAAGCCCTCTCCAATGCGGTGCCAGATCGCTGTCCGGCGGGTGAGTATATGCTCTTTGGCACCTTTATGTTCCGGGTCGATCCTCGGCTCGGTAAGCCTTTCATTGCTATTGACCCGGTTGATGGTGGCGGTGGAGCTCTGCCTTTTGATGACGGGGCCGATGCCTTGATTTTCCATGGCGATGGCGATGTACCGAACTTACCCGCCGAGGTGTGCGAGAATCGTTGGCCGGTTCGGTTAGAGCGATATGAATTGCATGACGCTGAATATGGTATTGGTAAATATCGTGGTGGAATGGGAGTCATCCGGGATTACAGTTTCCTGGAAGACAACATCCTGATCCAGATTGCTAATGAACAAACCATCTCTAAACCCCACGGTCTGCACGGGGGGCACGAAGGCGGTATCAATCGGCTATATGTGCGACCAGGCACGGATAAAGAGGAAACCCTGACCGAGCGAGCCTCATTCTTTGGCCCCTTTAATAAAGGCGAGTTGATTAGCTGTCGCTCTGGTGGCGGTGGTGGCTACGGTGATCCGCTTGAACGTGATCCCCAGAGGGTGCAGGATGAGGTGCTCAATGAGTTGCTGACGGTTGAGCAGGCCAAATCCTACTATGGGGTTATTCTCGGTGCGGATAGTCAAGGTGATCCGATTGTGGATGAAGCCGCGACTGAGACGCAGCGGGCGAGTATGCGGAACGGGGCGTAGCTGTTTCGATAAATCAAAAACTTAACTTATATAGCCGAGATTTTCCAATCTCGAGAATGTCCGTTCTGCGAGATTGGAAAATCTCGGCTACGATTATTTTCCTGTAGGAGCAAAATTTTGATCAAACTGACTGTGATTTACAATCTTCCCCCCGATGCCGACCACGAGGAATTTCTTCGTTGGCGAACAACAGAGCACCAAGCCTCAAATATGTCGGTCCCTGGGGTCATTAAAAGTGATTTCTATGTGATCAAGGAAGGCTGGCCTGATAAAGAGACGAAGTATCGCTACATGACCGAGGCGTACTTCCCAGATATGGAAACCTTTCGCGCCTCTTTTTTTGACTCGGATTATCAAGTTAAGCTCAAAGAATCTCTCAATAAAGTTGCGGAACCGCTCTTTTTTATCTCAGAGGAAGTGATTAGCCAGAGTAATTGAATTTGCTGAATAGAATCAAGTATCCTTTTTCCTTCATATGGCATAAACGTCTTCCAGATAGAATCGTCTAGATAAACTGTCTACCACTCAATCGCCTGACCATCGCGGAAGAAGCCATTGGTGGGTCCACCCTTGGGCAAAGTGGCAGCCCAGACGATACCACTAGCCCCATCGGCGATGGGGCGTCCACCAGAGCCGCCCATGTCGGTGGCGACCCAGCCAGGGCAGACGGCGTTGACGAGGATGCCATCACTGTGGAGTTCAGAGGCGAGCATTCGAGTGAGACCGTTGAGGGCGACCTTGGAGATGCTATAAGCAGGTGTGCCGCCGCCCATCTCGCCGATGGCACCGGCTCCACTACTGACGTTGACGATGCGAGCGTGCTTGCTTTTTCGGAGAAGGGGTAGAAAGGCTTGAGTCATTCGCCAGGGACCATAGGTGTTGGTTTCGAGGGCCTCTTGCACCACGCCCAAATCGGCGCTGACCGCTCGTTGCCAGGTGTCGTAATGAATGGCCGCATTGTTGATAAGGCTGTCGAGACGACCAAATTCTTGACCGACCCACTCGGCTAGGACAGTGATGCTAGCAGGATCGGCGACATCAAGTTGGGCGGGATGTGAATTCGCGTAGCCAAGGTCAGCAACAGTAGCTTCTGCTTTTTGTAAATCACGGGCAGTCAGGATGACAGTCCAGTCCTGTTCAGCCAACTGTCGGCTGACTTCTTTACCTAATCCTCGATTAGCCCCGGTCACTAGGGCGATTTGTTGAGACATAATAACCTCCATACTGTTACTTTTATAAGATCAGCAGCAAATTACACGAATTAACACGAAAAATTCGCTACACTTAAGGGGCTACTTTAAAAAAACTGCTAATCATATCGTGATTTCAATATGATTTCCATCTGGGTCTAGTACCACACTTTCGTAATACCCATCGCCAGTACGGCGGGGGCCGTCCATAATGGGATAGCCATCAGTGCGTAGTCGCTCGGTCAGAACATTAACTGCGGTTTCCGAGCCGACTGATATGGCCATATGAATGTACCCAGTGAACTGGGTTTGTGGATCGTTGAGGCTGTTGGGGATGGTTGGTTTGTGCATCAGCTCCAAGCGTGCGCCAGAGGAAAATGAGAGAAAGTAGGACTCAAATTGCTTTTTCGGATTGACATATTTCTCCCCAGTTGTGGCGTCAAAATATGTTTCATAAAAGTGCTTGAGATCTTCAAGGTTTTTGGTCCAGATGGCGATGTGCTCGATTTTCATTTGATATCTACTCTTTTTGATATAATGGACAGGATTTACAAGATTATCAAGATTGTTTAAAGTCTTTTATCGTGTAAATTCAGACAAGATTTATCTTTCATAGGCCTACTCTAAAACAGCACCTGCCGCTGTATCAACGGTTGAAGCTACAGGTAACCCTTGCGCGGCACAAGCCCCGTCGCGACCAGCATCACCTATGATAATGTCAGCTTCATCTTTGCGGCTACGTAAGGCGAAGATAATCGGCCACACCAGAATGGTGATCGCCCCGCCAGTGACATAACCCGTGGCTAGATCCTGCATCTGACCAATTTGGGCCAAACCATTCTGTCCTACAACACTCCCGCCGCTTCCTACGAGTGAGTCGAATGAAACAACTGTCGCCCGTTGCTTGGAGGGAATGATTTGATGCATATAGGCTTGTTTGACTGGTCCCCAGATACCCATCATCCCCATTGCCAACAGATAGAGCGGCACGGCCACCCAAAACGACGTGACCAGCCCGACCCCGATGATGGCAATGGTTTGAACAATGGCGGCAAAGAGTAGCATTGTTGTTCTGTAGCCACCGCGATGCATCTCCCATTCAACAATGAGATTCCCACCCATTGTCGACAGCGAAATCAGGGCGGCAATGACTCCGGCCACCCAAGGGACATCTTGTCCCAGAAGCTCGAGAAAATAAGGTTGCCAAGCATAGAAGCCCCAGGCCATAAAAATGGACTGGACAAAGCCAGCCATAATAATCAATCGCATTGATGGATTTTTCCAACCATACATGATACTGGCTTGGGCAATCTTGTTCATCTCAGCCGGAAGTTCGCGAATAGAGACATCGTGAGGGGTGAAACCCAGATCGTGCATGACAAAATAGGCCACAATGAAAACGATGCCCAATAAAATGGCTCGGATAATGAAGGGGATTGATAGATCGAAGGTGCCCAAAGCCCCGCCTGCCAACGATCCGACCAGCATTGCCGCGCCAGAAAACAATGAGCTACGAGCAAAAACGTCGTCCAGCTTGCCTGTGAAGTCTGTGTGATTGAGGGCATCAACGAGCCAAGCTTCCATCGCCCCAGAGTAGAAGGTGTAGCCCAACCCCAAAATAATCGACATCGCCACCAGAAACCACACATTATTTTCGATGAACGCTGCCCCGACGTATCCAACCGTACCTAAAAGGAGTACCACCAGACTTAATAGGAACGAGGCCCGCCGCCCTCGAGTATCAGCCAAGACACCGGTTGGAATTTCAAAGACTGCCATTGCCGCCGTGAACACCGAGTTGACCACAAAAACCTGAGTGAGACTCAGGCCAATTTCGAGCAAGAATAATGTATTCACCCCCCAAATAATTGAGGCAGCCAGGGTATACAGGCTAGTTAGGGCGAGATAATTACGGATTATTTTTGAAGCGGTCATTGATGAGGGTCCCTTTCTTTAAACTGGCAGCAATCGTTTAAGGAGACTATACGCCTTTATTCAGGGAAGGCAAGGTGGCATCTAGGTGTTATGCAAAGGCTTGCTCAGAGTTTTTTGAATATTAAGGTTGGGGCAGGATGCTCAGGTAAAACTTGTGCGATAAATAGCTTTTCATAGACTATTAAAGATTGGTTTGAGTGATTTATCTCATAAGTATGTGGAAAATAGAGATAAGCCACTGGCTAAATCAGTAAAACTCCTTGAAAATTGTGAATTTGAAATGGCGAGAATATTATGGAAATTTACGTCAGCACCGACGTTGAAGCGGATGGTCCTATACCTGGTCCCCACTCTCTCCTCAGTTTTGCCTCAGCAGCCTATCTTCCGGATAAAACCTTATTAGGGACATTTACAGCAAACTTGGAATTGTTACCAGGGGCTACAGCACATCCAGAAACAATGGAGTGGTGGGCACAGCAACCAGAGGCTTGGGCGGCCTCTCGTGAGGATTTGCAGGATCCTGCAGTCGTGATGCAAGCATACGTCCAGTGGTTGAAAGATTTACCAGGTATCCCTATCTTTGTGGCCTACCCGGTCGGCTTTGATTTTACCTTTATCTATTGGTATCTCATGAACTTTACCGGGGAGAGTCCCTTCGGGCATCATGGTGTTGATATTCGTACTTATGCGATGGCGGTTTTGAAAAAAGGATATAAGCAATCATCAAAAGCGCATATGCCTGAGGCGTGGTTTGATCCACTTCCTCATACTCATCACGCCTTGGATGACGCTATTGAGCAGGGGGCTCTGTTCTGTAACTTGTTAGCAGAAAATACAGGGAGTAGCTGGGCGAAATAGGAAACGGTTATTCTTCGAAGTAGTTTTTAGGCGACCAGCCTTTAGGATATAAACTCTCAAGCCGCCCAGAGCCATCGTTGTTGGGGAAATAGAGGCCCGTGCCAAGCGTATACCCTTTATAACGGACCAAAACATACCCTTTCCCTGTACACCAGCGCACCTGCTCTACAGAGACTGGATAAGTTTCACGATGTAAGTATGGAAAAATTTGATCTTTGTTGAGATCGATAATATTTCGGGTTGCTTTTGCCCCAAAGGCCAAAGCTGCTGCCGTGGTTGGCTTTGGATAACGACTGGCCATCCGCATGAAGAGCATACCGCTTGGCTCCAAATCAATTTCTGGTGGCCGATAATGCTCAGCTCCAACAACGTACACCCGACTTTTTTGGCCTTCATAGAAGGTGTAACCGTCATAAGCATCGGCCTCTATGCCAAACCGTTCCTTGACTGTTGCAAGAGCCATATCTACTTTTTCAGAGGCAGGTGGTTTGATGGGGGGATGCCACAAATCTGGTTCATCACCAGTGGGTTTTCCTTGCTTTTTAAGAAGGGCGATGAAGAAGCCTCCAGTATCATTTTGATGAGGCCACATTCGCATCGCATTTGATAAAACGGGGTGGAACCAAGGGGTGTCTGCCTTGCTCCCATAAATATCTTTTTTCCACTCCGTCAAACCAGGAGAGATATTAAAGTATTTTGGTCGGGTTAATTCAAGTCGAATCACATCTGGGCCAAACTCATTCAAAATATCTCCAACCACCATCTCATTTTCTTCAGGGGCATAGGTACAGGTTGAATAAACGATGCTCCCGCCAGGCTTGCATAACTGAACCGCTTTGCGGAGCAAGGCTTTTTGTAGACCACTCTTTTGCGCAATTATTTTTGGCTTTAATCGTTTGAAAATCTCTGGGTGTTTTCGCGTCGTCCCTTCACAAGAGCAAGGGACATCTACTAAAATTTTGTCATAGGGGCCACTGGCTTTGGGAAGATTAGCCCCATCGTGGGTCATACTTGTAATGTTTGTTAGCCCTAATCTTTCCCAAGTATGCCGAGCCGCCCGCATACGTCGACTGTTGATATCATTCGCAATGACAGTACCTTGATTGTTTAATCGAACCGAAACTTGGGCTGACTTGTTACCTGGGGCAGCGCATAAATCCAGCACACGGTCACCGGGGCGCAATTTAAAAAAGGTCACGGGAAGCATAGAGACCGCTTCCTGTACGTGGTACAACCCTGCATGGTATGCCCAATGTTCGCTGGGCTTGAAATCCCAGCACAGTTGGACTCCCTCGGGGTGCCAAGAGGGCAGGGGATCATAGATGATTTTTTCCTCATCAAGAAGCGCCTTTAGCTCTTTTGTTGTAATTCGTAAGGTATTTGTCCAAACGATCTTAGGTAAGGCTCGGTACACAGCTGCTCGAAATGGCTCCCAGTTATCAATGAGCTTTCGATATCGATGAAACTCGGTCATATCTGTTGTCTTTAGAATTTTCATAACGATTTTACCTTTAATGTTCTCAATCGATTCAATGTCGCAGCTAACTCGTATGGGCGAAAGGCCACAAAATCACCTATCAATCGTTGGTCCAGAGCATCAAGACCCTGTTCCTCAATTGTTCGCGTTACCTCGTCAATGATTATGGGCAATGGTTGAGGCCTCTGCATAAATTGTGTTCGGGCCAGGTTTAAGGCCTGTCCAATCGCCCGAACTTGCCCCTCATCAACAAGTTGGGCAATAAGGCTCACATCAATTTCTTCTGTGCCAAATAGAACCGCACGTAGTGCTCGGCTCTTGATATTAACGTCTCGTTTACCTTTACGCGGATCAATGCTGTGGCCAACGGGGATTCTTGGCGCTGGGTTTGGCCACTTCTCTGTAGCTTCGACTTGTCGTCCTGTGACCTGCTGGGTGGCAATCAGTTTGGCTTCTTTTGTGACGTCATGGAGAACGTAGTTGTCTAACCGAATAATTGTATCAGCGACATCGAAGTAATCACCACTCCCACCAAGTACTATAATACTACTTATACCGTATATGTTTGTCAATTCTCGGACCCGATCTATGAATGGCGTAATTGGCTCACCCGATTTTTCGACTAGAGCTTGCATCCGAGCATCACGGATCATAAAATTTGTGGCACAGGTATCTTCGTCAAGAAGTATAAGTTTTGCCCCAACTTCCAAAGCCTCAATGATGTTAGCCGCTTGACTAGTGCTACCACTGGCATTTTCAGTTCGAAATGTAGCTGCACTGATATTGTTGGGTAAGTTGTTGATAAAGGGGCGAATATCTACCCCTTCCACCCGTCGACCATCTTCCGCTCGAATTTTTACGGCGGTTGGATCGGTGATAACTCGCTCTCGACCATCTTCAGGTATATGATTGTATATGCCTCGTTCCAACGCAGCGAGAATTGTACTTTTGCCGTGGTACCCACCCCCCACAATGAGGCTTACGCCTTTAGGGAGACCCATTCCTGTGATTTCCCCTTGATGGGGCAGTGTAACTGTTACCCGTAAGCTATCCGGGCTACGAAATGGAATGACACTCTCGCTTTGTAGAGGGTGATCGTTTACCCCCGAGCGGCGTGGTAAAATTGCCCCATCAGCGATAAAAGCAACCAGACCTAGTCCTGCAAGTTTGCCTCGTAAGGTGTCTGCATCCTCCGCAATATCTAGATGATGGGATAGCTTGGTTTTAGCTAAATTCCTATAATTCAGCGAATTTTTTACAATTTTTGGGATATCTTGACACAGCATGTACATTGCCTGTCGACCGCGCACACGTCGCCCTTGAGCAGGCAAACCGATAACAAATCGAGCCTCAACATACTGTTGTGTGACGATAATCGAGGATCGTTCTAAAATTTCCTGGCCGGGTCTGGGCATCATAATTAATCCACTTTTACCTGACCCTCGCCCTTGATCACTTACCTGTTTGCAGGCTTTGGCAAACCCTCGAGCTAAATAGTCACGTAGAGCAATCTCGCGACTGCGGGTGTGATAGGTGCTGGGGGGGAATTTGGCTACCTGCATCGGCACCCGAACCCGTGCCCGAGAGGGCCCGGCAAAGGGATCACCTTGAACGTGGTCAATAAATAGGGTGAAGCCCTCAAAAGAATAACCTCCTCGTATGTCTTTATAGGCAGGATACCCCTTACCATCAATGCGATTTAAGATTTGCTCAAGCTGCTGTTGCGTTTGTGTCACGATGGATACCTAAGTCAGTCACAAATTGTTGCCCTGTTTCATTTAGAGCACCTGCCAAGCCAAACGTCACGCTGCGTATCCGAATTCCTTCAACAACTTCATCAAATGGCTGGTCGAGTGGCGTAGGATAGATAAGAATGGCTTCGGGGCAGGTTTTTATATGGGCATAACTAATCATCTGTTGAATGTCATCAGTACTGGGGCTTCTGGGTGTTTTGTATTTAGTGTCCAGGACAAAACGAGCACTTCCATCTTGATCATAGAGCACCAAATCAATATCAAAATGAAGCGTTTTGTGATCCCCTAAATTGACCCGCTCTTGTGTTTTGATACGCCAGCCGCTAGGAAGATGTTGTTTTAACCACTCCGCCACAAATCGTTCATACAAGCGAGCCATATTCACCAAAAACGGGATCATAAGCTGTTCCCCGATACGATGACTAGGCCCCGTTTGGCTGAGAAAGAAATGACAAAGGGCGTGCATCGGTTGGTAATCATCATTCAGGCGGTGATAGGTGCGGTTGAGGCAGCTTGAGGCAGGGTGGGAGGTGGGTGTTACGCCACCTTGAAAAGAACGATAGGCCGATTGAGCGGTTTGTTTGATGCGAGGTTGATGGAGGCCACGCCGTAGGATTTGAAACAAGGTGCCAGCCAAAATTTGATTGTCCTTGATGTCAGTCGTATGTGTTTCGTATCGACAGGGCAAACGGACTTGCCCCGGCTGCTGTAGGCTACGGCGTACATCCATTTGGCCCCGAATGTACACAAGATTTCCCGACTCTGAAAGGTAGGCCCGATAAAACCCTTGCCGTGCTCGATCAAGCACACGTTTGGCCAGAATATGCGCAAGTTGCTCGTAAAAGTCTTGAAGTGAGTCACATTTGATCAAACCTTCTAAAAAGCGAAAACTACGAAGATTATAAGCATATTCAAACATCTGAAATAGATTATCTAGCGCGACTTTAGGGTGCAAAGTTAGGGTTACTGATTTTGTTACAGGGATGTGACCCACCCAGCCTTGCCCCACCAACTCCCATTGCTGGTTGTTCATGAATGAGGGTGGTTTGATGTCGATCTGCGAGGCATAATTCTGCCATAGGATAAGCGCCTCTTGGTTGGATAAATCGTCAGCGGGGAGGTGTTCAGTTTGATACTCGGTTACGGAGATGGTTCGCATCTTTGCCAAAGCAATGTTCATTTAGCTAATCCCAGCTTGGCCTCGACTGTTTCCCAACGAAAGGCAGTCACTTTATCAGCATCCAGGAAATATTCTTCGAGATAGGGTTCGATTTCCATACGCCAAATGTCTTGGATAACAACTGATAAATCTTGGTGTAGAAAAAAAGTTATCCCAATCTCGTAATGAGGATCATCAATTGATTGATTGAGGTTGGTCAGGAGAGTAACCAGTCTGTCGATTGGAAAATCGGTCGCTTGATGATACTGGCGCAGTAGTTCATAATTTGGTGCTAATTTTACAAAGGCAAAGCGGCGACGTAAGGCATGATCCACCAAGGCAATGGAGCGGTCAGCCGTGTTCATTGTGCCGATAATACGAACATTGCTTGGGATTTTGAAGGTTCTGCCTGCCGCCAATGGGATACGTTGTTCGCGATACTCCAAAAGGTACATCAACTCCCCAAAGACTTGGGCTAGGTTGGCCCGATTGATCTCGTCAATGATGAGGACACAAGTGTCCTGCCGGACGCTTGCCTTGTGGCAAAATTCAAGAAATCGACCTGGTTTAAGTGGGTAGGTCAGTCGTCCCACCTCATCGCTTTCGGGTCGAATCCCTTGCATAAAATCTTCGTACGCATAGGCTGGATGAAACTGAATCAGCTCTTGGAAGCCGTCACCCTCAGCAATGAGATGTCGGGCTAACTCATTAGCCAAGAAGGTTTTGCCAGTACCCGGCGGGCCATAGAGAATTGCCTGGCCTTTGCGATGAATGGCGTTCACCCAACGTTTTAACTCAACGTCAGGATAACTCACTGTGTTTACGAGTTGTGATAAAGGATACGGATTATTTTTCCGGGGAATAATTTCTGCTAAATCATCAACCTGCTCTTTTATATGCTTACTCACGTGCTGTCCCTGATGCGTTTCGGCTGGATCTGTAGTCACTGGCAGGATCTCGTCAGGTGGGGTAGTAATGTCTGCCTCCTCGGTCTGATACAGCTCACGCTCCTCGCTGACATCCTGATAAAAACTAGTCAAATGTCGCTCATACAGCAGCTCGCTGTCCTTGAGTCCCTCGACCAGAAGCTGATTGCGTTTGTCTGAGTCAAATAGAGCTTCGATGATTTCGGGGGTATGACGACGCCACGGAATGGCGCGCCGCCAATGCTCAAATTTGGCGGCAATGTGATTGAGAGTGGTGTGGTAAGCCTGCTGTAAATCGCTGCTTAAGGGTTGAACATATTGTAATGGAAAAACATAGCTACGAACTTCTGGCTCGCCCTCTTTGCGATCGTATGGTAACTCCGTCAGCCGTTCATCCCAGGCGACCTGCTCCGCCAGCACCACAAGTTCAACATGGCTCGTACCGCGAAAGCCTAGGACTAGCCAGCCGCCAAAGTTGAGATGAAGGGCTGGCTTACCACCGTGCTGAGCCAACGTCAGGGCAAAGCGGAAGTCGTAGGGTCCCTCAATGCCTAATCGTTTGACAGTGTCCAATAGCCAATCAAAAGCCCAATCGGCTTGTTCTCGATTCTTGAAAATTTGCGAAAATGGCTCGGCCAGCGGTTGCTGATCTGCTCCCATACAACTCCTTGAGCTGGGTAGGTCGTAAACAGGGGAAGGTCATAACGGTGAATAGTCGGTTTCTGGCTAACCTACCTATTTTTCATTGCAGTACTTGATTGCTAATCTGGTTGAAAGCGCAGTCGGTAAACGGTCGTTACGTAATTGACCCCCCGAGTCAGGTATCCCCAAGCATTTGTCGCCGTTTTGCTCTCGCCTGCTTCTCTGGGGA
Organism: Phycisphaerae bacterium; assembly: GCA_028285035.1. Next base: position 78,024 of record JANQQF010000011.1, read on the forward strand.
CGCACATGTAGGGCAATTCCTTAATGATAAAGCCGGCCTTCTTGGCGCGATAAAGCATATCAATGCAATACTCGCCGTAATCACCCCGCAAGTCAATCTGCTCAAAAACTTCTTTTCTGCCTAAAATAAACCCGCTGGTGTAATCTTTGATGGACCACGCCAGAAATAATCCAGCGTAGAGATTGATGATGCGAGAGAAGGTTCGTCCCGTGAAAGAGTGAGCGACATCACCCCCGCCGGGGACATAGCGGGAGCCAACGGCCAAATCCGCCCCAGCCTCTAATGCGCCAGCCAACTGCGGCCAATCTTCTGGGGGCATACTCAAATCGCAATCCATCCACCCGATCCACGCTCCACGGGCTTCGTGAATACCACGGCTAATGGCGCTCGTCAGGCCATTTTCGTCCGTACGGTGAATTAAACGGACTCGTTCGTCCTCTTTGGCTCGATCAGCCACCAACTGCCAGGTGCCGTCTGGCGAGTTGTCATCAACCACCACCACCTCAACCCCACCGGGATAATCTCCCAATGCCTTGAGGGTGCGGTTCATTAGCGGAACGATATTGCCTGCTTCATTATAAGTCGGCAAGACAATCGAGATTTTAGGTTGCGTCGTCATTAAGATACTTCCTAGTACATAAAAGATAACAACATTATGCAATGTAGCAGCCCAGTATACCATCACCGTCGAAAAACTTAAAAAATCCAGGGTTTGATATCTGGATAATAAAAAAAGACCACATTCTGAAATGTGATCTTTTTTATCAAATTTGTAATCGACTAAAAATCTAATTAGCCCTCTGCGGTTCCATCCTCATCACTGCCCCCGACTCCAGGGTGGCCGTAGTAGACTTTGCTAACAACTTCCTGAGCAATTTGGTCAAAGACACGCCCAGCTTTAATACGAGGGTTACTCCCGACGGTCATTAAAACGTGCCCTAATGCTTGCTTTTCCGTTGGCCAATAAGCGACATTTTCAAAGGTGTCACCTGTCATTCCCATAAATTGGGTCACAAAACGCTGCATCTCTATCTTCCCATTTCAACTAATTGCGATTAAATTGAAATTTGTACTTTTCCCCTTGGCGATGCCCGCAATCGCCGCGCACAAACTCCAAAACGGTACTATCTATGATAGCACGTCTCGCAAAAATTGACCAGTGTAACTTTCCTCAACTTGCGCCACATCCTCGGGGCTACCACTGGCGATAATTTGGCCGCCACCATCCCCGCCATCTGGCCCCAAATCAACGATCCAATCGGTGCTTTTGATCACATCCAGATTGTGCTCAATCACGATCACCGTGTTTCCTGAATCGGTCAGACGTTGCAATACATCAAGGAGTTTTTGAATGTCAGCAAAGTGCAGACCCGTGGTTGGTTCATCCAAAATATAGACAGTATCCCCGGTTGAGACGCGGGACAACTCCTTCGCTAGCTTTACCCGCTGGGCCTCACCCCCAGACAAGGTGGTCGCACTTTGGCCCAGTTTGATGTAATCGAGGCCAACATCATGCAGCGTGGTTAGGATGCGTTTGACCCGAGGGATGTTCTCAAAGAACCCAAGGGCCGTAGCTACGTCCATGTTGAGGACTTCCGAAATATTTTTACCTTTGTATCGAACCTGTAATGTTTCTCGATTGAAGCGAGTGCCGTGACATACATCACAGGTGACCCACACGTCGGGCAGGAAGTGCATCTCGACGATTTTCTGACCGTGCCCAGAGCAAGCCTCGCACCGCCCACCTTTAACATTGAAACTAAAGCGACCCGGCTTATAACCTCTGGTCTTCGCGTCGGGTGTTTCCGCAAAGAGCTTGCGAATATCATCCCAAACCTTGACATAGGTGGCTGGATTGCTGCGCGGGGTCCGCCCGATGGGATCTTGGGTGATGTGGATGACCTTGTCAACTTCGTCCAGCCCTGTCAGTTGATCATGATGTCCTGGTCTGGTTTGAGACTTGTGCAAGGCCCTTGCCAAGGCGGGGTAAAGTGTCTCGGTGACCAAGCTGCTCTTGCCGCTCCCACTGACTCCAGTCACACAGACAAAACATTTCAACGGAAAACGAGCGGTCACATTCTTTAAGTTATGGTGGGTGACCCCTTGCAACTCCAACCATTGCCTATTCGCCTTTCGGCGATCTTTGCCAGAAGAAACTTGTTTGGTGCCAGCCACATACTGTCCCGTAATGGAGTGATCTGCCCCCATCATCGCCTCTGGGGTGCCGCTAAAAACAACCTCCCCCCCTTTAACCCCGGCCCCTGGTCCAAAATCGATGACCCAATCGGCGGAGATAATTGTTTCCTCATCATGCTCAACCACGAGGACGGTGTTGCCCAAATCACGTAGGTGGAGTAATGAGTTAAGGAGGCGACGATTGTCTCGCTGGTGCAATCCGATGGAAGGTTCATCTAAAATGTACATCACTCCCACTAGCCCAGAGCCAATTTGCGAGGCTAGCCGGATGCGCTGCCCTTCCCCCCCAGACAATGAAGGGGCCGAGCGATCCAAAGTCAGGTAATGTAAGCCCACATCCAACATAAAGCGGAGACGATCTCGAATTTCCTTGAGGAGTTCGAAGGCGATTTCCAACTGTTGAGCGGAAAGGCTGTTTTGTGATGCAGATAATTTCTTCTTTTTTGTCGCTCCATTAGGCACAACGGTCATCTCGCCTGGCTCTTCACCCATCAAGCGACAAATCCAGGTGTAGGCCTCGGTCACGTTCATCGTTGTGGTGTCGGAGATGGTTAGCCCGCCCAACTTCACCGCAAGCGCTTCAGGTCGGAGCCGCTTGCCGTGACAATTGAGGCAAGGTTGCTGGCTCAAATAGCGACTGTAATAATCACGCATCCCTTCAGAATGGGTCTCTTTGTATCGTCGCTTGGTTGTGGCAATCGTGCCCTCATAGGGCCAATTTCCTGTGAAGTTTTCGCTTTCGTATTTGAACTTTATATCGGGATTGCCATATAAAATCAGGTTAGTCACCTCATCGGGTAACTCTCGCCAAGGCGTGTCCAAGCTGATTTTGAAACGAGCTGCAATCTGGGTTGCGATTTGTTTGGACCAACTATTTTTCTTGCTGACTTCACCCCAAGGTAAGACCGCACCCTCATTAATTGATTTGTTGGGATTGACAAACAGATCTGGGTCAAACTCAAATTGAGTGCCCAAGCCGTTACAGTCGGGGCACATGCCGAGCGGGGAGTTGAAGCTAAACATTTGGGGAGTCAGTTCTGGGAAACTTAACCCACAATGAGGGCAAGCATTCTTTTCTGACATGACCAACTCTTCCCCGTCAATCACATCAATCATAATCAGCCCGTCACCCCAACGTAGGGCCGTTTCGATAGAGTCGCCCAATCGCCCCATAAAATCTTCATCTTGTTCAGTGGGCATCACCAGACGATCCACGACCAGTTCGATATCGTGCTTCTTGTTTTTAGCCAGTTTGATTCGCTCTTCCAAATCAGTGATCACCCCATCAATCCGGGCGCGGGCAAAGCCATCAGCTCGGGCTTGGGCTAGAACATCCTCAAACATCCCCTTGCGTCCCTTAGCCACAGAGGCCAAAATCTGGAAGCGAGTTTCGGCGGGCAGGGTTGCCACTTGCTCTATAATCTGTTGGGCACTTTGCTGGCGTACCTCTCGACCACAGTTGTAGCAATGCGGTGCACCTGTGCGGGCGAAGAGGACCCGCAGGTAGTCATACACTTCAGTCACCGTGCCAACCGTGCTGCGAGGATTCTTGCTGACGGCCTTTTGCTCAATCGCAATCGCGGGGCTGAGACCGCCGATGTAATCGACCTTTGGTTTTTCCATTTGGCCCAAAAATTGGCGGGCATAGGCTGATAGACTTTCAACGTAACGGCGTTGCCCCTCTGCGTAGAGGGTATCGAAAGCGAGTGATGATTTGCCACTACCGCTAACGCCCGTAAAAACGACCATTTTGTTTCGTGGAATCTCAACATCGATACCTTTGAGGTTGTGTTCTTTAGCCCCTTTCACCACAATTTTGTTGGTTGGGGTAGTGGGGGGTGTTTCATCCAGAGAGGTACTTAAGACCATATCAATTGCCATAAATTTATCACTCCACGATAGTAAAAAGTAACAAGCTAACAAGGCTACAAGGTTGGAACGCTGTAGGTTGTAGGGGGATGAAGGAAACAGGGTAGTGGATTGCAAAAAAATTGAGATTGCTGCTGCTTTGCAACCGGCTACCCTGTCTTGTTACTTGACATATTAGAACAAAGTTTCTATGAGGCTATTCTAGCATGGCTTGAATGTTCCGACAAGAATTTAGACGATGTTAGATTCAGGAAAATTACGTAGTTGTCGATGCTATTTTTCGACCAAAATAATAAAGGCATCATCGGGGATTTGTTGGCCTTTGTCGTTGATGATTGGGAGGCGTTTTCCTGTGGCTGGGTTATAGAGACCGATGGCTAGATGATCAACTTGGCTGTAATCGTCGACGGGCAGGAAATGGATGTCTTGAATGACTTCATTGGGTTGCCATTGGCTGGTGGGGTAGCGATTGCTGACAGGTGGCTGGTCAGCTTGGGCGCGGACAAAGCCATCACTGGCGCGAAGGTGAATAAATACCGTAAAATCGTTTGTTTGTGAGACCAGGGTTTGCCAGTAAAGAATTAGATGAGGGGGAAGAGGTGCATCGGGCTGTAAATTGAGCTTCCAATCAAGAAGATGAATCGATTCTACTGTTCCTAGGGTCGCTAACGGGGCCGTTTCTGGTGATAACAGAGGGGTGGGTTGAACGTAATAAAGATAATCACCCTCAAATTCTCCAATCGTTAAAAAGGAGGGCTGTCGCTCAACCGACCAACGATCAAAGTCCTCCCACTGGCTGCGATCAAAAGGCGCTTCACTCGGATGGACCAATAAATAGAATGGATGGGGTGAGGCTTGAGCTAAATTTTGCAAAGCCGCCAGCGATGCTTCATCAGGGAAATTAGCTAATTGCTTGGCCAACTGTGGTTGGCGAGGTGGGGTGTAACCTGAATAACCATTGATCAACTGCCACCAGCCTTGGGTGCTGGCATACAGTCGTTTGACCTCTGGAAATTCTGGGGCAGGTGCGCTGTGCATTGGTAGCTCCAGAACGGTGATGTCTGCTGGCTGCTGGCCAAGCCAACTATAAGCGGGATTGAGTGTTGTGCGATTTTCGACAGGGGCTAGAGGTAATGGAATGGAAAGTGTTTCCACAAACAAAAATAGACTGATTACGAGAGGTATCAATAATCTAAAACGAGGTAAATATCTGACAAGTACATTGTAGCCGAATGCTGCGAGACCCGATAGGGCGAAGAGACTGGGGATGATCCAACGTGGCGGCACGCGAATAATGGTGGTGGGAGGCAGCAAGGTAGCCAAAGTCTGATAGGGTAAAGTGAATGTGAGCAGAAGAGTGAGACATAAAATGAGACCCAGTGCGCCTCGAAGTGAACGGCTGGGTGATCGTGTTGGTATCAAAGCGAATAGGGCCAAGATGGGCGCGATTATCCCCAGAAAAAGTACATTTTCTTCGGTAAAGCCAGCACGTGTTCGAAAAGGCTCGGTTATTGGGCCGAAGATTGTGTTGAATGGAGTGGCGGCCAAAAAATCGCTCGGGTTGGCGGCTAGCGATAAAGCTAAACTGAGCGGGCGGGCCTCACGCAACTCACTGAGCAGGGCGATGTAGGGCCAAACAAACGGCAATGTCATCAAGAAAATAAACAGACCACTCAAAATTAAAGATCTGTAAGTTGACCAAGCTTGTTGTTTGTAGTGATGAATGAGTAGGCTCAAACCAAAGATGGCCAGAATCAGGGCACTGTAGATGGCCAGGTACCAAGAGGCCAGGAATTGTAGCGTTGTGAAGATTATGAGGCCGATATACAAGCGTTGCGGTGGGCGTTGTGGATTGCTCAAAATTTTATCTAGAAAGAGTAAGGCGAAGGGTAGCCAGTGAAAGGTTAATAGCTGTAAATGGGCTATGGCTGCAAAGCGATAGGGGGCGAAGGCAAAAATGAAGGCCCCGATAAAAGCTGCATCACGCCGCCCCGTCCAGCGCAACGTCAACAAGTACATCCCCAGTCCAGCTAGGGGAAAGGTCAGGAGTAGACTAATGTTGTAGGTTAAGACAGGCTCACCCCAAAGTAGATGAAGCGGAAGAATGAGAATGGCTGTACTGATTAAATGTTCCGAATAGGCTAATGTGTTGGGGAGTGGGGCAAAGATGTTGGCGTTGAACAGATTTAGTGGATCATTTAGCAAGGCCTGAATATCCCAAGCCAAAATCCAGGTATTGAGTAACGGATCACCAATGTCACTGGGAAGCGTTGTGGTTAGATTGAAGATAAGTGGGTGCGTTAGGATGAGGGTGAGGAGGGTGAAGGGGAGGAGGATGGTTAGCCCCTCTAACCCCACACAGGGGGGGATTCTTGATTTGACTCCCCCCTTTGAGGTGGGGGGGCTATTCTTAAAACGTTGTTCTTTCACCTTCATTACTCAACAACCCAAACAAAACTATTATCCGGCTGGGGCTGCCCCTCGGTATTTGTAACAGGTAGCCGTTCGCCAGTCCCCGTGTGATAGATGCCGATGGCGATGGCAGCTAGCTCAGGGTTCGCGCTAATGTTTCGTTGGTCAAGGATGGGGGTGTTAGGCAACCAATCACCCAAAAGATACTGATTATCAAAGGGAGCACCATCTCGCTGATCAATTAAATTGTTCTCGCTATCAAGCAGATGGACAAAAATTGTGTGGTTTGGGTCAAGTGGCTGAGACGTTTGCCAGCGGAGTTGCAGCGTTTCAGCCGAAAGCACAGGCTGGGCCAACATCACCGACGGCCCAAAACGGGCGACCGGATTGGTTATGTTTGGCTCATTAGGAGTAGTAAGCCAAATTGAGCCGATGTTCGCCACCGTTTGTCCATCAGCTAGCGACAATCGTTCATTTGTCGCACGATCATACACACCGACCGTCAAATCATACCGAATCGGGGGGATATCCGCTGGGATGTGAAGTTTGAGGGGGTTGCGAAGATACAAGCCAGGGGGCCAATTACGCGTGGGGATGTTGTCGGGATGAACCTCATCGACGGTGGCGTAAGTTTGGCCGTTGGGGCTATCAAGATGCAGGAAGACCGAGTAGTTTGTCTCCAAATCCTGAATAGCCCGCCAATACAGCACAGCCTCCAGGTCAGTTTCAGCCCCTGATGGTGATAAGGCCACAGCTTTTGGTAAGTTGTCTACCCCTACGAGCCGAATTTGATCCCCAAAATCGATTGCCATACCTTGGTCGGCAGGCCGAGGCTGGTCAGGGTCGGATTGATGCACAAATAAAGGGGCAAGGGGTCGAGAGATGGCGTAGAGAATGAGGCAGAGGAGAAGGATAATAATTGGAGATTGGAGATTAGAGATTAGAGATTGACCTTGGGTCGTGGGCGAGGCGGTCGTCGATGCGTTGGGGGATTTTGTTAGGATGAGTATTGAAATGAGGCCGCCCACTAGGCCAATGAATGAGATGGTGGTGAGCCAGAAACCGATGGTTCGTAACGGTGTGCTTTCGAGGCGAAGGGTAAGGGTGTGTTCGCCTGGGGGGATGGTGGCTTGGATGAGACCGGTGTTAGGGGTGATATCGAAATCGAGCGGATCATCGTTGAGGTAGAGCTGCCAGCCGGGCCAATAGAGTGTTCGTAAGGTCGCCTGGAATTCCTCAGGTGTTTCAATCTGCCAGGTATCTTGTTCGGCCAAATGACTGATGTGATTCACCCTAGCTGTATCAGGAACGGTGCTTGGGTCCAATTTTTCGGGCCAGCGACCAGCCTCATAATCGTTCTCGAAAACACTAGGCTCGGGGTGCTGCTGCGCCCCACGTGGTAGAAACTCTCCAGTGCTGGTTGTGCCAATTGCGCCCGAGATGACCTCGTAGGTAAAGGCGTCAGGCGGTTCGGGGGTGCCCCATACAATGAACTGGGAAGGATAGAGGTAGGGGGCGTTAAGGGCGATAACGATGGTGATTGCGATTAGGGTGAGGATTTGAAACGAAAATGTTGAAGTTTGGATAGCTCTCCCCCCCTCATTCCCACCCACTAGGGGGGATGTTTTTGCCCCTTCCCCTTGCAGGGGGAGAGACTTTCCGAAGGAAAGGGGAGGGGGTAGAGTATTCGTTGAATTCGTATTTGTGTTTACCCATAGTGACATTACTTGAGCCAAACCCGCTCCCGCCAGGACTGCCGCGCAGAAAATGGCGGGGCCGAGCATACGCCACGGAAATTCGGCTAATTCAAGTAGGGGGATATTCTCCCAGACCGCCTGCGAACTTGGTAGAGCAAGAAAGCTGTAGGTGAGAAAGGCTAGGGCGAAAAAGATGGTGTAAGGGGTGGTGCTTTGCTGGGTTGCTGGTGTGATTGAGCGAGAAGCGAGCCGGCGTAGCAGGAAGATGATCAGGGCGAGGATGCTAAGCAGGGCCGTGATGAGTTGGGCGAGACCAAGGCTAAGGGGGAATTCGGGGTTGATGGCGGCTAAGTCGAGCAGAACGGGCGGAGCAGTAAACTCTGTTAGTGAGATGAAGTTCTCTCGAAAATCAAAGAAGCCTTCGGTGATGCCCTCGAGCTTGATGTCGTGTCGTTCCCCAAAGGCTGGCAGCCAAAAGATGGCAGACAAACCAAGGCCGAGTAGACCGCCAATAAAGGTGCGTAGTGTCGGGGCGAATAGGCGACCGACTAGCGTGGATTTGTCAGACTTGAAAGCTATTAAGGCTAATAAGAAAAGTAGGTAAACGGCAAAAATTGGGCCAAACAACATTGTACTGATGTTGTGACTAAAAAGCAGGGCTGCAAGTGACAACGGGGCCAGAATATTGAAGAAGCGGGGGCGCTCTTCGGTAATCAGACCGTGAAAGGCCCAGAAAATTAAGGGGTAACAGGCCAAGCCGATGAATTGGCCATAGTTACCCTGAATGTAAGCCTCCCGCAAGCGATAGGGCGCATAAACATAAACGGCTGCGGCGAATAGTGCCGGATACGTGCCGTAAATCCGACGGACAAAAAGAAACATCCCCAAACTGTACAATAAAAATGTAACGATAAGAATCGCTTTCATTGCGGTATCCAGGGGAAGCCCAAGAAGGTGGAAAAGTTGAGTGCCGTGATAAAGGGATGGGGGGGCATAGCTAAAGATGGGCATCCCGTGACCTAGGGCCAAATCAGTTCCCCAACGCGGGTAGAACGTACCTTGTTGCCAAGCCTCATTGAGTTCAACCTGACGCATCAAATGCGCTGGCCCGTCCGCTGTGTTTGGTAATCCGGCATGAGTGAGGAGGGGGAGTAAGGCGAAGAGGGGGATGATGAGAGCAAAGAAATGGTAAATTGTGAATACGAACGCTTTGCGTTCGCCTGAATTGTGAATGGTGAATTTTTTATTCATTAATCAATCGTGATTTGTTGTAAGGGGATGAAATCGGCCCCGGTTTCGTTGATCATACGTTGTTGGCTGATGGGGTCGTACAATCCGACAATGAGCTGGTATTCTCCCGGCGCAAGGGTTTCAATTGGGATGAAACGATGATCTAGGATGATTTGGTCAGGTTGCCAAGTTGAGGTTGGATAGGTGCCATTACGTGGTGGACCATCAAAACCAGCCACAAGATTTTGGCTTGAGTCGAGCAATTGGGCAAAAACAATGTAGTCTTGGCTTGGGCGTTGCTCGCTGCGCCACAACAACGAGAATGCTACTCGGTTGGAAGAGACTTCATTGATTTCGAAGCTGATGAGTTCGATTTGGTTGCTTTGGTGGGTAAGTTTGGCTTCGATGGTTTCAGCTAGTGGGGCTGGTGAGCTATTGGAGATGATATTGACAAGGGCTAGTTGAGCGGTGTCACCGCTGCCGTCTGCCAGGGGCCAGCGTTGGCCCTGTTGGTCAGGATCAATCAAACCAACGCGCAAAGCATACGCTTGAGCATTAAGATCAGGCGGGATAGTGACATCGTGTTCGTCGCGAATATAGCGGGCTGTATCCCAGTGAAAGGTGGGGAGGTTGCTTTCGGTGGTGACATCTCCTGGCGTATAGTTTGTGGTAGTCGCGACCGTAACCCAATCGCCCAGGCGATCTAAATGAACAAAGGGTTGCAGATTGTAGCGGAGTGGCGCCTCATCGGTTTGCCAGTAGAGAACGACCGAGGTGGTTTCACCCGGTGAGAACTGGGTTTTGGCGAGATCATAGCCGACCAAACGAATGCCTTGATCAAATTGAATGTTGGTTTGATATTGAGCAATTGTGACCTGATCAGGGGGAGATTCGAGGGTGAACAAAGGACGAAAGGATGTCTGGAAAATAAGCAGGATAGCAAACAGGATGAAACTAAAAGTGAGATTTACATCGGATGGTATCGGGGTAAGTTGATCGATGGAAGATGATGGGCGGCGTACAAGCCAGATGGTCGAAATTGTGAGAAAGATAAGCGCGCTCCCGCTCAAGATCAGGGAGATGATACGGACGGGCGTTTCGCCAAAACCCAGGGTCAGGGTGTGATTGCCAGCGGGGATGTTCATTAGCATCAAGCCTGTGTCTAATTCTGGTTTGATTCCAAGTGTTTGACCATTGAGTGTGGCCTGCCAGCCAGGGTAATCAAAATGAAAAAAACGCAGGGTAAAGTCTGTTGGGCTAGAGATTTGGTAGTGGTGCTGGATGGCGGTTTGGGTCAAGAGGGTGGCTGTTGCGGCTTCGGGGAGACTGCCAAAGTCTAGCCGAGCTGGGATAGCTCCATCTTGAAAAATCGGGGCGAGTGGTGATGTGGTTGGGGGAGTGGTGACATTTTGGGGAAGGTACTCGCCTAGGGTAGTGGTCCCAATTGATTGAGAGCTACGCTCATAGGTCATTTGGTCAGCCAGTGTCACCTGTCCGTATTGGGCGAAGTCGGTCACGGGGTAGAGGAGCGGGGCGATTGCCCAAAGCTGCGCCATCACGATGATGATCATTCCCCAACCTCGTGATTCTTCGGGTAGCCATAACACGCTCAACCCTACCAACAAAGCCAAACCCAAATTGGCTAACCCTAGCATTCGCCAGGGAAACTCAGCAACCTGTAGGATTTCGATGGTTTCCCAGACAGTCTGGGAGATGGGGAGGCTCATAAATATGGCCGTCAGGCTGGTTAAGGCTAATAGCAAGGTCAAACTCAAACGAGAGATGAGGGTGGAGGGATGAGCCACGTTCCGCTCAGTTAGATACAAGCGACCGAGGGCCAATACACCAAATCCAGCCAGAATGAGCGTGACAACGCCCAAGGTTAGTGGCACATAAGGATTTGCGGCCCGACTATCAAGCGGAGGAATCCAGCTAATCAACTCTGGCCATTGGGGATATCGAATAAAAAAAGGGCTTTTTTCCAAATAAATGTCAGATTGCGCACGGGTGTTAAATCGTTCGATAAACGCAGGGAGCCAAGAGAAGGCTGAAATGAGTAAGGCCAGTGGAATTGGGGTGAGGAGGGCAATGAGGTGAGCAATTCTTTGAAAACGGCCCTCACCCCCCGTCCCCCTGTCCCGATTCGGGAGAGGGGGAGTCTGAGTTGAGGTAGAAGACGGAGAAGAGGACGACTCGGCTTGGTTCCCTTGTTTTTTAGAAAACCACCCTGCTCCCAACAGCATCAAACAATAAGCACCCAGTACAGGTGTAAAAATCAAGGCGTGAAAAAGGTGACTGAGGATGATGGCAGCGTAGGTGACGGCTGTGAAAATGACCCATCGGAAGTCTTGACTGATGCTAAATCGTGTCAAGGCCCACAACGGCCAGGGGAACAGTCCAATGGCCAAATATTGCGGGATATTACCGCCGTAGAGCAGCACCTCACGCAAAGCGAAGGGAGCAAAGGCATAAGCCACTCCAGCAACGACACCAACGGCTCGAATGCCTGATATGTCTCTGGCTAACAAATACATTCCGCTGCCATAAAGCCAAATGGTCAGAATGATTAGGAGTTTTAGGGCAGTTTCAATAGAAAAGCCGAGCTGATGAAAGAGGAGGCCCATCATATACGGTAAGGGTGGAGCAAAAATAAAGAGCGGGTAGCCATAGCCATAAGCCAAATTGGGTGCCCAACGCGGCACGATGACACCAGGCGCCCAGGCTTGCTGGTACTCCATTGTGCGGTAGAGGTGAATTGCATAATCGGCGGCGGCGGGAAGGCCTGGCTGTAGCAATGGTTGCACAATAAAAAGCGCAAGCAGGCTGATTAATAGCCAGCCGGAATCAAGGTTATGTATCAAATGTTTAATTCGATGGTGTATCTTTTGCACGGGGCTGGAATATACCACATTTTGCTGGGGAGGCAATAGGAGGTCGAGGACTCAATAGTTGTTCAACCATCCTGAATCGATTATAGTGATAAAAGGAAATAACCCTTAATTATAATAACACACCATAAAACATAAGAGGTTTATGAATGAGTAATGGAAAAGAAATGCGAAGTAAATACTTTGCGATGAACCCCCATTTTAATTATCTATCTGAAACAGATCGCTATCTGTTATCAAATGGTCGCCCTGGCCATCGATTTAATGTGATTGGGGCGGGTAATATCGGGCGAGAGCACGGCTATGTCACCTTTTTGGAGGGCAGAGCTGCTATCCACGGCTTATACGACCCAAATCCTAAGAGTATCCAGACGACAAAAGCCGCTTTATCCGAATTTGCTCTTCATGATGAGCTTGTTGTCTATGATACCCTTCAGGCAGCCTGCAACGACCCAGCCGTCGACGGTTTGATTATCGCCACCCCAAATTACACTCACATTGACGTGCTTCGTGAGGCAGTGAAATCTGGAAAACATATTTTGTTGGAAAAGCCAATGGCTACGACTATCAAGGATGCCTATGAGATTGTCCAATTGGCGAATTCTTATGATGGTGTGTTGCAGATCGGCCTGCAATATCGCTATAAGTCGATTTACACCGAAGCAATTTATGAGGCCCTACAGCGCAAAGTGATCGGTGATATCAAGACGATTAGTATTTTAGAGCACCGCCTGCCATTTTTGGACAAAGTCAATCAATGGAATAAATTCTCGAAATATTCGGGGGGCACGATGGTCGAAAAGTGCTGTCACTACTTTGACCTACTAAACCTCTTTGCTCAATCAAAACCAGTTAGCGTCTTTGCCTCTGGAAGTATGGCCGTTAATTTCCGCGATTTTGAATACGACAACCAGAAATCCGATATCGTGGACAATGCTATGGTGGTGGTCACTTATGAAAATGGGGTCCGTGCGAGCTTTAACCTGTGTATGTTTGCCCCCATGTTCTATGAAGAACTGATTTTGTGTGGAGATGAAGGCTGGCTCAAAGCGGCTGAGCAGGAAGACTTTTTGGAAAATGGTCGCCCCAATATGCGGCTGGAAATTTTAGGTGGCGAGCAGAAGCCTTCCCGCGTGTCGACGCCCTCATACCCAAGCTATATCGAGAACAGCGGTCATAACGGCTCCACCTATTATGAGCACGTTAAGTTCATCGACAACATTGAGGGCAAAGCGACCGATACAGCTAAGGCGGAAGAAGGCTTCTGGTCGGTTGTGGTTGGTGTCGCTGCTGAAGAGTCGATCAAACAGGGTTCTATCGTTATGATTGACGACCTATTGAGCCGTGACGGTATTATCCTATGACTTTTTCCGTTCGTCCTGCCACTATCGATGATTTGGATACACTCCTTGATTTTGTCTTGGCCGAAGCACGAGAGGCCGAGGGAGATAACAAGGTACCTGATACAGTACGCGAGGGGATCCGCGCAGGACTCGAATATCCAAATGTGGCCCGCTACTGGGTTTTGCTAAATGAGCAGGATGAGGTAGTGGCCAGTATCTCAATTATCCAAGAATGGAGTGATTGGCACGCTGGCTACTACTGGTGGATTCAAAGTATGTTTATCCGGCCCGAATATCGTGGGCAGGGTTTGATGAAACCCTTATTGGCGGCCATCAAACAGGCAGCTCAAGATGAACAGGCTTTGGAACTTCGGCTGTATGTCCATCAAGATAATCAACGAGCCATCAAGGCCTATGTACGAGAAGGGTTTGATTCGTCGGTGTATAAAATTATGACGATGGACCTCACTTCATAGAGACATTGAAGAGTAACTTTGATGAGCCAAGACACAGAACTTAGTAGTACCGGGTTTGCTGCTTTTGCGGGTATTCCATCATTTATGAGGCAACCCATTTCTCGCGATTTGGCTGGCGTTGACGTGGTTGTGGTTGGGGTGCCGTTTGATGGCGGGGCCACCACATTCCGGCCAGGCACACGACTTGGCCCCCGAACAATTCGGGAGCACTCACTGCTCATTGAGGGATTTCATCAACGCCACAAAATTAATCCCCTAGATCATCTCAAAGTTGTTGATTATGGGGATGTTGAGGTGGAGCTGGTCAATATTGAGAAAAATATTGAGATGGTGACTAGGCAGGTTGCTGAGATTGTTAAACAAGGCCCCACTGTTATCACCTTGGGGGGCGATCATTCAATCACCTACCCCCTACTCAAGGCCCACGCCAAAACCTACGGCCCCTTGGCTGTAATTCATTTTGATGCCCACACAGACACTGAAGCTGGATATCACAATCACGGCACTTCGTTTGTCGATGCTATTAAAGCGGACGTTATCGACCCAACCTCATATTTACAAGTTGGTATTCGGGGTCCGTGGTATCCCGAGGACCCTATTGCCGAAGCAGAAGCCTTGGGCGTTGAGGTGTTGACCATCGATGATTGTTTTGAGATGGGAATCCCAGCCGTTATCAAACATATCCAGCAAAAAATGGCGGGCAAACAGGTGTATGTTTCGCTCGACATCGATTCGCTTGACCCTGCTTACGCACCTGGGACGGGAACCCCTGAGGTGGGTGGGTTTCCAGCTATCAGGTGCTGCAATTAGTGCGGGGATTACGGGGGCTTGATATCGTAGGGTTTGATTTGGTTGAGGTTAATCCGCAATTTGACCACGGGGCTATCACCGCAATTTTGGGGGCAAATATTGCCCATGAGTTTCTCTGTTTAGTGTCCCTTCGAAAAATGGAGTAGATGCTATGCCAGACCAAAAACAGCATCCGAAAGATAGATTACTCCCCTCTGCGGTTGAAGCGATTGGTCATACGCCTCTCGTAGAATTAAATCGACTCACTCAGGGGTTAGAGGGGCGTATTCTGGCCAAGTTGGAGTACCTCAACCCCGGCTTCTCGAAAAAGGATCGAATTGCTCGCCAAATCATCGAGGATGCAGAAGCAGCAGGACAATTGAACCCTGGTGATACAGTCGTGGAGTTGACCAGCGGTAATACGGGCACGGGACTGGCCATTGTTTGCGGAGTAAAAGGCTACCACTTTGTGGCCGTGATGTCACGGGGGAATTCGGTGGAACGGGCTCGGATGATGTCCGCTTTGGGGGCTGAAGTCGTCTTGGTCGATCAAGGCCCAGACTCCACGCCGGGCCAGGTATCTGGGGCGGACCTTGCCCTCGTTGAGGGGGTAGCCCAGCAGATTGTGACCGAACGCAATGCCTTTCGGGCGGATCAATTTCAGCTTGAGGGCAGTATGAGAGCACATTATCTCCATACTGGCCCAGAAATTTGGCGGCAAGCTGACGGACAAATCAATGTCTTTTGCGACTATGTGGGTAGTGGAGGTAGCTTTGCTGGCTGTTCAGCGGCCTTCAAGGAATTTGATCCCAACATCCAATGCTTTTTGATTGAGCCGGCTGGCGCAGCAGTTTTGGCTGGTGAACCCGCGACCAATCCTAATCACCGCATCCAAGGCGGGGGCTACAGTATGCCTGATTTGCAGTTGATCAACCGTGATCACGTTGATGGCTATCTGCAAGTGAGCGACGACGAAGCGATGGCGATTGCCCGCCGCTTGGCCAAAGAGGAAGGCATTTTCGGTGGCTTCTCGGCTGGAGCAAATACAGCTATAGCCCTTCGTTTGCTGAAAAATGATTTCGTGGGTGCCACGATTGTGGTGCTGATGTGCGACTCGGGGCTAAAGTATTTGAGCACGGATTTGTGGGTATCGATTTGAGGCTTTTTATTTGTTGGATATAAAGGCATGTTGCCCTGGAGGTGGGACAGATGAAAAACAGCTCCTTATCAAACCTAAAGGTAGTCCTTATAACCCTTACTATACTTTTTGTATTGGTAGTGGCGGCGGGGTATTGGTGGTTCTTACCACGGGAAACCTCGGAAGCTGAGTTAAATGCTTTGTTCGAGCAATATATCCAACCAGGGGATGCGTGTTACGATCAACGAGATTTTGATTGTGCCTTTGACTTTTATGATCAGGCTGTCCAGGCTTACCCCAATGAGGCCAGCAACTATGCCTATCGAGGGAATGCCTACCGCAAATTGGGGAATCTGAACTTGGCCTTAGCAGATTGTGAGACCGCTTTAGCTATGGATGCTGAGTTAGCCGTCGGCTACTTCTGCCGGGGGAATGTTTATTCAGAACGGCAGAACTACAATCAAGCCCTGACCGAACTGAGTAGAGCAATTGAGCTTGATCCCACCTATGCTCATGCTTATAACACACGAGGCATCATTCACGACTCTCTGAATTTATATGACCAAGCCATTGCCGATTATACCGAAGCTATCAATCTGGAGATTGAGCCATTGTGGTATCCTTATCTCAATCGGGGCGACACCTATCGTGTTTTGGGATGGTATGACCAAGCCATAGGTGATTTGGATGAGGCGGTTCGATTAGGGTCGGATCCCATTGCCTATCACGCTCGAGGAGACACGTATACGGCGATGGGTAATTATACTCAAGCGGTCAACGACTATAATCAAGCGCTCGCTCTGAGTCCAGATAATGCTGATTCCTATCTTGATCGGGGCATTGCTTTTGCCTACCAAGGACTCAATACCGAGGCAATGGCTGACTTTTCCGAGGTAATGCGTCTTGATCCACAAAATGCAAATGCCTACTACAATCGGGGTATTATGAATCGCCGACTTGGTAATATAAAGGCAGCCATCGCTGATTACACCCGTGCTATCGAATTGGGAAAGGACCCCTTGAGTTGGGTTTATCATAATCGAGGGATTGCTTATGAAGTGAATGGCGATTATCAACTGGCCATTGACGACTTTACGGAGGCCGTGAATCTCTCCCCTGGCTTTGTCCGGGCCCTGACCAATCGGGGCATTGTATATCGTCGAATCGGTGAATATGACCAAGCTATTGCCGATCTAACTGAATCCATTAACCTCGCACCTGCCTATGATCTGGCCTACTACAACCGGGCTTTGGTTTATGAAGAGATCGGTGAGTTGGATGAAGCTATTGCGGATTATCAAATCACTTCTGAACTCCCAGATAGTGGAAACGGTGCACCAGCAAAAGCTCTGGAAGATCTGCAACGCTTGAATGTAGAGTAGCGTTTTGCCATTCAAAACAAGGTAATGGTGGCATCTAATCACCAAGCACTAAGTAGTTGGTAAAAATTTTTAGGAATAAAAGATGACGCAAAAACCGAAAATCGGCTCAAATATCATCAATTTCGCGCCAACTTTAGAAAGTAAACGGCAAAGCTTACTCAATTTTCAGGATTACTATTTCAAAGGAGAACCCAAATGCCAGAGAACGAAGTGCACTACGATAATGCAATGATTGCCTTTTTGGAGGTGATGTGGGGCAATGGCTACCTCTCACCAGGGGGGGCTGATGAGGTGAAACGGCTGTTGGAGGGGATTGACCTGACCGGGAAAACGGTGCTGGACATTGGGGCCGGGGCTGGGGGAATTACAGCTGGTCTAGCCCGCGACTTTGGGGCGGGCAAGGTCATTGGGATCGATGTCGAAGACCCAGTTGTCCAGCGGGCGCGACAAGCCGTTGAAGATGCTGGCGTGAGCGACAGAGTTAAAATTCGCAAGATTTCGCCCGATTTTCCGATTCCCATTGAGGATGGCACCTTTGACATTGTCTTTAGCAAGGATTCGATTGTTCATATCCCTGACAAAGAAACGCTCTCCAAAGAAGCGTTTCGTATCCTCAAGCCTGGCGGCTGGTTTGTGGCCTCCGATTGGCTCATCAGCCACGACAACGAGCCCTCACCTGAAATGGCCGATTATATCCGTCGGGAAGATCTCGATTTTGGAATGGCCTCGCCTAAGCGTTATCACGCGGCCTTGGAAGGGGCGGGCTTTGTTAACGTCCAACTGAACAATCGTAATCAGTGGTATCACCAAACGGCTCAGGAAGAGCTGGCCCGAATGCAAGGGGCGGAGCGTCCTCAGTTTGATGCTACGCTGGGTAAAGAGGGCATTGATGAACAAATCGAGCTGTGGCAGGCAATGATTTACGTCTTGGGCACAGGCGAGCATTGCCCTCACCACTTCCGGGGGCAGAAGCTAGGCTAACAATGGATTTGACCAGACTTCTCTTTTTTCCTTTCCTGGGATTCAATCGGACGAAGCTTGAACGACGATTGGCTGGGAAGACCGTCCTGATTACGGGGGCGAGTTATGGAATTGGCGAGAGTCTGGCCATTGCCCTGGCTGGAAGTGGGGCGCGGCTGATTTTGGTAGCTCGAACGGCAGAGAAGCTGGCTGAAGTGAAGGCCCGGATTGAAGCTCAAGGTGGGCAAGCTGAGGTGGTTTCTTGTGATTTAAGCAAGGCCACAGAGGTCGAGCGCCTGCTTCAGGCGTTGCATAAATTACCTGAAGGGGTTGACATTGTGGTCAACAATGCAGGCAAGTCAATCCGCCGCTCGATTTTCGCTTCACTAGATCGATTGCACGATTTTTCTCGAACGATGAACCTAAACTACTTTGGCCCAGTGCAACTCTTGCTTGGTCTTATTCCGGGCTTGGTGGCTCGAAAGGGTCACATTATTAACATCTCCGCGCTAAATGTTTTGTTAATCCCAATGCCAAAATGGGCTGCCTATCAAGCGTCCAAATCTGCCTTTGACCAATGGCTTCGCTCAGTTTTGCCTGAGTTGAAAGCACAGGGAGTCGCCATCACGACAATTTATCTTCCCTTAGTCCGTACCCGGATGATTGAACCCACCGAAATTTATCGAAATATGCCAGCGATGACCTCTGAGCAAGTCGCAGATTTGATTTGCCGAGCCATAATCTCGCAACGCAGGGTGTATGCGCCGTGGTGGTTGATATTTGGTCAGCTAGGTTCTGTTCTATTTCGTTGGCCCTTAGAGGTGTTTATGACTGGGACTGTGCGAGGTGACTCCCGTCGATGATAACCCTGCTCTGGAAATTGTATCGTATTCATCTCTTGACCTTGAAAGGATTGGTCTCGCTCGTTCTCGCTATTCAGAAGATGGGCGTCAACTTGATGGTGCTGCTCCAAGTGGCAGCGCGATTACACCCACATCGCATTGCTGTGACGGATGATAAAGAGCGGTTGACGTATGCCCAGCTTTTAAAGCAGACCGAGATGTTGGCTGAAAATTTGATCAAGCAGTATGGTGTTCGTGAGAAACAAGATGTCGCCATCCTTTGTCGAAACCACGCTGTCGCCATCAAAACAATTTTTGCAATATCCCGGCTTGGGGGCAATGTGTTTATGCTCAACCCCGAGATGTCATCAGATCAGATTGTGGCCTTGCAGGACCGCTTTCAGTTTGATTTCTTTGTCTATGATCAGCCACTCGCAACTATTTTCGTCGAGGGAGCATTAAGCAAAATTTCTCTTCCCGCGTATCATTCCAGCGATGTTTCAATCGATCAACTCTCAACCCAGCCGAATTTACAACCTCGCCCATTAGGTCGGGCAACCACAGGAAAAGTCGTGGTGTTGACCGGGGGCACAACAGGACAACCAAAATCGGTGAGCCGTAAGCCCTCCCTTTTTGATTTTTTGCCGCCATTCTTTGCTTTGCTTACACAGGCTCACCTTGACCGCTATCAATCCATCTACATCGCGCCCCCAATTTGTCACGGCTACGGTTTGGCTTTGCTGTTGATTGGAATGGTGCTTGGGGCTGAAATGTATTTCACCGAGTGCTTCAAAGCCCCCCAAGCGTGCGCCTTGATTGCGAAGCACGACATTGAGGTCGTGATTGTCGTGCCGTTGATGCTAGAACGGATGCTCAAACATGATACAAAGGCTCTATCCTCGTTGCGATGTGTTTTGGCGGGTAGTGCTGTGCTGCGGCCAGATTTGACGCAGGGCACTTTGGAGAAGCTTGGCCCTGTTTTGTTTAATCTGTACGGAACATCAGAAGCTGGCTTTTCGATCATTGCCACGCCCGACACCTTAGGCCAGAAACCCGATTCGATTGGAAAACCAGTTTCCGGGGTAACGGCTAAAATTACGAAAGCTGACCAAGTCGCCGATGCTCAGCAGATTGGTCAGCTTTTGATTCGCAGCCGCTGGAGTGCCAAGCAAAATCGCTGGATTGAGACAGGTGACCTTGCTTACCAGGATGCTGATGGTGACCTATTTCTCTGTGGCCGAACCGATGATATGATTGTTTCGGGCGGGCAAAATGTTTATCCCGTTGAATTGGAGAAGGTGTTGGCCCAACATCCCGCAGTGGATAATGTGGCCGTTTTGGGGATTCCTGACGAAGAATTTGGCCAACGTTTGAAAGCTGTGATTGTGTTAAAATCAAACGCTGGCCTTGATGAGACTTCACTGCGGGCTTGGTTAAAATCTCGGATTGCCCGCTATCAAATGCCTGCCGTTATTGAGTTTCGTGACGAATTGCCCTACACCTCGATTGGTAAGGTAGACAAGAAGGCCTTGTACTCATCGTTGTAATTCTGTTTTACCCCGCCAAAATATCCTCAATTTGCTGCAGTTCTTCGCTCGATAATTCTGCATTATCTAGGGTAGCGACAATCTCTTCGATTTGACTCGGACGGCTGGCTCCAATCAGGGCTGAGGTCATTTGATTGTGGCGGAGAGTCCAGGCCACGGCAAGTTGGGCCATACTTTGCCCCCGTGCCTTGGCAATCTTGTTGAGTTTATGCACTTTGGCTATTCGTTCTTCGCTGATACTATCTCCCCAATGTAATGCCCCAGAGTATTTTGCAGCGCGTGATCCATCGGGAATATCTTGGATGTATTTGTTGGTGAGAATGCCCTGGCACAATGGTGAGAAGCAGATGCAGCCAATGCCTTCATCTGCCAAAGTGTCTAGCAACCCATCCTCAATCCACCGATCAAACATATTGTAGCGAGGCTGATGAATGAGGCAGGGAGTGCCCATCTCGTGCAAGATGCGGGCGGCTTCTCGCGTTTGCTCGGGGCTGTAGGTGGAGATGCCAGCGTACAAAGCTCGACCACTACGGACAATGAAATCCAGAGCGCCCATAGTTTCTTCAAGCGGGGTGTCTGGGTCAAAGCGATGGCTGTAGAAGATGTCCACATAATCAAGCCCCATCCGCTTCAGACTTTGATCACAACTCGCCACCAGATACTTGCGTGATCCCCATTCACCATATGGTCCTGGCCACATATCGTAACCAGCTTTGCTGGAGATAATCAGCTCATCCCGATATCGGGCTAAATCTTGGGCAAATATCTGGCCAAAGTTGGCCTCAGCCGAGCCGGGTGGTGGCCCATAATTGTTGGCCAGATCGAAATGGGTGATGCCTAAATCAAAAGCACTGTGGATCATCGCCCGGGCGTTTTCCAAGGAATCAACCCCACCAAAGTTGTACCAAAGACCAAGTGAGATGGCCGGTAGTTTTAGGCCACTTTGGCCAGTATGATTGTACTTCATTGAGTCATATCGCGTCTCTGCTGCTAAATAGTGCATGTTTTTATCCCCTTTGATTTTGTTTATAAAGCAAGCTTCTGGTTGTTCTTTACGTTGATTGAGCCTGTTAAAAATAACGTTTTATGAGACAAACTGTCTGGTTTTGACAAGCTCAACCGACAGTTGACACCCATTCTGCATAAGTCTTGATCTAATTTGGATTATATGAGGGGGTGACGATAGGGCAAGTTGTCCGTTACTCTGGCCCAGGTGGGTTGGCGGCTGTGCCTGCTGGGACAATGCGGGTGATGCCAAGAAGAGGGCGTCCGCTACGCTCGTAGAAGGCTTCCTCGATGGTTTCTTCCAAATTGAGCGGGCGATATAGCTCTTTGAATTCGCCACTCCGATCAAAGATGACCTCATCGGGTGCCCGCCATAAGTAGTAGGTGTTTTGCTCTTGGATAAATCGTTCCAAGCGTACTTGTAACTCAACATCAGGCTCCCAAGCATAGCCAAAAACCTCAACAGGTGTTACTTGGCCGTTGGTTAAATAATAAATGGGCGCAGCTAATCCCCAATCCATGGCTACAACTGAAGGGGGTTGGTTGGGCTGTGAGGCAAGCCAATCCCCGAGATCGTAGATTGCATCAGAGTGGGTGCTTAACCCGCCGCTGATGGTGAGGTCGGCGTGATAACGAATGGTGTTGGCTAAGTTTGTGGTGATTAGGGTGAGAAAGGCTAGGCCAATCAGTGATCGAATGATAGCTGTAGGAATAACTGTAGGGTGGTGGCGAAGGATGAACCAGCCGCTGATCGCAAGAGCAATGGCTGGCCAGGGCATCAGGATAGCGAAGTGGGTGACCCATAATGCTGACACCGTTTGAATGCTGGCAATGATAATTAATCCAATGACCAGGAATGGAAAAAGTGCAATCTTTGTGTCAGACTCTAATTTTGCACTTCGCGTAGCGAATAAGACTGTAACGACTACCAAAATTAAACTCAAAACAAAAATGGGTAGGACCAAACTATTTTGGTGAATATTGCCTAAATACCACAAATGGCTTCCATCTACAAGAACACCAAATTGCAGCAATCGTTCAATGAGATTCGAGCCAATATTGTAGTTGTTAACCCCGTAATAGGACGTTTGGGAGTTTTCCGAGATGTTGCGAAAGGTGCCTCCAGTTTGCAGATTATAGAGGATGAGGGGGGAGAGGCCTACAATAAAGGCGACAAACATCAGGAGTAGTTCATTTAAAGTGAATTGAAATTTACCTATCTGTTCGCGAAGTGGGGGTGGATTTTTGATGAAGGGTAGCCCATAGAGTAGAACAATTGCGCTTAATACAGCAGCAATAAGCCACACAAAAAGAAACTTCGCGTAGATACCAGATCCAACAAAAAAACCCAACCAAACACTAAACCACAAGTTTTTACTGTTTAGACGTTTTAAACCAAAATATATGGCTCCGATACCAAACAAAACCGTCACCGCAGTTACAAATACACCTTGACGGTTCCAGAAAATGAACGTGGGGTCAACGGCGAGTAGGGCTATTGTGGCCAAGCCAGCAACGTGATTTTTTGTAAGATGACTCACCAAGAGATGGGTGAGCCACAAGGAAATGGCCCCAATCAATACAGAGGGCAAGCGTAAGGCAAACGCAGTTGGGCCAAAGATTGAAATGGTGGGTAGGGCAGTGTAGGTGTTGATGGCTCCAATGTAATCTTGGGTCATCAGCGGAAAGCGTTGTTGATTGATAACCAAACCACTTTCCCGAAAGGTCGTTACCGGCTGGCCTAGTAACAATTGCAGGGCGGGGACAACCTCGAACGCCTCATCATAATGAATGCCAGGTAAATCGATTTGGTATAGGCTTAAACTGAAATAAAGCAGGAAAATGACGACAAACGCTATTCTGTAAAACATTTGTTGCATGCTACTCTTCGGCTAGCAACGAAATATTGCGAACCATCCCTTCATAAATCCAACCTGAGGCATAGATGCGGATTGATTTAATAAAAACTGGCTTCGTTGGCCCCAACGTCGTTAATAGATTGACCGACTCATAGGGGTACCAGATGAAACGGGCGATGCGCTCACTGGAGTTATCTGGCTGATTGTAGAGGATATAGTTTTCAGGGGGAGGGCTATAATAAAAGCCGTGTAGCCAGTTTCGCTCGTTCCCATCGGCGTCTTCATACGCGACGTGAAGCATAATGGGGAACTCGGAGCCTAGCTGTCCACCTCCAGATAAGGATTGTTCTGAGAGCCGGACTTCAGCGAACACCCGAACGGATTGAAAATCTCGAACGTCTTTATTTACATTTTGGATAACCCCAATTTCAGTGTGAACATTATCGCGGCCTTGGCTACGGAGAACAAGGACATTCTGTCCTCTAAACTCCTCAACGATGGCTGTTGTTTCGACCCCTTCAATCGGCTCTTCAACATAAACCTGCCAGATTTGGTCGAAATCCGGTGAGAATGTGTCCGTTTCGAGCAAGTTTTTTGCTGCGGGTAATGGCCCTAATAGGGAACTGTCTTGACCTGCCACCGCCCGTTGCCCTTCGCGAATTAAGACATTCTCATTTTCGGGATTTAACACGTTTGCTTCTCCAAGCCGAGGGGTAACCTGTGTTTCCTCCTCATCAACATCAACCGAAAAGATGCCCTGCCCTAGAGCGATTTGAGCATGTGGGGTGTTGATGTCGATGTTGATATCGGTGCGATCTCGTGCGGATGTGGCCCGAATCCGTCCTTGCTGAATTTCTAGCAGCAAACGGCTAGGACGATAGCTAAAGCTGAAGCGTGGTTCGCGGATCTCGTGTAATATGATCCGGGTATTGCTATACAGTGTAAGGCTACTGTCATCAAACAACCGCAAAATGGCTTGTGAGGTATCATCTGTTGAGATTTGATACAGTTCCTGCACGGTGGTCGTGTTTCCCCCCGTCAATGATGCTGATAGAGTGGCGTCGGGTTCCCCTAACAACACCGTTCCCCGGACCGAGGTAACATCTGGATCAAATAAAACTGTGGCGTTGATCACATACCAGTAAATTGAGGTGGGGATGATGATGCACAATGAACAGAATGTGGTAAAGGAGATAATGAGTATCGTCCAAGCTGTGCGTTCAGGGTTGTTTTTCATTGGTGGATTTGATGCCTTAGGTGTACTGTGCAGGTCGCTATTGTACAGGCAATAGAGGTGGGTGGACAAATTTTTCCCTGCCAGCAGCACCTTAATGTTAAGGAGTGAGTTTAACAGGGCCGACAATCTCTCCCCCACCCATTCCGATAAATTGACCCGGCTCTGGCTGAAAATACATCCCAACACGCAATTGGTACTCTCCAGGTGGTAAGTCGGTTGGGAGTTGCAGTTGATGGTGATCTCGCAAAACTTCGCCAGGAGTCCAGAAGCTTGAGGGATAATACATCCCTCCAGGTTGTTTGTCGCTCTGTGTGATACCCTCACCTTGAGTGTTGATAAGATGCACGTAGCTTGTGTAATCGACAGATAGAGGCTGTGTAACTTGCCAATGTAGGGTCACTGTCAGGACTTGGTTTGCTGTAACATTTGTGTCAAAACCAAGAAGAGAGATTGTTTCACTAATTTGCCTTCCCTGGGCATTGGTTGCAATCGCCTCTGGTAGGGGACGATTGACGACAGTTGCGGGTTGCGCCTCGTTTCTTGTTACCTGGATCAGCTCTTGCCAAGGAGTCAGTTCTGCCTTGAGTGATAACCCTTCCATTGGTTTAATGAGGTAAACCGGTCGGCCTGATAATAAAGCCTGATCCAGTACTCGTCCCACATTGGTAAAGGCGGGATCTGGTACGATTAGGGGAAATAGCCCTTGTAAATCAGGCCGAAGCTGGTGAACATATTGGTAGTACCACATCGGCATAATTTCGTTGCGATCATTGCTTATCAAGATAGCGTTATCTGGCAAATCTTTCGCCAAAATCTCTGACCACTGTATTTCAGCCGTACGATTTCTCGATTGATCAATTTGGTTGAAATTCGTGGCAAGTATACCAATTAGAGCCACAAGCATCATGACAATGAGCGTGGTGGCAACAAGGCTATATATTCGATCTTCGAGCCTGCTGGCCATTGTACCAAAAATGGGCACCTCTTTTGAGCTGGCCTTACTTTGTACAAAGCGTTGAGCTATAATGTGGCTCAGCCATAAACTACCAATACCAAGCCATAGTACTAATATTAGCCAGGTAGGTAAAAAGAGAACGAAAACGTCACCAATAAAATAAATCATATTGAAGATGACAATAGCTGCGAAGGTTAGCCCGAGTAGACCAAATATATCTAATCTCGTTGTGGCCAGCACGATTGCGCCTATGACAGCAAGAATCACCCCAAACCAGGTAATTTGAGCCTGTAATAGACTCCAGACCAAACCTAGCCGTTCAACATCTACGGCCTCAGGCTGAATTTCATTGGAGAAAACAGTTCCCATCAAGTGGTTCCAGAAACCTATCGGGCTATTTTCATACAAGGTGAGTGTTTGGGTTTCGCTAAGGTTGATCGTGGCGTAGGGTGTCGTTGGAGCAACATAGGGAATGTATAGATAAAGGAGAAGAGGAAGCAATATGATTGCTAGATGAGATGCAATCTTGTGTAAAGAGAGTTGTCGCCATAAAGATGGCTGCGGTTCAACTGTCGGCTGTGTTGATTTTTGTTTTGGGGTGAACAAGAAAAAGAATAGGAGAGCCGGGAGGATTAACACTGTTGTGCGATGGTGAGCTAACCCCAGCCCAATGATAAAACTTAGCGTGTGAAATTGCCACGACCCAAGTGGTGACTGATTGCTTTTGAGATACAGCACCAACCCTAGAATAGCTACAATTAGAAGGGTGTGAAGCGCATACACTTCGGCAATGACGGCTTGGCTCCAAAATGTGGGGGTGACAGCAAAGAGCAGGGCGGTTGCTGCACCTGTAACGTGATAGAGGGCGTGAGGTTTATTCGGAAGAGTTAGGCGGAGTAGTTGTGTGGAGACCCAATAAGTGACCCCCACTGTGCCTGCGGCGAAGATAGCTGATAACAAATTCATGCGCCACGCCACTTCACCGATCGGGAATAAATGGACCCAGACCCACCCCAAAAGGATATACAAAGGATAGCCGGTTGGATGTGCGATACCTGGGAGCCAAGCGACAAATTGAAACTCCCCGCTATCTGCATACAAAACAGTAGGGGCTAAGGTGATGAGGTATAGAAGGAGTGTAGTTAGGCTCACGCCCACCCCAATAGACCACGACAATTTTTGACTCGAAGTTTGCATATCTGTCACAAGGCGGGGATTATATAACAGGACAATAAATGGGTAAAGAATCCGTTTCTGTTATCTGCCGCTGACCCAAACCTGGAAAATCAGGCAAGGTTCTTGGGATTGGTTAGCAACTACATGGAGGTTGTGATGACAAAGTGGGAGTATTGTGTTATTGATATTAGCCCTGAAGGGCAAGCTAAGGTTGTCTACTTAAAACCGGCAGGTCAAAAACATCGAGCCGAAAAGGTGGAGGAAATTTATCAGGTTTTGGCGGAGTTGGGACTTGATGGTTGGGAGTTAGTGAGTCATACCCAAACAATTTCAGAGTATTACACCTTCAAACGTGCTTTACCTGAAAAGGTTTAGATGCCTAGAGATTGGCTTACGTGAAGATGCCTATTGATAGATTTAGCAAAATCTGGCATGATGTCTAAGGTTTTCCAAATTGTTATTGGTTAGCATTAACTGGAAGAGAGGGATAGGGTGGACACACAATCACCAATAAAAGTGGAAAAGATTTCTTTGCGAGGGCCCGGTGTTGTTATTTTAACCGGGCCTTCTAGCTGTGGGAAGGGGGAAGTGGCGGCGGCACTGTGTAATTATCTCTCAATTGATAAGAGTCGTCATCTCTCAATGGGGGATATCTTGAGAGGGGCTTTTCAAAAGGCCAAAACAGATGAGTCGTATGCTCACTTGTTAGCTGATAAATATCAAATTAGTCACGAGAGTAATATTTTTGATTGCGTCGATACACACGAAGGTGATTTAGTTGAGAAGGTGAATAAATATTTGAGTGATTTAGAGCGTTACTTTGGCCGTTCAAATATGGCTGAGTTTACATCCCAGTTGGAGTGGCTTGAATTCTGTACGATGCGGGGGTTACTCGTGCCGAACCGTTGGACCCACGACTTTCTAGCCGCCCATATAGAGCATAATCAGGAGCTACGCTATCACCCTTTTATTCTTGATGGTTATCCACGAACAATGATTGCGGCACGGCAGCTACTGGGATTTTTCCGGTCTATAAATATTCCGGTGATTAAGGTGCTTCACCTGAGTATCAGTAAGCAGGAGATGATAAATCGGGCAGCCTATCGTGGGCGGGGAGATGATGATCAAGAGGCGCTGCTGCGACGTTATCAATTTTATGTGGAGAATGTTCAGCCTAGCGTGGATTATCTCAAAAAAGAATTAGGCTCCCGAACAATTGCCCTGATTGATGCTCATCAGCCGGTGTACGATTATAGTAATGGCCAACGTAGGTTTAATCTTAATCAATCTATTGCCGCTGTTGTCTCAGATGCGTTACGATATCTTGGGGTCCCAAGGATGGTGGTACGAGATCTACTATCCACCCACGGTCAACATATTTGAATTTCGTATAGTGTAGTGTTGGTCTCGATTTGTTAGTGCGAAGATTGGGGTGTTGTGATTAAATCAGCGTTCCATCTCTTTGATGGCCTGTTTTGTGTCAATGCCTTACTTGTAACAAGTAAGGCATTTTAGCTTGTGTAATTTCGAGTGTTTTTGTTTGTTCTCAGAATGTGGCATTTTGCAGTGAATAGCTGCTAATTTTATAGTCATTACCCCAAACCTTTATGTTTCGCTTAGTTAAACTTATGCGTAATAAAATGTTAACAACACCACAAAACATCAAAAGACACACTTCACCAGGGCAATGGTCAGACTTTAGTCAAACATTGGTCCCTAATTATGACTTATACTGCAGAAAACGAACTTTCAGATAGCAAAGGGGCATCATGACAACTGAGAATGCATTGGAAATATCAACAACGAGCACGCCTATAACAATCAATGAGTCAAAAGGAAAAACAAAGGAAAAAGAGTTCACCCCGTCAGATATCAGCACACTGGAAGGGAAAACATTTAGTGAGATACTCCTTTATTCTCGCGATGGTATCTTTGAGCTAATTTATCAAGAGAAGGATATCGACCAACTGATTCGGTATTTTCTTCTCAGAAGTGTAATCTTTGCTTCAATTTATGGTTTTAGCCTAGGTTTCTTTGCCCTTAACCTGCAAATAATTGCTGCCGCCGCAAAGGTCCCTATCCTTCTCTTGGGGACCATCGGGATATGCCTACCAGCATTATTTACCTTTAATGTATTGCTAGGGTCAAAGCTAAATATAAAGCAGACTTTCTCTGTGCTTTTGGTCTCAAATTATCTACTCTCCCTCGTTTTAGTCTCACTTGCCCCAATATTACTATTCTTTGTGATTTCAACCCCCAATAAAGCATTTATATCACTCCTAAATGTGGGCATCTTTATGCTATCTGGATCATTTGGGGTGAGGCTTTTGTGGAATGGTATGCAATACCTCACATACAGATCAGAAACTGAGTACAACCCCACAACGATAAGGATATGGAGTGCGATTTATATGTTTGTGGGAACGCAATTCTCCTGGTTGCTTAGACCTTTTCTGGGCAACAAAGGTGAATTTGCCTTATTCCGTGATATAGAGGGCAACTTTTATATTGCAGTATTTGAAGCGTTTATAGCGCTCCTACAGTAGAGGGGTAATTTTTTGAGATACAGATTTATTTCGCATCGATTAAAACTACTGATAAACTGGCTAGATACTCAGGGCTTTACAAAATTCACCGATATAACCAAGAAGCCAGTCTTGTACATCATTATAATTTATCTGATCGTTTTTTGTGTTATTGCTTATCGGCAATTCATTACAGCCAATTAGAGAATGACACTAAAATGAGATATTGCCAGAGTTATGGATTCCGGTCGGGCACCCGCATCTGTGATTCTGTTTTTTTTCTTACTACAATACTATACGAAGTATTTTACTTGTTCAGCTAAATTTCCAACCCCGAAAATTTAGGCTATAATAAATCTCGACCAAATAATATCACTTCCAGTTACCGCAAAAATCCTCATCAAAAAACACGGTTCCCTCTATCCTCGCAAAATCTCAACCAAAACTTGTGACCAATACCCTATTGTATTTTTACGCAATCTTTACAAGAATAGATATGGGCGATATAATCTCTTGAGAAGTAAGGGTCAACATTAGTGCGGGAGGCATAATGTTAAAACCGGGCGATAAGTTATTTGAATACGAAATTATTCGACAACTGGGCAAAGGTGGCTTTGCCGTCGTGTATAAAGCCCAGGACCGGATGTTAGATCGCCCGGTTGCCATCAAGCAACTCTCCTTAGACAAAGTTCAGAGTGAGACGGCTGTCAAGCGATTTATGCAAGAGGCTCGTATTATTGGCGCTCTGGAACATCCCAATGTCGTGACAATTTACGCCTTACGTATTGCCCAAAAACGCATCTACTCCATCATGGAATACCTGCCGGGTGGGAATTTAGGTGATTTGGTTGATGCCGAGGGCGAAATTGAACTTGACCGGACCGTCAAATTAATTAGTGGCATCTGTGAAGGCTTATCAAAGTTACACGAGCAACATATCATCCATCGGGATATCAAGGCGGAAAACATCCTCCTCACCGCTGATGGTCGCCCAAAAATCATTGATTTTGGCATCGCTCACGTCCCCGAAAAAGCAGGCGGTCTAAAACTAACAAAAATTGGCTTTCAGCCCAGCACCATGCTCTACAGTTCTCCCGAACAGTTTCGCGGTGAGACTGTAGATATCCGAAGCGATGTTTATCAAGTGGGTGAATTGTTATACTACTTGTTGATGGGGAAACATTACGTAGACATCGACAAGCTTGATGCGGAAGCGCACGAAATCAAGCAAAACTTAGCGCACGACCTCAAACTTTACATGCTTGTTGAGCGGGCAATCTGCAAAGAACCCATCCAGGAACTTGCGCTTATCCGTGAAAGATATGGAGCCATTGCCGAGGTTATTGAAAAAGCAATGGCTAAAAATAAAGAGGATCGTTACAACACAATTATGGAGCTTGTTGCTGACTTATGGGCACATCATATGACCAGCCCAGCTCACTTCCCTACCCCATCGCCAGAAGTCACACCTGCTTAGCGGTTGCCCCCTCCCCTTATCGATTTAGAAGGTGCGGCGGAACTCGTTTGTCTCCAGGCCAGCGTGTGCGATCATCATACACAACATCCTTTAGGTTGGCATTAGCTAGATTAGCATAACTCAAATCGGCCCCACTAAAGTCAGCCCCCTCCAAGTTAGCCCCTCCCAAATTGGCCTCACCCAAATTTGTGCCATAGCAGTTCGTTCCACTTAAATCTGCCCCAGCGAGGTTACTCTGGCGCAAATTGGCCCACTCCAAATCCGCACCAGAGAGATTGGCCTCTCTCAAATCAGCCTTGCCTAAATCGGCCTCTTTCAAATTCGCCCCATTCAAATTGGCCTGACTTAAATTTGTCCCAATCAGATCGGCTTCCGTAAAATCGACCTTCATCAGATTAGCTTGATTTAAGTTGGCCAAGCTCAAATTAGACCAGCTCAAATCGACACCGACCAAGTCAATGGCCTGCAAAGACTGATTTCGCAGATCAGCGTCTGTTAAATCGGGGATTTCACCTTTAGCCCGGGCCTGTTGTACACGTTCTAGCAATTCATCTTTTTTCAAAAAAACTCTCCTAAAAACAGAAAGAGGGATCGAGACATTTATGATAGTGGACTCGACCCCCTCGTTAGTTGTATTTCAAAACAATCGTTTAAATGATACCTAACAATTTCTTTCGCTTCTTCTTTGCGCCAGCCACCGCAGGATCAAACTCGGCATCCCACAAGGTATCATCATTGTACAGGGCAAGCTTGAGATAAATCTCGTTCAGATGTGCCCCTCGAAAATCTGCGCCGGTGATATCAGTGCCCTCTAAGAAGGCCGTACGGAGTTGGGCTTCACGCAAGACAGCCTTGCTCAAGCTTGCATCCTTAAAGTTTGCCCCGGTCAAAATCGCTTGAGATAAATTGGCTTCATTTAAGTTGGTTCGCACCAAAAAGGCTCGATCCATATTCACTGCCGTCAAGTTTGTTTTTATAAATTGAGCGTCATCCAACTTTGATTTGCTTAAGTCAGAGTTAGAAAAATCAGCTTGATACAGGTTACATTTAAGGAGATAAATTTCAGAAAGTTTTGCGTTGGTCACATTAGCGTTACTCATATCTGACTCACTCAAATTTGACTTGCTCAGATTAGCCCCGCTTAGATCAACACCCCGTAAATCCATATTCCTGGCTTGGCTACCACGCAAGGTGACGCCGCTTAAGTTTGCCCCACGAAAATTGGCTCCGGTCAGATTCAAATTCGACAAATTTAGTCCACTTAAATCTTTTCCTTTGAGAGAGAGTTTCGCCCCACCTTTTTTTTCTAGTCTTTCTTCAATTTCCTCTCGTGTTATATCCGTCATAACATCCCCCTGAAAAAATTCGGTCTATTGTAAACCAAACTGATTTGGTCCACAAACCAAACAAAAGAAAAAAGCCCGAAAATCGGGCTTTTACGTTGTCACAACACAGAAGTGTTATTATTATCGATAAGGCTAGTCACTACTCGTGGACTTAGATTCCTTCTTTGCCTCACTCTTGGTTTCAGAGTTGGTACTGTCACTCCCCGACTTACCATTGCTGGAACTGCTATCAGAACTACTGGACTCTTTCTTGTCGTCTGATTTTGCGCTTCCGCTCACGCTGCTCTTGTCAGACTTGCTATCATTGATATAAAAACCACTGCCCTTAAACACAATGGCTGGGGCAACAATTAACCGGTGTGTTTTAGAATGACCATTTGGGCAATCTGCGACTGGCTCATCATGAAATCCCTGTCGTTTCTCAAAAATTATACCACAGGTATCACATTCATATTCGTAAATTGGCATGACAATCTCTCCACTACTCTAGAGTTTATAGGGTTTGTAGGGTTATAGGGTTAAATGAGTTAACAGCGCCCTCAAATTAGCCAATGATGCTACGAAGTTATCAACTCAAAACACTAAAACTCTATTTCTAACAGATAAATGATACAAACACAATGTTAGAATTTAGCTAGAATCCTATTGGTTTTTGTGAAAAAAGCAACTTTTGTGGAATTAATGAGGAATTAAGCGATTGTAATTTGAGCATCAAGAATACGCTTAACCGATCTTAATAGCTGATCGAGGTTAAACGGTTTGGTAATGTAATCATCGGCGGGAGGATAGTTCTCGATGACTTCATAGCTAATGTCGGGAATGTATGCACTGACCACAATCACAGGGATGTCAGCTAAGATAGGGTCATCCTTCATCTGGGTGTATACATCAAATCCAGACGTCCCTGGCATCATCAAATCTAGCAAGAGTAAACTTGGTTTTTGCCCACGCATGAGAGCTAGTCCGTCTCGGCCTGAGGTAACCCCAAGCACTTCATAGCCGGATAATTTGAGGACTTGGGTGACTAAGTTGATGGTTGGGCGTTCATCTTCGATATAAAGAATGTAAGGTTCATATGACATGTGGCATTTCCTATCTGGTTACGTGATTTCTGGTTCTAGTGAGCTGGTCAACCTAGCTGAGTTTCTGGTTACTTTTCATCGGGTACTTTTCTCAAAAGATTTGACAATCCCTTGAGAAAAGTATAACAGCCATTAAAAATTTCGATAATAGGAGTTTTGCCCCATTTTTACCTTAATTTTGCGGAACAAGTCGAATTTCAAAGAGACGTGGCCATAATTTCCCGGTGACAAACAATCGATCACCTGCCTGATCATAAGCAATCCCGTTCAAAACATCGATCGGTCCAGTAATATCTTCCGGTGACAAAATATTACTCATATCGATGACCCCTAGTACTGTACCTGTCACTGGGTCAATGCGAACAATAAAATTTGTTTGCCAGACATTGGCAAAGATCTCACCATTAATATACTCTAGTTCGTTCAGCAATCGTACAGGCATCCCCTGATCTGTAACCTCAACTTGGCCTATTCGTTCCAATGTTTCTGGGTCTAGAAAGTACAAATTAGCTGTCCCATCGCTCATAATTAATTTTTCGCCATCGTGAGTCAACCCCCACCCTTCAGTTGGATACTCAAATGTTTTGATGAGTTCAAAACTATCTTTGTCATACACAAAGCCGATGTTTGACTGCCAGGTCAACTGATAAATTTTATCACCAAAGGTCGTAATCCCTTCACCGAAATAAGGATTATCGAGGTTGATAATTTGCAACACCTCACCTGTCTCTACCTCAACCTTACGTAAACTAGAACGTCCACCTCGTAATCCAGTCCCTTCATAGAATATGCCATCCTCAAAAATCAGCCCTTGGGTGAAGGCTTCAGGGTCGTGAGGGTAAGTATTGAGGACTTCATAACTGTAAATCCACACTTGGTCACTCTCCATCGCTTCAGTAGATTCCTCATTAGAATCTTGTGTTGTAGCTGCCGGGCTAGTGGGCGTCGGTGTATGAGTGGCTGTGGGTAATGGTGTTGGTGTGGCAGTGGGTTCGGGTGTTGCGGTGGAGGTGTTTGTTGGGGTGGGGGTAAATGTACCATTGAGTAACATACTCAATGTAGATTGCTCGGCATCACCTCTAAAGCTCAATGCGGCAAGCGCACCTAAAACAACTGCTGTAATAATAATACCCCAAATTAGCCAGCTTGGTCGAGATGGTACGGCTGGTTGGTTACTTTTCTTTCGTTTGGCCACAAACAATATCCCTTTCAGATAAGTATGTTTTCGATACAGAGCAGTTTAATGCAGACTTGTAAATCGACAAACTCTACGGACTTTACAAACACTATGAACTCTACAAACTCTATGGTATACTTCTTGACCATAATTAAGGTGTTCTAGTAAGGTTTTTTAGTTATGGCTATTTTCGACGAAGCAAGAATATTTGTAAAAGCGGGTGATGGCGGTGACGGCGCTGTTGCCTTTCGCCGTGAGAAGTTTGTGCCACGCGGTGGTCCGGCTGGGGGACATGGTGGCGCGGGTGGGGATGTCATTATGGAAGTTGACCCCCAAATGAGCACACTTGTTCAGTTCAAGAATCGCAGCCACTTCCGTGCCAAGCGAGGTGTACACGGGGGTGGAAAAAATATGACTGGGGCCAAAGGTGAAGATGTTATCATTATGGTTCCACCCGGCACAGTGGCTCGTGATGCTGAAACTGGAGATTTAGTGGCCGATCTCACTGAGGCGGGTCAACAGGCTGTTGTCGCGAAAGGGGGGCAGGGTGGACGAGGGAACACCTCCTTCAAAAGCTCTAAAAATCAAGCACCACGGATTGCTGAGAAAGGGCTACCAGGTCAGGAATTATGGCTCACGTTGGAATTAAAGCTCATTGCCGATGTTGGCTTGGTAGGAATGCCCAACGCGGGCAAAAGCACCTTTCTGTCGGTGGTCAGTGCGGCACAACCAAAAATTGCCGATTACCCCTTCACTACCCTACAACCCAACCTCGGCGTTGTGGTTATGGATCATCGTGATTTGGTCTTGGCCGATATTCCAGGGTTGATTGAAGGCGCACATACCGGTACGGGTTTAGGACATCAATTTTTACGTCACGTTGAACGGAGCCGTTTGCTAGTACACCTATTGAATGGGGCTTCCCCTGATCCCTTAATAGAATTCGAGCAAATCAACCAAGAACTCTCCCTATTCAGCGAACGATTGGCCGCCAAAAAGCAAATTGTTGTTCTAAATAAAATCGATTTACCTGATACTGAGGCCCATTGGCCCGCGATCAAAGCCCGCGCCGAGGAGCTAGGTTGGCCAGTATTCAAAATTTCAGCTGTAACCAAACAAGGGGTTCGTCAACTCATCGCAATGATGTTTGAGCAATTAGATCAATTACCAGAAGAAACCCTATTTGAGGAGGAAATTCCAACCTACACCTTGGATCAATCTGAGGATTATTTTGAGGTTGTTGAGGTCGAAGAGGGCTGGCAAGTGGTTGGCCCCCGTATCGAAAGGATTGCCCACCAGACCTATTGGGGCGAAGATGAAGCAGTTGTCCGAGCTTATCACATGCTGGAAAGAATGGGAGTTCATGATGCCCTTCGCGCCGCTGGGGTTGAACCGGGTGATACGGTTTTTCTTCACGATATCGAACTGGAGTGGATATGGTAAGTGGTGGTCGAAAATGATCACTGCTACACCTTTCCCCCTACTTCCCTACTATGAAAATTGGCATTCTCGGCGGCACATTTGATCCCATCCAAATTGCCCACCTGCTAGGCGCAGAGATGGTTTGGGACACGTTAAAGCTAGATCAGATTCTTTTTCTACCGGCTGGCGACCCTCCCCATAAACAACATCAACAACATACCCCTACCCACCATCGACTGGCAATGGTTGAGCTTGCTATTGCCAATAATACACATTTTGTTTTGTGTAGAATTGATTTAGATAGAAAAGGTCCTCACTACACGAATGAAACGATCCGACTGATTCGCCAACAATATCACCTAACCGAAACTGAATGTTTCTTTATCATTGGCGGGGACTCTCTGGTTGATCTGCCAACTTGGCACCAGCCTCGTGATTTTGTTTCCCTCTGCCAGCTCGCTGTCCTACACCGCCCTGGTTATCACCCCGACCTCACTACCCTAACGACTGCCATTCCTAAACTCCCTGAACGCCTCCACTGGGTTGCGATGCCCCAACTTGATATCGCAGCCTCCACCATTCGCAAACGGGCTCGTTCTGGTCAAAGTATTCGCTATCAAGTCACTGATCCAGTTTGGCACTATATTCAGGAACATCAGCTCTATCAGGATTAGCTTTACCTACTTTGACGCACAGGGTAAAAATGTAACGAAGGCAGGAATCCCTGCCTTCGAACGGATAGGCTAAAAGCCTGTGTTACAAATCTAGTTGCAAAGGAGTCAACAATGACTACCCCCTCCCTCCCTACCCTTCAGGATATTCTGGGAAGTTCGCAATCAATGGAGAACAATCGCTTACAAGGCGAAGGGCCTGCTGGTAGCTTACCCCTAACTGAAGATATGCTACTCAACGAACCAAGCGGCCATCTTTTCGGCCTCTCCCAAAACGCTGGGATGGGCTGGCGACCAGAGGATGTGGGCAAACCACAATATTTGATTGTCAGCACCCAGGGGGGCTTGCGTGATCCTGATGGCAGCCCTGTCGCTCTGGGCTATCACACGGGCCATTGGGAAATCGGCCTATTGGTACGAGCCGCTGCCGAAACCTTTCGGGCACAAGGCACAGTTCCTTTTTCCGCCTACTGTAGCGATCCCTGCGACGGACGCTCGCAGGGCACCACGGGAATGTTTGACAGTCTCCCCTACCGTAATGATGCCGCCATCACAATGCGCCGCTTGATCCGTTCCCTGCCTCAACGGCAAGGCGTGATGGGTATAGCCACCTGCGACAAAGGGTTACCAGCCACAATGTTGGCCTTGGCAGGATGCGCTGAACGCCCTGGCATCATCGTTCCTGGGGGTGTTACCTTGCCCGCGATCGGGGCTGAAGATGCCGGCACCGTCCAAACGATCGGCACCCGTTTTGCCCACAACATGATTAGCCTCGATTATGCCGCAGCGATGGGCTGTCGCACCTGTGGTTCCGCCGGGGGGGGGTGCCAATTTTTGGGCACGGCTGCGACTTCACAAGTCGTGGCAGAGGCCTTGGGGATGACTCTACCCCACAGCGCACTCAGCCCCTCAGGGGAACCCATTTGGCTAGAGATGGCCCATCGTTCAGCCTTGGCCTTGCTTCGTCTAAAAGCCAACGGGATCGTTTTGTCGAGTATATTGACCACGCAGGCCGTGGAAAATGCAATGTTGGTTCACGCCGCCTTTGGCGGATCAACCAATCTCCTGCTTCATATCCCCGCGATTGCCCACGCTGCTGGAATACCTCAGCCAACCATCGAGGATTGGAATCGCATTAATAAGCTGATCCCCCGGCTCGTCGATGTCCTCCCAAATGGTCCTCGCAATCATCCCACAGTGCAGGTCTTTATGGCTGGCGGCGTCCCTGAAGTAATGCTCCATTTACGCGAGATGGGGTTGCTCAATCTAGATGTGTTAACTACCTCGGGAGAAACACTGAACACCGTACTCGATTGGTGGCAGGGAAGCGAGCGACGCCAAGCCGCCCGAGCACACTTAGCCAAGTCAGGGCAAATTGAACCCGACCACGTCATTATGGATACCGATACCGCCCGCAAGAATGGCTTGACCAGTACCGTCGTTTTCCCGGTGGGTAACATTGCCCCGCAAGGCTCAGTAATCAAGGCAACCTCGATTGACCCGTCAGTGGTGGACCCCGATCAGGTTTATCGTCATCGTGGCCCCGCCCGAGTCTTCACTTCCGAGCGCGCCGCCATCCAAGCGATCAAAGGATTGACAGACAATTCCGTTAAATCGGGGGATGTGGTGGTGATGATTGGGGGTGGCCCCTCTGGCACAGGGATGGAGGAGACGTATCAAGTGACCGCTGCCTTAAAACACGTGTCCTGGGGCAAAACCGTTCCCATTTTGACCGACGCCCGCTTCTCTGGTGTGTCCACTGGAGCCTGTGTCGGTCACATCGGACCAGAAGCCTTGGCCGGTGGCCCCATTGGCAAGCTCCGCGATGGTGACCTGATTGAGCTAGAGATTGACCGAGCTAATCTAACCGGACAAATCAATCTAGTCGTTACTCCTGACAACGAGATCACCCCAACCGAGCTCCTAGCCAGCCGCCCCTTACACCCCGACCTGCAGACCCACCCTGACCTCCCCGACGATACCCGTCTCTGGGCCGCCCTACAACAGGCCAGCGGGGGGACCTGGAATGGTTGTGTTTATGATGTGGATCGGATTATTGAGGTGATTGAGGCGGGGATGCAGGCGCTGGAGGAGGTTGAAAATCAGGAATAGAAGAAGCCCTTTGTGCTCATCAGGGAGATTTAGGGGGTAGAGCTACACAAAGCCAACTAAGATTATGTTTTTACAAAGGACATCCCAAATGCAAAACCAAGACCAAACCTTCATTCGCCAAGCCATCGCCGTAGCCCAACGCGCCCGAGACAACGGCAATCACCCTTTCGGGGCCATCCTTGTGGATGCCGCCGACAATGTCTTGCTAGAGGCCGAAAACAGTGTCAACACTGGCCGCGATTGCACTGGTCACGCCGAAACAAACTTGATGCGTCTCGCCTCCTATCAATACGATCCCGCCTTTCTCGCCACCTGCAGCCTCTACACCAGCACCGAACCTTGTGCAATGTGTGCTGGAGCGATCTTTTGGGGCAATGTTCGCCGCGTGGTCTATGGCTTGAGTGAAGCCGAACTGTACAAAATTTCGGGGCCGTACTCAGAAGAGGCCTTGCGCCTGCCCTGTCGCGAGCTATTTGCTAGAGGCGGCAAGGTCATTGAGGTAGTCGGTCCCCTGCTTGAGGAGGAGGCCCGGCAGGTCCACGCAGGGTTTTGGGAGTGATGACACTTCGAAAATATTCTAAAAAATCAAGCGCAGACCAAACAAAAGTAACATCCCAACCATACAAAACAATGAGGGGGCAATGGGTGGGTAGCCCGTGGGGGGAAGCTGAGTTACGGGAACGTTGGGAGTGCCTGTACCGGGAAGAGGGGTGATTGAGGGTGATCCGGTTGGGGTGGGGCTGCCGAGTGAGGGTGTACCTGTAACTGGGGTGCCCGATGGTGTACCAAATGGGGTGAGGGAGGCATTGGGAGTACCTGTCCCTATCCCTGGCGTGCCCGTTCCTGGAGTGCCAGGTGTAGCTGGGGTACCAACTGAAGTTGGGGTAGCAGTTTGTGAGTCTGGGGGGGAGCCTGCGGGAGGAGTCGGGGTAGCGGTCACACCACTGCCACCATCATCATCGTCATCGTCGTCACCATCATTGGGTGAATCAGGGGTGGCGGTTGGGGGGATGATAGAAGTTGGGGTCTCTGTGGGAGCTAGATAATTGACCTCGGCTGAATCTTCACACACAGGCAAGATAGAACCATCATTCCCCCGTCCTCCAATGCCAATCGCCACTGGATCGATATTGTCTGGCACCACAGGCAAATCATTGACCTGAAATTGGGCCACAACATTTATCACCATCCCTGGTGTAATATCGCCAAACGTACTCGTCAGATCACTCCAAAGCAACGCATCAGCTTTGACCCCATCTGGGATCGGGTTTGCCGTTTGATAGGTCAAAACCGCATCATTAAAGGTATTTTCAACGGGAAACGAAATAAATGTGGCACTACTGGTGTTCGTGA
Source organism: Phycisphaerae bacterium (assembly GCA_028285035.1). Next base: position 118,190 of record JANQQF010000011.1, read on the forward strand.
TAGTTAAATCAAAGGTGATAATCTGCCCAGCCACAACATTACCATCGGCTGGGGAGCGCAAGGTCAGATCAATATCATAGATGGAGACGGTTTCGGTGAGGAGCGGCGTGAAAATGATGACGTTGTCGGCAGCCAAGGTCAAATCCGCTGCTTTGGCCACCCCCTCATTGATGATCTCACTGGACAGGTTTGACACCCGCACATCGAAGGTCAAGAAGCGATCCTCCAATGGCCCCAGGGTGCCCGCCACATAGCCCCCTTCATCGAGTTGGAAGGGCGTACCACTAGTGGCGTCCGGCAGTAAGACACCATCTAGAAACGTGGTATTGGGAATGTAGGTCACCTCTGGAGGCAGATCATCGGTCAATTTAATATCAATGATGGACCGATAACTGTTGTTGAGGTAGTTGATCTTGTAGGTGACGATGTCATTTAGGGTGATTGAGCCCGTACAATCAGTGTCTTTGGTTAAGGGGTCTACGGTCTTTTGTAGCAAGAGTGAAGGGACTGGAGCCAGGCCGGTGCCCACATCAATAGACGGCTCGGCGGCGGCGGCATTCTGATCCTGCCCCCAAATCGCTACAAATGGGGTGCCGTCCTCGGTATAAAGAAAGGCACTGGTTAAGTCGTGGTCTGGGTCAATGACACTGACCTCCTGCAGCGGAAAAATCGGGATACTCTCATCTGCACTCCCATCATTGTCAAAATCGACAAACAGGGTGGTGGTCTCAACGGCTGTCACAAAAACGTGGGACTCATCCCCATCAGGGGGATCATTGTCATTCCCCACCCCCCAGCCGATAAAGGTTTGGGTGGTTAAATTTTCGATAGGCAACAAAGGATATCCCCAATCCTGCGCCGAAGACTCGTCAAAGGCGGCTAGAGCACAAAATGCCCGATCATCAGGGGTGGTGAATCGCACCGCTGTTTCAAATAGCAGGGGGTCGCTATTAGGGGGATAGCGATGGGTGGTGTTTGGAGGAATGACTAAACTCGTTGTTGTAGAAATGGTCTGAACGGTTACAGTGAGAGGGGTGACTGGGTCTGGATTGTAAATCCAGTAATCGCCATCAGAACTACGGGGACCAATAAAATCATTTGATAAGGCGTGGTTGGGGGGAATGGTGTAAGCGCGGGCTTCAAAATTAACCCCAGGCTGATCATTACCGGTAAAAATATGTACTTGGATTGGTTTTGAAGCGGTAATTTTTGTCCCCGTTTGCACCCCATCAATTTGCGTAAATTGTCCGCCACTCGTAGGAATCACTTGGGTGCTATCAGGGACACCGTCACCATCAAAATCGATCTCAACCGTGGTATCTGGTTGAACCGATTGCACATTAAAGCCAACCACGGAAAAGCCAGCCCGCTGGTTGGGACCAATCCCGGCCAAATCCTCACCCACTGGAATAACATAACTATCTGCCCATTGACTGGTTGGGTAGAGCTCCCATGCTCCCGCAAACAAACTACCAGCCGAATCAGGCCAGTTGGCCAATGTGACGGCAATTGATCCACCGACCGCCGTAAGTTTATCGCCCCCATCATAAAAAAATTTTGTGCTATCCCGAGGGTTGGGGATGGTATTTTGCAGAACAATCACATCACCTGCCTTCAGTTGATCAGTCGTAAATCCGGGCGGCCTACCATTGCTGGTATCATTGTCACCCCACACCTGGGTGCTGGCCTGAGAAGGAGTGGTTAAGACAGGTTCAAGCCCTTTATCACTGGCCTCTCCCTCCCAATGATCATAGTAGATAACCGTACCATCTCGTTGAACAGCAACGGAAATTGTGGTGATAATACTGTCATCAACAAAGTTGCTATCAGCGTTGGCGATATCAAACTGATTATCCAGGATATCAGCCGGGTAAGGGATGAAATAGGTAAAGTCGTCGAGCTGAGCATAGGCGTGCAATGGCAGCCAGATGGCTCCTAGGCCCATAAGCCAAGCTGAGACGCCTGCAAACTTTAAAAATATTTTCACCAAAGTGTCCTTAAATCAAGCGATAAGGCGCTGGGGTGATGGGGTTAAATGGAATTATGGTGGGGCGTTGTTGAACAAAGTGTATTTCTAAAGTGTAGAAGTGGTCAACAAATCAGGTCTCCTCAATTATCCTTATGACAAGAGGTTTTGCAAGTTTACTAAAAGTTTTTGAGGAGGCGGGAGGAAATCGCCTCCTCAAAAGGGTTTATTTTAATTCGCGCCATAGGGGCCAGCGACGAAACAATCGTCTTTGTGTCCCGGAGATAGGTGTAGTACACATTGCCGTATAGCCCATCTTATCATCAGGCTCGTAAAAGCAGGCATACTCAACATTCGCGAAGTCAAGGTGAGCCATAGCATCAAAAAGGCCTTGTTCGGAGGCCACAGTCAACAACACCAAATGCGGCGAGGTCACTGGCTGTGAAAATTTGCGCCCTGCCTCAAAGCAGACCTGACCAGCTTGAACAATTTGGTCAGCCACGGGAATATCTGTCCGAACAAAGACATAAATATAAAAAGTCGGCTATACATCAGGCATGATCAACTTCCTTTTCCAATTGAAATTTTGGGATCAATCTTTCCGGGACTTGATAGGCATCAAAAGGAAGTTGCCCATTGCTAAAGTGGGTTGGGTCGTAATGGTAAGGGTTCACCCTGGGGATGAACACACGGAGGCTTTGCAACATTTCCGAGGTAACCAGACCATCAAAAGGGGCTAAAAGCTCATCATGATAACGGTCCCCCTTCAAACGGTAAAGGGCTGAAAACAGGATCCACCCTTCATAGGCTCCGTTCGCCAATTTACGCGGATTGGTTGCCGGGGTAAACCCCTTCCGCCAATCCTTGCCTAGCAAAGCCAAATAAAGCAGATGATGGACGGCTGAAAGTTCATGTCGTCGATCCGACTGCATTAGAGTGCTCCAATGACGACGCAGAGAAAAATATGTATTTGGGTTATTAAAAACGTGAGCAGTGATTGCTCGAGGTAAGGTATTCATTCGTTATATCTCCTAAAGTGATTTTGATGCAAAAAATAAAAGAGATATAACGACGGGGGTGCTCGGGGGTTAGGTAAAAGAGTCTACAACATGGAATTTGATCCTTTCACTAGCGCGCCATGCGAGAATCGAACTCGCTATAAGCAGTTTTAGAGACCGCCTCTCGTCCAACGAGTCATGGCGCTCACCTTAAGATGGTATACCATGCTCAATCTGTTACGTCAAATTGACAATTATAACTCAGACTTTAGTTCATCGAGCAATCTTATGATTCGTTCTCGTTCAGAATGATCCTTTGGGGCAAGTATAAGATATTGTTCAAAGTCCTGAATGGCATACTTTAAGTCTTGAGAGGTTGTATAGGTCGTGGTCTGATCTAAGTAAGCTGACACAAATAGACGATGATAAGTTCGGCCTCGATTGAGGTAGGCATACCAATAATCAGAGTCCAAATCAAGGGCCTTGGTATAATCGGCAATCGCCTGATCATATTGCAAGACACCATAATGAGCTACCCCTCGATAGTTGTAAATATCGACATCATAAGGATCTAAGGCCATAGCTTTATCCAAATCTATCAAGGCTTCATCAGATTTTTGAATATTCACCAGAACAATACCCCGCCCTAAATATCCATCAACGTTATTAGGGGCCAGCTGAATGATCGTGTCAAAATCTGCAAGTGCATCTTCATATTTACGTAATTCAAGATAAGCATAGCCGCGAAAATAATAGATTTCGGGAATATGTGGGGCCACTTCAATCACTTTGCTAAGGTCAGCTACAGCCTCTCTATAATTGCTTGTTTGATAATTGGCGATCCCTGTAAACAGCGATTTCCCAACTGGATAGATACGTATTCCACCAAAGCCACATAAGGCGCATGCAAATAGTAAAATCACCCAAACGTAAGGTTTTCGAAACCATCGCTGCAAGTGCTGCATTAGAATACCTCTAACTACACCTCATAAAACCTGCTCAAGTTTATCGGGTAAATCACCCTTTACCTGAAGACGTTCAATCGCTGCACGAGTTTGCTGCACACTTTCGTGGGGAATATCACCTTTCTGCTTTTGCAGCCGACACAGATCAAGCCACGCCTCAGCCTCTTCTCGAAGCGCACCCAACCCGTTAATCGATGTCAGATGGCTTTGCCGGGCCTCGATGGCTGCATCAAGGTCATCGAGCAATTCATAATAGGCCACCCGGATTGTCCAATAACGCATTCCGAAAATCACATTGCACAGCGCTCGTACAGACTCGCTTTGGGCAAAACAATGTTTTGCTTGTTCCACGGCTCCTAGTTCTAGATGAGCTACGGCTTGCAATATCAGCCCTTCGACAATGTTGTCTTGGCTCTGGTTGTCCCGGCCCAGTTTCTCAGCTGTCTCAGCATGACTTAACATTGCTGCCCAATCATTTTGCAGAAAAGCCAAATAGGACAAGTAAATATGAGCATTTGAGCCGTGATGTGAGTTATCTGCTTTACTCAGATAGCTTTGCGAGGCCAACATTGCGGCGTTGATGTCCCCTCGTCTTAATTCAAACATAGCTCGTTCGCCGGCAAGACATTGCGTGCATTGGGACTCTGGTGGTGCCTCTTTTTGCATATGATCCAAAGCCGTCTCAATGGTTTCCTGATAGCTCACCGGATCAGTGCCAACGTGCGCGGCGATCAAATCTTGATACAAGCAAATGCGGGTGCTCCATCCTTGGTAGTGCGGCTTACGGGCTTCAACCGCAGATTGTACAGCCAAAGGCAAGCCCTTAACATAGTCACGTTTTTTGAAGATAATGGTTTGGGCCAACCAATGGCGAGACTCCATCCGCCACAGATCTTGACCCAATTGTTCAGCAATATTAATCGCCTCCTCAAGCATAGCAATCACTCGGTCAGGATCGCTATCAAAGTAGTGATGCCACTCCCAATGCAATTCAAAATAACGGTTTTCTAGGGCTTCTTGATCATCATTCATTTTTGATTTGGCCTCCTACCAGCTCAAGTTCATTGATTTTAGTGAAGTAACTGCTCTAACCTTCCAGGTAAGCCCCCCTTCGTTTGAAGACGTTCAATCGCAGTTCGCGTTTGTTCTAATGTTTCAAGATGGATATCACCCTGTTGCTTTTGCAATCGACACAAATCAAGCCAGGCTTCAGCCTCTTCCCGAAGTGCGCCTAGTCCTGCAATTGTGTTGAGATGCGTTTGTCGCGCAGTAATGGCTGCGTCTAGGTCACCGGAAAATTCGTAATACATCACCCGGCCAGTCCAATATTGCATACCGAAAGTTACCCCACACAACTCTCGTTCGGCTTCGCTTTGCAAAAAGAGACTGTGCCCCTTTTCAATATCTCCAAGTTTGAGATGCGCGACCGCTTGCCACACCAACGCTTTAACTAAATTGTTTACATGGTGAGGACGGCTCACTTTTTCTGCTGCTTCGGCATGTCTCAGGACGGCTGCCCAATCATCTTCCAAAAATGCAATATACATCAAGTGAATTTGAGCATATGAATGGTGGTAATCGGTGTTAGCGTTACTCAAGTAGGTTTGTCCAACCAATTTTGCCGCATTAAGATTACCTCGATTTAACTCGAATGAGGTTCGCTCACCAAAGAGACAATGAAAGCATTGTGATGATGGCGGGGCCTCAGCCTGCATTCGATCCAACGCTACTTCAATGGCCTCGGCGTGAGTCAAAGCATCTACCCCAATATAAGCGGCAATCAGGTCTTGATAGAGACAAATTCGGGTAGTCCAGTCTTTATACATCGGGTGCCGTGCCTCGGTAGCGGATTGAACCGTTAGGGGCAACCCTTTTGTAAAATCACGCTTCTTCAAAACCAACACCTGAGCCAACCAATGACGAGCCTCCATCTCCCAATAAGGCTCCTCTAGGGTTTTGGCAATACCAATTGCTTCCTCGATCATCGCAATAGCTCGATCAGGATCAGTGTTAAAATGATCATCCCAATTCCACCACAATAAGCGGTATCGTTCTTCCAATTTGCCTTCTTCGTCACTCATTCGATCAATTCTCCTATAGCACTGGTCAGCGATGAAAATGCATCTGTGGCCATGGATGCGGTCATTGTTTTACCCGAGAATAATCGAGCAATTTGATACAACAGGTCAATGGCAATTTGCTGATTTCGCTCGGAAATGTTTGGATCAGACAATTGAATAACAAACGGACAACTCGCGTTCAAGAAAAGTGTGCCTTGATCCCCTTCTTGCTTTGGTCGCGTCCCCATAAACGAGGACACTAATCCAGAAATCGCTGGATCAAGTTCGTCATTCTCTATGGCAATATGCACATCCTGCCACTTTTCGGCATCCTTGGGATGGATCATCAGGGCCGGGATTTGAGAGGGTTCAAAAGCTGCCACCTTAACCGGAATGCCTAGCCGTTCTGAGGCAGCCAGTAGATCGATGAATTCATTAGAAGTAGCCTCTTTGAATAATTTGGTCGGTTCTTCATCAAGGGGAATCAATTCCAACTCCTCTTGATGCTCTTCCGCAAACTTTGCCAAGAAAGGGCGAACTGCAAACCAAACAGCCTCAATCACTGGATATGAGTTCCCTTCCGCCAGTACCTTTTCCTGTAACGATTTAATTTCGTGGGTGACGTAGTATAATTTCCCATCTGTCAGTTTTAGATAATCCGGCAACGTCATTTCCCCCTGTGAAGTACGAAAGGTTAGAATGTTTGCCACCTGATTAAAGAATTCATCATCCTGCACCGCCCACCCCGTCATCACATCGGCGTGCCCACGTACAATACGTTGCCACAATTGAGGTTTTTGCTGTTGAATTTGATGCATAGCTGCACTGAGCTGCTTGCCCAGAGCTTGTCGGACCAGCGTAAAGTTCTCGTCACGCCGCACCGACTCTCGTGAGGCTGTTGGGTGCAAAAATGGCGACTCAACCAAACCCCGCACAAATTTGGCCCAGGGTGGCAACAACTCCTGCTCAGTATCTGTGATAAACATGCCCCGGATATAAACGTGTAAATCGCCATATTCTCGAATCGAAGTGATGGTTGAATCAGGGATAAAAAGAAAGCCCTGCAACGGTGTCTCAATTGTATCCCCGTGAGAGACTATCTCGATATGATCCTGTAAAGGAATGATGGCCAGCGGCGGTGGCATTTGAAATTCTCGCTCAATAAAGTGGCGCAGTGCATATTCTTGGTCAATATGCTTCCAAGGGGCCTTCATCTCATTCTCAGGCTGTGTCTGACCGTTGAGATAAATTGGAATTGGTAGAAAATTGGCAAACTGACGAATTTTCTGGCTTAGGATTTTCGCTTCAGTCAGAAAGCTAGCTTCAGCCCGGACATTCAAAATAATCGTCGTGCCTCGCTTTTCTCGATTGCCTGCTTCAACAGTGAATGAGTCACCTCCACCGGCCATCAAGCGCAAAGCCTCACTATCAGGTTGCCAGGACTTTGTTTCCACCACCACTTCGTTGGCTAACATAAACGCGCTCAGGAAACCAAATCCAAACTGGCCAATCAACTCCTGCCCCGCCTCAGGCTCAAATAGCTCAAGATGAGATCGTAATTCACGAGTGTAGCTGCGCCCGATGGTGGTCAGATACGTTTCAAGCTCCTCATACGTCAAGCCAGAACCATTGTCATGCACCGTCAAGGTGTTAGCCTCAATCTCGATTTCAATACGTGGTCCATAATTCTCAGGCTTAGCTTCAACGACAAAGCGAGTACAGCTATCATGCGCATTTTGGATTAACTCACGTAATCCAACGGAAGGATTGGCATAAAGACTTCCGGCTAACACCTCCAACAAGCCATCCATATTGAGCTTAAATTGTCCTTGTGATTTTGTCATGGTTTCCTGCTACTTTATATGATTTCATGATTGTATTTGGGTCAAATTCACTGAAATTATACCTAAAAATGATGATAAAGTGAAAAGGCAAAATCTTTCACACCCACACCCAAATTGACGAATTTTCACTTTAGTCATAACATCAAATGCTACCTTATTTTGGAAATTGTGTATGGAAAAAATCACCCTTATCGCCACCTTGACCTTCGGGCTTGAAGCTGTGGTCAAGCGGGAATTACAAGCACTCGGCTTTGAGAATGTCAAAATATCCGAAGGCAAAGTCGAATTTGAAGCAACTTTAGCTGACATTCCGAAAGCAAATATTTGGCTACGGTCAGCCGACCGCGTCTTGCTCAAAATGGCTCAATTTGAGGCCATCACTTTTGATGACCTGTTCGAGCAAACCAAAGCATTGCCGTGGGAAGAATGGATCACCCAAGACGGTCAATTTACAGTAACAGGTAAGTCTGTAAAATCAACCTTGGGGAGTGTGCGGGCTTGTCAATCAATTGTAAAAAAGGCGGTGGTTGAGCGGCTAAAAACAGCCTATAACACCGATTGGTTTGAGGAGACTGGTCCCGCATTCACTATTCAGATATCAATGCTTAAAGATATCGCCACCCTGACTATCGACACCTCTGGATCGGGTCTCCATCGTCGTGGCTATCGTCAAGATGCCGGAGTGGCCCCAATCAAGGAGACAATAGCAGCCGCATTGGTTCAGCTTTCCTTCTGGAACAAAGACCGTCTCCTGATCGATCCAATGTGTGGCTCAGGCACAATTTTGATTGAAGCCGCCCTTATTGCCCGGAATATTGCCCCCGGCCTCAATCGTGAGTTCGCCTCTGAACAGTGGCCTAATATTCCAAACCACATTTGGCGAAACACAAAACGAGCGGCGCGTAAAGCAATCATCAAAGAGGGGAGCCCTCAGTTACAAGGCTCTGATATCGATGAGTATGGTATTCTCGCCGCCAAGGCAAACGCTAAACGGGCGGGGGTGGCTGATGATATCACATTTGAGGCAAAAGACATTCGCGATTTATGGATTGACCAGCAGTATGGCATCATCATCACCAATATGCCTTACGGGATAAAGATCAGCGACTACAAAGAGCTCAACCAACTATATATCTCGATCAACAAAACATTTCGCAAGAAAAAAGGGTGGTCACTCTACATGTTAACGGCCGACAAAAAGTTCCCCGACTACTTCAAGCGCGCTCGGCCAGATCGCACCCGAAAATTATACAATGGCAATATCGAGGTCAACTATTATCAATATTACGGCGAACGACCGCCAAGTTGATTATTGACACTTCATCAGCCTCCGCCTATAATCCGACCCGGTCAAAAGGGAAGCTACTTTTATGCCTGACAAAGCAAAATCAACAATCAAACTAATCAAGCGTCTCTCTGCTGCCGTTGGCGTTGCTGGCTATGCAGGTGATAATAATATTCAAGACCTGGTAAAAACCGAGTTAACGCCGCTGGTTGATGATATTAAACAAGATCATTTGGGCAGTGTTACGGGTGTCAAATGGGGTGATCAAGCCCCTTCAGATGATAATCGGCGCAAATTGATGATTGCCGCTCATCTAGATGAGATCGGCGCGATGGTCACCAAGATCGATGATGGGTTTATTCGATTTGAGCGCGTGGGCGGCTTGGACTATCGTCTGTTGCAGGGCCAAGAAGTTATGGTGCATGGGCGGCGTGATCTACTTGGTATCATCGGCTCAACCCCACCCCACCTACTCCCCTTAAATGAGCACACAGACGAGATCAATATCACAAAAATGGTCATCGATGTTGGGCTGTCAACAAATCAGCTTCAGCCTTTAGTTGAGGTCGGCGATCTTATTTCCTTTGTCAAACCAGCCACTGAAATGAAAAATGGTTTGGTTAGTGGCAAAGCGATGGATAACCGGGCCTCAGTGGCGGCGATGATTGTTTGTTTGCAAGAATTAGCCAAGTTGCGATGCGAGTGGGATGTTTATGCCGTGGCCACGGCGGCTGAAGAAATCGGCGGTTATCTGGGAGCCTCTAGTCAAGCCTACACCATTCAGCCCGATGTGGCTGTTGTGATCGATGTAACCTTCGCCGATGTTGCTGAGTTTGACATCAAACTAGGCGGTGGCCCTGTCCTCACCTTGGGGCCAAGCAACCATCCTGTTTTGCGAAAACGATTAGTGGAGCTTTGTCAAGATTGGGGCTGGAGCTTCCAAACAGAAACAATGACCAGCGGCCTCGGCACTGATGCATATGCCATTGAGGTTAGCCGAGAAGGAGTTCCGACCATATTGATTTCTGTGCCCAGTCGTTACATGCATTCACCGATTGAGATGGTCGATCCTAAAGATATTGAGCAGATTGGACGGTTGCTCGCTTTGTTTATTGCTAGTTTAGATGAGGCATTTGTTACATCGTTAGTCCCAGCGTAACAGCGGGACTCGGGAGATCGGAGGATTGTCTAACAATCCCGCCAAGCTCTAAATGAACCAACTATTTTCCTAGGAGAAATTTAATGAGTGATGTAAAAATCGGTGTCATCGGTGGTAGTGGTCTGTACAAAATGGATGGCTTGACCGATGTAGAAGAGATTGCCATTTCAACACCCTTTGGTGATCCATCGGATAAATATATTGTGGGGACGCTTGATGGGCAACGGGTTGCCTTCCTGCCCCGGCACGGTCGCTATCATACCGTCAGCCCAACCGAACTCAACAGTCACGCCAACATCTGGGGCTTCAAAAGCCTTGGTGTGAAATACATCATTGCAGCCAATGCCTGTGGTAGCCTACAAGAACAATACCCGCCACGACACATTGTCATTCCCGACCAATTGGTTGACCGCACCCGTCTCCGGGATTTAAGCTACTACGTCGGCGGTGTTGTGGTTCATATGAGTGTGGCTGAACCATTTGAGCCTGGCTTATGCGAATTGCTCTACCAAGGTGTTAAAGAAACGGGCGCAAGTGTCGACAAAGGTGGTTCATTCGTCATTATCGAAGGCCCTCGTTTTAGCACAAAAGGTGAGAGCAAGATCTTCCGTAGCTGGGGCTGTGATATCATCGGAATGACTTCAATCCCTGAAGCTTTCTTGGCCCGCGAAGCCGAAATCGCTTATGCCAGTATGGCCCACGTCACCGATTACGATGTTTGGCACGAGTCAGAAGAACCTGTCACCGTTGAAGCGGTCATCGCCAATCTTTCAGCCAATGTGGACATCGCCAAACAAGCCATCCGCAACACCGTGGCTAAACTCGCTGATGAGCCGGATTGGCCCAGCCATCACGCCCTCGCCGATGCTATCATCAGCCGCCGCAAGCGAGAGTATGTCCCGGATGAAACGTGGGAAAAGTTAGAGTTATTCATAGACAAGTATTTTGAATAGAAATCGTATTTGGGCCATAGATTGTCATCTACGGTCAGATTATTAAAACTCGACATTTCAATGTGTCGAGTTTTTTTATTTTCACTCCCCTTACTTTATGCTACAATTCCCGCTTATCATTTCCAATGGAGATTCTATTCTATGTCATTCCCCAAAATCGTCATCGTTGGCGCAGGAAGCGCTATTTTTGGCCTTAACTCGATTGCTAGCTTAATGAACAGTGAACGTTTAAAAGGGAGTCATCTGGCTCTGGTAGATCGCAACGCTGAAACGTTGGCAATTATGGCTCGGCTGGCTGAGCGCCTCAATCGCGAGTGGCAGGCTGAGATGAGCATTACCACCCACACCCACCACAGCGAGGCCCTCCCTGATGCACATTTTGTCGCCTCGGCCATTGAAATACCGCCTCGTGAAAAGCTATGGCAATCTGATTATGAACTCACCCTCAAATATGGAGTCCAGCAACCTTACGCGGAAAACGGCGGCCCAGGTGGGTTTGCTCACGCGGCCCGAAATACTGGACCTGTTTTGGAAATCGTGCGGGATATGGAATGGCTATGTCCTGAAGCTTATTTTATTAACTACACGAACCCAATGATTCGCATCTGTGATTTGGTGGCTCGTTACACCAACATCAAAATCATTGGCCTATGTCACCAACTTGTGACCGGGTATGGAATCGTGGGCTATATTTTGGCCAAGGATTTGGGTTTTGAGGTGCCCGAGATTGTTACGGGTGCCCACTCTGCCCCAGACGGGGCTGGTGCCCTGCAAATGGTTGCCCACCAGGCCTTGGAGCGCCTCGACATCGTAGCGGCTGGCCTCAATCACTTTAGCTGGATGCTCAGCTTGCACGACAAACAAACGGGCGAGGATTTATACCCGCTCTTTGCTGAGCGATGGGCGAACTTTGATCCAAATTTTGAGCCGTTAACCCGACGGGTCTACAATGCCTTTGGTTATTTCCCCATTCCCGGCGATCAACACATGTGTGAATATCTGCCGTGGTTGAGTGATTTCCAGACCAAGCCGTGGGAAAAGTACGATATCAAACTGTATGATTGGGCGGAACGGGCTGGTCAGCGCGATGATCAACACGCTGAAATCGCCAAGATGGGGGCTGGTGAGGGTGAGATTGAGCACTTACGCCATCTTGATAGCGAGGGCTTGGTCGAAATCATTGAGAATGTTGTTGGCGCAAGCACCCATTATCATTTGGCGGTCAATGTTCCTAATCAAGGGTACATTTCAAATTTACCGGAGGGATGCATCGTCGAGGTGCCAGCCATTGTCAATGGGCACGGCATATATGGTCTGGGCATCGGCGAGCTTCCAGAGGGTATCGCCGAGCTGTGTCGCCGCGAATTAACTGTGGCTCGACTGAGCGTAGATGCCGCCGTTCACGGCGACCGCCAAACGGCCCTACAATGTTTGCTCCTTGATCCAGTCATCACCGACTTAGACGTCGCTCAACAAATTCTGGATGATTACCTAGAGACCTACCGAGAATATTTGCCGCAATTTTGGGACTAAACCGAAAAAGTAACAGTTATTGGATAAAAATCATTATGATGAAAATGCTCAGCAAAATCCTTGTCGGTATTGTAGCTGTTGAACACATCTACATTTTAGTTTTAGAAATGTTTTTATGGACAACGCCAAGAGCCTTGCGGGCGTTTGATATGACCCTAGAAGTTGCCGAAATCACTCAACCCTTGGCAGCTAATCAAGGGCTTTATAATGGTTTCCTAGCAGCCGGACTAATCTGGGGGCTACTACATCACAATAAAGCGTTTGGCAAACAGATACAGCTATTCTTTGTTTTGTGCGTCATTGTTGCCGCCATTTTCGGCGGGATTACCGCCCAGCCATCGATCTTTATCATTCAAGGAGCACCCGCAATTCTTGCTCTAATCAGCATCTTACTCTGGCAAGGGTCATCATCAAATGAAGGTGGAGAATAAAATGCTAAAGATTGCAAAACGGGTACAGGTGCAGCCGGGTAAAGGGGCTTTTGGGATTTGGGCCAAGGCAATGGCGTTGGAAGAGATGGGCAAAGATATTATTCACCTCGAAATTGGGGAGCCTGATTTCCCCACCCCACCCCACATCGTGGCCGCAGCCCATCAGGCGATGCTTGATGGACGAACCAAGTATGGGCTTTCCCCAGGCACAATTGGGTTGCGTCAGGCCATTGCCAGCTATTTGACTCGCACACGTAACCTAGAAGTAGGGCCGGATCAGCTTTTGGTGACACCCGGCGTCAAAGGCACGCTATTCAGCTCGATGATGGCGGTGATTGATGACGATGATGAGTATTTGATTCCCGACCCCTACTACCCGATGTATCAATCAATACAGCAATATGTCGGCGGTCAAGCAGTCACCTATCCCCTACGCCCCGAAAATGGCTTTCAACCAGACCCAGCAGAGATCGAGGCAAAAATCACGCCAAAAACTCAGGCCATTTTATTCAATTCGCCTGGAAATCCTACCGGCACAATTTTTACCACAGAGTCGCTTGAGGCGATTGCCCGTATTGCTATCGAACACGATTTATGGGTGATGGCCGATGAGGTTTACGCGCAGATTTATTTCACCCCAGACATGCCAGCAAGCATCATCAATCTGCCGGGAATGGTCGAACGTACGATTCTTATGGATGGTTGCTCCAAGGCCTACTCAATGACGGGCTGGCGGGTAGGCTTTGGGCTATTTCCCGAAGCTCTCATCGGGCCGGTGGACAATTTAATCGTCCACTCTTACTCTTGCCTACCCCCCTTCATTGAAGATGCCGCCCAAGCCGCTTTCGAGGGGCCGCAGGATTGTGTCGCCGAGATGCGTGAGGGGTATCAAACGCGACGAGATTTCGTGCTAGAGCAATTGCACGCCGTGCCCAACATCACCGCCATTCGACCTGATGGGGCGTTCTACATTATGGTGGATGTTTCAGCGGTGGTTGGCAATGATGATGAACAGTTTGCTGAAGCCCTATTGGAAAATGGCGTGGCGGTTCTGCCAGGCAGTGCAATGGGCCAGATGAGCCGAGGCTTTATCCGACTGGCTCTAAACCATCCTGTAGGAGTTCTGGCTGTCGGAATAGAGCGTCTCATTCAAACCTTGCAGCGATTCTAATATTCTAGGACTTACGCAGAATAGAGATAAACTGTCGGTTGAGCTTGTCGAAACCAAACATTTTGGGCCGCAAAACGTTATTTTCGGCAGGCTCAATCAACGTTTTGCGTCAGTCCTAATTCATCAGCTTGACACAATAGAACAAATGCTCTAAAGTGGAGATAAGGGAGATCAATACGTGGACTTTATTTTCGATGAAAGAGCATCAGACTCGCCCCTTGTTGAAACGATTTGGCGTACTGAAAGCCAAGGTGGCGGTTCATTTACGTCGGTCGCTGAGAGTCATTGGGAGATCGTGCTGACCACACAAAATGACAAAACAACGGTCACCCTACGCGGTCCAGAGACAAAAGCCAGCTTAGCCCCAATTCCTGAAGACGCCGAGTTTTTAGGAATCACGTTCAAAATCGGGGCCTTTATGCCCCATCTCCCCACCAACAAAATTACTGATGACGGTATCCATCTCCCCACAGGGATGGATCAATCCTTTTGGCTCGACAATGCTCGCTGGGAGCTACCAAATTATGAGAATGCTGACACATTTGTTGAGTGGTTGATCCGTGCCGAAATCCTCATTCTTGATCCGGTGGTTATGGCAGTGTTACAAAACCGACCGCAAGACCTCTCACCACGTTCAATACAACGACATTTCCTCCAGGCTGCGGGTATGTCTTACAGCACCCTGCGGCAAATCGAACGGGCTCGTTATGCGGTGGAGCTTCTACAACAAGGTCTCTCCCCGCTCGACACTACATTTCAGGCGGGCTATGCTGATCAGCCGCACCTAACCCGCTCCCTCAAACGTTTCATCGGACAAACACCCTCACAAATCATTGCTACCGAACAATCGGCCTGATGTCGTTTTTGTTCAAGACAAAGTGATATTTTTCGGGTAAACTATTGCCATTCTGATTTTGAATAAATTTTCAGTAGCTAAGATTTCTACTCTTGTCATACATCAGAAGAGTGAGATTAGAAACCTCAGCTACACAAAAAAGGAGAACACTATGGAAATCTCGATTGAAACGACCATTGAGGCCCCGCTGGTGGAGGTTTGGTCGGCTTGGATTACCCCTAAAGATATTACAAATTGGAATTTCCCCACAGATGACTGGTCTTGTCCAGCGGCTAAAATTGATTTTACCGTTGGCGGCAAGTTCAGTTATCGAATGGAGGCCAAGGACGGCTCAATGGGGTTTGACTTTGACGGCACATTCACGGCCATCGAGCCCCATAAACGCATCAAGTTTGTACTGGCGGATGATCGCAAAGTCAAGGTGTTCTTTGAAGAAACCGAACAGGGCATTCGCGTTGTCGAAATGTTCGAGGTAGAAGATGAAAACAGTGCCGAGCTGCAACGACAGGGGTGGCAAAGCATTTTGAATAACTTCAAGAAGCACGTCGAGGCTGGGGTTTAATTATCAAAACGATCGGCAATCGCCAGTAGCAACTTCTCACTTGCACTTATTTGCTCCCAGAGTTCAATTTGCTCGCGAATGATAACGGGGTAATCTGTGATAATGCTATCAACCCCCCGATATAGATACGGGGGAACATCATCACCATCATTGATCGTCCAAACAAACACCTCTTTGCCCGCAAAATGAACTTGTGAAACAAAGCTAGGTGTGGCTAGGTTTGAGGAGACGGCTAAAAAATCAACGTCTAGTTCAGTCAAATCACCAAACGTCAGATCTGAAACAAGGAAGCCAGCGGTGATGTCGGGGGCCAATTCACGTACCTCCTCCACACCTTCATAATGGAGGGACATAATGAGAACGTTGTCTGCCATATCCTTTTCTCGTACAACGTTGATTACCCGCTCGGCCAAACGTACATCTTGGCCGTAATATTTTAGTTCGATATTGACATTGATGTTGCCTTTCGCCACATCAAGTACTTCAGCCAATGTAGCAACTCGCTCATTGGCAAAATCAGCCGAGAACGAGCTGCCCACATCAAAGGCCTGCGTTTCCTCATACGTCACCTCGTGAACATCGCGAGGTACCCCAGCGACGAGCAAATAATCCTTATCGTGATTGAGAATAATGACGCCATCGGCAGTTTCCTGTACATCGATTTCAGCGTAATCCGCCCCATCCTCAATGGCCTGCTGGACAGCCGCCAGCGTATTTGGTGGGGCAACGGCAGAACTCCCCCGATGCGCCGTCACAGTTGTCGGACGGCTGATGGCCTGAGAGGTTTCAGCGAGCAGATATACACCTATCATTAAAATAACAACACTTCCAGCAACCATTACGACCGTTGCTTGAACCCGTGTCAGACGTAATCTTATTCGATCTTTGTGATCGGGTTGATAGGGGATCGTTATACCCTGGCTTGTCACAGCCTGATCATACAAATACGTTCGCAGAATGATTGAGTAGGTTGTGATGATAAAGCCAGCTAAAACAGTAAAGAGCCAATCCACAAAAATCATCAAGCCGGAGATCAGCAACAAAAGAACTGTACTATCGCTCACTACTTGGATGAGCAATCCGCCAAGCCCAATTACCACGGCAATCGCAATGATAAGTAATCCCGTAAGCAGTCCAGCCCCACCATAAACCAGCCGAGCGATACGCCACCACGAGTTTGCAATCAACTCGCGACTATAAGGGATTGCCTCTCGAAACGGCTTATTTTCAAACAGTACGGCAGGCAAGGCAAAGACCCAAGACACCCAATAATAAGCGAACACACCCAACGTCACCAACAAAACGGGGGTGATGATGGCAATTGAAAGCCAAAACTCAGGTGGGCGCACTTGCAGATAGTAGTTAATATCGTGTTCACGGAAGTTGAAAAAGTAGAGTAATCCGGCAGTGATTACCAACGGGGCAAAGATCAGTAGAAGACGGCCAATAATCACAGCGCCCAGCCCGACAAAATCGACCGCTTGCTTCTTGAGATGACGGAATATATGGCGATAGCTCACAAAGCTATCACGCTGATGGGCAAATACGATCTGCATCAGGGCGGCGTTTTCGGCATAGGTAATGGCCAGAGAGAGCACACCAGCTATGAACAGACTGATTAAAACGAGTGGGGAGGTAAGAAACGCAATAATGTCTGTATTGCTGACAGCACTGCTCCCACTCTGCCAGATAATACGACTGTATAACCATGACATCAACGGAGTGAGCGTCAAGAAGATGAGCAACTTAAAAAGTGCATCTGCGATAATCACGCGATCTAGAATAGGATTAAATTCCTGCCATATCTGTTTTAGGATGTCTCGGTCACGCATATAGAATGCTCTTTTTAATTGCAGTCGATTATCTTACGCCCTATTTTATCATTAATTGTTTCCTTTTCGCCAAGTATAGAGCAAAGTAAAATACAAAGTAAAATGCCCTGTTCTACTTCTCAACAGGGCATTCGAGTTATCGAAACAATTGGACTTGAGATATGCTATAAATTATCAAAAGCTTAATTGCAAGATAATTTCTTGGGCATGATTGCCAAATGCTTTGCCAAAGATATTAAGCCCTCCCATATTTTCAGCATCTGGTTTTACACCAATTCGCATTTGAATAAAAGGCTGTTGATTGAGGTTCAGGTCAGCGATAGTGACATCTGAAATAGACCGCCCATCAATAAAGGACCCATCCTGATCAACCCGCCAGGTTTTCAGCAACCCGTATTGAGTATTCCAGTCATCCCACCAAGCCGGGGTTAATTTCCCCCGTTCCCCGCCAAAATCCCCCGGTGATGTCCAGGTACCAATCAGTACATTATTGATCTCTAAAAAAATATCTGAAGGCCAGTCAAGATGATGTGGTGCTGCTTCAGAGCAAATCTCCATGCTAATCTGAAGATTTTTAGGCGGCCAACCATTTTCAGGCCGATAAGGGAAGCGGTACTCTAAAAACCCTGCCCCGAACCAAATTAGTTGCGCCTCAGTTCGTTCCGGCTCATAAAATGCGGCCAAGTCATCATACTGCCCAATAAGCCGGGTTTTACCCGCTAAGCCACAGGTTGGGCTAACTTGATGGGCCACATATCCTCCCACCGGCATCTCAACAACCAAGTTTGTCGGTGTAGATGTCTCCAAGCTCCTAGGAATATGCATGACCACAATATCATATAAACGAGTACATAATTTTTGTACACCTCGCTTAGCGGCGATTGTTTCAAAGCGAATCAAACCAGCCTCAGCCAAAATATTAAGATGTTGATTGGCTGTAGGGCGTGGCAAATCAAGATCTTCCGCAATCTCAGAAATATTGGCGACCTTAGTTTGTAGATAGTCCAAAATGCGTAATCTTGGCTCGGAACTGAGGGCCTTAGCCACTTGGATGATATCATCCTGCCGATCTTGACCTATATTAATCATCAGACTCCGACCCGAGGTGAAAGTCTCTTGTTTATTGTTCATAGAATTTTCCTGACCCTATAAAAAGTTTTGGATATTGTAATCTTGTAATTCATTACACCTTGTTTGTGGTTTAATTTTATAACACAAACCCACTCAAGGCAATTGTCTAACTTCACAATTTTATTTGAGCACTAAACCATAAATCCATACTGGGTTGACAAACAAACTCAATTGTATTATATTATTACAACTTAAATGGAGTTATATTCACTGATAAATTCTTTTTTTTACGAATTATGTGCGTTTTATATTATAAAAATACGATATTTACAAGGTTTACAACGAACCTTTCGATTGAAAATCACTATAATAACTTTTAATTTATCTGTCACGTATTTTAGCATTAATAAAACAACAAGTCTTTGTGTTGTTTAAATACAACGTTTTTATTTGTGTCTTATTCAAAGAGGAATGATATGAACGAGGAATTGCCAATATCAGCCAACAAAGCAGCCCCGAACCAAGCCAAGATATCGGCAATACCTGTGACTCAGCCCCAAATGAGCTTCTGGTTTCGACATAGAAACACCATCACTGGCTATCTGTTTTTAACTCCCTTTTTGTTGGCCTATATCACCTTTCTTATCTACCCGCTTTTTCGTGGGCTTTTGATTAGTACGTACAACTGGGATTTACTGGTCGGTCCTATTGAATATGTTGGATTGGAAAATTATGTCAGGATGCTGACCAATGATCCCCGATTTTGGTCATCTACCTGGCATACTATTCAATTTGTCGCACTTTCCGTACCGCTGATTATTGTAATGGGGCTGTTGCAGGCTTTGGCCCTAAATCGGAAAGGACCAGCAATGCCCATCTTCCGTACCATCTTCTTTTCCTCCTATGTTTTAGCGATTTCGGTGGTGACCCTGATTTGGGCGATTATGTTTAACCCCAACCGGGGGATTCTGGCCGCTTTCTTAGAGGCCATCGGGCTAGAACCCATCGCCTGGCTGACCAGTCCCATCTGGGCCATGCCCGCCATTGTTATTACCACAATTTGGTGGACGGCTGGGTTTAATACCATCATTTTCTTAGCTGGGTTACAAGATATTCCCTCAGATTTATATGAAGCGGCCGAAATCGATGGGGCAGGACAACTTGCAATGTTTCGTTCTATCACCCTCCCCTTACTGCGACGTCCGTTACTATTTGTCACTATTTTACAAGTCATCGCATCATTCCAAATCTTTGGCCAGGTTTTCTTAATGACCCGTGGCGGACCCGCTAATTCCACCCGAGTATTAGTTCAACATATTTATGAAACAGGATTTCGAGGTCTCCAGCTAGGCTATGCCTCGTCGATGGCTACGTTCTTATTTGTGGTCATGCTGATTATTTCCATTGTTCAATTGATCATCAGTAATCGGAAGGAGGATTAATCGTGCTTATAACAAACCTAAAACAACAATTGATGTCCTCTCGACGTCGGGTCAATTTCTATATCACCTTAGGGGTAGCTGTCGCTGCCTTTATCTGGGCCATTCCCTTAATTTGGGCTGTCTCCCTTTCTTTGACCCCAAATACAGTGCTACGTCGGATAACCGTTGGCTTACTGCCCATAGAACCAACCCTCGAAAACTATATTTCAACCTTGTCTATCTCTCAGGCGCCACGCTGGTTCTTTAATAGCGTTATTGTCGCGGTTGGTACCACTGTTGGCGTATTGATTTTATCTTCACTCGCTGGATATGCGCTGGCCCGGATTCCCTTCAAAGGCAGAAGGTTCATGCTGATTTTCATTGTGTCGGGGTTGATGGTGCCAAGACAAGCTGTCTTCATTCCCTTGCACACGATGTTCGCAGATTGGGGGCTTCATAATAGTCATATCGGCCTCATCTTACCGTTCTTGGGGCTACCGCTGGGAGCATTTTTGATGACCCAATTCTTTAAAGCTGTTCCTAAAGAGATTGAAGATGCGGCCCGTTTGGATGGAGCCAGTCATTTCACAATTTATCTGCGGATTATTCTACCTCTGTCCAGACCAGCCCTAACCACCTTGGGGATTTTTACCTTTGTTAATGCCTGGAATGACTTTCTGTGGCCTCTGGTCTCGGCCACAAAAACAGACATGTACACCCTGACGATTGGCTTGGCCTCATTACAAGGTAATTTTGCCCAAACTGAGGGCTTGGGATCGCTGATGACCAATGCGGTCATTGCTAGTCTCCCGATTCTACTTCTCTTCTTTGTATTCCAAAAGTATGTTGTTGAAGCGGTCAAAATGAATGCTCAACTGTAAAGGGGGTGATCAGTATTGCCTAATAAAAGTGGAAATTTTACTTTTTAATTTACTTATTTAACAGATCAGACAGGAGTGAGAAATGTTAAAACAAAGACGTTTCACTGTAGTAAGCATCATCATATTGCTTGCATTACTTTTGGCGGCCTGCTCATCCAGTGAGCAACCGCAAGAGGCAACACAACCGGAAGTCGTTGAGGAAGAAGCTTCCCAACCTGCCGAGGAAACAGCCGAAGAAGAAGTCGCTGAGGAGGCTGTTAAAGAGGAAGCGATGGAAGAAGAGGCGATGGCGGAGCCGATAACAATCACGTTGAATCGGTTCTTTGGCTCGTGTGAAGATGAGTATGCTGGAGTGACTGACCTGAGCCAGGCTGTCGGTGAGTGTGGCATCATGACGGTGTTACTCAATAAGTTCAACGCTGAAAATGAGAAAGGGATCACGGTTGACACGCGTATTGTCGAATGGGGCCAGCACTACGACCAATTAAACGCCTCATTCGCCGGTGGTGAGCCGCCGGATGTGTTTATTGCCCACCTGAGCCGCTTGCCCAACTATGTTGATCGTGACTTAGTTGCGCCATTGGACGATATCTTTGCTTCATCTGAGGTTGATACCAATGACTTTGTCCCCTTCACCCGAGCGGGAGCAACCTATGGTGGAGAAATCTACGGATTGCCATTCGATATGCATGCCCTGCTATGGCATGTCAATCTGGATATTCTGGAGGAAGCAGGCTTGATCGATGATGCTGGCAACCCCATTCTACCCAGTAGCCCCGAAGAGCTATTGGAACATGCTGCTCAAGTGAAAGAAGCAACTGGAGTGAACTACTTTGCTTTGCAATCGAGCGAGGGAGAGTTATCGCTATTTACGGTATCAAGTTTGATGGCCCAGCAAGGCAGCCAGTTCTTTGACCGAGATGGCAATGTTATGGTTGATACCCCTGAAGCCTTGACGGCCATGAATTTGGTGAACTCATTGTATGAAGGTGGCCACATCGATGCCACACAGGATTATGCCACGGCTGAACAAAGCTTCCTAAATGGAGAGGTAGCCGTCTTGATCAATGGCACCTGGGTCGTCGATGCCTACTCCGACGCAGCTCAGGACTCAGAGGTAGTTTTGACCAACTACCAAGCTCGAGCTTTCCCGACTATCTTGGGACAACCTGGTGGCTGGGCTGACACCCATTTGTGGGCCGTATCAAGCGATGCTGGCAACGATCCAGCCAAGGCTGCTGCCGTTGGTGAGCTGTTGGGTTACTTGTACGACAACAACTTTGAGTGGTCTCGAACTGGACACTTATCCACCCGTCAGTCGGTGTTGAGTAGTGATGAATTCTTGAGCCTACCTAGCCGAAATAACTATGTTGACACTGGCTTGATTGAGACAAACTCAATCCCACCTATTGCTAATTTTCCGGCTATTCTAGACGCATTGCGGGAGTCGGTATTACCTGTGTGGATTCTGGGTACAACGCCTGAGGATGCCCTCTCCAGCGCTCAAAGCCAACTGGAGGGGCTGATCACTGGGACAGGCCCACAACCGGATGAGGTTGTTGAAGAGGAAGCGGTTGAAGAAGAGGCGATGGCGGAACCGATAACAATCACGTTGAATCGGTTCTTTGGCTCGTGTGAGGATGAGTATGCTGGAGTGACCGACCTAAGCCAGGCTGTCGGTGAGTGTGGAATTGTGACCGTATTACTTAACAAGTTTAATGCTGAAAATGACAAAGGGATCACGGTTGACACTCGTATCGTGGAATGGGGCCAGCACTACGACCAATTGAATGCCTCGTTCGCCGGTGGTGAGCCACCCGATGTGTTCATTGCCCACCTGAGCCGTTTACCTAACTATGTTGATCGTGACTTAGTTGCCCCATTGGATGATATCTTTGCTGCATCTGAGGTTGATGCCAATGACTTTGTGCCCTTCACCCGAGCGGGAGCAACCTATGGTGAAGAAATCTATGGGTTGCCATTCGATATGCACGCCCTGCTGTGGCACGTCAATCTGGATATTCTGGCTGAAGCAGGCTTGGTCGATGATGCTGGCGACCCCATCCTGCCCAGCAGTCCCGAAGAGTTGCTGGAACACGCCGCTCAAGTAAAAGAGGCGACTGGGGTGAACTACTTTGCCTTGCAATCGAGCGAGGGAGAGTTGTCGCTATTTACGGTATCAAGTTTGATGGCCCAACAAGGCAGCCAGTTCTTTGACCGAGATGGCAATGTAATGGTTGACACACCACAAGCCTTGACGGCGATGAACTTGGTGAACTCATTGTATGAAAGTGGTCACATCGATGCCACGCAGGACTACGCAACGGCTGAACAAAGCTTCCTAAATGGAGAGGTGGCTGTGTTAATTAACGGCACTTGGGTTGTTGATGCCTACTCTGACGCAGCCCAGGATTCAGAGGTAGCCTTGACCAACTACCAAGCCCGAGCCTTCCCAACCATCTTAGGACAACCTGGGGGTTGGGCTGATACTCACCTGTGGGCCGTATCAAGCGATGCAGGTAGCGACCCAGCCAAGGCTGCTGCCGTTGGTGAGCTGTTGGGTTACTTGTATGACAACAACTTTGAGTGGTCCCGAACCGGACACTTATCCACTCGCCAGTCGGTACTGAGCAGTGATGAATTCTTGAGCTTACCCAGCCGAAATAATTATGTTGACACTGGCTTGATTGAGACAAACTCAATCCCACCCATTGCTAATTTCCCGGCTGCGTTAGATGCGTTACGAGAGTCTATTCTTCCCGTGTGGATTCTGGGTACAACACCTGAAGATGCCCTCACCGACGCGCAAAGCCAACTGGAAGGTATTTTTGCCAGCAATTAATGAGTTTCAAACGACCTCCTGCCTGATGCAAATCTGAGCAGGTGACCCAAGTAGATGTTGACTAAAAAGCCAATGTCTATTTGGGTCTACTTTTATACCCCAAAATCCTGGAACTTGGAGTGAACTTTATGAAGCAACGCGAACGAATTTGCCTTGATGGGGCCTGGAAGTTTCAGATTGCCTCAAATAAAAGCCACTATGACACACCTGAAACGATTGATACTTGGCGGCAGATTCAAGTACCAATGCCCTGGCAAGCGCAATTCGATGATTTACGGCTACACTTTGGTCGAGTTTGGTACAAGCACAGCTTTCAAGCACCAGCTGACTGGACCAAGTCAACTGTACTTCTCCACTTTGGCGCTGTGAACTACTATGCTCAAGTTTGGCTCAACGATACAATGCTAGGTGAGCACGAGGGTGGATATTTGCCCTTTGAATTTGAGGTTGGACCAGTGCTGCGTCCGGACGGGTTGAATGACCTCGTGGTGCAGGTCACCCTCCCTAGTGATGATGTGGCACAATACCCTGACTTTCCCTTTTCTGAAATCCCCCACGGCAAGCAAAGTTGGTATGGTCCTTTGGGTGGCATTTGGCAGTCTGTTTGGCTAGAGCATCGTTCGCCGTTGCACCTAAGCCACATTCGACTAACCCCTGACTTGTCAACCGGTAAGGTCCAAGCCAACATAACCCTATCTAAACCACTGGATGATCAACGCTTGAGCCTGTCCATCCTTGATGCCGACCAAACTGTGGTGTCAACCAGCGTCTATCAGGGCAAAGGGAAAGACCAAACCGTGACTCTGGAGCTAACCGTTGATTCACCCCAGGCTTGGTCGCCGGATCACCCCTATCTGTACACACTCAAAGCCAGCTTAAGCCAAGAGGGCGAGGTAATTGATCACCTCACTGAGTGCTTTGGCTTTCGAACCATCGAAGCAAAGGCTGGGCAACTTTTGCTCAACGGAAAGCCATTTTATCTGCGTGGGGCGTTGGACCAAGATTACTATCCCGATACGATTGCCACCCCACCTTCTATTGAATTTCTTGAAGACCAAATCCGTAAAGCGAAAGCAATGGGCTTAAACTGTTTTCGCTGCCATATCAAGGTGCCCGACCCACGCTATTACGAGGTGGCCGATCAGCTGGGAATGCTCATTTGGACTGACCTACCAAACTGGCAGCACCTCACCGAGAAAGCCAAGCAGCGAGGGTTGGCTACTTTGGAGGGTATGCTTGAACGAGATGGTAATCATCCTTCGATTATTGCCTGGTCGATTATCAATGAAGATTGGGGTACCGATTTGGTTAACAACCCAGCTCACCGGGTGTGGTTGAAAGAGACTTATCATTGGCTCAAAGAACTCAATCCTACCCGCCTGATCGTTGATAACTCACCCTGCGTACCCAATTTGCACATTCAGACTGACATCGAAGATTATCATTACTATCAGTCTATCCCCGATCATCGTCAAGGTTG
This sequence comes from Phycisphaerae bacterium, assembly GCA_028285035.1. Next base: position 143,500 of record JANQQF010000011.1, read on the forward strand.
GGATGAATTTATCGGAAGTTTTGCGCAGCGGGCCGATTGGACCTTCAGCCAAAATGGGGATGCGGTACGTACCCGAAATGAACCCCTGGTGATGTCAGAGTTTGGTAATTGGGGGTTACCTGATGTGGACCGATTAGTGGATGACGAGGGTCAGGAGCCTTGGTGGTTTGAAACTGGCGAAGATTGGAATGAAGGGGTGATGTACCCCCACGGTGTCAAGCGCCGCTTTCAAATGTGGCATCTCCAGCAGGTATTTGGCTCCTGGCAGACATTTATCGAAGCCACCCAATGGCAACAACATCAGGCTTTGAAATATCAGATTGAGGTGATGCGACAGTATTCGAGCATTAGTGGTTATGTTATCACCGAATTGACCGATGCCCATTGGGAAGCAAATGGGCTGATGGACCTACGCCGCAATCCGCGTGTATTTCACACTGAGTTGGCCACTATCAATGCCGACACCATTATCACCCCTCAGTGGCAGCGATTGGCTTACCAGGTCGGTGAAACCATTGAGGTTGCGTTGTCTGTGGCGCACGGGGCAGGGCAACCTCTAATAGGGGCACGCCTCACTTGGACCTTATCTCTGGATACGTTGAAAGGGCACTTTGATGTCCCGTACCTCGAAGCGGGACAAGTCGGGGCAGTTGCCAATCTAGCTTTTACAGCCCCTGTCGTTGATACCCCCACAATGACAAAGCTTAATTTTAGTTTGGTTGCCTTGGATGGTACCCTCTTGGCGACCAATCATCTAGCTTTAACAATTTTTCCACAACCATCAGCCTCCAGTGTTCGATTATGGTCACCAAACGATGCTTTATCGGACGCATTAACTGAGTTAGGTTATCAGCTTGCCTCCGCCCTAGAGTCAGCAGACCTCATCGTGACCGAAACGCTTGACGAGACTCTGGCAAGCTGTGTCCGTCAGGGCAAACGACTGTTGCTGTTGGCCAATCACCCTGAAGCGATTGCTGTTAATTATTCAGGTATCAACCTTATCGCTCGCAAAGACACCCCTTGGGCTGGTGATTGGGCCTCTTCTTTTGCTTGGTTACGCCGAGACGGTGCCTTCGCTCACATTCCGGGTGGCCCACTGCTTGATTTTAGTTTTGATGGCCTGATCCCAGATTATGTGCTGACTGGGTTTAGCCCCCAAAACTTTGAAGCTGAAGTTCACGCTGGAATATTTGTTGGCTGGATTCATAAAATGGCCGCTTTAATTGCTGAACGACGGTATGGACAAGGTAAAATCATTGTCTCAACCTTTGCCCTAACCCCGAAGACTGTGACCACTCACCCAACCGCAACGGCGTTGTTACAGGCATTGATTGAGAGTTTATCTGCCTCTAAACCAGGTCAATAAGGAAAAATTATGACGACACCACACCAAAAAGTAATGATGGCGTTTCACAAACAGTTTGATCAAACAGCACCCTTGTTGTGAGAGCCCCAGGACGAGTGAATTTGATTGGAGAGCATACAGACTACAACGACGGTTTTGTCTTACCAATGGCGATTGACCGAGCCATATGGATTGCCTTACGCCCTCGAAGCGACTCTCAGGTTATTATTCACTCTTTAGACTTTATTGAAACTGGTCAATTCGATTGTGCGCATCCTCATCCACAAAAGGGAAGTTGGTCCAACTATTGTCAGGGGGTGGCGTGGGCACTCAAGGACGCAGGTTATCCTTTGAAGGGCTGGGAAGGGGTAATGGCTGGGGATATTCCTATCGGAGCAGGCTTATCCTCTTCGGCTGCGTTGGAGTTGGCGACGGCTAAAGCATTTTCTATCGTTTCGGGGTGGCAGTGGCATCCGGCGACAATGGCCAAAATATGCCAACGAGCAGAAAACGAGTGGGTAGGAATGCAATGTGGCATTATGGACCAATTGATTTCTGCAGCTGGTCAGGCTGGACATGCGCTTCAACTGGATTGTCGCTCACTTGAGACTAAGGCAGTACCGCTCCCCCACGAGACCTCCATTCTGATTCTAGACACCAAGACCCGCCATACGCATACTGACTCAGGCTACAACGACCGCCGTGAACAATGTGAGCGAGCGGTCCAAGCATTTGGGGTTTCCCATTTACGGGATATTTCTATGGAGGAGCTTGAAGCCAAGCAGTCCCAACTTGATGAGATAGTCTATCGGCGGGCCCGACATGTCGTGACGGAAAATGAGCGGGTATTAGAAACGTTCATATCATCTTGAAATGAGCTTATAGACACTAGTTATCCATTCTCAAAACAGGCTTAATCGCCTTCCCATGATGCATATCATCAATCGCTTCGTTGATTTGCTCAAGCGAGTAGTATGAAATGAGCCGATCAAAGGGAAAAAGGCCAGCGAGATATAAATTAATCAAGCGGGGGATAAAAATATCAGGAACACTGTCACCTTGAACGATGCCTTGAATGCTACGACCAAACAACAGATGCCCCATTGGGAGGATGACATCGGCCCCACCACCACCAAGATGCCCACAAACACCCCGGATGCGCAGGCACTCGACAGCTTGTCGGAGCACATTGGGGTTTCCAGTGGTATCGACAGAGTACTGTGCCCCACCATTGCCGGAAATGTCGCGAATGGTCTGCACAATCTCGTTCACTTCGGCGGGGTTGAGGGTGTGGGTGGCTCCCAGCTCTTGGGCCAAGGCTAATCGGTCAACGTTGATATCCACAGCAACAATGGTTGTGCACCCCGCTACGACCGCTGCCATCACCGCACTTAGGCCCACTGAGCCTGTCCCAAAAATAACGATGGAGGTACCAGCCTCAGCATTCAATGAGTTTAGCACCGCTCCGGCCCCGGTCTGCAAACCGCAGCCCAGTGGCCCGAGCATTTCCAGTGGGACATCCTTACGAACTTTGACCACATTTCGCTCGGTCGTGATGGCGTGGGAGGCAAAAGAGGATTGGCCAAAGAAGTAGCCATATACCACCTCGCCATTTTGACTAATCGGTGAGGAGCCGTCCGAGGGGCGTTTGCAGCCAAAGCTCAAAAAGCCAACCTCGTGGCAAAAGGCCGGATGACCCTGTTGGCAATTGTCACAAATACCACAAGAGTTAAAGGATAGTACAACATGATCGCCAACGTTGACCTTGGTCACCTCGGAACCAACAGCCTCAACCACCCCGGCCCCTTCGTGGCCCATCACTACGGGCAGTGGCATCGGGCGATAACCATCCTTCATTTTGACATCGGTGTGACAGATTCCGGTCCCAACGACTCGAACCAACACCTCATTCGCTCGCGGGGCCTCCAGTTCAACAGGTTCAATTGTATAGGGACCAGCGGTCTCACGTAATATCGCGGCAGTTGCGTTCATTATGTATTCTCACAATCTATGAAATAGGACACGGAATTTTTTGAAAATTTTTCAATTTCTTAATCTCCGTACCTACAATTTCTCTTATCGCATCAGGGTTACAAACCTGTTATTCACCAGCCACACTCTGTCTTAGTTCACGGGCATAGGTCAAATAGTAGTTTCGAGCGGTGGCGTTTATTTGTTGATCGGCTAAGGCAGTCAATACATCGGCTTTTAGGTTGGTTACTTTGACAGGCTCGTGCTCAAGAGCGAGCAAATGATCAGCAAGTTGCAAGGCCCATTGGTGATGATCTTCATCCATCGCCCGCTGTAATTGATCAAATAAAGCAGGCACCCCCCCTGCCAAATCAGCCATATGTTGGGCCTCTTCGGCACGAGGTAAGGGGTGTAGATTGGTTGGATTACCATCAAACCAGCCCAGATAGCCCGTGTAAATCGAGTGTACTGACCAACTGACCGCACCATAATACTCCTGAAGATAGGGTTTATCGGTCAAATGCTCTGGCAGGCGAACTCGTTCGATTAACTCCGGAATAGTCGCCCCTTCATTCATTCCAGCTAATGTTTCAGTCAAAACATGGTTGATGCCATCCCGATAATTAGTCAGCACCTCACGGATATGGTCCGCCCCCTGCAAAGGACGGGTATGGCCAGGGATAAGATATTTGGCCTCAAAGGCGATCATTGTATCCAAGCTCTTCACCCACAAAGCCACATCCCGATAGGCACTACCACGAATAGGATAGAGATTGGGAAAGGATTTATAGTAGTTGTCCGCGCCAATCAATATCTTTTGCTCTGGTAGCCAGAGCACCATCGTGTCTGGGGTTTCCCCAGGTGCCTCAACACACTCTATGGTCACCCCATCAATTTGAATGGTTTCCCGAGGCTCAGTTAGGATATGGTTAGGTTCTACAAAACCAGCGGCCATCCCTTTAAGCGAACGCTCGCCCGGACCAAGACCAAGGTTGATCCGCACCCAGGACGGCATCCCAATGGCAAATTGGCGTTTAGCTCGTGCCACCGATATATTGGCCACCTCTTTGGCCCCCAACATGTCGGTTTCAAAAGAGCGTGCGTAAATATCAGGGCTGGCGTCGCCTGCAAACACAGAGGCCCCGCTAATGTGGTCACGATGGCTATGGGTGTAGATAATGGCCAGAATGGGTTTATCACTAATTTGGCGAAGTTTGGTCAATATGATTTCAGCGGCACCTATTGATTCGGTGGTGTCAACAATGATCAGGCCTGTTTCACCTTCAATCATTGTTACATTTGAGGCCGCAAAACCGACTGCGGTATAAACACCCTCAGCGACGTTGACGACCTCTTTTTCGAACTCAGCTGAATGTGCCTCAAGTTTCTCTTTGGGAGTCATTTTGATTCTCCTTTTGTTTGTATGGTGCTACATCATCAGCAGACCAGAAGCCGAGATAAACACCCCGCTCGACCTGATTACTGCCACCAAACATCGCATCAATTTGTTCGTCTGAAATGGTAACCCGCAGCTTTCGGCGACGCAGCCAAGTGTAAAGCTGGCCGGCCAGTTGATCACGAATGGCCTGATATTCGGGATCAGATCCCAAATCATTTTGCTCCTGTGGATCATTCTTAAGATCAAACAACTGAGGACGGAAGTGGTCGTAATCGATATATTTCCAACGATCCGTGCGAATCATCACGGCCCGCGACTCCAGATGGGGTACATCCAGCCATTCGTGAGCATTACGAAAGCTGTAATCAATTTCGCTAATCACATAATCACGCCATTCAACATCCGACTGATCGTAAATGAGTGGCAAAAGCGAATGGCCTTCCAATCGATGCGCCGGAATCTCACCCCCAGCCAATTCAATAAAGGTAGGCACTAGATCGATGGCTTCAATGAAACGATCATCTGTTACCCCTCGCGTTCCATCTGCTTGTGAGGAGGGATCAACGACAATCAAGGGGATCCGCACAGCCTCCTCATGGAAAAGATCTTTTTCACCGAGCCAATGATCCCCCAAATAGTCACCGTGATCACTGGTCAGGACGATGAAGGTATTGTCTAATTCTCCCCGCGCCTCCAGAAAAGCCATTAAACAGCCAATTTGATCATCGACCTGGGTAATCAGCCCCATATAAACCGGAATGACCATTTCACGAACACCATCAGGCGAAAACACCGCACTGTCTCGGTGTTTCATATAGGCGTCATAAACAGGGTGAGGATTACTACGTTCAGTCTCCGTTCGATTGACTGGAATGACATCTTCAGAACTATACATCTGGTGATAAGGGGCTGGGGCGATGTAAGGCCAGTGCGGCTTGATGTAACTCAAATGCAGACACCACGACTGTCCTTTGACCGAAGCATCCTCAATAAAGTCCATCGCTAAAGTTGTGGTGGCTGGGGTCTCAGAGTGCTCCTCCTTAATGTTGGCTGGATATTTGGCATTTTCCATAAACCATCCGCTCAAAAAGTTGCCATCGGCATCAACCGCTCCATTGGCATGATGATGCCAAGGATTATCCCCTTTGTAGCCCTGTTCTCGTAGATATTGATTGTAATCGGCGTTGTAATGTGCAGGTGAGTCGGGATGTACCCCATCATCTCGAAAGTGTGGCTCAAAGCCACCTTCCGCAATATGCACGCCTAGTTCCGAGGCTGGATCAATACCCATTCGCTCCATCTCAACCTGATTAGCTTGGACATGTGTTTTGCCCGAGACAGCAGTACGATACCCCAAAGGTTTTAGGTAGTCGCCCAAGGTCAGTTCATCGATAGGCAATGGCACATAATTCAGGGTGGCCCCGTGTGAGAAGGCATAGCGGCCTGTATAAATCGACATCCGAGAGGGGCCACATACCGGCGATTGTACATAGGCCCGACTAAATTTAACGCCACGTTCAGCTAGTTTATCAATATTTGGTGTTTTGATATGAGGGTGACCATAGCAGCCTAGATAATCGGCTCGGAGTTGATCGCACATAATAAAGAGGATATTTGGCGGTTTTGGAGCGTTGGACATGCAGCGTTGCCTTCCATAAAAGGGTGAAATGCATCAAAATTTAAGCGCTTCAACTATAGTACAGCCCCTGTCGCTTGTCAAAAAAGATTTTGTAAATTCAAGCAAGAAATCAAACGATAATCTTGAGTTATTGGCTCAAAAACAACTTATTTTTCTATTTAAGCGCTTCTATTGGCAATGATAATTTTATAATCAAATCAGATGACATATTTTTTAGTTCGCAGTATACTACGCCCAACTAAAATTATCATTGACCGCTCTTATCACTATCCACTAACCACCAAACAGCATGCTTAAGGAGAAACGATGACGTTTTTATACACCCAGCCTAACTTACCCCTTGCTTTCGGAGCAATCCTCATCGTATTAGGCTTGGCAACCATGACTTACACCTTGCTCGTCTGGCGCAATCCAGATCGTGGCAATCTACCCAAAATCGGGCATCGAATCCGGTTTTTGTGGCTAGTTGCGGGCTTTCTGGCGGTGGGCATACTCTACAGTCGAAACTTACTCCTATTTTTTATCGCCTTTTTGGCCTTTCTAGCCTTCAAAGAATTCCTATCCATCACCCCCACCCGGCGTGCTGACCGCCGTGTACTCTTCTGGGCCTATTTGGCAATTCCCGGACAATTTTTCCTGATATGGCTAGGTTGGTATACCGCCTTTATCGCCTTCATTCCCATCTATGTCTTTTTCTTTCTCCCGCTCATGATGGTTCTGCTCAGCAAACCACAGGGGTTTTTAACCGCAGGAAGCACCCTTAGCTGGGGAATTGTTACCACTGTCTACAGCTTGGGACATCTCGCCTTTCTTCTAGTTCTTCCTCCTGAGGGCAACGTAACAGGAGGTGGGGGCTTGCTTCTATACCTCCTCATCCTGACCCAACTGAGTGATGTGTCTCAATTTTTTTTTGGCCGATTATTTAATCAGCCCCGTCTCCGTTTGGCGGTGAGCACAACACGCACCTGGGGCAGCCTCTTTGGCAGCATGATCACTTCAGCAATTATCGCTTGGCTCGCTGCTCCGTTAATAACCCCGCTGACCCCCATCGAGTCGATTATCGTCGGAATCATCATCGCCTTGGCTAGTTTTATTGGTTATATCACCCTTTCCGCGATAAAAATCGACCTACACCTCAAAGATCGCGGCTCGATGAGTTTTGGGCACGGTGGCGTTCTCAATCGAATGGACTCCATCATCTACACTGCCCCCCTTTATTTCCATTTAGTCGTGTATCTGCATTATTGATTTGGCAGTCAAACAGGTTCTTCAATCTAAATCACTACTTACGAATTACCAATTACTCTTTTTTATGAGACGTTTATGAGACGATTATCTGTTATCTTGGAGTAAATCGAATGAACATTCTACAAATTTTATTTTTTCTGATCATTGTTCGCCCCATCATCTCTCTAATTTTAGGACTACACATTGAGGGCGAAGACCGTTTACCGGCCAAGGGGCCAGCCATTATTGCGGCCAATCACAACAGCCATTTAGATGCGGTGACCTTGGTTTCCCTATGGCCTTTGACCAAGATCCATCAAGTCCGGTCTGTGGCTGCCGCAGATTATTTTCTCGCCAATCGCTTTATGGCCTGGTTTAGTCAGACCATCATCGGCATTATTCCGATTGATCGCAAACGCAAGGATAAGGATAGTGACCCACTTGCCCCATTATCGGAAGCGTTATCACGCGATGAAATTTTGATCATCTTTCCTGAGGGGTCACGCGGTGCCCCGGAAGAGTTGAGCCAATTCAAAAGTGGTATCTCTCGCTTGGCAGAGCGTCACCCTAATGTACCAATCATCCCTGTTTTTATGTATGGATTGGGCAAATCCTTACCACGAGGCACCTTTATGTTGGTCCCTTTCTTTGTCGATGTCGCCATTGGCGAGCCGATTTATTGGCAAGAGTCCGTAGACGCCACAATGGATGCTTATCGCACCACCATGACCACATTGGCGGAGCAGATTAAAGTGCCGGACTGGACCTAACTAATTGTGAATAATGAATTGTGAAGTCTTAATTGTGAATGAATAGAGAGGCCCCATGAATGCCATTAAAGTGCAAAATTTGCGGCGGATTTATAAAGCCAATTTAGGTGTGTTGCGGCGAAAAATCAAAGAAGTAGTCGCCGTTGATGACATCTCCTTTGCCGTTGAGGCAGGCGAGTTATTTGGCATTCTGGGACCAAACGGAGCAGGCAAGACCACGACTGTCAAAATGTTGACCACCCTCCTCATCCCTACTGGTGGCTCAGCCCAAATTTTGGGGCACGATGTAGAGCGTGACGCAACGGCGATTCGAGGTCGGATTGGGGCTATCTTTGGGGGCGAGCGCGGTCTATACTGGCGACTATCAGGCATCGACAATCTCCGCTACTTCGCCAGCCTCTATCATGTTGCTCCCGCCGTGAGCAAAACTCGCATTCCCTACCTTCTGGAGTTGGTGGGGTTGGGTGACCGGGGGCAGGAGAAGGTGGAGGGCTATTCGCGGGGGATGAAACAACGGCTGCATATCGCCCGTGCCTTACTGCACGACCCCGAGGTCCTCTTTCTGGATGAACCAACCATCGGCCTTGACCCCATCGGGGCGCGTGAGTTACGCGAGGTGGTGCGCAATCTACAATCCGAACAAAAAACTATCCTCCTAACCACCCACTATATGTTCGAGGCTGATGCCCTGTGCCAACGCATTGCCGTCATCAACAAAGGCCGCATCATTGCTCTTGATACCCCAGCCGGCCTCAAACAGCATGTGCAAGACCTTTCGGTCATTGAGCTGGAGGTGTTTGGCATTGCCAATGAACGGTTGGATCATCTGCGCACGCAAAGTTTTGTGGATGGGCTAGCCGTTGAAAATCGGGAACAGCGTCAAGTGCTGCAAATTCACTCCCCGCGCGGCGCTGAAGCGGTGCCCGATGTGATGAGCAGCCTGAATGGGATACGGGTCGGCAAGGTTTCGGTTCGTGAACCCACCCTCGAAGATGCTTACATCCGCTTGGTAGGAGGTGAGCAATGAACCTGAGCTTGATGCGAAAATATGGACACGCCATCCGACTCTCAGCGGAGATGGCTCTCCGGCAAAATGTGATGGACCTCTTCATCATTTTCACTGTCTTTATCCAACCCTTCATCATCGCCGTATTAGCGTTGTGGGTTTTACAAGACCGTGGTGGTGACTACGCGATATTTGTTATTGTCGGGAGCGGAATGACCGGCTTATGGAGCAGTTTGCTCTTTATCAGCGGCAACAGCATCACCGTAGAACGTTGGCTCGGCACCCTGGAAAGTGTAGCGAGCACCCCGACGCCCATGCAAGTCATCGTCTTTGGCAAGAACCTTGCCCACGTCACCCAGTCGCTTGGCTCGATGATTCTTAGCTACCTGGTCGTATCACTCATTTTTGGTTATGCCGTCCAGATCAATCAGCCAGGCCTCTTTACGGCCTCTCTACTGTTCACTGTTATTGCCTTTGTTTGCTTTGGCCTGATCATTGCGGCCTTGTTCATTCTCAATCCCGATGTGCAGCGCTGGCAAAATGGCCTTGAGTTTCCAGTTTACATTCTAAGTGGCTTTCTCTTCCCCATTGCCCTTCTCCCCTTGTGGACCACCCCACTTAGCTACCTACTCCCTCCCTACTGGGCCGCTCAGGCTCTACACGCCACGGCCCAAGGCACCGCCACTCTGAGCAGCGTAGCCTTCAATTGGGGGATGCTCATCCTATTCAGCCTAATTTACCTATCCGTCGCCGCTAAACTGTTTGAGGTCATCCTTCGTAAAGCACGAGTGGACGCGACGTTGGGGATGCAATAAAAATTGACGGTAAAGGTTAGACCAAGGACAAAGTCATGAACAAACTCACCTCAAATATCCAACTCTTTTGGAATGGTGCCCTGTTGTCCTATTTCGCCCTCTTCCGATGGTCAGTGCCGATGGTGTATTTGGCCTCGAAAGTGGTGATGCCGTTGGCCAATATGCTCTTTTTTGTCCTACTTGGCACCTACGCCACGGGCTGGAACAATGCCTCGTTTTACGTGATCGGCAACGCGATGCAAATGACCACAGTCAGTGGGATCTACGGGGTGACAATGAGCATTGGCGGTGATCGATGGGAGGGCACCTTGCCCTATGTTTTCGCCACACCCGCCAACCGACTGGTTCTCTTTTTGGGCCGGGCCTTCATCCATATTCTTGATGGCATGCTGGGGATTGCCTGGGGCCTCTTTTGGGGTGTTTTCCTCCTCGGTCTCGATTTATCCCAAACCAATCCGTTGGCTCTGATCCTGACCATCTTCATCGTTACCTTTAGCACCTCCGGCTTTGGCCTCCTCCTAGGCTGCCTCAGTCTCGTCACCCGCAACGCCCTCTTTGTCGGCAATACGGTCTACTTCTTACTCCTACTCTTCTCTGGGGCCAACGTGCGGCTTGACTCCCTCCCCCTGTGGATGCAGACCATCTCCTATATGCTCCCCCTCACCCGTGGCATCATGGCCGCCCGCGAGATCATCGCTGGGGCCAGCCTCCTAGATGTGTGGCCCCTTCTCTCCGTTGAAATCCTAATCGGCCTCATCTACCTTGTTATCGGCTATATCTGGTTCCGCTGGTTTGAGATTCAGGCCAAGCGATATGGGACATTAGAAGCGATGTAGAAGTAACACAGGCAGGGATGCCTATGTTACCTTTTCATGCTTTGTTGCCATATCACAGGCATTGTCAAGCTTTTTCTAAATTGAACGTGGGATTGTCCTGAATGCTTTTTGAAGAACTTTACAAAATTGGTCGGCTCATTGGCTGTCAGTCATCGCTATTTGAAACCTATCTCTTGGGCTAAATCATATTATACAACTGATTTACCGCGAGAATAATGCTGACATCTGCTGCGATGTGACAGGCGGTTGGTCCAAGTAAGCTCCCGCCAAGCTGAATGATTTTTGTCCACCACCATCCAACGATGATCAAGATGATCAGCGCCAGGATAATCGCCCACCCGTGCAGTAGTGGTAGCAGGACCAAACCGTGATAACCGGCAAACCAGATCGATGTTTCCAAAGTCGGATGGCCTGCCTGGCTCAGCCAATGCCGCCAGTAAAGTTCTTCCAGCCAAGGGTTTATCAAGCAGAAGTACACCACAAAGACCGGCCAATTTGCTGGACCCAAGCTCCATCCGCTCAAAAACGGAACCAATTCCTCGGTTGAAAGCATTGCTAACCACGGCCACAGGAAATAAACAAACACGCCAGCCAGTAAACTCCCTCCCATATTGAAACCAACCAAATACCGCAAATGCATCGGCCATTTCGATTTTACTGGGACCGGCGGACAAGCGACAATCATCAACAGCAAGAGCATGCCAAGATGATACCCACCAATGGCCGCCCAGGCACTCTGTAGCATATACAACCCAATCGCGACAGCCAGGTAAGGCAAAATAACTGCACTGTAATATACGGTTTGGTTGAATGGTATTCTCGCAATCAAGTGATGTCTCGTTTCTCGGGGCGTGAATTGTTTCTGTTTCTCAACGTTTTCTCAGCCTCGTGCTAGACTATAGTAGTGACTTTTTGTAAATGTCAATATAACCTATTGAACCTGAAGTATAAGAGGATGATTATGAAATGGTTAAAATCTTTTCTGGCATTATTGCTAATTGTAATCTTAGCGGCGTGTTCTACATCAGCCAAAGACATCACCACCTCGGCAACTGGCGAAGTTATCACGAATATGAAGGCCCGTGGTACAGGCGGTGGTGCCCCATTTGATGGCACCGTCGATACAACGTCTGATCTTGATGATTTGGTGGCAACTGCTTGGGGGGTAAGTCGGTTAGGTCTACATCGCGGTCATGCGCCCATCGAGGGTGTACTTGAAGCATATTTGGGCATTACTCACGACGAAATGCATGTTTTTATGGAGGATGAAGGGATGAACTTGGCCACTGTTTGCGAACATTTTGGGTTTGATCCCGAAAATCTAGTTGACACCTTGACCGCGAGTTTTGGGCCATTCATCCAAGAAGGTATCGACAACGGCGTCATTTCCGAAGACGAAGGTGAGGAATGGACCGAGCGAATACGAACCGAATTCAGCAATCGAGTCTACTGGGAAGGATGATTTGCTTTAGGATTGGGCAAATAGCCAAAAATTTCTTCCATAAGAATCTCTCTTATTGACTAGCAACACAAACCAAACCCAACCGCCACAATCACTACCAGTAACACCCCCCAACCTAACTCCGAGAATCCAATCACCTTTACGGGCACCGGGCGGCGATAGCGGGAGAGCCCCCAAGCCGCACGCACGAGCAGTAGCCCAAACACAACGACGGTCAACAACGGCAACCATTGCCGCCAAATTAACCCACCGACCACGATCAGGGCCACAATATGGCTGCCGATGGCTAGGTTGGGTTGGTGGGGTTTACCTCGATCCAACCGTATTCGAGACCGAACATACAAAATCGAAGGGACGGCCCGAGCGACCAATACCAGCCACAAGGCCAAGGCTGGGGCGATCGCCCAATCAGCGGCCAGCGCAATGATGGTGGCTGTTATAGAAAACGCAATCGGCCCAGCCAGTTCAGCTTGCCAACTACGACTGCGGTTTTGAGCATCATACAAAAAGAAGAGCAAGCCAAACGGCAAGGCCAGCATGATCGGCCAAAGTGGGGTCCAACCAACCAGCCAAAGCGTCATCAAAAAGCCACTAGCGGCCAGCACACCATAAATTGCTACGAAGCGCAGAGCAAGGGTCAAGCGAACCTGTCGCTTTTGGCGATAGCTTGTCTGGGCCACCTTGACCGGCCAGCGTAATAAAAATACCCCAAAAGCTGCTACTGCCAGAGCCACCCCCGCCCAAGATGGTGCCACTAATAGCCCCAACAAAATCGGCTCGATAGTCAAGCCCCAACTGCCGTGTTCGGCGGGAAGGGCGATGGTTCGCCATTGCTGAGAGTGAGTTGTAGTCATTGTTGAATGTTCTCCGATCTAATACAAATCTGCAAGAGGGCTACGAACAGAAAGAACATTCTTTTGGGCGATGTGGAGATAAATCATGGTTGTGCTCAGTTCCTTATGCCCCAACAATTCCTGGATCGTGCGAATATCATACCCCGCTTCAACAAGGTGAGTGGCAAAAGAGTGGCGGAGGGTGTGGGATGACACCTTTTTTGTTAGATTTGCTAATTTGGTGGCTTGATTTAACGCCCGACTGATGGTGCTTTCGTGCAAATGATGACGGCGTTTGATGTCGCCGCGAGGATCGGTGGAGATGGTTGTGCTTGGAAAGAGGTATTGCCATTTGAATTCTTTTGGGGCGTTTGGGTATTTTTTGGCTAAGGCCTGGGGTAAATACACCGATCCAAATCCATTGGACAGATCGGTGGTATGAATTTGTTTAACGGTTTCGATTTGCCACTTGAGTGGCTCATGCAAACTCGGGTCGACCGGCAATAACCGATCTTTGGCTCCCTTTCCAGAAAAAACTCGCACTGTACTCCGATCAAAATCGATGTCGAGCACACGTAAGCGTAACGCCTCAATACAACGCAGACCACTCCCATACATCAATTTTGCCAATAATTGACATTGGGGTTGCTTGATGTTTTCCAAAAGGCGACGCACTTCGTCTTGAGAGAGAACAACGGGGACGCGAACGGGTCGTTTTGCTCGCAAAGCATCAATACCAGTGAGGGGTTGGTGAAGGATGTGAGTATACATAAAGAGGATGGCACTCAACGCCTGATTTTGAGTGGAAGCTGCCACATTTTGATTGACCGCTAGGTGGGTTAAATACTGCTCAACTTCTGGTACCCCCATTTCGGCTGGGTGACGTTTATTATGAAACAGAATAAACCGTTTGCACCAGTAAACATAAGTCTCCTCAGTCCGCAGGGAATAATGCTTTTGTCTGATTTTAGCCCGGAGTTGATCTAATAATTTCGGCATAAGCTACCTATATTGCAAGATAAAAGCGATTATATGGTTTTATTTTGCATAATGCAAGATAATCAGGTAATATGAATTTTATTGTGCAAGATGCAGGATAAAACTAAAATATGGGGTTTATCTTGCGTCGTTCAAACCAATAATTGTTAGGTGGCTTGAGAGGTTAAGAGTGAGTAAAGACGACAGCAACAGTACTTCAATTAATGTAGGAATTTTGGTAGGAGCAATAGGGATTTTGTTAGCTTTGGTTGGGGTCTTGGTTGCAATAGTAGCTTGGTTGATTCCATTTCAACCAATAGGCCCATCACCATTTGCACCAGAGCAAACACCCGAAGAAATAGTCTCAAGTAGAGGTGAACCATCACCTACTTCTGTACAATCTACAAATCTTGTAGGAGAATGTGAAGCGTTAGGAGATTTCGAAAAGGGGCGTATAAATTCGCAAATTACTATTCAAGGTAATAATTGGGTTCACGCTGATTTTTGGTCTCCCAGTAAAACTCTAAAAGAAGGGTATGATGAGATTTCAGTTTTGTTTGAGCCGAATACATTGATGACTATTTCTGGTGTTTCTGGATCGGCTTGGGCATATAGTTCTGAATGTAGTCGTGATTATGTTCTCGAACGGATTAGAGAACACCAAATGAGAAGAAAAGATGACAATAAAAATCTGATAACGATTTCTGTTGATGAACTCTGCACTGTGGTCCAGTGCCAGTAAAAAATCGACTTAAAAGTATCAATCTACATCTAGCTTATCATCGGCCAGTTGGTCAACCGAGATATTAAAGAACTGGGCTATTCTGAAAGCCATTTCCAAAGTCGGTTTTCTACGTCCACTCTCCAAATTACCGATATACCCGTGCGAAGGGTAGCCAAGTGCCTCGGCTAATTCTCTCAACGTCATACCCTGACGTTCTCTTAAAGTCCGCAACTTCTCCCCAAATCTTTCCATACGTTTGCGTTATATCACCAATTTGAAAAATATATTGGATACTTGAGACTTGACAAGAGTAATTTATAATGATAAAATGTATCCAATTGGATACAAAATCCTTGTTTATCTTACCCGATCAGAGTCATTATGAAACCATTGCTTGAATTTAAAGATGGCAATATCACTATCGAATTCTCCCCCTTCCAAATGCGCCGACATCGCCGCAGCCTGTCATTTCGCCAGCGAGTATAGTTTTGATGAGAAGATTGATACTTGGCGAACATTGGCAGCATTATTTCATGCTTGTACTGTCGCAGGTTTCGCGCAATGACAGATGGGTGAGCCTGATTTGGAGGCGTTGCTTGAGCAATTGACAATGTTGCGTGTGGTTAGCGACCCTCACAGTGACCTCACAAACAGAAAAAATGGACACAAAATCTAATTTTTATGATAGGCTGGATTGGTCATTTAAGCAAGGTTCCAACATCTTGTCACATTCCCGAAATTCTTGCTTTAAGCCCCCCTTTTGAGGTACAATTCAAGAAATACTGTTAATTTACTCTGTTCAGAGGTGATCTTATGACCCGACATACCATTGAAGTATCGGAAACACTCTATAATCTTCTCAACAAACAGGCGGCTATTCAAGACAGTACCTTAGAAAAAGTGATTGAGCGTTTACTCATCAGCACTTCTTTTGTGTTGCAAGAAAATGATATGCTGATCTCGCTCCTGCCGGAAAGCGTTAATGAGGCTTTGGCGGCGGTGCAACGATTGACAACTTTGTTTGCTGAAGTACAGATACCAAATTTGGAACAAGTTTTGGACGACCCGATGCTGGAACTGGCTAATGCTGAACTGAATATAGATTTGATATGAGCCAAACGTTCCAACAGATTCCGGCAAATGTTGATGTCATGCTTGATGCGAATGTTGTTGTCTATGCTTTATTTCCTCAAGCCCGTTTTCATGAAGGATGCAAACAACTTCTTGTCCGCGGGGCAAAGGAGGAAATCCGCCTCCATTTAGTGGTCAATACTGCGGCGGATGTGATCCATCGGGCAATGGTTTTGGAAGTGTTGGCTGAAGGACAATTTCAAAAGTCAGCCGATGCGGTCAATCACCTCAAACAAAATCCCCAATCAATTCAAAACCTAACCCGTTACAAGACGATTTTGCACGACTTGGTACAGAGCCGGATTAACATCTTGCCCTTAACGTATCGTGATTTACATGCCAGTAAGCAATATCGAGATGATTATGGGTTGATGACAAACGATTCAATCATTCTTGCAGTTATGAAAAGAGAAAAATTTCAATACTTGGCTACAAATGATACTGATTTTGCGCGTATACCAGGAATTGCCATCAGAGTGCCAAGTTAAACCACTGCCTTATCATTTGAAAGTGTCAGCTAACAAATCGTTGGTTCTGACCGCCTACCGCTGCGATTTTTGGGATTATCTCGCTGGTGAAGTTGTCGTAAAATAGCAGTGCCTTGCAAACCCGGCAGCAGCACAACTTAGGCGTTAGGCCGC
>JANQQF010000033.1 GCA_028285035.1 Phycisphaerae bacterium
GATATTACGGAGGCTGCCGCATCTTGTCTATCAGGGTGCGGTATTTTTTTCAGTTTTCTCTTCTCTTTACACTTTTTCGGTTTATGACCACCTCTCACTTAAATATCCTCAATGTTGTACAAGTTCATCTAGGTTAAGGTAAATCTGCGTAATTTCTTTGGCAGTGTTAAAATATAATTGAGCTGAAATAGTCCGCGAAATTTATCCGTTATCAAAAAGCTTACCTCAACACTAGGTACAAGATGAACGACGAATTTGAATGGCCTGATGAAAGTGAATTAGATGAAGCATCTCTGGCACCCGCTTTTGAAGATGATTTGCCTGAAGATCATCGTTCCGGGTATGTAGCGGTAGTGGGACGCCCCAATGTCGGTAAATCAACCTTGATGAATCGTTTTTTGGGGCAAAAAGTTGCGATTGTTAGCGCTAAACCGCAAACCACACGTAACCAATTATTAGGTATTCTTACCATTCCTGCTGAAGATGATCCTCATCCGCTGGAGGATTGCCCCCCTGCTCAGGTTATTTTTGTAGATACCCCAGGCATTCACAAACCATTGCATAAACTAGGTGAATACCTGGTTGATACTGCGGTGGGAGCTATTCCAGATGCTGATGTGATTTTGTGGCTTGTGGATGGGGCGCATCCTGCCACAGAGGCAGATGCCTTGGTCGCGGAATCCTTGCACAAAAATAATAAAAAGCGGAAAAAGAAAGGTCCGAATCCATTTGTGATTTTAGGACTAAACAAAATTGATTTGGTAGCCAAAGACCAACGTGATGCAATTGAGGAAGCGTTTATGGACCTCTACCCAGCAGATGATTGGTTGTACATCTCAGCGGCCCGTGGAGATAATCGAGACGAACTGCTGCGCCAAATCATTTATCATCTCCCGCAAGGACCGCGTTACTTCCCTGAAGATCAAATTACAGACCAGCAAACTCGTTTTATTGCCAGTGAGCTTATTCGAGAGGCGGCCCTGAGAACGCTGCATCAAGAAGTGCCCCATGCGCTGGCGGTCATGGTCACTGAGTTCAAATGGCGTCACGAAAAATTGGTTTATGTTAGTGCCAATATCATTCTCGAACGTCAATCACAAAAGAAGATTGTGATTGGTGAGAAGGGCCGAACCTTGAAGAAGATTGGGCAAATTGCTCGACCTGCCATCGAACAATTAGTTGATAGTAAAGTCTATCTTGAACTGTGGGTAAAAATTCGACCAAAGTGGCGACGCAAAGAGAATGAGTTACGATGGTTGGGCTATACTCAAAAATGATGTCTGACATTTATAAGTAAATTTGAAAATTTTCTTGACCTCTCTCGCTTCCACGC
Organism: Phycisphaerae bacterium; assembly: GCA_028285035.1. The sequence continues at coordinate 1,334 of JANQQF010000033.1, forward strand.
TATACTTAATTTACCCAAACTAAAAAACTCGGAGACCTTCATGAACCTTGGACGTATTTGGCCTAGTTTGATTCTCGTATTGGTTTTGCTCCTATTTTTCACCCAAACAGCATATGCTGACGGGCCTCAAATCCTCACCAATGAGGCCGAATTTGAATTTCCCACATCAATTACCTTTAAATTATCTGCGAGCGCAGATACAACTATCACCTCGGTAGAGCTAATTTATGGGAACGATGAGGTTGGTTGTGCTTTGGCTGCGGCCTATACAGAGCCAGAAGATTTTGAGCCAGGTACAAACATTGAAACCAGTTGGGTTTGGGATCTAGAGCAATACGGTTCGCTTCCGTCAGGCACACGTGTGTGGTGGCAATGGCATCTGATTGATGAATTAGGCGCAGAAATTATATCGGAGGAACAAGAGCTTTTCTTTCTTGATACAAATTTTGAATGGCAAGAAGTTCGATCCGATGAGTTGATCTTCTTTTCGGCTGTTACCGACCAAACTGTCAATGATGCGCTATGGGAAGCGGCCAATGCTGGTCTTGACCAACTTGAAGAGGATCTTGGGGCCCGACCAGAGCGTCCGGTTACAATTTACAACTACCCAACTACTGCCGATATGCGAGACGCTGTGATTTTAACCCAAGATTGGGCCGGCGGGTTAGCCATGATTAACTATGATACCGTGCTTTTGGGGGCTAATGCGGGTAATTTGGATTGGGGTACCCGCACAATGATCCACGAGTTGGCGCATGTGATTATTCATCAAGCGACTGATAATTGTGTTGGTGATATTCCACGTTGGCTGGATGAGGGATTAGCTAGTTATGTTGAAGGGCAAATTGAGGAACATAGCGCGGCTCTATTAGAGGATGCGATTGCCAATGATGCGTTGATTTCACTGCTGAGTCTCAGTAGTAGCTTTCCCACCAGAAGCCAGAGTGCTTCGCTCGCCTATGCCCAAAGTGGCGAGTTAGTGGGGTATTTGATTGATACCTATGGTCAGGATAAGTTGATTGAGCTTTTGGACGTTTTTCAGGCCGGGCGAACCTATGATCAAGCTTTACTTGAGGTGTATGGTATTGATACCTTGACCTTGGATAACAACTGGCGTGAAAGTTTAGGCTTACCGCCGCACGAACCCGTCCCCACCGCAACACCTGTACAGTTACCGACTCTCCTGGCTTATGAGGCCAGCCCTACGGCTGAAATCGTTGAAACACCTGCCTCGTCAACAATTGTCCCAACAGAGATACCCCCTACCCCAACCGTAACCCCGACCTCTATGCCAAATAACACATCCTTGCAAAATCCTCCTCCCCCAACCACTATCATTGATCCAAATTTAATTCTAATGGTACTAATTTTTACCGCTGTACTGTTTGCTATTGGATTTTTAATCATGATTTTTATAGCTCGTCGTTTCTAGTGTTCCGCCAAATATATTTTATTGGGTGGGGCATTTGAGACGGCACATTTAAGCTGAAACAAGTTGCAAAATTTTTCTCATCAAAAGACATATGCTTCAGCACTAGTCTTCTCCATCTTCGATGGCACTTAGCCAAAGACCAAGTTCAACTACACTGATATTGGACCAAATTATGCCTAAGAAAAAATTCGTTTTAACATCAAGTTACTTGATTATTCTTCTGATTATGTTATCGGGCTGTCAATCACTATTGTCCGCTGGAGAAACCGCGTTCAACCCAACAGCGACAGCCACTTGGCCAGCCGAAGCTACACCAACTGAAACCATTGTTCCCCCAACAATCATCCCGACCCAAACGGTTACACCTGAAGTCATCCCAACTGAGACCCCTCGTTCCCTGGCTACCCCTTTTCCGACACCAACACTAACTCCTGTCCCAGAGACTGGCTTTTACAGCGATCCTGCCCTTGGCTTCAGCTTTTCCTATCCGGCTGATTGGGAAGTTGATGAAGAGTCACCCAACGTTATTCGGAGTACAGATCCGAATGCTTTTGTATTTGGACAATCAAGTTTGATCGATCCGAATGAAACCGTTGAAGATTATGTGAGTCTTTACTATGGCTGGGTGGGCGAGCCTGATGAGGTGGAAGCAACGGAACCTGAAGCCGTGACACTTTGGGATGGAACAGAGGCTCAGGTGATTGAATTTGCTGGCCCTGATGATTTTTTTAAGGCGCGGGCCACTGTCGCCACCCGAGGCCAACGTGTATTTATGGTTTTGATTGCTGCCGCAGAGGAAACGTTTACCAACTACCCTGAAACGCTTGAGGCAATTGCAGCGAGTATGCAGCTTGAAGATCCAAGGCCTTTTGGTATTTCTCGCGAAAATGCGATATTTTTGGCTGGAGGTGAACCGAGAACGCTTGACCCTATTCAAACCCACGGCTCTGCTGGTGGGCGAATCGGGCAAATTTTTAGCGGCCTGGTGATGCTTGGTGAGGATATGACCGTAATTCCTGATTTAGCTGAAAGTTGGGAGATTAGCCCGGATGGGACAACCTACACCTTTCATTTACATCGAGACGCTACCTTTCACGACGGTAAACCAGTGACCGCGCATGATATCAAATATTCTTGGGAACGAGCCGCTGACTCCGAAAATGAGTCAGATACGGTCGAGACGTATCTCGGTGATATAGTCGGCTTCAAAGCCAAATTTCGAGGAGAGGCTGATGAAGTTTCTGGGGTAACTGTGATTGATGATCATACCGTACAGGTAGAAATCGATGCCCCGAAAAGCTACTTTCTAGCAAAGCTGACCTATCCAACCTCATTTATTGTTGATGAAGCCAATGTGCAGAATGAAGATTGGGAGCGGCAGCCCAATGGAACTGGTCCATTCCGGTTAGTGCGATGGGAAGAAGACGAAGTATTTATTCTTGAGCGTAACGAGAACTTTTACTTGCCGCCGCCATTTGTCGAGAACATCGTTTACTTGATGTATCCCGACGTCTCAATGTGGATGTACGAGAATGATGAAGTTGATTTGACCGGGATTGGCGTTAACAATTTGGAACGGGTGACAGACCCAACCAATCCATTGAGCCGCGATTTATATGTGACGCCTTCACTTTGTACCTCGCGATTGGTTTTTGGGGTGGCTCTCCCCCCCTTTGATGATCCTCTCGTTCGTCAGGCCTTTTCCTACGCCATTGATCGTCAAATCATATCAGACGTGATGTTTAAGGGCATATCAACACCCGCCAACTCGATTTTACCACCAGGTATGCCGGGACATGACCCCACAATCACCTCCCCACAGTTTGACCCCGAAAAAGCACGCACCCTGTTGCAGCAATCTAGCTACGGTGGTCCTGAAAATCTACCAGAAATCACCTTCACTTTGGGAGGGCAGGGGAGTAACGTTGGCGGCTCTAGTGCAGCATATATCGATATGTGGCGAACACATCTTGGCGTTGAAGTTCAGGCTGAATATATTGACCCTGACACCTATTTTGACGAAATCGATGAGCAACCTCGTCAATTAATCAGCTCTGGCTGGTGCGCAGATTATCCTGATCCAGAAAATTTCCTGGACATTTTATATCATTCGGAGAGCAACCAGAATCGAGGGCTGTATCATAATCCTGAAATAGATGAACTGCTTGAGATAGCTCGAGTGGAGCCTGATCTTGAGAAGCGATTTGAGATGTATAACCAAATTGAGCGAATGATTATTGCCGACTCGCCCGATATCTTGTTAAACCATAGTCAATCTTACTTTTTATTGAAACCATATCTGCAAAATTATCTGTTAACGCCCACCTCCTTAGCGTTGAACTGGCGCGTTGTTTCAATCAATCATACTGCCGAATAGAGGAACTTTATGACTACTGCAAGCGAAGCAGCAAAAACTGCACCACGTAAACCCAGCCCATTCCGTTTGATTGGTTCGGTAATCGCAGGAATTTTATTGATCTTACTTGTTTGTACCTTGGCCATGATTATTGGATTCGCTTATCAACAATATCAGGAAACCGTCCGTTTCAATCGTGCTGAAAGGTTCGCGGAACAGCAAGGATGGTCCCAAGCAATTGCTGCCTATACAGATGCTTTAAGTGTCTGGCCGGATGTTGTTCGTAAACGTGAGGCTGAGGCTCTGCTAGGACGTGGCGAGGCGTATCTGCAAACCGGACAATATCAAGCAGCTATTGCTGATCTTGACGCGAGTCTGGGGCGTGATCCCACTCAATTTGAGGGATATATGTTACGGGGCGATGCTCGATTTAATCAGGGGCATTATGAAGCCGCTTTGGCCGATTACAACCTTAGCACGGTTTTAGGGAATGATACGGTCGATCCCCATTTGAAGCGGGCCAATATTCATTTGCAACAAGGCGATTTTCAACAAGCAATTACCACCGCCGATAAAGTGTTGAACCTTGACCCATCAGCAATCGAAGCGTTGTTGATAAAGAGCATGAGCTACTATCATCTGAAAGCTTATGACCAAGCCCAAATGGTGGCTCAACAGGCTCTTGAGCAAAACCCCGATCTAGCCTGGGCTTACGCCTATGTGGGCGGTTCACTCATGTGGTTGGATACGTCAGATAATGATCCAACAATAACCGCTCTAGAAAAAGCCCTGATGCTAGATCCTAATCTTGTGGAGGCGTATGCGTTTCGGGGGCGTCTTTCTTATCGTGAAGAAGAGCTTGATTCAGCTTTAGAAGATTTAAATAAAGCAATTGAATTGGGCGATGAAGCTAACATTGTAACCGCGCTGGCTTATGCCTGGCGTGGGGCGGTTCAAATAGAGCTAGAAATGTATGATGAGGCTAAGCAGGATTTAGAAAAGGCGATTTCACTGGCTCCCCATGAGCCGATTGTATATTTGAGATATGGCGACTTCTATGAGCAAGAAGATGAATACAATACAGCCTTAAATTATTATCATATTGCTCAGGCACTGGCCCCTGACTATCATCGACCCTATGGCTTCCGAGCCTCAACCTTATTTTTGATGAATGAGTTGGACCAGGCGTTAGCTGATGTTAATCGGCTGCTTGAACTGAGCCCAAACCATAGCTGGGCTTACGGTCTTCGAGCGAATATTTATGAGTTGCAGGGCGATAAAGAAGATTTAGCCATCGCGGATTTAGATCAGGCGATTGCCCTTTCTCCTGAAACAGCAGTCTACCACTTTCAAAAAGGGGCAATTTTTTATTTTCAAGAAGATTATGATCAAGCCCGAGAAAATTTTAGCAGATCTCTTGAGCTTGATGATAAAGATGCATCATCTTATGCTTGGCGTGGTGACACCTACTTTTACCAAGAGCAGTATGACCAAGCCTTGTCTGACTATAATCAAGCCCTGGCCTTGGAGTCAGATTTTTCAAGCGTCTATTTTTTTCTATTAGACACACTGATAGAACAAGAAAAGTATGATGAAGCCTTAGAACGAGCCAATCAATTAATTGATGTTGTGTCTCCTGAGGATGATTCTATTTTACAGGCGGAAGCTTATGCAAAACGAGCCAGCCTCTTTTTGATAAAGGAGGATTATAAACAGGCCTTGCCTGATCTTGATAGAGCTATCGAGTTATATTCGGAAGATCCCTGGAGCTATGGCTGGCGGGGGGTAATCCACCTTGATAATGAAGATTATGAAGCGGCCTTGGTTGACTTGTCGCGAGCGATAGAATTAGACCCAGAGTGGACAGCGCCTTACATCTGGCGGGCTGAGGTCAATTTTGAACTTGATGAGTTCGTCGATGCCGTTCAAGATGCAACCGTCGCGATTGAACAGGACTCAACCTTCGCTGAGGCGTATGGAATTCGGGCTAGCGCCCATTATCATCTCGGCGATGAAGCTGCGGCGATTGCTGATTACACTGAGGTGATCAATCTTGATCCGACAAACGCTTATGTCTACGCTGCAAGAGCTGATTTGTTAAAGAATGAAGATGACTTCGACCAGGCCCTCTCTGATGTTAGTACAGCCCTAGAGTTAGATCCCGAATCTGTTGAGGCCATTAGCACACGAGGGGTTATTTATTGGATTCAAGAAAATTATGAGAGCGCTTTAGCTGACTTCAATGCAGCTTTGGAGGCCGAACCTGAAAATGCGTGGCATTATCATCGGAGAGCTGGCGTTTATGCCGAATTGGGAAATCATGATCAAGCGATTACAGATTATTCTAAGGCGTTAGAATTAGACCCTGAATTACCCTTGGCGCAAATTTTTCGAGGTGATAGCTATCTTGAGCAAAACAGGATTGAAGATAGTATCAATGATTATCGAGTTGGCCTTGAACATGTTACCTCGGTTGATTTAGTTTTTGGCGTGGAACAGACGATTTTTGAGTTGACTAATTTGCCATCCCCCGTTCAACCTCCCGTGGAGGAAACTGTTGAGGGAGACTTAGTTTATCAAGACCCGAATAATAAATTTTCGATGACCTATCCCGCAGATTGGACCATTATTGAGTCCGAAGCCGATTTTGTTAGTTTAACGAATCCGTTTATCGATGAGCCAATTATTATGACCGTTCTTTCTATTGAGGATGCTTTTCCCAGCTCAGTACAAGAATTGATGAGCTTTTATAAGGAGGGGCTGGCTGGGGAAGATCCTAGTTATACGCCCATTGATGACTCAACCATTACAGTTAATGGCTTAGAAGCGGCAAAACATCGGTATACTGTGTCTGATTTTCTGTTTGAAACAGCCGAACCTCTAACCGCAACCGGTATTGTGACTCGCAGAGCAAGCAACATTGTCATCATCAATGTCTTTGGTACGAATGCCGCCTATGAAGCTGATCAGGCGGTAATTGATCAAATCATTGCCCGTATTGTGGTTAATTGAGGTCCAAGTATCAAGTTTGTAACTCCTGAAGATATAAAATTATAATTTTTGGCAACCATTTACGGTTGTCATGCGTCTCTAGGTGTAAGACTTTAACACTATTAAGAGGCGTTATTGATAATGGTATCTTCTATTCGTAAACAGACCCACGGAACAAGCTTAACTGAAGCAACAATTTGGCTTCTTCTCAATCAAGAAGGACTCGATCCTTATACTTGGCGTGGGTCAGCGCACCGAATTTATCCACGACGGGCCGCAAATTATTATCGTACCTTGTGGGTGACGAAGGGGATGCTCTCTCTGAATTTAACTGATGAAGCGCGGTTGATTACGTTACAATCCGGTGATCGGATAGATTTACCACCAAAAACCTCTCACGAAGTTATCGTTGGAGATAAGGGCGTGGTTTGTACCGAGGCAAGACGATATTTCTAGTTTTCGCCACCACCGAAAACAAGATCAGTACTGGCGTATGATCCACCATAATTATCAGCGAGGCGTCTGACCTGCTCAAGCGCATCTAAAAATTGTTCATCCGTTAATTCATTGAGGGGGTGGGTAAAAATGGCCCATAAATAATCACTTGCCAGGGCATACTTCGCATCTAGCGCTCGGTCAAAGTTGGCGAGCAGGACAATTCGCAGGTGATGTTCAGTAAGCTTTTCTTCTTCAATAATCGGGGTGACGATGCGCATTCGGTTGTGGGTATCATCGGTGACAATAAATATTTCCCGTTCGCCATATGAAACGCGCCAAAATCCACGCTGCTCCTCGATAACTGTTGCCACTTCATGGACCAATTTTTTCATTTGATCTAAGGTCATCCCAGATTGCTCTCGTTTGGGACCACCATTGTCAGAGGGTCGTGCTTTGCCATTGGATAAGCTGGCAAATACAAGTAGCAGGTTTAGAAATAGTCCAGATAGCCAAACCAGATGTCGACCTTTCAATTGCTTCATACTTGCCCCCGAATCTAGGCGGGTTCTTCTGATCTTCGCCAGAAATATACCCCAATAACAAATGCTAATACGATAAATGGTACACCAAGTCCGATAAGAAGAGTTGTGTTAGCCCCTCTTGAAACCTGTTCTGAAAAAGAGACATCAACCTCACCTAACTCATCGTCAACAACAATGTTGACTTCCCAAAAGCCTGTCTCATCAACATCAAAATGAGCCACATAATCAAAGTCATTTCCAGCATTTTCGTGGGTTGCCTGAGCTGTTAATGTCTCACCCCCCTCACGAGGGGTAATGTCAACCATCACAATCGAGTCACGCATAAGCTGGTTTGTTGCATCATTTGTGACCCGAACCCAAACACTCATTTGTTGATCGAGGGTTACGGGTAGGGGTGAAGTGGCAACTAACAAGATGTAGGGGCCAATTCGCTCATCATCAACCCTGATTTTGCTCCCCCCAGTGCCTGGACCAATTGCATAAATTGGGGTTGCGACTAAAAGAATGGCAAATAATGCTATAAAAAGGGTAAGCTGATTGTGATATTTTTTCAAGCTGGCCCGACAAAAAGTTAATTTCATCATTCCTTTATAAACCTAAGTTTACAAACCTAAGAAAATTGTGCCGCGCATCTCCATGGGTTGGAACATAATCCACAAAGCGGCGAAGAGCATTAGAATTGATAAAATGCCCCACGGCAAAAAAGCCCGTAGTGCTATATTACGATTATTGTAATGGTTTAGAGCAATTTGGAAAGCAACTACCAATGACCCTAATGCACCAAGATACAATAGAATAGTTTGAATGGGGAATATCCACTCGGCGGGGACGATATAGCCTAATTGCCACTGCGGTTGGCCCGCATCAAATCCGCTATCATTCAGAAATGACTGAACAACTGGAATAATCGTCAGGGCCCCAGTCATAAAATGGAAAGCATAATGGGCTAACCACATCCCCATTCCGATTGGTACGATACTATAGGCAAATCGTTGAATGACCTGTTGGATAGCGTCTTGCTTCTGCCCTGCACTCAACCAACTTAGAGTCCCCGTAATCGAAAGGACGACGACAGGCAACACAACTAAACCGCCACCAAAAATAATCAGTAGACTCGGAGCCTCTTGGGTAACATTCAACCAACGAGAGATGTTTTGCTGTAATGCGTAAACTGGGCTAATCATTCCAAAGGCATTGAAGTAAGCCCCAAACACAAATACACTGGTCAAGGCGATCAAGTCCCAGCGTTGGGTGAAACGGCCAAGGCCCGAGCGACGGGGATCGGTCCATAATTCGGCGGTGGGTACCCGAGCGATCAGGCCGATGTTGTTATGGGGGCAGGCATAGACACAATCAAGGCAGAAGGTACAATCCATATTGCCAACTTTTTTTTCTTGAAAGAGCCAAAGCTCACAGCCACGTTGTTGGGTTGTTTGATTCCCGGCAATACAATCTTTTGTTTCACACTGGGCGCAGATTTCGTTCTGGCGAACCTTGATTTCGGCAGGCGAAGTTAATGACCCTAGAAAATTAAATTGCCCCAATGGACATACATACTTACAGAACGCGGCCCCTTTGAAAAAAGTGTCAATTACAAAAGCAATTAGAAAATAACCAACAATGATCCAGGCGGTTAGCCAAGGGCTGGCCCAAAAATCATACAGCTCAAAAGTGACAAAAAAGATGATGAGTAAAATTGCCGCAATCCATTTGTTTCTGAAAAGTTTCGGCATATTTTGCTGAATATTAAATCTTCGCCCCAGCCAACGTCCTAACTCACGAGGCAGCATAAAGGGGCAAGCCATACAGAACAGGTTGCCTACAACTAATAAGGCTAGTACAACAAATCCACGATAGTGGACCCAGGCGGTGACTGTGGCTAGGTTTTTGGGGGCTTGTTGGGGACCAAGTAGACCATCAAACAATATAAATCCGGTAGCGATGAGTAAAACAGTTTGCATCACGCGGCGGGAATAACGCCAACGTAAAAACGGACCAATTAGCGGCCAGGTCAAAATATCGGAAGCCTTAGTTGGCGGGGACGAATAGCGTTGTTGTAGTTCGATAATGGGTTGAGTTGTCATTGCACAGCGACAGGGGTTTCCCAAGAAAATTGCTTTCCATCCGGTAGTGAGACATCAACAGTGACAATCCAATCACCGCTCATGGTCCACTCAAAAGGAATGGAATATTGACCGTTTTCACTTTCATTTGATTGGGCAAATACGGGAACCATTCCAGCGTGTGTCATATTACCTTCGACATCCAAGGTTGCTCCATCGATGGGCTGCCCTTGATCATCCAATAGATTAAATTTTAAGCGGGTCGGTCCAACCTCTAGGTCATCCGAATCGATGATTAAGTTGAGCGTCACGCCCTGATCTTGGGCTGTTTGAGTTTGTTGTATCCGACCACAGCCTGATAGAAGAGTGATACCAAAAATTGTAAGAAAAGTTGCTTTAAATACAACACGAGTTACTTTGTTTATGTTACACATGAGATGATCTCTGGCCAAAATTATAGCACGGCGCTAAGGCTGTCGCAAGGAAATTTTTACCATTATTTCCAAGCCGCCACTATGCACGATTTATTTTGACGCCTTCTTGATTTAGAAGTATAATCGGCCAATGTGAAAATTTACACGATGCAAAAAATTAAACAATTTTGGGTCACAATGATGTAGATTTTCTAAACATTAAGTTGGTAGTATACTTATCAAAAAGGGTAGAGAAGATATGCGATACAATGACGTTCCCCCTCGCGAGCGATTATTTAGATCAATTCGTTACATCGCGCTGATGATAGCGACAGCTGTACTTTTTCCAGCCATTGCTATGGCTGCCCCACCATCACCATTAGATCCAGCCTCTCCAGCGGCCCGATCAATTGCAAATTTACATACAATCCTACTATGGTTTGCCACAGTTGTATTCTTGATTGTGTGTGCTTTGCTACTCTACTCAATTGTTCGCTTTCGCCGAAAATCTGAAGATGATCCAGAACCCGATCAAAGCTTTCACGGCAATGCCTTGCTTGAGACCATTTGGACGATTGTTCCTGTCGGTATTTTGCTGGTGCTTTTGGTCTTCACCTTTCAAACTTTCCAAGATACTGACATTGCAAACTCGAACGATGATCTAATTATCAAAGTAACGGGTAAACAGTGGTTGTGGGAAGTGGAATACATTAGTTTGGATCGTTCCATTAAACTCACCAACGAAATGCGTGTCCCATTGAATGCCGATGTTCGTATTGAATTGGAAGGGGCTGATGTCCTCCACAGCTTCTGGGTGCCACAACTCGGCGGAAAGGTGGATGTAGTGCCTGGCTACAAAACCGAAACTTGGTTTAGGGCTGAACGGCTGGGAACATTCTATGGGCAGTGTGCTGAATATTGTGGTTTAGGTCACGCAGCAATGCCGATGGAGGTGACGGTATTGACCCCAAATAGTTTTGATTTGTGGGCTTCAGCCACAGCCGATCAGCAAGCAAATGCGGGTGCTCAAGGGGAACTCCTTTTTGCATCAAACTGCTCTAGTTGTCATGTGGTTAATGGCGAAGGTGGACAGATTGGCCCTGAATTGACAAACATATATGCTGAAGAAGGTGAAGAATATGTACGTGAATCAATCTTGCTACCGAACGCTGTGATTGCCACACTCTGCCCCACCGGTGCTTGCCAAGCAGGCATCATGCCCCAAAACTTCGGTGAAATCTTAACAGAAGCCGATCTTGATAACATTGTTACATATCTTCGAGAAGCCTCTGGTGTTGAAGAAGCTTCAGTGATTGAATAAGGAGGAATTAGAGATTATGATGCGACCAACCCCTCGGCTCATTATTGCAGCCATTATTTGTTTGGCCATTGGGTACGCCATTTCCTACGCTCTATTTGAGGGACTATTAGGCTCTGCGCTTCGTTTGTATGGCTATACCTACCTAACCATAACTGCCTTTTTGTGTGGTTTTTTGCTGTTGCTTTTCTTAGACCGTCCCCTCAACTTGCGACTGCTTGAATGGCCTGAAGAACCTGTAAAAAAGGAGCCGGGTTATTGGAATCGTGGGATTATTGATTGGTTGATGACTGTCGATCATAAGAAAATTGGCATTATGTATTTCTCTTTTGCCTTTTTATTTTTCTTAATCGGTGGCATTTTAGCTTTGGTTATTCGCGCCGAGCTATTTATTCCAGGACTACAGATTGTTAACCCTGATCTTTACAATCAGTTCTTCTCAATGCACGGCACCACCATGATCTTCCTGGCAATCATTCCCTTGCTCGCTGGATTGGGGAATTATATTGTACCTCTTCAAGTTGGGGCCCGGGATATGGCTTTTCCTCGCTTAAATGCTTTTGCTCTCTGGCTTTTTGTTTTTGGAGGGATTTTATTTTATTTCAGCTTCTTTTTTGAAGGTGGAGCGGCTGGTGGATGGACTGCTTATACACCATTAACAACAGCGCTCTACTCACCCAATAATGGAATGGATATTTGGCTTGTTGGCGTCTATGTCGTCGGAACCTCTTCAATTTTAGGGGCACTCAATTTTACTGTTACCATTTTGAACATGCGGGCACCCGGTATGACCCTCCACAAAATGCCTTTGTTCGTGTGGACGGTTCTGGTTCAGTCTGTGATGGTTCTATTCTCAACCCCGGCTTTGGCCGCAGCCGTCAGCTTGCTATTCATTCAACGTAATCTTGGGGCTGGCTACTTTGGCGCGCAGGGCGATCCTGTTCTGTGGCAGAACATGTTCTGGTTTTATTCCCACCCTGCGGTATATATTATGATCCTGCCCGCAATGGGTGTCGTTTCGGAGATCCTCCCAGTCTTCTCCCGAAAGCCAATCTTCGGCTATAAAATGATTGCTTACTCAACAGTCGCTATTGCGCTTTTAGGATTTGTTGTTTGGGCGCACCATATGTTTACCGCTGGGATCAGCGTTGAGCTTCGTCTCTTCTTTATGTTGGCAACGATGACGATTGCTGTACCGACAGGAGTAAAAATCTTTAGCTGGATCTTTACCTTGTGGGGTGGTTCGATCGAGTTCCCAACTCCGATGCTATACGCCATCGGATTTATCTTTACCTTTACCATTGGTGGCATCAGTGGTGTTTTCTTGGCAATTGTACCGATCAATACTCAAGTTCACGACAGCTACTACGTTGTCGCCCACCTCCATTACGTATTCTTTGGTGGTAGCATTATGGGGATTTTTGGTGGACTTTACTTCTGGTTCCCTAAAGTTACCGGAAGAATGTTGAATGAAACTTTGAGCAAATTCCAATTCTGGTTAATGTTTGTCGGTCTCAATATCACATTCTTCCCGATGCACTTCTTAGGGTTACTCGGGATGCCTCGCCGTATTTCTGACTACGAAGCAGGTTTAGGCTGGGAGTTCTTTAATCAAATGGCTACAGTTGGTTCATTCTTGATTGCGGCCTCAATCCTACCCTTACTCTGGAATGTGGTTGCCTCATTTGCCCGCGGGCGGGCGGCAGTGGCTGATCCGTGGCGAGGGAACTCTTTGGAGTGGGCTGTGGCTTCACCCCCACCCTATTACAACTTCCTGGAACTTCCGCCGATTTATAGTGTACGGCCTGTTCGTGACTTGCGATTGGCTGATGAACAAAATCGACCACCGAGTTCACCGACACCGCCAGCTACGCCAGGTACAACTGGAACACCAGTTACTAGTCCTGCGCCGGCTTCAAAATAAGTGAATAGTTCTTTCTTTGGAGTAAATTACTTTGGGCAGTCGTGACAATCTTTATCAATCCCGTCTTCAATTCTTAACACGAATTACCATCGTTGGTATCTTAATTCTAACTTCATTAAGAGCAATTGACCCGGTAACGCTTGAAAGAAACGGCTGTCCAGAGTGGTTGTGTCTTACTCCGCAAATCCCACAACTATCTTTTTCTTTACTTGATTTAGCTTATCTTCTCTTAGCCATTATATCAGTCGTATTAAGTGTGATCACTGCTAGATTGGTATGGTCCAAGCGAGATCAATACCTGTCATTTCTCCCATTGGTCGCGACTGGGGCAGTTGTTCTCGGCGGGGCAACCCTTCTGTGTACAGCCCTCCTGCTTGTTGATGGGGCTAACTTCTTTGCGAAAAGTCTGTTTGTCACTGCGACTTTGATATATTTGGCGATGGTACTCATTATTGGTGCGATCGTTCATTCTACTTTATTTTCCTTTACCTATTCACCTCAGAAAATGCAATCGTCGCTATCGCTTTTGATCATTGGGACAGCTATCCTTTTCTTTCTGACAATTGTTACAGGCGTATTTGTGACTGAATTTGGGGCTGCAAAATCTTGTCCTGATTGGCCATTGTGTCGGGGTCAGCTCCTTCCGCTGCTTGAGGGAGATATCGGTCTTGCGTTTAATCTTTTCCATCGCCTCTCCGTGATTGTCCTGAGCTTGTTGGTTGCAACAATTGTCTTAAAAGTATGTCGAGATTACTCTAAAACTGTTCTTGTTAATCAAACCGCGATTCTTGGCCTCCTCTTCCTCTCTCAGGTCGCTGTTGGTGGCTGGTATGCCTTAGAACCTGTGTCAAGGATCTTTGTTGACGCGACTCACATTGTTCTGACTGCTACCATCTGGGGGAGCTTAATTGTTGCTGCGACAACATTTTATGTGTTTATTCCTCTGAAGCAGTCGGTATCCGTGACGACCCCGAAATTATCCTTCCGTGAAAAATCGAAAGTATATTTCAAACTGACCAAACCGTGGATTATGATTTTGTTATTGGTGACAACGGTTGGAGCGATGTTTATTGCGGATAAAGGATTGCCTTCAGTTGGCCTGATTTTTGTGACAATGTTAGGGGGTGCCTTGGCCGCAGGTGGGGCGAGCGTGCTTAACAGCTATGTCGATAGTGACATTGATCAACTGATGTCGCGTACATCTCGACGAGCTACCGTGACTGGGTTGGTTACGCCAACAGAGACCCTGATTTTTGGGTTAGTTTTGAGTACAATTTCGTTTTTTGTTTATGCATTTTTTGTCAATACCATGAGTGCTGCGCTGAGCACACTCGGTATTCTTTACTACGTTTTCTTCTATACGCTATATCTTAAACGAAGCACGATCCACAATATTATTATTGGTGGTGCCGCTGGGGCCATTCCTCCCTTAGTTGGATGGACAGCGGTAACTGGGGCATTAGACTTAGGGGCGTTTTACCTGTTTGCTATCATTTTCTTTTGGACGCCACCACATACCTGGGCTTTGGCCATTTTGGTCAAAAAGGATTATGCTCAAGCACGCGTGCCGATGTTACCTGTTGTCGTGGGAGAGCGCGAGACAACCTACCAGATCTTCTTATATACCATTTTGCTTATTACCTTGACCTTACTCCCTGTGACCTTCAATATGCTCAGTGCCTTTTACTTTTTTGCCGCACTCGCCCTTGGTATCCCATTCATCTATTTGGCTTGGAAATTATGGCGTAATCATACCAGCAAACAATATAGCAAACGACTTTACAAGTTTTCACAACTCTACTTAGCCCTGCTATTTTTGGTTATGGCGATTGATCGAAGTTTCTTTCTTGTTGGTTAGTTAAGTGTATGCTATGAAAAAAAACCTTGACCGTAAAAATAAAATTTTAGCACTTTCTCTAGGGGTGATTATCTTAGGTTCGGTCTTTATGGCTATTCTGTGGTTTACAACCTACGCCCCGATTATCATGAATCGATAAATCACCTTTGCTAATGGAGGCAAACTCATGTCTGATGAAAAATCAATCATAACCCCAGAAGATATTCATCTTCCTCCGCCAAGCTATTGGCCAATCGTATTGGCCTTTGGCATAACTTGTATTATGGGCGGATTAGCCATCAATATTTCTTTTACAATTATCGGTATTATTATTACGCTGGTGGCTGCCGTAGGCTGGTCTACAGAACCAGGCTACGAAGTGCCAGATGACGAACCCTACTAATATTTTTCCACACTTGGCTTTCTTGTTATTTATGTTTATAAGGCAGGCAAATATAAAAAAGCTGTGGTCAGTTATTGAGATTGACCACAGCTTTCTTTTTTTACAAACAATTTGTTCTTCCGTTCTATATCAACAAAATAATGACCAAGGTGGTTACCAAAATAATCGGTGCCATAAACAGGGCTGTATAAAAGCGGCTGTGCATTTTTAGATGCATATAATACATAGCCACTAAGACTGCTTTAATTAAGGATAAACCAAGATAAACGGTGTTGAGTACAGCACGATCCATAGATTCAGCGAAGAACACCTCAACAATGGTCATTACCCCGGTAATAACAGCCAAGATGATAAAAACGGCCAAATAATTGGGATGTTTTTCATCAGCGTGATGGTCGGAATGTGCAGCCATAATAATCTTCTCCTTGTCCTTCTAGATCAGGTAGACCAAACTAAAGAGTAACAACCAAACGATATCGACAAAGTGCCAGTATAACCCGAACATTTCAATGCCTAGAATATCGTGCGCCCTTGGTTGGAACCCCCCCATTACCCCAAATGCCTTGAATAGGTTGAAGCCTAACCAAATCAGACCAATCAATACGTGAAAGCCGTGAAAGCCAGTCAGAGCGAAGAATGAGGCCCCGAACAAGCTGGTCATATCTAAACCTTCTAGAAAAATCAATTGATAATACTCAAAAATTTGGACACCAATGAAAAAGCTACCAAACAAAAACGTGGTAACCAACGCAGCCCGGAACTTGAACTGCTCATTCTTTTTTAGAGCTTCGAGAGCCACAACAACTGTGTAGCTACTGGTTAGTAGAATGAAGGTATTGAGTGCAGTGAGGGGGATATTGAGCATTTCACGACCAGTGACAATGTGATCATGAAAAACGAAAGTCCCCCAAGGATCTTGCTTACTTAAAACCAGAAAATTGACAATTAAAACGGCAAAAAATGGGACATCAGACGCAATAAAGGTCCACATGCCAAAACGGCGATTACTTAAACCTAAACTTGGTGGGGGATGTACGGCAGAACTCACCTTATCTCTCCTATGAGTGACTGACCCAGTTATAACTTTCTAAACTTTTTGTGAGAGATTATGGGACAAGAAATTTAGTTCTTTATGTCTAGGTCAGTAGGATTTGATCATTCAAAATTTGACTTTGCTATAATAATCACAAACAAAATTATTGTCAAACTTTGTCGAGTTTTAGGGTCTTGGCGTTGGTAGAGTTTATTGTATTTCTTAGTGTACTTTGTGGGCTCTTTAAGAGCTTTGTATTTTATCTTTTTAGGTTGGAGTAGAGCGGGTGATGTTTGGAAAGTAATCTATGTGAAGCTAAAATTCATGAAACTCATGGTGGAATAGAAATCGATGATATTACCAAAAATTCTGGCCTTAAAGACAGGGACTCCCGAATATATTCATCAACAGATGGCTTTACATGATATGTGTTTACCTTATATCAACAGCCATCGAGCCAAAGCAATTTATAAGGCAGCAGAGATTGACACTCGCTATAGTGTTTTGTCAGATGCTGATTTTTTCTCAGAAGAGCCTACAGTAGAAACTCGTAATAATTTATATTTACAGGCGGCTCAGCCGTTGGCTGTAGCAACAATTGCGCAGGCTTTATCCCAAGCTCACCTATCACCTTCGGATATCGATCATTTTATTGTGACCTCATGTACCGGTATTGACACACCTGGGTTAGATGTCTCAGTGGCTGCTGAGTTAGGGATGAGACCAGATTTACGACGGAGTGGTCTGGTTGGAATGGGCTGTTATGCTGGTGTCACGGCTTTGGATCGTGCCTTGTTAGAGACGATGGCTCGTCCAGAGAGCCGCACGCTGATTCTGGCTTTAGAGTTTTGTACGTTGCAATTCCAAGCAAGTAACAAATTGGATGATATGGTCGCTGGTGCCCTATTTGGAGATGGTTTGGCTGCAACCATTTTAGGGGAAATGCAAAATTCGCGTCTGAATGGGCCAACCTTGCTTGATACAATGACCTATACCCACTATGGCACCCAAGATATGATGGGGGTTCATTTATCTGACCAGGGCTTTCAAATTCGGCTGGCTTCAAAAGTGCCCAAATTATTGCGTCAGGTTACGCCCGATTTGGTGCGTGATTTTCTCGCGAAGTCGGATTTAACATTTGCAGATGTCCGCTTCTGGGGTATTCATCCGGGCGGAGCCAGAATTGTTGATTATGTGGGACAAGCCCTAAATCTGCCAGAGGATGCGCTACAATATTCACAGCGGGTCCTGCGGAACTACGGCAATATGTCGTCGGTTACGATCTTTTTTGTGATGGACGAGATTATCAAAACAGGTGACCCAAAGGCAGGCGACTACGCGTTACTGCTTGCCTTTGGGCCAGGATTAACAATTGAATTGTGTTTAGTTCAGTGGTAGCATATGCGATTAAATATGTGCTCACCTGAGCAAACAAATATGGCCTATCGCGGGTAATTACTGACCCAGATGTAACTTTCTAAACTTTCAAGCTAGCCCATGGAACAAAGAATCTTGTCTAGTCTTTCAGGTTCGGGTCAGTAGTAAATAGTAATTGGTAATTATAGCTTCACAATAACTAATTACTATTTACTGTAATTTATAGGCTTTGAATGAAATGACTCTCTAAAAACAAACCCTCTACCGTGCCTGCGCACTGAGCCGTCGTACGTAGTTCACTACATTCCAGATGTCTTCATCACTAAACTGCTTGCCAAAGGCTGGCATTGATGAGCCATCGATACCCTCGCGAATCCAATAATAGACATCACCATCAGGGTGCGTGTCAGTATGACCATCGGTGAAATTGATGGGCGGGGGGACCATTGTTTCAGCGAGCACGCCATCCCCCAAACCAGTTTCACCGTGACAGATAACGCAATTTTCGGCATAAAGTTGCTGTCCCCGAGCAATGGAGCCGCTGTCTGGTAGAATCGGATTGGTCAAGAATTTGGTGGGGGTGAACTCTTCATAGAAAATGTACAATTGCCATCCCCCAATCCAGAGTGCGATGAAGCCAGGTAGCAAGAGTGGTACCAACTGCCAATCATATTCTACCGCTTTACGGGCCAAATAAACCCATACTAAAGCCGCCAGGATTAAAGCAACTCCTGTGACGGAACCACTACTTTGGGTGAGAAATTTGGTAAGTTGCTCAAGTCTGGTTTGATTACCAATCGGGCGAATGGTGCCGCCTAAGCCCGCTTCCATCCGAAATGGGGCAAAGGTATCGAATGCTCCTGGTCTTCGAATCGCAACTTCCACCTGCCAGGCTCCGATAATGCTAATGTAACCGCCTTCCACAAAATAACGACCTTCCCCAAGATGTGTGGCCTCAACGGTCGTCGTTCCCATCGATTGGCCGAGGAAATTATAGCGGAGAGAAACGTCACTGGCATCGGTGACAGGGGTACCAGTCTCATCTTCGATAAAGACCTCGAAGCTGTTTTGTCCAACCAGAGCAGGCTCCATACTGAGCACGACATCCAACCCATCGGCTTCCGTCTGAAATAGCACCTTCCCCGGCTCATCAGCGATAAGCGGCGCCTCTTTACCCCGTTGTAAATCGGTCAAGTACCCTGCTGCAACCAAGACAAGGAACGTGAATACAATTTCAACGAAGGCTAAGCGAGTAACACCGTTGTGGAGTGATGTAGAATGCATCTGGGCCGCCTCTTCATCAACCCCCACAGCAAGACGCGGTTTTAGAAACAATAGATTTATAGCAGCAATACCAAATGCTGGTAGAGACAAACCAATTTTCGTCAGGAGCACCAAACCATAAGTCGTCCCGACCAATAGATTCCAATTGCCAATATGTTGCCAAGCAAGATAGCCCCCGCTGAGGATTAAGACACCGACGGACCCCGCCGCCAAGGTCGAGAACTTGAGCATGAGACTGCCATTCAGCCAACTGCGTGACTCAGCGTTCAGATTTCGCCCTAGCCAAAAAAGAATGCCCAGTTGTAGTAGGCCGCCGACCCATACCCCAGTCGCGAGAACGTGGGCGAAATCAACGATCATGGCCAGTAATGCGTCATCAGTGGTTAAGGCGGCGCTGTGACTAATTAAGGAGATTGTGAGGGACAGTACGATGCTCAGACCAAAGCCTGTCCACCAAACCCAGGTCGGGAATGTCAACGCGAGGCGATTGACCCGGAACAAGTAGAGTAAAAGGACAAAGAAAACGAGGCTTAATATCAATCGGACAAACCACATAGAACCAAATTGGGTATTCAACCATAGTTTAGCTAACTCACTGTTGAATAGATCAAATTGAGTAACCTGACCGATGAACATTAATACCAACCCGAGAAATAGTAAGCCAATCCCAATAAAACTGATCCTTAATCCAACCCCTTGGAACTTTAAGCTTACCTGTCTCTCAGCATCATCTAACTCCACAGTGGCAACTAACGGTCGCCAGACAAGTAGCTGGAATACAAAAACACCGAGTAGGAGTACCACACCTGTGATCATCAGCCAACGGCCCCCAATCGTAATCCAGGTTGGGTCTGAAGCTGTGGAGGAGGCCGGCCCAACCTCGGCAGAAATTTCGCCCACGCCAACGCCAAAGGGAAATATCCCACTGGTCGTGTGTCCATCTATACTGGATAACACCTGCCAGCTAACCAAGTATGTGCCCTCAGATAGTGGCGGAAGGGTAACAATCATTTCTGTGTTGTTGTCATCGACGGGGATGAGATCACCATTATCTACCCGCTGTCCCGATTGCGAGAAGACAGCAATCTCACTAAAGGCAGGTTCGATAGGCTCGCTAAAGCGAATCCACACCTCTTCTGGCGGCATGTTGACAATGCCATTTGGTTCGGGGTCCGCGTTAACCAAAATCGCATGAGCCAAGACTAAATTTGTTCCTAGGGCCATTAAGACGATGGCTCCCAGGATGATCGAAAATCGTTTAAGGTTCATAGTTAGTATAATTATGATGTTGAGGCGTTATTGGTAAATGGTAAGTGGTTATTGTTTAAACTCAGCGACATTACCATTTACCATATCTACTCAACAACCGTGATTTTAACCGTATCGCCCTCTTCCAGTTCTTCGTGCGTACCAATTGACAGGATGGCTGTGATTTCATGGTCGCCCGGCTCTAAGCCACGAACCACATCATCAAAATCACGCCCGACAATCATTCCCCGCGACTCGCCATTCACAAAGATGTGCCAATGATTTCCGTCTTCATCCAGTTCAAAATTTTCTGTTTCAATCTCAACCAAAATATCGTTACCAACTTTGATCTCAGCTCCATCTTCTGGTGCAATAATTCTCACAACCGCGCCGTTGTTGGGCAATCGTTCGCCGTGACCATCACTATGTCCCTCTCCGTGGTCCCCATGGCTGTGATTATCCTCATCTTTGTGATCATCGTGGTGTCCCTCACCATCTGAGTCATGATGATCACCATTCTCGTGATGGTCATCGCCTGAGTGGTGATCATCTTCCATCGCATGTTCACCTTCACTTTCTGTTGAAGCCGGGGCTGCTGCTGGACCACAAGCCGTCAGTAATGCGCCGACGAATAGTACAAAAATAAAAATGCATGCTTTTTTAATTAATGACATGTTATATTTCTTTCTCTACGTTTAGTTAAATGGGCCAAAGCTGCGCCTGATATCTAGTCAGCAATCAGCGTAGCGTAAATGAGTAATTTGGAAGTTCAGAATTTAGCTAAAAACAGTAGAGAAGGAGGGAGGTTTTTCAATAGGGGGCAAAATGACAGATGTATCGTTGGTTTCTAAACTAAAGACCCTGCCCCATAAGCGCTGTATAAATAACAGGCTTACAGCTACGACTAATAGATAGCCGAGGTTAAAGCCGGAGGTGAAAAAGGTCGATGATCGAAAAAATGATTGAATGGGAGTATCGATAAATGAAGTGTTGCTATTAAAAATAGTAGTGGCCCAATCGTGTACGGGGTAAATGATATGTCCCTCGGGCGGGGGTAAAGGATTATGAGAGTGGGGGGCTTCAAAGATACTAAGATGAAATGCGTGATTGGCATGCTCATGACCGGGCATAAATGCATCAAAGTAGGTCAGCGAACTGACCCCACCTACAAAGACAATGAGGATTGTGTGTAAAATTTTGTTGAATAACGAAAATGTAGGTTGCTTTTTCATTGTTTGATACAATCTAAAGCGTAGCAGAATATTGCGCCGTGTCAACTTGCTTTTTGTCGCCGGAATAAGGCGATGACAGCGATGACGACTCCCAACACACCCACGACAATACCAACAATCGCCAAGGTGTAAGCCGTCTGTAATTGCCCCTCTAACTGGGTGATTGTATCTTGCATCGCAACGGCATCAGGTTGTACTTCAGGAAATTGTAATACGTTTGCCCCCAAAACCTCTTCAGGCTGAATCTGCTCATCGACCTCTAAATCCTCAATAGAGCCACTTAATTGAACCGTATATTGCCCACGCACTGTGGGAAAAATCTCGACGGTGTAAACTCCCGGGGTCCCGCTTGGGCTGACATTCCCAATAAATGAACGTCCTGCATAAAGCACGGTCGCATCCAAGGTGCCTTCTAGCCCGATAACAGGCGCTTCATCTTCCGTGACCTCAATCAAAATTGCATTCCGTTCGCCAACAATCACTGGCTCCTCTACCCAGCCGACGACAACTGCATAGGGACCAATTTCAACACGGGTATGGGCCAAAGCCGTTGAGGGAAGAGTTGCGATGCCGATTAACATTATCAGGATTACTACGATCAAATTTAAGCGTCGTGAAATAAAGCTGTACATGTAATTCTCCAATAAGATTATAGTGTAAGGAGAATGATACAAGCTGTATTAAAAATCACAAAACAACTTGAAATATATCTCAATCATCATTTGACACAACCTCTATTCCTGCTACAATTGAGACAAATATCTCAATTAAGAGGGTCTTATGACTGCAATTCAAGGCTTGACGCAACAACTCAAAAAATCAGGGTACAAATTAACCCCAGCCCGCTTGGCTGTGGTTGAGGTGCTTGAGACGCACTCAGATCATCTCAGTCATAATGAAATTTTGGATTATGGGAAAAAAATTTACCCAAAGTTGAGTCGGGCGACGGTCTATCGGACGATTGAGATTTTGATTGGTCTGAATCTGATCCGGTCAATCTATATGAACGACCCCACCCAACGTTTTATGTCCGCTGCCGGAGGCCATCATCATTTGGTCTGTACGACCTGTGATGCCGTCTTTGAGTTTGATCATTGCACGGTTGACCAACTCGCTCAAGAACTGTCTAAGCAGTTTAACTTCCAAATTCGTAATCATTTGTTGGAATTTCAGGGGATGTGTAAGAGTTGTCAGCCTAGTTAAGCCTGATGAACAAGCTCAAACGTCTGCGTCGCAATCTCCAACTCCTCATTTGTTGGGATCACCAAAACTTTGATTTTGCTAGCCTCAGCCTGGATTTCCTGAATACCCTCGCCTGGATCAGTATTTTTGGCTTGATCAAGCTGAATACCCAATCCCTCTAGCCCATCACACGCATTCCAGCGTACATATGCGCTATTTTCCCCAACCCCTGCCGTAAAAATCAAAGCATCTGTTCGACCCAGAACGGCTAAATAGCTCCCGATATATTTTTTGATGCGATAGGTATACATCTCAAGCGCGAGTTGAGCCTGCGTGTCGCCCGATTTTTGACGCTGCTGAATATCGCGGACATCGCTATAACCGCTGATACCCAATAGCCCGCTTTGCTTGTTGAGCATTTGGTCGATTTCGGCAAAAGACATGTGGAGACGAGTGCCGAGATAGTAGATTACAGTCGGATCAAGATCGCCACTGCGCGTGCCCATCATCAAGCCGGGTAGGGGACTGAAACCCATGGAGGTATCGACCGATTGTCCCCCATGCACGGCGGTGATACTGCAACCGTTGCCAAGATGGGCGGTGATCAAATTGGTACTAGATAACGTGCTCCCTAAATAAGCACAAGCGGCCTTGGTGACGTAGAGGTGTGAGGTGCCGTGCATCCCATAAGCCCGAATGCCTTCATCCTCATAAAGCCGACTGGGGATGGCGTAGCGATAGGCGGGGGGGATCATCGTTTGATGAAAGGCTGTGTCAAACACGGCGATTTGGACGGCTTCAGGAAAGATTTCGGTTGCGACCTCGATGCCGACCAAGTTTGGTGGATTATGCAGCGGAGCAAATGGGGCGAGATCGCTAATTTTGGCCTTAACCGCCTCATCAATTGTGACGGCTTGATCAAACGCCTCCCCGCCATGGACTACTCGATGTCCAACGGCGGCAATCTCTGAGGGCTGATTGATGACCCGCAAATTCTCATCCATTAACAAATCGGCAACTTCCCCCAGCCCTTGTCGATGATCAGCAATAACCATCTCGTGGGATGAGATTCGCTTTTCCTCCTGCTCAAAAACGGTATGCGTGATCTGACTCATCGTCTGCCCAATGCGTTCAACGACACCTTTGGTCAAGACATCTTTAGTTGACATATCAAAGAGTTGATATTTGATTGAGGAACTACCAGAGTTGATGACGAGAATTTTCATAAACCTAACCCCTAAGTTTGTGGGATATCGAAAAAAAAGTTGAAATTTAATCATTTTAAATGTTGATACGTGGTGCGTGGTGCGTGATAATGACTTGTCTACGGATCACGCATCACATATCAACACTAAGGTAAATCTGTGGCGAAAAATGAATGCTTATCTATGCTAGGCTTAGACCAATAGCATAACGCCTAAAATGATTAGGCCGACATAAAGATACTTTTTGAAACGTTCGGGGGCAATTCGCTTATTAAAATACTCCCCCAGAAAAATCGCAGCAAACACACCTGGGAGGGCTGCTAGATAAAACCATAGAGTCGTTGAGGACCATAATCCGTTGAGGGCGTGACCCGTTGAAGCCAGAATTGCGGCTGGCAATAAAAAACTCTGCATCGTTGCGCGAAAGCGCATGGGTGACCACTTTCGTAATGTGCCATAAATGACCACAGGTGGTCCCGGAATGTTGTATGCCCCCCCTAACATCCCTCCAATAAAACCGAAAACATAGGCCCAATGGGGTTGATTCAATGTAAGAAGCTGCGGCTGCACTAAGTTATAGATGCCCAAGCAGATGATAAGAATACCCAAAGCATTGGTCACAATGTAGGCTGGCAAGTTGATTAAAAGATATAACCCAACGGGAATGCCGATCGCTGTGCCGATCAACAATTTCCAAGATGCTCGAAGATCAATATCACGCCAACTGGTGCGTAAAATAGTGGCGCCAATCGTTACACTGACGACAGCAACTAGTGGTACAGCAGCGGTCAACCCGATTGTAAGCACTAGTAGAGCCATTGCAATGATACCAAAACCAAAGCCAAAGGTAGAGCGGGTTAAGGCCGCAATAAATAGAATCGAGGCCGCAATTACATAATCAATCAATAGCAAATCACCTTATGAGGTATTCAATGTCTTTTTCATATAAACGCGATGGAGACCACGCTCAAATCGTCGTTCGGTTTCAACATAGCCCAATTTTTGATACATTGCGATATTCTCAACCATTTTTTCGTGGGTATACAAGATGATAGTCTTGAAGCCCTGTTTATTGGCTTGTTTTTCCACAAAGCGCATCAGTCGTCCACCGATACCTCGACCTTGATAATCAGGGCGAACTGCAATGTTGTCCAAAAGTAGTTCTTCCTCTTTATCAATGAGAACGATCAGACCAACGATACTCTCCCCATCCTCAATCACCCAAACCGCGTGATTTTTGATAACCTCGGCATAATTATCAAGCATTGGGCCAGGTGGCTGGCCTATTCTGGTGAGGTAGGGCTGATAGGCTATGGTCACACAAGCCGTAACTTGATCTACATCTTTTAGCTTAGCCCGTCGAATATCACCTAATGTCATAACCTTTGATAACCTGTTGTCCAATAAAAAAGTAAGACGATTGGTGAGCGGTTATTTTTTGCTCACCAATCGTCAATGGATACGAATAAATTGAGAGTCTTAGCCTTTAAGTGATCTCAGCCTGTTAAAAGATATTGGTTGTTTACAAAATCAATTACGAAATGATACTGTTCAAGGCGTCCTTGACCGTTGAAACAATCTGATCGGCCTGCGACTCCTGAATCACCAATGGTGGGGCAATCAGCAGAACATTAGACAGGCCAGGAACAGTATAACCATTTCGCCCAACAATCACTCGTTTGTCTTTGCAATACTTCAGAATCGCCGCCATTTTATCGCCCTCAAGCGGGGTCTTGGTCTCTTTATCAGCCACCATCTCTATGCCGATTAACAGACCCTTACCACGAACTTCGCCGACATATGGATGCTCAATCAAATCATCAAGTTGATCCATGATGTATTGACCCACATTGGCGGAGTTATCGGCCAGACCCTCTTCTTCGATAATTTCAATGTTTCGCAGAGCTACCGCAGAGCTAACCGGGTGCATCGTGTAAGTGTTGATGTGACGGAAGTGGGAGTGATCACCTGGCTCACCCATAAAGGCATTGAAGATTTTCTGGGTGACGACGGTTGCGCCCAAGGGCACGTAGCCGCTGGCAATTCCCTTAGCGAAGGTGAAGATATCCGCTTTAACATTCCAGTGCTCGTGACCGAACATCTTGCCTGTTCGCCCAAAGCCAGAAACGACCTCATCCAAAATCAACAGCACGCCGTACTTATCGCACACTTCTCGGACTGCCGGGAGATATTCATCGGGTGGGATCAACACCCCGCCGCCTGAAATCATCGGCTCCATAATGAATGCTGCGACGGTTTGTGCGCCTTCGTACACAATGGTCTCTTCGAGCATTTTAGCCGTGGCTAAGCCGTGTTCTGCGGGTGTCTCTTCGGTGCCGCGATAAGGATAGGGTGGTGGAATATGAATAAACCCGGGCATCGTAGAACCATAACCCACTTTACGATCAGCTTGCCCCGTAGCGTTAAGTGCGCCCAAGGTATTGCCGTGATAGGCGCGATAGCGAGAAATGATTTTATAGCGTCTATGACCGCCGGGTTCACCTGACTGCTGATGATACTGCCAGACGATTTTAAAGGCAGCTTCGTTAGCCTCAGAGCCACTATTTGAGAGATAGACCTGCCCATCGATGCCTGTCATCTCTTTTAATTTGTGAGACAGCCGAATGCCTGGTTCGTGGGTCATCGTTGGGGCCAGGAAGGGCAGGTTTGTCATTTGTTGGGCAGCTACATCGGCCAACTCTTTCCGACCGTAGCCTGCATTGACACACCAAATACCAGCCACTCCGTCAAGCCATTGGTTGCCATCTTTGTCATACAGATAACAGCCTTCACCCCGTACAACCTGTACAGGCGGATTTTGTTTTAAGTTTTTATGTTGGACCAACGGATGCCAGATCGAGTTGATCCCCATTTCGGTTAAATTTTCGGCTAACATGGGTTGTTCCTTTTTGTTGGGTACAGTTTTGTTTTACGTTGAAGGAATGAGGCAATGAATATTGTTAATACCGCTGGAAGGGTGGGAGGTTGGAAGATTGGAAGGTTATATCTAGACTCACCCTTCCACCCTTCCATTCTTCCAATTCGGCTCAACAGAAAACGAGCACTTTTGTCCAACCCAGTCCAACTATCACAATATCCGGCCTATGCCTCCTGATACTTCTCCAACATTCTGTGGGGCACCTTCAAAGCGTCTCGGCGGAATGGCTCAGCCAGAACGTCCTGCCCACCCTCGATGATACCTTCAATGACACAAGGCTTTCCAGAGGCCATTGCTTCCTGCACAACGTCTTGGACATCGTTATAATCCTCAACCTTGAAACCAAGCGCACCCATGTCTTTAGCAATTTGAGCGTAGCTCGGGTTGGTGCGGAGATTTGTACCAAGGAACCGATCCTCATAGAAATCGATCTGATTCTTCTTCTCAGCGCCCCACTCAAAGTTGTTGGCAACAACCGCAATGACAGGAATTTCTTCGCGAACCAAGGTCATAACCTCGGCTAAACCGCCGATACCATAGGCCCCATCACCTTGGAAGGCAAAGACAGGTGTATCAGGCGCCGCCATTTTCGCGCCGATTGCCGCGCCCATCGCAAACCCACAGTTCCCCCAGCTCAAGGCCGCAAGGTGCTTGCGAACGCCGCTGAAGTGAAAGTAGTCGTTACTCATAGAGCAAGTGTTGCCGATGTCAGTGGTGACGATGGCTTTTTTGGGAACAGAGAGAGAGAGTTCGCGTAGGAAGCGACGGGGGTGCATCAATTTGTTGACGGATGTTGACCACTGTTCTTTCTCATCAGCCCATGCTTGATTCTCAGCTTCGATTTCAGCCATTTTTTCTTCATTGGGACTCATCCCGGGCTGTTGCGCTTTGATTATGCTGTTCAACTCGCGCGTAAACTCTTTGACGTCGGCCAAGCTGGCAACATCGACCTTTTGGGTCAAACCGAGGACTTTGTGGTTGATGTCAACTTGAATAATTTTTGCATTCTCTGGCCAGTAGGCCATATCGTATTGGGGCAACGTGCCAAACGGTCCGAGGCGCGTACCGAGGGCGATGACCACATCTGCTTTGTTGATGGTGCGCATCGCGGCTTTTGAACCACAGTAGCCAATTGGACCAACGGCCAAGGGGTGATCATTGGGGAAGGTGTCGTTGTGTAAGTAGGTGTTGACCACGGGAATGGTCATATATTCGGCCAACTCTTTGACCTCTTCCAAGGCGTCTGATTGAGAGACACCACCGCCGGATAAGATGACCGGGTATTTTGCATTGAGGATCATTTCAGTGGCTTCTTCGAGGGCAGCCTTAGGACCAGGACCACGTGAGATATCCAGTGAGGGGTAAATATCATACTCTTCCTCACCGTAGAACAAATCACGAGGAATGTTCAGTTGGGTTGGCCCATTTTCAACTTTTGCCATGTAGAAACAACGACGAGCTAATTCAGCCATTCGATCTTGGCGATTAACACGAACTTGATAGACCGTTTGCTTTTCAAACATCGGCATCTGGTCGAGCTCCTGGAAGCCACCCAAACCGATCCCCCCAGAGCCAGTTTCTGGGGTGATTGCTACAACGGGCGAGTGTGCCCAGTAAGCGGCCGTGATCGCTGAGACAAAGTTCGCAATCCCAGGGCCATTTTGGGCGATACAAGCCTGTGGACGACCTGTAACCCGAGCCATCCCATCGGCGGCGTGGGCCGCAGCCTGCTCGTGTGCGACAGAAATAAATCGAATTCCTGCCTGTGGGAAAATGTCCAGGGCATCCATAAATGCGGAGCCAACAATACCATAAATCGTATCCACCCCTTCAGCGACTAAAGTTTCTACCAAAGCTTCGCTGGGGGTCATTCTAACCTTCGCCATTTTTTACTCCTTTGTATTTGCAACTTGATATTGCTAAAAATTAGAGAATGTTGATATGAAGTAACTAACTGCCAATGAATAAAAATTTGATTGTTAAGAAATGGGCCTGACTGCGACAATTATATTTGTAGATTGGTATAGCGGCAAGTGCCATATTATTGAATTTTAAGAGAGCCATTTATGGTTGTAATGCAGTTGAAAAATAGAAGAAGTTGATGAATTAGGGAGATGATAATAAGCGTGAATGAATTATTGTGATGTGTCAGCCTGGGAATAAAATAGGAGTTACACACTTAGGTACTCGGACCAATACTCTGCATTGGTCCCAAGGGGTGACGCTCTGCATCACACCAGCGATCTTGCAGGATTGTGTAACTCCTAATAAAAATGATTTATCCTTTACCACGCCAAGGAATGAGTTTTATTTCAAGGATCCGCATCGTGATGTCCATCGCCACTGAGATGATGGCGATGATGATGATGCTAACCACCACAATATCCATTCGGAAGAAGCGGCTGGCTGCAAAAATCATTGCTCCTAATCCCGTGTCCGTCCCAGTCAATTCCGCAGCGACCAGCGTGCCCCAAGAAACCCCAAGAGCGACACGAGCGCCCGTGAATATCTCCGGCAGGCTGTTTGGCAAAATGACATACCACAGGATTTGCCAGCGACTGGCCCCCAGCGAGTAAGCGCAATGTACCTTGGAGCTTCTTACACTCAATACGCCCGATCTGGCCGCAATCACCATAATCCACACCGAGGCCCAGACGAGGAGATTAACTTTTGACTCCTCCCCGATCCCGAACCAGAGGATGAAGATCGGTAATAGGGCCAAGGGGGGGATCGGGCGGAAAAATTCTACGATAGGATCGAAGAAGCCTCGTAGTTGTTTGGATAGTCCCATCGCAAAGCCGATGGGGATGCCGATGACAATACCATAGGCCAACCCTTTGACCACCCGGCTG
This sequence comes from Phycisphaerae bacterium, assembly GCA_028285035.1. The sequence goes on from JANQQF010000033.1 coordinate 31,402, forward strand.
AGACTGGCATAGGTGTGCTCCCACAGGGTGACCCGACGATAGCCGTCATTCCACAACTCCACAAACGCTTCCCAGGCCTGTATTTGTGAGGGGAATGTTTTTTCGTCAAGGATTGGCTCAGGACCCAAGGTGATAAAATACCAGAGCAACATCAACGCGATCACCGAAAGGACAAGCCAACCCCGTGAACTGGTCACCTCACTGGCATCTCCAAAGGTCACTGTTTTTCGTGTGTCAGGTTTATTACCACCACCAAGCATCCGCTGCAAAAAGTTACCCGCTGTACTCATTACGCTCCTCCTTCGTGGCCCATAATCTGTTCTTCCATCTCCCAAATCATCGAGAGCAACTCCTCCCGCTTCTCGATAAATTCAGGCGAGGCTTTTAGCTCTCGGGAGTTCACGCTCAGGCCGACCTCGGCAAAGGGCAATTCATACTCCTTTTCAACGCGGCCTGGCCGAGGTGCCATCACAAACAGTCGATCCCCCAGGAATAAAGCCTCTTCGACGCTGTGTGTAACCAGGATGATGGTTTTTCCGGTCTCTTGCCAAAGTTTAAGAATTAAACTCTGCATTTTCTCCCGGGTCAAGGCGTCGAGTGCCCCGAGCGGCTCATCCATCAGAATGACTTCAGGATCGTTGGCCAAACAACGCGCCAAAGCTACGCGCTGCTGCATCCCCCCAGAGAGTTCGTAAACAGCTTTGTCGCCAAATCCTTGCAATCCTACAGTCGATAACAAATCGTCGACCAATGCTTGGGTCTCAGAGCGAGATTTCCGGTTCATCCGCGGGCCAAATGAGATATTTTGAGATACATTGAGCCACTCAAACAGCGCGCCCTGTTGGAACACCATTCCTCGTTCCTGCCCTGGGCCGGTGATTGGTTTGCCACCCAAGGTAACCGTCCCTGAGGTTGGGGCCAAAAAGCCTGCTGCAATGTTGAGAAGCGTGGTCTTGCCACATCCAGAGGGGCCAAGCAATGTCAGCATACGCCCCGCTTCAAGCTCGAAGGAGACGTCATTTAAGGCGTGTACCGAACCACCGTTCGGCAACTGGTACACCATATTGACCTTATCTACCACAAGGTTTTTCATACATAAATCTCCTTCAAAAAATTTGAGGTGCCGTCGCCAATTAAGATGGTACTATCGATGACGGCCTCCCAAATTATGGTCTAAATTAATTCACGAACGTCTCAAGCATAGCAGAGACGTTCGTGAAACGTAAATCTTTACTTAACACCTTCCAGGAAGGAGGTGTCAACAAACGCATCATAGCTGTCAAGCGCTTCTGGAATCTCGCCCTGCTCCACGAAGAAGTCCATTTGGTCCTTCATCACTTGCTGGACGGTGCCGCCTAACCACGCATCAGAAAGCTGGGTCGCTTTATCCGGGAAGGCAAAGGCATCTAACAAGGCATTTGAGGCATCGACTTCCATCCCAGCAGCCTCGGCAATGATCGCTTCTTTAGAAGCACGGTCCGTTGTATAAGCCGAATTTGCATCTTCAGTCACTTGAAGGAAAGCTGTTACAGCGTCGGGATAGGCTTCAATGAATGAACGAGGGGCAGAGATGATGTCAAAGACACGAATACCAATGGCTTCTTGCTCCGCGCCAGTCATGACCAGATTACCACCTGCGGCGAGCATGTTGTTGACCGCACCACCAAAGGCACAGGCCATCGCCACATCGCCGTTTTCAAAGGCGGCAACGGCAGCAGGACCGCCCTCAGAAGGGATCAAGGTTACACTATCGAGGTCAACACCCAAGTGTTGGAGCATCTTCAAGAGTTTGAAGTGGGTGACATTGCCAATTGGGGTGTAGATGAGCTGCCCAGCC
>JANQQF010000061.1 GCA_028285035.1 Phycisphaerae bacterium
GTTTGGCAGCATCGCTTGGGTCAAGTGCATTATTGGCCAATGCAAAACGGTCAACGTCAGGGGGGGATAGACATACATACCCCTGTAAGTGGGGATTGGTCACTTGTCGGCACTGGTAATGTAGATTAACTATTAAGTCTATCATACTGGTAGCGGGGACTTAGCCATAGTTGGTCCGAAGCGATAGCGCGTACTTCGGAGATAAAAAGAAATGGGACCAAGTGTTCGTGGAGTTGGCTAACACAATACAGCCCAGCAATGGACACGAATAAGGTCGGCAAGATAAGATCGTTCTATATCCAAAAACTCATTCATTGTATTTCAGACAACAGGTTACTTGTATGGGTCAGCAATCCAGCATCAAATCTGGTTCCATGACCGGGGATTAATATTTCAACATCAAATTGAGATAACCTTTCCACAGAATTGGGCCACTCATCTAAATCTGCATCAGTCGTGTTCCCTAAGGTATCCCCGGCCAGGATCATACATCCGCCGAATAGCACCTTTTTGCTTGGGAAATAAACAACGATATTATCCGGGGTATGCCCTGCTCCTGGATAGTAAATCTGAATTGTTTCATCGCCAAATTGCAATTCTGGATTTTCATCCAGCTTGAACAATTGCGTTGGGGGAACATAGGTTATTTGTTGATGACCTTCATAATAATATTGATCGTGGGCTGCCTCTAACCACGTCAAGATAAGCTGCTGAGTTCTTTCACCGTTTATCATCAACCATTCTGCCGTTAACTCAGACCCGTATACAGGTATTCCCTGCTCGACCAAAAATTTGTTTCCCCCTAAATTATCAACATGGGGGCCTGTATTGATCGCCACGATGTCTCTCTCACCAAATTCAAGCTTTAGCCAAGCGATTAAGTCTCTGGTCGCCTCTGGTGTATAGGGCGTATCGACTAAAACCAATTGTCCATTATCCATTTCAACAATCAATGAGTTCGCTGGCCAAGGGAATTCGTGGGTCACCACAAAAACACCATTTTTGATTTGTTTAAGATGTAAATCTTGATTGAGATTCACGCGCTGATTTAGGGGGAGTTCTGTTTCAATCGTTTGTGGCAATCCGATAGATTTAGCTTCGGTTTCGATTTGATTGGGGCTACATCCGCCCAGAAGAATCGGTACAAACACAATCCACAAACTAAAATAAAATAGCGGGCTGCTCTTTGTAAATATCTGAGAATAAAGCATGATGAAACCCTTTGATACTCAAATGCTGCTCTAGTCTACAAGATTTTTCGAAACATATCTTGTTCCAAATCCAACGATTAGCTGACGATTATCAAAGCGAGTGGCCTCTTTACTTTGTCCTTATGGCTCAGCCTATCAAGCAGGTGTGTCATAGGTTACAATATCAATGAGAATGCCGTTTGGATCAACCAGGGTGAAGTGATAGCCATTGACCTCTTCATTCACTAATTCGACAGCAATCGGTAGGTCCGAAGCTTGCACTCTTTGGTATTCCTGCTCGACATTATCCACTTCAAATTGAAAAAGAACACCGTTTCCCTGAAACTCAGGATGAAAAATCGGGTGGACAAAAGGCGAGTGAGGCACACAAAACATCAATTCATATTCGGGATTATCGCGATGTTTTAACACAACAAAGCCTTCCTGCTCAAGCTTCAACTCAAACCCCAAATGCTCAATATAAAACGCCTTTGATTCCAAAACCTTACTGGTATAAATTTCTGTGCTTAGTTTCATAGTCACCTTTCTGATGATACACCACCCGAAAGTAGGCATCCTAGCTTCGGGCGGTGCTGAATGATTTTGGGATGATGTGGCGCTTAGACCCTAATTCTCAGTTGAAGGGGGTGGGGTATATGTCACAATGTCTACGCCTACGCCATTGGGATCAACAATCGCGAAATGTCGATCGCCCCACGGCTCATCTCGCAGCTCAATTGCAATGGGTGTCCCCAAGGCTTTGATGCGTTCATACGCTTGATCCACATCAGGCACTTCAATGGTAATAAATACACCTTCCCCATTAAACGCTGGTTGAAATAAGGGCTTTTGGCTGGGGTGATTGGGCAGCAAGAATGAAATTTGGCTGCCGCTTTCGCTGCCAAGCAGCAAGAAAAAGTCATTCTCAAAATCAACCCGCCAGTCTAATGTTTCAGTATAGAAGGCTTTGGTTTCCTCAAGCTTTGATGTAATGATCCCTGCATTGAACTTCATAGGTTATCTCCTTTTTGACTAAACAAGATTTAATAAGACTTAAATTTGCAAGCCCAAGATACCACAAAATTCAAGAATTCAATTGTAAAAATCGGTCACTTTTGCGGAAAAGTCACAGCGGTAGGAGATGAGCCAAAGAAGTCATTAAATTCGTGGATGAAGTGAGCTTGGTCATAGTAGCCAAAATCAAAACAAACCTTGCCCCAGTCCGCTTTCGGCTCGTGCATCATCGCCCGCAGTACGGATTGGAAGCGGACAATACGGGCAAAAGTTTTAGGGGGTACCCCAATATATTTATCAAAAACCCGGCGTAATTGACGCGGGCTGATATCACTCATCGGCGCATTTTCGATTGAAAGATGCCCCTGTTGCTGATATATTTTTTCCAGCAACGTCAACAAACGCGGATCGGGCTGCTTATTATTTGCCACCAATCGTTGTAATAGAAAGGTTTCAGCTATCTCAATCCTGTCCTTTGCCGAATGGGCAGAAAATAGTTGGGCTTCAAAGGCCTCCAATTGATTGCCCCAAATATCTTCACAGACAATCATAGCGTTAGCTACCTCTTTGAGGGGCAGTCGAAAAAAATGGTGGAACCACCCTGGCAAGAAACGAATGCCAAAGTATTCCAATTTATTATTGAACGACACTGTGGTTGAGGTGTTAGCCGTCCCAGCCACGACGAGACGCTCGAATGTGGTGCAATTTATCAAAAGATCAACACAACCATCTGATATAATCCGATAGGTATATGGTGATTGGAGGGGTGTTTCAGACCAAAGCACCCAATAGCAATAGATGTATGGTTTCAGGGCAGTCGATGGAGCAAATTCTCGGTATCCCACATTTGCACCTGCCCTATCACCAACGGTTGGTTGGAGTGGTTGATATAGAGGTTGTATCAGGTGATTGGTGTTCATTGATTGCCTGATTTTACGGTAAATTAAAGAGGATAAATTATACCACAGGCAGGTTTGTGGCCGAAGTGGAGGTATATTTTTATGGTTATATAAGCGTGACTTCAGCAAACACGAAATCAATCTTACAGATCAAACTATACAGCTGATGATGTGTAATCTCGCTTCTTTCGTTCTTCTGGTATCAGGAATAACCGAATAGCACGCGTAATATCCCCTAAAAAGGGAAGTGGGTCACGCCAGGAAAAGAGGGCAAAACCGCGTACACCAAACAGCGAACGAAGCCAAGTTAACGGATTGAGTTCACCGCGTAACAGATAATAAACGGCAGACTGCAAATCGCGCCGAAGGTAAATCCACTTTATTTGACCGTATTGTTGAGCCCGATTAGCAGGCAAGGGCAAGCCAACTGTGTCACAGTACATTGTATACAAGAGTGAAACACCGCCCGCCTCTGCGATAGGGCCTTGTCCAGTGGGGCGTCCAACATTAGGTTCCATAATGTAGTAGTTCCCATCAAGCTTATCCCGCTTCATTTCCATGTAACCCAAGCCATAATAACCGACCATCTTGAACAAGCGGAGTGTCTCGTCCAGAATAACTTTGTTATCAGCTTCGATTCCCAAACAACACTCCCCTGTTCGTGGGGGCCACTGGCGCAACTTACGCGATATGAAGGTGACAAGCGGCTCTGAACTTCGACTGAAATAGGTGTTACAAATGTAGAGGGCGGTATCATCACCCTCGACCCACTTTTGCACAATGAGGACATCAGCCCATTTACTACAAACATCATATAGCTCAAGCAAATCCTCCGGCTTGGCCACTTTATATGTTTTATGCTTGCTATTCTGTTCCCAGCGCGGGTCTGCGCTAATTGGGGGCTTTAGAGCACAAGGGAATGTCATCGTTTGCGCAGCGCGTTTGGCATCCTCACGGTTGTAAAGGATCATTGTTTGGGGGATGGGAAGGTTCTGTTCTTGGGCATAGGTGTAAAACTGGATTTTGTCTATCAACCGCTCGACGATTGTTTCATCTGGAAGCAGGATGTAATACCACGGCTGCAATACATCCCGGTGTTGAGAGATGAGTTGGACAGTCACATCGGAACAAGGGATCAGAACGCCTTTTTGTGATAGCGTGGGACCGAGTGACTTGAGTGTTTTAATAAGGTCTTGGCTGGTAAAATCAGTGTAAAGAATCTGCTCACAAACTCGAGTACGACAACAGTAATGATCCGGCGATTGGGCCAGCGCAATAATCGGTATCTGATGCGAGGCCAATATACGAGCGGTTTGAATGCCCTGATGACTATCGAGACCAACGACAATTGCAGGTGGATTTCCGTTTTTCGCTAAATGTTGTTCCATGATGTATTCCTAAATGAGGTCGATATTGAGAACATCTTTGGCAATTATTAGGTGAGTATTGAATATGTTAGTATGGAGAAGGGTTGATGGCTGACTTTTTGGGCCGCCTGAGCAAGGCTAAATCACAATAATCGTTGAAATGTAGGTTGAATGAACTATAGGCAACACCTATTTAGTCTAAGAATTTCATCGACGACGTTTGAGACTAGTGCCGTAGCATCGATTATGATTGCGTTTGTTGGAGCGTTTTCTTTTTATCCGGCATCGGTTTTTTGGAAATAATGGTAAAAATTGACATCACTTAAAATAGATTGATAGACATCTTCTACCAATGAACTATTTTTATAATTAATTGTTTGTATTAATATCTTTCTTTCTAGCTTTATAGCGTACTGGTAAAGTTTTTTTAACAATTTATTATTGATATTAAGAGAGGGTAAAATTCGATCATCTCTATAGTCAATTCGCGAAAATCCTTTCCTAAAACCAGCGCCATGATGATAAACCAAGTCCCCATAGATGCCGAACCACAACTTATGTAGCTCTCTTTTGTTACTTCTTAACAAGGGATACCACTCTACATTCTTTTTCTCTAATTGCTCAAGCAAATTGCCACCAACATCAGATACCATCTCCCCGTCAGAGTTTTCCCAACGGTATCCCTCTTTCCAGTCCCCCTTTATCTCTTGCCAAAATTTAACTGTCGTTATGCAAAAGCAGGGATGTGGCTGTATGTCGCCAATGTTTTCTTTTCGCTGTATGGCCAGAAGAGGATATTCACTCAAGTGGCTGGAAGCGAAGGATACAACATCCCCAATGGGAAAAGCATCTCCATCAATGAACATCAACCAATCATCATCATTGGTTGCGTGAAGCGAGGCCATATCTGCTAGTAGGTTAAGTTTCATCGCATGTGATTTAATTCGTTCGGTTGAAGAGTAGAAGAATTTACTCCCATGATCCTGAGGCAGGTCATTTAAGAATGCATACACTTTATATGGTATCTTGATGTGCTGCTGAAAATACTTTAGCTGAATGTCGACCCAGCGATCATCTTCCCAATGGACGGTAAGAATGTGTAACAAAAATATTCTCCTTTTACGTTTGCATGCCTAGCATTCCATTTCACCAGCATCACTATAAAAACCAACAAACAAAACAATACCCTACACCTGATGGCAATAATCGATAGTATATCTTTAAAGTGTGTCTGGGTGTATCGCCAAATATTACTACTTCATCTAAATCCTTTGGATAGAAACCTAGTTAAGCATTTGACGGTTTATTTTGCTGAAACTTCTAAAAAGGATCCACACCTATAATAAAAATCCTCGCTGCTTAGCGAGGATTTTTATTATCAGCAAAAAGCATCCAGGTCAGTTTGATGCGACTAAACTTTCGCTAAAAGTAACCAGGGCTGGTTGAAAAGCGGTCCAAATGGTGACCAAAACAATCAACCCGCCAGCAAAAACAAATAACAAGATCAAATTCCAGGTAATCACTGCTCCCGATATGGCTTGAGAAATAGGGATCAATCCGGCACTGGACAACATCAACAAACTCATAACTCTACCCAACATTTCTTTAGGCGTACGAGTTTGGATCCAGGTGAAGAGGATGATGGTGACGTAGCCGTTCCCCAAACCAAGTAATAGCATTAGCCCAAAATCGATCCAGGTTAAGTGAACAAAGCCGACCAAGACTGTTGCCAGACCAAACACGGTCAGCAATCCAATCAGGATGAAACGCATCACCCTTCCCCCAGGCCGGGGTAGTGCCCCGGCCAAGAGAAAGCCCACCAGATTGCCCACCGCAAAAGCAGACATCAGGAGCCCGAAGGCGACCGCCCCTTCGGCTAACCGTTGATCGGCTAGCACCGGAATACCCACCAGAATTGGCCCCACAAACAAAAAGTTGACGGCAGCGATGACCAAGAATATCAAGCGTAGGGCATGATCATCCCACACGTATTTCAACCCAGCCACAATAGCGGCCCAGACACTTTCGCCTTCTGGGTCATCGGCTGAAACGGAGCGTTTCCCTCCGCCACGCATCAGCCATAACATCAGGGCTGATATGGCAAAGGTAACGGCATCGATCGCAAAGGCTAACCCGATCCCAAAAAATGATTCGGCGTATCGGCCAATCAAGATACCAGCCATAAAAGGGCCAATAAACCCAACCAACTGCCCCATACCCATCACCAGCGAGTTCCCGGCCTGTATATCTTTTTCTTTGACCAACATCGGCACAATGCTGTTCCCGGCAGGCACAGCAAACCCGGCCACCAGCCCAAAGCCCAGGCTGAAGGCATAGACGATCCATATTTGCGCCATGCCGGTAAAGATCACAATCGCCATCAGGGCGGCCAGCACAAAACGGGCAATGTCTGACATCAGCATGATAATTCGCGGTGAGAAACGGTCGGTAATCGCCCCACCAAACAGCATAAACAAAGCGCGGGGAATACCTTCCAGCGCCAGCACAATGCCTAGGGCCAGCGGATCGCCGGTGAGTTGCAACACCAACCAAGGCGTGGCGATCAGGGCAAATTGATCACCCAGCAAAGAGGTTGAAACCCCAGCAAACAGTAATCGAAAATCACGAATCGATAAAACATTAACCAACGAGTTTTTTTCTTTACGTTCGATATGGGCTGTCATTTTTAGAACCCCATTTCAACTAACCAGGCGTTCAGCTTTTCCTCACGGGCTTTGATGTCGTCGCGGGCTTCATCATATTTCTCTTGCTTATACTCCCCTGCAATCCTGCCGTCCAACATAAACAGCACGCGTTCAGTTTTGGCGGCTACTTTAACATCATGTGTCACTAACAAAATCGTTGTCCCAGTTTGATTAATCTCGCCCAGCAATTTCATAATTTCTGTGGCGGATTTCGAGTTTAATGCGCCCGTTGGCTCATCGCCGAAGATCATCTCTGGCTCATTGATCAGGGCCCGACAGATACCGACCCGCTGCAATTGACCGCCAGAAACTTGGTTGATGCTATGATCAGCCAATTCAGCGATACCGGTTTGCTTCATTAATTCCACCGCACGTTGATTGATGAGATCACGGCGACATTCCTTCGCTAAATAGGCGGTCATCACAATATTGTCGAAGACCGACAGGTTTTTCAGGAGATGGACATGCTGAAAGATAAAGCCCATCTTATGCAATCGCAGCCCAGCTAACTCTTTTTCGGATAGAGTAGAGAGTTCCTGGCCGTTAAAGCTTACACTACCGGATGTCATACGATCCATCCCGCTGATGTTGTACAGCAAGGTTGATTTTCCCGATCCAGAAGGCCCCATCACTGAGACGAATTCACCACGCTCAATACGCAAATCCACATCCTTTAATATCATTTGTTTATTATTTTTTCCAAGGGTAAACGTTTTTTGTAACTGTTTTGATTCTAATAAAGTATTCATTGTAATCCTCCATTGTGACGTGTTATTCAGTGATCATTTGAATAATACTGGTATCTTTGATGCCTACGATGCTGATTACGGTTGTGATAGAAACGGTTAACATCAAGAGTAATGGCAATAGCACATATGCTTGTAGCGGATTAATAACGAAGCTGATTTGCGCCGCGCCCATAAATGCCCAGAGCGTACTGACTAGGCCTTGGCCGGCGGTATTAGCAAAGACCGTTCCTAGCAGGATGCCGATGGTCAAAAGGGACAATGTTTTGGTGAGATACTGAATGCGAATATGGCGTAATGAAAATCCCAAGCTCTTCATGATGGCGATCTGCGAACCATCTCTGGCAATCAGCATTTTTAAAAACAGGGCGGTCATCAGTACCGAGACCAGAAGCCCGGCGGCAATGGCAATCAACGTGACCTTTTCAAGTTGGGCAATCGTATTGCTAAGGGTTTGGGCAATATAGCCTTCCAAATCTGTCACACGTGCTGGGGCAAACGCCATAGAATATTCTTGAACTTTCTCAGAAATCCTGTCCGGCGATTTCAAATCCAGATTGACGGTGTACCACAACACATCTTCAGGATCGAGTGGTATTGCTGACGGCAAAACCACCTTCACCGTCCGACCGCCATTCGTCACATCCTGGTAAATCCCGCTCACTGTCAATAGTTGTTCTTGCCCATCTACCAACAACGCGACGGGATCGCCCACACCTTTGTCCATATCCTGGGCCTTAAGAAACGAGAGCGCAATTTCACCTGCATTCTGGGGGGCGACACCATCCAGATAGTCCAGTGGGAACAAGGTGAAATCTCCAGTTTCAATATTGATCGTCTCCACTTCACCGTTACTCAGAACCACCTTAAATTGAGAGGTTACCATCGGCGCAAACCGTTCTACCTCGGGATCGTTGGCAATTGTGGTAATCATACGATCAAAACGGTCAACAATCTCCTCCGATTGCCGCAGATCGATCCGAATATCAGATTGCCCAATCCCCATATAAGCGATGAATGTCGGCGAGGTCATTGTGGTCAGGAAATGAATCGGGATAATCACGATACAAGCGGAGAAGAAAAACATAAAACAAAGTAAGCCAAACATCCGAAACCGCTGCAAAAGGTCACGTAAGCCAAGCAAGATGTTGATATCTGGCAGACGGCTGTGTCTAAGGCTCAAAAATTTAATATTTTTTACAGACTCACTGGTGCCACCGGAGCGTAAAGCTTCAACGGCTGTAATCCGGTTCACCTGTCTGAGGATAAGTAGACAAGTCAGCACCACAATCAGGGCGATGCTTGCGGCAGCTACAGCAGGAATAGCGTATTGGAGCAGGCTTTTGGATGCGTGACCGATATACAACAGGATATTAGCAGCCAAATATTGATGACTTACCAATGAAGCCAGATAGCCCAGCAAAACAGCGAACACCCCCATCGCCATATACTTGGATAGATAAATCCGTTTTATATCCGTCTGCGCGATACCGATGGCTTTCATAACCCCAATTTCTCGGTAGTCCTCTTCAATGGTAGCCAGCATGGTAAATCGCAGGCAAAGGATAGCTATGATCATCAGCAGTAGACTTAACACAATCACCACCCCAGCCACGATGCCATCTGTCAAGGCATTGAGGGTTTTGAACAACGACTCATCAACAGTCGGACCCTTTTTGGGCAAGTCTGAGGCAAGATAGGCCGCGCTGAATTCATCTACCCGGCTAGTATCTGTTAAGAGAAATTCAATCAGGTATTCCTTTTCCTGGAATATCTCAGCCAATTCGGCGTAATCTGCGGCATTCACCACAAAACGTTTGGAGTGGATGATGGCTGGGTTCATCTGTGCATCCCGGACAAAAGCCGCAATGGTGAAATCCATCTCAAACGGCAGGTTGGTAATTCTGACGTTATCGCCAAGCTTAAGCTGTTTTTCCTGCCTGAAATAGATGGGCACCGCAATTTCTCCGGGGGCAACTTGAATGATCCGGTTATCCAGGTCAAGAAGAAAATCAAAGGCGTCATTCTGCTGGACAAAACTGATGTCCATAATGCTGTTTTCTTCGGCGGTGGGGCTGTCTCCCAGATAGATACTGGGACCATCAATCGTTATCATCTCCACGGTTTGTTGTGCTTTTACTAGGCTGTTGTCCGCAGCCCAGCGATCAATTTCAGCTTGATCAATGTCACCGGCGTGCATTTGAACAAAATGAGGTGCCTGCGCTGTAGCAAACAGACTGTTCAAAGCATTACTCAATTCCACAATCAGATTTGAGCCACCAGCAACCAGCCAAGCAGAGAGAAACATAAAGGCAAATACCACAATTGTGATGCTTTTTTTTCTAAGAAAATCTTTTTTCAATATTTTTGCAACGAACATAATAGGCTTCCCTCTCTTTCCCATGTGTTCAAGAAAATCTGTCATCTAAATAATCAAACCCTTACTGAGTTTGGTTCATAAAATTAAAGGTACCAGGTTCAGCCCCCAGAGCTTTTTCTACAATTTCCTGCAATACCAAACGTCTTGTCCTGATTTCCTGTTCGCTAAAGTCAAATAGCCTACCGTCCAGTAAAAATTGCCCCCCTGTTAGTAAAAACTGCATCGTTTCAAGAGGGTATCTTGCATTAAAGACTTTCTCCCGATTACCTTGCTCAACAACTTTGGCGAATAGTGGTGATAATTTGAGGACAGTCTGGATGTTGGTGGCCTCATGTAACGCCCTGTTCGCTGGTAAATGTAAGTGTTCCACAAGCTCCTCGGTATCTTCATTGCCGATGTGACTATCGGAGAGGAGCAATTGCATCTTAGTCAAGGCGTCCAAGGACGCATCATTAGCGACTTGCTCCACCATGTCCACAATTTGATCTAGGGTATGGTTAACAACGGCTTCAAGAACCTCTTCTTTTGATTTGAAGTAGTAGTAAAAGGTTCCTTTCGCGACTCCCATTTCTTTGATAATGGCTTCAACAGAAGTTTTACTATACCCCTTTTCTCCAAACAGTTTTTTGGCTGTTTCTATGATTTCCAATCTTCTTTCTTCTGGTGCTTTTGTTATACGTGCCATATCAATCACCCTCCAATGTGTACATTATATCATACTGACTGACCGTCAGTCAAGTATCAAAAAATAAAAAAGAAGAGCGCATCATAAAATGCGCCCTTCAGATAACAATTTGAACGCCAGACCAATCATCCTGTTTTCAAGTAAAGTGGATGGCGATACAATCCGCTTAAGCTTAAGGTGGCACGCTATAAACTAAATGGCGGGATGCCTAAAGTTGGACACCCCGCCATTTGTATCTGCCCCCAGCTATCAGGACGAGCGGCTTATTTCGATTGAATTCAAAAATCAGATATTAGCGTTATTTCTTACCCCTAAATGCTGGCGATAGTCATCCCAAATTTGTCTTAAAAGATCATAATCACTGTCATCAAATGTTTCCAGCGAATTTGCAATGGCATTAATGTAATAGGTGTCAGGAATACCGAGTTGAGGTTGGAGTTTGATATAAGCTCGCCATCGATCTTTGTCTACCATCAGATCATTATCCGTATCAATCAGCCAATTCTTAGAACACATTTTGGCAATTTTAGCTCTGTTGTGCATCACCCCTAACACATCTTCACACTCACCATCCAAATCATTAAGTCGTAGCACATCGACAACTTCGGCAAAATAGGGGTTGGCAGTATGAGTGATGAGCATACTGTCAGGCTTATATTTTTTCATACTCTGATAAATGAGCCGGATATATGCCTTTAGTATTTCAACCCCCCATTTTGAGTCGTGTGTTTTGATTAACTCTGTTCTCTGACCGAGAGGCGCATAAAGATATTTGGCATTACTTTCATTGATAAGGCCCCAGAAATTGTTGATATAGCCGGTAAATCTGCCATTTTCGGAGGGAGTATTTTGGGTGAAGTCGATCTTAAAGCCATCTGCGTTTAGACAATCTACATCAGCCGAGACCATCCTGCGTATTTCATTTTCAAGAATTTCGATATAAGCCGGCGACGTTGGATCTGGACAGACTGGTTTGCCAGATAAGGTCATACAGGCTTCAAGCGGCAAGCCTTCGGTCACGACCGGCGTATACCACAACAGCACTTTTCGGCCTAACTGATGCTGTTCCTCGATGAAGCCTCTCATATCAGACCACCGTTTTTTGCTGGGTGTGTGCAAGGCAGGTTGTTCAGCCCAGCCCATATCAATAATGATGGTCCCAGGGTTAATATTGTGTTCAGCCATTGAGGCCACATAGTTGCGATATAATTTTTCCGTACAGTAAAAGGTTACATTAATGAAACTATCATTTTCATGACCATCGTGGTCAAAGCGGTAGTCGTAACGCATCTGGCCCCAACCACAGAATAACGGTTCTCGCCACCAGTTCGGAATTGTTTTGTTTTGCTCCTGACGAAGATAATTATTCTTCCTCAACCAGTTGATGTGATTGGCAATGGCCTCATTCTTATCTTGACTACCAAAACCGATCACTAACTTGGGTGAGACAAATTCTGGATCAGCCACCGTATGGGCTTCATAAGTCAATCTAAAAGAAGGCCCTTGGCTACCCGTATAATCAAAGCTGAGAAAGTTATACTCACCCTCATTGACCGCGACCCCACAAGAGACGCTTTCTTGTTCACTTAAGAATGCGTAACAAAATGGCGGTGGGCTGAGCCACTGTTGACACCCCAACGACTCGTCGTGGCTGGTGCACCCAACGACTTCCCCCTCCAACCAATCAAAACGCGGACTATAGATTTTGGTGAAATCAGTAGTGTTTGTTTTGCCATTACGATTGACAAAATAATTCAGATCAGTTATCCGCTGTCCACGTCCGGCAATAATTACCTGATACAAAATATGGGCTGGGTGTAACTCAAACAGTACCTGTTTCTTGGGCCAAATGTTGCTCTTTATCTCAAATGTTAAGGTTTGAATTTCGCCAAGATGTTCATTGGAAAGGAGCTCAATCGATGAGGTTTTATCTAGGTTTGTCAGCGTGTCAATGGCCGAGTCGATCGCAAATCGAAATAACATCTTATTACTTAAAATGGAAAAGATCGCGCACTCATTCTCGATAAGATCGAACTCAATGCGATATAATTCTGTAGAATATTGGTATTTATCAATTAGCATAATAAAAAACTCCACAAGGGTAAAATCAAGCTATCCTTTTTCGGCCCCGGCAACCATCCCCTTAATAAAGTATTGTTGTAGAAATAAGTAGGCAATCAGAATTGGCAGCATCCCCATTAACGAAGCAGCTGAGGCTGCGCCTAAATTACTACTCTGTTGCGAGAAGAAGGCCCCAATCGCTGTCGTAATTGTTCGCATTTCAGAGGTGGTCAGCATATACAGCGACAGTTGATAGTCATTCCAAATAAAGGTACCGGCCAGAATAATCACTGTGGCGGTGACCGGCCTCATCAGAGGCAAAACAATTCTAAAGAAGATTTGTAGGTAGTTAGCCCCATCAATCCGGGCTGCTTCTTCGATAGAAATGGGCAAGGTCGAGATAAAATTGGCGTACAAGAAAATGCTCAAGGGAAGTTGCCCGGTGGTCATTAGCACAATCATCCCCCAATAGGTGTTAACGGCATTCAGATTGTTCATCATCGTGTAAAGCGGCACCAAAATACTCAGCGGCGGAACCATAATCGTCCCTAAGATGATGAGCATGATGACCCGGTTAAATTTTGTCTTCAACCGGGCCAAAGGGTAGGCCGCCAAACTGCCAATCAAACAAACAAAAAAGGTAGAGATGCTGGTGATGATGACGCTATTTCTGATGGCCGTTAAGATATTTCCGCGATTAATCGCCGTTTCGTAATTTTCGATATAGAGCTCTTCTTGGGGTGGCGACCAGCGTGATGATAAATCGGTTCTGGGTTTGCTGGAGACCGTCAACGCAATGTAAAATGGAGTGAGTTGGACCACAATGAATCCCAGCAAGAAAATGATGCCCAAAATTTTCCAAGTTCTATTCATTAGAATTCCACCTCTCTCTTTCTCAGCACATTGTTGAGGACAACCGTCACCAGCAAAATCAAAAGAAATAGAACAACCCCCATCGAAGAGGCGTATCCAGCACTCTGAGCATCAAAATAGGTGATCCCAATGAATGTTGATACAGAATTGGTTGAGTAGCCCGGTCCGCCATTGGTTAAGACAACGATAATGTCAAATAATTTCAAGCCACCAATTAAATTAATGATAACGCTCGTGACAAAGGCCGGATAGAGCAGGGGTATCGTGATAAACTGAAATTGTTGCCACAATGAGGCTCCATCAATATCAGACGCTTCATAGTAGGTTACAGGAATATTTTGTAGGCCGGTCAGGTAAATAATCATGGATAAACCGACAAATTGAACGGTGTTGATAAAGATAATGATTCCAATTGCAATATTGGCATCACTCAGCCAAGCAATACGCTCAGCCCCAAACACCACGACAATATCATTCAGGGCCCCATAACGATATTGAAGCAACAAGTAGTACATCGTGCCCATGATAACCGGCGAGATAAGCACAGGTAGATAAACGATTGCCCTGGCGATTTCCCGACCTTTGATTTTCATATCAAGAATGAGGGCCAATGTTAATCCTAAAACTTGTTGGAAGCCTGTACTGGCCACGCCATAAATGAGGGTGTTCAAAAACACCTGTCGAAAGAATTTATCAGAAAACAGCCTGATGTAATTATCTAGCCCAACAAAATCTCTGGATGAGGTATAACCATCCCAATCTGTAAAGGATAACTGGATACCTGAAAGCAGGGGGTAGATCGTGAAAATGATAAATAGAAGCAGGGCCGGGACATAAAATAAATTGACACTGCCCGGTCTTGAGAAGAATGGCGTTCTTCTCTTGGGTGGGGACTTCAATTGTGCAGATTGTTCTACATCCGTTGCATGTAACATCATTATTTCCTTAATCACGCTGCCTAACATGAGGGCTTGCCAGCCAAGTTGATCATTAAAAACATCTGATGGGGGGTGGCAGGTCACTCCCCCATCAGATGTTAGCAGATTATCGGCTATTCAGCCTGTTGTGCATACAAGGCATTGAAATCCTCTTCAATTTTAGCCAGAGACTCATCCATTGACATTTGGCCAGTCAATACCCCCTCGGCAGTGGAAACGATAGAGTCCCAGGCACCGTTGGGCATGTAGACCCGGTCAAAATAAGGCACAGTGGCCGTAGATTGGGCTAAGGCAAAGGAGTCGGTCAAGCCCCCCAAATCAACCTCAACTGTGGTTAACCCAGCCGCCGAACCGGTTGACTCGGCCAGTTGCTGCAGATTTTCGGGTTGGGCCAAGAAGGCGATGTAGGCTTTGGCTACATCCACATTCTCCGAGTCTTTCCAGATACCCAGGGCATTCTTTTCACCAGAGATGAAGTATGGCTCACCCCCATCAAAAGCCGGAACCGGCATAAAGCCGATATTGGCATCAGGGTTGTAAGTGTAGCTCGTCACGGCCACAAAGTTCATCAAGAAGCTGAAAGCGGTGTCGCCTTGGGCCAGTGCCAATGAGATGTCATCGGTAGTGGCTGAACTATAGTCAGGATTGAAGTAGCCCGCATCGCGGAAGGTGGCAATCATCTCTAAAGCTTTACCATATTCATCGGGCGTGAAGTTACCAGCCAACAACGACTCGTAAGTGTCATCGGTCATTGCACCGGGAGCAATCCAGTCCACATACAATCCAGTCGGCCAGCGGTCTTTACCCGCATTGTAAATCGGGATTTGACCGTTGGCGGCGACAGCATCAGCAGCAGCCATAAAATCATCCCAAGTTTTGATGTTCTCAGGGGCAAAACCCGCCTCAGCTAAGACATCGCCATTGTACAAAATACCCGCAATGTCTAAGTCGATGGGGAAGGCATACAGGTGCCCTTCAGAGCTAATCATGACTGGTTCCAAAGCTGGGTTCAGGTCAGCTGCCCAAGGTTCGCTTTCCAAAGGCAGGAGAAAATCGCCATAACGGCCAACCGACCAGCCGTGGGTCATCCAAATATCAGGGACGTTGCCCGAAGCCAGTCGGGTTTTGATCTCCCCTTCATGGTCGGTACTGGAAGGTACCAGTTCAATTTCGACCCCAGGATGAGCGGCAATGAACTCTTCGGTCAGCGTTTCATACATCAGATACAATTCTGAGTCGATCCCTGTGCCAGTTAGGAACTCCAACGACCCTGACAGTTCAACCATAGCTTCAGTCTCTGCCTCTGTTTCTTCAGCAGGTTGAGCCTCTCCACCAGCCTGTTGCGCATACAAAGCATTGAAATCCTCTTCAATTTTAGCCAGAGACTCATCCATGGACATCTGGTTGGTTAAAACACCCTCAGTTGTAGAGACGATGGAGTCCCAGGCACCGTTGGGCATATAGACCCGATCAAAATAGGGCACAGTGGCCGTAGATTGGGCTAAGGCAAAGGAGTCGGTCAAGCCTCCCAAATCAACCTCAACTGTAGTCAACCCAGCCGCCGAACCGGTTGACTCGGCCAGTTGCTGTAAGTTCTCAGGTTGGGCCAAGAAGGCGATGTAGGCTTTGGCTACATCCACATTCTCCGAGTCTTTCCAGATACCCAACGCGTTCTTTTCACCGGAGATAAAGTATGGTTCACCACCATCAAAAGCCGGAACAGGCATAAAGCCGATGTTAGCCTCAGGGTTGTAAGTATAACCCGTCACAGCCACAAAGTTCATCAAGAAGCTAAAGGCAGTGTCACCTTGGGCCAACGCCAACGAGATGTCGTCTGTCGTGGCAGAACTGTAGTCTGGGTTGAAGTAGCCCGCATCGCGGAAGGTAGCGACCATCTCCAAGGCTTGGCCATACTCATCAGGCGTGAAATTACCAGCCAGCAACGAGTCATAGGTCTCATCGGTCATTGCGCCCGGAGCAATCCAATCGACATACAGACCGGTCGGCCAACGATCTTTACCCGCATTGTAAATCGGGATTTGGCCATTGGCGGCAACAGCATCGGCAGCCGCCATAAAATCGTCCCAGGTTTTGATCTCTTCAGGGGTGAAACCCGCCTCAGCTAGAACATCACCATTGTACAAAATGCCAGCAATGTCTAAGTCGATGGGGAAGGCATACAAGTGTCCTTCAGGGCTGATCATCACTGGCTCTAAAGCCGGGTTGAGGTCAGCCGCCCACGCTTCATTCTCGAGTGGCAAGAGAAAATCGCCATAGCGGCCAACCGACCAACCGTGGGTCATCCAAATATCGGGAACATTGCCCGAAGCCAACCGGGTTTTGATTTCCCCTTCGTGGTCGGTACTGGAAGGCACCAGTTCAATCTCGACACCAGGATGGGTCGCAATGAACGCCTCCGTCAGGGTTTCGTACATCAAATATAATTCTGAGTCGATCCCTGTTCCGGTCAAAAACTCCAGTGACCCAGACAACTCACTCATCGCCTCAGTTTCGGCTTCGGCTTCTTCTGCTACAGTTTCTTCTGCTTCAGTTTCTACTTCAGTTTCCTGAGCTGTCGTATCTTCTGTTGTCGTTTCAGCCACATTGTCTACGGCAGGCTCGTTTGAGGCAGCTGGAGCTTCTGTTTGACCACAACCAACCAACAATAATGAAGCCGCAATAATAAATATCAGTATTAGATAGACTTTTTTGTCCATTATTCTCCTCACAGATCTAATAAAGTTACCTCATTGTAATAATCTTTAACGTTATTTATCCATCATCATTCCAAGTCTTTAGAGACTCGACCTCGATTTTTTCAGACACACCTCCTTATCACACGTAATTTTCTAAAGCCTTTTGTACATAATAGTGTAAAACGTTGGCATATACTGGTTTAATCAGGTAAGCAGAAACGCCTTGTTCTAGCCCTCTTTTTCGTTCATCCAACACTGTACAAAAAATTATCGGGATTTCTTTACCCTGTTCGTCTGCCCTAAACTTATTCAAAAAACTCCAAATCCAATCATTCCCATTCGCCGGTTCAAGAATAATCAAATCGATGCGCGTTTCAGCTAACGTCTGCCAAAGTTGTGCCTCTGTTTCACAGGTCACGATTAAATAATGTGGGCTTAACTCTCTGTGATAGAGGGGGAGAGCGATTGGATCATTCTCGATAATAAGTAGTCTGGGTTTATCGTCTTTCATTCAGCTAGTATACAATGGAGAATAGTTACATTCTTGTATATTTGTGCTTGATAACTAGAAAATAGTTGTATAATTTTGGTTTTGCGAGCAAAAATTTTTTATAAACCACCTAATCAGAAAATTGAGGGAGCCATTGGGCTTGCGCTTCAAACATCTCAGCGACTAAATTGTAAATTTCAGGAAGGGTGCAAACGGCAGCCGTCAATGGATCGAGCATAACTGCGTGGCACACCGCATCCCTATTGCCAGTCAGCGAAGCCTCGACCACCAGTTCCTGCACATTGATGTTGGTACGATTAAGAGCGGCCAGTTGCGACGGCAGATTACCCACGGTCACGCCTTGAACACCGTTACTATCGACCAAGCAAGGGACTTCAACACAACAGCCTTCAGGTAGGTTTGTAATGTGACCCTGGTTGGGGATGTTCCCATTGATGCGGATCGGCTGATTGGTCTCCATTGCTTCGATGATGAACGAACCATATTCGTGTGAACGATGGGTCGACAAATCCGTTGTGCCACTAATCAGTTCTTGAAATTCCTGCTCGGCTTGATCTACTCGGGCCTGACAATGGCGCAGATAACCACCTGTGTGCCCAAAATCAAACCAATCATCTTGCGGGTTGGTAAAACGCGGGGTCAACTCCTCTTCAACCATCCGGGCAGACTTACGAAAATAGGGGCTATACTCGCTGGCGTGTCCGCTAGACTCGGTAACAAAGTAGCCAAAATATTTCATCAACTCACCCCGTACTGGCTCCTCACCCATAATTTCCTTGTGCTGTAGCGCCTGCCAAATTCGCGGATAGAGGTCCTCTTGACCCTGCTGAAACTCTAAAAACCAGGCCTGATGATTGATACCCGCGCATAAAAACGAGACTGCGTCATAAGGAGCATCAATCCAGCGGGCCAGCATCTCGGACGTCCCCTGGACGCTATGGCACAGGCCAACGTGCGGGCGTCCAGAGCCAGCGGCTACAGCCCAACAGTTGATCGCCATTGGGTTGACGTAGTTTAGAAGCATCGCCTGCGGGGCCAGATCATCAAGATCACGGCACAAGTCTAGCAAAACTGGGATTGTGCGTAAGCCGCGAAATACACCGCCAGGGCCGAGCGTATCACCGACACATTGTTCAACGCTATATTTGGCCGGAATATCAATATCGAGGGTATAGGCTGCCAAGCCACCTTGCTGGAAGGTCGTGATTACATAGTCTGCATCTTTGACCGCTGCTCGTCGGTCAGTTGACGTCTCCACCTGCGCCTTGAGATTACGGCGGTCAATGATAGCTTGGACCAGCTTACGGCTACGTTCCAGCCGAGGTGGGTCAATGTCCATTAAAGCAATGGTGCAATCTTGCAAGCTTGGCGTCAGTAGAATATCGTTACACAAGTTACGAGTAAAAACGATGCTACCTGCGCCAATAATGGTAATTTTAGGCATAGAGACAGCTCCTTTCAAAGCCCTTTGGCCATCAGATAATACAAATCATTCCACTGCAACTCTTTTTTGATCGCTGGGATGGTGGTATCTTCATCAATCACCATAGCCTCAATCCCAGCCATTTCAGAAAAATCTACCAAGTGCTCGACGGTCAGTGACAGACTAAAGCCGGTATGGTGCGCCCCACCAGCCAATATCCAAGCTGCGGCGGCCACTTTGAGATCAGGCTGGGGAGTCCACAGCGCCCGAGCCACTGGTAGGTTTGGCAAAGGTTCGGGGGTGGGTACTACCTCGACAGTATTGATGATCAGGCGAAAGCGATTACCGACATCGATAATGGAGGCATTAATACCTGGGCCAGTCGCCGAGTCGAAAACCAGTCGAACCGGGTCTTCTTTACCACCAATGCCCAAAGGGTGAATCTCTAAAGAAGGCTGCCCGCTGGCAATAGTTGGACAAATTTCCAGCATATGAGCGCCCAAAACTTTGTCACCGTTTGAGCTAAAATGGTAAGTGTAATCCTCCATAAAAGAGGTGCCACCCTCTAGTCCAGCGCTCATGACTTTCATCGCCCGCAGGAGGGCCGCAGTCTTCCAATCTCCTTCAGCCCCAAAGCCATACCCCTCAGCCATCAGCCGCTGCACGGCCAGACCGGGCAGTTGTTTCAGACCATGCAAATCCTCAAAGGTCGTGGTGAATCCTTTGAAGCCACCCTCGATCAAAAAGGCGTGCAGGCCCAATTCAATTCGAGCCGCATCCTGCAAAGATTGGCGTTGACGACCATCAGCCTGAAGGCCATCAGCCACCTGATACATTGTTTCATATTCAGCTATCAGATCGGAAGCAGCAGCCTCAGACACCTCATTCACATAAGTCACTAAATCCCCAACGCCATAGCCATTCACTGCATAACCAAATTGCATTTGAGCCGCAACTTTGTTACCTTCTGTCACCGCCACTTCGCGCATGTTATCGCCAAAGCGGGCAAATTTAGCGCCTTGGGTATCGTGCCAAGCTGCGGCAGCTCGCATCCATACCCCTAACTGAGCCAGCACCCCTTCATCTTGCCAATGCCCTACGACCACTTTACGGGCTAACCGCAGCCTGGCCCCGAGGAACCCAAACTCACGACCGCCGTGGGCGGTCTGGTTGAGGTTCATAAAATCCATATCGATGGTAGACCAAGGGATTTCCTGGTTAAATTGGGTGTGGAGTTGCAGAAGTGGCTTTTGTAGGGCCTGCAGCCCCGCGATCCACATTTTGGCCGGAGAGAAGGTATGCATCCATGCCATCAGACCAATACATTGCTCGGCGGTATTGGCAGCCTGTAATAAATTGGTGACTTCATCGGGTGTGGTGACAATCGGCTGAAACACAACCTTGATTGGCAAGGCGGTAAACTCGGCCAGAAAGGCGGCAATGTAGCGGGCGTTGTCCGCTACCCGTTCCAAGGCTTCCGGGCCATAAAGGTGTTGACTGCCGGTGACAAACCACACTTCAAGGTTATCAAAAATTGTTGAATTCATAATATACCTCTATTGACCATAAACAGTTTGATAACGTTCATACAGCTTATCAATATCTGCGAAGTCGATGGATAAGGGATTGCCCAATAAACAAGCGGCCCAAGCGATTGCGGCGTTGTCTTCCGTCATAACAGCAGCCTTAACCGCCTTTTCCGCCGATGTCCCCACCGCAAACACACCATGACTTTGTAGTAAACAGGCCGGGCTACGGCTGTTTTGCAAAGTATCGACCACCACCTGACCAATGGCTTCACTCCCAATGAGGGCAAACTCGCCGCAGGGAATCTCACCCCCAAACTCGTCCCCCATCGCCGTGGTGAGGCAAGGAATCGACCGACCGTGAGTGGCAAACGCGGTGGCGTAACGAGAATGGGTATGAACAATGCCATATACCTGGGGCAGGTGACGATAGATATAGCAGTGTGAGGCGGTATCGGACGAGGCTTTGTAGCTGCCCTCCACCACCTCACCATCAAGATTAACAACGACCATATTTTGTGGTGTCAAATCGGGAAACTTGATGCCGCTCGGCTTAATGACAACCAGATTTGTGTCTGGGTCACGGGCACTGATGTTGCCGCTGGTCCAAGCCACCAAGTTATTTTTTGGCAATTCAAGGTGCAATTGCACCAATTCTTCTTTCAATCTTTCGAGCATATTACCTTCGCTTTCTTATCGAGAGTCCTCTACTTTAGGGCATCTACAGCAGCCCTTTCAATGACAAGACCTTGTTTGTAGCGCTCCATAAACGCTGCAAAGCCATCAACATCACGTTGATCGGGAGCGATTGTTGTGCCATTTTCCTTGGCAAAAACCTTGTTAGACAGATAGCGCTCCAAAGGCTCGTCCGCTTCTTTGTAGAGCATATAGGCAGCTAACAAGGCAATCCCCCACGCGCCGCCTTCCCCTGCTGTTTCCATCACAGACACGGGGACATTCATCGCCGTTGCCATCATTTTTTGGCCTACCTCTTTTGTTTTGAAGAACCCGCCGTGCCCGAGGATTTGATCGATCTGTACTTGTTCCTGTTCAAACAGAATGTCCAGACCAAGCTTTAAGGCTCCCAATGCCGAGAAGAGATGAATCCGCATAAAGTTAGCCAAGGTAAAACGACTTTCGGGGGTACGAACAAACAGGGGCCGACCTTCCTCAAGGTGGGTGATATGCTCACCTGAGAAATAGTTGTAGGCTAGCAATCCACCACCATCCGCATCACCCATCAGCGCCTGTTGATATAGTATTTCAAACAGCCGAGATTGATCGATCTCTACCCCCAGAACATCGGTGAATTCTTGAAACAGACCGACCCAAGCGTTAAGATCCGAGGTGCAATTGTTGCTATGGACCATCGCCACAGGTTTACCAGTGGGCGTCGTCACCATATCAATTTCGGAATACAGTTTCGATAGCGGCCTTTCCAAAACAATCATCGCAAACACGGATGTACCTGCGGAGACATTGCCGGTTCGCTCAGCGATACTGTTGGTCGCTACCATACCCGTACCTGCGTCGCCCTCAGGTGGACAGAGGGGGATACCTGCTTGTAGTTTTCCGGTCGGATCAAGCAGGTTTGCACCTTCTTCGGTGAGAACGCCTGCCGTGCTACCTGCTACGAGGACTTTGGGCAGGATATCTTGCAGTTCCCACGCAATATCTTCCGTTTTGAGTCGCCGATTGAGTAGTTCAATTTTGCCCTTATCGTAGTCGTTGATCTGGCTATCGATGGGGAACATCCCTGACGCCTCACCAATACCCAACACTTTTTGTCCCGTCAATTGCCAATGGACATAACCGGCGAGCGTCGTCAGATAGCTGATATCGTTGATATGAGGCTCTTTATTTAATATCGCTTGATGGAGGTGGGCAATACTCCACCGTTGAGGAATGTTGAATTGGAACAGTTCGCTGAGTTCCGCTGCGGCTTGTCCGGTGATGGTGTTACGCCAAGTCCGGAACGGAACAAGTAGAGTTCCATCCTGATCCAAGGCCAAGTAGCCGTGCATCATACCGCTGAAGCCAATAGCCCCAATGGTTTGGAGGGGGGTGTTGTACTTCTCAAATACTTCACGGCTGAGGGTTCGATAGCTTTCCTGCAAGCCTATCCAAACAGCCTCAAGACTGTAGGTCCAGATACCGTTTTCGTATTGATTTTCCCATTCGTAGCTCCCCGAAGCAATGGGCGTACAATGCTCGTCAATTAGCACCACCTTTATACGTGTCGAGCCGAACTCGATGCCAAGAACAGTCTTTCCACTGTCTATTGCTTTTTGGGTATCGCTTCGATTTAAGTTCATTACATCAGTCATTTCAAACCCCTCGTCAATTAGTATACGTTTTATTTCAATACATTTCTTTGAAAATAATTTGGCTTTATTGTAAAATTGTTACCTACTATCCGTCAAACTAGATAGAGGTGTCTTATGGTTGACAACAATCGAACCAACAATGTTCGCATCGGCGTCCAAATCGCCCCCAATGATCCATTTTGGGTTCAGGTGAACGAAACCGTTCGCCAGGAACTCAAAGAACAATACGTACCTTTTGAAATTATCGACCGAGGCTGGTATTTAACCGAGGATCAGATGGATGAGTTAGGGGAAGAGATACTCTCAAACGAATTTGCGGCCTTTATCTGTATGATTCTCCCCTCAAGAATTATTAATTTTTTGCTAGAAAATGGCGTTCCGATCATTTGTGTAGAAGATGAGATTGACATCTCCCACCCCCTGTTCTGTTCAGTGGCCGGCTGGTACGACGCCGGTCAAATCGTAGCCCGGTTTTTAGTCGATGCCCTGGATGAGCGAGGGAATGTGCTCTGTCTGAAAGGTAACGTAGGAAAAACGCAAAATTTAGATTTTAGTCGCCAGCGGATAGCTGGTATAAAAAAGGTGTTGGACCAACACCCCCAAATTAATGTGCAAATTCAGCAAAGTTACTGGGATTATCCCTCGGCCTATGAACAGCTTAAAGTCTTGATCGCTGAAGGGGGACTTACCCCACCAGACGCTATTTTGGGCTTATCGGACTCAATGGCCTTGGCCGCCAAACACGCTGGGGATGAAACAGGATTTATTACCGAGGCCACCTTGATCGCCGGAATTAATGGGGAACCGGTGGCTCTAGCGGAGATGTTAAAAGGAAAAATACAAGCTACGGTAAATATCCAAGCCGAAGAGTTTGCTGGTCAGGCGGTGAAGCTGGCCCGGCAAGCAGCCCGTAAGGAACATTTGCCCAGCCATTTTGCCTTCTCGACAGAGCTTGTGACCCGTAGCAATGTGGCTCAGGTGGCACTCCAAAAATTGGATGCCATCTCCAATATCCCCACTCGGTTAGTGGGCATCAATCGCCAAACGGAAGAAAGCCGACTGATTCAATATGAATTAACGGCCTCGATCAACCGCAAAATGGCTGTATTAAAGGATAAACGTGAGCTGATTCTGTCTATCACAGAGTTACTGCGGGTGAATTATGACTATGATCGCGTCTATCTTTATTCGTTATCGGCTGATAAACGTGAATTTCTACTGGAAAATGCCAATGGCCTCGTAGAAGAAAAAAGACGAACACTAATCAAAGAGCGAACAACGTTACATGAAGTGTACAAAAAAGAAGAGGCGATCTTTATTGCCGATGTTCGTTTTAGCGGGAAGCGATTCCCTCAAGACCCCAAATGGAAAGAAATGCGGTCACGGGTAGCTTTACCCGTTCGATTTGGCGAGCGGATGCTGGGTATTTTAGACCTACAGAGCGACTCACCAAAGATGCACCTACGGAATGAACTGATTGGCCTTCAGTTACTGGCAGACCAACTTGGCGTTGCCCTGCATAATGCTGAACTATATGAGGAAGCAATTCAGGCCAAAGCCGTTGCGGAAAAGGCAAATCAATTAAAAACACGCTTACTGGCTAATGTGAGCCACGAATTAAGAGCGCCTTTGAACATTATTTTGGGCTATTGCCAAGCTATTTTGGCCAATCCGTCACTTTATCACGTCGAATTGCCGCCTGATCTCTTCCGAGATTTAGGCTATATTTTCGACAGCGGCGAGCATCTTATCCGTCTGATCAACGATCTACTAGACGTTTCGCGGGCCGAAATCGGGGCCTTGGATTTATTCCCAGAAACCGTATCACCAATGCGCCTCTTGCAAGATGTGTTTGGCGCGATGGCAGAACAGCGTGATGAGCAAACGTCGGTAGAATGGCGGTTACAACTTGCCAGCAGCTTGCCCCTCATTAAAGTTGACGCCGTGCGGCTCAGACAAATCTTGATCAATCTGCTGAGCAATGCCAAGAAGTTCACCGATGCAGGCAGCATTGTTTTAGGCGCAGAGGTCCAAGCACAACACCTACATCTTTGGGTACAAGACACGGGATGTGGTATTTCGAAAGAGTTACAACAGAAAATATTTGAACCCTTTGTCACCGCAGATACTCCCACCAAACAGACCAAAGGGATTGGGCTAGGCTTGAATATTACCCGCCGGTTGGTGTTGTTACACGGCGGCAAATTAACGCTTGAAAGTAAATTGGGGCAAGGCAGTACCTTCCATGTTTACCTCCCCTTACCCAACCTTTCAGATGAACCTCTTTTGTTCGACGCCCCTGGCCACGGCAGAAAAGTGATGCTGGGCGTTTCCTCGAATAATGCGCCCAACCAGGCGATACTGGATGTTTGTAAGCAACAATCGCTAGAGTATTACCCGCTCCGGTTCGTGAATGATCTAGAGGCTGTTTTAGATGAAATCCAACCAGTGGCGATTGCCTGGGATATGGCTAATTATGATCCAACTGAATGGTGGAAAATTGAGCATATTCGAGAACACCCAGACCTAAATCGAATTCCATTTCTGATCTATGAGAATGAGGTGGAGAGTATCGACGAAGGAACAGGTATGACCAACATCCTCACCAAACCGATCAAAGATAATTCATTATATGACTACCTCCTGACATTTCGTCCCGATACACCCACAGCCCCAATTTTGATTGTTGATGATGACCCCCAATCCCGGCAGATGTATAAAGAAATCATCACTAACAACCTAGCTGAATTTGAAATCATTGAGGCTAAAGATGGTGATGTTGCCCTTGAATTATTGGACCAAATAACCCCAGCCTTAATTCTACTTGATTTGATGATGCCGGTCGTTGACGGGTTTAAGGTATTGGAGGCAATCCGAACTAACGAGAATACGCGCCACGTCCCCGTGATTGTGATCAGTGGGAAAGTTTTGACCTTTGATGATGTACGTCGCTTGGATTACTCAAATGTCATTTATCAACGGAAAGATATGTTAAGCCTTGAGGAGACAATTGATCTCTTTAAGAAAGTGTTTGGGGAAACCGAACCATTACCTCAACCAACCAGCTTATTGGTTAAACAAGCTTTGGCCTACTTACAGCAAAATTATCACCAGCCCATTTCCAGGCAAGAGATCGCCGACGCAGTTAATGCCAATCCCACTTACTTGAGCCGCATTTTTAGTCAAGAGGTCGGTATCTCATTATGGGATTTTCTGGCTCGTTTACGCATCCAAA
Organism: Phycisphaerae bacterium; assembly: GCA_028285035.1. The sequence continues at coordinate 26,577 of JANQQF010000061.1, forward strand.
AGGCCAAAGAGATGTTGCATAATTACAGCACCTCAAAAACCATAACCGATATCGCTATGCACGTAGGCTACAACGATCCTGCCTATTTTTGCAAAGTCTTTAAGCAACAAACGGGGCTTTCACCGAGAGGGTTTCGCAAGTTGAGTACAACTTGATCAAAATCATAGAGGTGATGATACCACCCTACGCCCCAAAAATGTAGGTATCTAAAAATTGATTACGAAATTTACCCACTCTATCATACTGCTTCAACAAGTCCTGAAACTCAGGCAACTTCTCATAGAGCGATTGTAATTGGGTTGGAGACATTGTAAATAATTTGCCCCAATGTGGGCGGGCGTTGAATGGAGCAAGGGCTTGTTCAATGTGGGGGAGGACGGTTTTGACCCCAGGCCAGTCTCGTTTCCAGGTGAAGTGAATAGCAACACAGTCTTGCTGGTAACAGGGACTTAACCATAATTGATCGGCAGCGATGGCGCGGACTTCTGAGATTAAAAGAAATGGGGCTAGGTGTTCACCAAGTTGACTGACAGCCGTCAGGGCTGCAACTGCGTACTGACGGGAGACAAAGTATTCGCTCTGTAACTCCTCGCCATTGCTTGGCGTGAAATCCATCCGAAAATGGGGTAGTCGCTCGTGCCATGGGCCGCGTACGCCCATTTGTTTGGTGCAATTCACTGCCGAAAGTTCGGCAATGGGGTGCATATCTTTGGTAGCTAAGGTTGCTCCAAACATATCTGGCTCAACCGCATCAGCTACATCATCGGATACGTGTTGTTTCACCCAAATCTGCTCAATAACGTCGGTCTGCCAATTGGTAAACAAGCTAACACTGTAACCACTCGACATAATGGCATCAAAGTGACTCTCTAACCCTGAGAATGGTAGATGTTCATACACAAGCTGTCTCACATCAAAGGTTGGCCTTATCTCAAGAGTCAGCTTGGTCACCACACCAAGTCCACCCAAGCCGATGACGGCTCCGTCAAAGATGTTAGGATTGTTCGCGTGTGATAGCTGCACAACTTCACCGTCGCTCACCACAATTTCTAGAGCCGATACAGCCGTCGCCAGATTGCCGTTCTTGATCCCTGAGCCGTGCGTCGCTGTTGCACAGGCTCCCGCCACGGAAATGTGGGGCAACGAGGCCAGATTATGAATGGCAAAGCCTTGATCAAAGAGCTGTCCACAAAGCTCGCCATATTTCACCCCACCGCTCACGGTCACTGTGTTTTGCTCAGAGTTCACTTCTATCACCTGCTCAAGTTTTTCAAGCGAGATGAGATCTTCGGGGCAATCGGCTATTGAATTAAATGAATGGCGGGAGCCAAGGGTCCTTACTTTTTTGCTCGCCCGCACGATGTCTTGCACCTGCTCAATCATTTCAGGAAAGTGCACCCTAGCTGCGCTATATTCATAATTACCTGCCCAGTTTTTTAGAGTTCCACTCATTTTATTGCTCCCGTGAAAATAGCTTTTTATTAGGAGGCCAAAGTGCACTTTGGCCTCCTAATTTACATCCTTCATCACCATAAAAGGATTTTACTCCATTAAACCCATTTTATTATATAATGCCTGATATCCTAAAAATATTAGGACTTACTCAGAATGCGTAAAAATATCGTTGAGTTTGTCGAAACTGAACAATTTGGCCCTCAAAATATTGATTTCGACAGGCTCAATCAACATTTTGCCTAAGTCCTAAATATAAACCACGGTGTTATCAAATGAAACAAGCGACCTTGCAACAGTGGGTCAAATCGACCATATTTAATCGAGTCATCACAGGCGTTATTATTTTTGCCTGCATCCTAATCGGCCTAGAGACCAGTTCACGCTTTATGGCTCAGTATGGCTCACTGGTATATTGGTTGAATGGAATTATTCTGGCCATTTTTACCCTTGAAATTATCCTGCGGCTGGCAGCTGATCAGGGTGAATTTTTCAAAAGTGGCTGGAATTGGTTTGATCTGATTGTAGTGTTAGCGGGTTATCTCCCCGCTGTGGGCGACTTCATTTTGGTATTACGCCTGTTTCGGGCTATTCGCATTCTACGTCTGGCTGAAAGTATCCCACGGTTACGAGTAGTCATCGAGGCAATGTTCAAGAGCATCCCGTCCATCGGGTACGTCGTACTGCTGATGTTTCTTCATCTTTATGCCTACGGTGTCATCGGCTTCTTTTTATTTCATCAGAATGACCCCCTCCACTTTACCAATCTACCTGTTTCTATCATCACCCTCTTTCGAGTTGTCACCCTGGAGGGGTGGACCAACATTTTCTATCTCAATTTTTATGGCTGTGCAGGATATTATGAGACAGTGGGCGAGGCGTGGTGTACCCAATCGCAGGCCCAGCCGCTCACGGCTGTCCTCTATTTCGGTTCATTTATTGTGACCGGCTCATTTATCATCATCAATTTATTTGTGGGTGTTGTTTTGAATTTTGTTTCCGAGATGGAGGAGGCCGAAAATAGTGATAAGAAAACGACAATGGGTGAACTTGCGGGGATCAAAGCCCAACTGACGGAAATTCAAAGTGAGCTACATCAGTTAAATCGGCAACGGTAAAAAGTCATTACAAAGTCCCAACTGATAGCTTCTTCAGCGCGTGTTCAGTCTCTTTATCAGCCGGAAACAGATTCTCGATGCGTAGCTCTTGTCCGGTGACATCCAAAGCTGTTCCAAATGTGGTCAGGGCTGAAAAAAAGGAGAGGGTGTGATGCTCTTTTTGTAAGGAGAAGCTTAAAACTGGCAACTCGGCCTGTTCGAGGTCAATGGCTTGACGATGCGTTCCCTTGCTCCGCCGCCCCTCACAAGTTTCATATAGCTCCCATAGCCGTTGATCCTGATACATCATCGCCTCTTCATGCAAACGATTGAGCATTAGGTATTTCACGTTATCCCAATTGAGAAAGTAGGGCTGCAAACCATCTGTCGCAAAAGCGATTTGATACACATTTTGATATTTTTGTAGTACGGCTCCCCCTGTTAACCACGTCATTAGCCGACGAAAGCCCTGATTGCTCAACAAAATATTGTAAGCCCGATCAATCACAACTGCTGGGAAAGGTTCGTGCTTGGTCAGAAATCGGCTCAAGGCGTTTTCGATGGACTTCATTTTCTCATCAGACAAGGCAAGGGTCTGGTATTTGGGGGCATATCCTGCTGATACCAGCATTGCATTACTATGGCGAAAGGAAAGATTAAGGGCTTGGGCCAATCGTAAGACCAGCCGCTCGCTGGGTTGAGACCGTCCCGTCTCTACAAAACTCAGGTGGCGAAGCGATACGTCAGCGGCCAATGCCAATTCCATTTGGCTCATCCGATGTGTCTTACGCCAATAGTATAAAATTTCGCCAAATTTTGTCGGCATACTATACGTTGCCATCAAATTTTTACCTCACAGGTAATAGATTCAATGATAGCCTTACTGTATACTGAACCCATCATTTAGCGAAATTCTTTATGAGGAGACTTTTCCTATGCTCAAAAATCTATATCTGTTCTTTGCTGTTATCGGGACCATCATTCCCTGGTTTTTCTTTAGCCAATTTTTTGCCACATCAGGTTTAGACATTCCCCTATTTTTGCGGAGTCTCTTTATCAATGGCGCGGCTGGCGGCTTTTCGGCAGATATCCTTATTTCGATCATCGTCTTTCTGATCTGGGCCTACACCGATGCGCAAAAGCTAAAAATCCAACGTTGGTGGTGGATTTTACCAGCCACATTCACCGTTGGATTATCCTTGGCTTTGCCATTGTATCTGTATCTGCGTGAGGACTAGTCTTAGTCCATCTGTTGTCCACCCGTCACATTTAAGGCCTGCCCGGTCATATAGCTCGATTGATCCGAGGCTAAGAAGGTGACAACATTACACACATCTTCATAGGTACACCCTCGGGCCAAGGGAACTTGATCAATGTATCGTTGACGTACCTCTGTCTCTGAGATATTCAATCGCTGAGCATATTGAGTGTAGAGGGAATCGACCCAAAGCGGTGAGTCGAGCAGGTTGCCAGGGCACACTGCATTCACCCGTATGCCATACTCAGCCAGTTCCAACGCGAGGCTTTGCGTCAAGCCAATTCCACCAAATTTACTGGTAGAGTAGGCTGAATTCTTGAAGCTCCCCTTTTTTCCAGATTTTGAGTTAATCTGAATAATTGTGCCACTCCGTTGGGTTTTCATCGGACGCGCCGCGTGTTTGGCCAGCAAAAAGTAGCCCATCAAATTGACATCTATAACCTGTCGCCATTGTTCAACCGGAAAATCGGTAATCTCTCCGGCAATAACGATGCCTGCGTTAGCCACAGCAATATCCAAACGGTCAAATTTGGCCAATACCGTCCCAACTGCTGCTTCAACATTTGCTTCATCGGTTACATCGGCTTGAAGGCCAAGTGTTTGTTGTCCTGTTTGCGCCTCAATTTCCCAAGCAACCTTTTCAGCCGCATCTCCATCGATGTCTAAAACACCAACCTGTGCGCCAGCCATAGCTAAAGCGTGCGCAATGGCTTCACCCAGTCCTTGGCCTGCGCCGGTGATTAACACAACACGATCTTCTAAAACTTTAGCCATATGTACCTCGAGCAGATTAACTTTCTAATGGTAAGCCACTCGATAAAACCTTTGAACCAAGAATCTTATCAAACCAAGTTGGAGGATAACGCCAATGATTAAGGCTAACCACCACCAGTTATTTCCAGCAAAAGCCATCCAGTAGGCTTTCCCAATCCAAAATGGGGGAAATAAGCCAATGAGCCATTGCCACGGTTCAGGCACAAACCAGCCGATGAGAAAGGCCCAGCCCGAAATGCCCCCAAACTTGGAATAGGCAAAACCTTGCACCTTATTTTCGGCAAAAGTGGCAAAGAAAAGCGCGATTATCGAAGCAGTGAGCGATCCGCCGGCCGAAATCAAAATGAGTTGCCATAAGGGAAGCAGGGCTTGATTAATGAAAAGAGCCATCGCCAAGATGATAAAAAAGGCCAAGATTGCAGGCAGGCCCGCCCGATACAAAACATATTGTTTCAAGGGGACGGGTGTAATCATCATTGCTCGAAGGGTATGGTGATCTTTTTCATCGAGTAAGACAAAGCCAAATACGGTGCCCACTAACAAAGCGCCAGTATAAACACCCATGTAGACCACCAACATCGGATAAATATCCGCTAACCGCATCGGCACAGTCTGATTGGGCAGGACCCCAATTTCATTCAAATAGGCATCCATCGGAGGTAAGGCGAATCGCAACACAGTGGCAATAATGACCGCAAAAGCTAACATAAACAGCAAAAAGTTATCACGACCAATTAGCTTGACGTCACTCCGTCCCAATTTACCAACCAGTTGGGTCAAATGCACAGTTAACCTACCTTTCTTATAATATGAGTCTGAAATGCTTGATAAGCCCAAAGTGAAAGCCCCCCGATGAGAAGCGTGGTATAGCTCAAAGTATAAACCCACTCCCACATCGCCAACTGCACATAGGCCCCTTGCATCAACACCGTTGGCGCACTGGTTGGAATGAGCAGAAAGAGAGGGTGTTCCAGCCAGCCGATGAAATACAGGAAAGGGAGTTGTAGGATAACGGCAATACCTGACATAGGGATCAGGAAATCTGTAATTTTATCAAAACGGACGACAAGGATGATGCCGATCAATGTATAAATAATCCCGATAGCCACGACACCAAGAAACAAGAGCAGTAGGTTGGGCAAGGTCAACGTTTCAGATAGACTCATCAACAACATCGTGCCCCCAATCATTACCACTGCTTCCAATGTAGCCAAAGCCGTTAGGGTGATAATCTTTGACCATAAATATTCTGAGGGACGAAGCGGCGAAACGATAATGGCCTTGAGTGTACCTTCATCCTTTTCAAAAATGATCATTGCAGCGACATAAAGCAGGGTAGATCCACCAACGACAAGCAACATCAGGGTTGGAATGACCGAGAAGAGTTGGGTTGGCTGAGCTAATTGTGACAAGGCGATAGCCACCAGAATGCCTGCCCCGATGCCAATTGTATAGAGTTGGGTCCGAAATTGGATGATGACATCCATCTTCATCGCCGACAGTAATCTCATCATGCGGTTAGCTCCTGTCCTGTCACCTCGATAAAAATATTTTCTAAGGTGGTTTCTTGGGTATGAATCGTTTCGAGATAATTGGCCGATTTAAGAAGATTGAGAAAGGCTTCATTGTGGCCCAAGCCATCTAAAGGAAATTCCTGATTTTGCGGCTGTTGAGCGCTGTTGAGATAAGTCACCTGTACATCCCGTTTACCATACTGTTTTTTGAGCGCTATCGGTGCGTCAATCACCTGAATTTTACCGCCCGTGATGAAGGCCACCCGATCACATAATTCATCTGCCACCACCATATTATGGGTGGTGATAAAAATCGTGGTACCTTGTCTACGAAGCTCCAGAATTAAATCTTTGATTTTACGCGCATTCACCGGGTCAAGCCCACTGGTTGGCTCATCCAAAAACAACAGCTTTGGCTTGTGGATGATACTTCGAGCGACATTCAAACGAATTTTCATTCCCTTACTAAAATCTTCGACCTTCTTGTCTGCATCCTCTTGCAACCCAACCCAATCCAGCACTTCCATTGGATCGTGAGTGTCACCACTATATAGTGAACGGAAATGGTTTAGATTTTCGAGGGCAGTCAGCTTGAGATAGTGATTGGGTAGCTCAAAAGAAACCCCAATATGCTCATAATAATCTTGCCCCCACTCCCGAATCTCGCGGCCCATAATCTGAATATTACCCTCATATGCTTTTAACAAGGCGATCAAAATATTCTGCGTAGTCGATTTTCCAGCCCCAGACGGTCCAAGAAAGCCAAAGATTTCCTGTTCCGCAATTTCAAAGTTTAAGCCACGCAACGTTTCTTCTTTGGCCCTCGGGTATGTGTATATTAAATTTTTAACCTTGATCATTCTTCCTCACTTTCATCTTCGTTTTGACTCTCTGCAAGTTTTTGGCGGGCGGCTTCCGCGATTTGGCGGACGATGACTTTGCCCGCTTCACTATCCCCCCCATCCTCCGGAGTTAAGGCTCGATCCATAAAATCGGCAATCCCTTCGATAATATCGGCAGTCGGGGGGATATGCTCTGGGTCCATTACCTCGTTGATCGCCACCAAACCATAGGCTAACATATTCATAATATGAGCTGCGACCTTAGCATCGATGTCTTGTCGTACCGCACCAGCTACCTGCATCATCTGCACAAATTTATGTCGGGTTGATTGGTCCTGCCGGCGAAAGAAGTTATCCGGCTTACGAAGATAGCTACCTAACACCCGGCTATCTTGTTTAAACATTGCCGTCATAAAGTCACTTTGCTTCAAGGCATAAAGTGTATTTTTATACATTCCGCCAATCGTCCCTCCTTTCGGATCAGACTCAAGTAAATCAAGCCACCGTTTGTTGTAGGCTGTTAGCTCCTCAATCAGCAACGCTTCAAACAAATCATCTTTTGTATCGAAATGTAAATAGATCGCTCCTTTGCTTACCCCGGCAGAGCGAGCAATATCGCTGACCGTTGTTTTGTCATACCCATAATGCACAAGTAAGTCTGCTGCTGCTGCCAGAATACGTTGCTTCCGGTCTTCGTTATCTGATTTCGTCATCGCACCTCTTGACCATATGACCAAAAATATAAATATGGTCATATGGTATCACTTTTATGAGTCTCTGTCAAGACATCAGCCCCGTTGCATTATCGTAATAAATTTCGACATATCATGTCTAACAGGTATAGTTATAAAAGAGACATCGATCCTGATTACTCCAAGGAGAACACTATGTTTTTTAGAAAAAAAGATAATGATAACATCAAAGCAAAATATGCTGATCGATTACCCCCAGGCCAATCTGTGACCTTAAAGTGGCCGGTCTTACATCTTGGGTCAGAACCCAACTTCAATCCGAATACCTGGGATTTCTATTTGTATGGCGCGGTTAAATCTCCGAAACGATTTACCTGGGACGAGTTCAGTGCCTTGCCCACAAAAGAGCAAATCTCCGATATGCATTGTGTCACCCGCTGGAGCAAGTTTGACAGCCGATTTGAAGGCGTGCCTGTGCAAGAGGTAATGAAGCATATCGAATTGCTCCCCGAAGCCAGCCATGTGATGGTTCATACCACAAATGGCTATACAACCAATTTATCCTTAGAAGATTTTTTGGATGATGATGTTATGTTCGTGACCAAATATGAGGGTGAAGTCCTCACACAGGAACACGGCTATCCAATGCGCCTGTTGGTCCCCAAGCTTTATCTTTGGAAAAGTGCTAAATGGGTCAATGGTTTGGAGTTTTTAACCGAGGACAAGCCTGGCTTTTGGGAGAAAAATGGATATCACATGCGAGGTGAGCCATTTAAAGAGGAGCGTTATGGTTCTTACGAAGTAAACACAATGCAGTCTATCCGTTCGAAACGATCATAGAACAAATTTACTAAAAATTTTAGGTTGACAATCCCCCCCCCCATGTTACAATGAAAGTAGTTTTATTGCTCGATTTCCAGCCTGCTCCCACCACGCCTTGCCCCATTTGATCGAACTTTGAAAAGGCGTTGTTGGTGCAGGCTATTTGATATTACAGGGGATTGCTGGCTTTGCGTTTGATCAGATTTTTATCATCCCGAATTCAATTCAAAATCATTTTGCCCTTTGCTGCCCTTACCCTAGCCGTGGCCCTTATGGGCACTTATCTGAGTACAAACCTATTCGCTGGTTCCCTTGAGGAACGCTTTAGTCAACAACTCACGGATGCAGCTGATGGGGTAGCGGATAGTCTAGCCCAACGAGAGTTGGCCCATCTGGCCCAAATTCGAAGTATCGCCTTCACAGAGGGTGTCAATGAAGCGATTCGTGATGGAGATTTACAAACGCTACAAACGGTCGTGTTGATTGAGGTTACCAACAACAATATTGATCGCGTTGATGTGGTTAATCGAGATGGCGAACGGTTATTAACCGTTAGACGATTTCCTGGCCAAAATGTGGCCACTGGATACACAACCGAAAACGAGCGGATTGATTTTATTACCTGGCCCACCGTCAATCATGTTCTCAATACCCAACCTGATGATCAGGGGGACAAACGAGTCGCGTTGTCCGATATGGATGGCACCCCGTTATTCATCACGGCTGGCCCTGTTCGAATAGAGGATGAGGTTGTCGGTGCGATTTTGGTCAGCACCTATATGTCTGATCTTTTACCCACAATCGAACGATCCGTTAGTACAAAAATTAGCCTTTACGATGCTGATGGCCGAGTGCTCGACTCGACCATTGGGAATACGCCAAATATTTTTTCGGCCATAAACATCCCCCCCACCACAGTTGCCACCCTCAGAAATTCTAGTGGTTCCCGAAGTGTCCAGCAATCAATCAACATTGCTGAGTCTGATTATGATATGCTCCCTAACATCTTCTGGGCACGCGGCGAAATTCTTGGTTTCTTTTCAGTCGCTGTCGAAACAACAGGAATTATCGAAGAAAGCCAAAATCTGCGACGCACGATGTTTCTCATCTTCGGGGCAGCCATGGTGCTGGTGTTTGGGATTGGCTTTATCACGTCAAATATGATTACCGGACGCGTGCAAAAGCTCATGGAAAACGCTTTAGCCGTTGCGGAAGGTGATCTAACCCGCCGGACAGATCTGGCCTCGTATGATGAAATTGGCTCATTAGCTAGTTCCTTCAACTATATGACCACCACCCTGCAAAAGAAGATTGACGAGCTAACAGCGCTACACGAAAGCAGTACAACCATTACAGTACAATCTGGGCTTAATTTGCAAATGGTCCTAGATGCGGTCACCTCAAGCATTAAAGAATTGATCCCAAACACCGATCAGGTCGTGGTGCATTTACTGGATGAGGAAAACCAAAAACTGGATTTAATCGCCTCTACCTCAGGCCAAAGTGATCATTTTCCATCATTCCGATTTGAGAGGTATGGCCGTTTAGACAACATTTTAACTGAAGCTCGACCACAATTTATTCCCTTTAACGAAATTGAGCGATATTCGCTCAATGGACACCCCTTCACCTATGCTCACACCAATCCACAAATGCTCATCGTGCCACTGGTGAACAGCCAAGAAGCGGTGGGAATGATTTCGCTCACGTTTAATGAGTTGGCAGTTGGGGATAATTCAGCCCAATTCGATGAAGACAATGAGCGGTTGCTGGGTACTTTTGCTAATCAGGCAGCAGTGGCGATCAAAAACGCCCAGCTCTTTGAAACCATCCAAAAAGCATTTGAAGAGTTGCGAGAGCTTGACCGTCTCAAAACGGAATTTATCAATATCGCCGCCCACGAATTACGAACCCCTCTCGGCTCAATCTTAGGGCACGCTAGTTCTGCCGAGAAACGAGCCCCCCCTAAATTAAAAAAGTATGTCAAATTTATTGTCATTAGTGCGGTTCGCATGAGAACAATGATTGATGCCATGCTTACCATCCAGCGACTTGATGCCGGAACCGCATTCTTAAAGGTGCGCCCGACCGATATCCGTAAACTTATCAAAAAAACAGTGGCCGATTATCAACCTATGGCCGAGTTGGAAGGGCATACAATTGAGATGCATCTACCGGAGGAGCCATTGACTTTAGAGGTGGATGGCGAAAAATTAGGACTTGTTTTCTCTAACCTAATTTCCAACGCTATCAAATTCACCCCTGAGGAAGGCCTAATCGAGATTACCGCTCAAGACCAGGATCAAGGTATTTTAATCGCGGTTCGTGATACCGGAATTGGCCTGTCACTAGAAGATCAAAAGCAAGTTTTCGAGCGTTTCTACCAGGTTCGTCCTGAAAACATGACCAGTCATCAAAATTTAGGCGTAGGGGCTGGTCACGGGGGAATGGGCATCGGTCTGACTATCGTTAAAAACCTGGTGGAATTACATCAGGGCGAGGTTTGGCTCAAAAGCGAACTCAATCAAGGGAGCACCTTTTTTGTCAGGTTACCAAAACAGGTCGCCCCCCGTCCAGTTGAGCAGACCATGGCCACCATACCAGCTTCATTACCAACCTAATGTCCCGCTAAAGTTCAATTAGCGGAAAAGTGTAGTTGTAGGGAAATAGTTAAGCAGAACCCAGTTTCAGTCTGAATTAATTATCAGAACCTGTTGGATTCTGCCCGAATTTGATCTATGTCATCAAACGTGAGCAAATCAAGAGCAGAGAGAATTTCAGCACGAAACCGAAATCCTCGGAACAATAGACGTTCGGTGATTCTGTTCCTCTTGTTTTTGCTACTCAGTTTTTCATTAATTTTTTGTGTCGCCACTCTTGGTATTCGACGTGACTCATTTAAAGATCTCAATTTAACCCCTATTCCCGAAATTGCAGCAAATTATGGTGTCGATCAAATTGCCGAGCTACAACGCCCCGCCAAAGACTCTGACATCATCACAGACCGTCAACAGGATGATTTGATTACCAATTTGCCAACCCCAACAGCAATTCCAATTGCGGCTCAACCCACCCTAGTTACAGAAGCAACACCTACACCTACCCCAACCGCAACGCCTGAAACACCCGCATTAGTTGTATTGATCAACGGGCCGTATTTAGGCGATGAAGGAAGTGACATTCCCGTTGAAGCTGAGTCTGAAAATCTTGTGGGTTTACTACCTGGCACCATTGACTATGAGTGGGATTTTGACAATGATGGTCAGTATGATGACGGAGAGGGAGCCGCTACCGATGCCCAGTTTGATGATGAAGGCGAATATACGATCGGCGTACAGGCCTCTGATTTATTAGGCCGGGTTGCTACAGATACGACCACTATTCTAGTCCGAAATGTAGCCCCAACCATTGTCTTCAATCAGGAATTGCTTGCGGTTAATGAAGCTGAAGAGTTTTTCCTTGAGGCCGAGGTCGATGACCCAGGGGACGACACTTTATTTTTCCAATGGATTTTTGGTGATAATGAGATCATTGAAAATACCTTGACGCCAATTATTTCATTTCCAGATGACGGTGATTATGCGGTAACTTTGCGCGTTGATGATAATGATGGAGGGGTAACTGAAGAAGCAATTCTAGTTGAAGTCAGCAACTTACCCCCCGTTGCGGAAGCTGGCGCGAACCAAATTGTCACCGAGGGAGACACGCTCATTTTTGTCGGTACAGCCACCGACCCGGCCGAAGAGTTTGATGAGTTAACCTACGCCTGGGATTTAGATTATGATGGAAGTAATTTTGAAGTAAATGCCCTTGGGCCAACAGCTTCGGCCACTTACAATAACGGGCCGGATGATATTCTCGTTGCTCTACGGGTTCAAGATGAGGACGGAGGGTCTACAATTGACACACTAAATGTGCGGGTTAACAATGGAATACCCACCCTAACCAATGTAACCAGTTCGGGAAGTCGTATCGAAGGCTCCCCCGTCACCCTGGAAATTATTGCGACAGATGTAGGTAGTGATACGTTGACCTTCAGCTTCGATTGGGAGAATGATGGAACATACGAAGTCACTAGTTTATCAGCAATTGCCACAAATACTTGGCCAGATAATGGCGAGTATACGGTTGGGGTTCAGGTTGAAGATGGGAATGATGTCATTCGTAACACAGCCGTTATTTCAATCGCGAATGCCCCGCCCAAACCCGTTATCAACGGGCCAGCAGTTGTATTCAAAGAGGGCGAGTCTGTTGAGTTTAATGCAACTGGTACAACTGATCCTGGTACATTAGATGTTCCATCTTTAAACTATAGCTGGGCTTTCGGCGATGGCACGGTCCTAACAGGAGAAACAGTGAGTCATGTCTTTGCTGACAACGATGTATTTAGTACAACCTTAACAGTAACGGATAAAGATGGTGGTATTGCAACCACAGGCACTTTCGTAGAAATAGCTAATGCCGATCCAGTGGCCGAGGCTGGAACAAATTTTTCAGTTGATGAAAATGTTTCGATCATTTCCCTAGCTGGGGTTGCTACCGACCCAGGAACTGATGATACGCTAATCTTTGAGTGGGACTACGATTATAACAATAATCCAGCTAACTTTCAGGTAGATGGGGCTGGACCAGATATTGATATCCCTACCAATCTTGGGGCACTTACCCGTCTTTTAGATGGTCCTGAGGTAAGAACATTTGGGTTGCGAGTCCGTGATGATGATTATGATGAGTTTGCCACTGACGACAAAGGGGAAAGTATTGACACCTTACAGGTCACTGTAAATAATGTCGCCCCTGCGGTTATTGATGTAGGTCTTGATTCTCGATTTCTTGACAGCCCTGGTGTTTATCGTGTGATTGAGACACAACTCATCACTTTTACAGGTGAGGCAATAGATGTCGACCCAGATATAAATGCAGGACTCACTTATGATTGGGATATTGTTGGAAATGGAATAACCCCAGATGCGACCGAGACAATTTCTGGCACCACAGCTTCGGCCTCAATTATTGTGCCAGTTTCCGCCGGGACCTATAATTTAGAGCTACTTGTTTTTGACAAAGATGGTGGGGTAGGAACAGGTAATGCAATACTTATTGTTGACAACGCCCTACCCACCGCAGTCGCTGACACAAATGCTCCAGGCGATGAAGGTACACCAATTTCCTTCTTTAGTACAAGAAGTTCCGATCCTTTCGGAGATCCATTAACCTATACTTGGGATTTTGGTGATGGCATTACAACAACAACGACAATAATGACTGTGACCCACACCTATTCTGATAGTGGTATCTTTCCAGTCACTTTGACTGTGGATGACGGAAAAGGTGGCTCTGACACAGACACAATTTCAACCCAGGTCAATAATGTAGATCCTACTATCCTCCTCCTCAATGCCAACCCCACGACGATCTCAGAAACAACTGCAGCCTTTCCAGCAGTTACTTTCATTTGGGCAGGCTCTGACGTACTGGGTGACGAACCATTTTTGACCTATGATTGGGATTTTGGCGATGGCTCACCGCCAGCAATCAACGTTCCCCCTCCCAATATTGCCCACGCCTATAATGATGATGGCAATTTCCTAGCCCAGTTAACTGTATCAGATGATGATGGGGGCAGTACGACCCAAAGTATCCCAATTACTGTTGTCAACTTACCTCCAACAGCCGCGGCAAATATAATAACAGCTGGGCCATATGATGAAGGCGATGTCATTAATTTTGATGCTGGAGGATCAAGCGACCCTGGGGCAGACACCCTAACCTATACTTGGGACTTTGGTGATGGTATCATCACTTCTACCACAAATACGATTATACCTCACACTTATATCGATGAGGGTGTTTATCCTATTATCTTAACAGTTTCCGATGGAGATGGCGGGGTGGATGTTGATACAACACTAAGCGTCACTGTTCAAAATGTCGACCCCACTGCGGTCGCCACGATAACAACGGCAGCGCCTTATACAGAGGGGCAATCGCTCCGTTTTAGTGGCAATGGATCAAGCGACCCTGGTTTGGCTGATACGCTAACTTACACTTGGAATTTTGATGATGGGGTTATCACTTCAACCACGAACCTCACAATTACACATATTTTCCCAGATGATAATCTGTATACGGTTGTACTAACTGTGACAGATGGTGATGGAGGACAAGATGTCACCAGCTTGCCTATGACCATACAAAATGCCGCCCCTACGGTCAATGCAAACGGGCCTTATACAACAACAGTCAGCACCGTGGTGACTGTTACAGCTAGTGGGGTTGACGTTCCGGCTGATATCTTAACTTATCGCTGGGATTTGGACAATGATGGCATTTTCGAAGCAGTTGGGCAAAGTGCCCTCTTTACTTCAAGTGTTGCAGGAACATTTGTGATCACAGTTGAGGTCGATGATGGTGATGGAGGTATCACCATTGATGCGACGACCGTAACTGTTAGCACATTCGCTCCATTACTTTTTGGACTTGGTCTTAGTTACGCAATACAAGGAATTGTTACCCAATTAAGGCGTCGAAGGCGAAATAACGCCAAACCCTCTTAGGTGTTTGGCAAATTGATAAAACATATAGCATAATAATCATATCTTTGTAAACTTGGGAGAAATACATGTCTTCACAATTTGATATAGATTTAATCCCTGATGGTGCCCTCGAATACTTTGAAGCTAACCCCAATGTTTTAGTGGTTGAAGATGATCGCTTTATGGGTCAAGTCTTTTTAGAAATGTTGACCGATGTGGGGTTTAATGTGGTTCGAGCAGCCAATGGCGTAGCAGCCTTGAAAAAATTAGACGAAGAGCCAGTCAGCTTCGTCATTCTTGACATTCTGCTACCAGCAATGAACGGGTTTGAGATTTATGAGAAAATTCAGGAAAATCCAAAAACTAAGGGAATTCCTGTTATGATGGTTACCGCCTGGGCAGACTCGCTCCATCTGAGCAAAGCTTCTCAAATGGGGATCAAGCATTTCTTAGCCAAGCCGTTCACTGAGGATGAATTACTAGAAGAAATTCTCACACTTTTAGTTGATAGTGCCCGAGAAAAAGAAGCGTAAGTGTTAAAACTTAGAAAATCGATAGCCAAACCCATGTTCGGTGATAATAAAACGAGGTTTATTGGGGTCTTTTTCTATCTTTTTTCGTAAACGCCAAATATACCACTTAACATTCTCAGGCCCCGCATCTGTATCATAGGGCCAAACTCTGTCAAATATCTTATCCGTTGCCACAACTTGACCAGCACGTTTAACCAAGAAAACCAACAAATCATACTCCAATGGAGACAAATGAACGAGCTGCCCCTGAGCATGTATTTGACGATCGGTTAAATCAATCACTAACTCCTGCCCAAATGCTATTTTCTCATTTTGATGCCCTACGACAGGTAACTCCATACGTCGCAGCAAAGCATCAATACGGGCGTGTAGCTCTGGCAAATTAAAAGGCTTAACCAGGTAATCATCCGCTCCAAGATTTAATCCCTTTACGACATTCCCTTTTGCCCCCAAGGCGGTCAACATAATAATGGGAATTTTGGATGCTTCACGAATACGGCGACATACCTCCCAGCCATCTACTTCTGGCATCATAATATCTAAAATCACCAAATGAGGATTATATTGATCTAAAAGATCAAGACCTTCCTCACCGTCCTGCGCCGTGGATACATCATATCCCATTTTTTGTAAGCCAAGTTGGGTAATTTCTAAAATTGTTGGATCATCATCAATCAACAAAATCTTTTTGGTCATTCATTCTTCCTACAATGGTTATTCAGAGGAGTTTGCCTTTGAGCCTAATCCCGGCAATCGACGAAAGGTAGACTTAAGGAAACCTTTGATTCCGCCTTCAGGGGGCAAGGCTTGGATAGCCTCGTCTAAGGCTGTTGAGAATTCAACGGGGATTTGGTCTTGGTCGGTTGTCAATCGTTTTACCCCATTTAACTCTTTCCGAGATAGGTGAGGCAGATTTGGAATTATTCGTGATAAATCAGAAAATGCCTCAACCTCAAGCAATTTTTTCACTAGCCCTACCCAATCGGCGACTGTCGTGGTCAGATAGTGATTCAGAAATAAAGTAGCACGATTGGGTACAAGTAATTCAAGTGGTTTTGTTAACTCAAATTTAAGCACTAAATCCACAAACTTTTCATAATCAACATCTTCTGCCTTCTGTAACGCTTCTGGTAACTCCCGGCGGCCCCGCCACAAAGCCATAAACAGCTGAAGTAAATTATGATTTGATTTCTCCAAAACACTCTGTAAGGCCTTAACCTCGCCACGACTGGGATCCTGAAATCTTGTGGCCTCATAACTCAAATACAATGCTTCTACCAGATCAGACAAAGCAAACCCTTCTCGCAAATATTGATATATGGTCAGTGGTTTGTTCTCGTGATAAATAAAATCTGATGTTCGCTCTATCAACGCATCGGGCAAATGTTCATCCACCCGCTTTCTCAGCATTGATTGGACAGACTCAGCATTGACATCAAAGACACTCAAGATAACATCAGTTTCAGTAGCATCCAGTAAGGCTTCATCATATTTTCGGCCATCTAACCACTCACTAACCCCAAAGGCTTGATTTCGTTGAGCGGCCAGTGTCTCAAGTTTTCCCCCATCCAACATATTTAGACCCCATCTTTCATAAGCGGTCACGGGCTGTAGTGAAATCTCACCCTGAACTTTACGGGCAACACTATCGACCGAAGCAAATTTAATACTCGCCGGGGCGTCAAGTAAGCCAATGGACCAATAGAAAGTCGCAACCAAGTTACACTTATAAAAATAGGTATCAAAAATACATTGCGGGCGAAGCACGGTCGGGACAGCCAAAAAAGCAGCCTCTAAGGCTTCCTCAATTGCGGATGGTTCACCGGAAAAGGTAATGGCTTCACGGTTTACCGTTTGGCTTTCGACACGCAAGGCTAAAAGCATCAGCTTTTTCAGCTCTGCGGTCGACCAAGATTCGGCAGCCTGAACATCTTGGGCAACATCTGAAACTTGAAGTGTAACTGAACCAATGTCTCCCGTTGCAAAATCACCTTGAGCCAATACATCTGATACAACTGTAAAAAACTTAAAGCTACGAAATACTCGAAATGGATCTGCCTCAAATTTAGCAAAATCCTCGGGGGTAAAGGCTAAAGCGTGGGCCAAATAACGCCCCTTGCGACCGTACTGATCTGGGTCGGGCAACACTACAATTTGAGCAACGACTGCTTTACCTGAAGCAGTGTTAAAGAATAAACGTTTGATTGGCTCGGTAGCTTTAGCTGGAAAGTACAGTAAACGACCTTCCATTTCTGAGATATCGTCCTCAGTTAGACCTGCTTGAGAATAAAATAAGGTTTGAAAGCCGCCTCGTCCCTTGGGTGACTGGTCCTTCTCAACATTACTGTAAATATGTTGCCACGCTTGAACTGTTGTCACGGTTTATATCTCCGTTTACTGAATGTTTGATAGTAGATCGAAATCTACTACTAGAGTATTAAACATGCTTGAAGCTTGTTTCCTTTGCTAGCAATAGAATTCATTCTGGCTGCACCCGCCAGTGATTTTTTGACCTAACACTAGTATACAAATCGTGCATCATCTTTATCCTTCAAATACCACTCACCCCGTCGCACTAACCGAAAGCCAAAATAGTGGACCCTTTGACTCGGGTCAATCGGTCGAATCTCGTTAGTTAAGGCATCCCACAAATTAGGATGAAATTCTGGACGGGGTACACCCAAGCCCACCATTTCATTATCTTGGCGAACCCACTCGACCAATCCCCCCTCCATTAACGAAAAATCTCGGAGAGAACGCACATGAATTTGGTCATCTAGCTGATCCAAAATCGTAGCCGCCACTGCCTCGGCAAACTCATGCATTTGATGATGGCGAGGCGGCGGCTCTCGGCGAAGCACAGCATAAATCGCTCGCCACTCTTTGACTGTAGGCAAGTCATATCCCTCGCCCAGCCAACGGGCAAAGGCTAATGCCTCCTTAGGTAAAATCCCTGAGACAAAAAGTTGTTCGCGTTCATTTGCGATAAAATTTTGAGGGGAGATCGAAGGGTTCAAAGCCAACATCTCTTGATAATTGGCCTCGGAGACCGCTTTAGAGTCATCCATAAATTGAGCAAACTGAACCTTTGTAATAGGCAAGAGATGGGTCTCTACCCCGGCCTCTTCAACCACAATCATTGGAAATCCAGTTCGGTCTGATGAAATTAACATAACCTCGTCCAAGAGTCAGATTTATTTCTACGTAACACCATCGACGCGTTCAAATGTTTTTGATAGGAGCCTCATACTATTGTCCGATAATCGGCACGTTGATGCAACTGTGCACACCATTTCTGGGTACCGAGAAGCACGAACCAGATCGGTATCATTCCCAATTTGGACTACAAGTCGTTCGACATCTTCATCCGTTGCGTCAACAATTTCAACCCGATCAAAATCAAACAGTTCGCGACGACGTAACCAATTAACCCGGACAGGTCCATCCTTAAGCTGAGAAATTTCCGGCTCATCATCTGCCAAAACTGCTATGACTCCTTGTGGGAACGTAACAAATTCCTGCCATTGGCCACAACGACGACAGCCAAAGTAGGTTAGAGTTGGTAGGGTATGTTGCCCACATTGTACCAAACAGGCTTCACAATAGTAGCTACCGACGTGACGAGCCAGACGTTGTGTGGTGTCATATTGGATGTTATTTAACAACTGTTGTGCCACTGAGCGCAGATTACTACTCGATGTTTGGCTGATTTGCACCAGTTGCGGAATGGCTTCATGTCCCTGCACCAGTAAGGTAATTTGAGCCATTAGACGTTGCATCCAATCCTGATGCCGCAAATCATTGATAAGTACACCAGTCGACTCAGGGCTTTGACGATAGGTTGCTATTTGTTCGGCAAAATTCGACCAGACCTTACTTTCAATCAAAACCTTTTCCAACTCACTGCCCTGTGGCAGACGATGCCACCAAACCGCCCATGAGCGGTAAGGGAACAGCTTTGCAGCAAGTGAGTCATCGTCTGATATCGGGAAAAACAAGCTTAATAATCCACCTAACCACAATCCAGCCAGCCACATTGGAACATAAAAGTAAAACATAGACTCTATGATAAGTCGATTTAAGACAATAAGTTCAAACACAGCAACAGCCATCACTTGAGAAATCGTTAAAGCTAGCAATCCCGCGTGTCGACCAAAAATAATTCCGGTTAAGCTCCCTATAAAAAAACTAATAGTTAAAGGCCAGCGTAGTGGAAGATTGAAAAATCCAAAACCTTCTCGAAACGAGCTTGTGGGGTCAAAGACTGTTAAAAAAACCGAAGCCACCATAAAAAGAATGAGACTGGTAAAAGGTGAAGCAACAGATTGAAACATTCCGAATTCTTTGGGTGATCCCAAAAAAGAGGTGGCTACTGTAAAACCAAACAAGAGTATCACCGCCGGCCCAAAATCGAAGCTATTTCGGGAACCAAGGATTATGCTAGCAAAAGCGATACCAAGACCTGACCCAAGAGGCAACAAAACGGGGAGTATGATCCAATGTAAGGGCCAAGATCTGTCGAAACTCAAGGTTGGCAACAATCGCTTCAACCACTCGCCCCAAGTCAAGCCATTAGGTGGTATCTGAAATACAAGCCCTAACCAACCAATTCCACCACCGACGAAAGCGCCGATCAACATTAAAGTCCAACGAGATAAGAGGGCAGCCAGGCCAAACCATTGAAAAATTAGTGTTGGCAAAACTCGCCCACTTAAAGCACCATACAAAGCCAGGATAAGCACGATAACTATTGGCGACCAGATTGCAGGTTGGTTCGCAATCACCTCAAATAGCTTACGACTTATGATCTCGTCATCAAGATAACGCCACGCTCGCCCAAGCATGTTTTGGGTGTGAGCGGTTTGTTGAAGTTGTGTCATTGTTAATATTAGTCTGATGTGTGGAATTTCATACAAGACGTTTTTGAGTCATCTTATGATCCATCCAAAACAAACTTTCAATCAAAATCAGGATTGAGAACTGAAATATATTTTTACGCGAGGATCAATTCAACTACATATCAGGTAAAAGAGGCGGTGAAGTAGAGCAATGTTGTTGAAAGGAAGTTGTTATGAAAAGCCCCACCATCTCAAAAAGGCTGGTTTTGGACGAGCGAATGTCTTTTCCATCACCCAAAGCAATGGGTCAAGAATACGTCGGGGAACAATTTCTACGGACAGCTCACCACCATGTGGTTCAGTCCCCAGGGCTGAAATAATAGAGAAGGTTATACTTTTAAAGTTAGAGTTTGCTGCATTGATAAATTCGTGTGCGTGTAACTCTTGTTCTGTAAATTCATACAGCAAATCCGAAATCTCTCGCATTCGATCCATATAGCCCTCAGTGTGAGCCAAGGCATCAACCGACCCTTGAATCAAATAGCTTCGTATATCGGCCCAAGGCCCAGTAAATCGGCCAGCGATTTGATCAGCTTTAGTAAAGACTACGATTAAATGTTGATCCTGAGTACGCCCCCCAAGTTCACGCATCCCGACAACATAAGTATTGAGTAGTTTTTGCATCCCAGCCCGAGGATCATCCAGATCACCAACACTAATCAACAGCATAGCTGCCTTGGCCCGACGCACAAAGCCAGCAAACTGAACAAGTTGGGTGGGCTTCTCAAAACACTCACCCCCTGTATCGAAAAACAGCAGTGTTCCGTTGGGTTGCATGGGGATGCCTTCTGCCCGAATCATAGTCGGTCGAGGAAAGTTCTTCGGCGTCGAGTCAGGCAAAGCCCCACCCTCCAATAATCGTGCATTTCCATAAACCGTATCAAGGCTGTCCTCATCCAAGCCCATCGTAAAAAAGTCAGCCCAGTCACGGGCTAAGGTCAGCTTTTTCAGGGTATAAAATAGGGCGGCGAAGTACACTGTTTTACCATGCTGACGAAAGCCAACTGCACTAGTAATCACTGGGGGATATTTACGATAATCCTGGGCATACAGTGCCGGAATTTGTGAGGTACAATCAGGGCATACATAGGCCAAGGCTAGGTTGTTTGCTAGTTTTTGTTGCTTGAATTTAACATCAGCGAGACAGAAAGGACAGAGCATGTGGACGCCTCTTTTGATCAGTGTTGGGAGATAAACATGTCTTAACAAATCAGATATCATAACTGTATTCAGAAACAGCATAAATGTCAATCGTGACTACGATATGTACATTTTTTACAAAAAATTGTAGTCAACCTAAATCCGCTTATTTTCAACTTAAATCGCGATGGAGTATGGTCAAGATTTTCAAATTAGTGTATAGTAGTGAGCCACTTTATATCTAAAAAATCTTAAGATAACCTGGGTAATTATTTCACATTTATTAGGAAAGAGCGACCATGAAAAGGACAGTTAAGGGCAGCTTGATTATCGGCTGGCGTGAGTGGGTTGCGCTACCAGACCTCCACGTTCCAGCCATCAAAACAAAAGTGGATACAGGCACACGTACCTCTATATTACACGCTACAAAAATAGAAACCTTTCATGCAGATGGCCGTTTACAAGCTCGTTTTGTGATACATCCCATAGCCAAAGACAATAACATAAAAATCAAATGCGTTGCCGATGTTGTAAAGCAACGGGTTATTGAAGGTAAAAAAGGGCAGAAGGAAAAACAGGTGGTTATTCGAACCACATTACAACTGGGGAAGCTAACTCGACCTGTTGATATCACTTTAATCAATCAAAAAGGCGGACGATTTCGATTATCTTTGGGACGGAACGCTTTATCAAAGAATATACTTGTTAATCCATCTGAGTCATATTTACAAGGTACACACTTAAAGAACACATATGAGTCCATCTACTCAAAATCAAAATTATGATGTCATTGTTGTCGGGGGAGGTGTCGTTGGTGTTTCATTAGCCTATCACCTCGTTTGTGAAGGGGCTAAAACCTTGCTGATAGACCGCCAAGATGTCGGTCGAGCCACAGCTGCCGGAGCCGGAATTTTGTCCCCCCCAGTCAGTAACAATCGCTCTGAAATTTGGTTTGATCTAGCCATTAGGGCGTTTGATTACTACCCTGCCTTGATTGATCAACTCAGGGCCGATCAAGATGGTGAGACAAGTTATGCTGTATGCGGGCAATTAACCGTCGCTGTGGCTGAAGCTGAGTTGCCTGAATTTAGCCGAACAGAAGAGATTGTTTTTGAGCGGCAAAGACAACGCGGGACACCCAGTCCAGATGATTTACGTTTGGTCACACCTGATGTCGCCAAAACCCTTCTCCCCCCGCTAGCTTATGTTAAACGTGCCATCTACTATCGCCACGCAGCTAGAGTTAATGGTCGCTTGTTGGCACAAGCCTTACAACAGGCAGCCGAACATCGCGGTCTGACGATGAAACAGGCGAATGTTGAACGATTAGCCCTTGATGGCTACTTGGTCGATGGCGTGATCGTGGAAGGGAATCTTATTAGAGGTGGAATGGTGGCGATTGCCGGCGGGGCGTGGTCAAATCAGTTTGCCGCCCAGCTTTTGCTTGATATCCCCGTTCAACCGCAACGAGGTCAAATTATCCATTTTCAAGTGCATGATACGGAAACCAGAGATTGGCCCATTCTCAAATCACGACAGGGCTATTATCTCGTTTGCTGGCCAGGTGGCCGGATCGTGATGGGGGCCACTCGCGAGATGGACTCAGGGTATGCGCCATATCCTACCGCCGCTGGCATCCGCAAGGTGCTGGAAGAATTAACATGGGCTCTGCCCGGTCTAAAACAGGCCGAACTTAAAGAAATCCGCGTGGGTCTGCGCCCCAAAAGCAAAGACAGCCTCCCGCTATTAGGCCAAGTTCCCGGTGTAGATAATTTATACATCGCTACTGGACACGGCTCAACCGGATTACAAATTGGCCCCTACAGCGCAAAACTTGTCGCGGATAAGATGATGAACAGGCAGGTGGCTATGGATCTGACACCGTTCGATGTGCGACGGTTTATGTAGTGGGCAAAGTAACAAGGCTGCAAGGTAGCAAAATGCTTGCTAATCACTACCCACCAATCACTTATCACTGATCTTAAGGAGATGCAATGTCAAATGAAATAAACCCACAAGGGACAATGCTGCCAGATACACTAACACAACGAATTGGTGTATTAACCCGCCGCGAGGTAGAAGCCCGTATTTTGGCTCCAATGATTGAGGCGTTAGGCGAACGATTTGGGCGTGAGGCAGTCATCGAGATTGTCAAAGAAACCGTCATCAAAATTGCCCAGCAACAGGGCCAAGAGTTGGCGGACGCAATGGGCGGGGCAGATAGCGTCGCCTTTATGGACTCGTTGCAATACTGGACCAAAGACGATGCTTTACACATTGAGGTGCTTGAGCAAAATGAAGAAACGCTCAATTTTAACGTCAATCGATGTCGCTATGCAGAGATGTATCGGGCCTTGGGCATCCCTGAATTGGGGGCTGTGTTCTCGTGTAATCGGGATTTTGCCCTGATTGATGGTTTTAACGCGGAGGCAAAATTAACCCGCACCCAAACGATTATGGAAGGGGCTGCCTTCTGCGACTTTCGGTATGAGTTTCCGAAGCAGGATCAAAGTCTCGATGCTTGATCAAATATTACCCAACCGGATCAGTTGCATGGCGTTTCAAATCCTCAAGGGAAATGAATTCGAGAGCCGAAATGTGCGTTGCCTCAAGAATCACAGGTGGGGCAACACCGGCTTCAAGGGCCTCTTGCCAGCGTGAGGCGCACAAACACCAACCATCCCCCGGCTTGAGGCCCGGAAACTTAAACATCGGCATCGGCGTAATCAGATCATTACCTCGTGCTTTTGAAAACTCTAGAAATTCCTGGGTCATTACGGCACAGACCACGTGGACTCCGACGTCACCTGCGCCCGTTTCACAATCACCCGTTCGATAAAATCCAGTCATCGGAGAGGTACAGCAAACTTCAAGTTCTCCCCCGAGTACATTTTGTCCTTTTGATGCGTTCATAGTGTTTATCGGGTTTTTTAGAGTTAATAGAGTTCATAGGGTTTTTAGAGTTATTTACTCTATCCACCCTACAAACTCCCAAATTCTACAACCCTATCCCCTTAATTTTGCGCCTATTTCATTTTCTAGCCGCTTAACAATTTTGGTTTGCAATTTTGCCACGGCCTTATCGGTGAGCGTCTTTTCGTCCGATTGGAAGGTTAAACTGTAGGCCAAACTTTTCTTCCCCACCCCAATATGATGATCGTGGCGATAAACATCGAACAGATTAACCTGAGTGAGTAAGGGTCCACCTGTTTGGTCAATCAACCCTCGCACCTTTTCAGCCGACAAGCCTTCATCCACGACCAAGGCAATATCCTGCTGGACTGGCGGGAAGCGCGGTACACTCTGTACCTTATACCCCTCAGGTGACTGCGCCAACAGGGCGTCTAAATCCAAATCGGCGGCCAACACAGGCTGATCTGCCTCAACGTTCATATTATACGCTTCTACCACTAACGGGTGCAATTGACCAAAGACCCCCATCGACTCACCATTAACCATCAGCTCAGCCACCCGGCCTGGGTAATAGGCGTGATGTTGAGCTGGGGCATATTCAACCTTCGCCACGTGCAGACCGTGCAACAGGGCTTCAATGACCCCTTTCAGATCGAAGAAATCCACGGTAGCTGTCTCGCCACTCAACCAGCTACCGGTCTCGCGGGCACCGGTCATCCCGATTGCTAATCGGCCTAACTCATTGGGCAAAATTTCGTCATTTTCAGTGGGGATATAAATCTGGCCCACCTCGAACAAGGCGACCTGATCCACATTTCGGGTATTTTCAACCACAATATCCAGCACGCTGCTCAAAACGCTGTGTCGCATCGAAGCCCGCTCTGGCGTTGACGGATTGGCCAGGGTAACATACTTAGCTTGCTCAATGTACTCCTGCCCCAACAGCCGAGCCTCTCGCTCTGGCGTCGTCAAGCGATAATTGATCACCTCATTCAACCCCACCTCGACCAACAAATCACGCACACGTTCTTCTTGGTCAAGAGAGGTATTGTTCCGTTGCGGTGGCAACTCATCTTGAATTTCGGTCACAGGCGTGCGATCATAACCATAAATTCGGGCAATTTCCTCGATCAAGTCAGCTCGGCCCGTAGTCAACTCGCTAGAAATATCCAGCCGATGATCCGGCACAGTGACATGGAAGGTTGGTATATCCGCCGAGACGGGTTCTACTGTGAACTCTAAGGCCTCCAGAATGCGCCGAATTTCAGCCACCTCAATTTCGATACCAAGAATACGCGTGACTTCGGACTGAGGTAACTCGACGGTTGTCACTGGTGTTTCCTTATGAACAAAATCGATGACGTCCCCAATAATCGTGCCACCCGCCAGTTCAGCCATCAATTTGGCCCCACGTAAAGCCCCAAGCAAGGCTTGCGACGGATGGACCCCACGACTGAAACGATAAGCTGCCTCGGAGAAGATGTTCAGGGCTTGGCTTGTCTTACGAATATTGATGAAGTTCCAAGCCGCCGCTTCGAGCAAGATATTGGTGCTGGTGTCGCTGACCTCGCTCTCGCCACCCCCCATAATTCCGCCGATGCTAAGATTGCTCTTGGAGTCGGTCACGAGAATGGAGAAGGGCGGCATCTTGTGCGTTTTCCCATCAAGCGTGAGCACTTCCTCGTCGGCCTCGGCCAAGCGAGTGATGATGCGAACCGGAGCATCTTTTCCTTCAGTTCCATCGGCCCGACGACGGAGGACATCCCAATCAAAGGCGTGGTTGGGCTGCCCCATCTCCAGCATCACATAGTTACTGATATCAACGATATTATTGATGGGCCGCATCCCTGCCATCGACAGCCGCCGTTGCATCCAAAAGGGCGACTCTTTGATCTCAACCCCTTCAATCAAAACGGCGGTGAAGCGTGGATTAAGCTCAGGATCAGTCGTTTCAAAAATGACCTTACCTTCACTATTTCCGCTTGTTTCCGGCCAGGTTGTGTCAGGATAACGCAATGGCTGGTCGGTGAGTGCGGCGACTTCGCGAGCCACGCCCAAGATCGATGAGCAACGAACCAAGTTGGGGGTTAGCTCGATATCAAGAACAGCATCGCCCCAAATATCAACGATGCTTGTGCCAGGCGCCGCCTCATCTTGGGCAATGATAATGCCCGCGTGCTCTTCACTCATCCCGATTTCTTTGGGCGAACAAAGCATATTTTTGTTCATAATGCCCCGAATTTCCCGGCCTTTGAGCTTGACCTTCTTGAGTTCTTTGGAGTGGCCGTCGTACACATAGCCACCCTCACGGATCATTGGCGATTTGAGGTTGAGGTGACTGAGATCGCCTTGTCCTTTGAAGGGCTGCAAATTTTCGGCCCCTGTGACGATCACTTCTGGCTCATCTGTGCCCACATCAACGGTAGCCAACACCAATCGGTCTGCATTGGGATGTTGTTCCACTTTCAAAATCTGGGCCAACACCAGCTTTTCTGGATTCCACTCCAAATCAGCCCCTGGTAATCCGATATATTCGATGCCGCCTATTTCAAGGCCAGCCAATGTCAAACGCTCGGCAAGTTCTTCAACCGAAAGCGTGATATCAACAAAATCTTTTAACCAACTAACAGGTACTTTCATTATTATTGCACTCGATTATTCATGAAATTTTGTAACTGCTCAAGGTGAGTAACCAGTAATTGGCATCTAGTTTTTTAAAGAATTACTACTTACTAATTACCAATTACGATTGTTCCTTATTAGAACTGCTCTAAGAAGCGTAAATCATTGCCCCAGAAGTAGCGGATATCTTCGATTCCGTGACGAAGCATTGTAATCCGCTCTGGCCCCATCCCAAAGGCAAAGCCGCTGAATTCATTAGGATCATAACCACCATTACGCAGGACATTGGGATGAACCATACCGCAGCCTAAAATTTCCAACCACCCAGTATATTTACAGATGCGGCAGCCTTTACCGTCACACAAGAAACATTGCACATCCATCTCGGCTGACGGCTCAGTGAAGGGGAAGTGACTGGCCCGGAAACGTACGGGACGGCCTTCACCATAAAGCCGATTGGTGAAGTTAATCAAGGTGCCCTTCAAATCACTGAAGCGGATACCGCGTCCGACGGCCAAACCTTCCACCTGATGGAATTGAATTTCAGAACGGGCTGTAATTTGCTCGTGGCGATAGCACATTCCCGGTAAAATTACTCGAATTGGCTCGGGGCAGTATTCACGCATCACTCGTACCTGCCCTGGGGAGGTGTGGGTGCGGAGTAGAACATCTGGGTTGGTGGTGTAGAAGGTGTCCTGCATCTCACGAGCGGGATGATCTGGCGGGAAGTTGAGCAATTGGAAGTTCATCTCATCCGTCTCAACATCTCGGCTCCGGTATACCTGGAAGCCCATATCAGCCCAAATTTGATAAATTCGGCGCAATGTTTGGGTGCTGGGGTGCAAGCGACCACGTGAGACCGGGCGCCCCGGTAAGGTCACATCCAAAGCCCCCGCCGCCAAGTCTGCTTCCATCTCAGCCGCTTTTATAGTTGAGGCCTTGCTTTCAAACTCGGCCTCCAACTCCTGCCGAACCTCGTTCGCCCGTTTCCCAAAGGTAGGCCGCTCGTCGGCTGACAATTCGCCCACCCGACGTAACATTTGAGGGATTTGCCCCTTACGCCCGATATACTTGCTATTCCAGGCATCTAAGGCCTCGCCCGTTTCAAGCTGAACCAGTTCAGTGCGAGCTGTTTCGGCTAACGTTTCAAGTTGGTCAAGCATCTACATCTCCTAAAAATAGTGGGTAGTGGGTAGTGAGAACAAACATCTGATCTCCCATACCCAATTTTGTATCTTAATCGTTCTAAAGGTTTACAACAAATTTCAAGGCAAACAAAAAGGGCGCAACCACGAATGGCTGCGCCCTTTGCAATGTAAGTTCTAGAAACTTCTCATCAACCTCCGACCAGCGCAGACCATATCGTCGTGCCAAAGAAATAAAAAATGCCTGCAAAAAACGTTGCAAGCACGGCAAATTGAAGCTGATTGTTTTTATCTTCTGTTCGGGCAATTACTTTAATTTGAGGTTGTTTTTTGATGAGTTGTTGATAGTGCTTGTTCATATATGTCTCCCGCGAAATAATGCTAACACTATAGCATGCAACATGAGGCATGTCAACCCCTATTTCGGATAAGATATCCTAAAATTTTTGACCTGCTATTACGCGCAAATTCCTATCATAGCAAGAAAACCCCGCAGGTTCATCAGAGCCAAAGCGCTGAATTCATCCACGGGGTTTTGAAATTTTAGTTTGTTTGGAAATCAGTTTTATGACAATGTCCTAACGGCTCGCAATAGGCGCTAATTTGTAACGCCCGTAAGCAACAAAACCAGCTAAGGCCATTAAAATAATATTTGGAATAATTCCGCCAAATTCACCTCGGATCAAATGAAAAATGGCCGCGAATAACATGATTAACACGAGTCCTGCTGCTGCCAAGGGTGTCAAATATGGCTGAATACGAGTTGCTGCAGGTAAAATCACACCCAAACCACCCGCAATTTCAGCGACACCAATAAAAAGAACTAAGCCAGCTGGCACTGCACTCACCCAAGCCATCTGAGTTGCTAATTCAGCATAAGGGGTTGATACCTTCATAAACCCGGCCCCCACAAATGCAAGCCCGATCAGAA
Source organism: Phycisphaerae bacterium (assembly GCA_028285035.1). The sequence goes on from JANQQF010000061.1 coordinate 55,746, forward strand.
CTTGTACGATCCATAATGCAATTCTCATAACACTCTCCTTAAAAGATAGAAATTTTGAGATCCAATCAAATGGACGATTGTCCATATACGCAGGCAGGATTATAGTGGACCCAAGTCCGTTTGTCAAAATTTCGCAAATTAAGCAGGCATTATGTTTTACAAATTAAACGTTAAGCGCGATTGCATTCTTTGATTTTGATCTTAACGCACATTGTGCACAACTGGTTTTGATCTCCTCTTTATGTTGCGCCACGTTACGCTTGACCTCATCAAGTAATTTTTGCCGCAACAATGGATCTTCAAATGCCCCAGACAAGCAATACAAACAGTTGTCAATTTTTTCTGTATGGTTTAGGACACAACTGTTATAGGAACAGGTCAGTAAACCAGTTGATTGCAATTCTTGAAGCATTGTCTCCAGCAAATCTTCACTTTCAAGAAATAGCTGTTTTGCCAAATCTGGTACAGACTCACTTTGATCAGGTTTTTCATAAAGATGAAGTAAGACCCGCAACTTTTGAAATGAATTGATTTTATAAGCCTGAATACAATTACCTACTTTTGCCATACATTCCTCCTTAGTCTTAGCAATTAAGTGTTTAGAGTGCAGTTGCTACAAGCGGTTCGGATATCTTCACCGCAATCCCAGCTTGATAATTCACTTGATCAATCACCTGACCAACAACTTGGCGAGCTTGTTTAACACAATCTGGGATACCAATGCCCCGATAGGCACTACCTGTCAGATATAAGCCTGGAATAGTCGCGGTCAGTTGCTCAATTTCTGCGACTCGGTCAAGGTGCCCTACATCATATTGGGGGCTGCCATTAGGCCAACGAAATACCTTGCTGATGGTTGGCTCAGCCGTGATGCCCATCAGCTCGCGAACCGTCTGGCGCGCTGTCGAAATTAAGGCGTCGTCACATCGATCCACAAAATGAGAACGGCCATCGCCACCGATAAACAAACGCAACAACAGGCCAGCTTCCGGCGCACGATGATCGAACTTGATTGAGGACCAGGTACAGGCTGAAATTTGTGGGTTTTCAGCACGGGGGATCATAAAGCCAAACCCGTCTAAGTCATCAGGTAAATCAGCCTGTTCATACCCCAAGGAAACGGTCGCTGTAGACGCATAGCGGATCTCTCGTAGCTTTTCGACCAAGTCCAAGTCAACAGATCGCAACAGATTAGCTGCGCTGTAAGCAGGAACGGCCAAGATGACTGCATCCGTGTACAAGGGAGATCTGGTTTCATCTTCAAAAATCACTTCAAAACCAGATGCATTGCGCTTGATTTCGGCAATCTGGCAATTAACTCTCAGGTCACCCTTGAGTTTACTAACCAAAGTTTCAACCAACTCATTCATCCCTCCCTGTAAGCTGGTAAACATTGAGAGAGGTTTACTATTTTGGTCGCTCCTTTGCTTGGCGTTCGCTTTTGAAGATTGCATCGCCCTAATCAAGCTACCATACTTCTGCTCCATTTGAGTGAACATCGGGAAGGTACTTTGAATACTGAGGCGTTCTGGGTCGGCCATATAAATTCCAGCCATCATCGGCCCAGCAATTTTATCGACAGCCTCTTGGCCTAAGCGACGCCCAAAAAAGCTGGCCAAACTCTCATCACCTTGCTCCTGACGAGCCGGACGGATCAAATCAAGCCCCATTCGCAACTTCCCCCACATTGAAATCAAGGGAGATTTAGCGAAGGGGACAAACTCAGTGGGGATTGTTAGCCGAAAGCCACCAGGAAAAGGAACAAGCTCGTCATCTTGCAAGACAAAGACATTACGACGTTCATCATTTGTGGGCAGTAATCGATCAAGCAACCCCAAATCACGGCACAATTGGGTGGCCCAAGGCTTCTGTGTAATAAAGGAGTCAGGGCCACCTTCAATCACAAACTCATCTTCGGTTTCGGTAATGATTTTCCCCCCAAAACGAGACCCAGCCTCGATCAATGTGTAATCAAGTTGTATCCCTGCATCACGGGCCTCACATTGCAAATAGAAAGCTGTAGCTAACCCTGCAATACCTCCACCGATAATTGTTACATGTGTCATGATTGTTCCCCCTTTAATAAGAATAGTGGCTAGTGAGTAGTGGGTAGTGGGTAGTAAAAATTCGTAACTACACAGGCGGCACATTAATCTCATCCAAGGCAAAGACCTTACGTAAGGCCATAATATAATCGGTCCCATTCCCACTCGCCGCTTCTTGTTTGAGAAAGATGGTGGGATCGTGCAGAATTTTGTTCACCAGCCGATGGCTCATCGTCGCCACGAGATTTTGCTCACGATCGTCCAACTCCAGTCGATTAAACAGACGGGTCAACTCATCCTGTCTAAAACCTTCCATCCTTCGTCGCAAGGCAGTAATCGTGGGCACAGCGTCTAATGAGGCGAACCACGCCATAAATTTAACAACCTCATCCTCGACAATTGTCTGCACCTTGGGAATTTCCCCCTCACGCTTTTTTACATTCTCATCGGCCTGCTCTTGTAAATCGTCGATGTTGTAAAGAGAAACATTGGGCAAGCTCTGAATTTCAGGATCAACATCACGAGGCACAGCCAAATCAATGATAAAAAACAAATCACGTTCTGCATTGTTTTCGCGAGCGAGTTCAAGCGTTTCTCGACTGAGAATCGAATGAGGCGCACCTGTCGAGGTGATAATAATTTCTGCCTCGGCCAAGGCCTTTGGTAGCTGCTGCATAGAAATTGCTCGTCCATTCCAGGCATTGGCCAGTTCAACGGCTTTGTCATAGGTACGATTAGCCACCACAATGTCCTGAATGCCCCGGTTGATTAAACTTCGTACCGTCACTGCCCCCATCTCACCTGCCCCAATTAGCAGTACCTGACGATTAGTATAGTCATCTCCCACGACCTCTTCTACTAGCCTCGCTGCCACAGAGCTAACCGAGGCGGCATTGTAGCCAATCGCGGTCTCAGTTCGGGCCCGTTTGCCGGTGCGGATAGCTGAACGAAACAAGCTGGCCAAAATCGTGCCTGCGGCATCTTGGCTAAGCGCAGCCTCATAAGATCGAGCAATCTGACCTAAAATCTGCGGTTCACCCACGACCATCGAGTCGATCCCTGCAGCCACCCCCATCAAATGCCAGACCACATCATCATCCTGCAAAATATAAAGATGAGAGGCAAAGGCCTTGAGGGGAACATCACAAGCCTCACTAAGAAATTTTGTAATGGAGTCGATGGCGGCATCTACATCATAAACCGTGGCGTATATTTCCAGGCGGTTGCACGTTGATAAAATAACACCTTCATTTGTCTGGGCCAGATGTCCCTCAGTGTGGGTGTGGCCAAAATATGTTAAGGCCGAGCGAATCATCGCCGGAGTAAAAGCCATTCGTTCGCGCACTTCTACAGGGGCCGTTTTATGGCTCAGTCCCACCAAAACAATGTTCATCTTTACTACTCCCTTAGTGAGTCTAAGTGAATTTCTAGGCATACTATAAAACAACCCCAACTCAAATACGCCAGACGTTTGGTTGGGGTTATAACTGGTTTGCTTGACAGTGTTTGACCTAGTCAGTTGGCTAGGTGTGAATGATGAATTGTGAATAAAATACTGGTTCCATTGCTCTGCGTTAGAACTGACCAGTGTAACAACGCAGAGCACTGTTACAAGAAAAGTCATCCAAATTTTCGGTATTAATCCAGGTCTTGAACACACCGGAAGCCGACGGTGGGATAGCCATAGGTTTCGGCTTGATGGCGCCGATTGGTGGTGCGGGCTTCGGTAATGCTATCAGCAAAGGAGCCGCCTCGTACGACGCGACCACTCCCCTCGCCCCGTCGATGGCTAGGTCCGATGGGGTCGGTACTATCGGCTGAGTCGTAATAATCGACCTTGTACCAATCAAACACCCACTCACTCACATTACCCGCCATATCTAGAGCCCCACTAGCCGCGATATCACTGGAGAATGTACCAACGATTGCAGTATCACCTGTAGAGTTTTGGCCAAGATTACCATAGGTTTGGGTGGAGTCGCTGCCCCATACCCACAACATTTTGGCACCATTCGAAAAATCCCAACCCGCAGCCAATTCCCATTCTGCTTCAGTGGGCAAGCGTTTACCACGCCACAGACAGTAGTTGTTGGCCTCCACCCAAGACACGTTAACAACAGGATGATTATTAAAGGCAGGGTCGTTGAAGTAATGAGGCTGGCTAACGCTGGCATCGTCAGTCGGTGGGGCACAAGCGTCATCAATCACACAGGCCCAATAATGTCCAATTGTCACCTCATATTTATCAATCGCAAAGGCCGAAATCTCTACCGCATGTGGGGGAGACTCATCTACATCTCCTAACCCTGCGGGGCTGCCCATTGTAAAGGTCGTAGCCGGGATCTCAACCATCTCTTCCACAATTAAGGTGGGTGCGTCAGCTGGCTCACTAGCCTGTTGAGGGTCAATCTGCTCAGCGTCCAACTGCCATACCAAAATATCCAGAGGACGACGTGTCCAGCCGCGTTGCCCAGCCCAAACCTCAACTTCCAGCCAGCGCCAATCGGCACTGCGGCCTGTGATGGTCAAGCTACGCCCCGCCCCAAATCGAGCCAATAAAGGCGCATCATCATCAGGCATTGTTCGAACCAAGATAACATCCTGGTCAGGAACAACTAAGTTCGTCGAGGCGTTCACCCGCATATAAAAGAAAGTTCCTGAAATCAAAATGACAACCAGCAGTGGTATGACAAAACAGCCCATTCCCATCTGCACTAATGGGCGTGGAGCAGGGGGTCGAGTAGAGTTTGATGTATTTGAGTTCATCATCTGTCTCCAATTATCTTGCGAGTTGCTTTGTTTGTGAGATCGGAATAAGTGGTATCTCTTCAGTTAACTTTTCTGGCAATGGTAGCAATGGAATAATGCCCTCTTCCGTGTTCCAGCGAAGTGGGGCAGGCAGGTTTTCTAAGCCCATCCGGGTCTGGCACACGTCAATACAATCACCACAGAGGATACATTGCCCAAAGCCGCCATTCATATGATCCTTGAAATCCATCTCGCGGGGAGACAAATTCATGGGACAAACTTGGGTACAGAGACCACATTCGGTGCAAGCGCGGCTGGTATCAAAGGTGACTCGCAGTGAGTTCTTCTGGGTGACCACAGTCAAATACATGCCAAAGGGGCAAATGGTTTGACAAAACTTCCAGCCCATCAAGTGTACGATTGTGAAGGCGAGCAGAACAGAGCCAGCAAAGCCCCCCCAAACCAGGGCAAAATAAGGATGTGTGGGGATGAATAATGTCTGCAAGTCAATCATCCAATTCATTACAACCAATGTAGCCGTAATCGCAAAAATCAGATTAGCCCCAGCCAACAAAAGCGCCCGTTGTTTATGGCGACGAAGCCAGTGGTTCAAAATCATTCCCAAGCGATTGATTAAACCCCAGGGGCAAACCCAACCACACAGCAATCGACCAATCAGATAATTTTCAAAGAAATTGACAAAGTACGCCCCAAGCCATAGGACAACCACGGATTGTAGGGCAATGAGCATTGAGACTTCATGCCCCAAAAGCCAATACTGGTCATTGGTAAAATCAAGCTTGAGTAAATGTAAATAGGGGACAACAACAAATGAAATAACGATAAGGGCTTGGAATATCCAGCGATATTTGGTATAGGTTGTAACGGGCTTCCAGTGCGCCACCCGAATTTTTGGCAGTTTGGTTGGTTTAAATATCGGATAATCAAAGTGTTTTGGTTTAGCCATCGTGTGTATCCTCAAAGGCAGTTAAATGCTATCAAAAATGACAGAGCCCCTCGCGAACGAAGGGCTCTGATAAAGAGCTAAGGGGTCCTGTAATTTAAATTTTGTAGGTGGCGAATTGTGATGAAAGAAGCATCTTCGACCCAATCCTCTAACACACCCTAATCTCCAGGAAAAGCTGTTGGCCCCGCGCTCTATTGTTAACGATAGGGCGAATGGCGTTTTTGTCGTCATTCGCCCAGACTAAGGAGGAAATACTTTTGAGTGTGACACTGGACCAAAAACGGCGCTCACCTCGCTATTTGGTCTAGTGTTGTGGAGATTAACTAATTTGGCTTTAGGCTGGGAGCAAAGCGTTCAAGCCGTTTTAGTTTCCCTCACAACAGTCACTCAACTTACAGCTATACTATACTCCAAATTCAACCCATTGCCGCCAGCCAAGAGAATAGTCACTAGCCTAGTCAAGTGGCTAGGAGAGGGGGGTAATTGTGAATTACGAATTGTGAATTGTGAATGATTAATGAAAAAGAGTTCCCAGATTTGACATCTTCTGAGAACTCTTAAAGGCTATGTTTATATTTGGTTTAAGGTATCTCTCAAGGGAATGAATGATATCTCAAACCGCAGGCGGACCAGCCATAATCGCCGTAATCGTCAACAGCGAAATAATAACAATCGCTAAGGCGACAACACCAACCATCACGAGATAAATATCAGTGGTTTCTTCATTATTTTCGGGCATCGGGGAAATCCTTTCAAGAAAAATATTGAGATTAGAGAATAAAAACAAAAATCTCTAATCTCCAGTCTCCAATCTCATACCAAAATCACGCTTCACCAGCAACTGTCTGACTAATAGGCACAATCACATTATCATCTTGCTTCTCACGTCGATTACGACGGATCTCAATCACTAACAAAATAATACTCAGCAGGGTAATCGAGCCAAAGATATTACGGAACCAAGCCACTTTCTCGAATGAGTCGGCCCAAATGGTCATGAGACTGGCTTTGTCTATGCCGGAAACACCAGTGACATCGATCAAGGCGGGTTGTGCACCGGGTTGCCATTGGCCTTGCACGAGGATCTCATCACCGGCTTGGAAGCCAGTGTAATGCCAGTCCCCTGCAGGGACATCGTGGTGTTCGTATTGGATCACACGCTCACGGGTTTCGCTGGGTTGTACGGCAATTTGACCATCGGAGAGCGCAATTGTGATTTCAGGGAAGATAAGGTGAAACTCCTCTTTATAACGAGCATCGCGATCTTCAGCGGGACGCTCTTGGTAAATTAACAGGCCGCCCGGTTGAACATCGGTGTCAGCAGAAACGAGCGTTCCCCGTAGCATCACCACTTGTTCAGCCGGCAAATTAGTTAAGTTAGCCAAAGTGGTAATTTCAGGAATGTCTTGGTAGGCGTCAAATCGACCTCGCACTTGGCTGTAAGCCATTTGGCTGCCGAGCGTGACCACAAGTAGAATCGGCATAAAGAAGATGAGACCACCAACAAACCAATTTGTTCTTTGGATTAATCTAAACATGTATTACCTCCGAGTAGTGCGTATGTTTATTATCGACTACCATCAAATTCGACTTCATCACTGCTGCCATCGGGGGAGATTGGCGCACGGCTAAAGAGGTAGAGGAGCCAAGCCATCCCCGAAAATCCAACAAGCGTTATCAGCCCCATCAAAATTGTGACCCAAATCGGGACAACACCTAATACCTCAGTCAACGGCGTGACCAACGTCGTCCCTGGCACCTTTTTAATCGTGGTGTAACTAAAGAAAACGGTCAGGGCAACTAAAATGGGTAAAATTTCGATCAGTGTTTTGAGTTGCCATTTGTTACGTGGTTTGTCGGGCGTGACAGGTGTATTACTCATAATCATAGCCCCAATCCAAAGTCGGGTCATCGCGATCCGTTTTGAGCCAAGCCAGCCATAACCAGACCAACCAAATCACCATCACCGGGATCATCACCACGACTGTCAGGCTAAAGAGCCAAATCAAGCCAGAGTTGTAGTCCGTATTGGTGGCAATGGTTTGGAGCACCTCGGCACTAAAGAAATCTATTTGGACAAAGACGCTGACCGAGACGAGCGCAGGCACAACAAACATCCCAATAATACCCCAGACGATGATGTTTTTCGTGGACAACCCACTCAACTTGCGACTCCCATCGGTATCAATTACACACGCAGCCCCTTCACGTTGCTTCGGGCCACGCACCACCCAAATCATAAAAGCCATCACGAAGTAGAAAGAAAAGGTCACGGCCAAAACCGACTCAATGGTACTGTAATGGGTGGTCAAAAAGGCCCCAAAGGCGGTCCCGGCCGTCAACATCGCTATTCCGGTCATCGACAGCGGTAGGTGGCAGGGGCAGAGTAGGATGGCCGACACTGGCCAGAAATTATCTTTAAGACTTTGCCAAACTTGATTCATCGTCAACTCCTAATATTAGTGGGTAGTGAGTAATAAACTTTATTTCGCACTAAACTTAAAAATTCGTAACGAGTTAATAACAACAAGGGCACTGCTTAGCACCATCGCGGTGGCGGCAAGGATAGGATGTAAGAGGCCTGCCATCGCGAGGGCGACACCGATGACGTTGTAAAGAAAAGCCCAGAGTAAATTCCAGGTGATGGTATTATAGGTGCGCTGGGCCAGAGTCAACGTCCAATCGATTTGGGCAAGATCGCTACCGAGTAGGCTGACATCGGCTGTTTCGCGCGTAACATCGGCCCCACAGCCCAAGGCAACGCCAACACTAGCACGAGCCAATGCCGGAGCATCGTTAAGACCGTCACCAACCATCACGACAGGACCCTTGGTCTCGGCCTGTTCAACTAACGCTAACTTGTCATGTGGTAACAATTCGCTAGTAACAGCTACCCCCAAACGTTCCCCTAAGGCGGTCCCAGCCACCTCGCTGTCCCCCGTTAAGACGTGCGCCTCTCGCTTATGATCACGCAAATGTTGCAAAATCGTGGCTGCATTGGGACGGATGGTTTCACTAAAGGCGAACAAAGCCTGAACCTGCCCTGCCCAACCAAAATACACCAATGTGACCCCTTGTCGCTCTAATTCTTCACGACGTTTAGCTAAATGTGCATTCAGTTCAAGCGCTTGCTGTTCAACCAAGCGCCAGCTACCCAAATAGATCATTTGGCCATCAATTTTCCCTTTGAGGCCATAGCCAGGAATGGCTTGAAAATCAAGCACGGGTAGTACAGTGATGTTTTGCTCGGCAGCAGCGATAGCAATTGCTTCAGCCAAGGGATGATCGGTGTGATATTCCAATGAAGCCGCAATTTGTAAAACATGCTGCGCCTCAATTTGGGATGATGACTGAATAATTTCGGTTAAAGTCGGTTGGCCTGTAGTTAACGTCCCTGTTTTATCAAAGAACACTTGGCGCACCCGTGACAGCTTCTCCAAAGTCAAACTGTCGCGGATCAGTATCCCGGCTTGTGCGGCTCGGCCTAACGCGGCCCAAATCGCGAGTGGGGTAGCAATCCCCAACGCACACGGGCAGGCAATCAACAGTACTGCCAAACTGTTCAGCAGACCGCGCTCGAAGCTGACCTGCCAGCTCCAGTAGAGAAAAGTGGCTGTTGCCAGAACAATAACCGTGGGCACAAAGTAGGCCGCGACCTGGTCAGCTAACCGTTCAATCGGAGCACGATGCAAGCGCGCTTCATCTAGCAACCGCACCAACTTGCCCATCACCCGCTCTTCCCCAACGTGGGTGGTTTCAATCACCAAGCTCCCATCCAAATTGTGGGTGCCTGCATAAACGACATCACCAATGCCTTTAAAAGCAGGTTTTGACTCACCGGTGATGTTCGCTTCATTGACACTACCTTGACCCGCTACCACACGCCCATCAACCGCAAAACTTTCACCGGGTCGTACTCGAATCTGATCGCCAAGTCGGAGAGCCTCTAAGGGCGTCAAAATCTCATCACCTGTCGCTGACAAAACATTAGCCTCCACAGGTGCCCGGTTCAACAACTCGGTCAGAGCATGACTACCATCAACTTGAGCTTTGATATCCAGCCATCGTCCCAAGGTAACTAGCAACAGGATCATCGTGGCCGTTTCAAAATAGGTGTGGCCCTGCCCGACAAAGGTGGCATAAACGGACAGGCCATAGGCAGCTAAACTTCCCCCAGCAATCAAGGCACTGGTGGTCAGGCGACGATAAATCTGCCAAGTAAACACGGCTTCTTCCAAAATCGGGATAGCCAGCATCAACACAGCGGGCGTGGCAAACAGCATTGCAATGACCTGTAAAAAGGAGCGCGTACTTTGTCCAATCTCACCCCACTCACTAAAAAAGAAGTCGGAGTAAAGGGCCAAGCTGAGAACCATCACCATCATCGCCAAAAAGCTGTTGAGCATCAGACGGGAGAGGATGTTTTGGGAGAGTTCCTGCGGGTCGCCGTATATAGCCCCACGACAGCAGGGGGCATTCAAATCCAACCCAGCTTGCCCCATCGCCTCGGCCAGCCCTATTCCTTGGGCCAAATCGGGGGCGACAATCTCGTAAATATGGCGGCATCCATAACAACAGAAACTCAGGGTTTGGCCCTCGAGGGTAGCCTCAATATGGCGAGACGCGGGTAGCTGACACAACGCGCAAAGTGTTTGCGGTTCTGCTTCAGGCTCCGTATAAATTGAGGATAGGGTTTCGGCTACCATAACATTACACTTCCGAGCATTGCATGAGAAATTTGGCCACTTTGGGCCAAGCCTCGTAGGGCTAACTGCAGACCCACGCCCATCACCAAAAAGGCAGCGAGGCGATAAAGTTGACTGCGGATAGGAACACTGAGTAAACTGCTGGAGAAACCAATGCCCAACATCGCGGGCAGGGTGCCCAGACCAAAAAGGAGCATCACCAGCGCCCCCCGCATTGGATTACCACTGGCCGCAGCGACCACAGCCAAGGCATAGACCGGGCCACAGGGTAACAGACCATTCGCCACACCCAGGCCAAACGGGGCCAAGGGATGATTGAGGCCCATCCAATGACGTAACCAGCCCCCAACAACTCGGGCCAGCCCCATCGAAGCCAACCAATGCTGTAATGGCAAGAGGCCAAGCAAACTCAAGGCCATCACCACCATCAGACTCCCCAGTAACAAGGCTAACATCGCCTGCCACTCCTGGATCAGACTGGCAACCAGGTACCCCGTACTGCCTAGCACCACCCCCAAAGCCAGGTAACTTGTGAGCCGTCCCATCTGAAATAGAACCAATCCAGTCGAGGGGTCTAGTCGCGCTTGGCGACGGCGAACAGTAAATGCTCCGACCAACGGGCCACACATTCCGACGCAATGGCTCAATCCCGTCAGCAGACCCGCGCCAAGAAGCACAAAAAAGTTCGTCGTGGTGGGCATCAGGTGCCCTGGCGCACAAATTGCACTTCCATCAATGATGTCAATCGCAGCCCGGGTGACTTGGGGCGAGGTTGGCTCAACAACCCGATGACTACACGCAGTCATCAAAATCATTAAACCAACACTCACCCCAACATACAAAATGCGCATAATTACCTATTGAAATGCAGTTGGTAGGCCTGAGAATAGATAAATCAAGCCCCAAATGATAAAGGCAGCCCAACCCGCTAAGATCCAGATCGGGAGGTCAGAGCCTTGATAAACCTGCTTTGAGTCACCAAAGTCAACATCCCAATGTTCAGAGGGCTCTTCGTGGGGGAAAAGTGGGGTTGAGGGTGATTTTACAACCTTCAGACCTCCTTTTTCGTCCGTTGCTTCTGGTGTGGTGTTTGTTGTTTCTTCAGTCATATATCGCTCCACTCTTGATATTTGTCACGAATTACTTATCGTAAAATAGTCGATGCTCGATGCGCTCGTAGGCTTCTTCTTGAATAAGCATATCTCGTTTTGGCCCTTCGATATTTTTGTAGTGACCTGAGGCCCAAGCCCAGCCAGCCAAAAGGAGAAAGCCCGCACTGATGAAAAAGTAAGGCACAACCGTGGCGGTGACAATGCCAGGTACAAAGCCGGTGGTTGAGGCCGCGACAAATTCATACAGCTTGAAGAGGAAGGTCAGGCCTGCTGCCGCAATGGTGACCGCAACAACGATGACTGAGATCATTTTGCCATTATTCGTGTTATTTCGTGTCATAATTTGATCCTTTTATCAAAATCTCTAATGTCTATTCTTCAGCCTCACTGCTGCTCAACATTACTTCCCAACCATTGCATATACGTAATCATCGCCAGCCCCTTATCATTTGGCTCACGTCCATCAAAGAACCAGCGATAGCTGGGCATAACCGAGGTGGGCGAGACCGACCGGGGGTTGTAGAAGTGGGCCACGTGCCAATCGTTCGAGCGGAAACCCGACTCGCGTGATAAATCAGGTCCGACCCGCCGCGTCCCCATCAACTGTGGCATCATCAGTTCATTCTGCTGCTCGGCTGCGGTTGAGACTGGGCCAAACCGCACATCCTCATTGGCGACGGGGCGAACCTGCTGGGTGTGGCAATGCCAGCAGGCTTCAGAAATGTACACATTTCGCCCCATATTCAAGGCTTCACGATAATTTTCTGAGGTGGGTCCACCAGGATAGTACTTCTCAAACTGCTCAGGGTATTGCTGAGACAGGGCGATAAAGTAGGGGCTAACATCCTCTGAAATCTCATCCAGACTGGTGTAGGGCAACCCGCTCACTGAGTTGACAGTGAGCACCCCTGAAACGAGGAAGGCTAAGCCAAAGAAGCCAAGTCCTGCCACCAAAAAGATAAATTGAAACTTTTCGACCGTTTTTTCCATAATTACATTGCTCCTTTTGCAGCTCTACTTGGCAGGTACAGCGGCCAAGCCAGCGCCAGCCTCTTCAATTTCAGAGCTGGTAGCAGTCTTGAACATGTTGAAGACAAACAGCAGGATCCCAGCAAACATCAGCAAACCTGTGGACGTACGGAAGAGCCAGATCAGGCGGACTGATTGCAAGGAAACTTCCCACGGGGCCAACCCTTTCCACAAGAAGCCTTCGACCAAGCCAGCTGAGGTCAAACTAACAAACATTGAGGCCAGACCGATAGTACACATCCAGAAGACCCATTCATGCAGGGCGGGTGACCACCAATTCTTACGACCTAACACCCGTGGCCAGAGGTCGGTGGTGATCCCGATCAGCCAGAAGCCGAAGGTACCAAACATGATCAGGTGGGCGTGACCCACAACCCAGTCGGTGAAATGAACAAACTCTTGAGCCCAAAATTGCACGTGAACTGCGCATTGGATACAGGTGATAACATAGAAAACCATTCCCGTATAGAACCAACGAATGGGCATGTTGACTACAGGTGCAATTTCTCGACCGCGCAGAGTCATAAAGAAGTTGATGAAAACTGTAACCACCATAATTTCAATGGCAACCGTTGAAACAACCGCACCAAATTGGGCAAACATCGGAATAGTGCTATAGATGAAGTGGTGCACGCCTTGCAAGGGATAGAAGAAGGCCAAGCCCCAGAACCCGAGGAGAGAAACGGCGTGGCTCCAAATCGGCTTTTTCAAAATTGCGGGGACAAAGTAGTACATCATTCCCCAACCGAGGGGGGTTACGAGCAGTCCTACCAAATCGTGGATGTACAAGCCAACAAACGTTGCCCCACCCGCACCAGGGATGAATTCTGGCAAGTAGTTCCCCATTGCATAGGTGAGGATGACCCAGATGAAGGCCACGCTGAAATACCACAAACTGACGTACATCGGCTGCTTGCTACCAAACTTGAAGATCGGCACCAGAAATTGAACCGCGATCAACACCAAACCAACCATCACCAAGGTATCGATTGGGAAGAGAATGCTACCGTTGGGGCTGAAGGCGTTGGGTGTTTCGCCCCACTCGACAGCCTGAGCGTATCCAGCCAAAATACCAACAACCGTCCACAAAATGATAAAAAGGTATACCCAAAAGATGAGCCAGCCTAAACGATCATCAAAAACGCGCCGCTTGGTTAAACGGGGTACAGCCCAGTAGAGGGCTCCAAGAAATACATTCACAATAAAACCGTAGGCCACCCCATTGGTATGCACCATTCGAATACGTCCAGGTGACAGCCACTCAATATTGGGGAAAGGGTACATATTGTTGAATTGCAGGGCATAAAGTAACCCCATCAACATCGAAACCACTAAAAAAATAAAGCCAACAAGAATATGACCTTGGACAAGCCCCAAGTTAATGAGGGGTTCGGTTATTGCCCGGTCAGGTGCTGCTGCTTGTTGTCGCTGAACCGCAACGGCCATAGAATCCTCCTTTTACTTTTGTTCGATTAAATAGTTAACGAGCGTCTCAAGCTGCTCGGCTGTCAATCGTTCACCGAAGTTCTGCGGCATTACCCCCATAGCACAGGGGCCAGCCGGACAGTTCTCAGCGATGACAACATTTGGTTCTACAATTGACTCGGTGATTTCTTCGGGGCTCAGGCGGCTCCCAATATCATTAAGGGATGGCCCCACACCACCGACGGCACCAAGCGCATCAAGTTGATGACAGCCATTACAAAGGCCATTGACGAAGAGTTCTTCAGCAGTCTCACCCTCAATACCAGCCAGACCAGAGGCATCCTGAATGGGGTCTTGGTCATCCCAACCACCTTCCCGAAAGGTCTTGACATAGTTGGCCACATCTTGAATCTCACGATCCGTTAACAAGGGAAAGGCAGGCATCGACCCCCCAGCTAAACCATTTCGAATGGTAATCTTAAGGCTCTCGTCCGAGGGTAACGGACCAGACTCACCGAGGTGAAAGTAAACATAGCTACCATTCACAAAGTTACGCGGCTTAGGATTGAGAAACTCTGCAGCCTCACCATTTCCCAGACCCTCAGCCCCATGACAGCCTATACAATATGTCTCGTAGGTCTGCTGACCACTACTACGGGTCTCTTCACTAAAGACATATCCCCGAAACAGATCGGGGCTGACAATCACCAGAAAAACCAATACCAAGGCTAATCCGGCGAGCCAAGCAAATAAACGTTGAACCATAAATCTTCCCTCCTTGACAATAATGTCTCGTCGCTAGTGGCTAGTAATTAAGCCACGGCAATCCTTTTCAGCACACAACTGCGTTGATGACATCGGTAGCTGAGACATTTTCGAAATGTTTTTGACACTGCACCGTCATCCGTTGGTGGGTTAAGGCCAACGAGATGACTTGAAGCGACTGATTTTCCTCTACAAACTTAGCCATCAAATCAAACGAGGGTAAAGGATAAACAGCTTGATCAACGACAACGACATCAATAGGCCGTTCGGCAATGATTTTCCGAGCCAATTCCACCGTGTCAGTTTGCGCTGTTACATCGATACCAGCTGTCTTCAAAATTTTGGAAATAACATCAGCAAAAAGTATCTGATCGGACACAATTAACACTTGACACTGATTTACTTCCCACGGACTTTGAGTTGATGACATTGTTGGCACCCTGAGATAAACAGTCCTTTACCGCCTTTTTATTCTCCAAGAATAAACTATTTACCACTGTTCGTCGTCACAAGGCGGAGTGATTTTAGATGCATCAAAATGGGTGACAGGTGGTGTCACCCAAATGGGTGACAAAATGAATGACAAAATAAAAGAGGGCCAAATTTGGCCCTCTTTTGAATAATTTTGGCACTTAGACTAACAAATCTTCTTGCATAGCGTAGGTAGCTGCCTCAGTCCGGTTACGTAGATTCAACTTACCGAAGATACGTCGCACGTGCGTTTTGACAGTATTTTGGGAGATGCTCAAGGTGTAAGCGATTTCTTTATTGCCAAAACCTTGCCCCATATAGCGCAATACCTCTAACTCTCGATCTGTGAGGCATTCTGGAGTGGTCGTTGGGCTGGCAATCTCTTCAAGCAGACGGGTAGTCAACATCTGTGGCAGAACTGCCTGACCCGAAAAGACTGTATGTATTGTTTGGATGATCTCCTCACCCCCACTCACCGATTTTAGTAGATAGCCTTTGGCCCCAGCCTGACAGGTCGGCAAAATACGATCAAATTGGTTTGATAGGGTCAAGACCACAACTTGGGTTTGCGGGAAGAGAGTACGAATGTGTCCAATCGTCTTAACCCCACACTGATCTGGCATATCAATATCAATCAACACAATATCTGGTTTAAGATCAATTGTTTTGGCAATTGTTTCGGCGCTATTTACCGCTTCTCCCACAACAGACAGAGCTGAGTCTTCCTGCAATATGAGCCGTAGACCGTGGCGCAGTACGGCGTGTGCATCTGCAATGAGCACCTTAATCATCGGTTGTCTCCTGAAACCACCTTCTCTTTGTTGCTAATCTATTCCACGCCTAATGACGCCAAATAAGCAATCAGTATATCAATTTCTTCATCACCCAAAAGCAATTGCACCTCTGGCATCACGCCTTCTTGACAAGGCCCTGTTGGGCAGTCAGGTGCTGTAAAGGCGTTCGGTTCCATTAATGACTCACGGATATACTCTGTGGCTGTATATCCATCAATCCGAGTCGCAGCATCAACGCCGATTAGGCTTAAGTCAGGACCAATTAGCCCAACAGCATTAGGGACACCGGGAATAGTATGGCAGGCAATACAGCCTCCATTATTGACCGCTGCTATGACATCATCAATAAGAATTTCATCTATCGCATTACTTTCATCTTCAACAACGGCTATTGCCGTGGGAACTGGGGTTTCTGTTGGAATGGGTGTGGCAGTAAGACGTATTTTCTGCCCGCGCTCGAACCAACCACGCTCACTAGCGGCGGCTGTATCGGCACTCACTGACAAATCCCCGCGAATCCACATCACAGAGCCAACAATACCAACGACCAAAATAAAGGTTGTAATTATAAGAAAGATGACGTTGTTATCATCAGAATGCGACTCCATGTTGTATGTTTCCTCCAAGATTATCTTAAGATAAGTCTTAATATAGTCGTGTCTAAAGCAAAATAGCTCAGGCAAGTAACGAGTTTCACAACTGATAGGGTAAACAGTCCAAACACTGGTCAAGTGACCAGTTTGTGGGTGACATTTTATTGGAGAATATTTCGGAGGATAACCATTTTGACGTATAATTCTACTAACCTCAACTGGGCACCACTTTCTAATCAAACCAAAAACTCCACTTCACATTCTTAAATATCTAACCTTTATTCATCTAGAGATGGACTATTTTAGGAAGGGGCCTTCTTAAGAAGGGACAATCTAAGGGTAGGATCATTCACAGATACGGCAGTATTTCCACGTTTTAGAGGGAATCACCATGGACAATGATAAAAAGTGGTTAGAGACCTTATTAGAGGTTTCGCAGCTCGTCAACTCGACGTTAGCGTTAGATGAGCTATTAGATTTGGTGCTTGATATCTTAAATCGCGTCGTTCTTTATGACACTGCATCGATTCAACTCCTGACACCAGAAGGCCTAGAGATTATTGCCTACCGAGGACTACCAGCAAAAACCCAAGCCTTAGGTCATATTTTTCCTTTAACAGAAGAGTATCCCAGCTATCACGTTTGGCGAGATAAAGTATCAAAAATCGAAGCCGATTTACAGCAGTATCATAAACATGATTTAATTCGAGGCTGGCTGGGAATTCCCCTGATTTTTCGAAATGAGGCCATTGGTGTCATCGCTGTGGGGAGTCAAGATGTAGATTACTATGATGAAACTGATGCGCAAATGGCCACAATTTTTGCCAACCAGGTGGCAGTGGCCATTCGAAACGCCCGACATTTTTCAGAAACAAAACACCAACTGGAAATGCTAGCTAAGGTTCATCAAGCCTCCCACGCCATGACCTCTTATCTTGATATTAATCAGATTCTTGAAGAAGTCACTGAATTGGCTTTGGAAGTTACTGGGGCTGACCACGCTGAGTTAGCCTTGGTCGATGAACTGGGAGGCCTCTCAGAAAGTGTGAGTGCAGCAACATCAAGCTGGCCTCAAGTCCCTTCCCTCACCAAACGCGCCCGACCCGATGGAAAAACACAGCATATCCTTACGACGGGGCAAACCCTCATCGTTTCTCAAATACAAAATCCAAGTGAGCACAATCCTGATATCCTTAAGGCCGGCGTTGTTTCATACGTTGGCTTTCCGTTAAAGCCAAAACGAAAAGTTGTAGGGGTCTTGCTCGTTCATAGCTTGCAGCCGGGCAAATTTACAAAAGATCGATTAACGACTTTGAATACTTTAGCCAACCAAACGACAATCGCCATTGAAAATGCGCAACTTTACAACAAAATTTTTGATCTCGATCAAATCATTCTGGCCTTGTTAGATATCGAGCGGGATGTGGCCCAGAATATGACGGCTCAATCCAAAGAAATCTTGGATAAAATTTCGCGTTCCGCTTGTAAAATCGTGGGCGCTGATTACGCAATTATCTGTCCCTATTTAGCCGACCAAGGCAGGTATGATCTGGCAAATGTTGGCACCTATGGGTTGAAACAAGATTTAACCTATCAAGATAAGCTGAGGTTAACCAATGAGGATAGTTTGGCGGCATCAGTTCTGAAAGAGGAGCGAACCTTAATTTATGATTTGGATCTGGATCAGCCAGGGCGCAGTAAAGAGGCACTTATTCAAAGGGAAGGCTTCAAAGCCTTGGTTGGCATTCGCCTCAATACCGCTGATGCGGTAGGCGTCCTTTTCATTGGTTATCGCCAGCCACACCACTGGAGTGATAATGAGATTGTTTTGATCGATCTATTCGCAAATCAAGCAGCAACCGTGATTCTTAATGCACGCTTATTTGGCCAAACCAACGAGCAACTGGCCGAAAAGATTATCCAGTTACACAGTGTCAATGAAATCAATCAATCCATTACCTCAACCCTTGATTTAAATGCCGTGCTTTCGCTTATTTTAAGTAAGGCCATTGAGTTGACTAAGGTCACAAGTGTAAGTTTGTTGTTAATTGAGAATGAGACAGATGAGTTGATTCTAAAGTTAACTCAGGGTGATCTGATGATCCCACCAGATGAGGCCCGTTTGAAAGTGGGTGAGGGTATTGCTGGGAAAGCAGCCGAGGAAAAACGATCGATCATTGTCGATGATGTTACGGCCGAGCCCTGGAATGTTATCTACCGAGCGTTTCTCCCCAATACCCGTTCTGAATTGGCGGTTCCCCTACTTTATAAACAAAGCTGCATTGGCGTTCTGGATTTTGAACACCCGGAGCCAAGATACTTTACCATCAATCATCTTGAAATTATAGAAGCATTGGCAGGACAGGCGGCCATCGCTATAAAAAATGCCCGACATTACGATGAGCTACAAAGCACCAAGGACGATTTAGCGGCAATTGAAGCTGTAGCCTGGATTGGAATGTTTGGCTCAAGTTGGGCGCATAGTATTATTCAAAAAACGTCCGCCGCTCGAAACTATGTTAATGTGCTAAACAACTATGTCGAACCAGATAGTCAAGCTGCCACATTGGTTAATAAAGTGGAAGAGGTCATGCAAACGATCCAGAATATCCCCATCGCCCATCAGCTCCCCTCAAAAGCTTCGTCAACCGCCCTCGTTGATCTTGATACGGCTTTGCAGGAACAAGTTCAACGATGGGCCAAGCCTTACAGTCAGGTTGAGCTTGAGCTTGACCTCAAATGCAGCCGAATTCGCACCCGAATTGATCGAGAGTGGCTGGATATTGCTATGGAAAAACTAATCTCGAATGCTCTCCAAGCAATGCCAGAAGGCGGGCAACTCAAGGTAGCTTCAAGCTTTCATAACTCCCATATTGAGGTTGTTGTTAGTGATACAGGGAGTGGGATATCAGACAAAGTACGGCCCTTCTTTCTAAAGGGCAAAGTGCCCAAACAGTATACCAGCCCCAGTGGTAGTGGTATCGGGATACTCATCGCTCGTTTTATTTTCCGCACCTTTGAAGGGGATCTCACCTTGCTATACAGTGATGAAACGCGGGGCACCGCCCTACAGGTGACCCTGCCAGCCAGACCTGTCACCGGTGAATATATCATTGTCCAGTAATTGCAGACAACTTATCAAAAATATGTTAAAATTAACATACACGGTCTAAACAAATTCAAAGTATATGTTACTTGACACAGAGGATCAGATTATGACTTCTCCGCGATCACGTCGCGTCCTCGTTGTAGACGATGATGTGGATGTTCGAGATTCAGTCAAAATGCTACTTGAAGTAAGAGGGTACGAGGTATTTGCCACGGGAACCCAAATTGAAGCAAAGCATTTGGCCCAAAAAGAGCGGGTCCATGTGGCTGTTCTTGACGTACGGTTAGAGAGTAATCCAGATCAAGATGACATCAGCGGTCTTTTGCTAGCGAAACAATTGGATCCGGTCATTGTAAAAATCATGCTGTCTAATTACCATAACCCAACAGCCATTCATTTGAGTAGTTTTGGTGAGACTCATATCGCCAATTTTGTATTCAAACAGGACTCACCTGACGTGCTCGTCGACGCCTTAAGTAAAGCGTTTGAGGAGGAGGTTCAAGCTAATTTCGAGTTGATCATCGATTGGGAGGGCATCACCCTTGAGGATATGGCTTATAATCTTGAAGTCGACAAACGAGTCCCGCTTCAAGTTGTCCAGGCTGAAATCGAGGAGACGTTATGCAAGCTATTTCATAATGCCGACCGTATCACAGTCTCCCCTTTGGTGGTCATGCAACAAATGCACTCGGCCTCGCAATCTCAAAGTGGGGCGATTGTGCTCAAGGTCCAGCCTCACTACCCAGGGGGATGGGCTGTGCCTGTCGTTGTAAAGTTGGCAGCTCGGGAAAAAATTGAAGTTGAAGCAAAAAATTATAAACAATATGTGCGGGGATTTATCGATGGCTTCCGACACACCCTCCTCCAAGAGCAAACCCGCTCTCATCTCCTGGGGGGTATCGTCTACACGCTAATTGGCACCCCGCTAGAACATTGTGTCGATTTGAATCGGTATTACCTTGAGAATTCAGCGGAAGATATTATCAAAGCCCTGCAGGATTTGTTCCAAAAGACGTGTCATCACTGGTATCAAAATAAGATATCCCACGACACTGGAGACTTGGTGGAGTATTACAGCGTGCCCCTCAAGATTACGGTTGATAAGCTCAAAAACGCCGTAGAAAGTGCCGACCTGACCAATCTCGACATCACCCTTCGACAAGACTTGAACTACAACTTAGTTGATCCGGTGGCCTGGTTTGAAAAACATCCCACCATGTATGGGAATGTAACCCAAGCGTGGACCCACGGTGATTTACATAGCCGTAATGTGCTTATCGATCAAAATCAGCAGGCTTGGCTCATCGACTTTTATAGAAGTGGTCCAGGCCACTATTTTCGGGATTTGATTGAGTTGGAAAGTGATATCAAATTTTCACTTTTGAGTGTGGCCGATTTACGTAATCTGCTTTACTTTGAGGCCGCTTTGTTAAATGCGAAGAGTTTTCAGGAAGCACAACCTTCGCCAAGATTCCGAAACCCCGAATTACAGAAGGCGTTTGATGTCATTCGGGGTATTCGGGTAATTACCGGGGAACTATTTGGGCCAAGTTCAATGCAAGAATATTATCAAGGTCTCCTATTACAAACCTTAGCAATCCTTCATCTCAAGCATATCTCCAAGCCTAAAAAACGTCATGCGTATTTATCAGCCGCGCTGATTTGCCGCCGCCTCGATACCTGGTAAATCAAGGTCTGATAAGGCCTCAACTAGATGCGTCGAGTAGAGCGAATTCGATCAGTCATAACCGAAGAAACCAGACGGACAATTGCTGTTTCAAACTCAGGGTCACTTTGCCAGGCCTCTCGGACTAAAGCGGCATCGATGGCAATAACATTTGTGTCAGCCAAAGCACGGGCCCGGGCTGCTTTATGGACTCCTTGAAATAGAGACGACCAGCCAAATAATTCATTTGGCCCTAAAGTTTGGGTGGTCACAAATTGATTTCGGGAAGTTTCCATTTTTATGATGACTTGCCCATCAATAATGATATAAATCGCTTGGCCTGGTTCCCCAATATTGTAAATAATCTCCCCTTTACTAAACATCATCTCCCGGCTAGCCGAAGCCAATTTGTGTAAATGTTCTTCACTCAACGTTTGGGTTAGCTGATTGCCCCTCAGACCCTGAAGACATTTCATCTCTACTTGTGTTGTCATAATTGCACCTACTCTATGTTTCTTCTAGTGAGCGAACGAGGAACAATGGGCGGGCCATCCGATGCAACATTCCAGCAGCGACGCTACCATAAAACATTCGAGACATTCCTGTTCGGCCATGAGTAGCCATTGCAACAAGATCAACATCTGAGTTTTCGGCAACTTCGATCAGGCTGTTTTCAATAGGACCATAACAAATCTTGATATCTACCTCAATGCCCTTTTCTCGAAACTCCCCCTTTAAACCACTCAAGTATGTCTTCGCTTGGTCGGTCTGGCGTTGCAACGTATCATTATCCCAAGTTGCATAGAACGGCTCCGCAGCGACGACAACCGACTCTGGCTCAATAACGGTTGCAAAAATGACTTTCGCTTCATACTTTTGGGCAAATGTTTCCACATGCGGCAAAATTGCTTCGGCTCGTTTTGAGCCATCCAAAGGAACTAAAATTGAACGATACATGTTACCCTCCTACCATCATATTTAAGCGTGATGCCTTAAGTCTTTCACCAATAACTAAAGCCACCCGCCCCATCATTGCAAATCCAAAATCGCAATCCTTTTCACAGGTTTTTCGGAGCTTGGCCCCATCAACAACAATCATCTCTACCGGAGTGATGGTCAGCGCTTCAAACCGCCAGCGATAGGGCGCGATCAACCAAGACCAACCCAACAAGTCGCCTTCTCCTAGGGTTTGCAGGGTGACATAGCCCCGCCCTGGCACAAACGTACCTAAAGCTACCTTACCCTGTTGGATCAGATAAAAGGTATCAGCTTGTTCACCTTCCTTTAAGAGAATTTCACCAGAACTATAAGACGCTTGATAGGCATTCATGGCAATATGAACCAAGTCAGATTGCCCAAGACCAGCCAAAAATGTATGTTCTGCTAAAGTTTCTGGCGTGACTTGTGTTTCTAATTTCACATCCATTGTGATACCCTCCGCGTATTATCAGAGTTACTACAACGTAACACCTTAATATTTTATTCTATTCACAATCAACTACATTTGTTCGCACTAAAAATATTGGACAAGCGGCCCCTTGTAATACCTTTTGCGCAACACTTCCATATGCCCAACGATTATTACCACTCCGCCCGTGGGTACTCATTACGATTAAGTCAACATTTCGGTCGCAACTTTGTTCCAAAATCATTTCAGCGACAGGGTTACCTTCTAGAACTTCCACTTGGGTTTGTATTTGCTCATCCTCTAATTTAGTTTGCCATTGACCCACATATTGTCGAGCTTGGTCTTCAAACATTTGCAAAATCTCAGAGGCTTGGCTCGTTGTTTTCAAGGGATCAGGCGCTGGAATCAACGGGGGTAATATTCGCAACAGCAAAAGCTCTGCCTCATATTTCTGGGCTAAGGTTTTCGCATAAGGTAAGGCTTTCTCTGCCAACTCCGAGCCATCCAATGGCACCAGAATTCGTCTAAACATATACCTTCCCCTCTGTCTCCGGTTTCACCGAAGCCACATAATGATCATCGGCCTGGCCCCATTTTCGCACCACCAACCGAAAAATATCCGATTCGGTGATCATTCCAACAACTTCATCACGGTCATCAATCACGGGTAAGCCGCTAAATTTCCCTTCCATCAGAACCCAAGCAGCCTCATCAATCGTGGCGTCCACGGGAATAGTCATTGGGTCTGGGTTCATAACCTCGCTCACCTGAATCTGCTGCAACCGAAATTCAAGATCCCACATATCCAGATCTTTGGCATCAGCAGGTTTCGCCGCGCGAATATCACCTTGAGTTACAATGCCAACCAATTCTTTATTGATTAACACTGGTAATCGTCGCACTGAAAAATCATTCATCAACTCATACGCTTCTGCCAGGGTGGTTTCCGGTGTAGTCGAAATTACTGTACCAGTCATCCAATCTTTTACCCATTCCTGTTTCATTGTGTTGCCTCCTTGGCTTCATCCTGCCACTCCTGAGCAAGAACTCTAAAAACATCCGACTCTGTGATGATGCCGATCAATTTTCCTGTCGTTGAGACCACAGGCAAGCCGCTAATATTATGAACTAACATCAAAGCTGAGGCCTGTTTCAATGTGGCCCCAGGGGGAACAGTTATTGGATCTAGCGTCATAACCCGAGCCACCGTCATTTGGGACATCCAGTAGTTGAACTCATAAATATTAACCTTAGCGGCATCATCATAGGTAGCTCCCCACAAATTATTGCGGGTAACAATACCCATTAGTTGACCATCACGGACCACGGGTAAACGCCGAATCTTGTGCCCAACCATCATTCGGTCTGCTTCAGGTAACGTTGTTTCAGGGGATACCGTAATAACATTTTTGGTCATCCAATCTTTTACGATTTTATCGCTCATCATCACACCTCTTAGTGGTAATTTGTAAATAGTAAAGAGTGATTCCCGACTAAATATAGATTTATGTCAATCACTTCTTACTAGCTACTAATTACTCGGTCTTGGACAAGAGATAAAATTCATTTTCATAATAACTTTAGTGCAGAAAATATTTTTATCCGCCATTCAATTGGGGGGAATAAAGACTAGCGGTTTTGACAGTTTTTTAACTAGTCAGTTAGCGGGGAAAGTAGATTGTCAGCTAATTAGAATGGGAGTACAATGAGGGTGAAACATATTTTATGTCATTTGGGAATACAATGGACGAAACAACAAACCCAATCAACCTTTCAAAAGAGTATTTTCCCAATCTCGCCCTCAATAGTGTTGAAAGTTTGGAGCTTATCCTTAAATCGGTTCCCATTGCTATTGTTATGGTGAATCGAGAGGGGCAGATTGTATTTGTCAATGCTCGCCTGGAGGAAATGTTTGGCTACAAAAATGTCGAATTGATTGGACACCCCATCGAAATGATGCTTCCCGAACGCTTCCGCAAAAACCACATTGTACACCGGGAGGATTATGTCAAAGATTTACGGATAAGACCGATGGGGTCGGGCTTAAATCTGGCTGGTTTACGTAAAAATGGACAGGAGTTCCCAATTGAAGTAGGTCTCAGCTATTTTGAGCTACAAGATGAAGTTCTGGTCATTGGCTCTATCACAGACATCACTATTCGCAAGCAATTGGCCGATATACTGGAAGAACGAGTTACAGAGCGCACCCGTGAAATCGAACGCCGCCGTCAGGTTTCTGATGCCCTACGGGATACATTAGCTGTTCTCAATTCTCATCGATCACTAGAAGGCACGCTGGACTATATTGTGACTCAAGCGATCGAAATCTTGGACGAGGCCCAAGGCTGTGCGGTATATCGTTTACAACAAAAAGAACAGATATTTACAATTCAAAATAGCTGCGGTGTCGCAGAAGGCTATGTGGCTCAGGCTGCGATCCCTCTAACAGATACCACAATTGGACAAGCCTGGATGAAGCGTCAGCCCATCGCGATTTCCGATTTAGGCCAGAATTTATCTGAACAAAATCCAGGGTCTCAAGAAAGACGTCAAGCCCTATTGGATTATGGGTATCAAGCTATTCTCACTGTGCCTATTTTGGTCAAAAATAAAGTCTATGGCGGCCTGACCCTCTACTACACGACCAAACGTGAATTCTCTACAGAAGAATTCGATTTACTACTCACATTTGGTGATCACGCTGCCTTAGCCATTGAGAATGCCCGCCTTCGTACACAAGCCGAACAGGCTGCCGTTGCTGCTGAGCGAAGTCGTCTGGCCCGAGACCTACACGATTCAGTCACCCAAACGCTCTTCTCCGCCAGTGTAATCGCCGATGTACTGCCGCGCTTATGGGATGTTAATCAAGTGGAGGCCCGTAAACGGTCAGATGAACTACGCGAACTCACACGTGGGGCTTTGGCTGAGATGCGAACCTTACTTTTGGAGTTGCGGCCCGCTAAATTAGTCGAGATTCCGTTAAAGGACTTATTGCAACAATTAAGAGAGGCTGTGGTTGGCCGAGCCAGATTACCGATTACTTTAACAATTGAGGGGGACTACCAGTTACCCCCTGATGTACAAATTGCCTTCTATCGTGTCGCTCAGGAAGCCCTTAATAATGTAGCCAAACATGCCCGAGCTAACGAGGCAGTTGTGACACTCCAATGTAATCCCGAAAGTATCTTGCTCTCTGTCAGAGATGATGGAGAAGGGTTTGACTTTAAGGAGGTCAAACCAGAAAATTTAGGCTTAAGTATCATGCAAGAACGGGCCGATGGTATTCGCGCTCAATTAAACATCGAGTCAACCCCTGAACAGGGAACAGAGGTTAGCTTGATATGGCATACTCAAATGTAAGGATGTAAGGAGCTTTGTTATGAGTGATAAAATACGGATCATGTTAGTCGATGATCATGATGTCGTTCGGAGTGGCCTATCTGCCTTCCTAATGGTCCACAACGATTTGGAATTGGTTGGTGAAGCCCGGGATGGGGAGGAGGCATTACGGCTATCGGCTAATATTCAGCCTGATGTAATTGTAATGGATATGGTCATGCCTCGGATGGATGGGGCGGTGGCTACCCGGAAGATCCGTGAGGCGAACCCCAACATTCAGGTGATTGCCCTCACTTCATTCAAAGAGGATGAACTGGTGCACGGGGCACTCGAAGCTGGGGCCATTGGCTATCTGCTCAAAAATGTTTCGGCTGACAATCTCGCCGAGGCAATACGAGCCGCGCATGCAGGCAAACCCACCTTGGCTCCAGAAGCAACGCAAGCTCTGATCCATAATTCACTCCAATCAAACAAACCTGCCTTGGGATACGACCTAACAGAGCGGGAAAAAGAGGTTCTGGTCGAAATGGCTAAAGGCTTAAATAATACCGAGATTGCCGAATTACTTGTCGTCAGTCGCTCAACCATTCGTTTTCACGTCAGCAACATCCTATCCAAACTCCACGCCAGCAGCCGGACTGAAGCTGTGGCTGTGGCCCTGCAAAATGACCTAGTCAAGTAACTAGTTAACACTCTGATAAACAAACTAGGCTCAAAACCCGTCGGATGCTCGGTGCATCCGGCGGTTTTTTTTATTAAGCTAAGAGCGTAAAGTTGATCGGGTTTATAGTATAAGGAAATGTAAACTCTATAAACCCAAAAACTCTATAATATCTATAAACACTTAATAGGAGGCGAATCGTGGTCGCAAATACACAACAAAAGTTGGAAACAAAATTTTTTGGACAAACCATTGAGACTGACTACTCTCTGAGTTGGTTAGCTTATGCTATTGTTTTTATGCGCATTGGGATGGGCTGGATTTTATTCCAAGGCGGTATCACCAAAGTGTTAAATCCAGAATGGACGGCAGCAGGCTTTTTGCTCCACGCCATTCCTGAAGGCAACCCTTTCATGGGAATGTGGGCCAGCTTCGCTGGCAGCCCCCTGATTGATGGGTTGAATGCTTGGGGGTTAACCCTAACTGGATTAGGATTGATGCTCGGGGCGTTGGTCCGCTGGAATGCTTTCTGGGCTGCAATTATGATGATTTTCTACTGGATGGCCAGTTTGCAAGGCGGGTTAGCCCAATTCTTACCTCTTGAGCATGGCTGGGTCTTTGATGATCACTTGGTCTACGCTGTCCTGCTCTTCTTCCTCGGCGCAATCGGGGCTGGTCGTATCTTCGGGGTTGATGCTTATCTGGAAAAACTGCCTTTCGTAGCTAACAATAAGTTTCTCCAAGCATTGCTCGGATAACTTCTGATAAAGGTTCTCATACAAAAAGGAGGTCGTCGCAACGACCGCCTTTTTGATTCTTGATCTATATCCGCTCGCCATACCGGGCCGCTTCGGGCACACCTTCGGGAAAGGCAAATGAGTCAGCTGAGGCTAAATTCTGATACCACTCAAAGCTAGGGGGCCGAGGCGTTTTGAGCAAATCACCATCTTGAAGAAACTCATAAATCTGGCCATAATGTTTTGTTTCGGTCGATGAGACACGCCGCATCAAGTGGAAAGGCCGTAAGTCAGAAGGATGATTAAGCCCCATTGCCCCTAAAAGTTCGCTTAGATTATCCATCATTTCGTGATGGAAGTTAGACACACGTACACTTTTATCCGATGGCACCAAACCAGCGACCAAGTTTGGGTCTTGGGTCGCCACTCCAACTGGGCAATGGTTTGAGTTGCATTTGAGGGCTTGAATACACCCCAAAGCCATCATCATTCCGCGTGCGGAGTAACATAAATCCGCCCCTAGACATAATCGTTTGAGCATACCAAACGCCGTGGTCACTTTACCACTAGCAATAATTTTAATTTTGCTTCGCAGCGAATGCCCAATTAATGCATTATGGACAAAGATCAACCCCTCAATCAACGGCATGCCCATATGGTCAGCAAATTCTAGCGGGGCAGCCCCGGTCCCACCTTCACCACCATCAACCACAATAAAGTCTGGGGTAATCCCCGTCCGGATCATTGCCTTGCAGATACCCAAAAATTCCCGGCGTTTTCCAACACACAACTTAAAGCCAATGGGCTTTCCTCCCGACAGTTCACGCAGCTGCGCCACAAATTCCAGGAGACCCGTCGGCGTCGAGAAGGTTGAGTGAGCTGGTGGGGAAAGCACATCCTTGCCCATTGGGACACCCCGAATCTCGGCAATCTCAGGCGTAATCTTGGCTGCTGGTAAGATACCCCCATGGCCAGGTTTTGCGCCTTGAGACAGCTTAATTTCAACCATCTTCACATTCGGGAGCGTGGCCTTTTTTGCGAAGGCATCTGGATTAAACTTACCTTCAGGAGTACGACACCCAAAGTAGCCTGTCCCAATCTGCCAAATCAAATCAGCCCCACCTTCAAGATGGTACGAGCTGATCGCTCCTTCACCTGTATTATGAGCAAAACCGCCTAACTTAGCCCCTTTACTTAACGCTAGAACGGCAGTTGGGCTAAGCGAGCCAAAGCTCATGGCTGAAATGTTCAAGATACTAGCGGAGTAGGGTTGTTTACAATCTGGGCCACCAATCGTCACCCGCAAATCGACCATATCTAAGTGCTGGGGCAAAAGCGAGTGATTCACCCACTCATAGCCAACTTCGTACACATCACGTAGGGTACCAAAAGGAACTGTGTCTCGCACCTTCTTCGCCCGCTGATACACCACAGAGCGTTGGTTACGGTCAAATGGCACCCCTTCGGTATCGGACTCGATAAAGTATTGATAAATCTCGGGGCGGATCAGCTCAAAAAAATAGCGAGCGTGTCCTAAGACCGGAAAATTTCGCAATACAGCGTGTTCTTTTTGATAAAAATCATGAAAACCAAGCAAAATCAGAGGACAAAAGAGGATCAGTGATAACAAAATCAGGGGATAAAAAAACGCACCAATAACATTCAGCGCGATGACCAAAACAACCCAGAAAATAAAAAATTTCCGCATGAGGCTCTCTCCCAAAATAGTTTATAGGGTTCGTAGCGTTAGAGAGTTTATAGAGTGTGGAAATTTAACTCTATAAACTCTTATGAACCGTACAACCTCTACGACCCCAATGTCGCAGTTGAAAAGACAACATGAAATGGCATACAGTAGATGACAATACTATTATATTTTGATAAGTCAAGATCGGCAGGGATGTCATAATTTTGATTACCCAAATTCCCTTTGAGCGATCCCAAATCGACATACTCGCCCAAATCATTACGATTAGTCGGATTGGGATTTTCCGCCAGAAGAACGTGAAGGTCAGGGCCATTGGTGACCATAAAGTCTTCAAACCGCAAGACGCTAGTGTCGCCTTGTTGGAAGATGGTAGCCGAGCCTGAGCCTTGGTGAAAGCTATCGGCATCGACGAATTGGCCCTGCCCAACAACAATCCATTCTGTATTGGCAGAGGCCTCCATCATCTCCTCTTCCATCTCTTTGTCAGCCATAACCGCAGCGGCAGCTTCCATAATCTCTGCTTCTACCTCTTCTTGGGCTTCCGGTGAAAGGGCCGCAACCTCTGCCTCATCGGGCATGGCCGCCATAAATTCCTTTTCCAATTCCTTCATCTCATCCTCAGACATTGCCGCCAATTCAGCCTCGGGGGGTAAATCAAAAGGGAATGCCTCATCAACTGAATTATCGATAAACAGCGGGGAAATCAAATACCAAGCGACCGCTGCAAACACAAGTAAGCCAACTAATCCACCAATAATTATAACTGGACGTAATTTCATGAGTTATATCTCCTAAAAGTTTTTTAAGATTGTGTCATTCCAAAAACAAGGCCAGTATAAAAAAAAGGTCTTACAAGGTGATTACTAGGAGGTTACAAAATTCTTACAGATTAAGATGGCACAGATGGAGGTATCGATTAGAGAAATTGTCCACCATCAACCGAGATGATCGTGCCGGTCAAAAAATCTTGGGTCAACAGATGAAGAACATTTTCCGCCGCAATTTGTGGGGTGCCAGCACGCTGGAGAGGGACTTGATGGTCAACAAGGTTGGTCAAATAAGTGGTATCTTTGTCAGACGGCGGTAACATCGCCCCTAAAGCTACGCCATTCACCGCAATTTTAGGAGCCAATTCAAGGGCCAGCATTTCTGTCATCTGCCATAGCCCTTTTTTGGTCAATTGGTAGACAAAATGAT
The DNA here is from genome assembly GCA_028285035.1 of Phycisphaerae bacterium. The sequence continues at coordinate 86,226 of JANQQF010000061.1, forward strand.
TTGGGTTACTTTGCCGAACACGTGCATCTAAAATATTGATAATTTTTCCAAATTGATTAGGTTGTATCTGCTTGGCAAAATGTTGGCTTAGAATAAAAGGTGTTTTGAGGTTAAGGGTTATAATTTCATCCCAGAGTTGCTCATCAATAACGAGAAATTGGTCTTGGTCTGGGAAAATTGCAGCGTTATTAATGAGGATATCAACTTGCCCGAATTGTTGTATAGCGGTTGGAATAAGCAGCTGAGTGGCGTGGGAGTCCCGGAGGTCTGCTTGGTGAGTGTATGCTTCAACGCCATAACGTTGAGCATCAAGTTCAGTTTGTTTAGCCGCGTCAGAGGATTGCCAGTAATGAATAAAGACATGACAACCTGCTGCGGCGAGGGCCAAGGTCAAGGCTCGACCGATGCGGATTGCCCCACCAGTCACAACCGCAACCTTCCCTTTAAGGGGGATCAAATCGCTCACTGGCGCAAACAGAAGTAGAACATACTCCCTTGCCCCGGTCCAGCACTTTCAACCCCAACATAACCACCCAGCTTCTCGACAATGCGTCGCACAATAGATAAACCTAAGCCGTACCCTTTCACCGGATTCCCCTTCAGTTGGGTAAACGGCACAAATAATCGATCTTGTTCCTCTTGGGTCAATCCGGGGCCGTTATCTTGAATAAAGAACTGGATTGTTCCATCTGGCTGAGATATTGCCCCCAGTTTGAGTTGAGGCGGGGTTCCCCCATATTTAAGCCCATTGCTGATGTAATTGGTCCAGACCTCTTCAATCCACGGACCATATCCCTGGGCCGTGGGCCATGTATCTGGCAGTTGAATTTCAGTCTGGCTTTCAACAATGATATGGTCTAGACGAATGACAACCTCTTCGATGATGGCACCCATGTCTAACGAGGCTGTTGGCACTTCCTGGCGTCGCAATTGGGCTAATAAGAGAAGTTCATCCACAATGGTTGTAGCCTTACGCCCACTGCGAACCATAGCCTCCAAATATTCACCAAGGTCCCCCTGATCCATTTTCGAATAATCTTCACGCAAGATTTCAGCCAGCCCAGTCAAGGCCCCGATAGGGTTTTTTAAATCGTGGGCTACAGTTCGGGCAAATGCATCAAGTTCTTCGTTACGTTCTTCGAGTTCGGCAATTTTTTGGCGCAATGTTTCCTCTAGCCGCTCACGACGCAGGATGGCTTCTTGTAGGGCTTTGTTAATGCGAACTAAATCGGAGGTTCGTTTGGTGATTTGCAGGGCTAAGCGATGATTTTCAAGTTGTATATCCTGCATTGCTTGCCCGAGGGTAATTTCTGAGGCGCGAAGATTAATATTTTCATAGCGCAACTCGGCTAACTCGTCTTGTGAGTTGATATCTGTTGTTTCAGGAATACTCATAACTAGACTCCAGTTGTGTTAGCCTCTCATTACATGCGCGAGAAAAAATTACCATGGATCGTATGATAAGTCAATGAATGTAATAACCAAAAAATCATTCACTGTTTTGTATCCAAAATATTATATGCACTGACAACGTAACCATTGAATTTTGTTGTAAAGAATTAATCAAAAAAAACGCCCGCTATCACTTAGTTTTCAAGAAACTAGGATATAGCAAGCGCTTTATTTGGTAGAGCGGAGAGGGAGGGATTTGAACCCTCGAGGCTGTTACACCTACACGATTTCCAATCGTGCGCACTCGGCCGGACTATGCGACCTCTCCATAAATTGTTGTATTCTCACACGTGAGACAAGGGTGAATTATAACATAATGATGAGGTGGAGCAAAATTTTTGAAAGGATGAAAAGCAAAGATCATCCTGCCAATTTCTACCGCTTCTCCAATTTTGCAATCGTCGCCGACAGCTTTTTAATGCCCTGATTGGGAAAGGCAACTTGGACAAACTCATCCGTTCCATCGCGTTCAACAGCGATGACCGTACCTTCGCCAAATTTTTGATGAAAGACCCGATCACCGGACTTAAAGCCTGGGGTTGAAGGGGCGGCAGCCGCGCTGCCTCGACTCCAACGGGTATTGTAAGGAGAGGTTGTGGTTGGCTGATTGAACCGACTCCGACGATCAGAGAGGGGTGAGGCCGAGCCACGCGCTGATTGATCCTCCAAAAGATCGGGGGGTAAATCGCGCAAAAAACGCGAGGGTACTGTCGGCTCGTCATACCCATAGTTGGAGCGGCGAAACGCACGAGTCAGGTAAAGTCGATCTTTGGCTCGGGTAATGCCGACATAAGCCAAACGACGTTCTTCCTCCATTTGCTCTGGGTCTTCAAAGCTGCGGCTATGAGGAAATGTACCATCTTCCATCCCGACCATAAAGACCACCGGAAATTCAAGGCCTTTGGCTGTATGGAGCGTCAAAAGCGCGGGTGCACTGCCTGCTTCACCCAAAGCATCCACATCGGCGACAAGCGAGACTTGCTCCAAAAATTGTACCAGGGCCTCGGTGCCGCTCAAATCACGGAACTCATCGGCCACCCGCCGGAGTTCCTGCAAGTTTTCCCAACGTTCATCTCCCTCGGGCGTACCATCTTTTACAAAATTCTTATAGCCCGTTCGAGCCACGGCCAGATCATAAAGTTCTGGTAGATTAAGTTTTGTTTTGGCATCCAGCAGCATATTCATCATCTGCCCAAAGGCAATCAGAGATTTCTGAGCCCGACTTTTAAAAGGGGATGGGACATCGCTGGGGGCTTCTTGGCTAAATTCCTGGCCTTCAGCCTCAGCCACTAAGCGCTGAATGGCTTGCCAGGGCGTCAAGCGCATCTGAAAGGCCCAGCGTTCCAAATCTGCAATGGTTTTGGCTCCGATAGATCGGGCCGGAACGTTGATGATACGATTGAGGCTGACACTATCGCTGGGATTGTGGATCAGCCGGAGGTAGGCCAAGACGTCCTTGACTTCTTTACGATCATAGAACCGGGTTCCACGTACCAGCAAGTAGGGCAAGCCTCGTTTGACGAATGACTCTTCCAGCACCCGGCTTTGCGCATTGGTACGATACATAATCGCCACTTCGCCAGGAGTACAGTCACCTCGCGTTTCCAATCGCTGAATTTCATCGATGACAAACGTGGCTTCTTCGTACTCGTTGTAGGCCTCGACTACCCGAATTTTACCACCACGGCCTCGGTCGGTCACCAAGTTGTTATCAATACGATTACTATTTTTGCGGATAACCTCTTTCGCTGCTTCTAGAATGGTTTCAGTGGAGCGATAATTTTGTGAGAGACGAATCAGTTTATGTTGGGGATAATCTTCACGGAAGTGCAACACGTTGCGATAATCGGCCCCCCGCCAAGAATAAACACCTTGATCAAGATCACCTACCACAAAAATGTTTCCATTTCGTCCCGCCAATAGCGTCGTCAGGTCATACTGGACCATATTTGTGTCTTGAAATTCATCGACCATCACATAACGATACTGTTGCTGATATTTTTCCAAAATCGGAATATGACGCTTGAGAAGGTGATGGGTGACCAGCAAAAGATCATCAAAGTCGAGGGCGTTGCTCTCAATAAGCAGTTGCTGATACCGTTCGTAGACTCGAGCCATAATTTCATCTTGATAAGTCCGCGTTGGAAATTTATCAGGCGTAATCATCTCGTTCTTCGCTTTAGAAATACCGTATTGCATTGGGTTCGGCTTCCAGCGTTTATCATCCAAATCAAGATCACGCAAGGCCCGCTTGACCACTGCCTGTTGGTCACTGGTATCGTAAATCACATAGTTCCGATCATATTGGCCCAACACCTCAATATCCCGACGGAGCCATCGGGCGCACAAGGAGTGGAAGGTCCCCACCGCCACATGACCGACCTGATTAGGACTAAGCATCTCTTCCAGCCGAGTTCGCATTTCACGAGCAGCTTTGTTGGTGAAGGTTACGGCCAAAATATTCCAAGGGGCGACCTGCTGATCTTCGATCAGATAGGCAATTCGATGAGTTAAGGCTCGCGTTTTTCCTGAGCCTGGTCCGGCCAAGGCCAAAACTTGCCCTTCAATTGTTGTCACTGCCTGAAGCTGAGCTGGGTTCAGCCCGGCCAAAATATCCATCAATCTGCTCCTATTTGGTGGTAGTTGCGGCTGGTGATTTGTGATTAGTGGTTTCAGGATTGTACCATGATGTGAGGGAGGGTAGCAAAGGTTATCATCTACACGCCATTTTGTTTTTAATTCTTGGTCACGTACAATTTGACCTATCAATACACTCGCAAAGTTGCGGCATGACAAAGGCGTACAGGACAAACAAGAGCGAAAAATCTATAAATAATTTCTACATCTTGAGGAGGTATTATGTCTGAGGAGCAAAAGAAAAAAGTTCAAACTCAGTTTGGGGGAACCAGTGACGATTACGCCAAGAGTGAGGTTCACGCGAAGGGAGAGACTTTGAGTATCCTTTTGGAGTTACTCGAGCCTCAAGCGGACTGGCATGTCTTGGATGTGGCCACTGGAGCCGGCCATACTGCACTTAGCTTTGCCCCGTATGTCGCCCAAGTCATGGCCACAGATATCACCACTGATATGACCAACAAGGCGGCACAATTAGCCACTGAACGCGGGATAACCAATTTTGATGTTAAGTACGCTGACGCGGAAGAGCTGCCCTTTGATGATCACAGCTTCGATCTTGTCACCTGCCGGATTGCGATGCATCACTTTCCCAACCCTCGTCAAGCGATTGCCGAGTTTGCCCGTGTTGTTAAACCTGGCGGCAAAATTGGACTCACGGACAATGTAACTGTGCCCGACAAACAAGCGGCGGGCTATTATAACGCCTATGAAAAACTACGAGACCCCTCCCACAATTGGGTTTCCCCGCTTTCCCACCTCGTTGCGATGTTCGAAGATGCGGGCCTAACGGTTGAAACCACCCGTCAGGTGAATAAAGAAATGGAATTTCACAACTGGGCTGATCGGATGCGAGTCTCTGAGGATAACAAGGAAAAGTTACTCGATATGATGCGTAACATCCCTGAAGCCCTACAGCCACTTTTTCAACCTCGCTGGACAGACGAGACGATGTACTTCAGTGTGAGGGAAGCGGTGATTATTGCCCAAGCATCAAAGCGCCCATAAAGTAATCGAGAATAGTCATCCATCGTTATAAGAGCGCAATTTACCTTACGACGACTCAGTTGGCACAAGATACTTGTTAATTGTTTCGATAAATTGAACGGGATTGTACGGTTTTGCCACAAATTCGGCGGCCCCAGCTTGTTTGGCGCGGGATTGATTATCACCCGTCGGCCAAGCAGAGAGAACAATGATGGGAATATGTTCAGTTAAGGGGTCAGCTTTTGCGGCTTTAATCACACCAAACCCATCGACATAAGGCATAAATAAATCGGTTAAAATTAGATCAGGAATCGTTTCCTTGATTTTGGTAATTGCCTCATGACCATTTTTGGCTTCCACAACACTAAGTTTGAATTTTTCAAGTAGAATGCGAACCATAAGTAGTTGATCGAGATCGTCTTCGGCGTAGAGTATGGTAGCCATAGGTGCTCCTTGGGGGTTAGTTGGGACAGGTAGGTGGGTTAAATATTTAGTTTTGCACCAAACATTTAACTTAAAAATTTATATTTCTATTTATTATATCATACATATTCTATGAAATTTTTAAAGTCCATTACAATTCAGTTACGATTTGAATTCAGCCGCTATATCCTAATGGATGACCCATATATTGGTCATAAACTTTTTATATAATGTACAGAGATCTTTTCATGAAAGAACTAATGACTCCTAAAAACCTGATGCTGTCTGGTCTTGCGGCAAGTTTGGCCCTTATCACAAATTTACTGGTGCCTATCACTAATGTTTGGCTTTCGCCAACCGGATCGGTGCTTAGAACAGGGCTCTTTGTCCTCACTATCCTCCAAATCGGCTTATTTATTTTAGTGCTTGTCCAATACATTGCCCAGCTATCTACCAATCGCTTCATGATGCGACATCATCTCATACTGGCGATGAGTCTCGTTTATGTCATCTTTGCCCTCATTGGGGGACAAATTTCAAATGGGTTGGTACCAAGCTTACAATCGCAAGGATATTTAGAATTTATTGATGAGAACCAAATCTTGATTGAAGCGATTACCGATTTTGAAACAAAGAACGGGCGCCCCCCCAACGATTGGGCTGAATTATTGCCTGATTATCTCCCAACCGCTGTCGCCACGATCAAGCCTGAGACAATTGATACAGAGGATCCTGAAATCGAATGGGCCATTGAGCATCCCTCGTTAGATGCGGCCAGTGCTGAGCGCGTGTCATACAGTTACAGTCGCTTAGACAATCAGGAAGATGACCCAGACCGACGGTGGGAGCTTTCGGTCCGGGTCTATCTTGGCTCCTTTCAATCGGCCAAATTCATTTACAATCCGACCCAAAATTACTCTGAGAGTTATCAGCGGCTGGGCCAGTGGGGTCAGCGTGGTGCGTATTGATAAGCTCTCTCCACCAAAACATAGCTCTGGACAGTCCCGACATGAACAACAATGATTTTGGGATGGAACAAGATATTGGCATCAATTTTTGGTTAGGCTGGGTGTTTGGCAGTGGGGCTGCCTGGTTCCTGACTGTCTTTTTGATACCAACGATTGGACTTGAATTGGGGGCTTTGTTGGTCGGAGGGTTTGTCGGGGGAGTCCAATGGTTAATGTTACGCCGTTGGGTTCCCAATGCGGGTTGGTGGATCATCATAACAATTATTGGAGTCGGGCTGATTGGCACTTTGGGTGGGGTAGATTTGTCAATGGAGGCATTAGTACGCCGAGATGGGCGCCTTGATTTTGTATCGTTAACCGTTGGAAATGGGCAGGCGCTTATTGCTGGTGTATTTGTTCATATTGTTTTACAATGGCTAATTCTTCGCACCTGGGTTCGTCAAGCGTATTGGTGGATTTTAATGGCGGGCTTCAGTTGGTTAGTCGGACTAGTTATTATTTATCAATTAACCCAGAACATCGTCGATAATATTCTGGTCGGCGGCTTAAATGCTGATGAAGTGATTGTATTTGGAATGACCGTCTCAACAGCCTTGAGCGGCATGGGGTTGATATGGCTATTACGACAGCCCCGTCCTGAGGTCCGTATTCCCATTACGGATAGTTGGGGGCAGTTCTTTCGCTCTCGCAGAAAAAATTAGGCACTGCTACCGTCTCAAATTTAAGGCCAGCAACGCCCCAAATCCAGCAAATCCGGTAAAATAGAGGAAGGCGGTCTGATAGGCGATAACTGGGGCTAAGTCAGCCTCTAGATTACCTTGCAGAATAACGCCGCCCAGGGCTGCTCCAATCACGACTCCAGCAAAACGAATCATACCATACAACCCTGCGGCAACCCCAGACTGAGAATCGTCCACACTGGATAAGACAGCGCGATGTAGGGCCGCCAAACCCAAACCAGCCCCCAAACCGTGCCAGCCTAACAGTAGGCTAACACCCCAAAGCGGTACTGTGGCAGACAGTTGCGAAAAAGCGGCCATTACCGACGTTTGCATAGCTAACCCAATGAAGACTGGATATCGACTCCCCCATTGATCGGCCATTTGCCCCCCATATCGTACGGTTATAATCATGCATCCCGGGCTGATCATCATCAAGGCCCCAATCAACGTTACACTCAAAAAATGTACATCATCCAAATAGAGTGGGATGAGTAGCGCGATGCCAGCCATCGCGAACATACGCATAGCAGCTGCCCAAGAGGCCAGGGTAAATCGCCTGTTACTAAACAAATCCAATTCAATAAAAGGCTTAGGGTGGGTTCGTTCCCACCAAATCAGCGTCAGCAAGGAAATGATGGCACTGATCAAAAACCGAAAGTCCTGAAATGGTGGCACCCCAGTCACTGAGCGACTGGTTAAATAAAAAAGAAAGCTCGTTGACATTATCGCCAACAGAAGCACACCAATCCAATCGAATTGTTTCAAAGACTCGGGGCGAACCGTGGACAAGCCAGCCGGAACATTACGCCGAATGACGATGAACGCTATGGCCCCAACCACAAGTGGCAAAATAAACGCAGCTTGCCACCCCAAATAATCGACTAAAAGCCCTGCGCCCAAAGGCGATAGAAACGCAACTAACGGCCCAGTAGCGCTCCATGTTCCTAATGACCTGCCTCGCTCCGCCTCTGGAAATGTAGATGAAATGAGAGCCATACCAAGCGGTAATAGCCCAGCGACCCCAATACCTTGAATCACTCGACCAATAAAGAGTAACCATAAGTTGGGGGCCAACACAGCCAAGATGGAGCCAAAGACAAAAATTACAACACCCGCCAGAATAAGCCGGCGCTTACCTAAACTATCACTCAGACGGCCATAGACTGGCATCAAAATCATGAAGGGCAAGGTCATCGCAGTGGTGATCCAAGAGACAAGTTCCTCAGAAATTTGAAAGGCCTCTCGGATGGCTGGCAAGGCCACACTTACTGGAGCAAACGAAAGCCCCATCATGACTGAGGCGAGCATTAAACTATACAGTACTCGCTTTAAGGAAAACTGCACCAGCTCACTTTGATCTTGGCTCGCCTCGTTCGGCACTAACTCTGCCTGCCGCTCTTCTTGCCCTTGCACCGTCTGCATCGGTTTTATTCTCCTGATCATCAAAGGGATGATTATAGTACTGCCTGAGGAGAAATCAACTCAATGAAATTGTGCCCTAATCATAGCAGAGAATACTAGCCACCTGACTAGGCAATGGACTGTTCAATTGCCTGACAGTTTTTTCGAGATTTTACCCTAAACTGTAAGGCAAGTAACAAAGTATACAATGTGGAACAAACAACAAAAGGAGTACAACAATGAAAAAGGAACAAGTCAAAAATTGGATGACCCGCGAGGTCGTTACTGTTACATCTGATACAACCCTACCTGCCGCGCATCGAATTATGACCGATTACAACATCCGTCGGCTACCGGTAGTTAAGGATAATCGATTGGTTGGCATTGTTACCTTAGGGGATGTGCGTGAGGCAGAGCCATCAGATGCTACCTCACTGAGCGTTTGGGAAATGAATTACCTCTTGTCACAACTCAAGGTTGAAAAAGTGATGACCAAGAATCCAATCACCATTTCCCCCTTCGCCACCATTAGCGAAGCCGCTTGGACGATGATGGAATACAAAGTATCAGGCTTACCTGTGGTTGACCAACATAATGCCGTGCTTGGTATCATCACTGAATCTGACATATTCCGATTGGTTGTACAACGCTGGGATCGTCTTGAAGCAGTCGCTCGCGAGGCAATGGCCTAATAACAAGTGACCGCTTGTGGGAAATGTAAAGTCTTGAAATAAACTAAATTTGGAGCAAAAGAAACGATAAATGGTAATGAAGATTGATTACCATTTATCGTTTTTTAGAAGATAAATTTGATAGCACTTCAGAAAAGTACTGTTATGGTGATAGCAACAGTGCAATCACAGATTGAAAGGGGTTCGCGGATTTTTTTACGAGGTGATCTGCGTTTTTCTGCCAATCTGCGTCTTTAAACATCAGCACTACTCAAACGGGGTACTATCATAAATTTGTATCAGGGTATTCTCTATGGAAGTAACCCGAAATAAGATAACATTACGCCCAAAACTAGCGGCTCACCCTTTTTTATCAGGAATCGCCCCGGCCTATCTAGACTTTATCACTGATTGTGCGATGGAAGCCCAGTTTGATAAAGATGAACATATCCTATTGGAAAATAGAGTTGCTGATAAATGTTTTTTGATTGAGAAAGGTGAGGCAAGCATCAAAACTTTCCTATCGCCGAGTCAAGGCTTTGTGACAATTGAGCAGATCGGTGTGGGTGATATCGTTGGTTGGTCTTGGCTTGTCCCCCCCTACCACTGGCACTTCAGTGCTTTTGCCACGATCCCAACGACAACACTCGTGTTGGATGGGGCACGAATTCGGGCAAAATGTGTAAAAGATTGTGACTTTGGCTTCGAAATTCAGCAACGATTACTAGCTGTCATAGGCAAGCGATTACGAATGATGCGACAAAACCTAAATAGCTAGCTAGGTCAAAAACTAATCAATAAAACAGGTAACAAACGCTTCAGATGGAGGGTCTATCTAAGGCGTTTTTGATTTATAGTAACAATGAAGTCACAAACCAATGGAGGTTCACTATGACTAGAAAATATAAAAACATCGTTGTTCCCTTAGACGGGTCAAATTTAGCTGAAACTGCTTTAGATGATGCCACTAGTCTTGCCCTTATCTATGACGCCACCGTGACCCTGGTTCAGGTTGTTCAACTGGCTGAACACGTCATCGGGCTGGATACGCCTTATCCGATGTATCTCGATCAACAGTGGGAAAATCAGAAAGTTTCAGCCTTGAACTACTTGAAGGATATCCAACGAAACTTGGCTAAACTAAATATTCCAGTCAACATTTCAGTTGAAATTGGTGATGCCGCCGAGGCAATCATCGAGTATACCAATAAAAACGATACCGACCTTGTTGTGATGGCGACACACGGGCGAACAGGGTTGCAACGCTGGGTTTACGGTAGTGTAGCAGATAAGGTTCTACGTGGTGCCGAGGTTCCCGTGCTCTTGGTGCGTGCCTATGCGAAGAAGCGTGAGAAAGCTATCACTACCTAAAATTTACTATACAATCAAAAAACCATCTCAAATCAGGCCAGCCTAAATGATTAGGCTGGCCTAATTATTTGTCAGGATATCGACACCGCCCTGATTGACAGGAACATCTCTTCAAAGTAAGCTACATCCGTTTGAAAATTTCATTGTAACAAGTGAGGGGTTATGATTGGAAACAAAAATATTATCACGGATATGGATGGTGTTTTGGTTCGTGGACGCGCCTTAATTCCAGGGGTAGATAAATTTATTACTAAATTACAGGCATCGGACCGAGAGTATCTAGTCTTAACAAATAATCCATTGTATACACCACGGGATTTGGTCCATCGTCTGCAAAGCGTGGGGTTAGAGATTCCCCCAGATCGTATCTTCACCTCAGCCTTAGCAACAGCTCGCTTTCTCCATAGCCAACGACCGAATGGGACAGCTTATGTCATTGGCGAAAGTGGTCTCACTGAAGCGATTCATGAGGTAGGTTATGTCATCACAGATATGAATCCTGATTATGTGGTCTTGGGCGAGACAAACACGTACAACTATGAGGTTTTAACCAAAGCTATCCGATTAATTATGGATGGGGCCCGTTTTATTGCCACTAATCCTGACGTTTCAGGACCGAGTGAAAATGGCTTGGTTCCTGCCTGTGGTGCGGTGGCTGCTTTGATCGAAAAAGCAACGGGCAAAGCTCCGTTTTATGTGGGAAAGCCCAATCCATTGATGATGCGCACGGCCCTGAATTTTCTGGGGGTACACTCGGAAGATACCGTTATGATTGGGGATCGAATGGATACAGATATTGTAGCTGGCGTTGAGAGTGGAATGGACACTATTTTAGTCTTGAGCGGCATCACTGCTGAAACCGAGGTTGAAAAATACCCATTTCGTCCCTCTCATATCCTCAATTCTATTGCCGATTTAGAGTTATACTGACCCGGACATAGAAAACTCAACACGACTCCTTGTTCCAAGAACCATCTTGAAAAGTTTAGAAAGTTACGTCTGGGTCAGTAAATCAATGCGTTTCACCCTGGTCAGACGACTAGGTTAAATACTCGCTCCTCTATCAGGTAAAACTCCCCTCAAATGTTGGGTCCATTTGAGGAGAGTTTTTTTTATAGTAAAGACAAGATATGAACACACAGGAGGTACCTATGCAAACACCGTATCAACATATCTTGGTTCCGCTGGATGGGTCAGACTTAGCCGAGGCAGCTTTGAGAGATGCAATAAGCATGGCTCAGTTAAACAATGGTAGATTAACTTTGTTGGAGGTGGTGTCACCGCTTGACCACATGATGATGGAAACTGCCGCTATAAGCGCAGCCGATTACATCAATCACCAAAAAACATATGCCGAAAATTATCTTGCTCAAGTGTATCAAGCATATGAGACTGACTCTGTGCCAATGGAAACGGCTGTAACCATTGGGAAACCTGGTGAAGCGATCATCGATTATGCTAAAAAGCATGACATCGATTTAATTGTAATGGCCACGCACGGTCGATCTGGTGTGGCCCGTTGGATGTATGGTAGTGTGGCAGACAAGGTGTTACGAGGCGCAGAGCAACCAGTTTTGTTGGTTCGTAATCGTCCCAATGGAGTCAATTAGTATCACCATCCAAATATGGAGGCGGATGATGAAAAACATTCTTGTACCCGTTGATTTTTCAGAGGCTACTGTAGGCATGTTGGACACAGTCATAGAACTCGCCAGTGCATTTGACGCCAAAGTTTGGATTTTGCATGTAGCCGAGCCAGAACCTACTTTTATTGGATATGATGTTGGGCCAGATTATATTGACGAAGCACAAGCTCATCTTATTTACGATAATCAGCAAGCGGTTCAGGTAATGTCTCAAAGTCTCCACGCCAAAGGTATCAAAGCTAACTCTCTCTTGATTCAAGGTGTAACGATTGACACAATTCTAAAAGAGGCAGACAAACTTAAAGCTGACTTGATTGTACTTAGCCCACACAAACATGAGGCAATCTATCAGGCGCTTGTGGGTAGTGTTAGTGAGGGTGTATTGAGGAAAGCCACCTGCCCTGTTCTGTTGATCCCAGATAAATCTAAAGAAAATAAGGATGATTGAACAATGCGAATAAATTTACATGGCGATAAATTGCTTATCTATCAAATCGAAGACTATGCTACAAAAAAATTCAATAAGTTGTATCGACATCTACCTGATCTTCACGAGATTAATGTCAATGTAAAACAGGAAGATAACCATCGTGGGAGGGAGAAAAGTTGCATCAATGTCACTGCTCAGGCAAATGAAATCACCTTTCACGCTGAGCAACGGGGGCCAACATTGCATCATAGTGTGGATGGGGTATTAAACAAATTACTTCACCAAATCACACACTATAAAGGAAAGCGGCTTGATCGTTGGCAAGGCCATTTACCCTCACAAAAGCGAGCTGATTTTTATAATGAGACAAGCCTGTTTGTTGAAGAAGAGGAGGCTGTACGCTAACCTGTCCAAGTGAACAGGTAGAAGACCCGCCGTCTGCCGGGCGCATCTTAAATCAAAATCGGATACCCTATAGCTAGTAAAGCACAGGGCTTTACGACAAGATTTGAAACTAGCTTAGGAGGTCAATTATGTTAGCCCGATATAATGGATTTGAAACCTGGCCTGACTGGGTCAAAATGTTACTCTTGGTCGGAATGACCGTCGTTACAATGGCTGGTACTGTCATCATCCTGTCTTGGCTCCTCGACCTCATCGTCTAGCCTGCTAGCGAAATATTTAATCTAAAAGACCCCAGATGTTTAAGTGCAAACAATCTGGGGTCTTCTCATTTTCAAAGCCAATCTGTCAATTACAACATCAATGAAACCGCGTGAATAAGAAAGCCGACTAATCCCCCCACGAGCGTGCCGTTGATGCGAATAAATTGTAAATCTTTACCCGCCTGTAGTTCAATCTTAAGGGCAGTTTCCTCGGGATCCCAACGGCTAATAGTCTGAGCAATGAGCTGCTCAACCTCATGGCCATATTCTTCAGCAACAAACAAGGCCCCCTCTTCAATCCACTGATTGATCTTCGTAAGCATCGCTTCATCTTGTAAAATTGCTTCGGCAAAACGAATGATTCCCTGCTTAATTGGTTCATTGAGTTCCACATTAGATCCATTGCCATAAGCCAGAATGGAGTCTTTCAAATCAAACCACAAGGAAGCTGTGAACTCTTGCACCATTGGATCTTCAAGCAGTTCCTCTTTCCAAGCCTCTTCCTTTGTTTCAAATTCAGGGGAATGTTTCAAGTCCTCAATGAAGTCAGATACCATTCCGTCGATTTTGAGCCGCAATGGATGTTCAGGGTCTCGTCTAACCTCACGTAAGGTGCGCTCACTGGCATCGATCACTTTTTCATAGATGGCATTATCAACATTTTTTGGCAGCCACCAGGGTGTTTCTTCGTTAATTTTGGTTTTGATAATTTCCTTATTTTCTTCCAGTAGGTGGGAGATCAAAGAGACCGAGCCACGAATCACTTCTTTTTTTCGATTACCAGAGGTAATCATTGTCAATAGATTTCCTAAAAGTGGGGCGACCCGAACTGAACGTACTTGCTGACTAAGGTTGTGTTGAATGACATATTGCACATCCTCATCCTTCATCACCCTCACCGCTGCAGCCACCCCCACCGCAGCATAGTTTGCCACCATCTCGCTATGTTCCGGCTGACGCAGCCAAGCAGCAATCTGACGAGCGCTATCCAGCGAATGAAGCTTACCAACAATCACCTCGCCTTTGAGGAAGTTTTCCCGAACAAAACGACCCAAGGTTCGCCCGATTCTATCCTTCCGTCTGGGGACGATTGCGGTATGAGGTATTTTGAGGCCAAGTGGATGACGAAACAGCGCTGTCACAGCAAACCAGTCAGCAATGGCTCCGACCATCGCTGCTTCGGATGTTGCCTGGACAAAACCAATCCAAATGGCTTGCTCTTCATATAAAGATGAGATCACAAAAATAATCGCAAATAGCCCCAGCAACCCTGTCGCGAAGCGTTTCATTCGACGCAACTCTGCCATTTGCAACTCTTGATCTGTTTCTGATGAGAAGGGATCGTTCAACATAATTCGACTATATTTTGCCTCGTTACACTAATAAATTCAAAATCACCGACCCTATTTTATACAAGGTTATAACAACTTTTCCTGTTATTTGTTACGAAAATTTGTAGCGTAGGTTTCAAAATATCGAATCAAACGTCTTTGTTTTTACGTTTACTTAAATTCCTAAAGTTGACGACTCGAACACCAATGCGCTAAAATTCATAGGGTAAAGCCCTAAGGGGGTAGTTATGAAATCTCCACCAAATCAGGATATCGTTCTCGCAAAAAAATATAATTTCACCTTCACAGTGGCTCAAAAAGAGGCGGAATCGGCTGAATGGCTTATCCTTGAGCAGGATCTTGACTCCTTAGCAGAGGCTATGGTCAAGGCCCATCAATATGCGGCTTGGGAAGTCGGCTTATTTACGAGCGATGGTCGATTGTATTGGAGCAGCCAAAAGCCATTTCAATTTCAATCCAGCATTCTTCAGCACGGTCAGGTTTTGATTTACAAATTTACCCGGTTTAAAACCATTCGCTGGCGGGTTTTTATTGCCGTGGGGTCTGAGAAGGCCGTAAAAGCTGTTCTCAATCGATTTGGTCTCGCCATTAACCAACCGCTAAACATCAAAAATATTGAACGCTATCCAAAAGACACCTCTTTATTTGAAGCAATCTTTACTACCCCGCTTGAGCAAGAAACCATAGAATCGGCCACATTCCAAACCTTGCAAATCTGCCACAAATTGGCGACCTGGTGGAAAATTTCGGGGCCTTTGGCCTTTGATGATGATCGTTGGGAATTTAAAGGACAGGCTTCGCAAACAAATTTAGCTAAAGTACAATGGATCGAGTTTAATATTAGCAACTTCGCCTATGAGTCAACGGGTGACTGATAATTTGGGGTCAATCTTATGCTCAAAAATCATCTAACAATGCTGTACGACTATAACTACTGGGCCAATGCCCGAATCCTTGAGCCAATGTCAAAGCTATCAGAGGCTCAATTTAATCAGCCAATGTCTCCTAATCATGGTAGTTTAAGAACAACCCTAATTCATACTCTTGCCGCCGAATGGATTTGGCGAAGCCGTTGTCAGGAAGGCGTTTCCCCAGTAGGGTTACTCAATGAGGCCGACTTTCCAACCCTGGCCACCATTCAGGCCTATTGGGCCAATGAAGAAGCAAAAATGCGTGATTTTGTTGCCTCCCTTGATGATGAGGCTTTGGCCAAAAACGTAACTTATAAAACCACTGAGGGGGGTGACAGTGCCCAAAACCTCGCCCAAATTTTAACCCATGTCGTCATACATGGTATGCAACACCGAGCAGAGATGGCGATGCAGTTGACAGATTTTGGACACTCACCAGGCAACATCGATCTGATTATTTATGCCCGTACATTGGAATAACGCCATTCCGCAAAATAGCTGGTGAGACGCAAAGCGTCACATCCTTCGGATCAACGCAGAGCATTGGTCCAGGTCCCCAAATACTCTCCACTGTCCAAGTAATCAACGACAATCTTTAGGTTAGTCGTTAGACGCCTCTACAGTATCCATACCGTAAAACGCTGAGAGTCATCCCCCTATTGCCCTATTGACCCTCGTCCGCTTTTAAGATATCTTAATTATTAAAGTTTCCCGGCACAACTAGGGTGTTCTTTAACATAATACAGGTGATTTGATGAATAAGAAGCACGTTTTAATTGTTGACGATGCCAAAGATTTACTGTTCCTTATAACTCACAGCGTAAAGCGACTCGGGCCGGAGTATGAGATTACAACGGCAACCAGTGGACAGATGGCATTGGAAAAAATCCAGAACCAGAAATTTGATCTTGTCTTAACCGATTACATGATGGGAAGTATGACGGGTCTTGACCTAGCTCAAGAAGTCAAAAAGATTTCTCCCGAAACCCAAGTAATTTTGATGAGTGCTTATGACACCAAAAGTTTGCGACAAATGGTCAAAGATATGGACCTCACAGGCTATTTGGGCAAACCATTCACCATTCCTAAGGTGTTAGAAATCGTTGAACAAGCGATTGCTCATACACACCCTACCTCAGCAACCACTTCGGTCGCTGACACCCCAGAGGATACTACCCAAAAAATTAATAAAGCTCTAAAAACGTTGTATCACAAAACAGGTGCTCACTACGCCCTGCTTTTGGACTCACGCGGTCATCCTGTGCAAGTCGTTGGTAGAACAGAAAACGCGACCTTATCACGAATTGCAACCTTTGTGGCTGCAAATTTTCTAGCGGTCACTGAGTTAGCGAGCCTCCTCGGCGACAATAGTTCAGTCTTCCGATCCAGCTATCATGAGGGAAGCAACTACAATATTTATGCTCACGATATTAACGGTGAATACTTGTTAGCCGTTGTGTTTGGTACTAAAGACAAACCAGGCACCGTTTGGTTCTACACAAAAAAGGCTGTCGAGGCGATTGCCCCTCTGTTAGGACAATCTTCCAGCGGTGATCCAATCAACGATGCGGCACAAGAACTTGTTGAACACTTTCACAATTTATTAGGCGATGAAGGCAGATCAACCATTCAACCTGACACACCTGTCCAGTAGATGCCTGCCCTATTACATTTATAATTTTTAGAGGCTTGTTTAAGAAGATGGACCAAAAAACAAAGATTCTTTATATCGAAGATAATCCGTTAAGTAAAGAGCTGGTTCGGACTATTTTAGAAAAAAAGGGCTATGATTTTTATGCCGCTGATGATGGCATGCACGGGGTCGAAGTTGCTGAGCAGGAACAACCTGATTTGGTGTTGCTCGATATCAATATGCCTGGGCTTGATGGATATGAAACCTCGACCCGTCTTAAAGGACTTGCAGGTATGGAAAATGTGCCGGTAATTGCCTTTACCGCCAAGGTCATTACCAAGAGTGATCACAAACGAATGTTAGCGGCGGGTTGTGATGGATATATTCCAAAGACCAGTGTTCCACAGGATTTGCTCTTACAAATCGAAGCGTACCTGCAGGGCAAGCGTGAACGTTTGGATGAAAACAAACGAGAACAAGAGGTGCGGGCCTATCAGCGTCATCTCGTTGACCGACTGGAACAACAGATCACAAAATTGACTCGGGCCAATGAGCAACTGATGTTGATGAACAATGTTGCTCAGGCGATTAGCTCGACATTAAACCTGAAACAGCTTTTGAAAATGATTACCGAGCAGGTTGAAAAAACACTTGAGGTCGAAGATTGCTCACTCTTCTTAACCGAAAGCCAGACAAAAGACCTCATCTGTCGAGCCGCCTCCGGCAGAAATGCGAAACACGTCATCGGATTACGGCTAAAAATGGGACAAGGTATTGCTGGTTGGGTTGCCAAAAATGGCGAATCGACGTTTATTAATGATGTTCAGAATGACTCCCGATTTTACTCAAATATCGATCAGACGTTCAGCCTTGGCACACGCTCAATCATCTGTGTGCCCCTTCGGGTGAAAGGAAAAGTCATCGGCATCATTGAAGCCATCAACAAGATCAATGGTGAGTTTGACCAGGACTCGCTCAATCTTCTGGATGCATTGGCCAGCACCGCAGCCTTAGCCATTGAAAATGCTCGGCTGTACAGCGACATTCGGGCTGAACGAGATCAGCTCATCCGTAAAGAAGAAGAGGTACGGCGGGGCATCGCACGTGATCTGCACGATGGGCCAACTCAGTCGGTCTCGGCCATCTCAATGAATGTCGAGTTTATCAAGCAACTGCGCCAACTGGCACCGGATCGGGTAGATAATGAGTTGGACAAACTACAGACAATGGCTAATGAGGCCACCCGTGACATCCGTAATCTCCTATTTGGTCTGCACCCTGTTATTTTGGAAACACAGGGGTTACAGGCAGCCTTGGAGGTTTATGAGGAACGATTCCATAGTCGAAACAACACCGAACTCATTCTTGATATCGCAGACAACGTAACGGCCACTTTGAACAAAGAGGCTGAAGTCGTTGCTTTCATCATCATTCAGGAAGCAGTCAATAACGCAAAAAAACATGCGAGAGCGTCCACTATCAAAATAAAATTGCGCCAAACAGACAAAGTCTTTGCCATTATTGTTCAGGATGATGGCGAGGGGTTTGATGTTAAAAGCGTAACCAAAAATTATGATGAACGAGGCAGTTTTGGCTTGATGACAATGTCTGAGCGGGCCAGTTTGATCAATGCGAAATACAAACTCCAATCTGAGCCGGGGAAAGGCACCTCAGTCATCCTCGGGTTCCCCCTCAAATCAAAAAGCATTGAGACATCGGAGTTGGTGGAGAGTTCGTAGGGTTTATAGCGTTCTTAGAGTTTGTAGAGTGATTTTTAGAACCCGCTATAACCACAAACTTTTATCTGCTCACTCTTTATCGTTTTGAAAAGCATTGACATAATTACGCAAATCGGGGTATCGCCACGCCACCCATAGGGTAAGCAGCACGGTAGCGGCTCCGCCGCTAAAAATAGCAAATGAGACCCCAAAGAGGGCCGCGACTAACCCCGCTTCCAACTCGCCAAGTTGTGGCCCCCCCATAAAGAAAACCATATTCACACTAGTCATCCGCCCCCTCAATTCATCCGGTGTCATCAATTGACGAAGCGTCCCCCGAATCACCATAGACACCGTATCTCCAGCCCCAGTCAGCCCGAATAACAAGTATGACAACCAGAAAAAGGGTGATAAGCCAAACAGGGCCGTCGCTACCCCATAAACACCTACACTCGTCAATAGGACAACCCCCTGACGATAAATATCTCGACGCAATGACAATATGCCACCCGCTAACAAAGCCCCGACCGGTTGGGCGGTCGCCAATAAGCCATAGCCCTGTACCCCAACGCCCAATATTTCATCAGCAACAAGCGGTAACATTGTCCGGGCTGAGCCAAAGAAAGTGGCAAAGAAATCAAGCATCAATGTGCTCCAAATCAAGCGGTTTCCGTAGGTGAACTGTATCCCTTCAACCAAGGCATTCCAACCAAAGCCCTTTTGTTGTGTAGTGATCTGGCCCCGATGTTTCATCATCAATACCGCCACAATCATTGCGACAAACGTCAAGGTATCGATGGTATAAACGACCCCTAACCCAAAAAAACTGACGAGGACCCCAGCCACAGCCGGACCGATAATCGTCCCGAGTTGCCACTGCAAGCTATTTAAGCTGATCGCATTTGTCAGATGTTGGACTGGCACCAGATTTGGCACCAGTGACTGTTGGGCTGGTTGTTGAAAAGCGGAAACCGCAGTTCCCGCTGCGGTCAAAAGATAAATGGCCCAGAGAGAGTCATTACCGGTAATGGTTAAGATAGCCAAGGTTGCGGCAAAGCCCATCGCCGCGATTTGAGTCCACAAAAGCACCCGACGCCGATCCTGAGTATCGGCCATGATTCCGCCAATCAAGGCAAAAATCACGATGGGAATGACTCGTGCCAAACCCACTGTACCTAGCCCCAAAGCCCCCGCATTGAGATCAAGGGTATAGCCCAATAGATTGAGGGTAACAGTATCATCTTTGAGCAGTTCAAAAATGTGCCAGTTGATGGCAATGATTTGCATTTGGGAGCCGATGGTGGAGACAAGCTGACCAAGCCAAAGGAGGCGAAAATCGCGATGTTGTAAGGCCGCTAATCGAGGTGGGTTATGATCATTTTGTGCCAAAACTTTGATCCATTTTGTCAGAATAGCATAAAACAAAACAGGAGGCCAACGTTGAAATTGGTCTCCTGTTCTTCATTACTTCGCCGATTTTAACGGTTATTCGCCATAAAGCAAGACCCGACGGGTTTCATCATCCAATGGATTTTGCCCTTGTTCAAGCATTTCAATCCAAGCTTCTCTTCCTTGCGCCCCAGGCTCATAACGGTTACTGGCTTTTAGCCACTCAATATAAGCCTGAAAATCGGCTATAGCCCCATCATAATCTCCAGTCAACACCCGGGCTACCCCTCGGCTGTCCTGCATTAGCCCCATTTCGGATTCTTCCGCGAGCTCAACTGCTTTATCACATACATCGATCACGTCGGGAGGATCGATAGACAAAGTACCAACCCAGCAAAGATTATTTAAGGCTTTAACATAATTCGGTTTCAGCTTAATTGCCATTTCATAATTTGTAATAGCATTTTCAGGCTCACTCAAAGCATAATACACATTCCCTCGATTGTAATAAGCCTGGTAATAGTTTGGATTCAACATAATAGCCCGATCATAGTCAGCAATGGCTTGCTGATACTCCTTCAGCCTAAGATAGGCTGTGCCACGATTGAAATAATAAATCGCATTATCAGCGTTTAATTCGATTGCTTTACCGTAAGCGTAAATAGCAGCTGTTTGGTCTTTCATTGGACTCTGGTAAAGCCAGCCCAGCCGAAAATAGGCATCAGCAATATCTTCAGGAGGGTTCATTTCAGGGGTAAGCGGCGCAACCGCTTTTTCAATCAAGGCAGCAGCCTGAGGATACTGTTCTTGATTGTAGTAAGAATGCCCAATGGCAAAGAGAGAGAGAAACGTTAATTGGGCCGGTAAATCTTCGGTCACAAAGTGGGCATAGCCGCTTGGATTTTCAAGTTGAGTACGATCCGCCTCACTGATCTCGACGGGCTTGGTATCATCAGCCAAATTGAGATAATTCACGGTAATACGGGTGCCGATGTCTTCGCCCCAAATAACAATATTTGCGTTGTATTTCTGCCCAAGTTTTAAGGCCTCATCACGTGCGTCGGCTCGTAATCGGGTGTCTTCCACCTCAACCCGCAAGGAGGCATCACTCAAGGTGTCAATTTGCTTTTGAATCGCTCGCCGGATCTCATGATGCACCTCCCGGTCTGCGGTCTGATCGGCGACATAAAACGAGGCAACCACAATCAAATTTTCCCCATCAGTAGCAATTGGCGGGCCAGATGTTGTCCCAGGTGCTACATTATTAACCAAGACAATATCCGTAACAATCGCTCCCCCTCCGGCTGTGCCGTGGGTTTTCACGCCTGAGGATGAAACAGATACTAGTGCTGACGTATCATCAGGCTCTGATGATAAAAAGAGGATAACGCCAATGATAAACGAAATCGGTACTAAAATTACCCCCAACAAGGCAACACGTTTTAAGATTTGCCGATCATTCGTCAGATAAAAATGCCAACAAAGATACCAGATCAAAAGAAAGATGACAGTTCCTGAGATAGCAAAAACTAATTCGAAATCATTCTGGTAAAATTTCACCAACTCGACAATCGCCACAATAATCCCGACCATCGTCGTCAGAAAAATAAGAGCATTTTTCAACCAGTCCGGGAGTTTTTGTGACACATTCTCATCGCGCATCTTGGGTCTCCTCCTTTGCATTAGCCTATTGGCAGGTCTTTATGTAACACTACTTTATTGTAGCAGGTGATCAGGGTGATGCCAATGAAAATCACTATGTGCTTCTAATTTAAAGAAAGGAGTAGGGGTAGGGGTTCTTTGGCGATATTGTACATCACGCATAATAGGGAGTAATAGCGTCGCCAAAAATGAAACCAAAATCAAAATAGAGATAATAATGGTCAATAGGCTTGGACGATAAGGCGGTGGCGCTTCATAGGTATCATTGTCATCATCAAAATAAGGCTCTTCCATAAAATATTCTTTACTCCATTGGCTGAACAACTGATAGGCTTCGCCACACTAAAATCACTCCAAACAAAATTAAGGCAATGCCGAGTGGCGCTCCAAAAATAGTTAGGCAGACAGCAATGCCTGCCCCAATTAAAAATAGGCCAAACAGTAATTTGATCAGTCGGCCTGTTAACTTAATTAGAACTCCTAAAGAAAATTGGATCAACAGAATGGGCCAAAACACTGACATCAATTTCCGCATCTTAGCGCAATACCCAACCGACAAATACACTCAAAATTACAACGATCATCATCAATGAGAGAACCATTGTGGCAAAGCGAAACCGATCCTGGGTGCGTTCCTGTTTGGTAAATTCGTTGGGCATAATCCATAAGGGATTGGGGGCACCTGGGTTAGTTGGCTCCTCAGCTAAACAGGCGGCGATCAAGCGGCGATCTTCAATAGGCAACTGGTGAATCCGTTGACGGAGATCTTCAGGCGGCGGATCTCGTCGCACATCGAGGGCCACCTTTAACCCTACGTCGGAAAGCAGCCCAGCTATATTCAAAACCCGTTCCGGTTGTTTATTCAAGGCTTGAGACACCCCATAACAAAATCGAAAGTCAGGGTCACTCTCGCCATTCAACACGGCCCGAATTATGGTGGATGACACCCCAGCCTCTCGCGCTAAATCCGCAACCAGCCAATCTCTTTGTTGCCGTTCTAGGTCCAACCAACTCGCAAAATTCATACCGCTATTGTATCACAGCCAAATATCTCTTTCCAAAAAAATAAGTTAGTCACTTAAACTACCGCCCCTAATCAGTTTCTATGTCAATTGATCCACTGTCTAATCGTCAAAATCCAATTAATCGCCCATCTCAACAAAAAAATAGTCCTAATTTCCCACTCATAATTTAAGATTTGATGTTATAATCCAATCGCAATTTAATGTAAGGTATTTACCATTTTTGTAGGAGCTAAGTAATTTGCAAAAAATCTATGGGCAAAACAACACAATTTACCCCAAATAGACCAAAAACCGAGAAATTTTTGCGAATTATCAACAACCAAACTGGATTGCAACTATTTTTTAGCGTAATTTTTGTCCTTGCAAAAATCTATTTTTCTTAAAATTCTCGCCAGTTTACTTAAGTCTTACATTCAACAAACCGATCTTTAACAACATATCAGGATGCCGTAAGTATTTTTTATTGTAACCAAAGTTGTTCCTAACTTTTTACAACAAAAATACTTGTCAGCGCCCACAGCCGGAGGTTTATCAAATGAAATCCAGAACTCATACTAGATTTGTCATCGGACTAATTATCTCATTTCTCGCTCTCAATTTCGCTACAACCGCTGTATCAGCGCAGGATCCTGATATGACGCTTTATTTTCCCATCATCACCAAGGCCATAACCTTGGATGAACGTCTTACAATTACCCCTTCTACTCACACGGCCACCGTCATTTCGCCGTATATAGCCGATCTTGATGATGACAATGCCATACTTTATTACCGCAAATCTGGGACATCAACTTGGGTACAAGGCCCAAGTATGGCCCAAGTTAGCGCTGCTTTAGAATGGCGAGGCAGTATTGTTTCGCTTGAGCCAAGCACCACATATGAGCTTGAAATCCGTTATGAAGATGGCGGAGGGAATGTGTTAAGTGTGGCTGGGGGAATATTTGCCACCTTACCAGACTACCCTGAGGTAGGGGGAAGTGGTACAACTTACACTGTCCCCACCGATGGTTCTTTAGAAACCGTGCTTGATATGAGCCAGCCTGGCGATACAATCCAATTGCTCTCCGGCACGTACCACGAATCGATAACTCTCAACTCCGAGCATTCGGGCACCGCTGGTCAATATGTCACGATTGAACCTGCTGATGGGGCCACTGTCATTTTTGATGGTTCCGATCAAAATATTAACAGTGCCGGCAATGATTGGACATTCTATCAGAGTCACGCAAATGGGGACATCTACTACACTGATTTAGCCTACGGCGACACCAACAACTGTAGTTCAACGATGCAGCCCGGATATGTGGGACAAACATTTAATGGAAAGCAAACCCGCTATATGTTATTCGACAGTGGAACAGATGATTGGACCAATGACTTTCTAGCAGCCCAAGGGGGCAAAGCCTTCTATGTGTGTGATGGTTCTGGACCTGGGCCGGTGCAACGATTGTATGTTGCGACCTACA
This sequence comes from Phycisphaerae bacterium, assembly GCA_028285035.1. Next base: position 110,752 of record JANQQF010000061.1, read on the forward strand.
ATGGCGACGACCCTGATAATCAGGACATGCATATTGGCGAACTGACCCGAGCTTTCCATTTCCGCAACGCAGATTATATTCGCATTCGTGGCATCGAGTTTCGACACTATACTTGGTTTGGGCTTCTGTTTGGCTTTGCTTCTGATGAAGAGTCTGGGCCAGATTACAACATTATTGAAAACAACACCTTCCACGGCATTGGTCGACATCACATTCGGATGAGCGGGCAAGCTGGGGCAGGTTATATCACCCACAATTTGATCCAGAACAATCAATTTTCCGAGGATGGTTATCGGGATGCCAACTGGGTTTGGGCGGTATCCTATCTCAAAGCGCGTAGTGGTGTCATCGGCATTCGCATTGACAATACTGGGTCTGGCAATCGGCTGGGGGGGAACACATTTACTTCTGGACACGACGCCATTGCCATCACCAATGAGTCGAGTGATGTTGATGTTTACAACAACACGATTACTGAATGTATGGATGATGGTATTTCAATCGACAATAATCCCGGTCAGAATATCCGCGTTTGGGGTAACACCATTAACGATTGCTTTGTGGGGATATCCATTCAAGATTGGAACAACGCTCAACCTGGCCCAGCCTACATCTACCGCAATCTAGTTACGGGTGGGGTTGATCCACAAAATCGTACCGACTATTTAGGCGGGACGGATGGTTACGACACCGACACCATCTTCAAGGCTGGCAGTGATCAAATTCCCAACGGCTCAGTATTTGTCTATCACAATACATTCCACAATATCCAAGGCACTAATGGTCACGGACTCCGCGACTCGGGTGGCACCAATTTTGCCAACATGACCACTCGCAACAACATTTGGAATGTGGATGGCCGAGTCATTTATTTGCAATCCACCAACACGCTGGCCAACAATGACTTTGATTGCGACAACATGCACAACATTGTAGATGATAATCGCTTCGTCACTTGGGGCAGTGGCAATATTTTTACCAATTTAGCCACATTCCAAGGCCAAACTGGACATCAAACAAATGGTATTTCTAACAATGCGACCAGTTTTGATGCGAACTTTAACTTGCAGGCGGGCAGTCCAGACATTGATGCTGGCTGTATCGTGCCAGGCTTCAGTGACGGTTATATCGGCTCAGCCCCAGATATGGGCGCTTTTGAATTCACTCCGCAATAATCCCATAAGGCTGGAAGAATTACCCAACCTTCCATATCTTCCAGCCTTCCAACAATCCACCCCCCCTTGACAACCTATGATATAATGGTTGCCAAGGAGTAAACGAATGATGTACAAACAGCACAATTTTTTGCCATTAAATCAAATTACAGTTAATCTATGCAGCCGATTCACGACGCTGCTATTTGTGCTTTCTGGACACCTTAGTCGGCCACATACCACCCTTCGACCGCTGCTCCTTTATGTAAAGGATTAACGCAGATCTTCTACTTTCATTAGAAACGAAAGCCGGTCGAAATGATCGGCTTTTTTATTTTTCCAGACAAAATAAACTTAATCAGGATCCTGTAAATCCTGTCCAAAATAAAGGATCAAACAATGAGTACAAAATATAACCCCCAAGCCATTGAACAAAAATGGCAACAGAAATGGGAAGATGATGGCATTTATCGTGCCAAAGTCGATTGGGATAAACCGAAGCATTATGCCTTGACGATGTTGCCCTATCCCAGCGGCGATTTACACATGGGCCACTGGTTTGCGATGGCTCCCTCCGATGCCCGAGCCAGATACATGCGAATGAAAGGCTACAATGTGCTGTTCCCGATGGGCTTCGACGCCTTTGGCTTGCCTGCTGAAAATGCTGCCGTTCAGCGCAACATCCACCCCGCCAAATGGACCTACGCCAATATCGAGCGGATGCGGGTGCAGTTGCGTAGTATGGGCACGATGTTCGACTGGGAACGAGAAGCGGTCAGTTGCGACCCCGACTACTATAAATGGACTGAGTGGTTCTTCAAGCAATTCTACAAAAATGACTTGGCCTATCGCGGCGAAGCCTTGGTCAACTGGTCACCGACCTTGCAAACAGTTTTGGCCAATGAGCAGGTCATCGACGGAAAAGATGAGCGCACAGGACAGCCTGTCATCCAAAAGATGATGACCCAATGGTTCTTCCGCTACACCGCCTATGCCGACGAGATGTTGGATTTCAGCCACATCGACTGGCCCGAGCCGATCAAAATTATGGAGACCAACTGGATTGGGCGCAGTGAAGGTGCGCGTGTCACTTTCACCACCGAGCAGGGCGACCCATTGGAAATCTACACCACTCGCCCCGACACCCTGTGGGGAGCCACCTTTATGGTTTTGTCACCCGAACACGACTTGGTCGCGAAGGTGACGACTGCCGAGCAAAAAGCGGCGGTCGAAGCCTATATCGAAACGGCAGCCAACATGACCGAGATTGAACGAACCTCGGACAGCCGAGAGAAAACGGGTGTTTTCACCGGCGGTTATGCGACCAACCCGGTCAATCAGGCCCAAGTGCCCATCTGGATTGCCGACTACGTCTTGAGCACCTACGGCACCGGCGCGATTATGGCCGTGCCCGGTCACGACGAACGTGACTTTGAGTTTGCCCGCAAATTCGATCTGCAAATCATTCCGGTGATTTTGCCGGAAGGCAGCGACTCGATTGAGGCCGATACAATGGAAACCGCCTACGTCGGTCCTGGCAAGATGATTAACAGCGGCCCGATTGATGACACGGCAGTGACCAATGACAAAGGGCGCAAAAATCCCTCGATCGATGCAGCGATCACCTGGTTGGAAGAGCACAACGCGGGCGAGGAAGCGGTCAACTATCGTTTGCGTGATTGGTTGATCAGTCGACAACGCTATTGGGGTTCACCGATTCCAATCATCCATAAAGCGGACGGGACAATGGAGTCTGTGCCCGATGATCAGTTGCCTGTCGTCTTGCCTGATGATGTCGAATTTATGCCCTCTGGTCGCAGCCCATTGACTTATGAAGAAGGCTTCTTAAAAACAACCGACTCAGACGGCAATGAGGCAAAGCGAGAAACAGACACGATGGACACCTTTATGTGTTCCTCGTGGTATTGGTATCGTTACTTGAGTCCAGATTATCAGGATGGCCCCTTTGATCCTGAAGAAGCCGCCTACTGGTTGCCTGTAGATGTGTACACCGGTGGGGCCGAACACGCCACGATGCACCTGTTGTACTCCCGTTGGTTTGCCAAAGCGATGCGTGATTTGGGGATGTTCGACGAGGCAATGGAGATTATGAAGCAGCATGATCGCGATCCGGAGTCAATGACTTGGGGCGAGCCAATGTTGTTGTTGCGCAACCAGGGGCAAATCTTGGGCGAGGAACGTACCGGCGACTTTGTGATGGCCACAGGCCGCTGGGAGGGCGATAAGTTGTTCACCGATCACGTCGCCGTCGGGCACCCCAGCGATGTGCCTGCCGACTTTGACGGCGCGGCTGGCGAATTGATGCGCCGTACCGAAAACATCATGCGCGTGGCGACGGGCGAGAACAAAATCACGGTCGTCGAAATTGTACCAGACGCAGTCGTCGACATCCCTGACATTCCCGGCGAAAATAGCTTTAATCAATTGAAGCATCATTTGGAAATTCAGCGGATGTCCAAGAGCAAGGGCAACGTCGTCAATCCCGACGAATTGGTCGCCGAGTACGGCTCCGACACCGTACGGGCTACCTTGATGTTTGCCTTCGATTGGCAAAAAGGGGGTCCATGGAGCAGCAGCGGGGTCAAAGGACCACGGGGCTGGATTGATGATGTGTGGCGCTTGGTCACCGACACACCTGCCGTTGAGGGCGAACCGAGCGAGGCTCAAATCCGCGATGTCCAGCGCAAGACCCACCAAACCATCGAGGCCTGTACCCGTGATATGGAAAACTTTGCCTTCAACACCGTCATCGCCGCCTTGATGGGCTTCCGCAATGCCTTGAACGATGTCCGCCAAACGCCGGTTGTTGGCACCCCCGCCTGGCAGGAAGCTATCGAAACGATGATCTTGTTGATGGCACCCATCACCCCGCACATCGCCGAGGAGTTGTGGGGCCACTTGGGTAACGCGTACAGCGTTCATCAACAAAGCTGGCCGAAGTTCGATGCTGAACTAGCGAAAGAAGACACCGTGGAAATCGCCGTTCAAATTAACGGCAAAATCCGGGCTAAATTGAATATGTCCCCCGACATCGATCAAGAGGCTGCTAAAGCGCAGGCCTTGGCTGATGAGGATGTCATTCGCCACCTGGATGGTAAGACACCGAAGAAGATGATTTATGTGCCAGGGCGGTTAGTGAATATAGTCATCGGTTAATACTGGAAACCACCTTAAAAATAGGTTGAATTAAGGCCAGTCTGTTAAAGGCTGGCTTTTTTATTGCCTTAATAAATTTTGATCGACAGTAGTCCAAAATTGAACTAAATGAAAAGGTCTTATTTTAAGTGAGGATTTAGACTAGATAAAGAAGGGTATCTTTCAGAATAGTTCTTATCAGATTGACTTTTTATTATACTGATTTCAATAATTCTGCTTGATTAACTGCCTCAACTTAGCTAGAATTAAGTATTCGATTTACATATTTCCAAGAAAGTTTGAGCTAGTGGATTGGGTAAAGAAAGCCATTGAAAACCTAATACCGTTGAGTAAAGAACAGGTTAGTCTGGAAAATGCCCTTACTGAATGGTATGCTACTGAACATGTCATTGACTATCAGACACCCTCGGAAACGTGTGAGCTGTGTGGTAAAACAGGGTTACGGTATCATTACGAGATTTCTAACACAGAAACCGCTCAAAAAATATGGGTTGGTTCTAAGTGTATTCTTCGCTTTGAGGGGATTGCGGTATATGGTCAAAATCGTGAATTACTTCAAGGGAAAGATAGGGAAAAGCGGCTAAGAGATTTCATCCTTGAACATGAAAAAGATGCTGTATTAAAATGTTTACGAAGTCTCTATTCAGTCGTTTTTGAAAGTTACAGAGAACATATAGAAAAATATGTAGATGACTTCAAGGAACGTAACGCATTTAGACCTTATCAGCTTCTATCTTTATTTAAGCAGATGCAAAAGTTTAGAGGAGCAGGTCAGGCTATTGGCAAGAATGAATTAGCACCCCATGATCTTAGACGGACTTATGCCCAATTAGGTTATGAGGCTGGTATACCAATTACACAAATTAGTAAGTTGTTGGGTCATGCTAGTGTAGCGACCACCCAACGGTATCTTAATCTAGATTTGGATTTGAATACAACAATTAGCGATTTTATTCCTGTTTAGGCTAAACAACTGCCGACAGTGAAACCATTAAGTGAGGATAAAAAATGGATCCATTGTAGTGCGGTGGAAAACCTGGAGAGAAATTAACCAACAATAAGAGAGGATGAGTGACAGGCTCGAGCCGCAATCTCAAATTCAGTTGGGGTA
>JANQQF010000067.1 GCA_028285035.1 Phycisphaerae bacterium
TTACTCCTTCTTTATCAATTTCACAATGGCTTGCCTCTCGGTAAGGGCATCAAAGCCCTTCTTCAAGCTACCTGATTATTTATGACCAGCTCTCATTTAAGTAAACGGCAAGAAGCTTTAGAAGAACCGATGGATATCAATTTACGATTTTTGCTCAAATGAGATCAATTTGACCGGTTACGGGTAAATGAAATTTACCATAGATTATGGCACGACATTGACAATATTGAAGCGATTTTCGGTTTTTGAGTCATTCTTTATTTCCTAAAACTTTCTGCCAAATACTTAAAGGCATAATTTACTCAAAAATAAAATCGCTCCAATCAAACAAAGTATAAATCAACTGTTTTAACATCAAATTTTGTCAAAACATATATTTGTTTGATAATACAATGATGCATACAATTAGCGTTTGTGCATATTGATACAGAAAGGACACGACCTGATATGATTAAGTGGCGCGAATTAACTAAACTACTCGCTGTTTTCACATTAGGTGGCCTACTCGGAGCAGCAATCCTATCGCTTCTGGCACCGCGCACAGGCAAAGAAACACGAAACCAACTCAAACAAAATAGCCAAAAATTTATCAACAAAATAAAATCTACTCGCCAAAAACAAGCAGCCCAGGCTAACCTCAAAAAGATCAGCAATTGGGGTAATTATCCCAATGTTGAAGTAGAATTTAACGAATTTGAGGATATAGAAACCTTACAAAACCTTCTTAAAGGGGCTAAACATGTTATTCCACGAGGAAATGGGCGATGTTATGGTGACTCAGCCTTAGCCCCCGAAGTTATTTCTACTTTAAAGTACAATAAATTTCTCGAATTTGACGAGAAAAACGGTGTTGTTCATTGTCAATCGGGCATACTTTTATCTGAGATTCTAGATGTCATTGTCCCACGAGGCTGGTTTCTGACTGTAACCCCTGGGACCAAATTAATCACTGTTGGTGGCGCAATTGCATCTGATGTACATGGCAAGGGTCAACACAAAATTGGTAACTTCAGTGATCATCTGGTTGATTTAACATTGATGCTTGGTGATGGATCGATTGTTACCTGCTCGCCTACTGAACGGCCTGATCTATTCTGGACAACCTGTGGGGGAATGGGATTAACTGGTGTTGTATTGAGTGCCCGGATTAAGCTGATCCCTGTTGAAACAGCTTACATTCGACAAGAGTCGATAAAAGCTCGCAATCTTGATGAAATGATGGATCTATTTGAAGATTCTGAATCCTGGACATACTCGGTAGCCTGGATTGATTTTCTGGCCAGCGGCAAAGACTTAGGTCGCGGTTTTATAATGCGGGGAGAGCATGCAAAGCAGGCCGAACTCAAAAATAAAAAGCATCAGCTCAATCCATTGACCCTCAAACCAAAGCAAAAAATGAATGTACCCATAAATTTTCCTAGCTTTGTTTTGAATAAGTTAAGTATGAAAATATTTAATACGATGTTATATCTTAAACACCCAAAGGGATGTGTTGACACAATCGAAGATTATGACACCTTCTTTTATCCCCTTGATTGGATTCTAAATTGGAATCGAATCTACGGGAAACGAGGGTTCACTCAATATCAATTTATTTTACCAGCTCAAGAAAGCCGAGCTGGGCTTATCAAAATTTTGGAAAAAATTCAGGAAACTGGTATTGCTCCGTTCTTAGTTGTCCTCAAATTGTATGATAAACAAAATAACTACTTACCCTTTAGTATGAAAGGGTATTCTCTAGCTCTTGATTTCCCGATTTCAGATCGCTTGTTTGGCTTTCTGGACGAATTAGACCAAATCGTATTGGCTCATGGAGGACGGCTTTATCTAACAAAAGATGTTCGGATGCCTAAAACAATGTTTATGCAAAGCTATCCTGATGTTGATCGTTTTATCAATAATGTCAATGATTTGAATCACGGCAACAAATTTAAATCCTTTCAATCCGACCGTATAGGAATTACTACATGAAACACGTGCTCATTTTAGGAGCGACCTCTGATATCGCGAATGCTTTGGCCCACAAATATGCCAGTCAAGGTTACCATCCCATTCTCGCGGCTCGTCAATCCGAGCGTTTGAAAGAAGCGGCCACCGATATCGATATTCGTTATAATGTTACCACTCATATTGTAGAGTTTGATGCCCTAGATTTTGCTAGTCATCAAAAGATTTACGCTTCATTACCTCACAAACCAGATGTAGCAATTTGTGTTTTTGGCTTGTTAGGAGACCAATCTACTGGACAGTCTGATTTTACCCACGCTAAACAAATCATCGACTCAAATTATACTGGAGCTGTCTCAATCTTAGAGGTCATAGCGAACGATTTCGAGCAAAAAAAATCAGGGGCAATTGTGGGGATCAGCTCTGTGGCCGGTGATCGTGGCCGGCAGAGTAATTATCTCTATGGCAGTGCGAAATCAGCATTCACAGCCTATTTGTCAGGTCTGCGCAATCGATTGGCTAAATCAAATGTATCTGTGTTAACAGTTAAGCCGGGATTCGTTCATACCAAAATGACAGCTAATTTACCCCTGCCTGCGCCAGTTACTGGGCAGCCAGAACAAGTTGCAAAAGATATCTTTAATGCACAGCAAAATGGCCGACACGAAATATATACGCTGTGGATGTGGCGTTATTTGATGCTTATTATCCGTAATATTCCAGAAGGCATCTTTAAGCGAATGAATCTGTAAGTTTCTGTTGTTCAATTCTCTTCTATCAAACCAAATTCAAACCAGACTGTGATATACTCTCTGCATGCCTGTTAAGTATCAAGCTATGTAGGGCTTGTAACATGCTGAGATTCGTCTTGTTCATACACTATTGTCCTCCTCAGTGCAAGCTAAAATCCATGCCTAAGCTTTCTTCCTCCGACTAAGCCCTTGCAATCTTTTCGGGATTTACATTTTTTACAAGTTTAACCAGTATTCAAGGTTACATGGCAAATCTCTCATAGAAGAGATCATTTATGGTATATCGGAGAAGCTATCCCAATTTAATTATCACTGTAATTTCGTCAATGGTTTTGTTTGTTCTGACGAATAATGTAATTGTGGCTGGTGAAAATCGATGGACAGCTCACGGTCCGTTTGGTGGTGACATTCGGGCGGTTGTTGTTGATCCCACAAATACTGACATCCTGTATATTGGTACATTTAATGGCGGGGTCTTTAAAAGTACAGATGGTGGAGACACTTGGGTAAAACGTAGTGATGGCTTAACAAATGACACTGTTTTTGCCCTAGGTATCAATCCCACATCCCCAAACGAAATTTATGCAGGCACATTTGGCGGGGGTGTATTCAGAAGTACGGATGCTGGACTAAATTGGCAGGCAATCAATACTGGCTTAAACAATTTAACAATACGTACCTTAGTTATCGCTCCAGACACCCCTTCAACCCTCTACGTTGGCACCCAAAGCGGTATTTTCAAAAGTGAAGATAGTGGCACAAATTGGCAAGCAGTTAATAGTGGTTTGGGCGAAACCCCTGTTTTTAGCTTGGCAATAAATCCAAAAACATCTACAACATTATATGCCGGAACACAGACTGGTGCCTATAGAAGTGTTAACGGCGGGACAAGTTGGCAGGCAATCAATACTGGTTTCTCGGGAATACCCAACATTTTTGCCTTGGGGGTAGATCCATCAAACGCTACAACAATTTACGCAGGAACTTTTGGACAAGGGGTCTTCAAAAGTGAGAATAATGGGACAAGTTGGCAAGCAATCAATAAAGGATTATCAAATCAAAATATATTTGCCTTAGCAGTAGACCCGCTTAATCCAACCACTTTATATGTAGGAGCGCAGGTAAGCGCAACAAGCGGTGGTGTTTTCCGCAGTCAGAATAGTGGTGAATCGTGGAGCATTGTTAACGAAGGGCTAGTTAATCCTAATATTTTTACCCTCACCATTGACCCAACTGCCTCAAACACAATTTACGCCGGAACCTTCGGTGGCGGTGTATTTAAGAGCAACAACCAGGGTGATAATTGGGTTACCAAAAATAACGGTTTAGTCAACACCACTGTCAATGCCTTGATCAGACATAATACAACCCTTTATACGGGCACCAATAGTAATGGAATATTTAAAAGTGATGATAACGGCTTGAACTGGACCCAACACAATAATGGACTAGATAATCATCAAGTTTTAGCCTTAGTGCAAAATACAAGTGACACCTCTATACTCTATGCGGGAACCTCGGGTGGCATTTTCAAAAGCGCTGATGGGGCTATTTCTTGGCAGAGACGTAGCTCTGGGCTGGGCAGCTCATTTGTTTATGGATTGGCTATTGACCCCACAAATGTCAACACGATTTATGCCGGGACCGCAGGAGGTATTTTCAAGAGTTCCTCGGCTGCGGATGGTTGGAATGAAAGTAGTACGGGATTGCCCAACAATACAATTGTGTATGCTTTGCTCATCAATCCGGCAACCCCAGCCAAAATTTATGCAGGCACATCGTCAGGTGTTTACATTAGCAATAATCAAGGCGCGACTTGGTTACCCACGACGGGGTCTTGGAATGGCAATCCTGTATTAACCTTAACTGTTGACCCATCCGACTCCAACATACTTTACGCTGGAACAGCAACCGGGGTATACAAAAGTATGAATCAGGGAAATTCCTGGATTTTAGTTGATGATAACGCTGTTCCAAGTGTACGCTCAATCATCTTATCATCACTTGATAGTATGGTTTATGCAGGCACAGAGGAAGGCGTATATAAAAGCGTGGATGCTGGGGCGACTTGGTTTGATGTAAATGCTGGATTATTACAGCGCGACGTCCTAGTTCTTAATATCGATGTTGATAATCAAACGTTATATGCGGGGACTTCAGGGGGAGGCGTAGCAATGTTTACGCAAACACCTTCTTTATTTTTTCCAATGATTTTCAAGAGGTAAATCTTACATTTCCTGGAAATCTCGCTCCAGGTCTTCTAACATCATCGCTGCTTCAACCAATTTATCAAGAGGATTGTCATCCCCTCGATAGTATCGATAGTCACACGGCATTATATCCAGGATATCAATTAAATCTTCGTGACCTGTTCGAATTGCTGTTTCATTAGTCTCGTACCACTGAGCAATTTCTTCAATCGGAGCTGGCTCAATACAGACCTTACGCACTGTATAATCAAGAGCTGCGGCCCATTCTTCTGGATGACTTAAATCCAAGTATTGTTTCCCAATTGTTACCCTGTATTCAACCCACATCTGAATTGCTGCCCCAATACTCTCCAATTTCATACCATTTTGCGGCATCGTAGCCGTTAACAACTTTTCCACCTCATCTAAGGCATTACTGAAGAGGGCTTCAAATCGATTAATCAAAGCCTTGTCCGTTTCAGTACGCAAATAATTCCCCAAGGCCTTAAGCATTACCTCATAGTCACCCATACGGACCCTAGCACGGGCTAAATTTAAATGGTATTCAGCCTCAGTATCATCTAAACGCGTGGCCTCCTCAAACAACTCAATTGCCTGGTCCATTTCCCAACGTTCGTAATGTTCTAGACCAGTTCGATTGAGCGATTGAGCACGGAGTTTATTCGTCGTTGATATTTGTTTAAAGGCCATTTTTTACAGGATTCCTTGAGTTTAGTCGAGCGTGACAGGTTGGGCACCGACCCAAAATAGGTTAAAGAAAGGTCTTCTTCGATAAATAAACCTACGCCACATATAAATATGGCGCTACAGACAACAGATCATTGTTGCATTTAAATCCCTTGATCCTTGTTATGTAAACAAGTCCCTTGGTAGGATATTATGTTTAGCATTGATTTTAAGAAAGCACTTCTCAAGAAGAAGGCTTACCGAAGGGAGGTTACAGGTCTGTGCAGTAAACGTCTTAATTATTATTTATGTCGATTGTACTCTCAATTTGTGAGGTCGTCAAACAATCTTAAGACGCCTAATCGACAAATTGAGTCTCGCTATAGACAACGCGCCGGGTAAGTATCGTCCAATCAGTAATTGTCCTAAATCGATCGCTTGGTTGCGCCAGTGGACCAAGTTGGACATTGAGTACATCTTGGCTTAAGCCGTAGGTGTAGACAGGATAATATAGGATCAATGAGGGAACTTCCTCAGCAAATATTTCCTGAAACTCGTAGTAAAGATCATTGCGGGGGCCAGTATCAGTTAACGATCGTGCTTCTACAAGCAATTCAGACGCACGGTCGTGTGACCAACCAGCATAATTTTGACCGACATCAATTTGGGATTGATGCCATAACGGATAAGGGTCTGGGTCACCACTAAGTCGTATATCTGCAATGACGGCGTGATAATCTCCCTGAGTCAGCCGGGAACCCAGATTGCCTTCAACCAGCTCAATATTTACACCGATCCCTATTTGACGCCAATGTTCGGTGAGCGCTTGGGCTAAGGCAATACGATCAGATGTATCATGAACCAGCAAATTAAAGGCTAATTGCTGGCCATTTTTCTCCCGAATATTGTCACCATCAGAGTCAATCCAACCTGCCTCATCGAGCATAGCGTTTGCTTTTAGAGGATCAAATTCGTCGGCTGGGTAGTCTGGATTAAATGCCCAGCTCCAAGGATGAATGGGACCGGAGGCAACAACACCCTGACCATTTAGCTCAGTATTGATAATGGCTTGACGATTGAGTGCAATGAGAAGCGCTTGACGAACGCTCTTCTCTTGAAAGAAAGGTAAGGTCTCCGTGTTACGTAGGTTAAGATAGACTAAAGTGTAACCAGATAAACGGGTCGTATATAGGTTTAAAGACTCAACAGATTGGGCTTGAGGAATAATCTGCGGTGCAATATTACTAATCGCATTGACTTCATCAGTCTCATAGGCTGATATCGCTTCCTGATGGCTTGTATAAAACCATAACTCTACTACTTCTAGTTGGGGTTGAGACTCGAAATAATCTTGATTGGGTGAAAATCGAATAAATTCATCTGAGATAGTATCAAATTTGAACGGTCCAGTCCCAATTGGAGAGACATTGAAAGGATGTGTGATCAAATCTTTGGCAGGAACATCCTCAAGGATATGGGCTGGAAGCATGCCAATGGTGGTAAAATTAAGAAACGTGGGTAAGGGCTCACTTAAGGTAAAGCGAACCATATCCGATCCCAACTTCTGAACAGCCACCGTTTGCCACAATTGTTTGAGAGTAGGTGGCCCCTGATACTCCGCATCCTGCATTAAACCTATCGTAAAGACAACATCCTTAGCTGTGAACGGTTCTCCATCATGCCACTGAACATCTCTACGAAGTTTAAATAGATAAACAAGCTGGTTGGGACTAACCTGCCAGTCGGTGGCTAAATCTGGAACAAGATTTCCCTGACCGTCATCGCGGGTAAGGCCATTAAACAGTAAGCCTACTGCATCTTGGTCCACTTGGTTATATTGAGCAAAGAGAGGATTGATGAGTTGGGGTTTACCAACCACAGCCTCACGATACGGTGTCTGATTATCCTCAACAACGACCGTCGTGCGTGAAAAAGAAAGTGACCCTAAAATAGCAAGAGTCAAAACAATACCAGTTAAGGCCAGAATTGCCTGCCAACGTATATGTCGTCCCAAGGGGAGAGTCTACTCCTAACCTGCCAACATTACAGCCACAAGAGAAATGACAAAGAAGATCAGGGATAATCCAATTGTCAGTTGGTGAAGAGATTTTTCTACCCCACGTCGTGTGCGATAAACACCAGCATCACCCCCAAAAATACTACCCAATCCTGACCCTTTTGCTTGCAACAAAACGAGGCCAATAATTACAAGTGAAATAATAATTTGGACGACTTGAATTGAAACTTCCAAGGGATACCTCTATTTTTAACTAATAATTTATAATTTGTCTTACAATTTCAGTAAGAAGAATTCTATTCTTCAAACACAACCTCAAATTATAAGACAGGGTGTGAAATTAAACAAAAAGCAGTTTGAAGATCATAACCAGTTTGTAATCATCCAAACTATCTATACAAAAAGTTGTGATATAATTGAGCTGTATTGACTTTGATACAAATGGGAGATATTTATGGCAGATGCTCTATCTCAGCTTTGGCCTTGGGCAGGGCGGAGAAAAACCGAAAGTGCAACAAGCGAAGGAACTCAGGGAAAACTCGAGGAAACCCGTTGGATTATTGTTGGGGTCCACTTAAATCCGGCGGAAGCGGCTATCATTAAAGGGCGACTTGAAAGTGAAGACATTCCTGCTTTTGTTCAACAAGAAGCAATGGGGTCGTTGTTGGGTTTGACAGTTGGCCCAATGGGGTCAGCCAAGGTGCTTGTTCCTGAACCTCTCGTTGAGAAGGCACTTAAAATTCTTGAAGAAACGTTTGAACTTGATGAGTCAGATGAGTTTGATGAGGATGATGCTGAATAGTCTACTCTTCGGTACCCATATCCCCAATCACTGTCCATTGTCGGGTACCGTTGGTTGGGTAGGATGGTGTTGGCAACGCTGGAGGGGCCGCACCGCGTAATTGTGAGGTTGGGTCATTCCCATTTACTACAACCACAGGGGGATGATGCGACATTGGTGGGGCCATCTGCTCCACCCGTTTCTGTTGGCGGGCCATTACATAGATAATGACCACGGTGGTCGGCACTGTGGCAATAATCCCCAGAATCACACCAACAATCACAGCGAGTGCATCAGCACTCATCCGTAAACCGATGGTAATCCCCAAACTTATAACAAAAACAAATCCAACAACCGCTATGCCTCGCTTCATGACGTTCTCACTTAATTAACTTTAGTTGGTGTCCAAACATTAGCTCTAGACCACGACGTCGGCGAGAGCCTGGTGGAGCTAGACGTGACAAAGGACCATCAGTGCCAGTGGCAGACAGCACCTCTGGCTGTTCACTCTCTACCCAATGGCGGCTATTCCGTTCACCCATTTGCATTTGACCAACAATGTCTCTAATTTCACGTTCGGAGATATGAGCCGCTTGAAATCGAGTGGTTTGCCCTTTGATGACCAACAGAAAATCACCCCGCCCGAGTAACTTTTCGGCCTTTGTCCCCGAAATACCGGCGGCTACTTTGGCATCATCACTACTGGCCACACTGCCCACCAATCGAACAGGAAAATTACTTCGGGTCAGAGACCCAATTGTAGCGGCCAGCGGCTTTTGGGTACAGGCAACAAGATGAATACCAGCACTACGCCCTCTTTGGGCTAATCTGGTCATCAAACGATCCATCGCTTTTCCACCTTGATCCATTAAATCGGCCAACTCATCGATAAAAATGACGAGCCGAGGCTCATAAATATTTTCTTGATCACGACGCACCATCTCACCGACTAATTCACCCAAAAGAAAAATGGCTTGATGAACATCGCGGATAACAGGGCGCAGTAGATGAGGTAGCTGTGTCTCTGTATCGCCGAACATTCCAAACCCAGTTCCTTTGGGGTCTATGAAAACCATCTGCACCTCCCCCAAGCGATTGTGCATGGCCAAGGACAAGGCAATGCTACGAGCCAGCGCGGTTTTACCGGAACCTGTGGTTCCTGCGATCAGAACGTGGGCCACCTCAGGGGATGACAGGCGGAGTAAAAGTGGTAGACCCGCTTGATCCAACCCGAGAATAGCGGTTTGGCGAGGAATATCGTCAAGTCGCTGGCATAACTGACGCAGCTTAACAATTTGAGCGTCAGCTCGGGGCACTTCAATTTGAACAGCAGCCCCTTCCCGGGCAATACGCACCGTATTAGTCCCAAGTCGTAGCGCCATCTCTTCTGACAGCGCAATAATCTTTGAGACCTTTGTCGTGACGTCCGGTAGGATCTGATATCGAACCCAGCGTGGGGTAACCGTCCCGCCAGTAACCTGACCTGGCACCCGATGGCTATTCAATACCAGTTCAATTTGATCCGCCTGATATTCCAATGTGTATTGATTTGTGATAGATGGGTCGGCGAAATGCATAGAAAAACCCCTTGATGATACAAGTCAATAGCTTGGTCATACATTCAAGCTGTTCTTGTATTATATAGAACGTATGTTCTAGTGTCAAGGGGGAATTATAAAAATAATTTAGTTTTAAGGTTGGGCCGAAAAAGCCCTATTACTGCCCTAAGCTTCTGCTTTTGCTTTATTCAAAGCTTGCATCAAACGTGATTTACGTCGTGCGGCGTTGTTAGGATGAATAATCTTCTTTTGAGCTGCTTTATCAAGCGCTTTTACAGCTTCCTGAATTGTTGCTTCCGCATCTTCTAATTCATTCCCAGCAATTTGGGCACGAGCACGTTTTACATAGGTTCGAGCCGTCGTACGATAGTAACGATTGTGGATGCGACGTTTTTCACTTTGTCGGGCGCGCTTAGCCGCAGACTTAATATTTGCCAAAATGGTCCTCCTGGATACTACAAAATAACATTTTATCTATGATGACGGAATTACCCGCTAGTTTCAAACCGAACAAGGATGATAATCGAAAACGTTTATTTTGTCCAATCGCTTAATTAGACTTTTCATTCAATGCTTTTCAAACTCCCCTATCAAACATCGAGGTAATACTTTGTGAAGTAAGCTGCCCTCGCTTCGAAACTCACTTTGTCAATTTTTTTGAAATTCGGTACCGCTTCATTTCACAACGGCAATGAGCAAAGTAATGTGTCTGCAGGTAACTCTTAAACACCACATATCAAAAATGATCGACCTAAAGTACGATTGTCAACCTAATACTGACATGATATGATAATTACCACCCTTTATTTGAAAACAACACAGGGTAGGAAGATGTTCAAAAAGTCGAGGTCCAAGGTAACGTACAGCCTTTCCCTGTTAGAAAATTATAAGACAATATCACAAAGTTATGTGACAGCCTTTCTGTATTAGGTAAGTTATTCTAAGAACCCTATAGTTGACCCACTACAAATAGTCAATATGAATTAATGGTCAAATTCGACTGTAATTTGATGTTGAAAAGTAACTTAACAATTTTTTAATACTACCTATTTGCTTCTCCAAAATATCTCCATCTATAAATATGGGGGTTTTAGAAAGAGATGGCACACGTACCTTTACAGTTGATTTGATCAGAATATTACCTTGTTTATGGATTTCATTTTGCTCAAGTAAAGCAGTTTAATGCATACGTGAAGTATTGGACCCGAAAACATCCCTTAACAGATTTAATAAATATCTCAAAGTTCTTTTGGAGAGAAAAGCTAAATTTGGTGGGAATGCCCCTGTCGACCTATATCATCAGATTGAGGACCACCAACAAGCAATTGCTCTAACTGAACAAGTTCTTGCCAATGAAATTAGCTTACCTGAGTGGCAGGAAGCACTACAGCCTTTACTTGTCTCATTGAGTCAAGTCCAAGCGGTAATTGATCGATACCAGCAGATCACGTTGAGCCAGCAAGGCGGGATCACATTTGTCGGCGATGATTCAGACTCCCCACGCCGAGGGATCAACATTGAAGGAGCCAAAATTACTCCTTTTGGTTGCTCCGTTCGCAGCGTTTCAATCGCGTTGGGTATTTTGCTTTTCATGGGTTCGGCAAGCTGGCTGTATATCTCCAGAGTACTCCTGGAACCACAACCAGTGCTTACAAATAACATTGTATTCGTGCCGACCACGCCCACCCCTATTCCTATTAGTCAGGTAGCAACAGAAACCTCTCAAATTACACTAACCCCTACCTCCGGCTCCCAAGGGGTGACAAGTACGTCTGTTCCAAATAATGAGACGGCTGAACCTACATCAGTTTTAGACTTAACACCCTCATCAACGCCAGCCAATATATCAACCCCAGTTGAAACAAGGGCAACGTCTGACGTAACAGCGACTAGTGCAACGACCTCCACCCCGACACCACCAGAAACAACCAGCACCGCAACGGCCGTCCCAACTGACGAAACCGTTGAACCGACTTCAACAACCGAGCCAACAGCTACAGCAACAGATGAGCCGACAGATATATTTGTTTTTAGAGTTGAAGGGCCATCCACAGTTACGGTTGGTGACACATTTGATATTAGCATTATCGCCAAAAATATACCTGATCCAGGAATTTTTGGGGAGCAGTTTGAGTTAACCTGGAACGAGACTGCTGTAAGCCCAGTCAATGACACACTCAGTTTGAATGACTCATTCTCACTGCAAGTTCAAAGAGATATTGGTACAAGCCAGCTTATTTTGGCTGCCAGTCGACAGGGCGACGTTGATGATATTAGCGGTGATGTAACCCTTCTCACCTGGACTTTCCGAGCCAATGCTGAAACTGGCTTAGATGTAACAACCTTCAGTTTAGGTGATTGGAAGTTTGGCCGAAAAGGTGGTGTGGCTGTTTCAGTAGATCAAGTTGTTGATTTAACTGTTACCATTGAAGGGGCTGCTATTGCAGCGGGAGACGGTGACATTGTGGGCAACGTCACAGGCGAAGGTCGAGCGAATGATAACCAAGCCGGCCTTGAAGTGACTATAACAGATAATACAGCAAAGGATGTTACCGATGATACGGGTGATTTCTGGATCAATAATGCGCCATCCTACACCTATTCTATAACGGCAAACAGCGCAGGTTTTCTAGCGGCAACCTGTACCGACGCCACCCATGTCACCGGTACAGTAACAGTCTTGAATGATGTAGTTCTACTAGCAGGCGATATCGATAATGATGGTGTAATTGGCATCGCTGATGCTGCAGCGATTGGCGCTGTATTTGGCAGCACCGATGCTAATGAAGTAGCCAACTTAAACGCAGATGAAAAAGTAGATATTCTCGATTTGATATTGATGGCAGCCAACTATGAACAGACATCGGAGGCAAACGCCTGGCGTTGCCAATAAAACCTGAAAATATTTTAGTCTATCTCGATGATGCCTGAGTAATGCTCGCTTATCATCCATGCATTTCAAATTGTTTGAACAACTCAGATCTATAAGCTTTTCTGGGATTGATTGGTAGTGTATTATAATAAAGTCTACAGGAAGATTAATTGATGAAAGCTGTTCAAATTCTCGCCCCTGATCACGCTGAGTTTGTTGAGGTGCCCACGCCCAACTTAAAACCTGATCATGCCCTGATTCGTCCCCTTTGCTTAAGCTTGTGTGCTAGTGATGTTTTTATGCTCCGTCACATGCCCCCAGAGTTATATCCCCTACCCCCTGGCTCCTCTGGTCACGAGATGATTGGCGTTATCGAAGCGATGGATGCACCAGATTCCTCCCTAAAAGTGGGGGACAATACATTGACGATTGCCCCAGAACAAACAGCAATGGCTGAGTATTATTTAGCCCCAATTGAAAATGTCCTGCCCTTGCCCGACGATACGCCATTTGACCATCTCGTTCAAGCTCAGCAAATCGGCACAGTGATTTATGCCTGCAAGCAACTTCCCAATTTAATCGGCAAGGATGTCGTTATCATCGGGCAAGGTTCAGCGGGGTTATGGTTCAATTTTATGGCCAAACGATTAGGGGCCCGACGCATCATTGCCGTTGATTTACAAGCCCATCGATTAGCAGTTAGCTCGTTTTACGGAGCCACCCACACCATTCATAATGCCATAGATGACCCAACAGAGGCGCTCCAAACAATTACCGGGGGAAAACTCGCTGATGTCGTTATCGAAGCGGCGGGAGAGGTATCGTCAATTAATTTAGCGATTAAGTTAGCCCAGGACTATGGATTTTTGCTACAGTTTGGGGTGCCACACGAAGAAACATTCGCGGTTGAATATTCCGATCTCTTCCGCAAGTGTCTCAATCTCAAAGCGTGTGTCTTTGCCTCACGAGAGCCGGGACACACCTCAACCCTGATGGCTTTGGATATGATTGCCAGTGGTGAGCTTGATGTAGCCCCGATTCTGACCCATCGTTTCCCGTTTGAGCAGGTTTTAGAAGCGTATGAACTTCAAGCTACCCGAAATGAGGGGAATATCAAAATTCTGATCGATATGCCAGAGAAGTAATGTACCGTTACTCTTTTGGCGGCGGGCTAATTAAAGACCAACCGCCATCAACCACAAGGGTTTGTCCGGTAATTTGGGCGGATTGTGAGGATAACAAAAAGAGGGTAGCGTGCGCAATATCTGCGGTAGTTGAGGGTCGTCCAGTCGGGGAGAGAGCAGACCACTCGGCCTCGTAATTTGGGTCTGACAAAGTACGCTCCGTCAATGTCGCCCCAGGAGAAATGGCATTGACCTTGATTCCGTGGGAGGCCAGTTCGACCCCGAGTGACTTGGCCAACATCCTGATGCCTGCTTTGCTCAGGCTATAGGCTGGCAAGTTAGGGTGAACCTGGTGCCCGGTGACCGAGGCCATCAGCACCATACTGCCCCCAGATTGCTGTTCGATCATCTGCTTAACCGCTTTCTGCGCTAGAAAAAACGTTCCTTGCAAATTGACACCGACCAATCGCTGAAAATCCTCCAGGGTGTGCTCTAAAAAGGAGGCAAAGATGGTAATGCCCGCATTAGCCACAACGAAGTCAAGCTGGCCAAACTGCTCAACAGCCGTTTGCACCATTTGATCAATCACCGCCAGGTCACTAGAATCGCCGATGACAGCTTGACACTGCCCCCCGGCATCCTGAATTTTCCCCACAGCCTGTTGCGCCGCAGGCCCGTCCACGTCATTCAAGACCACCCTTGCGCCTTGATCTGCCAATTGACGGGCGATCTCAAAGCCAATCCCAATCGCTGCCCCGGTGACAATTGCCACTTTGTTTTTAAATTGTGATGCTGACATTATTCCCCCAAACGCTACCCAAGATAGACCTCATTCTATCAAAAAGACACAAAGACCTCAAAATCGTTACACCTGAGGATTCTTTGTGTCTTTATAATTGCAATCGTCAATCGTCAATCAAAAATAAGGTCTAATGAGCTTCAGGTTGGAAAAAAGATAAATCAGGTTCAAATTGACGAATGAGTTTGAGGTGTTGTTTGACAAGAG
>JANQQF010000119.1 GCA_028285035.1 Phycisphaerae bacterium
CGGCTGGCGAAATAATCTTCTTTGGGTTTCTTTATCAATACCACTGCCCGTATCTTGTACTGTAATCTCGACACGTGTTTGAGGATTCCTTCTTTTTAATCTGCAAATTATAGTAATTGTGCCAGTTTGAGGATAAATGGCCTTTATGGCGTTCTCGACCAAGACTCGAAAAACCTCCGTTAACTGTCCAATACAAGCATATGTTTCAGGTAACTCCGGATCTATATCTGTCTTGATGAAAATCTCTCTGTCAATTTCAGAACCTGTCGAGGCTGAAATATCAGGTAAATCTGTGGCAATTCGTATTTGGGAAAAGCGATCATCTTCTTGACAACATTTGGCTATGGCACTACTTAGTAGACTGCCAATATTTGTCTTGACAAAATCTTCTTGACGGAGTGGGGCCTGCATCCGCTGAATGACCTCAGTTGCAAAGTTGACATTGCGCTGGATTGTATCCAGAATACCCTGATACGTTTCATCCTCTTCGTCCCTCAGTCGTAAACGCATGACAGCTGGAATAAACCCATTAATAGTGTTGCTCAAACGATGTTGCAGAGCTGCCGCTGCAGTCCCCAAGGCTGCTAGTTGTTCTTTAGCCAATGCAGACTCTTGAATACCAGCGTAGATCGCCGCTGCAGCTTGATTGGCTAAATGTTGTAATAGCTCCTTGTAGTCATCGGAAAAGGGGCGAGGTTCTGTGAAGTAAACAAAAAGAACACCGACGGTGATACGGCGTTCTAAATGACGATGGGCGATTGTTAGGGGAACTCCCACATAAGCTTGCACGTTATGTTGGGTGGCAAAAGTGGATGGTGGGCCTGAGTAATTTTTAACATTCTCAACAAAGATTGCTTCTTGCTTTTGGGCTGTCAGCATTGCTAAACCGTCGGGTCCAGGCAAGTTAGAAGTCTCAACCTGTTCGACTCTCCCATCCTGGAAAACCCGAACACCGCCAGTAAAACGGTCTATGGTGGCATCATAGAGATAAATGTTTGTTTGCTTTCCCCCACTAATCTCATTCGCTGTCTGGGCAATTAAATCTAGGACTTGGGGATCACGTCCTGCTTCGGCTATCAATTCATTAACTTGTTGGAGCAACTCCAGGCGTTGTAATCGTTCTGCGGCACGTTTTCGAGATTCTTTCTCTCGTTCAGCTTGAATTTCCTTCTTCCTCCGCTCCTGAGCCTCTTTCTCTTGATGTTCTTGATCTCGTTTTACTTCAGCCGTTTCCAAAAACTCACGTGATAAATTATTAAGTAATCTACTATGGAATTGTAACAAAGCTAGAAATTTATCTAGTTTGTTTCCTTGGTAGAGGTAGCTAGAATCTCGTCCGTTTTTCCTCCACTCTAGAGCGTCTTCGTTTATACGATCAGCGTTGCGTAAAGCCTCTCGATCTTGCTCTAGCCATCCTTGTAAACTAGGCCAGTTTCTAATAAGGGCTTCATGGGCGATCTCGACATCCTGACCACGGACCGTAATCAATCGCGCTTCAATCAGGGTATTGAGCACCGTTTCGATGGCTGTTTTTTGTTTCGAATTGGTTAGAAGTTGCTCCTTGGCTATGCGTTTGCGGGTGTGACGCCCTTCTTTATCAAACTTAATAAGCCGGAGAAAAATGTGGTTGCGCGCGATATCTTGCTGTTCAGGTTCAAGATCCTTATAAATATTCTCAGCCGTCTGGGCAATCGCTTTTTTTATACCACCTGTCTTGTGATACCCAGTCCAGGTCATTAGACGGCCTTGGCGATCTTCCCATATCTTCAACAGCGCATGAGACAAGAGAGGTAAAGCCCCTGGCTCATTTTCGACATCTTCTAGAAACTTTTCTACCAAACCTGTCTCAAACCCCCACTCATTTTTGTTAACAGGGGCTTCAATTATCTGTCGTAATTCGCTCTCTTGCATAGGACCCATAAGGACTTGATGTGGGACGACCTCGTTGCGCAAATTTTCAAATTGCGCAAATTGACCGTAAAAATCGGACCGCACAATCAAAATGACATAGGTTGGACCTTGTTGTTTATTGGCGGCTGTCATGAGATTATCAATGAACGCATGTCGAAGGGCTGGATCATCACACAAGGTGAAAAGCTCTTCAAATTGATCTACAATGAGAAGACATCGTTGCGATGCAGGTATGTCAGAAATTAGTCGTCGAACGGTTAAATGTAGTGCTTCTGGATCGGTTAAGAATGAGGCCATCAGGTTACGCATCACGTGAATAGGCTCTGATTTTGGGGTCAGTTTGGCCGCTAATGCTTCTATTGGGTGATCAGTCGGGGTGATAATATGAACTTGCCATCGATGACTGCCCGTTGGGAGTGGCTTGCCATCGACCAACGGGGTTCTATTTTTCAGGGTTGATATGACACCCGCTCGTATTACAGATGATTTACCGCTGCCAGAGTCTCCGACCACAGCCAAAAAACGATGCTTATGAAGATGTCCGATAATTTCAGCAGTTAACTTTTCCCGGCCAAAGAAAAGAGGCGCATCCTCGACCTCAAAATATTCAAGTCCCTTGAATGGTGGTTCACCAGGAGCTGGTGGTTCTGTACCCGTGTCAATCGTTGATGTTTGAGGCAAAGTGGCGGGCGGATCATAATAGACATTTATGTCTACTTTGTTTCCTGTGACAGAGGCATCCTGTACATCACCTGCGACATTTGTTTGATTCCTGACATTTTGTTGCTTTTGCTCAAACCTAGCCTCGTGGATAGATTTGTCCCCCTCAAAATAACCCTCAATCTCAAGATTGACCACTAGACCTTCTTTGATAGCCAAAAGTAATGGCTTTAATTGATCTTGCCATTCTGTTTCACTGAGCTTATCTTGGAGAAACTGTTCAGTGAATTTAATTGCCTGCTCATGATCTTCGATTTGGTTGAGAAGATGCAAAGGAGTATTACTGGCGTATTTTGCCGCTCGTTCTCGTAAGATATTGAGATTATTTTTTAGTTGCCGTAGGAATCTTTTGGGGTCACTCATAGGCCTTGATTTTAGCATATTTGCTGAAGGGGGCAATTCAAAATTGGGCAATTCAAAATTGATTTATGCTGAAAGATAGGCCCTAGGCTGAAGGGGTAAGTGAGTTATGAGGGGTTGTTTTCAGGGTCTAGACTGAAGACGGCTTTTGTATAGCCTCGTGGATTTTTTCGGAGACAATGTTCGGTTGGAAATCTTTGGCGAAGTAATCGAGGACGCCGAGGCGGTAGGTGCGAATGGCTTCACGGGTTGAGGGTTGGTTGGTGGCGACAATCATGCGGGTGTTAGGATGATTGTCTCTGACAACCTCAAGCGCCTGCAAATGGCAAGCACTGGCAATGATTAAGTCAAATCTCTCAACCTCTAATTTTGCGAGGGCTATATCCAAGTCAGGGGCGACCTCTACTTGGAAGGTGTCACCCAAGTTTCCTGTGGCAAAAGCGACCCAGGTTAGGTCATTATCTATCAATAAGATTTTAGGCATTTGCTCCACTTTCTGATTCTCTGGTTGATACTAGTTTGGTGTGAATGGGTAAATTATTTGAACTTTCTATCAACAGTCTACCATATTTGTGTTTGAAAATCGTTTGAATATTCAATATATTCTGAAATTGTAAAGATTTTGACGTTTTTTACAAGACGGACAAATTTTTTGGGATTATCCCTAGGAATCACAATTTATTTGTCTGTATAAAGTATAACCCTAATATCTTACAAAAATCCTGCACCTTTTTTGTAGATTAATTACAAGTTTTGGTCGTTCAATTTTATCAAAATGATCAGATTTACGGTTATCCAGAAACGGACTCCCCCCCCCAATTTTCCCAGGTGGCGATGTCGGCTAAGGGTTTGCGCAGGCGACAGGCTTCGGTGTTGACGATCTCGTCGCTGGGATAACCGAGGGCGATGAATAAAATTAGGTCATACGCTTCTGGCACCTTTAAATCGTGTTTGGCACTTTCTGTCTGAAAATAATTAACGGGATGCGCCGCTAAACCGAGGTGGGTAGCCTGTAACAAAATATTTTGTACCGCCAAACCCACGTCAAACATGGCATAATCTATCTGATTGAATGAACTTTTCGACTTGCGGTTGACTAGAACCGCCAATAATGTTGGTGCTTCAGCGGCCCACGTCGAGTTACCCTCAATCAGAGTTTGGTTGATGAGCTCTCGTGGGGGGCCATCATTAACGATAATAAAGTGCCATGGTTGATTGTTGTGAAAGCTGGGGGCACACCGGGCAGCCTGTAATAGCTGAATTATTTTTTGTTTATCAATCGGTTCCTCTGCAAAAGCGGCCTCACTTATACGTTGAATGAGTAATGGGTGGACATTGATTTTAGAGTCCAAATGTTCCCAATTTTGGTTGATTAGATTTTGGTCGTAATTTACTGTCATGTTCACTGTTGCCTCCCTGCATTATAGAACAATCAAACTGTGTTTTGCGAAGAACGAGATATTTAAGCTCACAATTGTAGAGCGAGTTCCATTTGGCGAAATAAATCACCGAGATCACCAGTCCCAATATTTCCTTTTTCAACAGCAGAAAATTGAAATGGTCGCAAAGAAATATATTTTGTGATCTCAACTTCCATGCTGTAGCTAGTCATGATTATGATAGGGAATTCATAATCATTATCCCTAAGCCAAACGCCTAAGGTTATTCCTGCCCTATTTTCCTCATCTGTTTCATCAAGCCGCATATCAATGATGGCTAAATGATATTCCGATGGGGTATTGGTAAAGTGCTCAATTGCTGCTTTCTTTGAAGCTAAGGTGGTGACTGAGTATCCTTGATCTTTGAGTAACCCTCCTAACATCTTTTGCCAATCTGGGCTATCGTCCACCAGTAGTATCTGAATATCTTCCAAGGACCGAGGCTCATCTAGAATGTAAGGCTGATGATGTTCATATCGAGCCGGATTATGCCGCTTGACTAAATCCAATAAAGCACTAATTTGCACTTTCCGATAGGCATATACGATCAATTTTTGCACAATTTCAACATGATTACTTTGTTCTAACTCTCCGTAAATTGGTCTAAAGATAGGATCATCAAAACAATGCTCAAGAAGGTCATCTCTAGAAAACCCATCTGTTAAGAGAGTGCGAACTTTGCTTAGGTTGTATTCTTCTGACATAAACCACCTGACATCATTATTTATTGTAAAACCTCGGTCAACAACGCTGCCGAAATTAGAGTGTGGAGACGTTGTCGCTCGGTAAATTTTTTGGTCAAAAGTAATGCCTTTAAGGCGTGAAAATAGAGTGAAATCTGATAATCTCTCAAGGTCATTTGGGGTAGGATTTCATGTAATATGGATCGAATATGCAAGATCAAATCAGTGGCTTTGCTCAACTCAGCATCTAATTGTAGGGAGATATCTGTCATAAAAGGTGTATCTAAATCGTCAACATAAAGCAGGTTGCGTTCCCATTCATAAAGAATGTGTAACGGGCAATCTGATTGTTGAAGCGAAAATTTGATCGCTGACTCTAACATCGCAAAATCTCGGACGGGATGACCCAAACCAGTTTGATAAAAATCGATAAGCCACGTCTGATTATATCCATCAACTAAAATATTACCTTCGTGGAGATCGCCGTGGGTGAAACAATAAGGTCCAGTGTAGGCAAAGGCGGCACGACTGAGGGGAAGTGGGTTGCTCAGTTTGATGCCACGGGGCTTTAATAACAAGTCTGATTGATTAGGGTGTCGATGATTATTGAAAGATAATATCTTGTCACCAACATGCTCAACCAAGTTCGTTAAAGCCCCTGTTAGCCTCTTATTATCCAAATTTAACCATTTTTTGTAATCAGGTCCTAAAGCATGGGGTATGTCTGAACTTTGTAGGGTATTAACATACCAGGTGCGACAGGTTTCCTTGAATAAGTTCTCGATCACCATTTTGATTATATTTATCTTTTTTACCGTGTAAATTTCATTGAATCGTTGAAATTCTGCGGCTGTCGCCCCGATAAAAGAGTAGGCAATGCCGCCTAATCTAGCGGTCTCTCTAAAATTTAGACGTTGTGTTCGTCTGGCTCCCTCAATGTGATTGGCCACATAGGTATCATAATTTTGTGACTCCTTTTTAGCTTTTTCACGTTGATTAAATTTGACAACCACTTTTGTTTGAGGGATATTATTGATAATAGGCGTAACCAAAACAACCGTACTGCCACTAAGCCCCCCCTTCATCATTTTTATCGTAATGTGTTGGGCTTTATAAAAAATACGTTGCAACAAATCTGTCACCTCGATTTTTATTGCTTCATCAGATAGGTGATGCAAATAAATAATATCTGTTTGAATAGTGTCCCAACTCAGTGGAGGGGTAAGCTCGATTTTAAGTTGCGGATTTACCTTCGCCGAATTAACAAATGCCTGGGTTATAGCGTCTAACAGTTTCGAAACCTCTTCCTTTTCAAGAAAGTTGAATGCAATCGACTGACCATCATCTTGAGGTTGGAGGGCCTGTCTCACAGCCCCAATGTTGGCATAACCAGTGAGAATGATGATTGCCAATTCGGGAAAGTACTCTTTCATTCGTTTAGCTAGTAGGAGTCCATCCTCATTTAGTTCATCCCGTTCATCCAGGCGTAGGTCAACAATAGCGATGTGATATGGCTGTTGCCGTAATAAATGCATCGCTTCATCTATATTTGCTGCAGTCTGTACATCACCATATCCGGCCTCCTTGAGAAGTCCGCTAATCATCTCTCGCCAATCAGGGAGATCATCAATCACTAGTATTTTACCTCTTTTGTATGGCATACTTGCAACCTATGATGACACACCTAGCATTGTAGATATACGTGGTAGTAACTCTGTTTGAATTTTATCTTTTTCAACATAATCATGCGCAAGCCGTACCCCAGCTTGATTGGGCTGCATGGCCCGTCTAACCGTATCGAGGTTAGCATATCCCGTAATAATCAAGACCTGGATTTGCGGGTAAGTATTGTGAATAAACTCCATTAACGTCAATCCCTCTGTATTCCTCTCATCCCGTTCATCTAGACGAATATCAAGGATAGCCAAGACTATATCTTCTGTTTCCAAGAAAGATTTTGCCTCGTCAACGGAAGCCGCAGTCGCGACCTGAAACATCGGATAAATCTCTTTAATCAAATCCGCTAACATTTCACGCCAATCAATTCCATCGTCAACAATCAAAATATGAGACATTTACACCGCTCCTTTCCTAATTATAACGCAAGTTTTGCCTTACTCTTTGTTATGTCATTCTGAGCGACGAGAGGAGCGAAGAATCTCCACTGGGATCTCGTTTTTAAGCAATCGACGGAGATTCTTCACTATGTTTCACTCCGTTCAGAATGACAAATCGAGCATCTCAAAACTTGGGTTATTATATTAATGCCTGCGGTTGAACAGGTTGTTTTCCCAAGACAGTGTTCACAGTTTCCAATAGCGATTCGGTATCAAACACTTGGGTAATATAATCCAATGCCCCCAATCGATAGGCCATCACCGCTTCAGAAACAGATGAGGTTGTGGTGGCAACCAATAATCGATGAGGGGGCTGCCTAGTCGCTAATTGCGTTAACAAATTTACCCAAAGGGCATCAACTATAATTAAATTATACCCATCATCGGTTATATTTTCTAGAGCCGCTTGTACATCGCCTTGAGTCTGAATGTTATATCCGTTTTGAGTCAAGGCCTTTTCGACAAAACTTCGCCAGGCTGACTCCTGGGCTACCACCAAAATGCGTTTCTCTTTGCTCACACTCATTGAAGGTCTCCCTGTTGTAAGGCATAACTTAAAGGGGGTTGATATAAGATGGGAAGCGAAACCAAAAAGGTCGAGCCATCATTGATTTTTGTCTCGTGTAACGTTATCTCACCTTGGTGATTTTGGATGATAATTTGGCTCAACCACAAGCCTAGACCAGCTCCCTCACCAAGCTCTTGCCGAGGAATCGGCTGGCGAAATAATCTTCTTTGGGTTTCTTTATCAATACCACTGCCC
>JANQQF010000129.1 GCA_028285035.1 Phycisphaerae bacterium
TTTTGCCGTTCCCTATACCCTGTCCCCTGTTCCCTAACCCCTATTTTCAAAGGAGCCAAAATGAGAGTAGGCACAGCGAAAATGAATGAAAATGGCGCAGGGGGGAGGTTTGGATTAAAGTAGGGATACAGACAGGTCAAAGGTCGAATATTCACTGGTGCTGTGAGCCTGAAAAGGAGTCTGATCTGGATGCGCTAGAGAAGCACTGATTGTGGCCAAAGAGCACGCAAAGGAGAATTCAAGCCAAGGCGCATCTGGCTTGTCTGCCAGTCAATAAATGAAGGAGCAGACAGATGCGAATTATCTATGAAAGAGTAGGAGGCTTGGACATCCACAAGAAAAGTGTGGTGGGGTGTCGAATGCGGATCGATGAGGTCGGACGGATCGAATGGGAGATCAAGACATTCGGGACGACAACCAAGGCCTTGTTAGGGTTGCTGGACTGGTTAGTAGAGTGGGAATGTGAGCAGGTGGCGATGGAGAGCACTGGGGATTACTGGAAGCCAGTGTACAACTTGCTGGAAGGACAGTTTGCGGTGTGGTTAGTCAATGCGCGACACGTGAAGAAAGTACCGGGGCGCAAGACCGATGCCAGTGATGCAGAGTGGTTGGCAGAATTGATGTTACACGGTCTACTCAAAGCCAGCTTTATTCCGCCCAAACCGCAACGGGTTCTGCGGGAGTTGACCCGCTATCGTAGTACGTTGGTCAAAGAACGAGCCCGGATTATCAATCGGGTGCAAAAAGGATTGGAAGGAGCCAATATCAAACTCTCAAGTGTGGTCAGTGATGTGATGGGTGTTTCAGCCAAAGCAATGTTGACTGAACTGGCGGCAGGGAGTGACGATGCCAGCGCTTTAGCGGCCTTAGCCAAAGGACGCTTGCGCAACAAGATTGCGGATTTGGAAGAAGCATTGACGGGCTTGGTCGATCCCCATCATCGCTTCATCTTAGCCCAACAACTGGCCCATATTGATTTTCTCGATCAACAGATTGAGACCCTCAGTCACGAGGTTAGCCAGCAATTGCAGCGCATGAGCCACCCTGATGACCAGCCCCCTACCACACCATCTGACAGCACCGTGAGCGATGAACCCACCCAATCCACTGCTACTATCCCCGATCATCTCACCTGGGATAACGCCGTTGCTTTACTCGATACCATTCCCGGCGTTGATGTCCGCACCGCTGAAGTGATCCTAGCTGAGGTTGGGTTGGATATGGCTCAATTTCCCACCGCTGACGATTTAGCCGCTTGGGCTGGCTTAGCCCCCGGCTCTTACGAAAGTGGCGGCAAACGTTACAGCGGTCGCACCACCAAAGGCAACAAACCTTTAGCCGCGGTGATGTCTCAAGCTGCTTGGGCTGCCTCTCGCACCAAAGACACCTATCTCAAGGCTCGCTATCATCGCTTGGCTGCCCGCCGTGGCAAAAACCGGGCTATTGTCGCCACCGCTCGGTCTATGTTGGTCAGTGCTTGGCATATGTTATCCAAAGGTGAACCTTATGTTGATCTCGGCTCTGATTATTTTGACCAACGCAAAAAAGAATCTAAAGTCGCCTACCTCTCTAAGCAGTTAGCTAATTTGGGCTTTTCCGTCACTTTGGAACCCCAATCTGCCCCTGCCTGAGATAGGTTATTTTCAAAGGAGAT
>JANQQF010000023.1 GCA_028285035.1 Phycisphaerae bacterium
TGCTTTATTTGTTAAGGTTCAACACAATCTATTGATGCTTTTGTTACTAACTCGCACACGTTCTATTGACGTGTGACAAGAAGGGGCTAGGGGATGAAGACATGGTCGCTCCAGGAGTCGTGTCCGCGAGGCATAATCACAGTCACGCCAGTCCGAGCCACCCGAGGCTCATCAAAAATCAACGTTTTGTGACCAACCAGCACGCCCGGCACATCAGTGATCGCATTGTTGGGACCGGGAGTCATGGAGCCAATAACAATGCCTAACTCTCGTAATCTGGTTCGTTTCATCATTACGCCCCTTTAGTCATCAAGGTATTTCTTTCAATATAAGCAACTGGGGTAGTGACTTGCTCAACAGGCCGTGTTTGCTCAACGAGGCTGCCCTGTAAAATTTTGAGGGTCTCATCAATCATCAAATCAATATCTATCCGAATTGTCGTTAATTGATAAGCGAGATGAGCCGCAGATGGAATATCGTCAAAGCCGATAACCTGAATATCATTTGGCACCCGATAGCCTAATTTGTATCGTAAGGCATCGACCACTCCCATAGCCATTAGATCCGAGGCAGCAAAGATACCATCTGGTTTTTCAGAGCGTTGCATTAGCTCACAGGTGGCGGCAAAGGCGGAGTCATAGGACAAATCTCCAATGATTGGTTTAGGGCTAGAGACCTTTAAATCAGACAATGTTTCAAAAAAGCCGCGGCTACGGTCTTGGCTAGTTGAGGTATTGATTGGGCCAGAGATAAACACGGGACGCTGAATTCCAGCCTTGATCATTGCTTCTACAGCCAGTTTTCCCCCTGCATAATCATCGGCATTGACCATGTTAATCGATTCATTTTGAATTCGGCGATTGAACAAAATCAATGGTGTTTCAAAACGATTACAAACTTGGGCCATTTCGTCCGATACAATCGCGGACGTGGTGATTAGGCCATCGACTTGATAATCAAGGGCGATGGGCAACAGGTCGTCCGCCGAGAGAGCCTTCCCCACGTTAAACAGCAAAACCTTATAGCCATCATCTTGTAATCTCAAGGTCAACTTTTCTAATACATACGGAGAGAAAGCCGTATCAATCCCGGCCATAACAATGCCGATCAGCAAGGACTGCTTTGTAATTAAGCCTCGGGCCAGATTATTGGGGCGATACCCTAATTCTTCAGCCGCCTGAAATACTTTTTGGCGGGTCGCTTCTGAAATGCGGCTATTGTTTGAGAAGACTCGTGACACCGTACTCTGAGCCACGCCCGCTAAACGGGCCACGTCTTCAGAGGTTGCTCTTGAACCTGACATACATTATCCAAATTGTCATTTTTACTGCATTTAAATTTCTCACAAACTATAACATATGGCCCTCATTTGTTCAATACGGGCATCTTCAATAAAGAATTTTCAAATAAACAATTTGACAACATTCAAACTATTTGATAATCTACCCTCAGATTGTGCATACGTATGCACAATCTGAAAAACACACCTAGGAGATAAAAATGCAACATCCCAAAGTAAGTAACGAAGAAATGATGAAGCGAGTTATTCGATTTTCTGAGGTTCGGAAGAACCCGATCCCTGTCATGTTTATTGACAGTGCCCAAGAGGGCCATCAACGCTTAAATTACTCCCTAATTGGTGACGGGGCCAGCGAAAACCCAGACTTTGAACCCCACCTTGAAGCGCCCCACACCTTTCAAATTGGTATGCACTACGCAGAGCCAGGCAATGGCCCAGGCTATCATACTCACGATTATGTCGAAATGTTTATGCCTCTAAAGGGGAACTGGACCTTTTATTGGGGCAATGATCGCGATGGCGAACCAGAGGGGTCAATTGATATCGGCCCTTGGGATTGTATTTCGATGCCCCCAGGCTTGTGGCGTCGCTTTGAGGTTAAAAAAGATGAGGCGGAGGGCGGAGTTGTTTTTGTTGTGCTAGATCAACACGAAGTTTTTACTGGAAAAGACCCCTATTGGGCAAAGCACATCGAAGAAGGGGGGAAAGCGCTTGGTTTTTACGCTGATGAAAATGGAAAAATGATCAAGCCTGATAACTTTGATGCTGTGAATCAGGGATTGTTACAGCGCTTGCAGGCTCGCATGGATGCAGAGATACCGGAGTAAATCTGATGATTTCTGAAGCTACTTTAAATAAGCTCGCCACCTTTGACACCCCGACCATTTGTAATGTCATTGAACTCTTTGAAATTCAGCCCCGCCATCTAGGGTATATCCGAGACGCGAGTATTCGTTGCAACTTCCCGACGTTACCACCGATTGTTGGCTATGCAGCAACGGCGATGGCCCGTTCCACCTACCCTCCCACTGGACAAGATAGTGCCAGTTATGGCTGGTTAGAAGAGCAGATTGAACGCCTTGAAACATTGTCAGGGCCAGCTATTGTTGTCACGGAAGATTTGGACAAACCGCAAGTCGCTGCCATGTTTGGAGATATTGTATGTACCACCTACAAAACATTTGGCGCAAAAGGGCTGATCACCAATGGCGCGGGGCGGGACATTGATCAAATTGAAAAACTTGGAGAGTTTCAACTCTTCACCAATGGTGCCATCTGTTCGCACGGTTATTTTCATCTAACAGAGCTATACAAGCCCATTGAAATTGGCGGATTAGTGATTTATCCTGATGATTTATTACACGCAGATCGAAATGGTATCGTTAAAATCCCAAAAGAGATTGCCAGCGAGGTCGCTGATTTAGGTGACGCCTTTCTTGAAAGTGAGCGCCTTTTTTTAGATGCAGTCAATACCCCAGGCGTTACACACCAGGAATTCAAAGCAGCACGGGCAGCCTCTAAAGCGAGGCAGAGAGAACTCCGGGATCAAGTTGTGGGAGGGAAAGGGTCGTGAGTCGAATTCCATTGGTGCTTCTTCCTGGCACCTTATGTTCTGCCCTCCTCTGGGAAGAGCAAGTTACCGCCTTAAGCGACATCGCAGATATTCAAGTGATCGATACCTCCCAACACGATAATTTGGGCGATCTAGCACATCACATCCATACAGTTATGCCCGATTCGTTTGCGGTGGCTGGTTTATCGTATGGTGGTATCGTGGCTTTCGAGGTGTGGCGGCATAACCCTGAAGTCATCACTCATTTGGGGCTACTGAATACAACCCCTGCTCCTGTCGCTCCAGAAAGACGGGCTGCCCAAGAAAAAGCGGTTGAGTTGGCTTTGTCGGGCGGTTTCGATAAGGTAAAGGCTGATCAAATCAAAAATGTGATGCGACCGTCAGATTATGGAAAGAATCTCAACCTACAGTCTGCTATTGCAACGATGGCTGATGAGATTGGGGTGGATGGTTTTGTGAGGCAAATCAAAGCACAAACCCGTCGACCGGATAGCCGACCAAATTTAGCGCACATCGAGTGCCAAACACTTGTCTTGACGGGCGATGAGGATCAGCTTTGCCCACCAGCGATCCATCAAGAGATGGCTGAGAAAATTCCAAACAGTACCTTACATATCATTTCAAATTGTGGTCATTTGAGTACGATGGAACACCCTGAGGAGGTTTCAAAGATAATGCGGGCGTGGTTGTTGTCTTGAGGCTTACCAAAAATACAACAACGAATTAAAGAGTAGAACCAATGAAAAGATATTGTTTGGAGCTATGTGGGCACTAACTCCTGTTTATTTGTTTTTTCAACCATTTGTTATTGTCTCTTCGTCCCTCAATCTATTATTAGGTTGATTTGCTGATTTCCACTCAACCTGTCGCCAGCACAATCTGCTTCCAAACCGCCGTTTCATCAAAAATCGTAAACTCACGCCGTAAGCCCCAGGGGCCGAATTCCGCGTGGGTTATCCCCATCACGTGGATGAAGGCTCCGGTGGGGCGACCGAACGTGCCCCAACCCTCGTGCCGCCCGGTCAATGACCAGCGGATAGCCGCACGAGGGGGCATCAACGGATCATCTCGGCCAATCTGGTGAATGATGCTAAATTCGGCAGACGGCAGGGATGATCGTAGGCCCAACCAGAAGGTGTCGACTGCCTCACGGCCATAGGCTGTCACCCCGCCGGGATAGGCTAAATGACAGGCCCGATCATAAGTTGAGCCAATGACACTGAATTCGGCGTCCATTATCCGGGTCAAAATATCACCCAATTTAGCCCCCCACTCATTGTCATTACCCTTTCCGGTGTAAGGTCCGACAATATCGGTCTCGGGGGTCAGCGGTCGAGAGGCTTTCTCGGGACCGCCTTCCGCTTCGATCAGAGTTCGGACGTATGCTTCAGGTGTTTGGCCAAGTTGGCGCACCATTGCCCCTTGATCACGAACCAACCATTCATCGTCGATACAATTAGCAATCACATGGGTGTCCGCAATCGTACGAAACGTCAGCTTCTTGCCTGTGGCTGGGCCAAATACACCATCACGTGAATGGGTCGCCATCGATATGATTCGATGAGAGGACAAAAACCCTTCTTCGGCACTCCCCGACCAAATCACGTCTTCTCCCAATAGCACACGGTCAGGAAATTCCGATAACGTAGCCATTGTATTGACAATGCCAGCCACATTGCCAACGTTTGCGCCTGCTGTTGTCCGCACGACAATGTCTTTGGCATAATGCCAATGGAGTGCAGCAATATCACGCCCTTCCCAAATTTGGGCGGTACATTTCAAAATGTAGTCTGGTAAATCACTGTATTGTGGGTCGAAGCCTTGCATTATGTCTTCCTTCAATATTAGTCGTTTAAGAAAATGAAATGTTACTATTCAGCGGATTAAACACCTCGGTCCCAAATTGGAATTTGGGAACGGTTTTGAACCCTAAACTCCGTTTCGTAGGTTCGCAAACACAGTTTGCCTCGCACATTCCATCCCAAACAGAGTTTAGGACGGAGGCTGCTGAACAGAAATGATTATTTTTCAAATTTGTTCACAACCTGAGCTAACCCATCTGCCCCCCCAACATTACCTGGAAAGACCACGTAAGTTAATCCCGGCCAACGGCTTTCCGAACCCGCTTGCCAAACGGGCACACCCGGAATAATCTGTCCAGCCACCATCGCTCGTTTTATGCCTAATCCCTGAGTAGCGACATCGCTTGAGGTGATTCCCCCTTTTGCAATTAAATAACGAGGCCGAGTTGTTATTGAGCGGACAATTTTGACCAGACTGTCAGATATCCGCCGCCCAATCGCCAAACTATTCTCGGGATCACTACCCGAAATCAATTGACGGCTGGTGTAAATTATAGCACCATCCCCTTCAGCCAGGGTGGTACTTACCTGATGACTTATTCGCCTAATTTCGTACTCCCAATAGGCATCATCTAACAACGTTTCAACAGAGACCTCATACGGTATCACATTTGTTTGCGCCAACAATGTTTCGATCTGCTCGGTCGTCTTCGGCACATAAGATCCGGCCACGATCAAACCACCTACCTTTCTTGACAATGCCAATTCCTGCGACGTGAGCAAAGGTCGTGAAGCCAAGCCAGCACGGGTTTGCACAAAGGAGGCAGCGGTTCTATACAAAAATGTTTTACCTTGGGCTTCGGCGGCCAATAATCCACTCACAAATACTTCCATATCACGGGGGCTAATTGCATTGATGATACAGATCGCCCCTTGATCTAGGGCAAGTAACTTTTGGGCGACTTTGGCGGGACCACCCTCTCGAATATCAGGGATTGAGATCGAAGCCACGTCATGAACGGAGACACGGCCCACCGTCTTTTCAGCCACCCACTCACACAAATTTGAGAATTGATACCCAAAAGCAGCATCTTGAGCGAAGGGTGTATCCGCCGCAGGGATGAGGTCATCCCCTTCAGCGACGTAATGGATATCATTGAGGGTATAGCGTCCGCCTTCCAAAAAATAAGGGATGATCAGCCAAGCATCAAATGACTGTCCAATCGCTTCAACAAGCGCCTCGACTTCAGCAGGAAAATGCCCGCGCAAAGTTGAGTCACTGCGGCTGACAACGGCAAAATCTTGTTTAACTTGCTCGGCAGCAGTCTTTAAATTTTGGCCGATTTCACGATTGAGGGTTTGGGCCTCTGCTGTAGGCAAACTACGAGAATTAGTGAGGATGTAGAAGGTTTGATGATGGATGTCATTCAGGGCCGCCCGCAAACTATCAATCGACCATTCCGTCAAAACAGGCGTGCCATAAACCGTTTGCGTCCCTGTTGGGTCATCATCCAGCACAACCAATTTTCTGGGTTTGGCTTTAAGGTGCTCACGAATGGCAGGCAAACAGGTCACCGGCCACTCTGGGGGCAGCGCAGCAAATGCTTCAGTTTTATTGAGGCGATGACTCATTACTTCACCGCGCCCATCGTCATCCCTTGTACAAAGTTCTTACGAATAGCCAGAGACAAGATAAAAACAGGGATCATCACAATCAGCCCTGTCGCTGACATCCAGTCCCAACGAATACCCGTGGCAGTGTTGGTACTTAAAAGGCCGATCGTCAAGGTTCGCGCTTCCTGCCGTGTTAGAATAAGGGCAAACAAGAATTCATTCCAAGTCGTGATAAAGGAAAAAACGCCTGCTGTGATGATACTGGGTGCCAGTAGCGGCAAGGTAATATAACGAATGGTCTGGAACTCATTACAACCATCGATGAGGGCTGCTTCTTCAATTTCAGTGGGCAGGGCATCGACAAATCCCTTAATCATCCATATCGAGTAAGGCAGCACAATGGATAAATTGATCCAGATCAAACCCATACGGGTATCGACCAATTGCAACTGTCTGAAAAGGGCAAAAAAGGGCAGGACCACAACAACGGGTGGCAAAAATTGAGTAATCAATACCCAAATGAGCAGCGGTTGCTGTCCACGGAATCGATAGCGGGAGAAAGCATAGGCTGCCAAGACAGCCAACGGCAGGGCAATCAGGACCGTGCTGATTGAAATGACCAAACTGTTGATCGTGAGAGGACCAAAAGAAAGCGGGTCTTGAAAAATGGCCCGAAATGAGTCGAGAGTCGGAGCAAAGCGAAATTCTGTAGAAAATACATATCGTTCCGGTTTAAAGGCCGTCAATGCGATCCAAAAAATTGGGAAGATCAAAAAAAGAATAATAAGGCTACCCGCCAGAATGTTGAGTATTTGGCCAATTAATTTACGTTGCTTGAGATTCATCAAACACCTCCTTTACCGTATAAGGCTCGAATATAGAAATAAGCAAATATTGACATGGCGATAATGAGAATGTACGAGAGGGCCGAAGCATATCCCATATCAAGGGTGACAAATGCCGTATGATAAACATAGTGATTCAGGGTCTGCGTCGCTCGGCCAGGCCCACCACCGGTCATCGTCACAACCTGGTCAAACATTTTGAATGAAAAGATCGTTTTTAGGAGGGTGGCAATGATAATGACGGGACTAAGCAGGGGCAAGGTAATATGGCGGAAGAGCTGCCAATTGCTGGCCCCTTCTACCTTGGCCGACTCAAAAATATCGGAAGGAATGGCATTCAGCGCCCCGATAAACATCAAAGCGATCAGGGGTGCCCAGCCATAGGTTTCGGTGATTGATAACCAAAATAGAGCCCAAAAGCTGTCAGCAAGCCACACCAAATCGGCCACTGGCGGAATAAAAAAGTCAATAATTTGATCAATAATACCGTATTCGTTATTAAGCATAAAGCGAAAGGTGTAGCCTTTTAGCGCTGGGCTAACCGCAAAAGGAAAGATAAGCAAGGTCGTGATGAACATGTTAAAACGACCCGGTCGTTGCAAAATCAAAGCCATCCCCAACCCAAGCAGCACGGTGAGACCGACTGAAAGCACGGTAAAGACAAGCGTAACCTGGATGCTATTTAAGAAAAAGCGATCATCAAACACCCGAGCGTAATTATCAAACCAGATAAAATTCTGCGGTGTCGGTGATTTCGATAGCTGCCAACGGCGAAAACTAGAGTTGAGGGCAAATAACAAGGGGTATGTTGATGTTGCGGCAATCACCAGCATAGCTGGCGTTAGCAACATCCATATTACAGATCTTCGACCCATTCAATTTCTCCTCTCAGGGTGTCAATTTATGTTATGAACACCCGGCTGAGTTTGTAGGATGATAAATGAGGTAGAGCTTATGCCCTACCTCATTTAATTAACGTTTAACTGTCACACCACCTAATCAGTCGTAGTAACCGTTTCGCTCCATGACATCTCGAACATCTTCAGCTGCTTGATCCAATGTTGTTTGAACATCGGCACCATTCGCCGCCATATCATTGATAGCCACTTCTAGCAATGAGAGAATCTCTGGCCACTCAGGCAACAAGGCTTGTGAGCGAGCATTTTCCAGAACTTCTGCCCCAACCGCCTGCAAGCCACCGTGAGCTTCGTTGACTTCTTCATCAGCCAGTACGGTCAAACGAACCGCCACGTTAGTATCCAGGGCTGGATCATCAGCCGCGAGTACAATTTCTTTCTCGATCTCTTCGTTCAAGAAGAATTTCATGTATTCCCACGCTGCATCCTGGTTCTTAGAGAACTGATTGATCCCGACGTTCCAGATATGACCGTAAGAGGACGTACCTTTACCTTCCCAGCCTGGTACTTTAGCAAAGCCTGCGTTTTCGCACACGTCTGCTGGGTTAGTTTCACAATTTGTCCCACGACTGTACATCCACCACCAACCGGTGAACATCGCGGCGCGACCTTGGTTGTATTCTGCATTCGCTTCTTGCTCATTGAAGGCCACAGAGCTAGGTGCGGTATAGCCTTTGTTAACAAAGTCAATGTAGCGTTGGGTTGCTTCAACACCTTCAGCGTTGTTGAAAATCGGCTCAAAGTTCTCGTCAAACAGATCACCACCGTTGGACCAGAGCATGCTTTCCCAGACAAAGATGTTCTGACCACCACCAACCCCATAATACATCGAGACCGGGAAAATTTCACTACCTTCAGCATCCGTCAAACCAGCTGCTTTAATGGCATCGGCTGCTGCTTCAAACTCTGCCCACGTTGTGGGTGGTTCGAGACCTAATTCGTCAAAAATATCTTGGCGATAGAACATCATGAAGGGGTGACCACGCAGGGGAAGACCGTAGCGGACTTCATTCAGATAGCCTTGTCCAGCTTGAAGATAGGCGTTTGGATAGTTGTCCAGATCCCAGCCATCTTGTTCAATGTAGGTATCCAGAGGCTGGAGATAATTTTCAATACTTGGCCCCCAGGCATCTACATAGGCAATCAAATCAAAGGCGGGTGAACCAGCGGTGACCTCAGCGATAATTTTACTTTGGAATTCGCCAAAGGGAGAGTCACCCCAATTGACAGTGATTCCGGTCAACTCTGTGAATTCCTCTGATCGCTTGTTCAAAGCGGCAAATTGGGGAGCGGTGGCACAGCAGATCAAGAAGTTCAGTTCAACGCCATCATAAGGTTTGCCAGGCGTAAGGCCGTAAGGCAATTCTTCCATCTCTTCTTCCATGGCCTCAACTTCAACAATCTTTTCGACTTCAACAGTTTCGACAACGGTCACTTCTTTTTCTACGACAACTGTTTCCACAACCGTCACGGTTTCTGGCGCAGCTCCACAAGCTGATAACCCTAAAGCCAACAATGTCAGAATGGCGATCAACAACAATGTTCTTCTACTCTTGGAAAACATTTTTCCTCCTTACCTTAATAATGGATAATTTTTTGATTTTGGTAGTAACATGATTTTCATCCTATTTTGCCAAATATCTTACACCTCCTTCTTTAGTCTCGATAAATTTGCTGCATCACGGCAAATTCATTAAAAAACATCCACTCTCCACAATCTCACCAGCTTTGATGTGGTGTTGAGAAATACCCCACATATAAATGGGTCTTCCTGTAGGCAGACCATAAACGCCAGCACCACGATGGGTGCCAGTGATGCTCCAACGTACTGAGGTTAAATAACCATCTTGCTCATTACCCATCCAATACAGATCATCGATATTCAGGTTTAAATCGGGAAATGTCGTGAGAATCGAGAGAATAAAAGATTGGTATTCGCCTCGACCATAGTAAACACGATTTGTTGAGCCGCGAAACCGAAGCGTCGGGGCGTAAGCGGTTCGCACTGTGCCCAACAGGCGGTTCCAGATGTTGTGGTAGGTGACGTGGATGAAGTCAGCAACATCAAATCCGCCAGAGTCCTGTCGCATCTTATATTCGGGCTTGCCTTGCCCTAGTAGTCGTTCAGGCTCACCAAAGCGTTGATCCTTTAGACTGTCCTTGTCGAGCTGATTACCAAACTCACGTGCCTTTTCTCGTAGGTCAAAGCCAAGTTGCTGTATCAAGCTCGCCGTATCATAAACCACCCACTCTTCGAAAATTTCATTCTCCAAAGCGATGCAATTGGCGATACAC
The DNA here is from genome assembly GCA_028285035.1 of Phycisphaerae bacterium. The sequence goes on from JANQQF010000023.1 coordinate 10,347, forward strand.
CACAATGTCACACTTTGCCCCGTCGGTGCCCCATAACGGCTGTAGCCGGTATTGTGCCCCCTAATCACTGTGCGATGGGAGGTATGAAAACCAACCTCATCGTCGCCCGCCCAGACAATTTCGTCTGCATAGAGCCGGACATCAGGAAAAGCATTTACAGTATAGACTGTGTCAGCCACGATTTTATCTCGGCCATATTGCAGGCCATAGTCATCGACTACCCTGGAGTTGTGGCGATAGGTATCATAGATGTAACCAATATCTTTCTCTTCCCAAATACGATGGGTGATACGAACGATATAGTCAATGATATCAACATATTCATCCTCAAACCCTTGCATACTGTGGCGTCGTTTAGTGCCAGGATGAAGGAAAAGTCGATCAGTCCCACCTTTTTCAGCGAGGGAGATGGAAAAATCTGTTGGCATGACACGAGGTTCACCTTTGGGGCGCATCAAATGCGTTTTTTCTTTAGCCTTAGTTGGCTGTTCCTCTTTTTTTGAAGCCATCATATTTCCTTATTAAAGGTCTCTTTAGAATGGAATAACATCCGATGCATCTATGGCTGGCGGCACATAAAGCTGTTGCAATAAGGCCAACTCATCAAAAATCATCCACTCTTCGACGAACTTTCCATTTTTCACCAAAAAGTGGCTGATGACCATAATCCGTATACGTTTGCCTGTGGGCGAGCCATATTTGCCATACCCACGATGCGTGCCCTCAAAACTCCACCGACAAGCGACCCGATAGCCTTCATCATCATTGCCTAGCCAGTAAAGATGATCAATGAGCAGGTGACCATCTGGGAAAGGAATCAACCAATCCATCATATGGGCCAAATAGTTACTTCGGCCATAAATTTCTTTACTGGGACAGGTGTGACACTGGAAGGTCTCGATAAAGTAATCATCGAGCTTGTTAAACAGTCGCCAGTTCCAGATTTCGTGCATGGCTTGTCGAATAAAGTGTTCAATATCAAATTCGTTAGAGGTTTGTGATTCGTAAATCGGAGGGACATCTTGGCCTTGCAGACGTTCAATTGCCCCAAAGGTTTCGGGCGTGGCACCATCAGGGATCGGCTGTTGAGCTAAATCGGCCACGACCTGCTGAGGATTAAAGCCAAGTTGACGAATCATGCTTAGCTCATCACGGACGACCCATTCCTCAGAGATTCGATTCGCTTTAACAACACAGTTAGCAATAACCTGATAGACCACTTGTTTGCCGGTTGGCGGGCCATAACGGGTGTAGCCCGTATTTGTGCCAATGATCGTCATCCGATGGGAGGTATGGAAGCCATCTTGATCATTCCCCGCCCAAATCACATCATCGGCATAAAGTTTGCGATCAGGAAAGGCAGCCAAGGCATTGATTGAGCTAACGATCCAGGCTTCGCGACCATAGACCAAGCCCTCTGCAGTGTGCATTTTGGCGTTGTGGATGTAGTGGGTATAAATCAGCCCCATCCCCCGCCCTTCCCATATTTTGTGGGTAGAACGGATGATGTAATCGACAATGTCAACATAATCGTCATCAAAGCCTTGCAAACTCTGGCGACGACCGGAACCAGCCTCAACATTAATTTGGCTGATGTCTGGTCGGTCCATGAGAGTTGTTATGTTAGATTTGGGAGGGGTAGAAGATGATTGGGGATCTGTTTTTTTCTTCGCCATCAAGCCAGCACCTTTGCTTTGGAACGCCTGATTTTTCAATATATTATCATCCTACTACAGAGTATTGGCCCTGAATAGAGGTTTTTTCCTCAATTTTCCCAAATTTTTCCCGCATTTCTGGGCATGGTATAATCGTGGCTACTATGTCTAACCAATCCCCAACGGCGAGTTTTGAGGAGTTTTCGGAATGGATTAATGAGGTCCTCAAAAATCTCTACGACTCCGTTTACTTACAAAGTCACCCGCTAACAGAGGTACTCGTCTCCTCCACAACCGATACAGCCCACCGCAGCCAAACCTTACGACGCATCATGCTTGAAGCGATCCGCACCCTTTATCCGCAGGGCCAAGTTTCAACCCAATCACCAGATTGGCGATCGTATAAAATTCTGGAGCTAAGATATGTACAGGGCTTGAATTGGGTAGAAGTGATGGATAAGTTAGGCTTGAGCAAGAGTCACTACTATCGTACGCATACTCTGGCCTTGGAGGCTGTAGCCCAAATGCTCTGGGAGAAAAGCCATCACCCGCCCCCTGAACTACAGGAAATATCTGAGCCTGAGATCAAAACACGGGTCGATGAGGCTCAAATTGATATCAAACATCTCATCGCCCAAGCTGATTGGCAAGCCATCAATATCACTGCAATTTTGGATAAGCTCAAGCCTGTCATTATCCCGCTGGCCCAGGCAAAAATGGTTGATCTGATCTTTGAAATCAACCGGCCCTTTACGATCTTGCACGCGGATCGAGTTATGTTACGGCAGGCAATTCTCAACATTTTGACCTACGCCTTAGATATTGGGGCGGGGGGGCGAGTAACCGTAACTGACACTGTGTCGAACCGCGAGGCGGGGCTTTCTTTACAGGTTTGGCGGGGAGATAGTCAAATCCAACTGCTACCGACTCGGCCTCGGCAGGGGCTCGGTCTTGAAATCGGAGAACAACTACTTCAGGAGATGCGTGGCTTATTGGCAATCAACACCGAAGGGGAAAATTATTGGCAAGCTCGCTTGATTTGGTCCACCTCAAAGTGTGGAATGCTATTAGTGGTTGACGACAATGCGGGCTTGGTTGATCTTTTTCGTCGTTATTTGGCGGGAACACCTTGGCAGATTATCGGGGCGGTCAATGGCATTGAAGCTCGGCAGCAAATTGAAGCGAAACAACCAGACATTATCATTTTAGATGTGATGATGCCCGGTGAAGATGGTTGGGAGCTATTGACTGACTTTAAAGATAGGGATGATCTACAGAATACCCCTATCATCATTTGTTCGGTGCTCAATGAGCCACAATTGGCTCAAAATCTAGGGGCAACAGCCTATCTCCCTAAGCCGGTGACCCACCAAGCACTACTTCGGTTGTTGAGGCCGTGGAGTCAAGTTGGTGCCACGCTGGATTGAGTGCCTGAAAAATACCAACAAATGTTTGGGCCATCTCATTCATCTCAAATTGACGCGGCCTAAAAATCCGCATCCCTTCAACTGATTTCGCCTCAAATTGATTAGGTGGTTCGGCGGAAACGATAATTACGGGAATCTTTGCTAAGTCTGAATCTTGGGCGAGTTGTTCTAGCACCCCCTGCCCATCCAAGTCAGGCATGATCAAATCAAGCAAAATCAAATCAGGTTGAGTGTATCTAGCCTGCTCTAAGACCTCAACCCCATTATACGCGTGAATACATGCTTGAATCGTGGGATGACTAATCAACATTCGCTCAAATAGTTCAACCACTTCAGGCTTGTCATCAGCAATCAACACACGTTTAACGGGAATCTCCAATTTATCAATCTCAGCCAACAGACGCTCGCGAGAGACAGGTTTGGTCAGAAATTCCTGAGTACCTAACATCAGGGCGGCCCAGCGTCCGCTGGGCAAGGGGCAATTGATGACCAAACAAGTTTTAGGAAGCAGGTCTAAATTTACCGCATCCGAAGCCATCAGATCAACCTCCTCCGCAATCAAGGCGATCGCTTTTGTTTGATCAGCCAATGTAATGCCCATCGCAAGGGTTTCAGCCCCGATCACATGATATCCATCCAAATACCGTTGCACGACCAAAGGCACCTTGGAGTCGCGATGGACCACAACGATGATCCGTTCGGTTGAGCGTAAAGGAATAGGGGGTAACGTTCGAGCTTCATCCGAGAGAGGGGTTTCTAGAACACGCACGATGGGCAAGGTAAACCAAAAAGTAGAGCCTTGCCCGACCTGACTTTCAACGCCCATTTCACCGCCATGCAAAACCACAAATTTGTGACTGATGGGTAATCCCAATCCGGTACCACTATGCCAGGTGGAGAGCGGTTGATCTGTTGAGCGAAACTCTTCAAATATTTTTGTTAAATCTTGCTCGGGAATGCCTGGGCCGGTGTCCTTCACTTGAATTGACACAATTTGATCCTGTTGTTGAGCAATGACCTCAATGCTCCCTTTCTCTGTAAACCGAGCAGCATTGACCAACAGATTGAGCAGAACTTGGCGAATGCGTAGACGATCTGCCCAAACTTGGGGCAAATCAGGGGCGATATCAGTGTTCAATATCAAGCCCTTTGCCGTGATATAATCGTGCATCATACTCACGGCCTCGGTAATGACACTCGTCAAATTAATTCGATCACGTACTAAGGTCGTTTTCCCCGCCTCAATTCGCCCCAAATCCAACACATCATCGACCAGGGCCAATAGATGCTGGGCACTGTGATAAATCGAATTCATATCCCCGCGATAGACACGTGGTAAAGTCGTTCCTTCATAGCTTTCGGGGGACGTCATCATAATTTCGCTAAAGCCCACAATCAGATTAAGGGGGGTGCGTAATTCGTGACTCAAGTTGTTCACAAACTCCGTCTTAAATTGCTCGGCCTCGTCTGCCACCCGCCACGCCGCCACTAAATCGGCGTTGGCTCGTTCTAATTGGTAATTCGCTTGATCTAGATTTTTCCGCATTTGCATTAATGAGGCCCGATGTTGCCGGGTTTCTTCTAGATTGGCGGTTGCTTGATTTAAGCTGGTCAGCGACCATTGTATGGTGGTTAACAAAGCTCGGGTAATTACCCAGCCCATAAACAAAGTAATCGCCCCGGCTAAAGGGATAAGTGATAGGTAAACCACCGGAAACACATCGGCCAGAGGCCCCTGTGTAAAGTAAAGCATCAACAAAATGATCAGACCTTCACTTAAGCCACCAATGGTCCAGTTCATCGTAATCATTGCCATCAAAGGGAGTAAGGCATAAAAGAACGAAATTTCTGGAATTTTGAGCAAAATCAGGGCCAGACTAATCGTTATCATCAGCCCGGCTTGCCATACAATTTGCGCCAGCAGAAGATATTTAGGCACAAGCCACCAGGTTACGAAGCAGGTTAACATCAAAACTGGGGTAATGATCAAGACTTCATCTTCAATTGAAGCAGGAAATAACACAACAAAAACAAAAAAGGCCCAGATCACAAAAATTAAGCCAATAAAAAAAATCACAGTTTGCAAAGCCGATTGCAACAAATCCGTAATTGAGTCAACCAACCCGTTGTCCATTTTCATCATCAATTCTGACTGCTGCATGTTACCCCCAAACAAAAAAGCTTATCGAACAACTATGTTCGAAATCGATTAATCACTTGCTCAGCAAGCGAGGCTTGATGCTGATAACTTTCGGGCAGGATGGTATCATCCAGCTTGGCCCACTTCAATTTAGCGCCTGTCAAATCAGCGTCCATGAGATCAGCTCCACGTAAATCAGCACCTTTAAACTCAGGCATCCGCTCAGAGGCTCTGGCAGCTTGAATTTGCTGGACAACATTCTTTCGGGTTAAGGTGGTCATTGTGGTCATTAGCTGATGATCTGGTTAATTTTCAGAAAAGACAACTAGACTTTAAGAATGAAATATAGGAGTCCCAAAGTGTATGCCCAAAGCTTTTTTGGGATGGACTCCTATAATCAAAGCTTTTTTTGAGAAGCACAAACTAAACTTCTTCCTATTCTACCCGTTCCCAAATGATTTGGTAATCTGGCACCGCCGCCTTAATCAAGCTATCCACTGGGCAATATCGCTCCACCAATTCGGTCAAGCGAGCAAACTTTTTATCTGTTTCGCTGGTCTTGAGGCGCACATTGAGCCGAACCGCTTTGTAATGCACCGGCACTTCAGCCTCACCTTTACGCCCCCGCGTATCAAGCGTGCCCTCAGCGTGGGTTTCTAGATCACTGTACTCAAAGCGAATTTTTGCGGCCATCCTGGCCGTTGAAACATTCACTCAGGCACAGAGCGCAGCCAGGATATACTCCAGCGGCGATGGCCCTTTATTTTCCCCACCTCGCGACGGCGGCTCATCCGAAATGACCGGCTCCAAATCCCGAATTTGAATTTGGGACGCACTATGTGTCAACATTTTACCACTGGCTCGATTGACTACAATCGAGTCTTTTGTATCGTTAATCATTGTATTCTCCTTGAATAATAGTGTTTTGCAGTTTGTGGTTAGTGATTTGCTCTATCCACCTAAAGTCTCTTGCATCCAATCACCGACCAAGGGGCGATACTTGAAGGGCAAATTATTACAAACATGATTACCATCTTCATACATGACCAGTTTGGCATTGGGGGCTTCAGCGGCTAACTGTTCAGCTTGTTGCCAGGGGATCAGACGATCCAGTTTACCGAAGACCACAAGCATCGGTTGGGTGATCTGCTCGGCTACCCCGGTCAAACTCAATTTTGAGGCACGTTCCTTGCCCTCTATTTCATTTGCTGCACCAGAATGATGAACAAAGGTTTCACGGGTCAACATCGGTAATTGATCCCAACAATCGCCAAAGTTGTAGGGGCCACCAATTGGGGCCACAGCCTTGATTCGTGGCTCAAATGCAGCTACGCGGGGGGCATAGTAGCCGCCCATACTCACCCCGACACAGCCTACTCGATCCATATTCAGCTCAGTTCGATCAGCCAAGGTATCCAACAAAACCTTCACCCCAGCCTCATAATCATGTCGAATGTGGCTATGGTAGCCAGCCTCGCCCTGACCAGGACCATCGAGTGAGGCCGTAGCCAGCCCTCGCTTTAGAAAAACATTTTCCCAATTGAAAAACTCTTCCTTAGTGGAGTCCAACCCTGGTAGTAGAATAACCAAGGGTGGCTGGTTCACACCAGTCGGACGACGTAGATTGGCCACGATCAACTTCCCGTCCAATGACATTTCAAGCCGTTCAGCCGTTGGGTCCAACTGCCGATGGGCCGCGTATAAGCTCTGTACCGCTTTGTTCGCCGTAGCCCGATATTTGTCCATATCAACCATCCAAACAAATTTGGCAAAATGATAGCATAACGCCGCTCGTACCCACGCCTCCCCTGCGCTCAACGCGTGATTCTCATTCTCCGCAGATTGAGCGAGTTCGGCGTGCATATCCCCTGTCGCCGCCCAAGCGTCCAGCCATTGATCCCAAGTATCGATCTGGCTAGTGGTTCGAACAAAATCGTTATAGTCTACCCCTTGTGAGGTAAAGCGGGGTGCCCAGTTGCTAATGGCCGCTTGTACTCGTGCATCTGGCATTGCTTCCTCCTGTAAATTCGGTGGCTAGTGGTTAGTGGTTGTTGAAAGTTTATATCCCCAACCAGTTTTTACAATCCGAACAATTTTTGTGCATTGCCAGCCAAAATTTTGGCTTCATCCGCAGCCGATAGCCCCAACGCCTGAACAATTTCTGCTGGGCGATCATAGCCCATATCGAACGGGTAGTCGGAGCCAAGCAGGACTTGATCGACACCAACGAGGTTAACCAAGTAAGTCAACGCTTCAGATGAGTGAGTAATGGTATCGAAATAGAACTTTTTGAGGTAGGTACTGGGTGGCGCACTAATCTTGGCCTGGGTTTCTGTGCGCATCTCATAAGCGCGATCAAGCCGTCCAATTTGATAAGGCAGATGTCCTCCACCATGGAAGAGGCAGATTTTCAAGTTAGGGTGCTCCTCCAGCAAGCCTGAAAAAATCATATGAGCGGCAGTCAGGGTCGTTTCAGCAGGGTTCCCAAAGGCATTCCACAAATAATATTGCCGATTGGTCGGCCCCCCCACGCCAGGCACCGGATGAATTTGAATAACCGCGCCTAATTCCTCAGCCGCTGCCCAAAAGGGACGAAACTGTTCATCGCCAAGATAGGTGCCATTAACGTTTGTACCAATTTCCACACCAAGTAGCCCCAATTCATTCATCGCCCGCTTGAGTTCATTAACCGCCGCTTGACTATCCTGTAAAGGCACGGTGCCTAAAGCCGCTACTCGATCAGAATGTTCCTGAGCAATTTTGGCTAAAGCATCATTTTGAATTTTGTTTGCCTCAAGGGATACGTCCAAGTCAGCATTATAACGAAACAGAGAAGACCACGGAGTCAAGACCAATTTATCGACCCCAGCTTTATCTTGTTCAGCTAGAATCATTTCCATATCCGTAAATTCTCGAAGGGCGGAATTCAGGCGACGCCCACCAAATTCTACAAGCTGCTGACTATCTTCCCAAAGTACGTTAGGCCGCCACTGATCAGATGTGTCAGCGGCCCGAGCAATCTCTGATACAATAATATGTGCATGCACATCAATAACCATCATCAAATCCCCTTTGATTGATTCTGTTCTACTTTAGCCAAAAAAGATAAGCACCAATGAGCCACCAATAATCAAGGCTGCGCCAATCCACACACGGAGTGTAACCCGTTCTAAATTCTGCCCGATCACAAATGGGGCAAAAATAATGACCACTGGAATGGATAATCGCCCCAAGGCCACCACCACACCAACTGGGGCCAAATCCAGCGCGACCCAGCGTGCCCAGGTCGCCAGCCCCACAATCACGCCGGCTACCAATTGCAGCCATAAAAGTTTGGTAGGCAATGAAAACCCAGCCAATGGTGAGCCACGCATCAACAGCAAAATGCCATAGACGAGCGTTGTGGCAATCATCCCTAAGGTGACCCCTAACAATGGAGAGGCTAACCCTTCCAACCCCAACCGGATCAAAATCGGACTGGTGGCCCAGCAGAGGGCCGTGCCTAATCCAAACGATACACCCCGCCAATCAACGACGGGTTCCATTTGAGAATTCACAGTATCACTCATCTTAGCTACTCGACACCGTATAGACTCCCGCCACCACCAACAAGACACCAATTAAGCTAGGAACCGTTAGCCACTCTTGCAAGGCAATGACCGCAAAAATGGTCGCAAACAAAGGGATAGCCCCAACTAACGCCCCCGTGCGCGCTGCCCCGATCCGTTTCTGACTAACACTCAACAATGTCCAGCCCACAAAAAAATGAATAAAGCCTGCGGCAATAAAGTATCCCCAGGCCTGCCACGGCGCAGCCCATAAAATGTTCAAATCTTCGGTGAGGACAGCAGCGATGGTTAACACAACGCTACTGGCAAAGAGTAATAAGAATGTGGCTTCAAATACCCCCATCCCCTTGCCCGCCTGCCGATTCATAATTTGAAATACACCAAAGCTGACTCCAGCCACAACCCCCCAAAAAATACCCATTACATTTGCTCCAAATTAATAGTTACTTGTTCTGATTAACGTTGTTGTACCCCTGCAAAATCTCTAACCCAGCCTCACCCGCCTTAAACTGATATTGCTCGCCTAGTTCCAACCACAAAACGCTTTCTTCATTCAACGAAAAAGTCTCGCCATTAACAATGGCTGTACCACTCCCCCGAATAACATACAGTAACTGATCTTCGCCATTGTGGATTTGCTCAGGTCCTTCTCCACCCGCTTCAAACAGCCATAGACTTACAGCCAAGGCAGGTTGACCAATAATTTCTTGATCAGCCAAGATCGTTTGCGTCCAGGTCTCGCCTTGAACGACTTTTGCATTGCTACTATCTACAATAATTGTCACAATGACACTCCCTCCAATTTTGCTTTGATCCAGTCCCCAACAAGGGGTCGATATTTATAGGGCATATTGTTACAAACATGATTACCATTCTCATACATCACCAACTCGGCATTGGGCGCATTTTTGGCTAAACGTTCGGCGTGCTCATAGGGTACGAGCCGGTCTTTCTTCCCGAACACCACCAACAGCGGCTGCATAATTTGTTCGGCCACCCCTTCAAGGGAAAATTTCGCTACCTTTTCTTTGGTCTCTTCAAGGGTTGAAGACCACGTATTTTTCATATAAGTTTCTAATGAAATCGGTGGCAGTCGATCCCAGCGATCCATCATTTCATACATCCCCCCGATGGCCGACACCGCCTTAACGCGAGGCTCAAAGGCAGCGGCTCGCGGTGCGTAGTATCCCCCCAAGCTCACCCCGACCAAACCCAGTCGCTTCAGATCAACCCCATCATCTCGTCCTTCCAAAAAGTCGATCATCGTATTGATCGCAACTTCATAATCGTGACGCATCGGCACCACATAGCCTGTTTCCCCTTGCCCCGGCCCCTCCATTGATAGCGTGGCCATTCCTCGCTTGAGAAAATTCTCTTCCCAATAGAAAAACTCTTCCTTGGTCGACTCTGAACCAGGGACAAGAATGATGAGCGGAGGGTTATCAATCCCATCAGGCCGTCGTAAATTCGCCACCATCTTTGCCCCCTCAAAGGGCACTTCCAGCCGCTGCGCTGTAGGGTCGAGATGTTTGTGAGCGGCGTAAATACTAGCCACTGCCTTTTGAGCTGCAGCGTGGTGTTTTTCCATATCTAACATCCAGACAAACTTTGAGAAGTGGTAGCAAAGGGCCGCACGTACCCACGCTTCGCCAGCGCTCAATGAATATCCAGCCGCTTCAGCCGCTTGGGCCAACTCAGCGTGCATATCCGCCGTAGCACACCAGGCATCATTCCACTCCTCCCAGTGCTCCAAACCGCTGGTTGTACGGACAAAGTCGTTATAATCCACCCCTTGCGAGGTAAAGCGGGGTGCCCAATTTTTAATCGCCGACTCTATTCGTGCATCTGGCATTTGTTCTCTCCTTAAAATCAAGTGGTTAGTGGCTAGTGATGAGTGATGAGTGGCTTGAAATCAATTTACGAAAGTAGTTAATTTTCGTAATCATCCCATACTACTCATCAGCCATCATTTATCTTTGGACTAACTAGTCCTTCCGCGCCCACGTTCAGACATCATCCTCGATAATCCAAACGGTTTTGGTGGGATATGGTGCCCAGAACTCCACGAATTTGAAGTTGGCCTCACTTTCGTTCTCAAACCAATGAACTTCGTCGGGTGGCACAATGACGGCCATTCCTGGTTTGAGTAGATATTTGTCAGTTGGGGTGCAGTAGTAACCCTCGCCCTCCAAAATGGCGAAGAGGTGATAACAACCCTCGTGGTAATGTTTGGCTGCCGTATCGCCTGGATGGTAGATGATGCGATCCGCCCGCAAGCCGGGAGCCTCGATGGGCACATTCTCGGTGAGCAAATCCAGCCGATCTCGCCCATCACGGGTTGAGTTGAATTTTGGTAATTCATCTTTAGTAAAAAGTCTTGCCATGTTTACCTCTCCTTTACGAATGATTGCTTATGGAAAACTGGCCTCATAGGCCTCAATAATTTTGTCATACAATTGATCAATTTCTGGATCAACGACCTGCCGAGATAAATCAGCGTCATACCAGGCCATTATCTCTTCAGCCCCACGGGAAAAAGGAATCGTCGCCGCAAAATCCGGCACGAGTCGCTTGATTTTGCTGTTATCAAAAATCATGCTATGGGCTTTATCCCCCAACAAACTATCCCCCCACGATGGATCAAACGCGGCAATCAAATCAGAAGGAACGTGAACGATATTGGACGTAACACCGGCTGCTTGCGCTAGTATTTCTGCGATGTGGTTCCAGGACAACACTTCATCCGACGTAATGTGAATGGCATTGCCAATTGCCTGACTATTTCCAAGCAAGCCCACAAAGCCTTTAGCAAAATCACGATGGTGGGTCATCGTCCACAGGGATGTACCATCGCCATGAACAATGACCTTTTTGCCGCGCCGAAGCCGGTCAACAAAGGTGTAGCGTCCGTGAAAGGGAAGCAGGGTTTGATCATAGGTATGGGTTGGCCGGACAATGGTGAGGGGAAAGCCATCCGTTCGATAGGCCTCCATCAATCGTTCCTCACAAGCGATCTTGGCGCGCGAATAAGCCCAGAAGGGATTGTGCAATGGGGTTGACTCCGTAATAGGCAAGCTGACTGGCGGTGTTTGGTAAGCGGAGGCAGTGCTAATAAAAATGTATTGCTGGGTTCGCCCTTGAAACAGCGTCAAATCCTGCTCAATCTGTTCCAGGGTAAAGACAATCCAATTGACCACAACATCAAAGTGATGATCTCCCAGCGCCTGACGAGCCGAGTTAGGGTCACGGATATCCCCTGTCAAAACCTTCACCCCATCCGGCACAGGGCGTGAGGTTTGCCCCCGATTAAGCAAATAAAGATCGATGCCGCGTTCTATCGCAAGTTGGGTGCAAGCAGAGCTGATGATGCCTGTCCCGCCGATAAATAAGACTTTCAAGTTTCCTCCAATAAAATCAGAATCTCACTTATCGTGGATTCTGGTTATGAAACTGGAGTTTCGGTGAAACAGAGTTTCATAACCCAATCTGGTGCCAAAACTGAGTTTTGGCACCAGTTACCCACGCTAGGTCGGATATATTCCAAAACCAGAATGAACTATGGCTCCAACACCACCCGCCCCACAATTTCTTGGTTTTGCAAACGGGTATGAATTTCCTCTGCGCTTTCCAAGGGATGAGTCTCCGTAATGATGGGTCGTATCCGCCCAGCTTCAACCAACGCCACCACTTCGGCCAACTCCTGCTTGGTCACATTGCGGGAGCCAAGAATTTCCCACTCGTTGGCGACCATCTGGCTGGCCTGGACGGTGAACTCGCTGCCGGTATGGAAGCCGACGATGACCACTCGACCACCTTTACCCAGAGCCTTAATCGATGTGGGTAAGGTGGCTGCTCCAGTCAGCTCTAAGACACCTTCAACGCCTTCACCATTCGTCCAATCTCTGGCTACCATCGCAAAATCATCAACCATCGGATCAACCACCACATCAGCCCCGTATTCCTCAGCAGCAGAAAGCTTAGCCTCACCAATATCCACGGCCAGCACCAAGGCCCCCATCATTCGGGCCAGTTGAATGGCGTGGAGACCAACCCCGCCACCAGCCCCGGTGATGATCACCCGCTCGCCCGGCTGCAGACGCATCCGTTTGGTAAAGGCGTGATAGGGTGTGCCAATGGCATTGGCTAAAATGGAGCCATCAGCAAAGGAAATCGAGTCAGGGAGCGCAACCAAATTCACCGCTGGAACGGTGGTGTACTCAGCGTAACCACCTGGGGTCTGGATGCCAAGATAGCCGAGGAAGTTCTCACAGATTGTTTCTCGCCCGCGCCGACATTGGCGGCAATAGCCACAGGTCAGATAGAGAGTGCTGGTGCCTCGTTGCCCCACTTGCCACTGCGTTACACCTTCACCTAATCCAGCTACTTCCCCGGCAATCTCGTGTCCCAAAATTATCGGTGGTTTAGCGTGAGGGACCGTGCCATAGCGAATTTTCAGGTCAAATTGATCGACTGCACAGGCTCGTACTCGTAACAATACCTCACCAAGACCAGGCTTCGGTGGGGGCATTTCTTTGGCAAGCAAAGGGCCACCAATTTCCTCTAGCACTAAGGCTTTCATCAATCAGGTCGCTTTCGCAACAAGGTGATGCCATCGCCGATGGGCACCAGGCTGATATCGACCCGTTCATCCGCATAAAGCTTCTTATTCAAGGCCCGAATTGCTTCTGTATCCGCATCCGTTCGGCTTTGATCAATCACCCGATGACTCCATAAGGTGTTATCAATAGCGATCAATCCATTGGGCCGGACCAGTTCAAGACCCATCTCATAATAGGTGTCATAGTTACTTTTATCGGCATCGATAAAGAGTAAATCAAACTGACCTTGTTGCCCTTCATCAAGTAACGTTTGCAGTGTGTCCGTGGCTGGGGCTAGTCGCAGATCGATTTTGTGGTCAACACCAGCTTCAGCCCAATAAATTTGGGCAATCTTGGCGCGGGGTTCATCAACGTCGCAAGCGATCATTTGTCCATCATCAGGCAGAGCTGTTGCCATCACCAATGAGCTATATCCGGTAAAAACCCCTACTTCAATCATTCGCCTAACCCCCATCAAGCCCATTAAAACCGCAAGAAACTGAGCCGCCTCCGGCGAAATTTGTTTACCAGCCAATGGATCATTTACATTTTGCTCACGCAGTTGTTTCTGCAACTCGGTATCGCGTAACGACACTGACAATAAGTATTCATACAATTTGTCAGTTAGAGGTGTAATATCTGCCAAGATAAGTTCTCCTAAAAAATAGTGAGTAGTGGCTAGTGGTTAGTGATACTCTCTAGCCGTTTATTTTCATACAATCGCAACGCTAAAACTCTACAAACTCAATCTACCCGTTCCCATACCACCGAATAATCTGGCACCGCCGCTTTGATGAGGCTATCCACCGGACAATAACGCGCCACCAATTCTGCCAAACGATTGAGCCGTTTATCAGACTCCTTCGTCTTAATCTTGATTACCAGTCGCACAGAGCTAAAGTGAACCGGGACCTCCGCTGTGCCTTTTCGGCCCCGTCGATCCAAATCACCTTCGGCAAAACTTTCGAGATGATCATATTTGAAGCGAATTTTTTCAGCCATCCTGGCTGAGGAAACATTTACTCAAGCACAAAGACCGACCAAAATATATTCCAACGGAGAGGGGCCTCGATTTTGCCCACCCGCCGATGGTTTTTCATCCGCAATCAGTGGGGTCAATTCCCGCACCTGCATCTGGCTGGATGAATGATCAAGCATCGTGCCGTGGACCCGGCTGGTAATCAACTCAGGGTTTGCTAGGTTCATTTGTTCTGACATAAGTAATCCTACACTTTCATCGGAATTTCTTGCACCAGTCGATCATACAGCCAATCTACTGCCTGTGGGCGCATCTTGTAGACAAAGTTGTTCATCACGTGATTCCCGCCTTCATAAATCACCAACTCATAAGGGCAATTCACCGCTTCAGCGAGTTGATGCGCGTCATCCGCCGGAATGAGGGTGTCCTTTGTGCCGTGCATGATCAAGATGGGGCATTTGATATTACCTGCGACATCAGCCAACGTGAGTTGAGCAGCCAATTCACGAGCTTCGACCTCGGTTTCAACACCAAACAAATGCTGCAATCCAGTTTTGGAGAAAATCGACATCTTATCCCAATTGCGGGGAGAGAAGAAGCCCGCAATCAACACTGCAGCCGCCAAACGAGGTTCGCCCGCTGCCGCCCGTGCCCCAAAGTAGCCCCCCATACTGTGCCCCAACAAACCAATGCGATTGGCATCGATTTCGGGCTGGGCGGAGAGATAATCGACAATGGCGATAACGGAGGCTTCAAAATCGAGCCGGAGCCTCATTCGCGCCCACATTTCACCCTGGCCAGGGCCATCAAAGCTGAGCGTAGCCATTCCTCGGGCCAATAATTCATCCTCCCACTCAGTTTCCTGCTCCTTAACGGAGTCCAAACCGCAGACCATAATCACGCACGGGTGTGGTCCAGGACCAGCGGGAACACGATAGTAAGCGGGCAAAGTTGTGTCTTCAAAGGGAATCTCTAAGCGTTGCGAGGGAGGGTCGAACAAAGGGGCAGCCTTAGCAAAACATTCCACCTTTTTTTGATGAGCGGCCTCTTTTTGAACCGTATCACGGTAGAAAATGGCATTACCAAAATGGTAGTAAATCGCCGCTCGTTTGTAAGCCTGCATCGCGGTGCGATGGTGTCCGGTGGTCATTGCGACCTCGGCCAACGCCTCATGCTCGGCACCCATCTCAGACCAAGCGCGACACCAATCATCCCAAGTAGTCATATTGGCCTGAATGCGCTGCAAGTCATTGTAATCGACATTGTTCGCCATAAATCGGGGCATCCAGTGGTAGAACGCCTCTTGGACTTGTTTGTCACTCATCATTTCTCCTTTGAAGATTAGTGGGCTAGCGGCTAGTAGGTGTGGCTCACTACCACTTACACCTATTTATCTTCCTGCACCGGAATTAAGGCGGATACGCCAATCGCAACGGCAGCGAGTATTGCAACAATGAAATAGGCTGACTGATAGGGTGGGGCCACCGATTCCAAGCCCTCATATTGCGCAAAACCTTGGGCCAGCCACATCCCAAGCAGTGGCGTCGAGGTGGCCAACCCAGCAAAACGGATGGTGTTGTATACCCCAGCCGCTAGGCCCACACTCGTTGGTCCCAAGGCTGAGACTGCTGTTTTGGAGAATGCAGCTAAACAGATCGCGGTGAAGAAAGCTGATAGCATCAGGCCAGGGGCCAGCCACCAGTAACCAAGTTGGACCGAGTCCAGCCAGCCTAACCACAGCACGCTGACCAACATTCCGCTCATTGCCAACATCCCCACGGCCCGCGCCGTCCAACGATCAGCTAAAACGCCACCATAGGCCACCCCGATAAAGAGGGGAACTGTGAAAAAGGCCATAAAGAGACCGATTTGACTGGGAGAGAGCAGGAAAACATTAGCCAGATACAGAATTGTTAAAAATCGAACCCCCTCCAAGGTAAACATCCGCAGCATAATCGCCAAGGAAGGCATCATAAAGCGGCGATTTTGAATGATATCAAATCCAATAAATGGATCAGGACGCTGGAGTGCGTTCCAAATGAGAACAATGACCCCTAGCCCAGTGATCGCCCAATAAATCAAATTGATGAACGAGCCAAAAGGCCAAATACTGGCGGTTGATGTGGCCAATAATAAACCAGCTAAAGTCACCACCCAAGCGGCTGCGCCAAGCCAATCGATCTTGGGCCGCGAGGTGGGCAACACCGAATTTGGCACCATAAAGGCCACCACACCCAAAGCAAAAATGGTGCCTACCGCTGCAACCACAAAGATGGATCGCCAGCCAAAGGCTTCGATCATAAAGCCACCAATGACTGGCCCAAGTGTCATTCCCGCAGGAGCCGCCGCATTCCAGATGCCCAACCCGCGCCCCCGTCGCTCCTCCGGCAAGGTATCAACTACCAAAGCCATCGCCAATGGTAAACTGGCCGCGCCACCAAAGCCTTCCAAAATTCGACCAACAATGAGCACTTCAAAGGTCTGGGCAAAAGCACTCACTATAACACCGACAACAATGATGACTAAGCCCAATAAGTACAACTGTTTTTTGCCAAAAAGATCACCCACCCGACCGTAAACGGACATCAGCGGGACCCGCATCAGAAATCCGGCCGCAATGACCAAAGCCAATAAATCGACTGACACCCCAAATTCGGCTTGAATAACAGGCAGGGCCACCCCCAACATGCTGGCGCTGATGAGGCCCATTAACGTCGGGATCATCAACGCAACGAGAATAGAGACTTCCCGTAGGGTGAAGCCTCCGGGACCTGAAGCGACGTCAGGTTGGATTTCAATTTGAGTCACGAAGCAGGCTCCCGCCCCCCAATAGCAAAGCCCATTGGATAGCTTTGCAGCGAAGTCGCTCCGGTGTCTGTAATCGCGAGTAAGTTGCCAACTTGCAATCCAGCCCCCGTGGCGGGATCATACACATTGGGTTGCACCACAATGGCCATATTTTTCTCAAAAACGAAATCTTCTGACGCCTGTTGACTATGCGCAGTTTGGCGTATTCGTAACACAGGGGCCAAATAGCCCATTCCATAACCGTGCACCAAATCATCACATACGGTCAGACCCTGATCTGCGATGTAATCGGCCGCATCCAAGACCTGCCGCGCTGTGGCTCCAGGTTGTAATACTGTCACAATCCGTTTGTATGCTTCCAGAGCAACATCATACAATCGTTGATATTCGGTAGTTGGTTCAGCCCCCACAGTGATGGCCCGATGAATTTGTCCAGCATAGCCACCAACACCAGCACTTAGTTCCGAGATAATCACATCACCAATAGCCAATCGTCGTGCAGATTGGGTTTGGGCAGGAACGTATGATTTTGACGCACTCATTGGGGTGCTACTCAAAAAATGAATGCCATGTTCGCCACCGATACCAATGTAGGCCGACTCGATAGCCGCTGACAATTCGTGTTCACTTTTGCCTGGAAATGCTGCTGCTACCAAGGCCGCCATCGCCGCATCAGTATGCATTGCCCCTTGCCGCAGCCAAGTCAGCTCCTCCTCACTTTTGACAAGGCGAAGGGACATATACCCTTGGCCTGCCTTAGCCCATTCGGCTTGTGGCAAGGTTTCGGCAAAATGATTGTAATCAAGATAGGGCACTCGCCCCGCCAAACCAATCCGACCGGCCGTCAATCCTTTTTCTCGCAATACCTTAACTACAGTCGAAGCTGATTGTGGTCCGCCCCAACGCACATCTTCGATAACTGCTACGCGTTGGGCATTGGGTACGTGATTGAAAAGCTGGGTGAGCAGGGTTGGTTCTCCTTGTTGCGGCCAAATCAGGTAGGTATCGTGCCGTGGCTTAAAGCCGGTCAGCCAGCGTATCCCATCGCCACCATAGGCATTTGCATAAATGACCAGGGCTGTCCCCCCTTGCTCGGCCAGCCAATTTTGCACCAGTGTGTAACGACGCTGATATTCAGCCTCAGAAAAATGAGGTAGGTTTGTATCATGCATCAAACATCTCTTTCCAAACTTTGGATTGTTTTGCAGAGAACCGTGAATACAATGACTAAGCTTCCCTATTCGGCTCTGGGGCAATCAACCAAAAGGTTACCGCAACCAACACAATCAATGTAGCGTTGACGACTAGGCCAGTGGAAATGCTAAAGACATCGATCATCCAGCCCATTACCAAGGGACCCAAAACCATTCCCGCATCACCAAAGGTACGGTAGATACCAATGGCAGTGCCTTGGCTTTCCTCGTCAGCAGCGTCAGCCACATACACAGCTGGGATAGGACCGCCAATCCCCCCAGCCAGACCAAATAGCATTCCTCCAAGGATGTAAATCGAATACTGAGGAGCATAGGCGATGACGAGTAGGGCACCGGCCACAAAAAGCCAACTGGGCACAATCAGCATTTTACGACCAAACCGATCAGCCAAGGCGCCAGTCAACATCAGTGAAACAACTGTCATTAAGAAAAGAGCCGATAAGGCCAAGCCAATCTGACTTTCACTAAATCCCAAACTATCGCCCTGCAATGGAACAGCAATGTGCCGAGTACCGACTCGGATGTATCCAGCCATAAAACCGATCAGAGAAGCCATAATTATTGCCCGATGGCCCATCATTTGACGCATTGCTGTGAGAAAGGGCGGACGACTTCGCTTGCGATGTGTTTGTGTTCCAAGTTGACGCGGATCCGGTAGCCGCCATAACATCCAGCCACACACCAAAATGGCACAAAAGGCATAAACAAAAAATGGTGCGCGAAAACCAAAATATTGGGCCGTCACCCCACCAATTACAGGTCCGATACCACCGCCTAATAGAAAACTACCCTGATACAACGACACAAAACGGGCTCGATTTTCTGGCCGACTCACACTGGCTGCATAGGTGAAGCCCGAAGTTTGACTCATCCCAGTGCCAACGCCTTGCAGCAGGCGAGTTAACAAAAAGACAAAATAATTGGGTGCCAAGCCCCCAATAATGGCCGAAACACTGACAATTGCAGCGGCCAAGGCCATCGTCCGATGCGCCCCCCATTTGTCCGCCAAGCGTCCCGTCGGCAAATTGATAAAAACCCTTGGCAACGATTGACTGGTGAGCAGAAAACCGACCAGGGTAATGCTTACCGCAAAGGTCTGGGCATAAAGAGGCAAAATCGGTGTAATGAGCCCTTGCCCAATATGTAACGTCGCAACCTGAACACATAAAATGAGAAAAGGTTCGTTGTCTTTAAAGGTACTGATGACGCTGGAGGATGCAGGCTTTGACATTATGGTCAATGAAGGATCAAGTTAATCTTAAAGACTAACCGCCTTGCAATGCCGCATACCCTGCCAAAATTTCCTGACTGACATTTCGTTCCATCACAATCTCAAATTTGTCCGCATAAAAAGCAACATGCCCATCAATTTCAGCCACATACTCCAACGGCTCAGGGTAATACCACACCGAATTTTCAACCGTATTGCCATCAAGGGTCAATGTGTAATAACTGGCATCACCCTTTAAGGGGCAGAAGGTGTGATGATCTGTTCCGGTCAAAAGGTCTTGCTTAATATCCCCGATTGGAAAATAAGGGATATCCGGAAGAGCAACATCAGCCTTAACATTCTCTTTCAAAAGAATCACATTTGTTGAGTCCGCCACAATCGTATTCTCCAGTTTAACCAAGTATCGATCTTTGGGATGCTCAAACGTGGCGGTATGGTCTGGGCTTTTCTCAGTCATAGCTACTTCCTTTCTGCACCTAAAATTTAAGCAGGTTGTTTCTCTGCTTCACGCCCCTCAATATAAGCCGCTAACTCACCCTGTCGCGTATGAAGGGTGTGTAGCCAACGCTGCCCTCCAGAGGTGAAACCGGCCCAATAGCCGATTTCGACGATTTGAGGTTCGGTAAACTCGGCGTGGAGTTCGGCCCACAGCGCATCATCGGCCAAATCAGGGTTCCAGACGATAGCATCAACATATTTCAAGGCAATCTTTTCTCGCTCTGTAAAGCGATCTGAGGTTTCATAATTGTCCAAATCATTCAAGCGATGATTGGGGTCTTTCCGAGCAGCCTGCCCGGTGCCTTGGTTGTGTCAATACTCACATTTGAGCGAGTGAGCGATAAAGGCGCGCATCAACTCCTTTAATTCGTGTTCAACCACACCAGCATTTGTTTTTTTGTTAAACAAGGATAGACGGCTCTCCATAAAAGATCGCATTACATCAGGCTGATGGGCACGGATCGACAAATTTTCTGGGCCAGGTCGTCCTTTCTCAATCGCATCCTCCAGCCATTCGCGCAATTGCGGATCTTCAATCTCATCTGGAGCAACATAACTTATTCGGGCCATAATTTATCCTTTCCTTATGAGGTCTTAATATATTTCGCTCCGTCAGGACAGCCCTAACGGAGCGAAAATCTTACTACATTATGTTAAATCAGGGTTTGAGTTTAGTACTCTTGCGTACGATCACTCATGCCAAGCTCTGTGTACGCTTGGTTCAAGTAACTCATATCAACAAACTCCCGCCAATCAACTTCCGCATCTAAACTACCCGTGCGGACTGAGTCGGCAATCAAAGCATCCATTGCGTCAACATCAAAGTGACCATCCTCCCCAATAATGGACAAAGCACGATCAAACTGCTCAACAAAGGTATCAGGAATATCGTAACCACGACCACGCATAATTTCGAACATTTCATCTTTGTTGGCTGTGTCTTTGAACCAATCACGGGCTTGGATCAGGGCTTTCAGATAAGCCACAACCGTGCGTGGGTTTGACTCAGCAAAGTCACGCGTGACAACAAAGCCGTCTTGAGGAACGTTTTCCAAGTCGTCATAGACCAAAACCCCACCTGCATCGGCCACCATTGATCGGTGTCGATCAAAGTGCTGAACACAGTCGATTTGACCTTCAACAAAAGCATTGACACGGGCGTCAGAGCCGCCACCAATGGGAATCCATTCGATTTGTTCAGGATCACCACCAGATCGTTCAATCATCGCTCGGGCGTTAAACTCATTTCGACCACCGGCCCCACCACCACTACAGGTGACGCCAGACAGATCGCTCATATCAATCCCTTCGCGCATACTCAAAATCCACGGCTCTTTGTCGCGGAAGTTAGCGATGTAAATCAAACCAGCGTCATTGAGGTGGGCACCAGCCACCGCATCCGTGTCTTGCTGGGCAAACTGCAAGCTACCACCGAGCAAACCAGGGAAAACCAACTCTTGATCAACAAAGACGATCTCTTGGCTTTCGATACCGCCCTCTTGTAACCAGCCAAAGTGGTCTGACAATTCATTCATAGCGTTGGCAGCATAGTTCGGGTTGAAGTTCCCTTGTGAGATGCTAGTTACTTCGGCGGGGTCACCTAGCACAACTCCACCACCATCACCATAATCTTGGGTACGATCACTCAAGCCAAGCTCTGTGTAGGCTTGGTTCAAGTAGCTCATATCAACAAACTCTCGCCAATCGATTTCTGACTCCAAACTACCGGTGCGGACAGAGTCAGCCAGCAAGGTTTCCATTGCTTCAATATCGAAATGACCATCACTACCGATGATAGAGAGCGCACGTTCGTATTGTTCAACAAAGGTATCAGGAATGTCATAGCCTCGGCCACGCATAATCTCGAACATTTCATCTTCATTTGAAGGATTCTTGAACCAATCACGAGCTTGGATCAAAGCTTTTAGGTAGTTAACCACAGTGCGTGGGTTTGCTTCGGCAAATGAGCGAGTAACGACAAAACCGTCCTGGGGAACATTTTCCAGGTCATCATAAACCAAGACCCCACCAGCATCAGCAACCATTGTTCGGTGTCGATCAAAGTGCTGAACACAGTCGATTTGACCTTCAACAAAGGCATTGACACGGGCATCAGACCCACCACCGATGGGGATCCACTCGATTTGTTCGGGATCACCACCAGATCGTTCGATCATCGCTTTGGCGTTGAACTCGTTTCGACCGCCTGCCCCACCACCGCTACAGGTGATACCAGACAGATCACTCATATCAACACCTTCACGCATACTTAAAATCCACGGCTCTTTGTCGCGGAAGTTGGCGATGTAAACCAGATCGGCATCCGATAAGACCGCGCCAGCCACCGCATCCGTATCTTGCTGGGCAAACTGCAAACTGCCACCAATCAAGCCGGGGAAAACTAGCTCTTGATCAACAAAGACGATCTCTTGACTGTCAATACCGCCGTCTTGTAGCCAACCAAAGTGATCTGACAATTCGTTCAATGCATTCGCAGCATAGTTCGGGTTGAAGTTCCCTTGTGAGATGCTAGTTACTTCGGCGGGGTCACCCTGAACCACTGGGGCACTTTGGGTGCCTAACAAGGCCTGGGCATCATCGCCACTAGGAACACATAACTTCCAGCCGGGCTCAATCAAGTTCGCATTGACAATATTGGCATAGCTATCATCAATTTCATTTTGTTGATTGGTCGCCTCCATAATCGCCGGGAAGGCTAAAACATCCCCGTAAAATTTATCGGCTAATTTTGACAGCCAATCATCGGCCTGGACAACAACGTCTTCAGAACAGGCTGTTTGATATAAGGGGGCCGCTGAGACTGTCAATGGACCTAAACTTAAAACAAATACAACAGCAAATATTACATTGAGTAACTTCTTCATTGATGCACTCCTCCTAATATAATGTTTGACTTTGACGCTTTGATAAAATAATCTTCATTGACCAATTTCTGCAATAGGCACCCTCCCTGATACACTACAACTATCGTCGTAATTAGTCAGCCTGAATAAACAATCAACCCTAATACAAGTAATTAGTTATTAGTAAATAGTAATTTGTTATTTATTATCACCTATAATTACTAATTACTATTTACTGTCAACCAGTTATCTTGAATGAAATAGCCGAACAATTACCTCAAATTAAACACCCGCTCCTTCTCGCCACGGGGCAACCCACTCTTCCAGCTTACGCATCAAGGTAACCATAATCATTGAGAAGATTACCAAGAGTAAGATCATCGAGAAGACCTGGGCGGAATTGAAGGAGTCGACACCACGAACAATCAAATAACCCATTCCCCGTGAACTAGCCAACATCTCAGCCACGACCGTCACCACGAGCGCTCGGGTAACGCCGAGGCGAAGCCCAACGATGATGAAGGGTAGGGTGTACGGCACCACAATTTTGCTAAATATTTGGGCCTTGCTCGCCCCAAAAACCCTGCCAGCGTGGAGCAGGCTTTGCTCCACGGTCTTCACCCCAGCCCAGGTATTGATAACAATAACAAAGAATGCCCCAATAAAAACCAAGAATACTTTCGAAGCCATACCAAAGCCCAGAGCGACCGTAATCAAAGGAAGTAGAGCTAAGCGAGGCGTCGAGAATAAAGCCCAAACATACGGCCCAAGGATGATATCCAGTTTTTTGGAGGCGCCTAAAAGCAGCCCAAGGGGAATACCTGTCACCGTGGCAATAGCAAAGCCAACAAAAAAGTTCGTACCGCTAAACGTCAAGTGCTTCGTCAGCTCACCACGTTGACCCAGATCGATTGTTTTGGTTACCACCTCGGAAAATGGTGGTAAAAGCAACTTATTGACCCAGCCTGAGCGA
Source organism: Phycisphaerae bacterium (assembly GCA_028285035.1). The sequence goes on from JANQQF010000023.1 coordinate 34,303, forward strand.
GCCAAAAGTTCCCACAGGATAAAGAAGACCGTAAAGTTGATAATGGTTATAATCAAAATGCCATATCGATCTTTGAAACCATCCCAACCAATTGGCCGCTCAATCGGACGGCGACGAGGGATCTCTTGAATGTTCTCATTAAATGTTGTCGTCATTGTCAACCTCCTGACTAATAGTTCATAGAGTTTATGGAGTTAGTAGAGTTTATAGCGTTTTTAACTCTAAGAACTCTATACACTCATAACGCTACCAACTCAAATCAATTATGCTGCGCCTCTCGATCCATTTGGGCTTGCTGCTCAGATTGGAGCATATCCCAAATCATGTGACGCAGCTCTTGATAACGGGGCTGCTCCCGAATATCCAACTCATAACGCGGACGGGGAATATCGACATCTATGAGCGCCTTAATTCGGCCCGGCCCTGCTGTCATCACCACGATGCGATCACCCATCGTGATTGCTTCATCGATAGAGTGGGTGATAAAAATGACAGTTTGGCTCGTCCGAGACAGAATCTTCTCAAATTCCGCCTGCATAACTTCACGAGTCATTGCGTCCAAGGCCCCAAATGGCTCATCCAGGGTCAAGACTTCTGGGCCAGTTGACAGAGCCCGGGCCAAACCAACCCGTTGGCGCATACCTCCCGATAGCTCGTGGGGCAAACTTTCCTCAAAGCCTTTCAAACCAACCAAGTTGATGTAGTGAGCCACATCCTCTTTGGTCTTGGCATTGAGACGGCCCTGTAACTCCAGACCAAATTCAACGTTTTTCTGAATTGTCCGCCACGGCATCAGGGCGTAATCTTGAAACACCATCGCTCGGTCATTACCGGGTCCGGTGACAGGTTGTCCGCCACAAAGTATTCGGCCTCTAGTTGCCTCAACGAGACCAACCACGGCGTTAATAAAGGTTGTTTTACCACAACCGCTGGGACCGACGATGACCAAGAACTCTCCGGCAGGGATATTTATACTAAAGTCATACAATGCCGTTAATGTTTCTTTATCACGGATCAATTCATATTCTACTGTTAGATTTTCGGCTACAACGTCGAGCATAGGTATCTCTCCACTGAGTTTGTAATTGGTAGGTTTTGCCCTGAACCTCAGGACGAATTCGTCCAAGTTCAAGGATCGTCTGGGTTGACCCAGACCGTATCTTGTGTCGGCGGGAGCCAAAACTCCACAAATACTTAAATTGTCATTTCCAAAATATCAACCCCACCATTGACTCGATCACTGATATAAATCAGCCCGTTCGCGTCCACAAAGACATCGTTGGTTTGCATGGCAGGCTGCCCCTCCGGCACGGCAGGAATATAGTAGGCGATTTCCTTGGGAGCAATGGGATCACTGACATCAACTACCCGCAAACCGGCATTAAAATAGGTCACAAAGATGATTTGATCACTCTGGAAAGAGCCAGCTTGATTTTCGTGCAGATTATGCGGCCCAAATCGTAACCCTCGCGTACAAAAATCCCCTTCCGGCTCCGGAAACATACTCAGAAGCTTTGGTGATGTATCATCCTCGATATCAAACACCCGGACCCGACGGGGTGACTCGTTACACTCTGGTTTGGTGGACTCATCAACCACGAGCAACAAGTTACGATCAGGCAGAGGTAGCGCCGTGTGGGTGTTACCGCCTTCCTCTGGTGCCCAACTGAGTTGGGATACTTTCTTTGGATTGGCTTGATCAGAGATGTCCATAATCACCAACCCCGCATCCCAAAAGCCCCAGTAGGCGCGATCTTTATGCAGGTTAGGATGATGAGCCGCATAGCGTAAATTCTCGGGCCAAGTTCGTGTCTCCCCCCCAGCCGTCCACATTCCCGGTATCCACCAGCGCGCCACTTCCTTAGGCTGAGTGGGGTCAGAGATATCGACGGTCATCATAATTTGATCAGTGTAACCGTCCAATGAAACGGACATATAGACATACTCCCCACCCGGCCAGCACATTCGATGGACGCCCTTGCCTTCAGTTACAAAGAAGCTAATTTCCCGCGGCTGAGTGGGGTCGGCAATATCAAACAAACGGAGACCCGTTTTCTCAGGCTTGGGGCCAGTTTTGGGATGATGCTCATAATTGACAATCAACATATCACCCGAAATCTGGACCTTGTGAGAGTGAACGTGAGGGGGAGCTTCGATTTGGTGAACCACTTTTGGCTCACTCGGCTTGGCGACATCCAACACCGTCGTGCCCATTTTACCCAGATGCCCGACAAACAGGTAGTGATCTTTGAGCATCAACTGCATCCCATCGCCATGTCCGTTCAGGCCAGAATGGCCAATATGTCGAATGTTCCAAGCTTCTGCATTTGGATGAGTCATAATTACCCTTTGCTAAACTCTTCTACTGTTTTACCCAGCAAAGCCGTCACTGGAGTCTCACAATTGAGCATTTCTGGCGGGAACACGATACTGACCGCATCAACCGGACAGTGGATGACACAAGCGCCACAATACCAACACTCGTCAGGATATTTGATGATTGGGGCCTCAGTCTTTGACTCCCGATAAATAATATCTCCAGGACAGAAAAAGTCACAGATCGTACAGCCATCAACACAAGTTTCTTCATTAATTAAAATTGGAATAGTTGTCGTCATTGTCATCGCCTCGTTATGCCGCTACTTCAGCCATTTCTCGCAAATCATCTGGCAAGTCTGGCAAAACATCCGCCGGAATGCCTGTAGACTCGGAGGTTGTCTTTAGGTCATCTTCAGCCTGTTCCACCAAAATTATTCGGCGGCCCGTGTCATCATTCAATTCGGGATAATCCGTGCGATAGTGAGCCGCCCCACCACGTGTCTCTTGCCGCTCTAGTGCTGCTGTGGCAATCGACTCGGCGACGGCCCGAATATTCTTAGCCTCGTTGACCCGCATCACACCGTGGAAGTCATCGGCCCGCATCTCTTGCTCTTGCGCTCTCAGTGCTTTCAAGCGACGTTTGGCCTCCTGCAACCGCACTTCATCCCGCCGATATCCAATCAAATCGGTCACAATGGCCCGAACTTGATCCTCAAATTGGCGCGAGGTCAAGCCTAGTTCGCGTTGCATTGGCTCATACAGTCGCTCGCGAATCCCCATTTGTTCTTTCTCAGAAATCGGACGGGGCGTAGGGCGCTCAAGCGCGTATCGCGCCGCACTAATTCCGGAAACATGCCCCATCACTGCTGCCCCAGCCAAAGCCGCGTTCATCGTACTACAATCGCCCGCCGCAAAGATCCCTGGCATACTACTGGCGCAATCGGCGTCGATGTGGACGCCAGCGCCTCGGAACAAAGCCCCCGCTCGCACACTAGCCATCTCGGTCATACTAATTTCAAATGGCTCCTTGGCCAAATCCATCTTCCGTTGTTCAATATAAACGGGCAGCGCAGGGCGATCCACGCCCAGCGTATGCTCCAGCCGCCGAATTTCCTCTTCCGGCAAATGGGTGCAGTCACAATAGACCGGACCACGGCCCGCCAAAATTTCACTGACTACCCCATTCACCAACTCAGCCCGTCGGGCTTTTTCGCCCATCGGGTCATAGTTGAACATAAAACGCTCACCCTGAGCATTGATGAGATATGCCCCACCGCCCATAAAGGCGTTGAGCCCTTGGGTAGAGTAGCCCTTCGGCCCCAAGGTACAGTCGGTGAACTCCATATTGCCCAACTGCGCCCCAACACGTAAACCCATCGCCTGCCCATCACCCGTATTGTAGGGCATATGCCAACTATCAAAAGGATGACCAGAGGCGTTCTTGCCCAATCGATTGGCATCGCCCGTCGCCAGAATAATGGCCTTAGCTAAAACGATGTAGACCGCGCCATGCCGCACGTGGAAGGCGACAATCCCTTTCGGGTGCCCATCTTCCATCAAGATTTCAGAGACCATCACCCGTTCTAAAACTTTAGCCCCCGTTTTACGTACCGCGTGACCAATCGCCCGCTTAAAGTTGTGACCATCAAAATTGATATGATACTCACCCGGCAAACCAAACGCTTTGTGACGATAGTAGGGTACGTCGTTGTTTTCCGGATCTTGAAAATCGACGCCCAGTCCTTCCAACTTATGCACCATCCCCTTCAGGCCATAAACCAATCGGGCCGCCGCTTGAATATCCGTCACCCCTTGGGTTACCGCTGGAATGTGACGTAGCAGATAGTCGGGCGTATCCCATTCAGGCCCCTCTTCCAAAACCGCGATGTAATGATCGACCCCAGCGGCAATGCTACCACTACGCTCAATAATGCCGCCCTTCTCACAGACCACGACCTTGGCCCCAACTTCGGCTGCGCCGATTGCCGCTAAACAGCCAGCTACCCCACCACCGACAATCACCAAATCCGTTTCAATCGTTTGTACTTTTTCGACAGGTGCTCTCATTCGAGCTGATGGACTTTGTTTCAAAATAACATCTCCAATCAATTCCTAAACCTGATATAATTTGACAGGCAATTTCGTTACAGCCTCATTTCCATTTTCATTGATTACAAAGGTCCGACCTAAAAACATCCCCAAGTCACCATCGGCTGTGATGGGACAAGGTTCCAACATAATCTCCATTCCTGGCTGCAGTAAATTGTCATACCCCTTATGAACCGCACCACTCACTTTTACCTCTGGGCCAGCACTGACGATATCAATACAATGAATGTGCAATGGCCGAGATTGATGCCCTTTTTCCTTAAAGTACAGCCCCCCAGCGTTAAACACATCATCCAGCGTTTTCCCCGGCTGTAGTTGCTCGGCCATCAAATCGTAGCCAGGTACAACTACATTTTGCCAAAATTCATTAACAAAGGCGGTCGGTTGCCCGCACACAATCGGGTTGCCCGATTGGGCGGAAACCCCTTGATACCAGGCCGCCACTTCATTGAGGATGATGTCTCCCTCGCGCAACACCCGATCTGAGGGCCGTGGATTGCCGAAGACCGCGTTTGGCTTCTCCATCGAGGTGATGGCGATGATGAGCAAATGGGGAATACCACCCCCGTCATACATTGCCTTGGCTGCCAAACCGGCCAGTTGCGACTCAGTCATCCCTGGCTTGGCCTGCTCAATAATCGCTTCCAGAGCTTTATCACACAGGTCGCCTGCCTTGCGAATAAAGTGAATTTCTTCTTCGCTGTGCAGATACATCAACTCGTGAAAGAACTCGGGCACAAAGACCAATTCAGCATCGGGCAACTGTTCTCGCAAGGCCAGATAGTGGTTGACCGGCATATACTCCTCGCCAAATCGCTCAGACATCGCATTCATCAGGCCGATACGCTTATCCGCCATCCCAATCTCTTTGAGATGGGCCGCAATAAACTCACCAAATCTATTTCCCGGCCCAGGGCGCACATCGGCAATAGAAACCGTTTGTCGCACCGCTTCAACGTGTGAGCCACCCATTGAGCAGAAGAGCACTGGCTCGCCTTCCAACGGCACAACCACGTAATGAGCGGCGGTCCGCACATCAAGATGTCCGGTCAGCCAGACCAAACCGTGCCCCATACTCATCGCGTGAATGCTGCCGGGCACGATAATACAATCCAAATCCTGCTTAGCCATCGCCTCACGGGTCAAGGCATAGCGACGGGCGTATTCAGCTTCTGAGAACTTTTCATAGACCGCATCGTCGTGCCAGCCCGTATTACGGATATCCCCGTAATATTTGCCGACATCAAGCTGATTGCGATACTCTGCAAAGCTGTACCCAGCCATACACCCTCCCTCAGTAATCTGTTGCGGCTAACTTCGCCCTGTATCAATCCCGGCCATTCGAGCCAAAACATCAAAAACAATCGCAAAGTCATAATGACCAATGCCCATCCCTCGGGCGGCTGACATGTACTCATTCGTGGTTGAGGTCGTAGGTAAGGGGACATCAAGCTGTTGGCCTAATTCAATCGCCAAATTGAGATCTTTTTGCATCATGGTGCAGTCAAATAATGCCGCAGGATGTTCAAGAATAAACGGACCACGATATTTGACCATCGGGGATGCAATCACACTACTGAGCATCACTTCCACCACCTTCTCACGAGGGATTCCGCTCTTTTCAGCCAACAAAACACCCTCACTAAACCCCATCATTTGCACGGCGAGGCTCAAGTTAATGGCGATTTTGAGGGCTACGGCCTTGCCATTTTCGCCCACGTGAAAAACATTTGGGCCAATGTCTTCGATTATGGGCTTGACCTTGTCAAAGGAGGCCTTGTCACCACCAATCATAAAGGTAGCTTTACCCTCTTCTAAGGTAATCGTGCTCGCGGAAACGGGGGCATCCAGCATTTTCGCATTTGTTTCAGAATGCACTTGCTCGGCCAATTCCCGACTGTAATTTGGACTCATCGTTGACATATCAATGTAGATTTTGTCGGGGGTTAAGCCTGCCAAAATTCCATCGGACCCCTGGGTGATGGCCTGTACAGCTTTGGTGTTGGTCACCATCGAGCAGGTCACATCTGCAATTTCAGTCACTTCACGCGGCGAGTCAGCCCACTGCATACCCATCTCAATCAAGGGATCGGCTTTAGACCGGGTGCGGTTGTACCCCGTAACGGTATGTCCTGCGGCCAGAAGCCGTTTCACCATTGTACTGCCCATTTCCCCAAGCCCTACATAGCCAACGTTTGCCATAGTTTCCTCCAAAGATTATCGAGTGATTTCTTATTCTTTTTTATGAAGATCCATTCTGTTGTTGAGTTTGACGCTCAATCAATTGATTGTACGCATTTTTTGCCTTCTGATTGTGCTGGGTCACAAGCTTCTTGAGTGGTTCTATCTCTCGACTTTCCAATAGATCAACCATTCGACTGTGCTCTGCGTGGGCTTCGCTCATTCGAGGAATAGCGAATTGTTCCGAATAGAAGTAGCGCAGTCGATCTCGATTGTCTAAAGCTCGGCTGGTAAAACGAAGCAACATTTTCATTTCGGTTAATGTGGCGATGCTCAAATGAAATTGATTGTTCAAGTCATACCATTGATCGGCATCCTTTCCCTGCAAAACCTGCTCCATTTGAGCAATGAGTTGACGGAGGTCTGTGATATTTCGACTTGTTGCCTTCTCCGCAACAACACTAAAGGCAACCTGTTCGAGGGACTCAAGAATCATGAAAATTTCATTGACAGTATCGGGGGAAATTGTAGAGATGGTTGTGCCGGTGTGGGGGGTAATTTCAACAAGACCTTCCGCTTGTAGACGTTGAAAAGCACTTCGAACAGGGATGGGGCTGACGCCGAGTTCAGAACTGATTGTCTCTAAAACCAGTTTCTCACCTGGCCTGAGGTCACAACGCATGATGCCACTACGTAAGGTGGCATAGACATATTCTTCTTTTGTGCGGTGGGGTTTAGCGAGAGTTTGCGTAATCATCCTTGATTTACCTAATTGTATATCTTATGAAATATATTATATATGATCTTAATTTGCACAAAAAATAACACATTTTTCATATTTTGTCAAGAAAAGTTACAGGTTTTCAGAGAAAGGATAAATAATTCTAATTGATCCCTGACACAGCTAATACACGACGCATTCGATCGACAGCTATCTCAGGGTCACGCCACAGGCCCGCCAGATCGGCTAATTCGAAGAGTTTGACTAGATGAAGCAGTGAGCGAGCATTTTCCTGCCCCCCAACCATTCGGAAATGATCTTGATGACCATTGAGGTAGGCCATAAACACGATACCCGTTTTGTAGTAAAATGTCGGAGCTTGGAAGATGTGGCGTGACAGGGGGACCGTGGGTTGGAAGATAGCGTGATAGCGGGTCAGGTCACCCGCATCCAAAGCGTGGAGCGCGGCTGAGGCAGCCGGAGCAATCGCGTCAAAGATACCCAGCAAAGCATCACTATAGCCTACTTCATCTCCTTCAATTAATTCGGCATAGTTGAAGTCATCGCCCGTGTACATTCGCACCCCTTCGGGCAAACGCCGTCGCATGATAATCTCTTTTTGATCATCCAACAAAGACATCTTGACCCCATCGACCTTATCTCGATTGTTGACAATGACGTCAAGACACGCATCCAAGGCTGGTTCAAAGTCAGTACTGCCCCAATAGCCTTTCAAAGCCGGATCAAACATATCGCCCAGCCAATGAATAATAACGGGTTGGGAGACTTGCCCCAGAATATGGTTGTAGACTTTGTGATAATCATCTGGGCCTGTAGCGCAGGCTGCCAAAGCGCGACTGGCCATTAAGATGATTTGACCGCCCTGCTGTTCGATAAACCCACATTGTTCTTCGTAAGCAGCAATCACATCAGCGACCGTGAGCTTGCTATTGAGGCTTAGGTGGTCGGTGCCCGCCCCACATCCAATCGTGCCGTTCACCGTCTTGGCCTCAGCAACCGAGCGTTGGATAAGTTGCTTGGTCGCCTCCCAATCCAAACCCATTCCTCGTTGGGCCGTATCCATCGCCTCAGCCACGGCTAGTCCAAGTGACCATAAATAGTGTCGAAAGGCCAGCGTCGCCTCCCAATCCAAATCAACATCCTGAGTCGGATTATTGTCGGCCAACGGGTCACATACAACGTGAACGGCGGCAAAGGCAATTCGCTTTTGCAATGGGGCCGAGGGCAACTCGAACGTTGAAGCCGATTGGGGCGTGTATTCCTTTAACGTGCCATCGGCTTGGGGTAATTGTAGCGATAGGGTCATAGTAGACTCCTGAATAATTGTGAATTGTGAATTGTGAATGGTCAATGAAAATCACCACAGTTTACTATCATGTTGTACAGCCACATCCAAAATCAGCAACAAATTGCACGAATTGAATACGAATAAGAATTAAAAATTAGAGAAATTCGTGTAATTCGTTGCGAAAAAACCAGATGCGAGTTAATGCAATTACAATCTATCAACTCAAATCAGAGACATCAACCCAACGTCGTTCTTGCCAGGCTTGGATGCCCAGTTCGGCCAGCTGCACGCCTTTAGCTCCTTCAAGCAAGCTCCAAGGGAAGGGTTCATCGGCCACGACGTGCTTGAGGAAGAGTTCCCATTGGGCTTTGAAGCCATTGTCGTAGGGTTGATTGTTGGGGATTTGTTGCCAGGTTTCAAAGAAGTCAATCGGGTTGGGGATATCGGGGTTCCAGACCGGTTTAGGGGTGAAGGAGTCGTGCTGGACGACACACTCTCGCAAACCAGCGACTGCGCTACCGTGGGTGCCATCGACCTGCAACGTCAGCAGATCATCACGGCGCACGCGGACGGCCCATGAGGAGTTGAAGTGGCAAATCACACCGTTGTCCAACTCAAAGGTGCCGTAAGCCGCATCGTCGGCGGTACAGTTGTATTCATTACCCTGCTCATCAACACGTTTATCAACGTGGGTAGCCCCGATACAAGATACCGATTTGATTTCGCCAAACAGATTGTCGATGACATATCGCCAGTGGGCAAACATATCAAGAATAATGCCGCCCCCTTCATCCTGTTTGTAATTCCAGGAGGGACGCTGGGTAGCCTGACCAAATCCATCAAAAACCCAGTAGCCAAACTCACCGCGCACAGACAAAATTCTGCCAAAGTAGCCGGTATCAATCAAATATTTTAACTTGAGTAACCCTGGCAAGAAAAGTTTATCCTGTACCACGCCATTCTTCACGCCTACCTCTTGCGCAGCTCGATAAAGGCCCAGTGCTCCATCGAGGGTATCGGCTGAGGGTTTTTCGCAGTAGATGGCTTTGTTCGCGGCAATGGCCTTTTTTACGGCTGGCACACGCAGACTGGTCAATTGCGCGTCGAAGTAAATCTGATTGTAGGAGTCTGCCAAACAGGCATCAAGATCAGTAGAGTAACGGCTCAAGCCGTGCGCTTCAGCTAACCGCTTGAGCTTGAATTCATTACGTCCCATCAAAATAGGGTCGGGCATAATGATGTCACCACTGTTTGTTTTAACCCCACCCTGCTCTCGGATTGCCAAAATCGAGCGGATGAGATGTTGATTGGTGCCCATTCGCCCGGTCACACCGTTCATAATGATGCCGATTGTGTGTGTGTTCATCAGTGCCTCTTTAATGGTAATTAGTAAATGGTAATCATGCTGCTAAGCCACAAATCAATGTCATTTCGAACGGAGCAGAACGCAGTGAAGGGCAGAGAGAAATCTTCGTGTTCGTTATCTGGCGAGCCAACGAACGAGGAAGATTTCTCCTCCTTCGTCGTCGAAATGACATGCCCAATGGCTTAACTCAATGACATTGAACAAACAATTACCAATTACTTGATTGTTTTTAAGCGTATTCCAAATAAGCGGTCTTAATCGCCTGTAAAAATGCCTGCTGATCCTCGGCCCAGTGCCGGTTAGAGAAGATTTCGACCTCGATGAAGCCATCGAAACCGGTGGCCTCCACCCATTCGCGGATTTCGGCGTTGGGAATGCAACCGTCCCCCATCAAGCCTCGGTCAAGCAGCAAATCTTCGGTCGGCGTACGCCAATCGCTGATATGGAAGGCCAGGATGTTTCCAGCCTCTCCACAACGTTTTATTTCGGTCTGCAAATCTTCATCCCACCACAAATGGTAGGTATCAATGACGACGCCAACAAAGGGCGAGGCTAAGGCTTCGGCCATGTCATTGGCCTGCTTCATTGTATTGACAGCTGAACGAGAGTCAGCGTACATGGGATGGAGCGGCTCAATGCCGAGCTTGACCCCACAGCTTTCGGCGTGCGGTAAAACGGCCGCGATGCCATCATGGATTTGCTGGCGAGACTCGGCCAAAGACTGTCCCGGCATCGCCCCACAAACAAGGACAATGACAGGCGCACCCAAGGCTGCGGCCTCATCAATCGCCCGCCGATTGTCATCAAGGGCGGCTTGGCGAGACTTGGCATCCAAACCAGGGAAAAAACCACCACGGCACAAGGAAACCACTGACAAGCCTGCGTCCCGAATTTGTTGGCCAATCTGAGCTGGGTCACGATCTTCTAAAGCCTGCCGCCATACCGTCATCCCTTTCACTCCAGCGGCGGCGTACTCTATTATAGCTGTTTCGACGGGCCACGGTTTGGTGGTGATGGTGTGAATACAAAGGCGGTTGGTATCTGACATTGCCATCGGTCAGTCCCAATCCAATATTTTGGGTAAACGGCCTGCCTTGCGAAGTGAGCCGACAATTCCCGCAGGAAAGAAGAGGAGAACCACCAACATGATGACTCCCGTGCCAACGATGTTCAACTCGCTTGAACCAAGCTGGCTAACAAAGAACTCGTTCACGGCAATCAAAATGATCGCGCCGAGCACCGGACCCGCCACCGTACCACGTCCCCCTAGAATACACATCAACACTAAGTTGGCGGCGATCAAGACGATCAAGAAGATATTGGGCCGGATGTAGGTTAGATATTGACCCCAGAAGGCCCCGCCAATACCAACAAAAAAGCCACTCATCGCAAAGGCCATAATTTTGTAATAACTCGTCGGAATGCCTGCCGATTCGGCTTTTACCTCATCCTGTGAGATCGCTCGCAAACCAAGGCCAAACTTTGAATGTTTAATCCAGTAAGAGCTGTAGACTGTAACGATCGCCAAAATCAGAAGGGCATAGTAGAAGGGAAACTTGACCATTTCAACAGGCAAGTCAACCAAAGGCAGGCTAACCCCGTTAGAACCGCCCACTAGCTCCCAATTATCAAACAGGATACGGGTCATCATCAACAGCGCGATGGTAGAGATGATGAAAGATGGCCCCTTACGAATGCGCAAGGTGATTGCCCCAAAGACAAAACCGAGCACGAGTGCGGCCAGCCCAGCCAGCGGCCAAGTCCAAAAGGGAGACCAACCAAAGGAGGCTAACAACATCGCGGAAAGATAGCCGCCCACGGCGAAGAAAACGTTGTGTCCTAGCGAGATATAACCCGTGTAGCCACCCAGAATATTCCAACTAGAGGCCATCGAGATGTACAAAAAGGTAAAGAGGATCAGATGAAGCGAGTAGTTGTAGTTGGTCCAAGTGATGTAGGGCAAGAGCGGATAGAGGAACAGAGCCAGAACAATGACCCCAAGAATAATCCATTCGACCGGACCCGCAGCCCGACGTTTGGTAGCAGCGACATTACGCAGTTGTTTAATTTCGTCAATGGTTAAATTTTGAGCCATTATGAAGCCTCCAACGGTTCGCCAAATAAGCCTTGCGGACGGATGAGCAGGATAATAAAGAGAGCCAGGAAGAACGTCATCGGCGACCAAGTGGGGCCAAAGCTGGAACTGACGTAGGCCGCCACAACGGCCAGACTAAAGGCCCCAACGACCGCCCCCAGCATACTGCCCATACCGCCCAACACCACCAGCGACATTAAAATCGCAATCCATTCCCAGTGTTTCGCGGGGAAGAAGCTAAAGAGATAGCTCATCAAAGCCCCAGAGGCACCAGCCAAAGCGATACCTAGCCCAAACGTAAATGTCGAGACTTGCGCCACATTGACCCCTAGCAACTGAGCGGCCGAACGATTTTGGGTTGTGGCCCGAATAGCATAGCCCATTCGTGAAAATTTCAGGAAAGCGGCCAATAGTCCAATGATCGCGATACTAATCAACGCGGCGTATAACTGGCCGGTCGGAATGAAGATATTCCCCAAGAAAATCGCATCGGTCGCGTATTCAGGGGAAGTAACGCGTTGAGTATTGCTAAAGAAGTACCCTAGCACCCCATCAACCAGCAAGGCGATGGCAAACGTCAGCAGTACCGTAATGGCTGGGTAGTCGGGTTTATCCGCATCCCGTGCCAAGAATAATCTATAGATCAAAATCCCGAAGACAAACATCACCGCCATATTAATTGGAATGGAGAGCAACGGGTCAAGGCCAAAGATGGTAAAGGCATAGTAGCTGATAAAGGCAGCGGCAATGATAAAGATCGGATGGGCCAGATTTACAATCCGCATCACACCAAAGACCAAGGTTAAGCCCGAGGCCATCAAGGCATACACCCCACCCAGAGCCAAGCCAAGCACCAAGATTTGTAAGAACTGTGTCATGCGGTGGCCTCCTGTGTTTTCATTGTTTTGCTTTTGCCAAGATAAAGTTCTTGAATACGTGGATCATTGAGGATTGAGTCGGCGGGACCATCAAACATTGTTTTGCCCAAATCGAGAACACAACCCCAGTCCGAATATTGCAATCCTTTACGAGCATTTTGCTCAACCAGCAGGATAGTCATCCCACTTTCAGTAAACAGATTCATAATTTCAAAGACCTGCTCCACAATTTTGGGAGCCAAGCCCAACGACGGCTCATCGAGCATCACGATGTCCGGCTTTAAGACCAAGGTGCGGCCCATCGTCAGCATCTGCTGCTGCCCCCCCGACATCGTACCCGCTTTTTGAGTGCTTCGCTCTTTGAGAATGGGGAACATTTCAAACACTTGATCAATCCGCCGTTCAATGAGCTTTTGATCATTCAATATATAACCACCCATCCGCAGGTTTTCACGCACCGTCATATGTGGAAACAAGGCCCGCTCCTGCGGCACCATACAAATTCCTTCTTGCAGGATCTGATCCGGACGCAGATTGTGAATGGGTTTGCCTTTAAAGATAATTTCGCCTTCACGGGGGGTCAGCAGCCCCGCCACTGCTTTGAGGAGCGTCGATTTTCCGGCCCCGTTTGGACCGATGATGCATTGCACCTGGCCAGGCTGAACGGTCAAATCGACCCCTTTCAAAATTGCAGGACCGCTACCATAGCCAGCCACCACATTTCGCATCTCTAATAAACTACTCATCGCGTGCTACCTCCCCCAAATAGGCCTCTAACACACTTGGGTCGTTCTGGACCTGATCGGGTGAACCTTTCGCAATGACCGTGCCAGCAGCCATCACTACAACTGGGTTACACACTTCCATGACCAGTTCCATGTTGTGTTCAACCAACAAAAAGGTGATACCCTGTCCGTTCAACTCTTTGATGTGGGCCACAATCTCTTCCAGCAACGCTGGATTAACCCCACCCGCTGGCTCGTCCAATAGAATGAGTTTGGGGTCCGCCATCAACAAAGCGGCGAAGTCCATTAGCTTTTTCTGACCGTAGGACAGATTGCGCGTCTCTTCATAGGCCAAGCGGCTGATGCCTAAGAAATCAAGAAGTTCCAGCGCTCGAGTCTCCTCATCAGGACGAATGCTCCGCCCGAACATACCACGCAGCCCCTTTACCGGAGATTGAACAATCAGATTCTCTAAAACAGTCATCCCTTCCAGATTACGGGTAATCTGAAAGGTTCGGCTCATTCCCATTCGGGTGATTTTGTGGGGCGGTAGCCGATCAATTCGTTTGCCATCAAACCACACCTCACCAGAGTCGGATTTCAATACCCCACTAATCAAGTTAAATGCAGTTGTTTTTCCGGCCCCGTTCGGGCCAATCAGAGCGGTAATTGAGCCTTCCTCGACAGTGAAACTGCAATCATCGACCGCCCTGATCCCGCCGAAGGATTTGTTTAAGTTTTTTACTTCCAAGAGTGCCATAGCTCATTCCTAAAGAAGCGTTTATAGAGTTTGTAGAGTTTGTAGGGTTTGTACAGTCAGATAAGTTTCGCTCATACCGACGCAGATCATCCGAAAAGCTGGAGTGACGCTTTGCGTCACTCCACCTATGTACCATTTCTAACCGTAGAGTTGGAAGCCAAACTTAAAACTCTATTAACTCCCAACTCTAGAAACTCTAATTTACCAAGCGGGTTTTGGGTGGACCAGTTCAGATACACCATCAAACTCATCAAGCGGATAGACGAAATTGAGTTCGCCATCCTGCCATTGGGTCATCAAGAAAGACTTGTTCACGGCCAAGCCACGCTCATCCCAACTGAATGGACCCAGAATGGTTTGAACCGGATCGGCCTCAGTTCGCGCCGCCAGCCAATCACGAATGGCCGCGTTATCTGCGGTACCAGCGCCTTCAACAGCCTGGATCATCCCTTGGCACAACGCGAAAGGAATAGCTACATCTTCATCTGGAGAGATGCCATATTTGCTGTTGTAAGCTGCGACAAAATCCTGGTTGGTAAAGGCCTCACCAGCGATGGTTCCTTCCCACGGTGCCAGCGGGTGCCAGGCGGCGTGGATCATAACCCCATTAGAAGCATCACCAACACCCTCAAGATACTCAGA
>JANQQF010000031.1 GCA_028285035.1 Phycisphaerae bacterium
AAGCTGGCGAGAAGATGTGCGAGGGGGACAGATTGATGAGGCGACCGGTGACATCTACCTGACCACCGATCGACGCTTCGATGTACCTGGTCTGGAAGGTGAAGGGACTGATATCTTCATCTGTACGCCAACCTCACTGAGTGTGAACACCGAATGTGAGTTCAGCCTGTACTGGGCAGGTGAAGAGTACGGCTTCGACCGAGACATCGATGCCTTCACGATTGGCGGTGAGGTCGCGGTTGAGGTGACGGCCACCACGATTGCCTTAGCCGACATTGAGGAACCAGACTCACCCGAAGAAGAAGATCGGGCTGAGGATGATGAGGATAACGAAGATGACACCGATGAGGTCCACGATCTGGATGATACCAGCTTGGGGATTGAAGCGGGCACAACCACACTCTTCCTCCCAATTGTGATACAGCAGTAACCAGTAATCGTTTTATGTGAAAAACGGGGTGCCCAGATGGACATCCCGTTTTTTTGTTGTCAGATTTTGGCGTTAAAAATCTTTGGCAAATTGGTGATATTGTACAACAACAGAGTCATCATTAATCAGAATGATGCCGAACATCGGGGCCTCTTTCGCTGGCTGGAAATTATCCCAATCCCAAGCAGGATAGGGTAGAGGGGCTTGATAGAGAAGAGAGCGCATAACCGAAAGGGGAATGCCCGCTAAACTAGCGCTGATGGGACGATGGACATGACCCGCAAAGATATGGCGGACTTGAGAATGTTGTTTAATCAGATCAATAAACGCCTGATTGTCGACTAGATTTTGTCCATCTAAAATGCCCAACCCTAAATCGATGGGGGGATGATGCATAAATAGATAGCAGGGAGTGCCAGAAGTTTCCGCCAGTGTTTGTTCTAGCCAATTGAGACGGACGGCATCAAGCGTTCCCTCATCTTGACCAGGGGTCAGGGTGTCCAGACAGATGATAATACCTTTGGGGGTCTCAACAACGTATTGGATAAAATCGGTCGAATGATTAAGCGGTAGACTAAACACCTGTCGCAAGGCTGTTCGATTATCATGATTACCTACCAAAGGCAAAATTGGCATTGGTAAGGGATCGAGCAATCGGTTCAGTTGAGCATACGACTCTATCTGACCATCCTCTACTAAATCACCAGTGATGATACAGTAATTAGCCTCGGTGTGAAATCGATTGATGTCATTGATCGCAGCCGTCAAATGGGCAGTGGAGTCAAATCCAAGCACTGTGGCTGGTGATGGTAAAAAATGGAGATCGGATAGCCAAATTAGTTTCATAGGATGGTCCTGTGGAAATGCCCCTCACTATTATGGATGCCCAAGCTTACGATAACCAGCGGCTAAACCATCCGACGTTTCAATGCCGACACCAACAAGGAGTACTTCACCATTTTGAATGTAGGAGAGGTCGTAGATGGGGCCGTTCTTCTCGATTTTGAGGTCGAATGTACCTGTTTCCTGTCCATCTGGGTTAAAATATGTAATCAGGAAGGTGCCAGCAAATCCATTTGAGGTATTCCCACGCGCTATGCCCGTGCCTGTAGCTTTCTCATCTAAACGAGAGGAATACCAGGTCGCTTCAAACCCATCACCTGTGGGGCTCATCCGGTAATACACAATGCCAATATCAATCATTTTGCCTCCCTATAAAAGTGATTTTCTCATCGATTGCTCATCTTAACATAATCCCAATTAGGCAACAATATACAGGGTGAAACATTGAACCCGTCATCTAATTGCCCGAATGTCATGACAAAATTGTCCCAAAATTGCTCAAATTTTACGACAGACAATTTTGTCTGGGTTTGGTATTCTTAATTTTAGAAACTGTAAATTATGGAGGCTTGATATGAGTAAAAAATATTATCTTTTTGGCATTACAGGCTTAACCCTCGCTATTTTTGCCTTAACTTTTATTGGTATCAACACCACGATTAGCCTGATATAGATCGAGTAGATGGAGCAGTAACCTCATCAGGAAACCCTTCTTATGGACAACACTAAAATCCAAATCCCTTAAACAAGCTGAAAACCAACTTTCGACCATCTGGCAGGCCCAATTGCGGACAGTTAAAGAAAAACCGTGGTTGGCGGCGATCCTACTAAAACGGGCCGAACAGTTTTGGCAACGGGTCAACGCCTTTTACGGTATTCTCAGTAACTTGCCACGCCATTGGCGACGTCGGTTGATGCGGGGTATGGCCGGAAGGCTGGTCAGTGCTTCCTTGCTGCTGGCTGTAGGCCCCACGCCAACCGCTCACGCTGCTACAATTACAGTGACACCTGGGGCTGCTGGGATCAATGTGGGGGATGGCTGCTCGTTGGTGGAGGCCATCATCAACGCCAATAATGATGATCAAAGTGGCTCTACAGAATGTGCGGAAGGGGATTTTGCAGACACGATCAACTTGGTGGGAAACACATACACCTACACGGGAATGTATGGGACAGACAGTGCGTTGCCGGACATCACGAGTGAGATCACGATTGAAGGGAATGGGGCGACGGTTGAGCGGGACAGTGGGAGCAGCGACTTCTTTCGATTGATGCGGGTCGATAGCGGTGGTGATTTGACGTTGAACCAGATGATCTTGCCAGCGGTCCGTCGGCCGACCAGCGGGGGCTGGCTCGACCTGTGGGGTCTTCTTTTGATATTGGGGCGGTTGAGGCGGATTTACAAGGGCCTAACATCGCCACTGTCTCTCTCATTAGCCCAGTCGGTACCATCAGCGACACGCAACCGATCTTTACCTGGAGTCCAGCGAGTGATAATGGGGAAATCGTTGGCTATACCTTGCTGATTACGGATAGTAGCGGGGTAACCACAACTGTGTCAACCACTGGACTGAGCTATACGCCCTCAACTGACTTGACGGATGGAAACTACACTTGGACAGTCAAGGCCCACGATGGTGTTGACAATACGAGTGATTATGTGGGGCCGAGTGCCAGCTTTACCCTCGCCACCCCAACACCCTCGACCTTTGCTACACTGCACCTACCAATTGTCCTAAATGATTATGGCAAAGCCCCAGATCTAGTCATTGATAGCTTGATGACCAGTAACGATACCATCTTCCTAACTATTCGAAATGCAGGCAATGAAACGGTGGTGGATGCGTTTTGGGTTGATGTTTACCTTAACCCTAGCCGCCCTCCATCAATTAATGAACAGTGGGATGCCATTGCTCCATCAGGAGCGGTGTGGGGTGTGACTCAAAATTTGGCCCCCGGGGAGACACTCACCCTGACCGTAGGCGATGGTCACTACTATTCCGAGCATAGTAGCGACACATTCCCGACAAACGCTACGATTTATGCCCTAGCGGACTCGGTTAATTTTGATACGACCTACGGGAATGTATTGGAGGGGGATGAAACCAATAACCTAGCCGGATCAGTGACTTCGAGTGTAAGCGGGGCCTCAGCCATCTCTATCGTCAGCCGGATGACATCGTATGAAGCGTTACCTGCTCGGTCCGCTGTGATTGAGCGAAATGTGAATTTGGATTATCAGTTTTTCCTACCGATTGTGGTGAAATAGGAGGTATCCAGCAACGACAGCGGTAAACTAACTTTATTTGACATAAGTAAACCATAGCGATTTTTAAGATCCACTTGAAAATTGCTATGGTTTTTTCTATGATGAGATCTGGCTCTGTAGTCGAAATTTCCAATCTCTATGCTACAAGAAAATGTTAACGTTATTCTATTACTCTTGATATATACTGATCCAGACCTAACTTTCTAAACTTTTAAAGACCGTTCAGGGGACAAGAAGTTTTGTTTAGTTTTTATGTCCGGGTCAGTAGTCCTCTTTATCTTGTCACCTTTTTGCCCCAAATTGGCTCTTTAAAGTGAAGGTCTTTCTATCCATTATATGGAGCAATGCGAAATGAATTTAAATAGCTTAGTCATCACCGCGAGAACAGCAGATATCTCCCTCACCCAGCGGCATGCAGCCTTTGGGCAATTGGTGCGGGATTATCAAGCGATGGCATATGCTACGGCCTCGGGTATTTTGACAGACAATCAGTTGGCGGAAGAGGCAGTACAGGAAGCCTTTATCACCGCCTATCAAAAATTGGCTCAATTGCGTGAGCCGGATGCTTTTCCGGGCTGGCTCAAACAAATCGTGCGTAGTGCCGCCTTGCGTTTGGTTCGGGGCAAGCGGTTGCCCATAGACTCAATTGATAGCGCCAATGATGTTTCCACACCGGATGACGATCCGGCTACTAAAGCTGAGGCCAATGACTTACGTGAACAAATTTTGAATGCTGTCGAAGCCTTGCCAGATCACGAACGCAGTGTGGTCGAACTGTTTTACATACAGGGCTACTCGCAACGTGAGGTGGCTGATGTTTTGACCCTGCCCTTGACCACGGTCAAGAAGCGGTTACAATATGCTCGGCGGCGGTTGCGGGAAACGATCGGTGAGCTGTATGGCCCGACAATGTCAATTGCTCCAACTTCATTGGTTGAGTCAGAGTTGGCGGATGCTGTGTTGGAAATTGGCTTTGTGTTATTGCAGACAAGACCGCTTGCGTCGCTCATCTGGTTTTTACCAACGAAGCATAGAATAACGATAACTCTGACAAGTTCTATTTAGTTTAAAGACTCATTTATCCACAGATACACACAGATTAACACAGATAAATCAAAAATGTGTGTATCTGTGGACTGTTTAGATTTTTATGATAGCCTCTTACAAAAAACTTTTGGAGATAACCTAAATGAATCCCAGCTTTATCATTCCTACTGTCATCGAAAGTTCGGGCCGCAGTGAGCGTGCCTATGACATTTACTCGATGCTCTTAAACAATCGCATCATCTTTCTCGGTGGCCCCATCGATGACCGTATTGCAAATTTGGTCGTGGCTCAATTATTGTACCTAAACCAACAAGACCCGGAGCGAGAAATTTCGCTGTATATTAACTCGCCGGGGGGATCAGTCTACGCAGGCTTGGCCATTTATGACACGATGCAGGCCATTTCAAACCCAGTGTCAACCTGGGCCGTGGGCCTAACGGCCAGTATGGGCACCATTCTACTGGCGGCAGGCACCGCAGGCCGACGAATGGCCCTCTCCCACGCAACCATCCATATGCATCCAGCGGGCGGGGGTGCCCAAGGGTACACCCTCGATGTTGAAATTCAATACAAAGAGCTAAAACGTCTGGAGGATGTGGGCCAAGCCATTTTGGCCAAACACACGGGCCAAAGTATCGAAACTATCGCCGATGACTTTGAGCGCGATCGCTGGATGGATGCTGAGACGGCCAAGGAGTACGGCTTGGTTGATGAGGTGACGGCGAAGTCAGTGATGGCTGAGGTGAATGAGGCCGAATAGATAGCAGGCAGAATGAATTCTGTTGCTAGTGCAGGAAACAGGCTTCAAGCTTGTTTGATATCATAGTCGTAGATTTCAATCTATGTGAATTAAACAGGAAAAGCCGACCGTTAGATGGTCGGCTTTTTTATTACCTATTTGCCCGAACAAGTTCAGGCGTTTGACCGGTCCAGGCCCGAAACGCGCGGAAAAAGGAGTTCGGCTCTTCATACCCCAATAAAAAGGAAATCTCTGCGCTGGAGTAGTCTGTTGTAGAGAGATAGTGACGGGCCAACTCTTCTCGCAATTCATCCAATACTTTCTGAAAAGTGGTGCCTTCTTGGCGAAGCCGACGTTGTAGGGTGCGGGTGCTAATTGCTAGTTTGGCCGCAACGGCACTCATTGCGTATTCCCCACTAGCGATGATTTCTATCAAACAGGCCCGCACTTGGTCTCGATAGGACGCTGTTTTGGTGAGGTCTTCCATTCTCTTATTGAGAGCTGGCTCTAACATATCCCACATCGCGTGGTTGACGGTGAGAAATGGTTTTTGAGCATCAGTGGTTGAAAATGTCAGACGGTTCGCCTCACCCGACTTGATCGGTATGCCAAAAAAGGCCTCATAAGTCTCTTTGCCGGGCAAGTCAAAGGCGATGCTGGCCGCTTGCGGGTTGATTGGTTGGCGGGTGGAGGTGCGGGCTACCTCCACCCAAAAGATAAGCTCAAAGACGGTAAAAAGGGGCGGAACCGGGCTGTTTTGTGATAATCCAAAGAAGGTGACACTGGTATGTTGATCATTTTGCTCTGTGTGAACGCGCACCGGGGCCACACTGGATTTGTAGAGGGCGATCCGTTTAAGGGCGATATTTAAATTTGCACTACTTAAACAAGCGAAAATGGCTGGTTCCAATGTTGCGGTCATCACGTTTTTGACGAGCTGGAGCATAAAGGTTGGCTCGTGTTGGGAAACATGGGCCAGACCCTCCCAGAAGCGAAAATATTCATCACCCGATACCGCCGGTGCTTTACGGAGAAACAGATCCAGCGGTAGCTGTGCGTGTCGCAATACATCTTGGGGCGAGACATTGAGCTCGTTTAGCAGCGTGTTCCAGCCTTTCTCTAAGCTATATTTTGGGGTTGCCATTTCTTTCACCTTTAGGTCGCTGTGGTAAAGCTGATACCGTGAAACAGCCTGATCGCCTCAGTTCAATCCAACCTATAACTATCGATTCAAACTCAACATGTCGTCCATCCCATTGGCAGTATAGAGTTGTCGCGTAATATCATGCAAAAGATTGTTGTACGTGTCAACGGGCTCTTTTATGAAAGTGTAATCAACGACGGTCCGGAAAGGCTTTTGGCCAAAAGGCATCGCCAATAAATCAATAATGGCATCAGCTACTTTTTGTGGGTGTTGATTGGGATTGGCTGCTAACATCTGTTGGAGTCCTTCCATACCGGCCTGTGGAATATGGATCATATCGCCGTAGGCTTGGCTTCGGGCCTCATCTTTGGGTTGCAGTTGGAGCATGATATCCAGAAACTCGGTCGGCATCGCACCTGGCTCAATGATACACGACTCGATCCCAAAGCCGGTGAGTTCGGCCCGGTATGCCTCTGCTAGGGCTTCCAAGGCATATTTTGAGGCGCAGTAAACACCGTAGAAGGGGAAGGGCAAGCGACCAAGACCGCTTGAGATATGCATCACTGTGGCTTGCTCTTGCGCTCTGAGATGGGGCAGGGTGGCTCGCATCACCCGTTGCACGCCGTAGACATTGACGTCAAACACCTTTTGCATCTCTTCGACGGTAAAAAATTCCTGGATGCCGACTGTACCAATCCCCGCATTGTTGATGACCACATCCAAGCCGCCGAGGTGTTGAACCGCCGCCTCAACGCCTTGATTAACGCTGGTGTCATTGGTGACATCCATCTCCACCACCTGCACCCCACTCGCTTGTAGCTCTTTGACCATCGCCTCTCGTTTGCCAGTCAAAGAACGGGTGGTGCCGACCACATTATACTGCTGTTCGGCCAGCGTTTTGCCCATCAGAAAACCTATTGCGCCCGTGGCCCCTGTGATTAAAATGTTCTTGCTCATTTGTTTGCTCCTGTGAATGTAAGTACTGCCGGTTGACAACCTGCGTTACAGAAGCCAAATAAATTTTATATCTCGGTGTCGAAATTTATTTCTGTTTGGCTTCTGCGAATTAAAATTGCATGATCTCAGTATAGACCACTTCTGCACAGTTTCCTGTATCATATTACGCCGGATTTATATCCGATCACGCCAGAAAATATGCCAGAGGGAATGTTTGTTTGTTAAAGGGGATGAGTAGGCCAAGACGTATGGCTTAATTGGTGGAATAACTGCTAAATCGGTGATTGTGGAGAATTTCGATTTGGTTCAGTCGTCTACTTCGAAAATGCTTCAATGAATAGCCCCGGATCATTTAGTAGCTCAATGGAATATATTTTATTGTCTTTAACTGTAAACCACTCCACCATTCTGACTTTGCCAAGGGGCGTAATCATATCATATAAAACAGCGACTTGATCCGAGCTCGATATAATATTGTCTATCTTCGCTGACATGCTTCCAGCACCAACCTCCTTCAGTAATGCAATATATTCGTCGGCAGAGCCAGCCTTGAGTAAAGGCCCATTAAAGGTGAAGGAGTCCCAAAGTAGCTCTCGAATTGCATCGAAATCGGGTGTGTTGGAAAAGAATAAATTTAAATATGTTCTGACTAATTTTTCATTCATTGCGTATCTAATTTTTAATTATTTTTATCATCCTGTTGGTCACACCAAGCCACAACGATGGCGGTTAACTCATCTTTCTTGGCCGCTAGATCAGCCAAGTCCGTAAACTTCATTGATCGCGCTTCCTTCCCATCCCCCTCAAGGTTGGGAAAATCCCCTGGAATAAATTTACCTTTATGGAACATTAAACTGGCGTGTTTCTTGGATTTTGGGAAAAAACTGGCCAAATTCCCGCGATAGACAAAGGTTGGGGCCTGCCACTTGATCGTTTCCTCTATGCGCGGGTCTGCGGCGAGGATGACCTCTCTCACGGCTTGGACAACCTCCTTCATCGGATTGTCGTAGCCGGCAAACCATTCATCGACAACGCTATTTCTATTCATAGTAACTCCTCTGGTAAGATAAAATAATCAGGGCCTAAGCAAAGCGTTGATTGAGCCTGTCGAAATCAATGTTTGCGGGGCAACCTGTCTGGTTTCGACAAGCTCAACCGACACTTCACCCATATCCTGCGTAAGCCCTGAATAAAATTATTCATTTATCTATGCTGTTAGCGCTGTAAGCCGCTCAGCCAATTGGTTGAGGGGTTCGGCCCAGCCCTGATTCAACAAATCGAGCGTGGTTTGATCTGAGATACCCGCTTGGCTTAAGCGTAATTTAGTCTTATGCCCCAGGTCGATGAACTCGAGGGTGACAACGGTCTCATCGTTTGCCCCCTGCCATTTGTGGGTCAAAACGATTCGTTTGGGGGGATCAAGCGCCAGGATGGTGCCATAGAGATAGGTCAATTGGCCGCTGGTCGTGCGGATATGCCAGCGGCATTCCCCACCAAGGCGCAAGTCGATTTCTGCCCCCACCATTATTGTGCCACCGGGGCCGAACCAGCTTTTCATTAACTCCGGCATTGTAAAGTAATCAAAGACAATGTGTTGCGGGGCCGCGAAGATGTGCTCCATATGCAGCGTATGCGCATCGTTAGACATCGTCCGCCTGCCGTTTTTCAAGCTCACGATCGAGTGCCTCAAACTGCTGCTCCCACGATTGGCGATATTGATCGAGCCAATCGGAGGCCTCCTTGAAACCCTCATATCGAATGGAGCAGATCCAATATTGACGGTCACGGACCCGTTCGATCAAGCCTGCCGTCTCTAAAATTTTTAGGTGTCGCGAAATGGCCGAGGCCGTCATCGAAAATGGCTGGCTCAATTCACCGACATTGGCCGGACCGTCGAGCAAGCGCCGTAAGATTTCAATGCGGGTCGGATCACCGAGTGCCGCGAACGTTTGACTTAGCATTATAATTCCGTCTATTATTTCATTATTTCGTTAATTAACGAATCGTTTAATTAAAGTTGACATATCATATTCCAGAATAGGTTCATTGTCAAATATTTCGGTAATGTAGGGGTGTCCCTTGTGGGCACCCGAAGCTGGACACCCACAAGGGATGCCTCTACAACTGCCCATTTGATTTCACGGCGTTCATTATTGAAATTCGGCGACGGAGGGGCCGAGTACGTCCAATCGAGGTCGAATGCCAAGACCCGGCTCACGAGTCGCTTCGATAAAACCGTTGACTGGTTCGGCTGAACCATCGGCGGTGGCAACAGTGGTCGAACTGTGGGCCATCAGCCAAAATTCGGTTCGGCATCGTTCCGGGGTCGATTGGGCCAAATGCAACATCCCTGTCATCCCTAATTCTGCGCCCCAAGTACATTGGAAATGAATGGGCACGCCCATCTCAACCAGAAAATCTCGGATTTTGCGGGCCTTGGTCAAACCGCCGACCCGAGCGGTCTTCAAGTTATATCGGTCGAGCAGGCCATCGTGTCGGGCTTGCACCGCCATATTCATATCAACCGCGACCTCATCCAGCATGATCGATTGCGGGATACGTTGTCTCAATAAGCGACAGTCTTCATAGGTGGCGCACGGTTGTTCATAGAGCACATTTCGATCACGTAGTGCCAGCCCAATCTTCAGGGCGTCGCTAAAGGGCCAACCCGAATTGGCATCGATCCAAACCAGAAATTCGGGACCTAATTCACGGGTGAGCAGATCAACAATTTGAATATCTCGATTGATATCGCTGGTCGCTTTCACCGAGACAATCCGATTGGGGCTTTGTTTGAAGCGCTCGGCCTCTGCCTTGATCGGTCCCACGATATCCCCCTCCCAGCTTGTGGCCGAGAGGCGAAAGCTTTGTGAAACAAGGAGCGGGGCCTCAAATCGGCCACCCCACAGATCACACAACGGCAGGCCAACGGATTTGCCCAAGATGTCCCAAAAGGCCATATCCAGGGCCGACTTGGCATACTTATGACCGACCAGCAAGCTATCCATCACGGCATAGAGCGGTTCAGGCTGGCGCGGGTCCAACCCAATCAAATGGGGGGCCATCAGTGCGATGGCGGTGCGTGCCCCTTCCGGCGAGGCTTCGATGTACGTCGTACCAAACGGGCACGTTTCCCCCCAGCCGATCAGGCCCGTGTCCGTTTCCACCGCCACAACCATATCATCAAACGAAGTGTAAGTGCGCCCTTTGGAAAGATGATAGGTGCCGCCGGGATAGTCGAGATCAACCGTGTACATCGATATTTTTGTGATTTGCATGGGTCTAACCTCGGATGCTTTGTGGGTGAGTTTTAATTGAGGTAGTTTATAACCAAGTGCCTTTGTCAGCAATCTTGCTTTTTAAGCTTTCGTCTGGCGGAATTTATAGGCGCTTATTCTCTTGAACTCGGTTGAGTGGGGTGTTAAGTAAGGTTTGGGGCGAGAGTGATATGGTTGACTGTGACATTGGATATGGTCTCCTATTGTCAATGCAAATTTAAGTTTAATTCGTAGTAGTAGGCTGGGGGTATAGCTAAATGAGGTAAAAGCTGTAGCGACTCATGCTGAGAATCACTGCTTTTCGAGCGTTTTGAGTTTGAAGGAAGCACATCAAACAGGGGCAAGTATAATCGCCTTAACTACAAACTAAGTTTGGTTTAGAGTTGGAAACTATGTTTACAATGATGTGCTTGCATCTGGGTGTATAACCAGACCCTTTCAAATATAAAGCTAAATTTGCAGCGACAGGGCATGATACTGAATTTTAAACTGCTATTTAGCAACGAATTCTTTGATGCGAGTATACTCAACCAATTGATCGAGAGTAGATAAAGTAAAAACTTTGCCTTCGGTTGCCAACAACATGTCTCTCATATCTTGTCTTCTTACTCCAAAACCTCGGCCATCAATACAAGCGACAACTTCAAATGCATCATTTCCTTCTCTTTTTCTTTCATCTCGCATGTTGGCAAGACGAATAATACGAGCTACTTTATCACGTGCGGTGCCGTCATCACCCGTAATTTTTGCCTCAACAATCACCGCTGGGGCATATTCGTCAGGAATGAAGAAATCAGGTGCTTGGTCAAAACCAGGGATGCGTTCGGCTCGTTTTGTTTGCCTGTAAGTGACCTTGGCCTTACTCAGTTGTTTTTCAATTGCATTTTCCATAATTGCACCGATTAACTCTGAATTTGACATCAAGCGTTCTGGCAGCCCCCTGAGATATATCACTTTCAAATTCCTCTCTTGCTAATTCTGCCCATTCTGGTGGTGACATCCCTAGAATTGTCCGAAGTACTACAAATGCCAGACTATTTTCTTGAAAGGCTTCCCAAATATTTTCTTTAGTCAGTTTTGAAAAAGATTTTGTTTGACGTTTCAAAGTTTCGAAAGCCCGCTGGAAATCAGGATATCCTATAAAGTTATCCCCTCTTGGTAAAGTTAAAAACTGAGATTGTAAACCGGCAAATGTGGTATCAACCATCTCATCAAGTCGTACTTGTAGTTCATCAAGGCTCAATTTAAATGGTCTTGTCATAGGTTAACCCTCTAAGGTTTTCTCGGCTAGTTTCGCAAAAAGCTGTTTAGTGAGTGTTTCTAGATTCACGGATTTAACAAATTGTTTGAGTGCCTTCTCTGATACCAATATTCTTCGATCTATATTATCCTGAGTGTTCCATTTTGGTGACAAATAGTTTACAGTAAAACGAGAAATGTGGCCGAGTGCTAGACATCTCAAATCGCCCTCTGTGATTTTTACCCCCCCTGCAATTACTTGTATTGCTTCTTTTTCTAATATATTTCTTAGAGTGGTGGTATCCAGTTTTTGCAGATCATCTAGCTTAATGATGCTAGTTTTTCGGCAGACGAAAACTGTATCCAATATAGATGATTTTGTACCCGCAATGTGTATTGAGGCATTCATTTCAGCAGCTACCGGCAAAGTCGCTGTACAACTGATTTGCGCGTCCAAAATAGCAACAATAATTGGGATGTAAGCATTAATATCATTATGATGGTATGTAAAAACGAAAGGAGCATCTTTCTTTAGTGCTGCCGCATAGTGACAGAATATATTTGATAACCCAGTAGTAAAATGAGTAATCCCTCTTTCAAGTGTAAAGTTTACAGTTAACTCATTAGGTGATCTGGTGCTATTTTTTTGGAACTCGTACAAATCTTTACCTAAACCCAATCTTAACCAAACAAAACAAAAATCCATCAATTCTGCGTATTGGACATTATCGAAATATGGAGGGTCAGTAAAAACCCCATCTAATGAATTCGGCTTCAATGAGATATCGGTAGCTGTTGAAGCAGCTAAATATGCTTGAGGAATTTCCCCACTTGGAAATCTACTAATAATCTGAGCTGATATCTTTTCGTCCTTTAGTGTGACAACCGTTTTCCGATTCTTATTTCTCCGTATTTCAAAAGGATTATCACAGTATTCCTTTGCTCGGCTATATTTCTCAATAAAGTGTCGATAAGCACCTGATCCGATTTTTGGTATTCCGAGTAAATTATTCTCGCATTGTACTAAACCTACCGGAAAACCATGTATGCTGAAGATATCTTGACACTTTAGTGCATAAGTGTCATAGCGGCATAGCATGTTTTGGTAACGAAGAAAGTCGGAAAAAACTGTTAGTAAGGCATGACGGTATTGGGTTTGACCTACTTGAAGGATGCGGTGGAGGAGGGTGTTAAGTCCAAATAGCTGTCTATCATTAAACATTTCACGATAGTATCGATACCCCCATTTATGCAGGCGAGCGGTTTCATCTCCAATCGGTATTTCATCATTGGGAATTATTGGGTTTGCCACTTGATGTAGCATTTCATTGACATCTTCGAGACAATCTAAATCTCGACTGTCTGGACGTTTAAAGAAACGCCCTTTATGGGTTGGCTTACAATGTGAACAATGATACTCAATTGCCCACATTCTATGGTTGGGGGCTTGCTTAATTGTTTGACTAGGATAACCAAATATGTAATTACATTTATAACATTTGGCTTTATTTTTTGTCGCGGGACCTTCTAAAAAAATAAGGGAGTTACATTCTATACATTTTTCGGGGTTATCTCTTGTAGGTACCTGATCAAATTCATTTAAACAACCACAGCTAGAGCATAGTAAAACATTATTGGGATGTCGAACAGCCTTTGCTAGCCTATAATTTGGAAAAAGATCATTACTGCATCCACAACTGGGACATGGGGCTGTCTTTACCCAAATAAAATACTTTACATCAGCAAATTTACCACATTTAATACACCTTGTTTTATAAAGTGGTTTTATTTTACTTTCAACGTCTGAAATAACTTGTTCTGCGATACTTCTAAATTCTGATAAGTCTAAGGGAGCAAGGGATTGTCGTACAATCCAGTAAGCCATTGGGTTAATATCTGTACCAATTACGTGAAATCCAAGTCTATTTGCTTCAATTATCGGTGTTCCCCCCCCATAAAAGGGTCGGCAATTACACCTTTTAATTTGTGGGGTTGCCAGTATTCTTCTTCTAACTTTTCAAAACCATTAAATTCGGAAAGTAACAGACTGCGAAAAACTGTGCCGGGGCGTCGGGCAAACCATTTATGGATACCAATAACGGGACGATAGCTTTGTTGAATCTGTTTTTCTCGTAAAGCTAAGGAGGTAGCAAATTTGGCATCAAATTTTTGCTCGATACTCAATATACAATTTCCCCACTATTTAGAATAATTATAAACTACGACAAGAGGCTGATCATTATAGTATAGTAAAGTGGGAGATTTGCCAATATGTTTTAGATGAGGGTTTATATTTTGAAAAAACTAGTAAACTTTAAGACTTTGGCGAAAATAGAGCCAAAGAGATGAAAATGAACCTTAACAAGCTCCCAAAGTGGAAGCAGAAGACGCAGGGCAAGGAACCGAAAAAGCTAAGGGCTTGAGCGGTAGATCAGAATTTGAGAAGGCCGCAGGTAGAAAAAATGGCAATGGGGTCGGTTCTTTTAAGGCTGAAGAATAAAACGATTGAGAACCAGCTGAACTTGACCCAATTGAGCGGCTTGCTGACAAGCAGAGGTCAGGAGGTGGCAAGCGTGCTCCTGGCGATGAGTGCGAATAACATCGGCTAGGGAAGAGAAGTGCTCTGAGTGCTGTGGATGGTTAAAGCGCCACTGGATATAGGCCAAAGCCAAAAAAACGATAGCATACCATTTTTCTACGGCTTCAAAGGATTGGACCCGAAAGTCACCCAGTCCCAGAAACTGCTTAAGATAAAAGTTATCGACTTCAATGGACCACCGAACTTGATAAGTAGACAGTGCTTTTTTGGCCGACAAAGTGAGATCGGTCGATAAAAAGTACTTGGGGCGTTTGTCCCCAGGGTGCCGTTTACTGATAAAGACACAGACATCAAAGGATAGATTTTTGAGCCGACCGGTGAGGGGGCGGACCAGATAAATCCGTTCTTTTTGGTCTGTAGCGGTCAATTTGATGCGCTTGTACCGCTGGTGCTTAAGGTCTCGGTTCCATTGAGACAACTTTTATCATTAAGAAGACGATTGGACTTGATGGCACAGATCATGTGCCAGCCCTGACGCCGACAGAATTTCAACAGTTTATTGGAGGCATACCAACTATCGCACAAGAGATAGACCCGATACCCCTTGGGGAGCTGTTTTTTCAATTGAACCAGCATCTCTCGGGTCAGCGCGTACTTGCTGCGAAAACGAAGCCGTTTGTCTTTGGGGCGATCTCGGTTCAATTGGCGCACCGTCTTCCCTCTTAGATACAGACGATGGTCATAGCTGTAGGCCACCTGTCCGATTTGCAGCCGGACTTCAATATGGACCACCCCATTGCTGTACACTGGCTTGCTCGGGCTACTCTTCGTGTGGTCGTGGTGAAAGGCCACCGGTTCAATATGTCGGGTCCCTTTGTCCTTTTCTGACAAGCAGTCATCCACACTGATGAAAATTACCTTTTCCCCTTCTGTTTGGCTCAATGCAACCAACTCTTCGCTCACGAATTTGCCCACCGCTTCTCGTATCTCTCCCCCTTCCCACGGACTGATCCGCAGACAATCTGCTCCATTACTGGGGTCGGGGGCCTCTCCCATCAACCGATACAGTCCGCTCAACGTCTTGTGGGCACTATCGCTCACAATCACCGCATCCGCTATTCGTTCGACATGCTTTCGTTGGGGCTTGCTTAGATTCAATTGTAAAAGAACTATAAATGTGATGAGTTTGCTCGATTGGTGTACAATTTGTTTTAGCAAGAGGGCACCTCGGATAGTTTCAGGTTTGGTCACCTTTATCCTATCCCGGTTTCCTCTTGCTTTCAACTTTTACTCTTTTCCCCAATCTCCAGTAACCTTATTAACCCGATGTATTAGGTTAAATTTCGTAATGATAGACCTTTTGTCTTAAAATTCTTATTCGATTAGGAGCAATCACATGCCAACACAAACCAACGTCGGCCCGGTCAATAATCACGCCTCAAAAGAATCAACCCTGCGCACGCTGCCCTACCCAGCAACCCAAATCACGGCAGGCTTTTGGGCCAGCTATCAACACACCAACCGCATGGTCAGTCTGGCGCATGGGTATGCGATGCTGGAGAAGGCGGGGAATTTTAAGAATTTGCGGCTGGCGGCGGGGACCGCTGAGGGGACGTTTCGGGGGTATTGGTTTGCAGATTCGGATGTGTACAAATGGCTGGAGGCGGTGGCCTGGGAGTTGGGGCGGGCGCCGGATGCGGCGTTGGCTGAGATGGGGGATAAGGCCATTGCCTTGGTGGAGCAAGCGCAGGAGACAACAGGCTATCTAAATAGTTACTATCAGGTGGTCAAGCCTGCCGCCCGCTGGACCGATTTGGATCACGGTCACGAACTGTACTGTGCTGGACATCTGATTCAGGCCGCGATTGCTTACAAGCGGGCCTTGGGCGATCACCGCTTGTTCAAGGTGGCCTTGAAGTTTGTGGTACATCTTGATGAAACGTTGGTGCGTAGTAGTCGGACGGAGACGGCGGGTCATCCCGAAATCGAGATGGCACTGGTGGAGCTGTATCGGGAAACGGGTAACGCTCACTATCTGGAATTGGCTCAGATTTTTATCGACCGACGCGGCACCAATAAAATGAGTGGTCACGCCGGATACGGCCCTACCTATCAGCAGGATCACGTGCCCGTGCGCGAGGCAACAGAGGTGGCGGGGCACGCGGTGCGCCAGCTTTATTTGACCACAGGCGTGACCGATCTCTATATGGAGCAGGGGGAGACGGCCCTGCTGACGGCGATGGATACTCTGTGGGACGATATGACCCAACGGAAGTTGTATGTGACCGGGGGCATCGGCTCACGCTTTGATGGCGAGTCGTTTGGTGCGCCGTATGAACTGCCGTCGGATACCGGCTACTGTGAAACCTGTGCGGCCATTGCCAGCCTGATGTGGAATTGGCGGTTGCTGCTGCTAACAGGGGAGCGACGCTATGCCGATTTGTTTGAGCGGACGCTGTTTAATGGGGTCTTGAGCAGCCCCGGCTTGGAGGGCAAGAGTTACTTGTACGTCAATCCGCTGCACGTACGGCACGGTCGGTATGTGCGAGCCTCGACGAATGTGGCGACGGGGGCCGAGCGGCTGCGTCCCGAATGGCATAGCTGCGCCTGCTGCCCGTCCAATGTGATGCGCCTGTTTTCCAGCCTGAGCCACTATCTGGCCACGGTCAACGAGTCAGGCGTGCAACTTCATCAATACGCCACCGCTCATCTGGCGGTGATAGTGCAGGATCAACCGGTGCAATTGAACATTGACACCGCCTATCCGTGGGATGGTCAGATTTCGGTTACGATCAAGGAAAGCCCCGTTTCGCCGTGGGCCTTGTCACTGCGATTACCCGCGTGGTGCAGCCACTATACAGTCTCACTAAACGGGAGTGAGGTTGAGGTCGGTGTGAACCACAAGGGCTACCTGACTCTCGCCAGACAATGGCAAGCGGGTGATGACGTACGCCTCGATTTGCAAATGGACCCGACTTTCATTGCCCCGCATCCCCGCATCGATGCCCTGCGTGGTTGTCTTTCCCTTCAGCGCGGCCCCCTTGTCTACTGCTTCGAGTCTCACGATCAGCCGGAGGAGTTTGATTTACTCGATGTGACAGTGTCACCGTCAGCAGATGTACAAGTCACAACCACGGATCAACTTGGTGGTCTGGAGACGCTTCAACTGAAGGGGCAGGTGGCTGACCCGACTTGGGGTGAGGCGTTGTATCGCCCGCTAGCTGACGTGCCCCCCACCGAAGCGCGGGAGGTCGCGTTAACGGCCATCCCCTACTTCGCCTGGGGTAATCGCGGAATGCGGAGTATGCGGATTTGGCTGCCGATGGCTGGATAAACGTACTCACCTCACTTGGGAACGCTTTGGGAACGCCTGTTGTTGTATTGTCATCACACAATACCAATGGATTGAGGTTATGATCAATCCACCGAAATAATGTGAGGCAAATATGACAACACAAAACAGTGATTCTAACCAAATTACGACTAATCCCATCTCAACCCGGCACGACCCCTTCCCGGTGAATGGCCCGTTTCATGGGATCTACGCACACGGGGTCGAGACGCGGGCGGGAGCACGCACGCTGCGCATCTCGGGGCAGGTGGGGGTGCCGGACGATGGGCCGCTCTCGCCTGATTTTTCCGACCAATGTCGGCAGGCCATTTTTCATGTTGAGTCTGTTTTGCAGGAAGCTAAGATGACCCTGGGCGATATCGTTAAGATGTCCTTCTTTCTCACCCGCCGTGAGGACATGGCGGCTTTGGTTGAAGTCCGTAAAGCGATGCTAGACGGGGTGCGACCCGCCATCACTACTGTCTTCGTAGCGGGGCTGGTCGATCCGGATTGGCTGGTTGAAGTCGAAGTTGTGGCTTGCGCGGAGTAGTGATGATGACAGCATCGAATGAATTGCGCACCAGAGACGAAATGCCCAGCGAGCGCCAATGGGATCTGTCGACCATCTTTAAAAACGACGCAGCTTGGTGGGGAGCGGGGAAGCGTGTTCTCATTGGGTTTGATCGTTTGGCCACCTTTGAGGGACAGTTGGGCCACTCGGCTGAAACACTGGCTGACTTTCTAGACCTAAAGGCTGAGATTGGCCGGACCACAAAACAGATTGAGCTGTATGCCTTTCTCAAATTGGCAGGCGATGCCAGCGATGAAACGGCAAACGCCCAAGTTACCCGAGCCAACACCCTATTAGCCCAGTATCAGGCCAGTATTGCTTTTGCTGAACCTGAATTGATGGCCCTGGGACGGGAGCGGCTGAATCAGCTACAGACCCAATCGCCTCGGCTGGCGATATATACCCGTTACTTCGATTGGCTGGATGATCGGCAACCCCATACCCGCTCGGTCGAAGAAGAACGGCTGCTGGCTCAACTGGGTGATCTTTTTAACACACCGAGCACTATTTACGGACAATTGGTTGATGCAGACTTGAGGTTTCAGCCTGCGGTCGATAGCTCAGGTGCGACCTATACCGTGGCCCAAAGCACCTATCCTGGTTTGGTCATCCACCCTGACCGTCAGCTGCGCCGTAGCGCCTATGAAAGCTTCAGTGATGGTCATCTTGCCGTGAAAAATACCTTAACACAGGTCATGGCTGGGAGCGTCAAACAAGATGTGTTTCGAGCTAGGGCGCGTGGGTATGCTTCTGCGTTGGCTGCCTCGCTCGATCCCAAACGCATCCCCCACGCGGTCTTTCACAATCTGCTTGACGTCTTCAAACGTAAACTGCCGATTTGGCATCGTTATTGGCGGCTGAGACGGCAAATCTTGGGTGTGGAAACGCTATATGAGTATGATGTCAAAGCCCCGCTGACCAACCAGCCCGTGCCTGTCCCTTATGAGCAGGCGGTTGACTGGATTGGGGTGAGTTTGCAAGCCTTGGGGCCAGAGTATGTGGATACCTTGCGGCACGGGGCCTTAGAGGGTCGCTGGATCGATGTCTACCCCAATCAGGGTAAAATGAATACCGCCTTCTCCGAGGCAGTGCAGGGAGTAAATCCTTTTATCATGCTCAACCATACTGATGATGTCTTGGGCATGAGCATTTTGGCCCATGAACTTGGCCACGCCCTGCACTCATGGTATGCAGGCCGCACTCAACCCTACATTTATAGCGACTACACCGACTTTGCGGCTGAGGTAGCGGCCAACTTTAATCAAGCCATGCTGCGGCGCTATCTGTTTGATACCCAGCCCGAGCCTCATTTTCAAATCGCTGTGCTCGAAGAAATGATGAGCATTTACCATCGCTACTTTTTCCTCATGCCGACCTTGGCTCGTTTTGAATTAGAGATCCACCAACGGGTTGAGCGGGATGAACCCTTGACCACCCAAGGGATGCTTGATTTGATGGCGGATTTATTTGAAGAAGGCTACGGTGGTGAGGTTGAGATCGATCGAGATCGCCAAGGCATCACTTGGGCCCAATTTATTCATCTCTACAACAATTACTATATCTTTCAATATATGACAGGCATTGCCGGGGCGGCAGCTTTAGCCGGGAGGGTGTTGCAAGGTGAGGCAGATGCGGCTAAAAAGTATCTCCGCTTTCTGAAATTAGGGGGCTATGAATATCCGATCACGGCACTGCAACAGGCCGGCGTCGATCTCGCCTCACCCGAGCCAGTCGAAGCCGCGTTTACCCTGATGGAACAAGCCATTGATCGTCTAGAGGGGCTGATGGTGGCGCAAGGGGTTGCAGTTTAATTAAATCTTATAATCAAAGGAGGCATATTTATGACACAAACAAGCGGAATGCCAGTGATGGAGTTACGAGTTGCGCTTACAACGGATGACTATGAGCGTCTTGTCCGGTTCTACTGCGATGGTCTTGGACTTGAACCAGCGCAGTTGTGGACGGATGATGATGACCGAGCGGTCATTCTTGAAATGGGACAGGCGACACTTGAAATTTTTGATGAAAATCACGCCCGGATTATTGATGAAATTGAGACGGGTAAGCGAACGAGCGGACCAATTCGATTTGCTTTACAGGTGCCTGATCTTGAGGCTGCCATGAATAGATTACTTGAGAAAGGGGCTACACTGGTTCATCCCCCGATTGTGACGCCGTGGAAACATCATAATGTTCGTCTACAGGATCCTGATGGAATGCAAATCACATTATTCCAAGTTTTAGAATAGTAATGTAGGGGGGCCTTGTGCCCGCCCGAGCTTGGGTAAGCATAAAGCATTAGCCCCTACAGGTGACCTCGATTTGACGAGCAAGAATCGTTAGGAGATAGGCTGAGAGTCGATGAGCTGGGGCGTCTCGCTTAGCTGCTCGGCAATTTCTGTAGCCCGCTGTTGATAATGTAGCGCTTGAGCCTGATGCCCTGATCGGGTGGCAATCGTGGCCAGCTTTTGGCAATATCGCATAATGTTGCGTTTATGGTTAAGGGCCTCGGCTATAGACAACGCCTGCTCCCAGCCCTGTTGTGCCTGCGCTACATCATCACGCCGCCAATATATCTCAGCTAAATATTCGGTGTAACGGCTTAGATTGCTGCGATGTTCTAGCCGGCGCACGATGGCCAGCGCCTGTGTAATATGCTTGATCGCTTGGTCATAACGCGCTGCATCACAATAGGTCATGGCCAAGTTAGCTTGATTTTCAGCCGTAAGAAGATCGTTTTCTAACTCGGCACAAATCAACAGCGATTTTTGATGGGCCGTCAGACTTTCGGTCGTTTCATTGCATCGAGCGTGGACCACGCCCAGAACATTCCAAACGAGGGCTGCCTGTTCGGAGGATAGTTGGGCTAGCAATAAGGCTTCATACAACGTATGTTTGGCCAGGGCATAATCTTGTTGGGCCTCATAGAGTTCACCCAGCCGGATTAGGGCTTGCAGCCGAGTATCGTCATCGTTGCTGTCAACCAATGGCTGGATAACCCGAAGGGCCGTCTGTAAATCACCCAATTTTTGTAAGCAGGTTGCCTCAGCAAACTGTAAATGACGAATCAATTCCGGCGAGGATAAAACGGTGGCGGCGGAGGAAAACTGGGCGCGTGCTTCCTCAAATGATCCTCGAAACTGATAGTAGGCCAACTGCCCATCAATGGCTGGCTCAAGGAAGTCAGCCTGATTATGGGCCACGGCCCAATCCCAGGCGGCCTGAACATTGGCCAATTCATAGCTGATATCCTTGACCGTGACTTCAACATTGTAATCGCAAATGGGCGCAATCCGTTGTAAATAGTAGCGGGCGTGTGCCTGTCGCTTCGCTGCCAAACCTGAGGTGGCTGAGGCATCCTCCTCTTCAGATAAAAAGGCCCCTAAAACGGGATGTAGTCCAAAATGATCATTACGGCGATGTTGTACCAAGGCGTGATCAATCAGCTTGTACAGGGTCATTGGTGCAGCGTCTAGGATCGTTCGTACGGCTTTTAATGAAAAATCGCCGTGAAAAATCGTCAGGGATCGGAGCAAGCTTTGTTCTGCTTCATTGAGCTGGGCCAGGGTGTAATCAAAGATCGCTCGCAAGCTACGGTGGCGGTTTGGGATATCGGTGTGGGTTGCTACCAGAAAATCGAGATTGCGCTCGATCTCATCGGCCAATTGCGCCGGAGAAAACAACGATAGCCAACTCCCCGCCATCTCCAAAGCCAGCGGCATCCCTGCCAAAGCGTGACAGATACGACCAATGTGGGGTGCATTTTCAGAGGAAAGCGACAAGCCGGGCTGAACCTGTTGCCCTACTGTCAATAGGAGTTGCACCGCCGAAAATTCACTGAGGTCACTGGTGTTTTCTGTGGGCAAAGCTAACCCCTCAATTGGGAGCCGCCATTCCGCCCGCAGGTTGAGCGGGGAGCGGCTGGTGACCAATAGCTGCACGTCGGGGGCCTCGCTCAAAAGTTGCTCAATGCAGCCCGTATCAGGTAAAAGTTGCTCGTAATTATCGAAGAGGAGCAAGGGGGCGCGTTCGCGTAAAAAGGCGATGACCTCACGGTCGATTCGGCTACCCGCGCTCGATTTGATGCCCAGTCGCTCGGCCAAAAGCTGCCAAACCCCGGCTTGTGTCGTTAGTCCCTCAAGCGATAGAAAATAGACCTGCCGATATCCCAAATTGCGCGTCACGGCCTCAACAGCCAGACGGGTCTTGCCAATCCCGCCTGGCCCGGTTAGGGTTATTAATCGGGTATTGGGGGCACTAAGGCGGGCGATGATCTGTTGAATGTCACGCTCACGCCCAACAAATTGTGTTTGGGGTGCGGCAAAATTATGCAGATGGGTGGAGCGTATCTGCTCATCACGGATGGCGGCGACCAAGGTTTCCGTTTCAGTCGCCGGGGATAGCCCCAACTCTTGTGCCAAAATCGCGACAAATCGCTCGTGCTGGTTGAGGGCTTCAGTGCGTTGTCCGGCTGCGGCATAGGCTCGTAGCAATTGCCGATGGGCCGTTTCCCGCCACGGCTCAAGCGCGAGTTGTCGCCTAGCTACGGCCTGTGCTGTGCCATAATCCGCTTGGGCTAGATATAACTCACCCAGTTGATCAAGCAAGGTCAGGTATTGTTGGTAAAACTGTTCCCGTTGATGTGACAGCCAATCTTCAAAATCCGGTGCGTCTGAGATATCCAGACCCGTCAATAGCTGGCCCTGATACAAATCAGCCGCTTGCACGAGGTCCGATAACACGTTGCTTTGGGCTAGCTGGGTAAATTGATGAACGTCGATGTTTGGCGAAGTTGGCTCAAATTGAACATCGTGGTTGGTGAGGGTGAGTACTGTTTCAGCGGCATCACCCAAGGTTTGGCGCAAGCGAAATAACGACTTTCGCAAATTCGCTCGAGCGGCCTTGTCATCCAGCCCTCCCCAAAACAACGTGGCTAATTCAGTGCGCGTGTGCTTACGCCCCGACTCGACAGCCAGATAGGCGAGTAAGGCCCGCACCTTATCACTGCGAAACCCTGCCAGGCGTTGGGACCCAATCATAGCTTGAAATTGACCAAATAGCTGTAAGTTTAGACTCGTCATCTTGGTTACAGGATAATCCTCGCACACTTTGTAGTCAATTTTTATCTTCCAACAGAAACTTTATTAGGTCCTCTAATGTCATTACCTCAATCATCTCCAGGTATTTCAATTATACCAAGACCCCACATTGTCTCAATTTCATGACAAAATTGTCCAAATTTTACGACAGACAAACAACCTTATTAATGATACCATAAATATACAGATTTATGGATTAAGTAAACGGCAAGAGATTTTAGAAAAAAAGATGAAGCTCGATTGGCGATTTTTGCAAAAATCAGATCAAATTTATCCGTTTAGTTCTAGACTTGGCACGAAATTGAGGATATTTGAGGCTGTTTTCGGTTTTTGAGCAATCCCTTATTCTTTAAAGCATTCTGCCAAATACTTAGGAATGAGCTAAGGAGACCTATTAATGATACAGTTTGAACAACAAAACCAATCAGATATCGATCACGCCCTCAAAGAGTGGATCAAGGCGTATGTGGATTTGAAGTGGGATGTGGAACTTCATCAATTCGTTGTTGATATGAGCCGGGAGGAAGCGGGTAAACTCGTGCTCGATCAATCCCGCCGAATGTGGCGGGTACAGGGTTTGTGGGCCGCGCCGTTTGATTTTATTTTTGAAAATGGCCCTAATCAAAGTGGTCTCCTTTAATATGACAGAATAATAAATAGATATTAAATAAAAAAAGGAGTTAGGCACTTAGGTACTTAGGTCAATGTTCTGCGTTGGTCCGAAGGGCGTGACGCAAAGCGTCAGGCCAGCTATCTGGCAGAAGTGCATAACTCCTAAAAAAGAGGAATGTCGGCTTATCGACATTCCTCTTTTTTGTTTACAGCGTGCTTTGGCTAGAATTTTTCTCCAAATCTCGAAATTTTATTGACAAATATAGACAAAATATGTACAATTTTGCTCGCTGTTCAGATTTTTGTCATCTTTGTCCGGTTTACGGGCAGGACCTAACGGACACGATCCATGTCAAACACCGTATTCAAATACGTCACAATCGTTATTGCCCCCCTCTTAATTCTAGCCTTTATTGGCTTACAAACAACGGGGCAGACGGCCTCTGAGCCAGCGGGGCCACAACTGGGCTTTCACATCGTGCGTGGTGATGCGGCGCATCTGGACGCGGTCAAAGCCGCCGGTGGGGACTTTGCGGTCGTGGTGTTTAGTTGGGAAGATATTGAGCCGGAGCCAAACTATCTCTATTGGGAAGTGCCAGATGCGGCCCTGCGCACCGCTGAATTTTATGATGTTCAAATCGTAGCCCGTTTGGATCGCCCGCCTGAGTGGGCCTTGGACGACAGTGACCCGACGCCGTGGCGGCTGGAGGCCTACGCCAATTTTGTGCGCCGGGTGGTGGCACGGTACGGCGAGCGGCTGGCCGGGGTGATCATCTGGAATGAACCCAACCTCAGCCTGGAGTGGAACGATCAATCGCCCGACCCTGTGGCCTACGTGGAGCTACTCAAGACGGGCTACACTGCGGCCAAAGCCGCTAATTCTGAGGTGCCCGTGCTATTGGCGGGCCTAGCCTTCACCGAAGATGATCAAACCAATCGCAACGACCTCACCTATCTGCACCAAATTTATGAGGCTGGCGGGGCAGACTATTTTGATATTATGGCCGCCCATCCTTATGGCTTTGGTCAAACCCCAACCGATCCCCCCCAACCCGATCAACTGAACTTTCGTCGCCTGGAGCTACATCGTGAGCTGATGGTGACCAATGGAGATGAGGCCAAGCCTGTCTGGATTACGGAGATGGGCTGGCGAACCGAGGCCTTTGCCTCGGCTGATGCCTGGCAGGTGGTCAGCGAGGTTCAACAGGCGGATTACACTGAAGCGGCCCTCGATTACGCGGCGGAAAACTACCCGTGGCTGGAGCGAATGGCGCTGTGGGAGCTAAATGGGCTGGAGGATGTGTACGGTTACAATTTGTGGGATGGGCCGGATCAAACCGGCTTGACCTATAAGCGGCTTGTTGAACGATGTAAGGCCCAATCTGGCACCTGTGCAGCTGACCTGACGAAAGTCAGCCATTCGTCCGTGTCGGCCCCAAACAAAATCTCTCTACTCGCCCCCGACGCCATCATTCGGCTGGGTGATCGGGGCACGCTCCATCCCCATTGGGTCCATCTCCATCGTGGCGGACAAAATTTTAGCCCCGACTGGCAAGGTGAATTTTTTCTGACAACGGCTGAGGCCGAACAGTCGTATGATTTGCTACTGGAGGTGATGCAGATTGATCAGCCCACCAATCAGATTTGGCTCAATGGCACCACCCTGCCCCATCTACAGACCCGCACTCGGCCCGATCCTACCAGTACCTGGGTCACCCAACGTCTGACCGTGCCTGCTGGGGTGTTGCAACCGGGTCTGAACACTTTCAAATTAGCCGTGGGTCAGCGCAATCCGGCTCGGCAGTATGCCTTTTGGCGCTGGGAAAATATGCAATTCCGCAACGTTCGTTTAGTGCCTTCGGAAGTAGGCCCAACCTCGTTTCTATTGGAATGGACGGCCCTACCGACCCCGAGCGGCTGGAGCGAAACCAATCGCCTACGCGCCGACCTAGATGGTGACCTGTGGCTCACAGGCAACCGACGGGGCGAGATCTGGCGGGCCGGGGCTGATAACACCATCTTGATCCCGCAATCTGCCAATCGACCAGACCGCCTCTTCATCGACATTCTGCCCCAACTGATCGGCCAACTCGCGGCCACCGATCAGGGCCTCTTCTGGCGCACGACTGATCGCTGGCAACCTGTAGCTGGTGCGCCCGGCAGCTACGCCTACGTGGTCATTCAGGCGGGTGGTGATTTTTACGCAGGTTTTGAAGGGGCCGGGGTCTGGCAAGCTGCAACACCACGCGGCCCGTGGCAAGCGGCTGGTCTGGCCGAGAATACGGTACTCGATTTGATCTTCAATCCCACTTCAAAAACACTGTATGCGGCCACTGCCGATGGTATTTTTGTTCGGCCTGAAAACGAGACATCGTGGCAACGGCTCCCGGCCTTACCTGGTGAAAGTGCGAATCCGTTGATGCGGTTCACGACGCGGCTCTATTTGGATCAAGCCGGACAACTGGTCGTGCGCAATTTGGATCGGCTGTGGCAATATGATCTGACCAATGACCCACCGCGTGGGGAATGGCAATCGATTGGTCCGGCTGAATTCGCCGAGGCTAACAAAATTTACACCGTGCTCGATTGCTGTGGGACTGACACCATCGTGTCCACCCATCAATTAGGTTTATGGCAAACTTCGAATAGCGGTCAATGGCAAAGACTAGATCAAGATGACACCTTTGTGGTGACCGATGCCACCGAACTCCTGCGGGTGGATGACACCCTCTACGGGGCTGGCCTTGTCGGGCTTTTCCGCTCAGACGATGAGGGGCAAACGTGGCAAAAATTGGCTGGCCTGCCCCCCACCGTGAGCGATTTGCTGGTCGATCCCCAAGACCCTAGCCGTTGGCTGGCCGCGACCCCAGCGGGTCTCTATCGCAGTGAGGATCAAGGACAAACCTGGGCCGTGATTAGTCCGCCGTGGACCATCTGGGATATGGCTTTTGGCCCTGATGGCCGTCTCTTTCTAGCCCGAACCAGCGGGGTAGCTTGGACTGATGATATCTCTATTGCTACCATTGATTGGCAGGAACCCGATGGCTTGGGCCGCGTCCTCTTCTTCAACGTCGAGCCGCACCCCACCGATGCGAATCTACTGTTGGCGGGCACTTGGGGTAACGATGTAGGGGTGAGCGAGAATGGGGGTGAAACCTTGGCCTCCATCGGCAACGGGCTGGAGACACTGAGTGTGCTCGATGTGCTCTGGCATCCCACGCTGGGTCAGGTGACTGTCGCCACCATCGAAGGGCTGTATCGCACCGATGATGGCGGGCAAAGTTGGTTCCAACTACCCGGTCCGTTGACCCAGCAAACGGTCTACAGTTTGCTCCAAACCGAGGATGGCACCATTTGGGCTGGGGCGGCAGATGGTTTGTGGTCCAGTGTCGACTACGGTGTCACCTGGGACCGCGTGACCGATCTGCCCATCACCACTGTACTGCGGCTGGGTACGTTTAGCCCGACCACAACAGAGCCGTGGCTGTGGGCTGGCGCAGAGCCGGATGGCCTGTGGCTCAGCCAGGATGGCGGACAAACGTGGGGCTTTGCTGGGTTAGCTGGGCATACTGTTTACAATTTGCTGCTTGATGACACAGATACCACTCGTTTGGTCGCTGCGACGGATCAGGGAATTTTTTCGGTGCCATTTGAGTAGATTGGTTGTCAGGTCTTGCAGTGAGCCTCCTCCTTGCAGGGGGAGGTTTGGAGGGGGTAAAGCGGATCGTTTTAGCAACAAGAGCATACAAAAAATGAGTAAAAACAAAGCAGGTTTACCAACAAAAATGTGTCCCGTATGTCAACGGCCCTTTAGCTGGCGAAAAAAGTGGGCGCAGCACTGGGATGAGGTCAAATATTGCAGCGAGCGCTGTCGACGCCGCCGAAATGCGATAGCTAATGAGTGAGCAAAACAGCAAAACATCGATGCGACGGGACTTTGCCAGCCGTGAGGATTTGATCGCCTATCTCAAAGCGCAGTTTCCAGAGGCCGCAGAGCGGGATGAACACATTCCGACGACTGTGGGTGGTCGTCAGGCGGCTGAAGCAGCCCTACAAAAAATCGAGCCTGAACATTATGCCAAAACCCGGAATACGCTGGATGGGGCGGTGACCTATTTGTCGCCCTACATTCGGCACGGGGTGCTTAGTCTGGCCGAGGTACGTGATACGGCCCTGTCGATGGTTCAGCAGCCAGATCAGGCCAGCAAATTGGTGGCGGAGTTGGGCTGGCGGGACTATTTTCAACGGGTCT
Organism: Phycisphaerae bacterium; assembly: GCA_028285035.1. Next base: position 28,351 of record JANQQF010000031.1, read on the forward strand.
ACGATAAGCTGGGCAATGGCCCATGGCAGGATCGGGAGCCATACAAAACGGGCTTTTTGGCAGAGGCCTATGCCGATGAGCTGCCAGAGGATATTCGTGAAGGTTCAACGGGCTTGGCCTGTATCGATGCCTTCAGCCGGGAATTGGCCGAGACAGGCTATCTGCACAACCACGTCCGGATGTGGCTGGCGGCGTATGTGGTGCACTGGCGGCGAGTGAAGTGGCAGGCGGGAGCACGCTGGTTTTTGACCCATTTGCTGGATGGAGATCCGGCCAGCAACAATCTGTCTTGGCAGTGGGTGGCCAGCACTTTTAGCCACAAACCCTACTTTTTCAATCGGCAAAATCTTGAGCGCTACAGCGATGGGCGTTACTGCCAACAATGCCCGCTGCTGGGCCATTGCGACTTTGAGGGTGAGTATCCACAGCTTGAGCGCAAACTTTTCCCTAACAAGCCACCCAGTGAGCCGGATCGTCGCGGGCAAGGTAAAGGTAAAAAGCGACGCAAGCGATTGCATCAATAATGAAGGGCTATCATATGAACCACACAAAAACCATTGTCTGGGTCCATGGGGACTGTCTCAGCCCCAACGGACCTGCCCTGCAAGCCTATCCCGATCATCCAGCTATTTGGGTGTGGGATGATGAACTGTTGGCTCAGTGGCAGATCAGTCTCAAGCGCATTCTGTTTATGTATGAATGTCTGCTTGACCTGCCGGTCGAAATTCGGCGAGGGCGAGTCGCCGAGGAACTTGCTGCATTTGCCCAAACACACGAGGCGCGGGCGATTGCTACCGTCGAAAGCCCCAGCCCTTTGTTCAAGGTGATTTGTCAAACGCTGCGTGAGCAAGGTTTTGCGGTCGAAATTCATCCGATTGAGCCATTTTTGGATTATGATGGACATTTAGATTTAAAGCGCTTTTCACGTTATTGGCGGGTGGCTCAAAACTATGTGTTTGAGATGACAGATCGTTGAAATTGAAAAAGCAAGATAGAAACCAAGTTTTCATATCAAATGTTGAAAGCTTAAAAAAGAGTCCGAAAGGCACTTTCGGACTCTCGTTTGCAAGGAGATGTGCCTCAGCCAAAAGATTAATTCATTATTAATATATTTCGAGTAGAGTGATTGTGTAATATTTCACAATTAAAATTGGCGATGAAAGAGGATATAATGAATCGCTCATTAAACTATACACAATTTCATATACTATTTGATCGGCTCGACCGATTTATCACCGGATGGACCGCCCAGTATGGCCTAGTTATTATGCGGGTCGGCTTGGGCCTGATTTTCTTTTGGTTTGGCGCATTGAAGCTCGTTCCAGGGCTGAGTCCCGCCGAAGAGTTGGTGCGTAACACCATTTACTTTGTTGACCCAGATTTATTTCTGCCCGTACTGGCCCTCTGGGAGGTGCTCATTGGCTTGGGCTTGATGTTTGGTAAGTTTATGCGGGTGACCTTGTTGCTGCTTTTTATGCAGATGCCCGGCACGGCCTTGCCGTTGCTCATCCTGCCCGAGGTCACGTGGACAGCCTTCCCCTACGGTTTGACCCTGGAAGGCCAATACATTATCAAGAATCTCGTTTTGATTGGTGGCGGTTTGGTTTTAGCGGGTACGGTACGGGGTGGCTATCTGAACCCTGAGCCGATGCAGGAGCGTAAATGATGGGTACACAAGGCGAAAAGGAACGTGTGGTCATCATCGGTGGTGGCTTTGGCGGGCTGTACGCAGCCCAAAATCTGAAGCACGCGTCCGTTGAGATTACACTTATTGACAAACGCAATTTTCACCTGTTTCAACCCCTACTCTATCAGGTCGCAACTGGTGGATTATCGCCCGGCGATATCGCCTCACCTTTGCGGGCGGTATTGAAACGGCAGAAGAATGTGACGGTCCTGCAAGCCGAGGTAGTTGATCTGGATACCACCCAAAAGAAGGTACATTTGCGGGATGGCGAGGTGAATTACGACACGCTCATCGTGGCTACAGGGGTGACCCATCACTACTTTGGCAATGATCAATGGGCGGACAAAGCACCAGGGTTAAAGACCATTGAAGATGCCTTGACCATCCGTAGTCGGATTTTAGCGGCCTTTGAAGCCGCTGAGCGAGAAACTGATCCCGCCAAACGGCAGGCTTGGCTAACCTTTGTCATCGTTGGGGCGGGGCCAACGGGCGTTGAATTGGCGGGGGCGTTGGCTGAACTGGCCCACGGGACACTCAAGGACGATTTCAGTCGGATTGATCCTAGAGATGCAACGATCTATCTGGTCGAAGGGACAGACCGTGTGCTACCGCCTTATCCACCCGAGCTTTCGGCCAAGGCAGAGGAGGCGTTAACCAAACTCGGTGTGACCGTGCAACGACAATCTTTGGTTACCAATATTGAGGAGGAGGAAGTCACGCTGCGCCACGACGACCAAGAGCGCATCATTCAGGCGCGAACGGTGCTTTGGGCGGCGGGAATGAAAGCCTCGGGGCTGGGACAGATTTTGGCTGACCAAACCGGGGTGGCCTTGGATAAAGCGGGCCGGGTCAAGGTTGAGTCAGATTTGAGTATTGCCGGACATCCCAATATTTTTGTGATTGGTGATTTGGCCCACTCAGCCATTGACGATGGGCCGCCACTACCCGGCGTGGCTCAGGTGGCGATGCAGCAGGGCAAGTATGTGTCCGATTTGATTGAGGCTCGATTATCGAACAAGGCTCGACTACCTGCCTTTCGGTACAATGACAAAGGCAGTTTGGCTGTGGTGGGTCGTAATGCCGCCGTGGCCGATTTGGGCCGTCTGAAGTTTGCGGGCTTTCCCGCTTGGTTGGCTTGGCTATTTATCCACGTCTGGTTCTTGATCGAGTTTGATAACAAGCTACTGGTTTTGATCCAGTGGGGCTGGAATTATCTCACCCGTAAGCGGGGAGCACGGTTGATTACAAAGAATGCGTAGATCCCGATATTGCGTATTTCGTATTGCGTAGGATTGGCAATGTACGAAATATGCAATACCAAATACGATTCAAACAAGCGAGATAATTACATGTGATTATCTCGTTTCACCAACGAAAGGACATCCAATGTTCAAAAAAAAACGAATTGAGCCGGAACCAGGGCAGGAGTCGGTGTGGGATTATCCACGCCCGCCCCGGCTGGAGGACTCGCCGAAACATATTCAGGTTGTGTTTAATGGGGTAACGATTGCGGCTACTCATCGGGCCAAGCGAGTGCTGGAAACGAGCCACCCGCCTGTTTACTACATTCCGCCAGAAGACATTAAGCTGGAATATCTGAGTGCGTCCAATCGCCAGAGCTGGTGTGAGTGGAAAGGACGAGCGTCATATTACACGCTGGAGGTGAATGGGAAACGGCTACCCGATGCGGCGTGGTACTATCCTAGCCCGACGGGGGCGTTTACCCCGCTGCGCGACTATGTGGCCTTCTACCCTAGCTTGATGGATGCCTGTTTTGTTGATGGCGAGCAGGTCCAAGCCCAGGCTGGTGATTTTTATGGGGGGTGGATTACAAAAGATATTGTTGGCCCCTTCAAAGGTGAGCCAGGGACCCGATTTTGGTAGATCAAGTACAGCAGAGATCTAGCTCAGGGGTAACCACCGTTTGGATTTTTGGCGATCAGTTGAATCCCAACATCAGTGCCTTGGCGGGTGTTGATAAATCCAACTGTGTTGTCTTGATGATCGAGACATTGGCCCGGGCGAGACAGCGGCCCTATCACAAGCAAAAGTTAGTATTCCTGTGGTCGGCGATGCGCCACTTTGCCCAAGAGTTGCGGACGCTTGGCTACGAGGTCGATTATTATGAGGCCCAACCGAGGCTTGGCGAAGCTTTGAGCGCACATTGCGATCGCTATCAACCGAGCCACATTCGGCTAATGGAGACGGCCGAACACGAACGTAGCCAACGGTTGGCCGAACTGATGAAGCAACACAACATTCCGGTCGAGATCACGCCAAATTCGATGTTTCTCAGCGATCGAGCAGACTTTGCCCACCAAGCGAAGGGTAAAAAGACGTTACTGATGGAGTGGTTCTATCGCCAGATGCGCCAGCAAACGGGCTTGTTAATGGAAGGCGAGAGTCCCGTCGGCGGGCAATGGAACTATGATGCCGATAATCGGAAGCGGCCACCCGCTGATCACGTTTTCCCACCGATCCCCCGTTATCAACCGGATGCCGTCACCCAGAACGTGATTGATCTCGTCGCACGTGAGTTTCCCAATCACTTTGGTGAGGTGGATGGCTTCTGGCTGCCTGTCACGCGGCAGGATGCCGTTGAGTTTGCCAATGATTTTTTCGACCATCGGCTTGATTTATTCGGCCCCTATGAGGACGCGATCATGGTCGGCGAACCGGCGATGTATCACTCGCTTTTGTCGCCGTTGATCAATGTTGGGTTGTTAGAACCGCTGGAACTCTGTCAACAAGCCGAGGCTCGGTATGAGGCGGGACACGCTCGATTGAATTCGGTTGAGGGCTTTATCCGGCAGATCATTGGCTGGCGTGAGTTTATCTATCAAATTTATCATCTGAAGATGCCTGACTATCTACAAGTCAATCATTTTGAGGCGGATCTACCGCTTCCCGACTTCTACTGGACGGGCGATACCAGTATGCGCTGTATCGCTGATGCGGTTGGAAATTTGAAGCAGTATGGCATCAATCATCACATCCAGCGTTTGATGATTACGGGTAATTTTGCCTTGATCGCTGGCATTGATCCCCAAGCGGTCAACGATTGGTATTGGCTGGCCTACAGCGATGCCTACGAGTGGGTGGTGACCCCGAATGTGTTGGGGATGACGCTCTACGCCGATGGCGGGCTGCTGGCGACCAAACCCTACGCTGCCTCGGCCAACTACATCAAAAAGATGAGTAACTGTTGCTCCGGCTGTGCCTACAACCCCCGTCAATCGGTTGAAGCAACCGCCTGCCCCTTCAACGCCCTCTACTGGGATTTTATTGCCCGCAATTATGATACCCTCAAACAAAATCACCGAATGAATATGATCATTGCGCTCTACAACAAACGCGACCCTGACCAAATGCAAGCCATCCGCCAGCGCGCCGCTGATGTGCGAGATAGATTGCGACGGCAGGAGCGATTGTAATAGAACGTCGATGATTTTGTATTCTCGTTGTAAGAACTTGCTTTATAAAGATTGGTCCAGTCTCTGAACTCTTGGTTTTCTGGAAAATATCTACCACGTGCAGATGTATTTTCAGCCAAATCACCCCTGTTAGACTGACCAATCTGGCGAAGTTAACCTTCTCAAACAGCTTCTAAAATTACCCCCTCGCCATGATCCTATTCCTCTGCTACAATAAAAGACATACTCATTGTAGGATTTGTGCCGATGACCACTATCCCTTCCAAATTCACCGAAAATGAATTAGCCCAACAAGCCTTATTTAACCTGGATCGTTTCTCCGCCAGCATCGCCGAGCACGTCAATGTCTGGTTGAATGTTTATGACACGGACTTAAACATTGTGCTGTGGAATCCGGTCGCGGAGCAGATTAGCGGATATAGCCGGGAGGAGGTGCTAGGGCACTCGAAGATATGGGATTGGCTCTATCCTGATAAGACTTACAGCGACTCGATTCAGGAAATTGCTTACAAAGATTTTTTCTATCGGGCCCAATCGATTGAGAATTGGGAAACACGCATTCTGTGTAAAAATGGTGAGTACAAAAACATTGCCTGGAACTCTCGCTCTCTCATTGATGACAATGACAACATTTATGGTGTGATCACCTTTGGCTATGACATTACGGATCGAAAACGGGCCGAGGCGGCTTTGCAGAAGGCCAATGATGAGCTTTCGGTGTTGTATGATATCGCTTCAGTGACCAGTGCTTCGATCAATTTAGATACGATTTTGGAAAGTTCGCTGGAGCGAGTTTTGGCGGCAATGGAAAGCCAAAAGGGGGCGATCCATTTGTGGGATGCCAAAGCCGATATGTTACGGTTAGTCTCCCATCAAGGGGTGTCTCACGCTAGCCAATTGGACTTTATCTCGTTAGGCACAGATTTCGTCAGTCAAGTTTTCGAGCAGCGGTCACCTTTAGTGATTTCAGATATGATGGCGGCCCTCGAAATCTCAAATGCCCCCGCGAAACTCTTCCACACCTATCTCGGTGTGCCAATTCGGGCCAAGGGCAAAGTTTTGGGTGTGATCAGTATCTTTGGGCAAGCGGATCATCGCTTTAGTCAAGAGGAAATAACGCTCTTGACCTCAATCGCTGACCAAATTGGGGTGGCGGTGGAAAATGCGCGCCTCTATCAAGAGGCTGGCCAGCTCGCGGTGATGGAGGAGCGGCGACGGATTGCCCGAGACCTGCACGACTCAGTGACCCAGTCCCTATTTAGCCTGACGTTGTTGGCTGAAGCGGGGCAACGACTGGTCAAGAATAATGATCTACAGAAGGCTGAAAACCATTTGGCCTCGCTAGGGGAGATTGCCCAAAACGCCTTGAAAGAGATGCGGCTACTAGTCTATGAACTGCGTCCGCTCAATTTGGAGCCAGGTGGTTTAGCCGAGGCGCTGCAACAACGGCTCAACGCGGTTGAACGTCAGGCTGGCATAAAGGCGCATTTGATTATTGAGCAGCCGCTGGATTTATCGCTGACCATCGAGGAGGGGCTGTATTACATTATTCAAGAAGCGCTCAATAACGCCCTCAAGCATGCTTCAGCGCATTCCGTTACGGTCAAAATTCAGATAGAGGCTGGTCAACTCCAGGCTGAGGTTATTGATGATGGGGTTGGCTTTGATTTACTCGCTCGCTTAAATCAAGGTGGAATGGGCTTGCTCAATATGCGCGAACGGGCTGAACAGTTGGGCGGAACACTGGATATTATCACCACCCCTGAGCAGGGCACAACAATCAAGGCCTTGTTAGATGGGGCAAGGATAGACTAATGACAGACACAATTCGTATTTTTATTGCCGATGATCATAGTGTCGTTCGGATGGGCATTCGAGCGCTCCTGGCGACAGAGCCAGGTATGAAGTTGATTGGTGAGGCCGAAAACGGTTTGGAGGCGATTGAACAGGTTCGTACGTTGGAACCCGATGTCATCTTGATGGATTTGATGATGCCCCAGATGGGGGGGATCGAAGCCATTGGGAAGATTACGGATGAAAATCCCGAAGCTCGCATATTAGCCTTGACCAGCTTCGCCGAAGATGAAAAGGTATTTCCAGCCATCAAAGCCGGAGCCTTGGGCTACCTCCTCAAAGATACTTCACCCCAAAAATTGCTTCAGGCCATTCGTGATGTTTACAATGGCGTTTCCTCCCTTGATCCTGCTATTGCTTTCAAATTGATTCGGGAGATGAATCGTCCCACCGATTTACCTGACACAGAAGCCCCGCTCACTGAGCGGGAAGTGGAGGTCCTCAAACGAGTGGCCGAAGGGCTGACCAATCAAGAAATTGCTGATGGACTTCATATTACCGAGCGTACCGTTCGCAACCACGTTGGCAACATCCTCGCCAAACTCCATCTGGCCAATCGTACTCAAGCGGCTCTGTATGCCCTTCGTGAAGGATTGGCGAGTTTGAACCAGAATGAATAATTCATAGCTGTCTCACCAAAATAAGCTTCATTCTGTTACCCTATCCAAATCTGGTACATTTGTACCGGCCAAATCTCCCCACAAACGGGCTTTTTGACTTAGTCTAGACCTGTCTTTGCTCCGATGTTATTCACCTGGGATTATGTTAGGCTAAGTCAATCTCAGCCTCAAAACCAACATCTTGACTTATACAGTTGGCATTGAAATCTTTAGGCTCTTCAACCACGGAGAGCAAACCCGTTAGTAAGCAGGCATCAATTGACAAAATAAGGAGCTGACATGATTCGATTAACAGTCCTCTACAATCTTCAACCTTACGTCGATGAAAAAGAATTTCTGGAGTGGCGTTTGGGTGAACATCAACAACACAACATGTCTACGCCTGGTGTGATGCGCACCGATTTTTCTCGAATTGAAACAGGCTATCCTGGACAGTGCCAACCGTCTCACCGTTATATGACGACAGCCGACTGGCCCGATATGGATAGCTTTGAAGCCAGCTTTTACGATCCCGCCTACCAGGCATCCCTGCAAGAAAATATAAAAATGCTCAAAGATCCGGTCTTTATGATCAGTGAAGTTCTGGTGACGGAAATCAAGAGAAGTAACGAGTAATTAACTTAAGAGTATGCATAACAGTAATTTGCAATTGCATCTTATTTAGGCATACTCAATTAAATCAATCCCTGCCTCTGAAGGAGGACCTATGACCCGAGTTGCTACAGATATTGGCGGAACATTTACTGACCTTGTTTATATTACGACTGATGGCAAGGTTGGAACGGCCAAAAGTCACACCACCCCTGGTCAATTTGAAAAAGGGGTGATGGATGTGATTGAAGCCAGTCAGATTTCACCCGAGGCCTTTACCTCGTTTGTGCACGGCACAACGATTGTCATCAATGCCATTACCGAAAAAAAGGGTGTCAAGACTGCCCTGATTACCAGCCAAGGCTTTCGAGATGTGCTGGAGATTGGCCGAGGCAATCGCCCTGACTATTTCAACCTGAACTATGACAAACCTAAACCCTTTGTGGATCGCTATTTGCGCCGGGAGTTACCAGGTCGTATCAATTATAAAGGTGTGGAGACTGCAGCGCTTGATTTGTCTGACCTGTCCACTATCTTGGTTGATTTCCAAGCCGAGGGGGTTGAGGCGATTGCAGTGTGTTTACTCAACTCCTACGCCAACTCAGCCCATGAAGAGGCCGTGATCGCCAAGATCGATGAGCTTTGGCCCGATATTGATGTTGTCGCCTCCTATCAAATTACGCGGGAGTGGCGAGAATATGAACGGACCAACACAGCCGTCATGTCGGCCTATGTGCAGCCCATTGCCCATCGTTATTTGGATGATCTGACCAACCAACTCGCTGAGGCTGGAATGACCTGTACCCCGCTAATTATGCAATCTAACTGTGGGGTGGACACGGTAACCAATGCCCGCCAAATTCCGATTACGATGATCGAGTCAGGCCCAGCCAGCGGGATTTTGGGCGCAGCCGCTTTGGGCCAACTCATCGGTGAGCCGGAAGCCATCGCCCTGGATATTGGTGGGACTACGGCCAAATGTTCATTGATTACAGGTGGACAAATTAAGCTCAACACCAACTACATGGTTGAGCAAAGTGCTCTTAGTGCCGGGTATCCCGTGATTGTGCCTGTCGTTGATTTGGTCGAGATTGGCCAAGGAGGCGGATCGATTGCTTGGGTGGATGAGTTCAATCGGCTGCACGTTGGCCCGCAAAGTGCGGGGGCTGATCCGGGGCCAGTATCTTATGGTGCTGGTGGCACCGAAGCGACAACCACCGACGCCAATCTGGCCTTGGGCCGTATCAACCCTGATTACTTCTGTGGCGGCACCTTGACCGCCGATATGTCTGGAGTTGATGGGGCTTTAGCTAAGTTGGCTGATACGCTCAATATCGGGACGAAAGATGTCGCGCGGGGAATTGTTCGGCTGGCCAACAACAATATGGTCAATGCTATCAAGCTCATCTCAGTCAATCGAGGCTATGACCCCCGCGACTTCACCCTCATCGCCTTTGGCGGCGGTGGTGGAATGCACGCCTGTGTCTTGGCCAAAGAGCTAGGCATCAAGAAGGTGGTCATCCCCAATCAATCGGGGGTTTTTTCGGCCTGGGGAATGCTCCTCAGCGACTTGCGCCGCGACTATCTGCAAACCCAAATCGTTGAACTTCAAAATGAGGGCGCGGCCCAGGAATTGAATGATATGTTCACGCAGATGGAAGAGCAAGCTTACCAAGAGTATGAGGCTGAAAATATTGAGCGCGACCGAGTTCGTTTCCAACGGTATGGCCGTTTCCGTTACCAAAATCAGGAACACTCCACTGAGATCGATCTGCCTAGCGGCCCCATCAATGATGAGACGATGGCCGAAATCATCGAGCACTTCCATACCAACTATGAGCGCGAATATACCTACCGTTTGAATGCGCCTATCGAGTTGGTCACCTATCATTTGATTGCATTTGCTGAGGTCGACAAGTTGGTGCCCGAAAAAGCCGATCCTGTCGAGACCAGTCTTGAGGCAGCCATCAAAGGCTCACGTGAGGTCGATTTCCTAGAGGCCGGAATTCATTCAGCCACCCTTTACAACGGTGATATGTTGGGACCAGGAATGCAATTCGCTGGTCCGGCCATCATCGAAGAGGCCGAAGCGACTGTTGTTATCCCGCCTGAGATGCAATGCGCGGTGGATGACTATGGCAATTATCAGATTACAACAGGTTAGGAGTCCCCAATGACGAAATACGATCCAATTACCTTAGAAATCATTCAAAATTCACTCCAAGCTGCGGCTGATGAGATGTTTGCGGCATTTCGACGGACGGCGATGAGTGCCATCATCTACGAAGTGCTCGATATGGGGACAGGTATCACCGATCGAAACGGTGAGATGGCTGGCTCTGGGGCAGGCATTCCGGCTTTTGTCGGGGTGCTGGATAAGTCGGTGCAGCGGATCATTGGCAAATTCGATCAGCCGGATGATATCGAACCGGGTGACATCTTTATGGTCAACGACCCCTACAATGGCGGAGTGACCCACCTGAACGATGTCGTTTTGGTGATGCCGGTGTTTGCCGAAGACGAGATCGTGGCCTGGACCGCCAACATTGCCCATTGGAATGACGTGGGGGGAATGGTGCCCGGCAGTATGTCAACAGACGCCACCGAAATCTTCCAAGAGGGGATCATCTATCCTGGGATCAAATTGATCTCACGGGGTAAACCCATCCGTTCAGTCTTTGACATTCTGGCCGCCAACTGTCGGATGCCCGACTTTATGACGGGCGATTTGTGGGCCGGGATTGCCTCGGTTCGAGTGGGGGAGCGACGGATTCAAGAAATCGTCAGCAAGTATGGCAAAGATGTCTTCCTCCATGCCCTCGATGAATATATGGATTTTGGGGAGCAAGTCAGCCTGAACGGACTGAAAAATCTACCCAAAGGCACCTTTAGCCTAGAAGAGCCGCAAGATGGCGGTGGATTCTATCGGGTGACCGTCACCATTACCGATGATGAATTTCTGATCGACCTCCGCGACAACCCCGACCAAGACAAAGGCCCCTTCAATATGAGTGCCGATGACGCGATTGTGGGCTGTCAGATGGCCTTCAAAAACATTGTAGACCCGACAATGGTCACCAACGGGGGCACCTTCCGTCCTCTGAAGGTGTTGTTGCGTGAGGGGAGCGTTTTCAACCCCACCTATCCCGCCGCAATGGGTATCTACTACGAGATCGGGGTGCGTTTACACGACTTAATCTTACGGTGTCTCTCTCCCGAGTTGCCAGACCGCCTCCCGGCTGGCGGTTTTGCCTCGATTTGCGGGACCCTCTTTGGGGGCATTCATCCTGACACAGGTCGTCCTTATGCAGTCATCGAGCCAGAACTTGGCGGCTGGGGGGGCACCCCCACGGCTGATGGCACGCCCGGTCAATTCTCGGCCTTTCACGGCGAAACCTACAACTGCCCCGCCGAGGTGGCCGAAGCCCGTTACGGCGTCACGGTCGATTACCTCAGCTTTCACGATGACGACGGTGGGGCCGGTCTCCATCGTGGGGGCAAAGGCGTGCGCATCGACTATCGCATCCGCTCCGACAATGCCTGGCTAACCGTGGCCTACACCCGCTCAGAAGTGCCGCCGTGGCCGCTCGAAGGGGGTCAAAATGGCTCCCCCAACCACATCATCATTCGCCGGGCCAATGGCGAGCAGGAACGCTACTCCGTGGTCAGCGGCCTCACCCTCAACACCGATGACGTGATCCAAGTGATGACCGCCACCGGGGCGGGTTGGGGCGATCCGATGCAACGAGATGTTGAGTTAATCCGTGAGGATATCAAGAACGGTTACATCACTGAGGAGCAGGCCAATCGGGATTATAAACTCGCTGAGCGTGAGACGGAATAATCGGGACCAATGTTGTAATTATTTGAAAGCAACCTGTGTTCGGTAATTAGTAAATAGTAATTGATGCTAGTTTACCAATTACTATTTACTAATTACCACTTACCTCTCTTACGCCCCCGCCTCAATCTTCAACGTCCAACCAAAGCGATCGGGAATGCGCCCGAATTGAATCCCCGTCAAATCATCGAACAGTTTCTGGGTCACCTCGCCGGTTTGTTTGTCATTGATGACGTAGCGCTGCCCTTTGTACTCAAATTCACCAATCGGGGTAATGACCGCTGCGGTCCCACAGGCAAAAACCTCAGTCACCTTGCCTGAGCGGATATCTGCAACCATATCATTAACATCGATCAATTTCTCTTCGACCGTATAGCCCAAATCGCGGCCAAGCTCAATGATCGAGGCGCGGGTAACACCAGGTAAGATCGTGCCCGTCAGTGGAGGCGTGACAATAGTGTCTCCATAGACAAAGCAGATGTTCATTCCACCCATCTCTTCCACATAACGATGCTCAAGGGCATCCAGCCACAACACTTGGGCAAAGCCCGCTTCCTTAGCGCGTTTGGTCACATACAGACTGGCAGCATAATTTCCGCCTGTCTTAGCCGCGCCAACCCCACCTTTTACGGCCCGGACATGTTGATCTTCAATGAAGACGGAGACGGGCTGAAAGCCTTTGGAGAAGAAGGGGGCAACCGGGCTGAACACGACGAAATGCAGGAATTGGCTGGCGGAAATAGCCCCGAGATCGGCATCGATGGCAATCATCGTGGGTCGAATGTAAAGGGATGAATTGGGGGTACTAGGCACCCATTCATGCTCAAGTTTCATCAGCGAAACAATCGCCTCAAGATGGTCTTCCTCGTCTATCTCAGGCATATCCATCCGCGTTGCCGAGGCATTAAATCGGCGTAGATTGTCATGAATGCGGAATAAGTTGACGTGACCATCAGGACGGCGATAGGCCTTCGTCCCTTCAAAAACCTCTTGGGCATAATGAAAGACAGCTGCAGCCGGTTCCAAGACCAATGGCGCATACGGCTCAATCTTTGGCTCGTGCCAACCCAACTCTGGCGTGTAACGTTGGGTAAACATATGGTTTGTCAATACCTTCCCAAAGCCCAAGCCTTCGCTTTGCACGGGCTTCGCCTGCGCCGGATCAATCGGATTAATTTCAATCTTCATTGTACGATGCCTCCGTAAAAATAGTTTGTAGAGTTTATGGTGTTTGTAGGGTTGATAGAGTCCTTGTTTGTCTTCTGACTCTACAAACTCTAAGAACCCTATGAACTCTGCGAACTCTTATTATTCATACAAATTCACATTCTCCAATTCTTTGGCTCGGCGCGAGATAAAATCTTCGAGGGCCTCTTTTTTTCCGGGATCAATTGTTGGTGGTTTGTAGGCTGCGACAATCTGTTTCCAAAGCCGATTGGCTCGTTTGACCACATCTTCGCTGCCTGCCTCTTGCCAGGTGCCGAAGTTACGGCGGTCATGTAGGAAGGCCTCGTAGAAGGCGGTTTGGAAACGTTCTTGGGTGTGCTGGGTGCCAAAGTGGTGGCCTGCCGGACCGACTTCATGGATGGATTCTAGGGCGAATACATCCCCCTCCCAGTCCGGCCCCTGTAAAAAGTGTTGCATCATCGCTAGATTTTCGGCATCCATGACAAACTTTTCAAAAGACATTGTTAACCCCGACTCCAGCCAGCCGACTGAATGGACGACGAAGTTGGTATGGGCCATCACCGCAGGCCACAGGGTCCACAGTGACTCAGCCGCAGCCTGGGCATCCGGGATATTCGAGGTGTTGAGGGCGCCGCTACCACGATAGGGTAGGCCATAGTAGCGGGCCAGTTGGGCACCCAATGACAAAGCCCACGCGCCCTCCGGTGTGCCAAAGGCGGGGGCACCACTACGCATATCAACGTTGGTGGTAAACCCACCGTAGATGGCGGGAGCACCAGGACGCACCAATTGTAGTAAGGCAATACCCGCCAATGCCTCGGCGTTTTGCTGGGCCACCGCCGCAGCCATTGTCACTGGGCTCATTGCTCCGGCCAAAATGAATGGTGTGACGATGGTCATCTGTCCCGCAGCAGCAAAGGTCATCATTCCACCTAGCATCCGGTCATCATATACGAGAGGGCTATTAACATTGATGACACCACCTGTAACAGGCCCTTCTTCCGGTCTGAGATCATCACCAAAAATGATCCTAATCATCTCAAGCACATCCCCGACGATGACCCGACCATGTGACACGCCAAAGAGGGGCTTATCCGTCATCGTGGCCCCAATCCAGAAGTTTTGCAGATGCTTCTCTGGAACGGGCACATCGTGCATCACCACGGTTTGAATAGGGGCCATATGTAACACATTGGTCATATGGACTAATTTGGCCAGCTCCATAAAATCAGCTTTTGTGCCGGGACGACGACCTTGGTCTAAATCACGGGCGAAAACCATTCCCGCGCCAGGATAAAAGTTTATGGCGTTTTCGCCGATCAAACGACTTCGCTCTGGATTGCGGGCACGCATAGTGAAACTGGTGGGGGCTTTTTCGATCAACTCGGCAATCAAGCCCCGGTCAGGCCACACACGCTGATCCGTCGGATCGACTTTAGCCCCCGCCTTGACCCACAAATCAAAGGCTTCATCATCCTGAAAACGGATACCTGTATTTTCCAGGATGTGCATCGAGGCATTGTGAATTTCTTCAATTTTTTCTGGCCCAGCAATTTCATACGGGGGCCAAGGGTTACGTAACTGCTTAAAGGGAATGTTAAAAAAGGAACTTTGCTTTCGGGCATTTTTGCGCTCTCGTCGTCGCTCGCGGGCCATAGGATAACCTCCGTAGGTGAATCAGTTAAAAACCGTCTAGTCGGTAATTATAGTTTTTTGAGGAGATTGAGCAACTCGAGACCGGATGTCTTTTTGGGGGAAATTCGGCCTCGTTATGAAGCAGGCTGTAACCGCATAACTACTTCTATCGAAATACTTGCCTGATATCAAATAGAGCATATTATTCGGAGCGAAATTTAAGAGCATATCGTGTTCACCCCAGGGTTTATATGCCCAAAAGGATAAAGGTGCCGTTCCTCATGCAAATCAAGGCCTTCGTTGTTATTAATCCAGTGTCTGGGCAGGGTGATCTACAGGCTGCCCAGCGGAAGATTGCTCAATACCTCGCTGATTGCCAATGGATGTTTGAAATTTATGAAACCACCGGACAGGAAAAGCTCGCCCCTATTGTTCGTGACCGAGTGGCACAAGGCTGTAATTTGGTCATTGTAGCCGGTGGGGATGGCACAATATCCGAGGTCGCCGACGGCTTAATTGGCACCAACGTTCCGATTGGCATCCTCCCTGGGGGAACGGGTAATGTCTTTGCTCAGGCCCTAAATATTCCAATGACGCTTGAAAAGGCCCTGCACATCGTCGGAGGAATGAGTAAACAACAAATCGATATGCTCCAGGTCAATGACAAAGCCTTTTTGTTAAATATTAGCATTGGCGTCAGTGCGACAGTTATAGCCAACACAAGTCGCCAAGATAAACGCCGTTTTGGCCGGTTGGCTTACGTTTGGTCAGGGGTAATGCGACTGTTTGGCTTTAAAGCCCATCGATTTTATCTCAACATTGATGGTGAGCAGGAAAAGGTTAAGGCTCAGGAACTAGCCATTGTGAATGTAGGGCAATTGGGCATTGCTACGCTCAAGTGGGGGCCAGATATTGAACACACAGATGGCGAGGCCGATTTAGTGCTTTTACGAGCAAAAACCTTACTTGATTATTTAAGTTTGGGCTTCGCTTTTTTAATTGGCCGACAACGTAATAGTCGGCCAATTCGTTACATTAGGATCAATCGAGCTGTTGAAATTTCGACAAAACGCCCTATGGATGTGCAAGGTGATGGTGATGTCATCGGGCAAACCCCAATTCGGGTTGAGGTACTTCCCCAAGCGGTGACGGTGATTACGCCTTGAAGGCTTTTTCTTGATCGATAGATATCAGAATTATGTTTCCTCGGCTCCCTCTCCCAATTTGGGAGAGGGCTGGGGTGAGAGTTAACCAACGACTCACCCATTTACCCTGAAGCGCCAAAAAACATTCTATGAAAAACAAACCCAATCCCAAACGATCTTTACCCATCATCAAAGCCCGTGCCAAAGAACTACGCCGTCCAATGACTCCACATGAGCAAATCCTATGGAAACGCCTTCGAAATCGTCAACTAAATGGTATGAAATTTCGACGACAACACCCGATAGGCCGATTTATTCTGGATTTCTATTGCCACGAACATCAGCTTGCTATCGAACTTGATGGTGATAGTCACGCTGATGTGGGCCAACAACAGTATGATGGATCTCGGACGGGATGGCTTAATGATCAGGGGATTCGGGTGATTCGGTTTACTAATCGGGAAGTTGAGCATAATTTGGAGGGGGTGTTGGAAGAAGTTTTGCGGGTATGTGGGTTGTGATACCCCCTCACCCCAGCCCTCTCCCTCAGGGAGAAGGAGCCGAGGGAACAGCAGTTACATTGCCTATCAATAATTCAGGGCTGAGGACAAATCATTTCCTTCGAATTCCCAACTTCCGTCCAAACGTCGCTGGTGTATCAAAATTTTGATGGATTGCCCACACCTGCTCTAATTTTGCTTGTATCGACTTGGGTAAAGGTGCACTGCGGCGGTTAGTCAGATCAATATTCATCGACAAACATTCGTTTGTGGCCGAGAGTTGGTCGGTTTCGGCGTGGTACATATGATGAAAATAGTGAATCCGCTTATGATCCCAATCCATCAATTGAGTGGTGATGCGGAGTGGGTCCCCTTCTTTGAGTTCGCTGATGTATTCCAGATTCATCCCTAAAGTAAAGGTCGTGAACCCCTCAACCGCCGGATACTCATACCCCAACCCCCACGAAGTGAATACTGCGGCGGTGGCTTGCTCAAAGGCTGAGACATAAAACGCAATGTTCATATGACCGTTGAGATCGATCCACTCAGGTAACACAGTAACGCTGGTTTCATACAACTTATGGTCGGTACTCATCACTTATCCTCTAGACAAAGCTTTCAATTTTCGCAATTAATTCATCGGGAACCTCAATGCCTTTTTGTTCAGCAGTTGCTCTGGCCTGATGGCGACGGTCTCCCGGAAGCCGAACCCCCTCTTGCTCAAGCATCACCGCAATCATCGTTTCCAGCCGATCAGCTATTGCTTCGCCGCCCGCTTTGCCCGGATCAATGGCAATGAATGTTTGCCCAACATTGGGTGCGCCCCCGCTGTTGTCGCCAAAAGGTGGAGCCATGTAGGCCCAGTTGCCGCCCGTGAGGCCTGCTGCCATCAACTCGACGACCAAGCCCAAGCCAAATCCCTTTGCCCCGCCAAGTGGGGCCAAACTGCCAGCCAAGCCTGCTTTGGGGTCAGTGGTTGGTTGCCCGGTCTCATCAAACGCCCAGCCAAGCGGAATCTCCCGACCTTCTTTCGCGGCCTGTTTGACATTAACCTTGGCCGTCATACTGGTCGCAAGATCAACAACGATGGGTGGCTGGTCAACTCGAGGTGCGCCAAAGCCGAAGGGGTTTGTGCCGAAAAATGCCTTCGTGCCGCCCCACGGGGCAACGGATGACGGGGCGTTGGCAAAGGCCAAACTAACCAACCCTTTGCGAGCGAGAATATCATTAAACCAGCCCACTACCCCTGCCGAGTAAGAGCGTTGTAGGCTCATCAAACCAACGCCCTGCGCCATTGTGGTTTCAACGAAGGCATCAAGACCCGCTATAAAAGCAGGGTGACAGAAGCCGTGGTCTGCATCCACTTGAATGATCGCCCCTGCTTGGCTGATGATGGTTGGGGTTGCTTGTCCATTCACTTTGCCCACTTGTAGATGTCCCAAATACAAGGGTAGGTAGCCCAGCCCCACATTACGAATGCCTTCAGCCTCGGCATCCTCGACCGATTTGGCAGTGGGTCCTGCCTGAATGTCATTGGCTCCGCAGCGAACGAGGGCGTCGTACGTCAGGGTGTAAATCTCTTTGAGGGTTAAATTAGCCATCATTGTCTCCGTTGAAAATAGTATGTCGAATTATAGGATAAGGTCGTGCTTAAACAAAAGTAGTAACACGCTAAATATTAAACCTAGTAGGGCGAAGAATGTTAGGTTTAATTGATTGAAAATTTGAAAAATTCTGAATTTAACAATAATCTCAGAATTTATATTGACAACAGGAGGCTTTTGTGAAAAGATCGTCTGCAACGCCGGATCTGGATAACGTCGATTTGGCCATTCTAAACGAAGTACAAACCAATAGTCGGATCAACAACAGCGAGTTGGCCCGTCGGATTAATCTATCCCAGCCTGCCACTCACGCTCGGCTCAAACGGCTAGAAACGTTGGGGATCATTCGGCAACACGTTTCGTTGTTAGACCGAGACAAACTCGGGCTGGATCTAATCTGTTTTTTCTATGTCCGTTTACAAGTTCACTCGGAGGAATCATTGGTTCGGTTCGAAGCGGCAGTTCAGGAGCATCCAGAAATCTTGGAGTGTCATTATGTGACTGGTGAATTCGATTATCTGCTCAAGGCCGTCTTCCAAAACCGGCGAGCTCTTGAGCAATTTGAGCGACGTAATCTGACACCATTGCCAGAAGTGGTTCAAATCGTGACGAGTCTGGTCTTATCAGAAATAAAATTTACAACAGTGCTGCCTTTGCCTGAGGGGGAGTAGGTATTTTGCAATCTTGGGGATTTCTAGATGCTGTTTTCTTCGAGTACGTGATACGTGATGCGTAAGTAAAATTTTTTCTACGTATCACGCATCACGTATCATCGATGAAAATGTCTAATTGATTAAGTATGAAACTTTTTAATTTAACCAACTAACCGAGGTGAATAATGATGGAACAAATTTCAGCAGGAACCCAATGTATTTGGGCGGGTGAGGAAACATCGCTTCTTCAGGGAGCGACGCAGGTGCCTGTGGTTCATAGTGTGGGCTATGGCTACAAGGATGTGGATGAGTGGCTACAGGTCGCTCTAGGGGAGAAGCCGGGACATATTTATGGTCGGAATACCAATCCCACGGTTGATGCATTTGAGGAAAAAGTACGCCAATTGGAAGGAGCCGAAGCCTCGACGAGTGCCTCAACGGGGATGGGCATTATCAGCAGCACCCTCTTTGGCTTGCTTTCACCGGGACAACGAGTCGTCTCGGTCAAGGACACCTACGGGGGCACCAACGTGATCTTTACCGAATTCCTGCCACGTTTTCAGGTCGAGGTGACATTGTGCGACACGACGGATCACGAGCAAATCGAGGCTGAGATTGCCAAAGGCTGCGATGTGGTCTATCTGGAAAGCCCAACGAACCCAACCACAAAAGTGGTTGACATCGCCCGACTGTCGGCTGCAGGGCATCAGGCTGGGGCCACGGTCATCGTAGACAACACCTTCGCGACACCGATCAATCAAAATCCACTGCAACTCGGGGCCGACTTGGTCCTGCACAGCGCGACCAAATTTTTGGGTGGTCACGCCGATGCGTTGGGTGGCGTGATTTGTGGGCGAAAAGAGCTAATCGATCAAGTATACCACTATCGGGAAATCAACGGGGCCACACTCCATCCGATGGCTGCTTATTTTCTCCTACGGGGGATGAAGACGCTTGAGCTGCGTATTCGGCAACAAAACGCCAGTTCGATGCGGGTGGCGCAATTTTTAGAAGATCATCCAGCCATCGAGCAGGTCTTTTATCCCGGCTTAGTCTCCCATAGTGGTCATGAGATTGCTAAAAAACAGATGCGTGATTTTGGGGGAATGTTGAGCTTTATGCTCAAGGAAAACAGCTTTGATGCTGTCCGAAAATTCGTGCCGCGTCTGCGTTATGCCCACGCCGCAGCCAATCTTGGCGCGGTGGAAACAACTATTGGCCCGCCTGCCACAACCAGTCACGTTGAATGCACCGCCGAAGAACGAGCGGCGATGGGCATTCCCGAAAGTTTGATTCGATACTCCACCGGAATTGAGAATGTTGATGACTTGATTGGTGACTTGACACAAGCCTTAAGTGTATTTGCCTAAATGTTGAGTTGGGTTATTCTAGTGCGCCATAAAATAAATTTTCTCAGAAAGGAATCGATGATGATTGACTGCGATGTACACAATGATTGGGTTTCATCGGATGTTTTGTTGCCTTATATTGATCCAAACTTTCGGGATTATTTGGCTCGAGGTGAGGCCCCTGGTGGGCCAGGCACCTTCCCCAAATCAACCCGACCTTGGATGCACCCTGAAGGTTTTGTTCGTACAGACTTAGAGTCTGGTAATGGCGGTCCCATTGGTTCCGATTATGAGTTGATGAAGACAGCGCTGCTCGATAAGTATGATTATGATTATGGCATTCTCACGGCGGAGGAAGCGATTTGGTGTTCAACAATTGCTAACCCACATTACGCTTCAGCCTTGGCCCGCGCTTACAACGATTGGCAGATTGACCACTGGTTGCCCAAGGATACACGTCTAAAAGGCTCGTTGGTCGTGGCCCCGCAGGACCCCACTGGGGCTGCTGCTGAGATCCGTCGCATCGGCGAACATCCCGACCTCGTACAGGTGCTGGTCACGGCCGGGTCAGCTCGACCCTATGGTGATCCTTTCTATCATCCGATTTGGGAAGCAGCCGCTGAAGTAGATTTGCCGATTGCTGCCCACCTGGGCGGTGAGGTGGCTCAACACAATCCGATTGCTTGTGGCCCGACCACCTTCTTTTGGGAAACACACGCCTTGCTTTGTGAGATGGGGATGGCCCAGGTGGCCAGTATGATTGCCCAAGGTGTGTTTGAAAAGTGGCCCAATTTGTACTTCATCTTGATTGAATGTGGCGTGGCGTGGCTGCCACCTATTTTGTGGCGACTGGATGCTGATTACAAGGCTCTACGTAAGGAAACGCCGTGGGTTAAACGGTTGCCCAGTGAATACGCCCGCGACCACATTCGCCTGACCACCCAACCGCTCGAACAACCCGCCAATCTTGACTATCTATGGAATTCCCTTGAGGCAATTGATGGAAAAAATACCTTGCTTTTCGCCTCAGACTACCCCCACTGGGATTTTGATGATCCAACCAAATTACACATTCCCCCCGACTGGCGAGAAAATATTTTTGATACCAATGCCCGAAAGGTATACAAACGGCTGCCGCCGAAGGCAGTGTAGAAGCTAAAGACTTGTAATTAGTAAATAGTAATTGAAATGTGCCTCAGTTACTATTTACTGATTGCTATTTACTGTATTTTCAGGAGGCTAATATGAGTCAAGCAACCTACCAACGATTACAAGAAGAATTGAAGACCATCGAGCAAGATGGTCTGTACAAACGAGAGCGGCTGATTACCTCACCGCAGTCCGGCCAAATTACGGTTGATCGTGAGGGCTCAGCCACGCAGGTGATTAACCTGTGCGCCAATAACTACTTGGGGTTGGCCGATCATCCCGAGGTGATTAAAGCGGCCCAGACGGCGATGGATCAGTATGGCTACGGTCTGGCCTCGGTGCGCTTTATCTGCGGCACCCTTGACTACCATCGTCAGCTTGAGCAAACCATTGCCGATTTCACTGGAATGGACGATGCCATTCTCTATGCCGCCTGCTTTGATGCCAACGGCGGCGTATTTGAACCGTTGCTTACAGCGGAAGACGCCATTGTCTCCGACTCGCTCAACCACGCTTCAATCATTGATGGTATTCGGCTCTGCAAAGCCAAGCGGTATCGTTTTGCCAACAATGATATGGCTGACCTGAAGGCTAAACTGAAAGAGGCGGAAGCGGCTGGAGCACGGACCATCTTGATTGCCACGGATGGCGTTTTCTCGATGGATGGCTACATTGCCAACGTGCCGGAGTTGCGACGGCTGGCTGATGAATATGATGCCTTGTTAATGATGGATGATTGCCACTCGACGGGTATTCTTGGACCGGAAGGCAAGGGAACGGCAGCTCATTTTGGCCTGCAAGTTGATATTTTGACGAGCACGCTGGGCAAGAGCCTCGGTGGGGCAGCAGGCGGATTTGTGGCGGCGGCTCAGCCCGTTATCGATATGCTTCGTCAGCGCTCCCGTCCGTACCTCTTCTCCAATGCCCTGCCCCCCGCGATCATTGGCGGCGCTTTGAAGGCCATTGATCTGTGCCGCAACGGTGATGATCTCCGGCAAAAGCTGCAAGATAACGCCCATCATTTCCGAGCGGGCTTGGAAGCGGCAGGCTTCAATCTTCTGCCCGGCGAGCATCCCATCATCCCGGTGATGTTGGGTGAGGGACAATTGGCGCAGGATATGGCTAATCGATTGTATGATTTGGGTGTTTACGTGACGGGCTTCTTCTACCCAGTCGTGCCACTTGGTCAGGCTCGCATTCGCACTCAAATGTCAGCCGCTCTGACCACCGAACAACTCGACCACGCCATTGGGGCATTCACTCAGGCGGGGCAGGAGTTGGGGATTATTTAAGAATTTGTTAGGGGCCATTTCTTTAGAGGTTACTATGGCGGGATTGTACATTGTAAACACGTGATACGTGATGCGTGATTGTTAAGTCAGCGCTACTCACGTATCACGTCAGGAAAAACTCGTGATGAAAATGAATAACTCGTACAGAAATGACCACGGACAAATAAAGGACTCTGAGACTTATGCGTAAAAAAGTAATATTTATAACCGGGGCCAGTGGAGAAGTGGGCCACGCCCTGATTCGGCATTTAGCCCAAGACAGCAATAATGCCTTGCTAACGATGGATTTACGACCCTTGCCAGATGATGTGCGGGCCTTGGTTGTGGAGCATGTTGAGGGTAACTTGCTGGACAACATTTTGCTGGCTCGGATTGTGACCCAATATGAGATTGAGGCCATCTACCATTTGGCGGCCTTGCTCTCTACCAGCAGCGAGTTCACCCCAGACATCGCCCACGAGGTCAATGTCGAGGGGACACGTGGACTTTTGCGATTGGCGGCAGAACAGTCACAGTGGCGTAGTCAGGCCATCAAATTTATTTTCCCCAGCTCGATTGCAGTGTATGGGATGCCCCAAATCGCGCAAAGTAAGGAATTGTATCAGCGCGTACGCGAGTGGGAATGGAACCAGCCCCGCACGATGTATGGGTGTAACAAGCTGTATTGCGAGATGTTGGGTATCTATTTTAGTCACCACTATCGCCAATTGGCCGCCGAAAGTCCGGTAATGCTTGATTTCCGCTCGGTGCGCTTTCCTGGTCTAATCAGCGCCTTCACGGTACCAACGGGCGGAACCAGCGATTACGCTCCCGAAATGCTACACGCGGCCGCACAAGGCCAACCTTATGGCTGTTTTGTACGTGAAGATGCCCGTATTCCCTTTATGGCAATGCCTGATGCGGCATACGCTCTGATCAAATTAGCTGAAGCCCCTCGGGAACAATTAACCCGATCAGTCTACAATCTCCGCGCTTTTAGCATTGCCGCAGGTGAAATCCGAGAACGTGTACTGGCTGCGTTTCCCAATGCTGAAATTACGTATAAAATTGATGAGAACCGACAGGCCATCATCGATAGCTGGCCCGCTGATTTGGATGATAGCAGCGCTCGTCAGGATTGGGGCTGGCAGCCGCAATATGATGTCAACCGCTCATTTGATGAGTATCTGATCCCTAATATTTCAAAACGATATGATGGTTAAAATTACGGCTCATCCAATATGTTTGATAAATAAAACCTGGAATTCTTGAAGGACAAGCATTTCAATGATTCACTATTACAGCACAAATGGGCAATCGCCAGAAGTCACCTTTCAAAGTGCTCTATTTCAGGGCTTGGCCCCTGATGGTGGTCTTTATTTTCCCAATCATTTTCCAAATTTTGATGCAACGGAATTGGCCGCGTTGCGTGGTGCCTCCCTGCCTGAAGTAGGGGTGCAGGTTCTAACCAAGTGGTTTGGCGATGAAATTGAGGCCGAGGCTCTACAAGAATTGGCCATTGCCGCCCAGAATTTTCCGATTGAGCTGAAACAAGTCGGCCCCTATCACATCCTCGAAATGTTCCACGGTCCGACCCAGGCCTTTAAGGATGTTGCTGCGCAAAATCTCTCTCGCCTGATGAGCCACTTTTTGGTGCAGCGGCAGGAGCGGGTAATTCTGCTGGTGGCTACCAGTGGTGATACGGGTGGGGCGATTGCCCACGGTTTTGCCGACGTGCCAAATATTGATGTATTTGTGCTCTTTCCTAAAGGCCGGGTGAGCAAATTGCAGGCTGAGCAGCTCACCCGTGTGGCCGATAATATTCATCCATTGGAGATCGAGGGCGTGTTTGATGACTGTCAGGTGATGGTTAAGCGGGCCTTCAATGATTCAGCTTTGCAGGCCCTTCGTCTGACCTCAGCCAACTCAATCAGTATCGGACGCTTAATCCCCCAAGTCATCTACTACGTTTACGCCTACGCTTTGCTGGGTCGGGATGACATTGAGTTTATCGTGCCTTCCGGCAATTTTGGAAACCTAACCGGCGGCCTTTTTGCCCGCGAGATGGGCCTGCCCTTCAATAGCTTTATCGCAGCCACCAACAAAAATGATGCTGCGGTGCGTTATCTTCAAACGGGGCAATATGAGCCACGAGACACCATCGCTACCCTGTCCAATGCGATGGATGTGGGCAATCCGAGCAACTTTGTGCGGGTGCTTGAACTGTATCAGCATGATGTTGATCGATTTAAGCAGATTATTCAGGCATACGCTGTATCAGATGGGGTGACCGTGGAGACGATGAAGGCGGTATATGTTGAGCACGACTACTTGCTAGAGCCGCATACCGCCATTGGCTGGCGTGTGGCTGAAGATCATGCCAATTCTGATAAAACGACCGTAATTGTCTCGACCGCTTCTCCGATTAAATTTGCGACCGAAATTGAAAACACGGCTGGCATTCCTGTTGATAATCAGCACGCGATCGAACAGCTTCAACAACGCCCCTCACGCAAGGTCACGCTACCGAACGATTATGACGCGTTTAAGAAAATGTTACTAGAATTTGCATCTAAACTAAAAACAGGATGAAAACATAACTTTTGAAAAAGGAGTTAGGCGAGTAAAATTTGGGCATCCCGTAAAGTAGGAGAAAAAAATGGTGAGCCCAGAGCTTGAAAAATGGAAACAAAGCATTGAAGATATGAGACGGTTATCTTTGGAAGCGGAACACCCGCGTAGTCGAGAACGGTTTCAAGCGTTGTATATGATTGGTAGCAAGCAAAAAAACGCCAGTCAGTGGGCCAAACAGACCCATCGTCAAAAACAAACGGTGTTGGGCTGGGTCCATCGTTACAATGAGTACGGTCCAGACAGTCTACACTATCAGCCCAGTGGGGGTCAACAACCAAGCCTGAGCGAGGCCGAAAAAAAAGATTATCGAAACAGTGAAGCAGGATCGACCCGTTGACCATCAACTACCAGGCTACGGCTGGACGGTAAAAAAGCTAAGGTACTGGGTGGCCGAAAAACTAGGCCAACAGGTGAGCCGAACCACCTTGAGAAGCTTACTGAAACAAGCAGGTTTGAGTTGGAAAAAGTGCAAAAAAGTGTTAGCAAAAGCCAACCCTCAGCAACGAGCTGAGTATGTCAAACGCTTTCAGGACTGGTTTGAGCAGGTTTGTCAGGGTAAAGTGCGGCTGATCTATCTTGATGAAGCTCATCTCCATCAAGATATGGGCACAAGTTACCGCTGGTCAAGCCGAGGTGAAGCGGATTGGGTACCCAGTTCCTGTCCACCCCTTAGAAATTGTCTCAACTGGTATGGGGCCTATGATTTTAGCAATGGTCAATGTCTGATTTGGCATCAAGACAAGTGTGATAGCAATACTACGGTCGCTTTCTTGCACTATCTGGCTCGACAATGGCCACCTGACCCCAGCCAGCAAACGGTCATCATTTGGGATGGCGCACCTTGGCATAGTCGGGCTGAAATTGTCCGCCAAGCCGCTGAAACCTTGGGCTTTATCCTGATCCAACTACCCACTTATAGCCCTGATCTTAACCCGATTGAAGGTCTCTGGAAATGGATGCGAGAGGATGTATCCCACCATCACTGTTACAAATATCTCTATCAGTTGGAACGGGCTTGCCTGGATTTTATTGACCGTATCAATCTTGACCCTGTCGCCATCATTACCCGTCTTTGGCCTAAATTTCAGCTTGACCCTCTCTATGAAAAAGTTCTGTTTTCATTCTGATACCAGTATAG
>JANQQF010000025.1 GCA_028285035.1 Phycisphaerae bacterium
AGATTGGAGTCACGTCGTGGCCTTGCTCAACACATCATTCGCGCCCACGTTGTTCTGATACGCGAAGCGTTGTCAGAACAACAATTATTGGTTTGCACACTGCAAGATAAAATCAATATTACCGATTTATCTTGTAACCTTTATCATGCGTATTTCAGGGGTTACCCTGAAATTCTACTACACCCACCCAATTCCTCAAAACAAAAAATCGTCGTGGTCTCAAAGACCACGACGATTTTTTTCAAGCCCGAAGTTTGGCAAGTCCTAGGGGTTACCTCTGCACATCGGACTTGTGCCACAGAGAGGGTGCAATGCTGAATCAACTGCATTGCACCCTCTCTTTACAAGGTATATTACAATTCGCTCAAGGGAGGCACTGTCAATGCCTCAATATCCCAGTTGGCTAATTTTGCCCCAGCTTGATAAGCACTCTCCATGAAATCCAATAAGGCTTGGCGCGGGTTGGCTTGGTCGCGTAGATCATCATACATCAACACTGCCATCGGGCTACCGTTGCTGTCGATCCATTGAGCCGCCGCAGGGGTCAAGGGTTCGCTGTCCATTCCTTCGGGTGCGGGATAGGTGTATGAATAGAAGGCGGGCGCTCTGACCTTGTCGTCACCTACCCAAAAGCCGAAACTGATATTCTCGTGAGAGTAGGCATCTTTGTCTGAAATGCGCATCTCAGGGTTCAGGTCTGGACCCTTTTGGCTGGAAAAACGGGTCACCGCTAAATCGAGATGATGCCAGTAAAGATGGACAGGGCAGGTCTTGTTGTAAGAGCGGCCACTAAACTCTTTGAACACACCATCAACCCAACTCATAATCCGCCAAAATCGTGTCACATACTCTTTTTGGTAAGTCGCATACTGGGTGATTTCTGAGAATGGGGTTTCTATGCCCGGTACATCATAGGGCTTGTCCAGAATGTTGGCTTCGATGCCAAATTCTTGTAACATCCCAAACAATTTGTGATAAAACTGAGCGACACTTAGACCACCCTCAAGATTGATGATTCCCACCTCACCACGGCTGGTGACCACTTCCAACTGGTGATTAATGAGGTTGAAGGTGATTTCAAAGCTTTGAAAGCCATCATCATAGGGGATGGCGTGCGTCGTGAAGCCTTTGGGAGAAACATACAAGGTAATGTACCACCAATGGTTCTTACGTGGCATCGTTTGTAATCGAATTTTTCCTACGATCTGCATATAAAGATGCAGCGTCATTTTACTATCTTCCCACTCGTCTAAAGGCAATACAGGCAAGCTGTGTGTTGAACTCCTCATCATATTGTCTCCATTTAAGTTGATTGATTAGTCTGTACTCTGGATAATTGCCCCGTCTTCATCCATACAAGGCAAATCGGACCCTCGTATATGCTTCAGACGTTAACATTTGGATAAATCGTATACCAGCTCAGTTGTCGATTTTTGCCAATATGTCCCGCCGTGATTCTTAAGTTTGAAGAGGCACAATCTATTAAGGCCGAGTAAAGCCTAATTCAATTAACCCCAAATTAGATTATGTATCAGGAGATAGCTAGCGTCAGAGTTTATTTGTATTTCGGGGGGAGTGGAATAATGTTAGGTACTGGGGATGTTTAATTCAAACTTCTATATTCTGTAGGACTCAAGCCTGTTTTAGTCTTAAACAATTTGCTGAAATTTTGCGGATAATCAAACCCTAAATCATAGGCTATTTCACTGATTGGGTGATTGGTATTCAGTAGCAATGATTTGGCTTTTTCCACTAAGTGAAGGTAAATGTGTTCCTTTGCGCTTTTGCCTGTCTCGGATTTAAGTAAGTCGCTTAAATAAGGTCCAGACATATTTAAGGCTGCGCCACATTGTTGAATGGTCGGCATGCCGTTTTCGGTTAACTCATTTGAGGCAAAATAGGTTTTCAAATACTTCTCAAATTGAACGACAAAATCTTTGTGCCAATTGGTGCGAGTGTGAAATTGACGGTCATAGTACCGATTGCAATATTTCAGGATTGATTCTAGATTTATATTGATCAGCTCTTGAGAATGCTTGTCAATGTTTTGATTTATCTCGGCTTCAATTTTTTCAACGAATTCAGTTAGGTTTTTCTTTTCCCTGCCAGCTAGATGCAACGCTTCATTAACATCATAATCGAAAAAGGAAAACGTCTCTATTGTTTTACCCAAATTTGATTTGCGAATTAAATCAGGATGAAAAAGGATAGACCACCCCAGACTCTCGGCATCCGTTTCTACGTCTTCTGGCGCCGTATAAACCTGATTGGGGGCCAAAAATATCATTGTCCCTTCTGTAAAGTCATAAGAATTTCGTCCATACTTAAAAGACCCCCGCATCCCGTCTTTCATAGCGATGTAATACAAATTGCCTGTCACGCTGATGTTGACCGTGTTGGCAATAACATCTGGCGTGTGGTAGTAAACCGTGATTAAAGGATGCTTTGGTTTTCCAAGCCCCAATAGTTGGTGGACTTCCGAGATGCTATCCGTTCTGATAATGTCCATAGCTATGTCTGAGCTTCTTGTCTTGCTTTGCCTTCATCAATAATTTGCCCGAAACCCTATCTCCGATGATCTAACCCTTTTCTAAAGGAAATACAATAACATTCCAATGATGATTAAAGCACTAATCAAGCCTACATAAACGCCTTGGCCTAATAATTTGCCACCATTGATTGCTGAACCGTAGGTAAATTGTAAGACTTGTTTTGACATTTGGAACTCTGCCCCAATTTCTTCGATGATCTCGACGGCTGGATAACCACGCAAACCGACCAAGGTTGGTTTACCGCCATATACAATCGTATAGATTTCTCGGATAGGATAGGCATGCATGGCCGAGATAGTCTCGTTGAAATCAGCAGAATGATCAAAAAAGCTGGAAAGGTTTGCCCCCTCGGTCACCCCCAATTCTATCCAGGCCTGATATTGTTTATTCTTATCCCAGTCATGATGAACACCTTTTGCTGAAATAGGCGTATCAATATGGGGAGCCAATACCTCAAGTCGTAAGCGCTGCACCTCATCCTTTTTGCGCCAAGATGCACAGAGATCGTTGGCAAGATAATTTCTGAAATCCTCTTCGCTGACCCCTATATTTTTTTTGAAGGCTAAAACATATCGCGGCTGCTTTAGGAAACCATTTGTTTCAGGATTGTTTATTTTATCAACGATCGTACGACTTAAGGGTAAAAAAGATCGCTGATAGGTATTACGGGAAACAAAATAAGCATCGTCCTCATCTGCCTGTTTAAGGGCAAACGGTTTTCTAAGCAAATTAGCCATAAAAGTGCTGGCGTAAGCTATGTGGGCCATCCCGTTGGGTTGATCCTCTTTTGGTAGGTCTGTTTCGATTCCGTCTAAATCAGACAACAACGTCGGATCAACATTGTCTAAGTGCAATTGTCGATATTGATAAAACCCAGGGGTTCGTGCCGCCCAAACTGCATGAACATCCCGCCAATATTTGTATGCTAACGCCTTGGGAATATCAGTTCGCCACCAGGCAAAAAAAGTAGCGACAACTCTGGCTTTATTTTCCGTTTTTACAACCGAGTCCTTATTTGTTAAGGCTGTCGATTCATTCATCATCTGTCCTTGTGAAGGGGGGATGTGCTAAATTAATGCTACAAATTTAGCATAATTAGACAGCCTAAACGTATCATTTTCGCAGAATTTTGAATGAATTTCGCAGAACTTCGATTTTTCTTACCCCGAACGAATAGGGGCTAGGGAGGCTTGACTGACAACCTTTTAAAGTAACTTCTTAGCTATAGCTTCTCGGAGTCTCTAGCGCGAACACGTGGCCCTTCTGCTGTATCGGCAACCTCATACCCCGCAGCGATGATCTGATCTCTTAAGGCATCTGCATCTTGCCACCGCTTTTCTGCTCGAGCCTGCTGACGTTTCTGGGCCAGGGTGATGATGGCCTCAGGTACATCCGCTTCAGACGGTGCCCATTCTGCTAACTGTAATCCCAACACCTCATCAAACTTTAACAGCGTCGCCTTTTTGGTCGAAGCGGGTAGATCACTTTTGGTCAGCTCCCATGTTAAGGCCAATGCTTGTGGCATATTTAAATCGTGATTGATCTGGCTGGTAAACCGTTCTATGTAGCCCGCATCAGCCGTGCCAACCTCCCCCCATTCATAGCTGAAGGTGCGGAGGCGATTGAACGCCTTGGCTGCGCCATCCAGACTGTCCCAGGTAAAGTTT
The DNA here is from genome assembly GCA_028285035.1 of Phycisphaerae bacterium. Next base: position 4,220 of record JANQQF010000025.1, read on the forward strand.
TGCTTGGCGCGATAGTGGGCATTTAAACAAAAATAGCGATAGACCAGCGGCTCATAACCATCATCGATCAAGGTTTGTAAACGGAGAAATTCGCCACTTGATTTTGCCATCTTGGCATCGTTAAATTGTAGAAAATAACCGTGCAACCAAAAGTTCGCCAAGTTTGTCCCGTGACACGCTTGGGTTTGGGCGATTTCGTTTGTGTGGTGTACTGGGATATGATCCTCCCCGCCGCAGTGAATATCAAAGAAAGGCCCTAAATATTTGGCAGACATGGCGGAACACTCGATGTGCCAACCGGGAAAACCGACCCCCCACGGACTGTCCCATTCCATTTGTCGCTTCTCACCGGCAGGGCTGAACTTCCACAAGGCAAAGTCAGTTGGGTTACGTTTTTCGGCGATGTCTACCCGTGCCCCAGCCTGTAATCCTTCTACATCCAGTCGGGCCAGATACCCATAATCTTGCAACTGAGACGTATCAAAATAGATCCCGTCTGAGGTACGGTAGGTGAAGCCTTTGGCCTCAATGCCGTTGATGAACTCAATTTGCTCCTGAATATGGTCGGTGGCTCGACACCAGATCGTCGGCTCCAGAATATTCAAAAGCTGTAAATCATCTTTGAAGGCCTGAGTATAAAGCTCGGCAATCTCCCAAGCGGATTTGCCGGTCCGTTTGGAACCCTCCTCCATTTTATCTTCACCGACATCGGCATCAGAAACCAAGTGCCCCACATCCGTAATATTGGTGACGTGTTTGACCTTATATCCATTAAACTCAAGAACCCGACGTAATATATCTTCAAAGATGTAGGTGCGTAGATTACCAATATGCGCGTAGTTATACACCGTCGGCCCGCAATTGTACAGGCCCACCTTTGGCGGTTCAAGCGGGGTAAAATCACGTAAACTACGTGAGAACGTGTCATACAATCGAAGTGTCATTGGATAATCCTTGGTTATACTTTTACTATTGTCATTTCACAGTTTAGCGGGCTAACACCGTACATAAGCTGCCAACCTTTTTGGTCGGTTTTCTGTACTGGTTAGGGGGAATCCGTACCTCTTATTTGCCTACAATGCGTGGCCACCCGATACTTTGATAACTTGGCCGGTTACCCATCGCGCTTGATCAGAGGCTAAAAATACCACGACATCCGCAATGTCCCTCGGCTCTCCTATCCTACCCAACGGTATCTGCTTATTCAGTTCGGCCTCGAACTCCTTCTCAATGTAGCCCGTTTGTGTTGGGCCAGGCGCGACGGTGTTTACCCGAATTCCCAAACCACCGACTTCAATAGCTACACTCCGGGTCAAGGCTTCAATCGCAGCTTTACTTGCCCCGTAGTTGATTTGACCCGCGAATGTCTGGGCTGCATCTGTACTGACATTGATGATGCTACCACGTTGACGTTTTTGTTCCTTTGTCCGTCGCACATATTCCGTCATCATTTGCAAGCTCGCCCCTACATTCACATCGAACGTCTGACGATACGTCGAAAAAGATGCTGTTAATACGGTATCTTCTTCGTAGTATGCAGCAGCATTGTTGACGAGGACATCTATTGGGCCAGCTGTTTTCTCGCACCAATCAAAGAGTTCCGTGACTTGCGCCGGATCGCGCAAGTCTGCTTCATACGCTGCTGCCCACCCGCCCTGATCTTCGATACCCTTCACCACCTCTGCAGCTCCTTCGCTACGGCGGGCGTGATAAAAGGCTAGTCCAGGCTCTGTGGCTTGTGATGCTTCAACTTGCTCAATACCAAACGCTTCGGATGGCAGCCGCAGATACGTCAGCAACACCTTTGACCCTTGCCGCGCAAACGCACGACCAATTGCGGCCCCAATGCCGTAGTTGTTATTTGCGCCGGTAACCAAAACAACTTTATTGTCTAACTGTGGATCAATCATTGCTTCTTCTTGGGCTTCTGCCTAACCATGATTAGCTTGCACACTACAAGATAAGACCAATATTACTGATTTATCTTGCAACCTGCACAATATCTCGAATATACCATTCATTTTCTACAACAGCCAGAGTTGACCCGCAACGACCTGACTATTCATACATTTCGTAAGTGTAGCCCACCACCTGGGCGACATCATCCGGCTCTAACGATTGATAAAGCGCATTCGCTGCAATATTTTCTGGGTCTGTGCCGAGCCAAAGATCTTCACACCCTCGTTCGTGAGCAATCTCAAGAAGCTTGTGCATGATGGCCTTTCCGGCCCCCTTACGTCGTTGATCCGCGCAAACATCAACCTCGTCAACGTATAGCCAAAACTCTTTGTCGTAGGGTTTCATTTCAATTCTGGCGGAAGCGGTGCCTAGCAACGTGATCTGATCTGGGGAAACATCATGACACACGATGAACAGTGTGTCTTGGCGCCCCAGGTAGGCTGATAACGACTCGACATCATACTCCGACATATCATTATCCTCATCCCACGCTGCTCGATTTATCTCGTCAACGAGCTGTGGTAAATTATCTTCAAGCGATATAACCTTAACCTCGATCATCTATTTCTGTCCTCACTTAACTAGTCAGCGATTAAACTTCTCTTACGGCGGTCACGGTCACTTCGATCAGCCAATGGCCACCAAGATCGACACCTAAACAAGCACGTTGCGGCCAATGCTCAGGATTACTGCCGATCCAGGCCCGCCAAACCTCATCCATAATCGGTTTGTCATCGATATTCGCAATATAGACTTGTGCTGATAGTATCTTTGTTTTGTCTGAGCCAAGGTCGACTAGATTGCGCTCAAGATTGCTTAACACCTGGGCTGTTTGATCGGCTAAATCCAGGCTTTCATCTGTAGCATTTGCCACAGTCCACACCAAATCCTTGTAGGCTGTAGATTGGTTTCTGCCTGTTGGTGAGTTTCCTCGAATTCTCTCAATCATTGTTCCTCCTCTAGATTAAGGCTGATATTAGTCAACTTTACTACACCCAATTCTTCAAAACAAAAAATCGTCGTGGCGTTTGAGATCACGACGATTTTTTATCAAAGACGAGGCGGTTATTATTGACGTTTTGACCCATCCTTCTTGCTTATTTGAAGCGCCTGAATTTTCAATCTAAATTGTTGCTATCCATCACCTTATTGCCCGTGCAGTTGATCTGCCACATGATGCCAAAGCGGTCAGTACAAAAACCATATCCTTCCGCCCAGAATGTTTCGGCAAACGGCATGATGATTTGCCCCGCTTCGGCAAGCGCCGTGAACTTAGCCTGCGCATCAGCTAGATCATCTATATCCATCATCAACGATACATTGCCTGCGGGCGTATACATCTCGCCAAATTGATCTGACCCAGCAATGATAAAACCGTTGATGTTGATGTCGCCGTGCATGATGTGCTCTACCGTGGCTTCTGGGATATTTTCGATTGCCTCCGCATTCCAGGGCATAAAGCGGCCAACGGTTCCGCCAAACAACTCGGCATAAAAGGTGAGAGCCTCATGACAGTTACCATTAAAGCTGAGATAAGGAATTATTTGCATACTGTTTTCTCCATGTGGAAATGGTGGGGATATTTAGAACAAATGTACGATTAGTTGGCTCTATTGTCAAGCCCCAGAACCTTAAAATCGTAAAGCTAACAATGTGATCTGGGATGAATGAATGGCTCAGACGATAGGATGTGTTACTCTAGTTTTGAGGTAAGTTGTCACTCATCTGCAAACTTCTCTGGTATCATTCTTTCAGCCAGATGCACGGCCAAAAGGAATCCTATTCCGCCAGAATCTGATGACGATCCGAATAGTTGCTTTATCATCAATCGATCTCAACAACATTTATGATGTTGGGGTAAATTACCTTTGTGTCAGGCTCAAGGTCTAATAAAATCCAACACTATGATCGAATTACCGATTGCTCCAGTTTAAACTGATTTCAATAGTTATGTTCAACCCGATTAACTAAAAAATCATCAGTTCGATTTAGGTGACGAAATGCATCGCGTTCTGAAAGAACTTCTAATAACTTATCCATAGCGAGACCATATTTGCTTATTTTCTGTTGATCATCATCCATATCGTAATGGTCTGCATAATGATCGAGTACAAATCCATCTTCTTCGGTCAATTCATAGAAACCTTGGTAGGTCCAATCGCCAGTATTGTACTTTAAGTCATCAATGTCTTCTTGTGTTTTATAGAATTTCGACCATCGCTTTTCATAATGAACAAGGGCTTTCTCAAATTCAGATATTGAATTTAGGCATAACAAATTTGCGTCAATGGAGAACGCATAGAATACTTCCGATGTATGCTCTTTTGCGAATTCTTCTATTTTACGAATGGAAACTGAAGCCATCTTTTCAATATCAAATTCAATTACTTCTGACATAACCAAACCTCATACTGTTTTCTAACTCGTACCCGAAGCCCGCTTATTTTGAGCTGCCAAATCTACCGTCTCTTTGATCCGTTTTGCCCGTGTTTCAGGCTTCTTCGCCAGCTTGATCCAGCGCAGAATATCACGTTTGGCAGAGTCGGGGAAGGCTTCGTAGTTCTCCATCGCAGGTGGCTGTTGCGCCAAAGCCTTCGTCAGATCACCCGGCTTGATCAAGGCATCCACATCGTTCATAAAATCCCACAAACCACTGACTTTCGCTGCGTCCACAACCTGCTGCCCCGCCTCGTGCATCCGACCCTCCTCAGTTAGACGAGCCACTCGATCCTTGTAGCTTTTCGCCCAATGTTGGGTCTTGCGCGGTGACAGAAGCTGCATTGTCCGCTCCTCATCCAGCTTCATCCGCCGCCCATCGATCCAGCCAAAGCAAAGGACCTCATCCAGAATCTCTTGGGTGGAGACATATTTGTCAGGCGAACTTTTCTTGTAGGTGACGAGCCAAATCGACTCTTTTTGTGCGTGATTGTCTTCAAACCATTGGCGCAATTCACGTGTTGATTGTACTTCAACTTTTTCGAGGTCTTGCATTTTTTGCATAGATTTATCTCGTTCTCTGGTTGAATTGGACAGTCAAAAATGTGAAACTGGGTATTTATGATGTCAGGACTTACGCAAGAGACATTTTGATAGAAGGATGTTTGAGCTGTTGAGAAAGATAATCATCTAACAATCCGTGTTTGAGTTGATAAAGAGTTCGACCCGATTGGGCCGCAAGAGCATTAAGGCGGACCCAAACCAGCAAGGCACAAGCAATATGATTACGCTGAATACGAGCTTTGCGACATTGGCACTGTTCCAGACCGGTCAATTGCTTGCCCTCTCGGTGCAGCTGCTCAATCTTCCAACGAAAGCCACACACCAGTCGAGTGGCTTGGGTAGAGGAATGAGCGGGATCATTGGTGACGATCCAATCCGTGCGGTGGGTAGACACCACAACCCGGAAGCACTGCACCTTATGGTCTTTGGGAAAGCCTTTGATCTTGATCTGTTTGCCCTGCTGTAATTCGGTTTCATTCCAACTGAGGCTATCCATCCGCCGATAAGGCTGGTTACCGCCACTGTCATCGACCTGTCGATTGTCCTTGAGGGGGCAGTAATAGACCCGTTCCAACTTCTCAATCAACAACATCAACGGTTTGGTGGCATACCAGGTATCCATCAACACCGCTCGAAAGGGCAGGTCTTTGTGATAACGAATATTGGTCAGCATATCCTCCACGTGATCAAGTTTGCTCTTGCCATCGCCTGCTGGATCATACAGTCGGTAGTCGATCAACCAGAACTGATCGATTTCAGGGTTGATGTAAATGCACGTCACCACCCCAATCCCTTTGATCACCTTCTTGGCATTGCCGCTGTACTGTCGTCTGACCAGTTCAATCGCATTGGAATGGTTTTTATCCAACACCGTGTCATCAAACACGATGTAACCCTGCTCGGTTCGCACGATTTGGCTTTCGACATTATCCCACACCAACCGCGGCGTCAGCCGTTCTCCGCTCAGATACCGGTTGATCGCATCGTGCGAGAAATGCTCACTGTGGTCGGCAAAGTTCGTCAACGTGTAGTTGATCTGACTGACTAACAAGTATTGACAATATTCTATTCGGGTCATTCGTTTTTTCTTCATACCCTTGACCCTAACCTTTTTGTCCTTTTCTCGCAATTCTTGCGTAAGTCCTGCTCAAGCCTGATTTTTACCAATCCCCATAACTTCGCTCAAATTGACGATCTGTCATCAGCAAGTAGTTGATTGCTTCAACAATAGAAATCACCCAAGGAATACAACTAAACACACAGGTAACCGTACCAAGAAAATACAACACACCCATAGCATTTTGATTTAAGTAGAATTTGTGTGCGCCAAACATGCCGAGAAAAAACGCCAAGAGCACCGCGATCATCCTATTTTTGGTACCGCCTCCATAATGATGATGAACCGTATGTTGTGGCTGCATCGCGTGTTGCGGCGGCGCGTGATAGTTAGGTTCCATATATTGCGTAGGCATTTGTCGAGAAGGGGGATGATAACTAGGTTCCATATATTCAGTGACCCCTTGTTGGGGAATCATTTGGCGGGGCGAGGGTTGTTGCGGTACCATCTGCTGTGGGGGAGGGGGAGGGACTTGTTGAGCGTGGCAATAGGGACATACTGAGGCGCTCGCCTCAATGACTTGACCACAAATCGTGCAATACTTTCCGGGGACCTGATGCATCGTTTCGATAACCTTTCGTGTTTGTCGCATTGAAACGATGCTATTTTAAAGCAGATTTACTACCTCTGTCAAATAATTTAGTAAAAGGATTTATTCAGGTCCCTTCAAATTCATATCCGATTACAAATTTTCACCCAGCCATCGATCAAATTCTTCAGGCAAAATTTCGCCAAACTGCCGCCAAATAATCTGGCCATCAGGGCCAACAATAAACGAGACAGGCAAGCCACGCACATTGTGTTCATCGGTCAAGGTGTCGGGGGGATCAAGCAAAATGGGAAAGGTCAAGGCCATATCTTCCACAAATGGCTCAACCCGCTCAACATCCTCGCCCATGTTGATGCCTAAAACAACCAGTTGATCACTATGTTTTTCTGAGATATTCTGTAGGTAGGGCATCTCTTTACGACAGGGGACACACCACGTGGCCCAAAAATTAACCAAGACATACTTCCCACGAAAACTATCAAGCGAAACTTCGTCTCCCGCTAGATTGGGCAGAACAAAGTTTGTAGCTAACTCTGCTGATGTTTCAGTCGTTTGGCTGGATGAGCTGTCCTCAAAATTTGTTGAGGAAACAGTGTCATCAGTTGTAGCAGCACAACCGACTAGAAAGAGGGTAATAAGACTGATGAAGATAATGCGCATTTGGTTTGTTTTACCTTTTATTTAGCACGAAAATAATTTCCAAATTAAACAGGAATCCGAAAGTGCACTTTCAGATTCCTAGTTAACGCAAGTTTCTACTTTATCCTTCCGTATTGTAAAGCAACGTCACCATCTTCTCTGGATCCGTCGTCGGGAACTCGCAGACATAATTCTGGCAGACGTAGGCGGTGGCCTGATCATCAATCAAGTAGTAGTACTTGGTGTAGTCAGCCAATTGAACCAACGGGCCATCTTCGGCGACACCTCGCAGAAGCACGACCTTGTTGGGCACATATTCATCCCGTAAGGCGGCCAACATCGCCTCGGTGTCCTCAGCCCCCTCTTCCCCCACAATAATGACTTCATAGGAGGGACCAACCCCGAACTCTAGAGCACTCATCAAGGCGGTGTGGGATACTGGCCCAGCCGAGATTTGATCACGAAAGGCTTGAGCCACTTGGGCCGCTTGGGCTTCATAGTCAGCATCGGCTGTGATGCGCCCAATACGCAGTAAGTTAAGCATTGCTATTGAATTCCCCGAAGGGATGGCCCCATCGTAAATTTGTTTCTGTCGGGTGATCAGAGTCTCGCCATCGTCTGGGGTGAAGTAGTAGCCACCCACACTTTCATCCCAGAAATGGGTATTCAGCTCCTCCGTCAGATCAATGGCCGCCTCTAAATAGGTGAGATTGAATGTAGCCTCATAAAGCTCCAACAAGCCCCAGGTCAAGAAAGCATAATCATCGGCATTGGCCAAGATTGCAGCCTCACCATCTCGATAGCGGTGGAGCAGTCGGCCATTTTCATCACGCATCGTGGCCAAAATGAAATCTGCGGATTGGACAGCCGCTTCGGTGTAGCTCGGCTCGTTGAAAGCTCGGCCAGCCTTGGCAAAGGCGGCAATCATCAGGCCATTCCAATCAGTCAAGATTTTGTCATCTTTGTGGGGGTGGATACGCGCTTCACGTACATCAAACAGTTGTTGACGAATAATCTCAAGCCGTTCATCAAGTTCATCCATAGACAGGCCCAATTGAGCGGCCGTCTCGGCGGGGGGTTGTTCCCAATAGATCACGTTCTCACCAATTGGCTGGCCTGTGGCTTCCTCAAGAAAATTACCCTCTTCGGTCATCGCCGCCAGAGCAATGACCAGATTGGCGTCATCAGCAGGCAACAGTTCTCGCAGTTCTTCAGTTGTCCAGAAATAAAAGATACCCTCTTCACCTTCGCTGTCAGCATCCTCAGCCGAATAGAAGCCGCCTCGTGGGTCGGTCATATCCCGCAGCACATAGGTAAGAATTTCTCGGGCAATGTCTTGATAAAACTCATCGTCCGTGGCTTGATACGTTTCGGTATATGCCATTGACAACATCGCTTGATCGTAGAGCATCTTTTCAAAGTGAGGTAACTTCCAGCGCTGATCGGTTGAGTAGCGATGGAAACCAAACCCAATTTGGTCGTAGACCCCACCCTGTCGCATCATCCGCAAAGTGGTTTCAACCATCGTCAAGGCTTGCTCATCCCCCGTTCGTTGCCAGTAGCGCAGTAGGAACAGCAAATTGTGGGGGGAGGGGAATTTGGGCGAGGTGCCAAAGCCGCCGTAGACTGGATCAAAGCGCTGGTTGAGTTGGGTATAGGCCTCTCCCAACGTCTCAGTGCCCATCATCTCCGGCGGGCCAATATTGGTGAATCCGTTGGCTTGCCCGCTTTCCGCCGACTGTAACACTGATACCACTTCGTTAGCATAGGCCAGAATTTCGGTGCGCTGGGTTTGCCACGCCAATTCAACCTGAGGGATCAGTTCTACCATCCCCACGCGCTGGAAACGGCTTTCCTTGGGAATGTAGGTCGCTACGAAGAAGGGTTTTTGATCCGGCGTCATCAAGACCGTCAGCGGCCAGCCACCCCGTGAGCCTGTGACGTGGGCCGCATTCATGTAAATGCCATCAATGTCAGGCCGCTCTTCGCGATCCACTTTGACGGAGACAAAAGCATCATTCATCAAGGCGGCCACCGTCTCATCTTCGAAGGACTCGCGCTCCATCACATGACACCAATGGCAGGTTGAGTAGCCAATCGAGAGAAAAATCGGTTTATCCTCAGCTTCTGCTTTGGCAAAGGCCTCTTCCCCCCAAGGATACCAATCGACCGGATTGTAAGCGTGCTGGAGCAGGTAGGGGCTTTTTTCATCAATCAAACGATTGGGTGTCCCTTCATGGGTAGAGCCCCCCTCGTCGATAGGGGAACCTTCTTCAGTCAGCTCTGGGGCTAGGTTCATCAGGCTTTCATCTTGTGCCCCCAGTTCAGCATCTTCGATACGCATTTCTCCGGCAACCTGTGGTTGTTCGGTCTGCTCTTCTGCCACCGGATCTGATGTAACCGCCTCCGATACGTCTACCTCAGAAGTGGTTACATCTGGGGATGTCGTTTCGGCAGGGTCTGCTGTACTATTGCAGCCAGCCAAGATAGCAAGCAAAATCAAGGTCAAAATCAAAAGTTTTTTTGTTGTAAAGGTCATACACTTTCTCCATACATGGGTTGGTCAGGCACGAGGCTACTCATTACGATGGGCTAGGCCCATAACAACTTCACCCTCTTTCCAAAGCGTCACTTGTATATCGCCCACATCAATGACGGTTTCATCATCAATCTGTAGGTGCTCCGGCTCTCTAAATTCATAGAGGGTGTACGCGTATTTAGCCTCATTCTCTAAATGAACTTGAACGGCGATAGAGCTGTCAATCGTACAGTATCGCGCCCCAATAATATTATAGGTGTCCAATTGCATCTTTTGGGGGTGCACTGGCGCAAAGTCAAGCAGATGCATCTCATTAGTCAGACTAGCGATGTTGGTGGGGGTAAATTCAGTGTTGAACCGTTTGGCGTGATTAAGGGCAATTTCAGCCGCAACTACCTGTAGCTGTTGCTGATGGCTGTACAGTTGCCACGAAAAGATACCAAGCCCCAAACAGATCAAAATGATTGCAAAAGCCATCACCGGTTTGGCTAAATGTGGCAGGCTGTACCACGGCTTTTGATTGCGACGCTCCTGCTCAATCGAGACATCGCCAATCATTTCCTTTAAATCAAGCATGACATCAAGCGGCAATTCCTGTTTTTTATAATACTGTTTTAACCGTCGTTCCAGTGGAGAAAATTTATCTTTCATAGCACCCTCGCTTCATCTCATTCGGGTATCGTTTGGGTTAGCAATTTTCGCAGCTTTTGTTTAGCCCGATGGAGGGTACTCAAAATTGTACCCCGTGGCCGCTCGGCTAAATCAGCCAATTCACTCGTCGAATATCCTTCAACAATCGACAGATAGAGCAATTCTCGTTCATCTTCACGCAGATGAGCCAGCGCCGCCTCTAATTGCGGATCAAATGAGGTCAACTCAATGTCAATATCATCGATCAGATCCATATCATCAATCGGATCAAATTGCAGCTTGCGTGCGCGACGTAGATGATCGATGTGGCTATTGCGAATGGTTGTCAGCAAGTAGCCTATCAGCCACGGCCCCCCACGTCGACTTATCTTTAAACACGCCTCTTGTAAAATATCCTGCGCCATTTCGGCATCATGCGTTAAGGCCAGCGCATAACGGTAGCCGCGCTGCAGCATCTCATCTAGCCAATCATTTTGAAGTGTCATAAGCGTTTTCTCGTCCGAGTTGTGTCGTGGTCAAGATCAGTGAAACTAAATTTGCGTCTCTATCTAAGTAAACGATTCAAAAAACGATTTGATTGCATTAATTTCAAAATTGGTTGTCGATTCCCAATTTCGTTATCCGTCTATTTAGTAGAGGAGACAAATAAGTGTCTTCAAAAACTATTATTTGCGAACCAAGGAGCTAACCGTGACAACACAAATAATCCAGCAAAAAATTTCAGTATTACAAGCCCAGGTTACATATTTCGGGCAAAACTTTCAAGAGATGATTGCGGCATTACCGCCTGAGGTTTTACACGATCAGCCAGCGGGCAAAGCAAATTCGATTGCGGCGACAATTGGGCATGTATTAACAGCGGTTGATGCAGTTGTTAATGGAATGCTCAAGCAAAGCCAGCCTCTCTTTATAGCGATGCCAACAGGGTTGAGCGAATTGCCCCCGTCTGGCGAAGAACTATTCAGTTGGTATAATTGGGGCACACAAGTCACCATCGATTTAGATGCTGCTCAGACTTATGCTCAAGCTGTCATCCAAAGCGTGATCGATTACCTCGATACCCTATCGGATGACGACCTCGAGACTACAATCCAAACACCCGTTGGTCCAAACAGTCTCTTCGATATGATTAACGTTGTCGTCCTCGGTAACCTGACCCAACATGCTGGCGAAATCGCTGCTCTGAAAGGGTTACAGGGTCTAAAAGGATATTCAATCTAAACAAAACAAATCACAAAATCCATCACTTATAAATTGGAGAATCCATTATGAAATACATGTTGCTTATTTACAGTAATGAATTAGACACTGAACAGATTTCGCCTCAAGACATGGCAAAAATGGTAGAAGATTATGCTGCCTACACGAATGAAATGGTTGAGGCCGGCGTCTTTGTCCATACCGAAGGCTTACAACCGACAACCACGGCTACAAGCATCCAGGTGAGAGACGGCAAAACGTTGACTACCCACGGCCCATTTATTGAGAGTAAGGAGCAGCTTGGTGGCTTTTATGTCATCGATTGTGACAACCTTGATGAAGCGATCAAATGGGCAGCAAAATGTCCGACAGCCGCTTACGGAAATATTGAAATTCGCCCCGTTGCGAGTTATCAGTAAATTACTAATGGTATTAGCATAAGTGATGAAAAGATCAAACAACACGTCATTTCGACGAGGTACGAGGAGAAATCTACTAAATTGAGCTTATCAAATGGCCGAACTGGAAGATTTCTCACCCTCACGGGTTCGAAATGACATAATATTTCATTATTCATAGTTGAGCCGTCATCCAATCATTCATTTAAAGAGGAGCAATCTCATGGCAAGCCTGTTTGGAAAAGTATTTCGTATGTTGATGGTCGATCGTTCGGCCAAAAATAAGAGTTTGGAAACCCTAACAACCGAATTAGCAAATAGCAAGCAGACGATTTTGGATATTGTAACAGAAGCAACGGATAATGAGGCCAACCGTAAACAACTCAACCACGTCATTGGCATCGAACGTTGGGGGCAAAATCGGCTGAAGGTGGCCTTGGGGGAGCCGTTGGTGATGGATGAACACGACGGTTACTGCCCCGGCACGCAAATCCCTCTAAATGATCTGGCGGAAGCCTTCACCCAAACCCGACAGGAAACGCTCGCTGTCGCCACAAAATTGCTGGACGTACCCAGTGTTGCCACAAAAACAGTCGAGCACAACGATATGGGCGCGACGACGATCCGTAGTTGGTTACAATATATTGATATGCACGGGACGTATGAGTTGCGGAATGTAAAGTAATCCCCGATTCGTAATGCGTGATACGTTGACAAGGAGTCATTACATATCACGCATCACGTATCATCACTTGAGTAGATGCATGGCGAAAAATGAATGACTTTGCAGGTCTACTAAATAACTAACAATGACACCATCAATCGAACAAACAATCCAAACCATTTATCGACAAGAGTATAGTCAGGCGCTGGCTGCCTTGATCAACTCTCTGCAGGATTTTGAATTGGCGGAAGAGGTATTGCAGGATGCCTTTGAGGCGGCGTTGCAAACGTGGCAAACCAGCGGCATTCCCAACAAGCCGAGGGCTTGGCTAATCACCACGGCCAAACGAAAAGCCATCGACCACATCCGCCACCACCGCACTGAGAGTTTTGATCCGCAAGATGCGGGAAATCTTCTCCTAGGGCAGTGGCAGGTGGAAGAAGATTTTGACAGTGTCGATGATATTCCTGATGAGCGGCTCAAGCTGATGTTCACCTGCTGCCATCCCGCCCTACCAATGGAGCAACGGGTGGCCTTGACCCTGCATAGCCTCGGCGGATTGACCACACCAGAAATCGCGACCGCCTTCTTGACCACCAAGACCACAATGGCCCAACGGCTGGTCCGAGCCAAACGAAAAATTAAACAGGCCGGCATCCCCTACTATGTTCCCCCCGCCCATCTTTTGGGTGAACGCATAGAGGGTGTGCTGGCTGTGATCTATCTCATTTTCACCGAGGGATACGCCGCCACGTCCGGGGAAGCTCTCATTCGACAGGAGTTGTGTGATAACGCCATTTATCTGGGGCGGATGCTAGAGCAGTTGACTCGCAAGCAAAAAACAGATGTAACTAAGGCTCAATACGCTGAGGTGCTGGGATTACTGGCCCTGATGCTGCTCCATCATTCTCGACATAAAGCGCGTATCAGCGAGTCTGGGCAACTCATTTTGTTGGTTGAGCAAGATCGGGAGCAGTGGAATCAACAACTCATTCAAGAAGGCATTGCCTTGGTTGAGAAGGCCCTACATATGGGTCGGGTTGGCCCCTATCAAATACAGGCTACCATCAGTGCCCTCCACGCCGAGGCCGAAACATACGAAGCAACCGATTGGCTGCAAATTGCTGAGCTATACGGGGAGTTGTTGCGATTTCAGGACAATGCCATTGTTCGGCTCAATCAGGCCATAGCTATTTCGCTCGGACACGGACCCGAGCAGGGTTTGGCCTTGATTGCTCCTTTGGTCGATAAGCTAAAGGATCACGTCCCCTATCATCTGGCCCACGCTGAGATGCTCCAACAGTTAGACCGCTCAGCCGAAGCTAAGCTTGCTTTGGAGACGGCCCTTGGACTGGCTCAAAATGAGATTGAGCGGGCGTTTATTGCGAAAAAGCTGAGACATTGTCAATAAGTTGCTCCCAAATATGTTACCTCTCATTTAATCTGAATCATCGATAATTTATCGTTTCAGTGGAAGAGGATACTGATTAAGCCAAAAGACAGTGATGAGCAACCCCAAGGGAAGTAAAGCTGATAGCCCTAACTGATAAAGAGCCATTCCATAACTAAACTGCCCAAACTCCATCATTGAAAGAGACCTCACAAAGATAATCGGAGCGACCCTTGATATCAACTCCACTAAAATAAAGGGGAGCAGGGCCAAGATAATTATGATGGCTTTATGTTTCGTATGGACAAAGGCTATGCTGCGTTGATAGGAAGCCTGCATCATACCCGATTTGTTTCTCATAACTACCAAGTACAACCCATAGGCTACACAGCCCCATAGAATAACACTACTCAATGTATACAAAGCCGAGGTTACTAAACCAGACTCGGAAAATGTGGCAGCAAGACTTGCTGCTGGCAGAGAGAGTACATGCACCCCTTTCAATAACAGACTCACGAAGAGATAGCCGAGTAACATCCACTGAAACCGTCCAATCCAAATTGATTTTCTATTCACCTTGTTGAACTCCAAAGCCAGTTCAGGGAGTGAACCAATCCGGCGACAAGCAATCCAGAAGGCTTCAGCTTCGGTCAAGCTAGGAGCCGAAGTCAATATATCAAACTCGGCCCGCAAATGATCTTCTAATTCAGCTATATCATCAGAGGTAAAAGCCTCGTGCTCATTAATTGTTCGCCGCCAAATGCTAATCTCTTCCTCTAAACTAAACATAAGAAGTCCCCCATAATTTACTTAAGGTATTGTGAACTGTATTCCATTGTTGTTTTTCATCTTTTAATCTGAGTTCACCTTGTTGATTGAGACGATAATATTTACGCCTACGCCCTGTTTCTGATGTTTTCCACTCGGAGCTTAATAAGCCTTCTTTTTCTAAGCGGTGCAAGACCGGATAGAGCATTCCATCAGACCATTCGATTTGTCCCTCTGAAAGCGTCCGAACCTGCTGAATAATTTCATAACCATAGCTTTCACCCTGTTGCGCTAAAATGGACAAGATTAAGGGCTTGGATGAAGCTGCGACTAACTCTTTGTTTAGCATAATTATCTCCTAACGATTATACCTTGCAGTATTATACATAGAGTCACAAGGTAAGCCAAATTCCACTTTATCCTCAGCTATAAACAGCAATGGGCTCACCCAATACATCGATTATCGGCTCGATCCCCAATCCAGGCTCGGTATTTGCTCGGGCTGCTCCCTCTTGATCGCGGATCAATCCCTGGCCAATCTGGGTGGTCACAGCAACGGCGCAGTCCCACATCGACAGCATAAAGCCGGGTTGGGTTGAGTGGGCCAGATGGGCTGTAGCGGCGGCATTAAACTCACCGCCGGATGTATCTTGAATATACATCGGGATGCCAAGCGTGACACACAAATCACGCATTTGTCGAGACTTGGTCAGCCCCCCAATACGCCCTATTTTGAGGTTAAGCGCATCAATCACCCCATCCTGATGCGCTCGGATCAAATCAGCAATGGTATGGATACATTCATCAAGGCTGACCGGACGGCCTGTTGCCTTTTTGAATGACCGACATTCCTCATAGGTTGGGCAGGGTTGCTCAAACAACACGTGCACATCACGGACCGCCTCGGCCACTCGCAACGCTTCATCAATCCGCCAGCCACCATTCACATCAACTTTGAGGGTGTCTCCATCCTCCATATGATCGCCAATAAAGCGAATCATCTCAATATCAATCACAGGATCACCGTTGGCCTTGAACTCATAACGACGACAGCCCTTGGCTCGATATTCCTGGAGGAGTGCTTTTGTCTCTGGCGAGGGATCAATGGTCACAAAGCCAGTGAAGGGGAAGTAATCGATAAGGCGTCCGCCAAGCAATGCGTAAATAGGCAAGCCCGCCGACTTCCCTAAAATATCCCAGCAAGCAATATCCAGCCCCGTTTTGGCATAGGGAATGCCATACAACTCGGTATCCATTCGCACATTGATAGCGGCTAATTCACGTGGGTCTTCACCTAACAAACGGGGTGCGACCACTCCCATTCCAGCCCGTGCCCCTTCCGCGAAAGCCGGAATATAGTTCGAGCCAAAGGGGCAGGTCTCCCCCCAGCCAGTTACACCAGCATCTGTCTCGACACGCACCACGCTGGTATCGAGATTACGCCACACCCGACCACTCGATTGATGAAACTCACCTCCCTGAACGGGTAAATCGACCTGATACACCGAAATTTTAGTAATTCGCATGTCGCACCTCTTTTTTAACAGGTTACGAAACTAAAGTTTGTAACCCAACTGGGCGCAAAAACTGAGTTTTGGCACCAGTCACCCCCGTAAAATCTGCGATGTCCTGCCGATCCACGATTCTTAAAGACAACCATCCTTTAAAACTCATTCCAACGGCGGAAACCTCGTCTTTGCCGCTGCCACAGTCCAATCCATATGATTGCGCACATACTCCTGGCTGGCATCGCGGGGTGGGTTGTAATCCCACGAGGTCAATGGCCCCATCTCCATTGCGGCGTGAATGGCCCGACGCTGTTTTTGGGTCTTGATGACATCCTGCCGAATTTGCTCACTGTCCCAATGACGCTGCACCTCGGCGGCAAATTCAGCGGCGACATCAGCGAAGGTGGGGTCATCCGCGAGATTAGTTAACTCATCGGGGTCGTGGGCCAAGTCAAAAAGTAGGGGTGGATCGGTTTCGCAGTGGATGTATTTGTACGAGCCACGCCGGATCATATAGACCGGATAGGCGGTCATCTCAGCGCAATATTCGGCAATGGCTTCATCGACAGGGTCATCCTCGCCCGTTGCCAAAGGCAAGAGGGAGCGGCCATCGATGGGCTGGCCGTAGGTTGGCTGCTCTCGGCCCTCGGAACCCGCGATATCGAGCATTGTCGGCAACAGATCAACAAGTGAGCACACGTTTGAAACGGCACCTTGTTTGATAGTCGGTCCCGCCATAATCAACGGCACCCGCACAGCGTGTTCAAAGAAGCTCATTTTGTACCACAGGCCCCGCTCACCGAGCAGGTCACCGTGATCAGACGTAACAATGACAATCGTGTTATCCAGCAGTTCCGCCTGCTCCAAAGCTGTGACCAACTCGCCAACTTTATCATCAAAATAGGAGGTATTGGCATAGTAGGCGTGGCGGGCATTGCGGATTTCCTCCGCTGTGACCGCGACCGTACAGGCCTCAATGCCTTTCATCACCCGTTGCGAGAAGGGGTCCTGTTCATTACAAGTGAGCACCGTTTTCGGCACATCGATATCCCCTGGATCGTACATATCCCACCACTCTCGCCGCGCCACGTAGGGGTCGTGGGGATGGATGAAGCTAGCGACCAAGCAGAATGGTCCTGATTGCTCACGGGCGTAATCAAAAATTTTGCGCTTAGCAAAAAAGGCAACTTCGTCATCGTAATCAAGCTGGAACGTCGCTGCCGCAATACCAGCCTCACGCACCGAGTCCATATTGTGATACCACTTATCGATCCGTTCATCCGCCCACTCCCAATCAGGCGTCCAAGCATAGTCGGAGGGATAAACATCGGTCGTCAGCCGTTCATCAAAGCCGTGCAGTTGGTCAGGGCCAACAAAGTGCATCTTGCCCGAGAGACAGGTTCTGTAGCCCATCATTCTGAGATAATGAGCAAAGGTGGGGATTGAGGCGGGGAACTCGCTGGCGTTGTCATAGGCGGCAATCCGAGTAATGAGTTGACCGGACATAAAGGAAAAACGAGACGGAGCGCACAGCGGAGAATTACAGTAGGCCGCATCAAATCGAGCACCATGTGCGGCCAAGGCATCCATATGTGGGGTCTTTACTAACGGGTGACCATACGTCCCCGTAAATTGAGGGGCCAATTGATCGGCCATGATCAAAACAATATTAGGTGGAATCTTCGTCATTGTAGCTCCAAAAAATAGTGATTAGGGTTAACGCAAGTGTTAAATGCAAAACTTCAATAACCTGCAAAATTTGTAGCATTCTAGCAGATCATCAATCCGCACGTCAAAATAAAATCAACAGTCGGTCATATATCACAGTCGCATCTGTTGCACCTGAGCGGAGAGACCGCCATCGAGTACCCATAACTGCCCGGAGGCGTAGCGGGCCTCATCCCCAGCCAACCAGTTGACAAGGTTAGCCACATCAACAGGCTTACCATACGTGCGCAGTGGATGCACGTCACGCACAGCTTGCTGCAAGCTATCGATGTCGCCAGAACTCCCGAAGAAGCTTTGCAGCATCGAGGTATCGACATAACCGGGGCAGATGGCGTTCACCCGGATATTCTCCGGGCCGTGATCGCAGGCCATTGCTTTGGTTAGGGCGTGGACCGCCCCTTTGCTAGCACAGTAGGCGGCCAGAGACGGGTCGGCAATAAAGCCGTCGTATGAGCCGAAATTGATGATAGAGCCGCCACCAGCCTGTCGCATCAAGGGCAGGGCGTATTTTGAGGTCAAAAATGTCCCGGTCACGTTAATGGCGAACATACGGTTCCATTCATCCAATGACGTTTCCTCAATTGTCTTCTCGAATTCAATCCCAGCGGCATTGACCAAAACATTGAGTTTCCCGTGGGCCTGCTCAACCTGCTTCATCAGGTTTACAGAACTTTCTTCCTTAGTTACATCGTGGAACAGATACATCACCCCGATGGGCAGATCATCCTGCGCCGAGGCAATGTCTGCGGCATACACCGTGGCCCCTTCTCGAGCAAATCGCTCACAAATCGCGGTACCGATACCACCACAGCCGCCTGTTACCACCGCAACATTCCCCTGCAAATAGCTTTCACGCACTGCACTCATAAATCATCATCCTCCATCGGTGAGAATTTTAGCTAAAAATATCAGTCTGTCTGGAATTGGGCAAGATTGCAGAATGAGTTATTCAAGGTTTGACAGGCACCTCGCTTCCAGCTTCAAAATCCACACCATTTGTTCCCAAAACTCTCCACCCTAATCCCCTTGACACCCCCATCATTTTCCATTAAGATGTCCTCATTGCCGAATGACACCCGGCGTTACAAATTAGAGTCACGATTTCTACCAAACAGTTTGTAAAGGATGGGGAGAAAATCGATGGCTCACTTTCCCCTCAACCTTCAACAAAATACAAAATTGTTAATGTCGCCTATTTTTGACCACAACTTTAATCTATTTGTGAAACGTAATGCGTGATGCGTGGGGTGCTTATCATCACGTTTTAACAAAGAGACGATGATATATTAGCAAAATCTTAGCGCCACTAACACAGTTCCGAGGGTTACCCATGACAACCGTGATCGATGCAGATCTTCATAATGTCGTCCCCAACATCGAGGTCTTACTGCCTTACATTCCCGACCATTGGCGGGAGTATCTGACGAACTCTCGCTTTCGGGGGCCGATTGATCAAAATTATCCAGGGGGCGCGCCCACCAGTCGGCGGGCTGATTACCCTGAGAATGCTGGAACCACACTGCAAGACCTACAGCAGTACGCGCTCGATCCATGGCAAACTGAGATAGGCATACTCAACTGTGCCTACGAGGTCGAGAGCCTACACAACCCCGACATTGCGGCCACGATGGCCCACGCGGTCAATCAGTGGCAGGCTGATGAATGGCTCAGCCAAGACTCACGGTTGCGCGCATCTATCGTTATTCCGAGCAAAATCCCAACAATGGGGACCAAAGAGATTGAGCACTGGGGGGCACACAATGACTTCATCCAAGTCTTTTTACCTGTACGCTCGCAATTGCTCTATGGCAATCGCAATTACTGGCCGATTTATGAAGCGGCGGTGAAATATGATCTGCCGATCTGCATTCACTACGGCGGCAGCCCTGGTAATCCGAGCACACCGACAGGCTGGCCTTCGTGGCACATTGAAGAGGTGGTGGGGATGGCTCAGGTGTTCCAAAGCCAACTCATCAGCCTGATTGTCGAAGGGGTCTTCGCCCAATTCCCCACCCTCAAAATTGTAATGGCTGAGGGGGGATGGACCTGGTTACCGTCGCTAATGTGGCGGCTGGACAAAGAGTGGAAGGGCCTTCGTTTTGAAATTCCGTGGGTCAAAACCTTCCCCTCCGATCTTATCCGCAAACATGTTCGCTTTACCCTCCAACCTACCGACACCCCACCCGATCCCAGCCAACTCACCGAGATTGTCAATCAACTGGAAAGCGATGAGATGCTACTCTTTTCTACCGATTACCCCCATTGGCACTACGACACGAATGAGCAAGCTATCCCACGAGGTATTCCCAGCGAGCTTCGTCAAAAAATTATGGGACAGAATGCGAAAGGGTTTTATGGGTTGTAGAGTTTGTAGAGTTGAAAACTACTCACTGAGGAGGTTCCAATGAAACTAATTGATTGCGACATTCACAATACAATGCCCTCTGAGGCATGTATGACGAAATATTTGAGTCCGCGCTGGCGGCAACATTTAGAGCGATATGGCTTTCGCTACTACTTCAGCGGGGGCTACTATCATCGCTCCCACGCCAACGCCGCCCGTGATGATTCGTGGCCGCCGAATGGAGGCATCCCAGCCTCCGACCTTGATTTTGTTCGCACCCAACTGCTAAACGAATGGCAGATCGATATCGGCATCCTGAACACGCTCTACGCTGCGGGGGAGCAGACCAATCGTGAGTTTGGCGCAGCTACGGCTACGGCCATTAATGAGTGGGTGTTACACGATTGGCTAGAGCCAGAACCGCGTTTTCGAGGATCGATCACCATTCCCTATGAAGATGGGCCATATTCTGCCGCTGAAATCGAACGATGGAGCAACGAGTCTCGATTTATCCAGATTGCGTTAGTCATCCGCACCCAAGAGCCATTGGGCCGACGCAAATATTGGCCGATCTATGAAAAGGCTGTCGAACATGACCTCCCCCTTGGCATCCACTTTGGCGGGGCACCCGGTCTGCCGATTACGGGCGCGGGCTATCCCTCTTTCTACTTCGAAGATCACTGTGGAATGCCACAAGCCTTTCAGGCCCAACTCATCAGCTTTGTGTTTGAGGGTGTATTTGAACACTTCCCAGAGCTAAAAGTGGTCTTGATCGAAGGAGGCTTTGCCTGGTTATCCTCATTGATGTGGCGGATGGATCGAATGTGGGAGAAACTCGGCAGCGAAGTACCGCACGTCAAACGTCCTCCGTCTGAGTATATTCGCGAGCATATTTGGTTCACTACCCAGCCGATGGAGGAACCATCAAAGAATGCCCACTTTCATCAAATTCTTGATCAAATCAATATGCCGGATCGGATCATGTTCGCTACGGATTATCCGCACTGGGACTTCGACGCCCCGAATGAGGCCTTTCCCGTCAAGCTTGACCCAACTCTTCATCAAAAAATATTAGCGGGCAATGCCCAGGCGTTGTATCAATTATGAGCAAACATATCGTTGCAACAATTCAGGAAATCCCGGTTGGTTCACACAAGGTATTCGAAATCAAAGGGCGTTCGATTGGCGTATTCAATGTTAATGGCGAGTTTTTCGCCCTGCTCAATCGTTGCCCTCACGCTGCTGCGCCGTTATGTGATGGGACAGTGACCGGCTTACGACAGTCCCAGCTTCCTGGCGAATATAGCTACAGCCGCCCTGGCGAAATTGTGCGCTGTCCGTGGCACGGTTGGGAGTTTGACATCAAAACGGGCCAATCTTGGTTCGATCCAGCCCGTGTCCGCGTCAAACCGTATCCGGTCACTGTAGAAACCGAAGTTGAGGGTTATCAACCTGGCCCCTACCAAGCGGAGACATTTCCGGTCTCGGTGGAAGACGCGTACGTGGTCGTTGAAATCCGTTGATAGAGATTTAATTGTAGGAGAGCATCTTTAGAGTCCGAATAACCAGATTGGTCCAGTCTAAAAATGTCCGATGGTTGAGACTATATCTACCTTTCTTATTCAAAGTGCAGGCAAAATTTTTGATACAAGACTGGACTAATCTTTATAAAACGGCCTCTAGCTCTTAGCCGATTTCTTGACCTTCTCTTTGGCCCCCTTCTTTGACTTTTTCTTTGCCTTATCCTTCGTCTTACCGTTATCTGAGGCTTGCCCCTCCTTTTCTTGTGCAGCAGCCTTAAGACTCGCCTGCGCCGCAGCCAGTCGGGCAATGGGCACCCGGAAAGGTGAGCAGCTAACATAATCCATATCAACCTCGTGACAAAAGGCCACACTCTTTGGCTCGCCACCATGTTCCCCACAAATGCCGATCTTCAAGTCAGGTCGAGTCTGACGCCCTAGCTCTGCCCCAAGCTTAACCAATTGGCCGACACCATCCCGATCTAACACTTGAAAAGGGTCATCCCCCAAAATGCCTGCCTTGATATAACTGGGCAAAAAACGAGCGCTGTCATCTCGGCTCAAGCCAAAGGTCGTTTGGGTCAAATCATTGGTACCAAAGCTGAAGAAATCGGCGTGTTCTGCGACCTTGTTAGCGGTAAGCGCGGCACGCGGTAATTCAATCATTGTGCCCACTTGAAACTCAAAATCCATCCCATAAGCTCCCAAGACATTAGTGGCAATATTCTCTACAATGTCCCTCTGATTGGCTAACTCGGCATAGGTCGAGACAAGCGGCACCATAATCTCGGGTTTGACCGTAATTTTTTCAATTTGGGCCTCACAGGCGGCTTCAAAGATGGCCCGTACTTGCATTTCAGTCACTTCGGGATAGACCAAGCCGAGCCGACACCCGCGATGTCCCAGCATTGGATTCGCCTCCCGTAGCCGTTCAACTTGACGTAGCAACTGCTCTTTGTCCCAAATCTGCTTCAGCAATTGATCAATCTCAGAAAAACTCTTAGCCTGATTTACGGCCAACTTGAGTTCTGCTAATTCAGTTTGCAGTTGTTCGAAATCAGGCAAGAACTCGTGCAAGGGTGGATCAAGCAAGCGGATGGTGACTGGTAGCCCATCCATCGCTCGAAAAATTTCTAGAAAATCTTGACGCTGAATGGGCTGTAATTTTTCGAGCGCGTGTTCGCGTGCCGCCAAATCCTCTGCCAAAATCATCTCTCGCATAATGGTCAGCCGATCATCGCCCATAAACATATGCTCGGTACGACACAAGCCAATCCCCTCAGCTCCAAATTGACGAGCCACGGCCGCATCGTGTCCACTATCAGCATTGGCCCGAACACGTAGCCGTCGGATCTTGTCTGCCCACTTCATCAAGATTTGAAAATGGTCACCAAGCTCAGGCTGAATTGTATCAACCTGCCCCAGCAACACCTCTCCCGTCGCCCCATCAAGTGTCAGCCAATTCCCCCGCAAGACCTCGTGACCACCAACCCGAAAGATACCTTCTTCGTAATCCAACTCTATCTCACCCGCACCAACTACACAGGGCTTCCCCATCCCCCTGGCCACTACGGCAGCATGACTTGTCATCCCACCACGGGCGGTTAACACGGCCTTGGCCGCAGCGAGACCGTGGAAATCATCCGGGCTAGTTTCGTGCCGAACCAGGATGACCGCTTTCCCTTGTTCGCTCAGTTCTTCTGCCTCATCTGGATCAAATACAACTTGTCCAGTTGCCGCGCCGGGACTGGCGGGGAGACCGGTGGTCAATGTTACCGCTTCCGCCTCAGGATCGATCATCGGGTGTAATAACTGATCAATTAAATCAGGATCAATTCGCAACACAGCCGTTTTCTTGTCGATCATCTTCTCCTTAACCATATCAACCGCAATACGAATAGCAGCGGCCCCGGTGCGCTTGCCAGTTCGAGTCTGTAAAATCCACAATTTCCCCGACTCAATAGTGAACTCAATATCCTGCATATCAAGATAATGTTTTTCCAGCCGATCCGTGATTTCCCGCAATTGAGCATAGATCAGCGGTAAATCCTTGGCTAAATGATCAATGGTATGGGGGGTGCGAATACCCGCAACAACATCCTCACCTTGTGCATTCAGCAAATACTCACCGTAGATGTCTCGCTCGCCCGTTGAAGGATTACGGGTGAAAGCGACCCCGGTGCCGCTATCCCAGCCCAAGTTGCCAAACACCATCGATTGGATATTCACCGCAGTCCCAATATTTTCGGCAATGCGATGAATCCGCCGATATTCGACCGCCCGACGTGTATTCCAGGAGTCAAATACAGCGGCAATGGCCATCCGCAATTGATCATAAGGGTCTTGGGGGAATTCTTCGCCGTGATGTTCAGCAAAGATAATTCGCTTGAAGGCATCAATGATGCCCTCTAATTGATTTGGGGTTAAATCGGTATCTTGCCCCTGTGACGTTTGTGCCTTGAAGCGGTCCATCACTCGTTCAAACTTATCCGTTTCAACACCCATCACAATGTTGCCAAACATCGCAATAAAGCGACGGTAAGCGTCCAGGGCAAAGCGTCGATTTTTGGTGAGTTTCGCCAAGCCCTCGACCGTTTTATCATTGAGTCCCAAATTCAAAACCGTATCCATCATCCCCGGCATTGAAACGGCTGCCCCTGATCGCACAGAAACGAGCAGTGGTTTTTTGGTATCACCAAACGTTTTCCCAATTTGTGCCTCAACCTGCTTTAATGCCTCCTGAGCCTGACTCCACATTCCCTCTGGAAATTGACGATCATACTCATAATAAGCATTACACGCCTCCGTCGTAATGGTAAATCCGCCTGGCACTGGCAATCCTGCCTTGATCATTTCAGCCACATTGGCTCCTTTTCCACCAAGGAGTGACTTCATTTCGGCATTACCTTCATTGAACAGGTAGACCCACTTGTGATCTCTATTTTCGTAAAGCATACAAATCTCCTCTTTGATATTTGTTTGTTAAATTGGGCACGTGTCGATTATAGAAGTATTCGAAAAATAGTTCAATTTCACGCACTATTGTTCAAAATTTTTCACAGATGTGAATATTATTCACAAATGCGCTCAACCAAAATATTCACTTTCTCGAAGAAATTGACGCTGGTAGGGGATTAGTGTATGGTCTGTCTCAACCCTGTCTCCAATGGCTACACCGGATCAATCTAAAAATTTACTAAATATGTAGGAGCAACAAAATGAGGCCTGTGACCAATGAATTTATTGATGAATTAAAAGAAATTGTTGGGGAAGTCAATGTCTTGACACCTTCGGCACGGCTGTCCCGAAATTCACTTGATTGCTTTTGGTATTCTCCGGTGTTAAAACCAATGCTGGAAAATAAAAGCGCTGAAGTAATGGTTAGTCCAGCCACTCAAGCCGAGTTAGTGGCGGTGATTGCGGCGGCAGTACGGGCTGGAGTGCCCATTACACCGCGCGGGGCAGGCACGGGCAACTACGGGCAATCGATTCCAATTTATGGGGGCCTGCTCATCAGCACCAAACGGATGAACAATATTCTCGAAGTGACCCCAGAATTTGCCCACGTCGAAGCCGGGGTCATTTTGCATCAAGTCGAACTGCGGGCGCGTCAGGTTGGGGCCGAGATGCGCTTCTTTCCCAGCACCTTGCCCACATCCACCGCCGCTGGATTTGTGGTCGGTGGTTCGGCGGGAATTGGCTCCATCAAATGGGGAAATGTGTGGGATCCCGGCAACATTCTCAACGCTACGGTCATCACCATTGAGGCCGAACCCCAAATTTTAACACTATCGGACCCTGAGGCTCTGCAAGGCATCATCCACAGTTGTGGCTTGACGGCGATCATCAGCGACTTGACCTTTGCGCTCGCACCCCGCCAACCGTGGCAACAGTATGTCGTCGCCTTTGACAATTTCGAGGATGCCTTACGCTTGGGCTACGACTTGGCGAAAGATGACCACCTGCTCACCCGCCTTGTCTCGGTGGTGGAGTGGCCAGCTCCTTCTTTTTTCATTCAGTTGGCTAACGAAAACGCCTGCCCTGAGGGGAAATCT
The DNA here is from genome assembly GCA_028285035.1 of Phycisphaerae bacterium. The sequence continues at coordinate 30,250 of JANQQF010000025.1, forward strand.
ATTCTCTTGTTACACGTACCGCTCAATCCCGATGAGTTTCAGCCCTATCTTGAAGGTACCAATGGCGAAGTGACGTGGCACAGCCCCCAAACCAATATTCATCGAGGAGCCGTCGAGTTAAGCGATTTTGCCTGGAATCATACCACGCTGTGGGCGATGAAAGCGGATCCGACCTTTACCTATTCGCAAGAAGGGTTTCACCCTGAGCAGGTGTTCGACCAACTACGCCAGCGCAAGGCCAAATATGGTGATAGCGTCGTAGAACATATCACATTTTCACGGAGTGGCGGAAAGTTACGTCCCACTGGTCTCCCCTTAATCCGCTTTCAATCCGAGGAACATCTGAACGAGTTAATGGATTACTGCGAGTCCATCGGCATTCTGCAATACAGCCCCCACACCACCTATCTCGATGATGACAAGTACTGGGAGGGGCAGCCTATTTTGAATGCCAAAGCGAAGTGGGATCCCCATGGATTACTTAATCCAGGGCATTTGCGCTCTCAGCCTATTTCCTGACCTGTAACAAAATGCCCTTGTGGTTTGTATAGCTTAATAAGTGTCAAAACTTGAAGCTGATAATAACGCAAGGAGCAATAATGACAACTCTATTTATGCCCATGTCTCGCTTAGAGCAGATCAAAGCGATGGATCTTCGTCTTATATTTGTTACTCTATCGACAGCGATTGTGGTCTTTTTTTCGGAAAAAGCATTCTGGTATCCACAGGGCTTCATTTTAGGTGAGCTGATCCTGTTTTATGCTATCCCGATTTATGCCTGTCTATGGGCACTCGACCATTTTTAGGTCAATACGTTGTCATCCTTAATTTTTGTAGCATCGCTCTTTGCCTTTTTAATCGAAGGGGTCATCACCCCAGTCATTTACGAAGCAGGTTTGTTTGACCCGATTATGCCAGCCTACTTTATTGGTTGGCACGGCTTATTAAGTTTTGTTTTTGGCTGGTACCTCATCCGGAAATGGTTAGTACAAGGACAATGGCTTCGTTTACTGATCGGCTCGACATTATTCGGTATATTTTGGGGCGGCTGGTCGCTCACCTATTGGTTGCCAGAAAATGTAGCCGAGTGGGAATATATAGCTTCAATCGGAGAGCCAACATCAGGCAGTGTATTTTGGACCGAAAATGAATTTGGTTTATACACCTTAATATTTACCCTGATGTTAGCTCTCAGCCATATAATTTTAGGCTATGGGGGCTGGCAAAAACAGTTCAAGCCAAGCAAAATCGAGCAATGGGGTACAGTGATTGCGCTAGTAACATTGTTTACCCTGATCGTTTTCCCGATTAGGCCCTTAGCCATTATCAAGTTGATAGGAATGTTAGGTATTTTGTTTGTAATGTTACGTCTCCGTCCGCAAGGACAATCTAGACAAACAATTTTTTCTAGTTTATCTGGTTCAATCAACCCTGTGCATCTGTTATGCCTGCTGATCATTCCCCTGACAGCCACAACCATTTATACCCTAGCCATACATTTCCGTCCCCCTGAAGCACTCTTGCAATCCTTGTCAGAGGATATTCCACTTCTACAAGCCTGCTTCGGAGGGATTCTCTTTTTATGGGCAATAGGTGCTACTCTATGGTCACATCGAAAAAATTCGAAGTTAGTAACTTCATAAGTGATGAACTAATTCTGCCCATATCTTGGCTGGAGCCGATTTTGCGTCTGTACCTACTTTTTCTTTTCCAACCAACGCTCCATATTGAGGACATTCGGGTGTAGATTATGTACAGTCTCAACATGAACCGCAAAAGAATTTTGGCTCAGCCATTGCCACATTGCCACCAACTCTTTGCTGACAAACCATTTAAACAGCCAGACGGGCATCTTGACCTGAAAAGGGACTCTTCCATTTATTTATCTCTAGAGATGTTGGGCCTCGACAATCGTTTTGGTGTCCCCAGCTCCGGCAACACCCTGCCCTATAAATCGTTCACTGTTGCCCCTCATTGGATCGAGTCACTTTTGCAGTTGACATTTTCATAGGTCCTTTCAAGTAAACGATGTATGTTTGTCAAAATAAAAAGGCCGCAAATATGTTTTACGGCCTTTTTACTCTGCTGATGGTAATGGACTAAGCCATTGCCCCAACTGTCTGATGTTCGGCGTTAATCGCCTTGGCCTCATTGTAGCCATCAATGGCCAGGAAAGTGTTGACCAAGAACACGGCCCCAAACATAATCCAGTAGTGGGTCGGGGCAATATTCTGAATGCCGAACTCAACATACGTCAACAGAATGGCCCCAATCGTCAAGGCAACACCCACGGCTTTGCGGCGACCGTTGTAAAAGGTGCCTGCGCCCATCAAAAAGAAATTAAGTACGGCTGCGATCCACGGATTTTTCATGATGTTCTCCTATTGTGTCATTGATTGATTATTGTGCTCAGTGGGGTGTAGACGAGCGACCAGCAAGAGCGGAACGCCCAGGTCACGGATGCGGGCCAGCAGGCCGTGCAGGGCCGCCTGGTCAGCCACTTCGCCGATCAAGATAGTATGACCGACGGGTGTATGGGCCATTTCCAAATTGCCCAGCCAACTAGACCACTCCACATCCAATTTGCTCTGGAGTTCTATCCTGTACCATTCAGCCAACCTGCACCTCATCTCAAGCACTGTTTGAACTTTACGGGGATAGCATATCAGAGGAATGGGTGTAGACACATTCACCAAAAGGTGTATTTGGGGTGTAGATAATTGTGAATTGTGGATTGTGAAGGATTAATGTAATTTACAAATCACAAACTATTATGAGGTGATTTATGACGTTAGAAGAAAAATATCCTTTTATTGCCAGTTGGATTGTTGATGGACAAATCCAAATTGGGCAGACTGAATCTTATGAGCCGGCAGCAATGATAATAGATCAGGGAGGTATAGTTTGGAGTACAGAGGAGCCATTTGAAACGCTAGATGCTTTGTTTGAAGCACTGGAATTGGCAATTGGTCGTTGGTGTAGTCAACACGGGATAGAGTTAGTTGATCAGCACGGGAAAGTCATTCCTTGGCCAAAAGATTAAGTCTATTCTTTTGAGCCAACACCTAATTCAACCTGTAAAAATTCCTTCACCCCATCAGCCCCAGTCAAATGCAGCCAAAACGGGCCACCAGGCGGGGCGAGTTTGAGGGTAAAGTGAAAGAAAGGACAGCATTCGCGTTCACGGCTGATGAAGTCGGTGACGAGACGGAAGGTGTCTGTGTCGCCGGGCAATCGTAGGGCGTAGCCGTCGGACAATTCCTCTGTTTCTTCGACCATTTCGATCATCTGCTTTGCGGTTAGAAAATGCTGCTCACGGTGTTCCGCATCGATGGCAGTTGGATTACAGGCGATCTCTGGGTGTAATTTGATTTCATTTGACATAAAAAACCTCGCTACAGATATAAATTTTAATCCACAGATTGACACAGATGGCACAGACATTGATAAATTTTTTATGCGTGTTCTTCCTATCCGTGTTTAGTATTTACCTGTTGCACTCAATCAATACTAAATCCATTTGAAATAGATGCCTCGTCTTCATCGATCTGCAATAAATGACAAACACACTGCGGCCCACACGCTTGATCTTTGGGCAAGGCCTTGGCCTGCTGCTGAATACCAGTCAACGTTTCCCGTAAGGCCACCAGATCAGCAATCCGCCGATCAATTTCAATGATGTGCTGCTCAACCGAGTCTAAGATATGATGGCAGGGCAGTTGCTGCTTGTCCCACGCCGCCAGAAACGTGGCGATGTCGGCTAAGCTAAAATCCAGGGTACGGACGGCAGCAATAAAGCGTAATCGGTCTACAGTGTCCTGTGAATAAATCCGATAATTGTTCTCCGCCCGTTCCGGTGGCGGCAACAGGCCAATCGATTCATAATATCGGATCGTTTTGGGGGTCACTCCCGTTTGTTGGGCTAACTCATGAATGAACATAGGACTATTTTACACCTTCCAGTTAGGGGAATGTCAAGGGGGAATTTACAATTGTTGATTACGATCAAGTTTATTGGACTCTGTATGCTATCCCAAATCAGTGAGCTTGGGCAACAACGATTCTGCCATCTCCCAAAAATCACGCTCCTGCCCCCGAACCTCGGCGGCAGTAATGACCTCGGCGGGGAGCGAGGCTGCCATAGCAGTCATACGCATCCCCCACTCTTCTAAAGCGCATGACACTTTCTCTCAATAACGCAACAGCTGCCTGACCGTCATACTTCTCAAAGGTTGTGTCACGTTCTAGCAAGAGCCTCGCGTGAGTTTGCTCCATCACTCCTGCAGCTAAAAGGTGATCATCAAAGATGACTTGGGCTTGCTTAACAACTAGATGGGTCGCCAGCAGTTCCGCAATCTGTTGCGAAGATCGTCGCTTATCTCGCTCGATCTTTTTGATAGTGACGATAGAACAGCCCACCAGTTTGGCTAAACTCGCTTGAGTAAGATCAAGGGCTTTGCGGCGGCGGCGCACCCAGTAGCCAAAAGAAATTAATCTCATTTCGCCGAGCTATCCAAATTTTATGGAATTGAGATTAGAAAGGACAAGATGTGGCGATGAGGTGTGGTATTTTTACAAAAGGCTCAACACTCGTGCCTTCGCCACCGCCTCCGTCCGATTCCGAACCCCAAGCTTCCCGTAGATGTTGATGGTATGGCGCTTGACGGTGCTGACGGCGATGACCAGTTGGGTGGCGATCTCCTGATTGGTCAGGCCCTCAGCCAAGAGCGCAAGGAGTTCAAGTTCGCGGCTGGTGAGGGGTTCGATCAGGTCTTGTTGATGCGGGGTAGGTGCTATCTGTTTTTGAGGGAGTCTGTCTGTTCCCTCAAAAACAGACAACAGTGAATAAGCATAGGCTACATTTTCCTGTTTACGCGTGAACTCTTGAAGTAGGTATTGCATCGGCTCGCCTTCATCAACAAAGAGGCGAACATAACCCTCTGGTTCGGCCAAGGTCAAGGCTTGCCGAAGAAAATCGCAGGCTGTTTCAACATCACCCAGTTGTTGCCATAAGAGCGATTGAAGCATCGTGATTTCAATCAGCAATCCATTTAGTTGAATAGATTCGGCCCAATCATTCAATAAGTTCAAAGCGGGCTCTAAAAAATCAAATTTGCCTTGCGCCAAGCGAATACGAGCCCAAGTCAAGTAGGTAAAGGTCGTTAAGGGGCGAAGGGTGGTTTCGGGCGTGGGGACGATGATGCTATCGGCCCAATAGCCGGCCTCATCCAAATCGTCACGCATCAGCTTGAGGCGAGCCCCGACCGCTCCCAGACGAACGCGAAAGGCTGGGCTAATTGGCAGTTTCAAAAAGTGAGCTTCAGCTTCATCAAAAAATTGATCGGCCCCTTCGACATCGCCTTGGCACCATTTGAGACAGATGAAAGGCCAAATTGTATCGACAGGATCTGTACAGAATCCGGTTATGGTGGCTAACGGGGAGACGGCTGACACCAGATAATTCTGGGCAACATCTAACTCATTTCGTTCATAATATAAGCGCCCCAACAATGACTGAGGATAGGCGCCACTCGGTAGGTAGCTACCATCGGATCGGGTCGACATGTCCAAACTCCTTTGAGCCGAGGTTTGGGCCACCCGAAGACGACCTCGTAGGACATGGTAGTTATTTAGAAATGCGTGGGTGAGCATCCCCCCCAATCCACCCCCCTCGGCTTCGGCCAAGCCTGCGGCATTGGTCAAATTCTTCCTGACATCACTGACCTTGCTCCACCAAACCAGATTGGTATAGGCCTCAACCGAAATCAAACTCCACCGTTGTAGCGATTGATTAAGCTCAACCAAAATTTTTTGAGTACGCTGAGATAGAGGAATAACGTTTGGATAATCCCCAAATAAAAAGGTAGTCACACATGTTAAGCCAGCCACCTCACCAAGTATCTCCTGCGCCGCCCGGTCCTTTGGATTTGCTGCGGCGATCTCCTCAGCGGCTTGAAGCCAGGTCTTCATTTCCTCAAATTGGCTGGTCATCGATAGGATCATCACAAAGGGCTGGATCAGTTGAGGATGACTTAGAATTGTCTCTTTTGGTAAAGCGTCGAACCAGCGACCAAGGGTTACGACTTCGACCCGACCGGCCATATCTAAGGCCACCGTTTTCATGAGCCCTGCCGCTCGTTCAAAATCTGTGGCGGCCAGAGCGTGCTCAATGGCCTCGTTGATAAAACCAGTTGCTTCAAACCAGTGGCTGGCCCGTTGATGCAAAACAATTTCCATCTCTGGCATCTCTCGGTGCAACTGTTGTCGTAAAAGATCGGCAAACAGATGATGGTAGCGATACCAGCGCCGTTCATCATCCAGCGGGATCAGAAAGAAGTTAGCCGCTTCGAGCTGCTCAAGCACCGTCTGACCATTACTGTCCTCGGTCATAAAATCGGCAAGCGGGGCCGATATTCGATCCAAAATTGAAGTTTTGAGCAGAAAAGTCTGGGTGCCTTGGGGTCGTTGGTGTAAGACCTCCTCAGTCAGATAATCCATAACATAGCGATGGCTACCGGTAAAGGCTTTGATAAAGGCAGAAATATCTGCTTGTTTTTGCAAAGATAGCGCTGCCATTTGCAAGCCGGAAATCCAGCCCTCCGTTCGTTGATCCAGGATCGTCACATCTTCAAGAGATACATCAATTCCCATCGCCTCTTGCAGAAATTGGGTCGCTTCTTCTGTAGAAAAGCGCAGATCATCTGCTCGAATTTCGGTGATTTGGCCTCTGACCCGATACCGAGCCAAGGCAAAGGGCGGATCAGCCCGACTGGTCAACACCAAATGCAATGGCGATGGAAGATGGTCGAGCAAAAAGCTCAGCGCGTCATGGATGGCTTGCGTTTGAATAAGGTGATAATCATCCAAAACGAGGATAATAGTGTGTGGGCTGGCTGTCAGGGTGTTGATGAGTGTTGGCAGAATCGTGTCCAGAGTCATCGGCTGGTTTGTTTCTCGAATGGCTCGAATCGCTTGATCAACATCCGGTGACACTTGCCCCAAAGCAGCTAGAAAATAATCGAGAAAGCGGGCTGGCTCATTGTCGGCGTCATCCAGGGAAAACCAAGCAGCTTGATTGACGATTTTTGATTGACGATTGACGAGAGGAGTGTCTTTTGTTTGGCCCAATGTGTTTAGCCAGTTGCTGATTAGGGTGGTTTTGCCAAAGCCAGCAGGAGCCGAGACGAGAGTTAGTTTACGATGAAGGCCCTCGTTAAGTTGCTCGATTAATCGAGACCGAACGATAAGCTCGGGACGAGGCGTTGGAATATACAGTTTGGTTTGAAGGAGTGGCGTATTCACCCCAATATTATATGAAGAGCCAATGATCGGGACAAGAAGCTCGTTCAGAACGGGGACACGATTGCATCAAGATGACCATCTGTGAAGTGACAGCTTAAACTTGTGATGTAGAATAGAGGGTATGCAATAGGTGTTCATTGCTAATAGACGAAGCAGTTAAAACCCGTAAAATCGATTTATGTCATCCCCGCGTGGTTTTAGCGGGGATCCATCGTTCGCTGCCCCCCGGCCAGTGGATG
>JANQQF010000059.1 GCA_028285035.1 Phycisphaerae bacterium
AAGTATTGACAATATTCTATTCGGGTCATTCGTTTTTTCTTCATACCCTTGACCCTAACCTTTTTGTCCTTTTCTCGCAATTCTTGCGTAAGTCCTGAAGTAGAACAGTATCAGCCAGAGGTTATTCCTCCTCAACCAACCCCAGTTGCGCATAAAGATGTAGAGAACGCAGCTTTTGTGGATGTCCCCTTTGCCTTTGATGAAACGTGGCAAATTGGGGAGACAGTATGGCCGATTAACGAGGTAAAAATCACATTTCTTGGCGATGATGTGTTTGTCACTGTTGCGGTTGAAACGGATATTGATTTATCTGCTCTGAGCCAGGATGAAGCCTTTGCTATTACAAAGCCAATCGCAATCTATGCTGTCCATAAAGGATATTTGGATCAAGCACGTGAATTAAAAATTGATGGACAAAGCTACCCACTGGACGAGGTCATTTACATTAATTTAGTCAATCGAATGTCTGGTGATCCACTGAATCAGGTTGGCACCCCCGTCCTTCGTTTAGGATTTAGTATTAAAGATTTGCTAGATTTGCAGGGGTAAAAGATTCGAAAATGAAGCGGATTGCAGATTTAGATTGATCCGTTGATGAGTTTTGCGAAAGCACCGTGATTGCGGTGCTTTTTACTTTTCGCCTTCTCGGGCTCCAGCATCCGCGACTTCACAGTGGAGTATAGCGAGAACGGTGGTCCGTGGACCGAATGGGGCACAGGGCTGACCGAAGTACAGACCGAGTTCGTGGGTACACCGGGGTAAGCTATCATTTCAAAGTGACGGCCTATGACAACGTCAATAATACGGTGCCTGCTCTGAAAACGGGTGTCACAGTAAAAGCGGTGACAAAATACTACACCCTCGGTGGTCAGAAGGTTGCTATGCGGCAGGGCGATGAGGTATATTATCTGCACGGGGATCATCTCGGTAGTACGCCTTTAACAACTGATAGTTTGGGCGGTGTGACTTCGGAAGTGCGTACAATCCCTTGGGATTGCCCCATCCCTACGGTCAAGAGCGTTGGGCCAATGGCGTGGCGGTGACGGACTTTGGCTTCACCTCACAACGGAATGAAGCGAGCTTCGGGCTGATGGATTACAATGCCCAATATTGCTCGCCGGTGTTGGGGCGGTTTGTCTCGCCGGATTTCGTTATTCCCGAGCCGAGTAGCTCAAGCGGGTTTAATCGGTATCGGTATGTAAGGAATAACCCGTTGAAGTATACGGACCCGACAGGGCATCAAGCCTGTGGAGTGGCTACGCTTTGTCGAGAGC
>JANQQF010000064.1 GCA_028285035.1 Phycisphaerae bacterium
TATTGACAATATTCTATTCGGGTCATTCGTTTTTTCTTCATACCCTTGACCCTAACCTTTTTGTCCTTTTCTCGCAATTCTTGCGTAAGTCCTGATGTATGAAATCTTACTATATCCATCCAATTCCTCAAAAAGAAAAATCGTCCTGGCGTTTGAGACCAGGACGATTTTTCTGAAAATCAATGATGACGCGTAACAAATAACATACATCAAGTCGTCACTGTACCAATTTTCGGACGACTCTTTTCTTTCACCTTGTTGTTGGTAACAGCATAAACTATGAGAATTATCATAAATATTGTTCCCAAAATTATTATCGGCGATAAGATGAGTGCATCAGGCTCTGTAATAAACTTTTGAGGGCCAACACTTGGTATCGCAGTCAACACAACAGCACTGATCCACAATAATCGACTTCTATGTTGCCACAAAACCAGGGGGATTGTGACCATTTGTATAGCAACTGCCGTCCCAATCAAAGGGCCAACAAATAGAGGTGGTGATAGCTCCAACTGTGCAAACAAAGCCCCTAATTGAACAAGGTGTAAGATGACCAAGCCAAGTAATGAAGCGACAGCTAATTGGGTGGTTGAATTCAATGATGTCATAATGATCCTCCGATTAATATATGAGTTTGGATAGATTTATTAGCACCTCCGTTTCAAGGTGTTATAAAGAAGATAACACCATCAATCGGATATTTCATTATCATTTGTTAAACATTTTGCAATCACTTTATTTTTGCTTGATTCCTCAAAAAGAAAAAATCGTCGTGGCATTTGAAAGCACGACGATTTTTCATCAAGCTTAATATAGATTTGTTAGGCTGAAATTAGGTTGGATTGAACGGTCGAAAATGTTAGAATAGACAAACTGAGTACTCTTGTATGATTCCATCGCTGCGAATGCGGGTACAACTCCTTTCTTCGATTACGCCCGTCGCCGACTGGCCGATGCTACAGCCGCTCTCATTCTTGCCCTGCCCGGCCTATCCCATCTCCAGGCTGACGTAGAGGCGGCTCGTGATCGTGCCTTGCGACGCCTAAACCTTATTTAGCTGATGTGGGCCTTTGCGGCACACTTTTTGACCAACACGGAGCATCGGTCCGAGTACCTAAAGGGGGGACTCTGGGTAAGTTGCAGTTTTCTCGATGTAGAAATCCTCTTGCATCTTCGTGGCTTTGTGTCAAAATTGATCCAAGAAAACTAAACTTGGAGCAAATGATGAACTTAGTTGGCAGTTGGCACTTGATGGAATGGGATTGTTTTATAGACGACCTTTACCACAATCATCCCTTTGGGAGAGAGGCTAGAGGTAATCTGATCTACACGGCTGATGGCTTTATGTCGGCCATTTTGATGCGGGCAAACCGGTTGCCCTTTGCGATCCCGAACTTGGCGCGGGGCACAACCGAGGAAAAGGATGCGGCGATAACGAGCTATGTCTCCTATGGCGGAACCTACCGTATCGAAGGCGAGCAGGTGATTCACATGGTTAGCTACAGTCTGCTGCCTAACTGGCTTGGTATCGAGCTTCCCCGTCAAATGCAGTGGACAGACTCAGGGGAACTCATTCTTAGCACACCAGCAGAAGCAACCATGTCTGGCCGGATGATCTCGCATCGTTTACGTTGGGCAAAACAGTGATCTTGCAAATCTAAAATAAATTACCAAACACTTAGGGTGATCTAGAATCCATCGCTCACAACCAGTGGGTGCCCGATAAAACCATTCGGGCATGACATTCTAAACCCTCAACGTCCCTAATTTACATGATCGGTTTGTCAGGATAATACTTCTATCGAAATTATTGATTCAGTAACTGCTTTGCTACAATCAAATCTCGCTCAACCTCAGGAATATCCAATTTTGTATAGCCAAAATCTTCATAGTTTCCCAGGAAGTACATACATTCCACATCTTCCCTAAATCTGGAGTCGACCATGAGCACATCGGATAATACAATCATATTTATCTTTCTATCACTTAAGAAGGTATTGCATCCGACATTTTTTTCCTCTTGTGAAATCCGATGACAGTTGTCCCCCAAATAGTAACAATACCCACCATCACCCTCTAACATATTGATATCTTCGTTAATATCTAGGTCTCTGATAAATGTAATCGTTTGGATGTTTGGTTTGAACCCTTCGCCACCTTGGTAAATTTGCGGGGTTACAAAAAAGATGATCATCCCTAAACCTATCAGTATCAGGCGGTTGTTGAGTCGTTGTTGATCAGGATTTTGACCTAGGACAAGGGCCGCGATGGCTATGATGATCAATACGCCTGGTAACAGGAGATAGTGCGGTCTGGGGAAGATAGCCACAACTGAGATAAATGAGGTTATCAAAAAGAGACTGTAAATCAGTAAGCTATTTCTGCTTGCATGCAGCCTATCATGTAATTGGGGGAGCCACCTGTTTCTGGAAATAAATAGTAGTAACAAAATAAGGCCAAAAAGAATATACCCTTCTGTTGCTCTTAGCTGATTTGAAAGGACAAGGTTTGTATGTTGGAAAAACAGATTGAACAATACTTCAGGAGTCCCTATCACGTTGGCGATTGTATGGCTAAAGAATAAAACAGGGTTGCTAAATAGAGCCTCCATTGGGCTATCAATATTCCCAAAATTTTGGTTTATGATTTCTTCCCAATTCGTCCAAGGTGATAACCCACTGTCCCTGTTCCATTGCGTCCAGTTTACAGAGAAATGTTGTCCAAAGGCCACCAAACTTCTATTTCCACTGAGTGGTAGCCCGAATGATGAGATCAGGATGCCTGATACCAAGACCACCGAGACAAAAGTTGCAAGCCTTGAAGATTGCCATTCTTTACGTGTGGAAATGACCAGTAGCCCAATGAAGATAGCCAGAAAAAGTAAGTAGGTGAGAAAGAATTCAGGTCGGGCATAAGAGCTGAGCAAGCTACCAATCAAGATAAAAGCAAGGCTACTAAAGAGGGATATCTTTCGGTATGTGGCAAGGATCAAAAATGCGAGAATAATAATTAAAGAGAAGTGACTGACCTTTGGCCACATCGTCCAATTGGCGTCACTAATGAGAAAAAAGAAGGAAATTATGGCAGACGAAATGGGATGCACATCTTGATTTCTGAGCAGAATATATAGCAAAATCGGGGTAAGCACGGTGAAAACTTTATAATTTAGGCTGTACAGTTGAATGGTGTCTGGTTGTATGAGTGATAGTAGATAATACCAAATGGCATAAAGTGGTGCTGCCTGTGCTCCTGGCAGCCCATTCACAAAGAGGGTTACACCGTTATATAAATAGGTGCTTTCATCATATAACCCAACATCCAAAATTTTTTCTAATCCATAAATATATTTCCAGCCCGAAATTAGCAGAATAAAGATAACGAACGCATCATCTATAAATGGGTATATTTTTTTGAGCATATGCTAACGTAATGACCTTCCCCCCACACTTTAGATAAATCAATTTAGGTTACGTGCAGTAATCCGTCGCAAAGTTTACTATACCCATATGATTCCTCAAAAAGAAAAATCGCCAGTGTCTTTGAGATCACGACGATTTTTATCAAATAATGCCTCTGGCAACCAACTTCCTATGTGCCGCTGGATTTATACTCAAATACCCGCTCGATGACCCGTTTGGTGCTTTCGGACAGCTGACAATCAGGTGCGATATGGTAGGACATCCCCTTGAAACGTGGTTGTCGAAATGGATCGGCATCATTCCCAATTTGTACTGCGAATCGCTCCACATCCTCGTCGGTCGCTTGGATAATCCGTATTTCGTCAAAGTCGAACAGATGACGTAGGGCCAGCCAATTCACCTCTAAATTTTCGTCCTGCAACTGATACGCTTGCGCCTGCCGATTATCCAGGACCGCGGCAACCTTGCCCCGATACGCCACGAAGGCCCGACTACGACGGCATAGACGACAGCCATAATAATCGATGGTTTTCTTCATCCAGGAAAGGTTTGCTTGATATCTTGTATAGCTTGTAAAACAATGATCACACAACACCTTTGGGCCTTGGCGATTGACCCGATTGATGGTATCTCGGGAGATATGGCCCAGCAATTGAGTCAGGATCAATTGGGCGGTAAAGTTAACCGCCCGTTCACCAGTGGATAGTAAAAATGGGACTAACTCTGCCCCAGCTGCCACCATCAGCGGCCAATCATTGACGAATGTGCGGATATTGGTTTCCCAATCCGCCAGACGCACAAAACTGGTGACGCGCTTTTGTAATTGATCAAGTGGCACATCTACATCCTGCTTTTGCAGAAAATAACCGAACATATCGGGGGCGTGCCCTTCTTCAGTCGGTATCATAATATTGAGCCACTGCTGCCCATAGGACTGTGCGCCATCAAGACTGCGTTTTAGGGCTTCTTCCAAATATTTTTGATTGGAGTCGTCTCGAAACATCTTGACCTGTTTGAGTGTTTAACTATTTGGCAAAACACTGGTCATATATTTGTGAGTTAGGATGCTCTACGACCAGCAAGAAAATGCAGCTACTCCTTCAAAAGTACAGGCAAAAATACTGCCCGGCGTTCACCCAGCACGGTCCACTCATAGAACTGACTGGGAGTGGCGGTTATCGTATTGGACGTTGTATCGATATTACTGGTCGGCTCTTTTTCCCACTCGCTACCATTCCAGAAATAGAAGGCGAGGGTATCTTCAATGACAAACTTAATATCTGTATCGTCATAGTTAAAGACAATCATGTAAGGTTGAGCGGGTTGAGCGGGTTGGTTGCTTCCATCGGTGAGGCCTGAAATCTCGAAATTATGGCCGATATTGATGCGTGAAGCGTTGTAGGGTAATGATAGTCGGGCTGTAAATGTAACTGATGTCGTGGACTGAAATGCGCCACTTGGAAAGGTGAATGTCGTATCACCTGAAGGAGATGTAAAATCGCCACCTGTTGGAGGAATTGAGGCTGTCGAGATAGGTTGAAACCGCAAAATGGCCGCGTCACCCACCGCCCAACCATCGGTAGGTGAGATCACTGAGATTGAAAATAAACCGATGTCTGTGGGCGCTTTAAATTCTCGCCAGTATGAACCATTCCAATGGGAAATTGCACTGCCTGAATAACCAAGGCCATCAAAATCACCGACAGCCCAACCTTCGTTTGTAGAGAGCATATCAATTGAGGCGAGGACTCGTTCTGTCGGATTGCTGACAGATTTTAACTGGCTGCCATCCCAGTGATATATGTTGGAAAAGTCGCCAACAAACCAGACCTCAGTCGGTGACACAACATCGATTCCCTGAAGTTTGTTTTCAAATTCGATACCTAAGTTGCTCCAAGTGGTGCCATTCCAACGATAAATGGTTGGTATTGCATTGAAATTAGGGTCTATAATGTAGCCCACAGCCCAAACGTCATTGCTTGAAACCATCCTGATTGCATCCATTTTGTAATCTGCTGGCAAGCCTGTTGATTTTATCTGCCAACTGCTTCCATTCCAATACAGGGCTACCCCGTCCTCCCCAGCGATCCATCCGTCATTGGTCGAGAGCATTGAAATGGCGACCAATTTTTTTGTGGGGGTAGGGTTGGTCACAATCTGCCAGCTTGCTCCATTCCATTGTAAGATTTGGCTGGTCCCTGATTGGGGATCCCAACTGACCGCCCACCCATTGGTAGCTGAGAGCATATCTATGGCCTGAGGGGTGCCTGTGGTTGGGGAGCTCACTGTCTCCCACGTCGTTCCGTTCCAGCGCAGGAATAAACCTCCACCATGAGTAGACGACCAGCCGCCAATCCAGCCATCCGTGGCCGATACCATTGAGACCGTGCGAAGCGTATAGGCTGGTGGTGTAATCTCCCCTTTCCATAAACCACCATTCCAGTGATGTATCGTGCCTGGATACCCTACCATCCAACCATTCGTGTCAGAAACCATCCATACAGAGCGTGGATTAAATGATGCTGGCGTTGACACATTTTGCCACGTCGTTCCGTTCCAACGGATGAGATTAAACAGGCCCATGGCCCAGCCATCTGCATCAGAGACCATACTGATGGTTGTTAGGGCTCGACTTGCTGGACTGGTGACTGACTGCCAACTGCTGCCATTCCAGCGGATGATAACGCCATTCGATCCCACGGCCCAACCATCGGAAGTTGACACCATTGAAACAGAATACAAGGTTTCTGTCGTTGGGCTGGTAACCGATTGCCAAGTTGATCCATCCCAACGAAATATGAGTGTTTGACCATCGTTACCACCTACTATCCAACCATCCGTGGCCGATATCATTTCAACATCTCTCGGGACAATGCCATCGGGGGTAGCAGCAATCTGCCATTCTATTCCATCCCAATGTAGAAATGAACTGTACCACACCTTGCGATCAAAGTCGTAACCTCCCAAACCTACCGCCCAACCATTGTCTGAGGAGATCATTGAGATGGATTGGATTGTGCTGGTCGCGGGATTGCTTACTTTTTGCCAAGTTGACCCATCCCAGTGTAGAGTTAGTGCTTCTTGGAGATCAAAATCATAGCCAGCAACCCAACCATCCGTGGCAGACAACATTGAAATAGAGTAGAATTTGCCCCGTCTGGTTGGCGTGGGCACCTTTTCCCAACTGCCATTTTTATAGTGAAGAATAGTTCCGCCATCACCCACAGCCCAACCTTCGCTTTCATTGATAAATTGCACATCATTGAGCGTGTTGTAGCAACTAGGACCGCCATCCTCATAGCACTGCCATAAATTGCCCCCAGGCAAGGCCTGTGTTGTACCTTGAGCTTGAGCTTGTATCCAGTTCCCCTGGATTTCCTCAATGCTTTTTGCTGCTAGGTCTACAGTCGATGTCTCGGCTGGCACCTGCCTGACATAGACGCCTCCCGTTTCATCTACGCAGGTGACAACCTCAAGCTGCTCATCAACTGCTGTCCCTTCTTTAAGGCAAGTCCTCTCACTTTCCTGTTGTGACTGCCGTTGAGCGTCAGTCGTGACTTCCAGAGAAAAGACAACCGCTGTGGCTACGATTGTTAAAAAAAATAAGCGTGTAATATTGCTGGTAAATAGGTTTGAAATAAATTTCATGTTAAGAACCCCTCTTGACGGTTTGTCCCGGTCTATTATTCCCATAAACATTCCCTAATTCTACCTAAAGTAATGTCCTGCTCCAGTAAAATCGTCAATAATCATATCCAAGCTCAAGTTATTCAGTATAGATTAAATATTACATCTTATTTGCATCGATTTTTTGAGGAGCAAATAAGATGTTTGATAAACTCTCTCGTCTCTTATTAGTTCTGATTCTATCAGAAGATATATATTCCATAAATAGAAAAAACCGGAGAGTTTTACCTCAATTTTAGAGAAAAATCATCTCTTTTTAGCAACCTCATGACATGATTAGACCTGATTTTCTGCTAATCATGTCATGAGGATTACTATTTTGTTCTAAGTAGCATTTTTGGACAGGTGACAACTTGAATTACCCCAAATAAAAAAAGCCCCCATAATTGGGAGCTTTTTCTACATCAATTAACCTTACCCTACTTAACCATAAGCGGCAAATGACAGGTATGATTACCCATCGGTACCGAGGCCTCCTTCGCCAGCCGTCCATTGATAATCCGGGAATCGCTGACCGCATCGGCGGGGAGCACCTCACCGCCGAATGCGACGCCGTAGCTGTCCATCAATTGCTGATTACTCTTGCCGAGATACCCTCGATTGAAGGGCACGTTGCTGTGCTCAATTATGTCTTCGTCAAACAACTCGCCATAGGGGATAAAATCAGGTCGCTGTTGATCAAAGTAGATTTTACGACCATCCAGGGTGATGGTATCAGGGTAGACCAGGAAGTTGGGGTCGGGCGAGAAACTGTCCAGATGCATATCAAGGACGATATTTCGACGCTGACTATCGCGTCCAGCCACGGCAGTGTCGGCCAAACTGCCAAAAGTGATGTTGGTCATCGGCATCGTACGCGGCGCTTCGATCATCTCGTGCACCATCATATCGGTGACGTTTTTCAAGGTCAGGTTGCTGATCGTCCAATTGCCTTGACGCGGGGCAAGAAAGCCCATTTCATAGCCTTCGATGGTCACATTCTCGATGAAGCCAGGGCCGCTGGTCGCTTCGTTGTTGAAATCAACGCCCACGCCGATGGCAGCGGTTTGGCCAAGGTTGTGTCGGAACGGAGCCGCAATCCCGATGACCCGGGCGTTGCGCAGGCTGAGCCGCTCGTTGTAGTTGAGCAAAATGCCATCGCGTGAGTCCCACACTGTGATACCATCAAAGACTGGATTTAACGTGTCGAGATAGGCTTGGGGCGGGACCTTGTGCCAAGCGCTGGTTCGTTCCTCGCTCATGTAGATGATCGAGTGGATATAGCGAGAGCGGAAGCCGACCGTGGCCCCGTACGACTCGTTGTTGCGAACCTCGGCCAGCGGCGCCCACCAGACCGGGACGGTGTCACGGTTGGGGATGAGGTGACCGTTTGGCAACTCGCTCACCTTGACGGTCGACCGCCCGGTGTCCGGCTCGATCAGGCCATCGGTCCAGAAAATGATGCCGTGAGCCGAGGCCCCGGCGGCCACATTGTCGATCACACTGACACGGGTGCCAGAGAGCCAGAAGCCGTCGCCGTCGTTACCAAAATCACCCAGATGTAACCCAAGATCGGGATCAATCGCGCCCAGATCATCCAAGACAAACGCATCGTTGACGGTACGAATGGCGATGTTACCAATTATTGAGCCAATCTCATCGCCCGCTTCGGTGTAGAAGCCCGCCCCCTGCACCTTGTAGGACACATTGTTGGTCATCACGACATTGGATGAGTGGTTGACAAAGCCCCAGCCGGGACTATCCACGACGACGCTGCCGTTGAAGATCGCTGGGTTGCTCGTTGGTGCGGTGCCCGCCCGATGGACGTGCAGGGCGTACCGACCGCGAATGTTGTTTGCATCCCCTGGGATTGGGGTAAATACAATGGGGGCTGGGTTGTTGTTACCGGGCACATCTTCGGGGATATCGTAGGACCAGTCATCAAGCTCGATCCGTTTGTCGGTGCGACCCAGGCCATAAAAGCCCGCGTAGTTGAGATCAACTTGGTGGGTGTGCATAAACATGATATGGCCGCGACGTAGCACATTGGCTGTGTTCTCCGACTCAACGCGAATGTTGCGCGTGATATTCGCCACCCACAGATTCAGATCGCTCTTGGGCGGCACGTGATCTAGGGCCAAGGGTTGATTGAGGGTGATGGTTGCGCCATTGAGCGCGGTGATGGTGCGGACTTCTTCGCTGGTCGAACCTTGCGATCCCGTAATGACCAACTCATCCCCCACCCGCCAGCCCATCGGCGTACTGCTCAGTTGCAGGGTCGAGTCACCCACGACCGGGAAAGTAGCTACCGTAATGCGATGTGTTTTCTCTGCTCCATACATTGTCGTTTGACCCGCCAGGACCGCACCCCGACCCAGTTGCTTCGGGTCCACCGCTTTATTGATCGCCCCTAAATCAGCAAATACAATCCGGGCCGTGACCTCGGGGATAATTGGATTGGCTTGTGTGCCCACCTCCAGTGTGCCCATCCCGCTTGAGGTGATCGTATCGACCCGCAGTTCGGTATCAACATTCGTCGCAAAGCGCAGCGTGCCGTCGATAGCAATACTTTTGAAGTTGGCCGCAAGCTTGCCATCCACCGTCACACTGAGGCCCATCGGAATGGTAATCGTCGCTCCCGTCCCCGGCACGTTCCCACCCTGCCAAGTGCCCGCCTCCGACCAATTACCCGACACTACCGCCGTATGGCTCGCCGCCACTGGGTTGTGGATACTGGGCGTGTGCTCGTGATGTTGCGCCGCCGGAGCCGCCGAAATGGTTGTCGCTGGGATGCGAACTAGTAACGCTAGTAGTGTTGTTAATAGAAGTGTTTTTATGTGGTGTTTCATTTAATTGTCTCCTAAATACAGAATTTGTTAATTCGTTCTGTATGATAGGAGATTTTGACCATGGTTATTTGAAAATGGTCTTAAAAATGAGGGTGGGGAGGTTAAATTTGGGTGGGGTTAGTTTAAATTTGGCTTAAATGGGTGGTGGGAGTTATGTAGCTTTGGTTAAGCAAATGGCTTGTCTTGCTCAATCTCCAAGACTACATATAGTAGTGTGGAGAGGGTGTTATACTGTAGCTTGAGCCGATCATATGTTCTGTGGTAAAATAACGTAATGAAAAAAGAAAGGAGGTGAGAATAATGGCTTCTCCACAAAAACCAGGTGAAAAACCAAAAAGCCCAGGCAAGTACAGAGAAAGCGGACCAGAGGGTGGAAAGATTTCCGGTGCTAGACAAGTAACAATGGAAACAGATGATACCCCACTTCCTCCAACACAAAAACCTAATCGTACGTGGGTAAAGGTACCAAAAAAACACGCAAAAAAATTAATAACTATTAAAAAATCTCTCTATCACCAGAGAGGTTTTTTAGCACACAAAATGCTTAGCTCAATCTAACTCTAGATATTTAACCAATAACTACAAAAATATTTGCAAGGGTGGCTACAAGGGTGCAAGCTCCAATTAAAATAGTTATTAAGGTTAGCACAATGACAACTACGGTGAGTCGAGTATTTAATCGTTCGATGCTTTCAATAAATCTCATATTGATAATTGTGTTGACAGTGATGCAACGATTTGTTGCACGATGACGCACCATATCATTGGGA
Source organism: Phycisphaerae bacterium (assembly GCA_028285035.1). The sequence continues at coordinate 10,705 of JANQQF010000064.1, forward strand.
ATACCTTTTGTATTTAGCACTTTAAGATATTCACGCAGAATATTATTGGGGGCATCATAAACCTCACCAGTCCGAAATGCATTATCAACAGTATCTGCAGTAATCAACTGTTCTTCATTCATCGTACACCTGCCTTTTTCCTGTAACGTCTTACTTTTTGTAAGGTTAACTTGATTAAGACTAACTAAATATTAGACAGAATGCTAAAGTTATTTCTTTGAGCTAAATTTTGTCTGCTCAGAATGTTCTATCCAAGACGCCCAATGCATATTATGTTATACAAAATACGAAATATTTGCATTTTTATACGATAGAATCGGATTAAATCACTCGAAATTACGAATTTGAGCAATTCTAAACAAAGCAACTAACACCCACTTCTCCTTCCGCAGATCAGATACGACTCTCTAAAGCGACACATCATTCAACGTTTCCAACTCCAACAGTCTATTGTACTTCGCTAACCGCTCGGATTGAGTAATTGACCCAACCTTGATGTAATCGGCGGCCCAGCCGGTGGCTAAATCAGCCAGCCAGTTATCTTCGGTCTCGCCACTGCGGGCGCTGATGACGACTTGCCAGTCGGCCTGTCGGGCCAGCTTGAGGGCGGTCAGGGCCTCGCTCAACGTACCGATTTGATTGACTTTGAGCAAGAGACTGTTGGCTGCCTCAGACGCAATCGCTTTTTCAATGCGCTGGGGATTGGTGCAAAGCAGATCATCCCCGAGCACCATCACCGCATCGCCCACTCGGTTGGCAAGCGTCGTCCAATCTGACCAAGCCTCTTCATGAAGCGCATCTTCTAAGCTGACGATGTGATACTGCTGAACCCACTGTTCGTACAAGTCAATTAGCCCTGCGGCCGATATCGTTTTCCCGTCGAGCGCATATTGGCCTGTGTCGTGGTGAAAATGTGTGGCCGCCACATCAACGGTCAGACAGGCGTCCTGCCCAGCCGTCAAACCAACCTCGCCGATGGCTGTGACGGCAGCCCCTAACATTTCTTCGGAAGAGGCAAACGGTGGGGCTAGCCCGCCCTCGTCCGCAGTCAACAAGCGAACGCCATGCTGTTCCTGCGCTTGACGGGCTGCCGTGTAATAGACATCGTACATGGCAGCAAACGTTTCGCTGAGCGACTCAGCCTTTGGAAACGCGATCTGCACATCCTGGATTGACACTTGCTGACCCGCGTGTTTGCCGCCACTAAAGAGATTGATCATCGGGCGGGGTAAACGCGGTTGTGTCTCTGCCATTTGGCCGAAGAAATCATACAACTCCACCCCCTCGGCCATCGCACAGGCCCGCGCAAAGGCCAGCGAGACCGACAGGATCGCGTTTGCCCCCAATTTTGATTTATTGGGGGTGCCGTCCAATTCAAGCAGCATGTCGTCAAGGGCCTGTTGGCTGGCAAACGTCTGGGCCGTGGCGGCCGCGTGAATAGTCGTGTTAACATTGTCCACCGCCTGTAAACAGCCCAGGCCATTGTACCGTGTTTTATCCCCATCCCTGAGTTCAACGGCTTCGGAGGTGCCTGTTGAGGCTCCCGATGGAACCGCCGCCTTGCCGTAGCTGCCATCGCTCAATTTGCAGAGGGTCATCACAGTCGGTCTGCCTCGGCTATCCAGGATTTCAATGGCCCGTAAAACGTTGATTTTGTTCATAGCGAAAGTTGCTCTCCAAATCGTTCAATAAGATGTGGCACAGATAGAGGTTGTCTATCGATCAAGCGCAATACAATTTCCTTTTGCTTGTCGCGCTGCTCGGCGTTAAGGTATTCAAGCGGAGACCGCCCGGCCACCCGTGCCAGTAAACAGGCCAGGGTATGCTGCACAGTCAGTGTCTCGAAGGCGTTATCCTTCATATCTCCGCGATTATCCCGGTAGGTTTGCCAATAGAAAAGGGCCGCATCAAGAAACGCTTGGCGATGCAAGCTGAGGTGGTGTGCTTTACTGAGGAGGTGGGTCAGCGAGAATCCCAGATCAAACGTCGGGTCGCCCAGGTGAATCACTTCATAATCCAGAATGATGAGCTTATCTTGATGCACTAAAACATTTTTGGGGCTGTAATCCCCATGCACCACCGTAAATTGACGTGTCCTTGTCTTTTCAGTGAGCGTATTCAGGAATTGGCTGGCCTGCGGCACCTGCGTGGCACTATAACCATAGTAAGGTTCAACTCGCAGGGACTCAAAAAAGGTGCGGTCTTCAAATAAAGCCTTAAGCTGCGCATCGTCAACAGGGGATCGATGAATTTGTGCCAAAATTTCAGCAAACTGATGCACCAACGACGTTTCGACGATGCCTTGTAACAGACTTGTTTTCCAGTTTTCATGCGGCCGGGGTACGGCCGTCATCCCGATGATGTGGTTATCCTCGTCGTCAAACACAAGGGTCGGCACATGTCCCGCTGGGAGCGTGCGCTCAAGCCATCTTAACCCGGCCGCTTCACGATGGATCCGAATGGGATCACTAAACCAATCAACCTGCACCCGCAACTTGGACAACGCTTGTTTAATCACCCATTGTGTTCCATCGCTCCGGGTCACGAGCATTGTGCGATTTGATACACCCCCGGCCAACATTTGCGTCGATAGGACCTCCCCTGCCGTGACTAATTGGCGTGACTGCAAATATGTAACAAGTTGTTTTTTATCTTCAATATCCAATGTAATGCTCGATCTCCTGATTTAAGTGTGGCATAGGTTAGCCACATTTTAGTCTGTATCTGTAGCGCAAAAAATTGACCACCTGCAGCCTACTCTATCATAAATGATAAATGTTTTACCCCAGGCAACGTCATAATACCAATCGGTCCACGCTCCATCGATTTTATATACCGAGGCAGAAAGACGCCCATCAGGTAATATTGCCTCTATAAAATTTCGTGACAATGCTCGGGCATCATCTTCTGTTCCCTTAAAGCGAGTATAAGCGCCACCGGCTAATAGAGTTTGAGTCAGGGCCCCTTCAAATTCAAATGCTCCCTGCCAAGAATAATTTAAGAATTGTACATCCTTTTCTGTCATTCTTATGACTTCCGATAAAGTAGTCATTACTGAATTTGAAAGAAGGAAAGTTTTAATAATATAGTCTATGCCTTGTAAGTCTTTGAATTGCGCGTGCTTGAATAGGTTTACATCTTGAGGCTCAAAACATCTCAAGATGACATCACCATTAGCGTACAAAACTTTCAAGGTATCGATAAATTCTAATAGAGAAATCAAATAAAAACCGGAATAAAAAAGTCATGTCATGCCCGAATGCTTTTGTCGGGCATCCACTAGCCGGGGGGCAGCGAACGATGGATCCCCGCGTGGTTTTAGCGGGGATGACATAAATCGATTTTACGGGTTTTAACTGCTTCGTCTATAAGCTGGCAGGATGCAGGGATGGAACTGATTTGTAATTGATGTTTTTCCAACTCACGTGTGATATCCTTGTCTGGCTAACAATAATTGTATCAAACCATCAGCACAATTTCATTAGTTTCTAACCCAAATATATTTATAGCAAAGTATAGGGTCAGTTTCCTCTCCCGCAAAATAACCAATCAACCATCCAGTAAAAAAAGCCCCGATTCGGAGCTTTTCAGGATTAACCAGCTATATCGTTATTTGATCTAGGTATAGATTTTATGCTCTCTTTTTCGCCTGAAAGCGCGAAATATTCTCTGGGCGAAAGCGCCATATACGATAGATGAGAAATACCCCCAAGGCGATCATAACAAATCCGACCATACCAGCAAGTGGAGTCGCATAGATAACCGGCTCACTTCTGTACCTGAATGTGTTCCGGGTGGGGTCATCAACAAGCGCATCGAGACTGCGTTCGAGATTTAGCGCAGCGTTTATAATCGAGTTTTTTCCCATCACAGGGGCCATCGAAACTGGACCATTGCTGGTCCGTAGCGCAACCCAGTAGACGATCGTCGTCCCTTGACGTACGGTGCCTCTTGGTAAGCCTAGTCGTGTTACTTGTGTTTCTTGACCCTCAGCAAGGTCTGCCCCGAATAATTCAAATTCCTGCACGTTTGAGACAAACGCATTTGACTCGATAAACTCACAGAGAACTGGCTCACTCGGCTCAGCCTGTTCGCAGATTAACTCTCCGTTGTTGGAGAAGAGCGAGAATGAAATAAGAACGAGTCCAGCCAATATAAAGACAATCAGGAAGGTAATGGCTTTCGATTCAGTCATTAAAACGTTACTCCGTTTACCCGCAAGGGGTATTTTTGGATGTGTTACACCAGTGCGAATTAGACAGCTATTCTTGCACGCTGGTTCCTGTCGAATCCAGCCAAACGGAGTAGTCATTGAAATTCATCCCTACGACCGTTTGAACTCAGGCGACATGACAGCATGCGCATTCGTTGTCATCAATAAGCGTAGCTCTTTGATAGGCTTGTAATCGGGATCGTTGACAAACGCTTGAATATTTTCCTCAGATGGAAACTTGATGATGACGACCCCGCTGGCGGGATCACCCTGTAGGGGTGTTGCTTTAGGATTAGCGACCAAGACTTCGCCCCCGTGTTTCGCCAGGAATGGGGCTACGCCGGGAATGTATTCTGCGGCGTAGCGTTCAGGATCTGTAATTGTGTGGGTCAAGATGTAATAGGCTGACATTGCTTTGCTCCTTTATAAGCCCGACATTTTTCGGTGGATTTTGTTTCCATTTGCTGAAAAAGATCTTAAACGTTTGGTTTTTGATCGGCACCATTCGGTTCAGCTATCCAATATTTCGTCAACCACTCTTCTGGCTGCCCGCGCCGCCGTATGAACGCTACCCCAATCATTCCCTTCGGTATAGGCTGTGCCCGCAAAGAACAAGCGATCATTGACGCTCTCGCCTAAGGTTCGCACCGTTCGCCAATTCTCATGATCAACGATATACGCCCCGTTCGCATACGGCTCTGCATTCCAATTCTGGAAGATGTGCTTGACGTAGTTGGATGATGCCTGACCGTCGAAGAGCTCGTCGAGTTCGTTCAGGATGTACTCGATCAGCTCGTCATCACTTAATTCGATATAGGGACGTGTCCCTATGCCAACGGCGAACAAACCCAGAATGTGCTGGGTGGTAGCCTGACCGTAGGAAGCATCGTAGTAGAGCTTTTGCCCAGCCGTCGTTGGCGTGATTTCGAAGCCAACCAGGGCTGGATAGAACTTCTCCGAAAATTCGATGAATGCCTTGCACCCATCCCATACCGTCGCGCTATTGATCGCATTCTGCTTGTCATCAGGCAATTCTGGGGTGAAGGTGATCGCACCGTTTTGGAGCATCTTGACGGGGACAGTCACGATAACCTGATTGGCTGAATACGTCTGGTCTTGTGTTCTGACTTGGCTCATTTCGGCCGAATAATCAATCGCTTCAACCACTGCATTGTAAGTGATACGTGCTTCGACCGATGGGACAATGTATTGCTCAAAAAAGTCAAACCAGGTGGCGTTGATAAACTTGCTGTCTTCGGTGAAATCAGCATCACTCAGCGTGATTCGCTCACCCTCATACAACCCATAATCAACATCTGGATCATACAGCGTCGTTTCTATATCAACGTCCACCGAGTCGTCGTTGACAATCTCTTCAAGGATGTCTGGCGGGACATGTATCCACTCCGCCCCCAGCGGGATCGGGAAGTTTGCAAACTCCGTGGTACGCTTCATACGTCCACCATATGTGGATGAGGCTTCCAAGATTTGGAACTCAATTCCTTGCTGCTGGAGCAAATAGCCCGCAGAAAGCCCCGCCGCCCCAGCTCCGATAATAATAATGTTGCCTGCGTCGCTTGTTTGGGTTTCTGCTTCACCACAAGCGGCCATCACGCATGCCAACGGTAAACTGACCCCCAGCGTTCCGCACATTTTTATGAACTCTCGTCTATTCATAGGTTTGGTTGGATTGAATGTGTGGAAGGCCTAAGCGCATAAATTTCTTCCTTCATGGGTTCCGATAAGCCAGCAAGCACATTTAAGCCAAACTTAAAATTTCTCCTTTTTGGTTTAATGGGAAAGTATAAAGTGATTTCCCTCTCCTTCAAAATCACCAATTGGCCGTCTTGTAAAATAAAAAGCTCCCATTAGGAGCTTTACTTGACATTATTTTTTGTCTCTATCCACTGGTCAGTATGCCTCTTGACGACGATGGGTGCCGTGGTGATCCGTTTTTTCCCAGTTGTTGATCTTGGCGAAATATCGGTAAACAGCCCGAATTGCGGCAATAGCTAAAAGCAGTTGATACGGCAAAAACCCCAACGAAAAACGAATGACATCAAACCCGTTGATCTTTAAATTGTAATCGGCGGCAAACTCAAAAAGCCCCACTAATCTGATAATAAACTGTAGCCCCAAAATGTAGGCAGGGATCAATGACAGCATTGCTAACCAAACGGGGACATTAAACCAAAACATAATCATGATGGCTGGCCCCAGGATTAGGAATAGTAAGGCTTGTAGAAATGGAGCCGCTAGAGTGTACCCCATCAGCCAGCGTTGTTTCAGGGAGGGCAACCTACGCCAATCGCCTTTGCCCAGAATTTGTAAAAACCCTTGATTCCAACGGGTCCGCTGTTTAATAAATGCGGCGATTGAGTGCGGTGTTTCCTCGCGGGTCGTGTGCTCAGGGTCATAGACGGTCACGATTGTCTCGCCTAATATCGCTAAGCGAACTCCGACGTCGGCATCCTCCGTCAGGCATTGGTCATCCCAGCCCCCAATTTTCTCTAGGAGCGTTCGCTTTATAAAAACCGTATTCCCCGCCAATGGAACCGCCCCCATTTTTGTGTTGTAATGTAACTGCGATTTGAACCAAAAATAGTATTCCACCACATTTTGAGGCGCATACCAGCTAGCGCGATAATCCATCAGTTGGACGCCGCTTTGCACAATAGAAACCTGGTCGCGCAGCAAAATCGTGTTGATGATATGAAAAATATCGGGGTGAACATCATCCTCTGCATCAAAAATCGTGACGATTTCGTGGTGCGTCTGGGCCAGCCCCACATTGAGACCGTGGGGTTTATTAATGGGGCCATCGTCAAAAGTGACCAGTTGTAGTTGGGGCTGATTAATCGCGGTTATGGCTTCATTAGCAGTCGCAATAGTGGCTTGATCTGTGGCTTCGCAAACAACGACAAGCTCCAGGAGGGATTTTGGATAATTGGTTTGCCAAATCTGTTGAAGCGTTTGGTCTATGACCTCTGCCTCGTGTCGGGCTGGGACAATAATCGTAAATTTGAAGGTTGACGGGGCATAGGTGCTTGGACTACGGGACAAGTCAAGCCGCTCTGGCTTGGCCCAGACGTAAAGCATCATCACCAAGGAAAACAGACCGTGGGCAATTAGCAGGATGGAGAAGGTAAAGATAAGGATTTGTAGGATCATCTGCTGCTTAGGCTCTCAATATTTAGCCGGTAATCGACCAATTATAATCAATACAAATACATTACCAGTGAGTTAATTGTGACCATTATTAAAAACAATGACTATACGTGGATATATTGACTCCCTCAAGGGTACTAGCAGAATCGAACGAAAATGTCACCAATATCATATTGATAGTACACGCCAACGTGGGCTGTTCAAATTTACAAGTAATAGTTTGATTATCCCGCTCACATTGCTCCCACGTATCGAAAGAAAAGCGTTAATTTCCTGCTCAGACGTTCCCGCAGGAAAATGTTGGCGGAGATTGTCCTCGACATAGCCATAATCAATAACCATTGTTATTTCTGAGTCGCGTTGAGGTAGCGGTGTATCTGGCGGGAGATTTGCGAAATCGAGCAGCGGTAGCAATTCGCGTGCATTGATTTGTTAGGCCGCCTGTTGGGATGTAGACATTTCTCCAATTAGTTGACAATGACAACTTACTATTAGATGACAAGTCTCTTAAACTCCCATCTGTGTTAACGATTCTTCTTCTGCCTGACGTGCTTTGATATGCGCTTCTACCAAGTCAATCTCGTAGTAATCCGCAATTCGTATCACCATTGATAGAATATCGGCCAACTCATCGCCTATCATTTCCTGGTTAGTTTCATAGCCGGGTAAGTTTTCACGACCGGCGAAATAATAATTCTCTGCAACCATTATATGTTTAGCAAGTTCCCCAACCTGTTTCATCAATTCAATTGTTGCCCCTTCTGCACCCCACGGTTTTCCTTCTATCTTTTCAAAGCGGTGATAAACTTTACGGAACAGCTCAATGGCTTCACGGAAAGTCATTTCGTCAGACATATTTGGCCTCTTTTTTACTCAACTAAACGTACCAACTCTCTCCCGATTTCTTTCACTGTTGATAATACTTCTTCTTCCGTACAAGTGTACTTATTATTGTCGAATTCTTGGAATACTTTCGCAGCGTGAGCTGGCATTCCTTTATATCGTGGTATGATATGAAAATGTACGTGACGTTCAAATTCACCAAACGAGGCCACATATACTTTTTCCGGTTTGCAAACCTTCATGACTGCATGACAAATATATTTTAACACCAACCCAAAATCAGTCATTACCTCTTTGTCCATATCTCCAATATGTTCATAGTGATTTCTTGGTTTGGCGATAAGATGCCCTAAAATTTTTAGGGGTCCGTGATTAACTATCCAATAATCATCTTCGTATATAATACCACCAAGAGGCGTTTGCTTACCAATAGCAATATCGCAATCAATGCAACCTTCCACAGACTCCTTCATAGAGTTTTTACCTTGGGATTAGATATTGAAAGTAGGAAGAAACCCTTTGTCTTGCCTCAGTTCAATTTGAGGTTGGTTTATTATTTTGCGGCCTAACGCCTAAGTTGTGCTGCTGCCGGGTTTGCAAGGCACTGCTATTTTACGACAACTTCACCAGCGAGATAATCCCAAAAATCGCAGCGGTAG
>JANQQF010000065.1 GCA_028285035.1 Phycisphaerae bacterium
TATTGACAATATTCTATTCGGGTCATTCGTTTTTTCTTCATACCCTTGACCCTAACCTTTTTGTCCTTTTCTCGCAATTCTTGCGTAAGTCCTGATGTAATACAAGGTGGCAGAGTAGTAAGGGGCAGGGTTGCAAATCTTTAAAGATCTGCAATTTATTTGCCTGTTATGGAGGTATTTTATGTGTAGAAGTATAAAACAATTGCGACGGACCGAACCGGCTGTGACAAATGAAGAAATTGAGGCGGCGGCCTTACAATTTGTCCGCAAAGTGAGTGGCTATCGTAAGCCCTCCCAGGCTAATCAGGTTGTCTTTGATCAGGCTGTGTCAGATATCGCTGCTGCGACTCGCCAACTCCTCGATAATTTGGTCGTGCGTTAATGATTATGATAAATCGTACTGTAGAATGAAAAGCTGAATGCCTCGTTCCACTCGCTCGCCAACCAATTCAAAATCGTGTTGTATATAAAATCGTTTGGCGTAGGCGGTTTCGAGGATGATTTGACGGCAGCCTTCATTTTGAGCGATTTGAATGGCCTGTTCGACCAAACGAGAGCCGAGTCGTTGATTTTGAGCGGCGGGAGCAATGGCGAGGGTGGTGATATTTAAGACCGTGCCATTGGGCTGGTGAGTCTGATAGGGATCTTCATCAAGGGCGGGTTCTCGGGCCTCAGCCCATTTTTCTGTAGTGAGATAACCAACAATCGTTAGCTCGCTGTCGAGAGGCTGATCCTCTAAAACCACGCATCCTTCGGGAAAGACTGTCAGTCGGGCTTCAATCACCGTGGGGCTTTCCTCAGCCCCATAGCTGCCAAAAATCTCCTGGTCGAGGGCCACAATTTGCGGAAGGTCCACTAGAGCGGCTGGGCGTAAGACAATACTCATCTCAATGATGGTCCTGACGAGGCTGGATGTTCACGGTTTTGAATTCAAGAATGAGGTCAATCAACCCCTCGATAGCGGCCTCTAAAAATTTCTGCCCCTTTTCTGCGGTGGCTTTGGTCGCTGCCCCGCGCACCCCACTCTCGGTCATACTACTCCAATACGGCATCAGGTGGGCACTCGACGCGTCCCCTCGTTTCCCCATCAACAAATCAGTCTGAAAGCTCGGTGGTAACGGTGATGTTTCGTCTACGGCTTTTTCCATCTCGACTAAATCAGGATGTAGAGCCAGATAGAGCGAGGTTTCATACTCGCCAGCGTGGGAGGCTCCCCCATATTCAGACTCGCGTTTGACATTGCCTACCCGTCGCGCCTTTTGTAAGCCCCAGTGGTTAACTGATCCGCACAATGCCTTCCCCTCACTTGCCAGCACCGTCAACCGCGCTGCCATCTCTAGCGGCGCGGTATTGCTACCGTGACCATTGACAATCAAGATGTGGGTGAAGCCGTGTTGACTCAAACTGACACAGACATCTTTGACGTAATTGATGAAGGTATCCCAGCTAATGGTGATCGTGCCGGGAAAGTCCATATGATGTGGACTAAAGCCGTGATTGACCGGCGGGATAAGCACAGCTTTCTCAGGAATACGGGCTACCGCTCGCTCACAAATTTCGGTACAGAGTACCACATCAACATCGATAGGTAGATGATAACCGTGGTCTTCATAGGTGGCGACGGGGAGGACGGCCACCTTGCCTGCCTGGGCTGCTGCTTTGCATTCGGGCCAAGTCATCTCGGCATAACGATATTTCACACTTACGTCCACAAGGCTCGAACACCAAAGAACGCGGTGTCTTTGATCCGTCGAGCGATTTCTTTGGGGGCTGAAGCATATGGGGTGGTTGAGAAGGTCATACTGAGCATGATACGCGTCTCATTTGGCCCAAGCCGAGTGACTTTATGCAACACCTTAGCTCCCTCAAAGATGATGAGCGTATTGGGACTAGCAATAAGTTTCTCTTCTTGTCCGTTGGGCTTGGCATACAATTCGGCTGATGATAACTGGTCGGGATTATCATTATGCTCATTAACGATGGGCATCAGCACTGTGAAGTGACGACCATTGTAGAAGTTGTGATCGAAGTGCCAGTTGATGTGATCCCCTGGCTCTGTATAAAACAGCAATGAACACGAGCTTTGGTCATTGATTGGTGTTGGTTGGACTTGTTCCCCCACAATGTCTGAGAAAAGATTGCTCAAATATTGTGAATTAAAGAGTGAAACGACCTGCGGGGATGTTTGGTGTAACTCTTCATATGAAATTGTCCCACCTTGCTTATGTGTGGGTAGATAAGTGCGCTCGGTTTTGCCGTGCTGAACAATTTCTTCTTTCAGAGACTCAAATGTTTCGGCGGGAAGGAAATTGGGGATTACGGCCAAGTGTTTTTCAAAGGACGGGGTCTCAAACTCATCACGACTTCGGAATTTCAATTTATCGCCAAATTTTTCGAAAATACTTTGTTGTAACATTTGAAGATGTTGATAATGATTTTGTTGTTTGCGTCTTGCAATAACAAATAGAATTACGGGAATGGTCAATAGCAAGAGCAACAGGCTAATAATATTTCTTGGTTTAAACATGGTCCCTCTCCAAAAAACAATTTATGGATAGAAATTAGACACGGCAATGATGTCGAAGATGTAGGGACTAACGCGGATAACAGGCCGCGTCTGCCTTTCCATGCGCCGACGAAGCCACAATTTTATTTTTGAATTTCGCCTGCCGAGTTTATCACTATTCAACAAAATCGCCAATTAGTTTGCCCAAATTTAGATATTATTTGAGATTTTTCTTGACAACTTCAAATAAAGCTTGTAAAATCAAACTATATTGAATTCAATATAGTTTGATTGATGAGGATCGTATGAGTCATAGAGGAAGACGGCGGCGAAATCGTCGAGATTTTTGGCACGCTTGGCGAGAGGACCGGCGGCGGCGGTGGGAAGAGGAGCACGGCCCTTTTGAGGGACCTGATTTTCCGGGACCACCATTTCCAACTCGAATGAAAGCCCATTTTTGGCGAGAGTTTTTTCACGACTATATGGGCACATGGCCTGAGAAACATTGGGCCTTTCGAGGACGCCGCTTTAGCCCCTGGCATCAGGGAATGGACAACTTCAACCCGCTCGTGGCTGGGCTGTTGAGCAAAGGCGGTGGTTTGTTACCACTTTATGTGATGCAACTCTTGGGCCAAAAGCCGCGCTACGGCAATGAAATTATGGAGTTGATTACTGAACGCACTGGTGGTCAGTGGGTGGCTAATCCTGGAGCAATCTATCCCCTGATGACGATGCTTGAGGAGCTAGAATTTATTGAAGGTGAGTGGGAGGACCCACGAAAACGTACCGTTCGGATTTACAAGCTGACTGAAGCGGGAGAAGAGGAGCTACAACGCCTGAAAGCGATTGTTCGCCCCAAACTTAAAGAGGCGATTACTGTTCTGCAAAAAATGAGTAAGGACTTGAATGGTGATGAAGATCAAACAGAATGGATTTAGTAATTTATTGATGGTAGAAAGGAAAAATTGAAATGGATAAAATAATTCACGAATTTAAGATTATTGAGACGGACGATGGATTTCGGATTGAAATCAAAGGTGACAAAGAACGTATTCGCGAAATGGGACTCTTTCGGATGATGAAAGGCTTTGGCCGTATGAAAGGTGGTCCGGGATGGCCTGGGCACAAAGGCCATCGATTTCAACGCCGCTGGCGTAAATATGGCTTCGGACCTCAGTTTTGGTCAGATCAAGATACTGATGAAGCCCCCGATGACGGTCGTGATGGTCGCGAGCCTCATCAGCCTTGGCAATATACATAACCTGGAAAAAAGGAGTAGGTAGTAAGGATTAAGGGGTGAGGGCAAAATTTACTCTTACTTCTTACAATTTATTTCATTTATCTATCGGCCAAGCCTGATTAACAATAGCAGGTAAAATCGTGCCAGCCAGGCCATTGATTTTAAGGTAATCGGGATGCATATCGGTCTTGATATCGAGATTGTTGACCACGATCGTTGCCCCCTGCTGCATTGCTTTGTAAGCTAGCGAGGCGGCTGGCTCCACGATGCCGGAGGTGCCGATTGAGAAGAAGACATCATATTCTCTGGCTGCGATTGTTGCCTGCTCTAGATGATTTTTATCCAATTAAGGGATTGTTTCGAAATATAACAACCCCCATCCCACATTCAGGGTTTGGGGGCATAGAGGTGTTATAGGTGATACTCTTGATATTTTTGCTAAATAAACGAAACAGATTTGATGGTGACGTGGTCCATCGGGCTAAATAAAAAATAGCCCTGTTTCCATATCCTAATTTTATCCTATTGAGTAAATAATCGATACATATCTAAAATTACGATTGCTGCTCAACTTCCGCCCAAAACGCATCAATCGCAGCAACCGTTTCGGTGAGTAACTCCCAATGGGGTAAACCTAATGAGGGAGCCACCCGATTGGCTTGCCAGAGTGAATTCTGGGCCAGTAAGTTAGGCAACTTTTCAAAGGAAACGTTGGGATCGCGATCATAAATAACCAGACTGGGGACGCTTAATTTCTGATAAACAGCTTCGCAAATGTCGGATGAAAACATCTGGCCAGAGAGAAAATACAGCGGGGCATATCTGGCCTCGGGTTGGTGTGACGTGGCATAGGAGTAATCAATCATCGCTTCATCTGGCTCCCCTACAAAATTCTTACCCAAAAAATAGCGAATGCTGTCACGCCGAGTTAACAGTTCGAACAACGGCTGCCCCCACAGCGGAAAGTTAACGATCTCATAGATTGTTTCACCCGGTATATTAATTTCACGGTCACTCATACCAGTGGGACTAATCACGGTTAGCGAGTGGAATAAGTCGGGCCGCTGAAGGGCGGCTCGGGCAGCAAACTCACTGCCTAAGGAATGAGCAATTACATCCGCTGGCTCCCCCACCTGTGTCTCCAACATTTCAATCAAAGTTTGGGCAAAAAAGTCGGGTAGATAGGGTTGACTACTACTACGGTCTGAGAAACCATATCCCGGCCAATCCAAGGCATAAATCGGGCGGGAGTTACGATAATGGGTAAAAAAAGGTTTCATCTCAAAGCTAGAGGCGGCAGCATTAATGCTGTGAACTAACACCACAGGCCGACCTGAGGCTTCTTTATCGACATAGTAACTGACCCGAACCCCATCACGAGTCAAAAAGCTATCTCGCTTGCTTTCGATCGCTTCTGGTAGCGGACTAACGCCTGGCTTCAAACTTTGATAAAGTAGTACCCCTCCCAGTGTAGTGGCTGCCAACATCCCTATCAAGGATTTTGTTTTTTTGGGTTTCATTCGATCATACCTTCTTCTAAAGAATTCCGTTACTATCAACCGTTGGTGACGCTAGTAGCCAGATCAGCAATCTGTTCGCCGGTAGCATTGGGCAAATAGGCATAATCCCCATTGAGCCATTCTGCTAGGCGCTGTGCTTCGCCACGACTGAGATAGTTTCGTTTTGTATCGACCACCACCACGTGTAGATTTGACTCAGCAATGTATCGACCAATATGTTGTAGCTCTTCTTGAGCATTTCCATCTGGGCGTAGACTAACATTAGCCCGACCATCCGTCAACATGATGACCACTGTTTGGAAAATCCCTCGGCTCTTCGCTTGTTGAGCAACATCATCAGCCAATAATAACGCCGAGGCCAGAGGCGTTCCGCCACCCGTTGGCAAAAGATCAAGGGCCCGACGAGCCAGTTCGACACTTTGAGTAGGCGGCATCAGCAATTCAGCTTGATCACCACGAAATGAAATAAGTGCAACTTTATCTCGATTAACATATGCTTTTTGCAGCAGGACGTGGATCGCGCCTTTAGCTTGCCGCATCCGATGTAAGGCCATACTACCACTGGCATCCACAGCAAAACAGAATAATGCACCCGCTTTGCTGCGATATTGTTTCACCCGAATATCAGACATCTCAAGTTTGATATGCCGTTGATGATCTTTAGTCTGATTTTTTGAGGTTGTTCGCATCTGTTGCCAGGGCGCAGCGGTCCGTAAAGTTGATGTTATATCAATTCTGGCTCGCTTTGGGTCGCCAGGAATGCTGCGAACGTGTCGCCCTCGTTTGCCCTCGGTGCTGCCTCGGGAACCCGTTCGACCGCGTCGTAATTGTCGAAAAGGCAACGTTTCCAAATCCTCGGGCAGTTCGCTCGCCAGTGCTTCCAGAATTTGCTCTGGCGGAAGGGCCAAGGTGTCTGGTGGAGCAGTCTCGCTCTCTTCTTCAGAGTCAGTATCAGTTGGGTTGGAGTCAGGTGTTTCTGGTTCAGACTTTGGTGATGGTGGTGGTGGTTCATTTGTTTCAGGTGCTGGCATCTGCGTAGCTCGGGGTAAAATCACCAAGCGGGCGGCTATGGTTAGATCTTCGTCGGTTACCTCGTCACGCAAGGATAAGGCCGCTGCCGCACAGGCCGTCCACACCGCAAACAAATCGACCCGATGTCCTTCTACACCATATTTGAGGGCAGTTACGCTCAGTTGCCCGATCTGCTCATCGCTGATAGTAATCTGTGGTAATTGTTCACGAGCAGCCTGAACCATGCCTTGCATAAAGATTATATCATCTTCCCAATCATCAGATAACGGAAGCAGATTGCGCCGAATAACGTCTTGTCGTTGATTTGCATCAAATTCGTTGGGTAGCATAACAAGCAACCCAACCCGATCCAGTAGGTGGCGGCGGGGTGGCCCTTCTGCCGGATCATAGGAGCCAATCAAGCTAAATTCCGCTGCTGAACGCAAGCTCAGACTTTCTCGCTCAACCTGAAGCTCACCCTGATCAAGCGTTGTTAGCAGAAGGTTAGTACTGGCATCGGTGAGCAGATTAAGACCATCCACATAGGCTACACCGCCGTGCGCCCGAGCCAGAACACCCGGTTGCATGACCATTTGCCCGGTTCGTAGGGTCGCCTCTAAATCAAGGCCGCCCAGCAGATTTTCGGCATCAATGCTGGGCGGTATCTCGATAAAAGGAATCGTCTCATCATTAAGTAGCAATTGCACCCCACGGGCCAGTGTCGATTTGCCCGTCCCGGCTGAAGCAGCTAGGATCACGCCCTGTAAACGAGGTTCAACAGCCAACAGCAACAAGGCTTGTTGGGCCGTGTCAAGCCCGACAAGGGCTGGGAAGGGCAACTGCATAGATGATTTCATCTCAAGCATCAGCCGTCAGCGCGGCTAGTTCAACAAGGTCAGGCTGACGGTTGCGGAAGCGTGACACGTCAATTTGACTCAATAGTATCAAAGAGAGCGCCAGACATCCGGCTTCAATATAAAATACAGAAACATAGCCCAAAGTCGCGTTGTTTGAAACAAATGTGACAAGATCACGCACGGTACCCCCTAACAACATTCCAACCCCACGCGACATCGCATCGGCCACACCCCAGGCCCCAATAAAGAGACCCGCTTGTTCAGCCGTGGTCATATCAAGCATCAGAGCCAGATTGGTGGCTGTGGCGATGCCCGTGCCTAGGCCTAAAATCGCGATACCCGGCTGGAAGATCAGTTCCATCTGGAGGCTACCACTCAAGCCGATCAATAACAGGCCAATCGTGGCAATCACACCACCCAGAGCCGCTCCGTTTTTCTTACTCATCCAGCGACTTAGAACAAACCCATAAGCCAATAGGGCCAGCAGGGTTGTGCTTCCCCACAAGGCGGTTAGTTGCGTTGTTTCTTCGACACTCATCCCAAAGGCTTCTGCCCCAAATGGCTCCAACAAAATATCCTGTCCCAGAATCGCCACCAGCATCAAGATTAAGTAGATAAAGAATAAACGGGCTTGCGGATTGTTGATGACAGCTCGAATGGCCTCCTGTTGACTGTGACGGGTCTGAGCGAGGTCGACGGTGTGACGGGGTTCCAGCCCGATCAAGCCGATTGCAGCCATGACAAGGGCCACCACCCCAGCCACACCAAAGACCTGGATTAATTGTGCTTCACTGTAAGGCTCCAAAGCACGGCCCATCACAATTGCCGAGATAATGACACTAACAATCATCATAAACCACATGACAGCAATTGTGCGTGACCGCTGCGACTCTTCGGATAGATCACTGGCTAAAGAGAGGTAGGAAACAACCGCTAAATTGTAACCTACCCCCCACAAGCCGAAAGCTAAAACACCCATAGCAAAGCCAAAGCCAAAGTTATCAGCCATACGCAACGCTGCAAATGGTGTCAAGTTCATCCCGATAATACAGAGTACCATACCCAACGCAATGTAGGGGGTACGTCGGTAACCAAAGAGTGGATGTGTGTCTGAATATTGACCGATCCAGACTTGAGCCGGGGAGAGAACATACGGTAAGACGACCAAAATGGCAACAATGGTTGCAAGAATCCCCAATTCGTGGATCATAACCCGGTTGAGAACCCCATTGATAGCCACAAAGGTAACCGCAACCGCCATATGCAACAGCCCTAGACGCATATTTTTGATAATCGTCATGTTGTGTAAAAACCTCCAGCCTTATGCAACAGGCTCTTTTTCTTTACTTTTACCGCGTCGACTCAGTCGATGGAATTCATGATCGGCAAAGAGTTCTGGGCGATCCTCTTTTAAGGTTATCAGTTCATCTTTTGAAAAGACCTTTGACTCATCAAAGCCCAAGTCAATTTCGGTATTTAGTCCGTTTTGATGAATCCGGCCCAAATCATAAAATCGTTTGGTAAACGTTGTCTTGGCAAATGCTTTCAGACAGCCCATCATGTATTTGCGCTTGAAGCGATCCCGAATAAAGGGGTAGCCAAAGAACGTCTTGCGCATATAGAAACGGCCATAGCAACGCAACACACCCTTAAGTACATCTTCTCGATCCATCTCTTCGGGTTTCATAATCGGGGTGACAAAGTTGTACTTGGAGTAATCGCGTACCTCCACCCGATCACCCAGCTCTTCAAAGAGTTCGGCAAAAGGCCAAGGGGTGTACATGTTCCAATTGGCCATATCTGGGTCCCAATCCAGGGCCATACGATATGTTTCTTCGATAGTTTCTTTCGTTTCGTTCTCCATGCCCATGATAAATTGAGCCTCGGCGACCATTCCATTTTGTTTTAACAACTGAATGGCTCGCTTATTCTCCTCAATGGTTGTTTCCTTCCGGAAAACGTCGAGATTCATCTGGCTGGCAGACTCTGTTCCCAGCGACACATGTACCAAACCCGCACGTCGGTAGAGCGGTAGCAAGGCTTCGTCGCGCAGAATGTCGGTGACGCGAGTGTTGATCCCCCAATGGATGCCTAAATCACGCCGCACTAATTCTTCACACATTGCGATAAATTTGCGCTTGTGAATGGTTGGCTCTTCATCCGCTAGAATAAAGAAGCCAACTTGATGCTCTTTGGCCAACATTTCGATTTCATCAACAAACTTGATAGGGTCTCGAACCCGATAGTCGCGCCAAAACATCCATTGTGAGCAGAACCGACAGGTAAAGGGGCATCCTCTAGCAAAGTTAGGGACAGCCACTCGTACATTGAGCGGAATGTAGATATATTTATCCCACTCCAATAGACTCCAATCTGGTGTTAGTGTGTCGATGTCCTTCAGTGGTGGCTGGGCTGGTGTCGAGACAATTTGCCCATCTTCGACAAAGGCCAATCCAAAGATGCTTCGCCGTTCTTTCAAGTCGGCCCCAGCTTCAATGGAGCGCATGAGATTGACGATGATCTCTTCGCCTTCACCTCGGACAATGTAGTCAATCCAGGGGGCCTCGGTGAGGACCTGGACGTGCATAAAGGTGGGATGAATGCCGCCAAGAATCGTCTTGACCTGTGGTCGGACTTCACGGGCAATTTCTAATGCTTCTTGAGCTTTGTAGATCATTGGAGTGATCGATGTGGCCATGACCACATCCGGTTCATTCTGGCGGATAATCTCCCGTAGCGTATCGTTGGGAAGATCATTGGTCATGGCATCTACAAAGCGGAGATTGGTATATCCCGCTGACTTTAAGGCCCCGCCGATATAGGCGACCCAGCTTGGTGGCCAATTTCCAGCAATCTCCGCACCACCAGCGTGATAATTAGGTTGAATCATCATAATACGCATAATATAAACCCTCCTGTTCTTCTACTTTGCCTTAAACCAATGAGATCATCGTGACAGCCCTAAGATGATTTAAGGCAATATATTGAATTGAATACACACAATTTGCTCGACCATCTTGATATACAATGGTCATTTCTAGCTGGGCGCGAGCATCAATGAGTTTCCGAAACAGCTGGTTGAATGTCCCCCTGTAGAAGCTACAAACGGCCTCTGCCGGATGCAGTTGAGTGACCACGCTCAATTGTGGCGTGTCACTGATGTCGTATTGAAAGTTGCCGCTACCTACAAAAGTCCAGGCGTGGCCACTAATGGCTACTAAAAGCAGTTTCAACCTCATCCGACGTGGCATTACCCGAAGCAGCCATTGAAATAGCCGAGGAATACGATGCACTAGCAGATAATCAGCCGTGAGTTGACCAGAGCGTTGCAAAACCTGCTGGGCTTGGCTGAGGCCAAGCTGCTTGGTCAATGCCGTAACCAAGTCGGCAAATGCCTGCTCATCAACCATTTCTGTAATCGTTTCTTGCAACAGGTACTCCTGCCCACACTGACGCAATACAGCTACAAGCTGGGCCTCGTCACCGACCTCACGTAAGGCCCGCACCGTCTGAGTCAGGGCGTTGGGACCAATTTTGGCCTGCTGTGAAACACCGTTGACGTGATCGTTAACCTCAGGCATACACACCTTCAAGTTGATCTTCTAGGTTACCGTAAATGTCTCGTAATTGATCAATAACCTCATCGCTGGCATCCCAAAAACCACGGGCATCGGCTTCCAATAGACGCCGGGCAATGGCTGCTGTGGCGTGAGGATTGGCTTGTCCCAGCCGTTGACGCATTTCCTCATCCAGGAGGAATGTATCAGCGATATCTTGGTACACCCAGCCTTCGACTGCATCGGCGGTGGCACTCCAGCCATATGTATTGCTGACACGGGTTTCAATTTCTCGTACACCCTCATAGCCGTGGACCAACATTGCCTCGTACCATTTGGGGTTGAGCAACTTGGCCCGCGACTCCAAGCGCACCATCTGTTCCAGAGATGACAGCCGTCCGTTTTGTGAAATGGCATCAGCGACCAGAACAGGCGGCCGCTTGCCGCTCATTTTTTCTACGCTCTTGGCAACGCCACCCAAATATTCGTAATAGTGATCGATGTCATTGATACCAATTTCAAAGCTATCAATGTTTTGGAAGGCGGCATCAACCGTAGCCATCGACCGTTCCATCACATTGCGGGCATCACGCCACTGGCCTCGTGCCCCATATGCAAAGCTTTTGCGGCTAAGGAAGGCTTCGCTTAGCTCACTGTCATCTTCCCAAGTGCTACTCTCAATCAAGTGATTAACATTGGCTCCGTAATGACCGGGTGCGTTGGCAAAAACTCGGGTCGCCGCTTCATCTAATGAAACTCCCAAGTCGGCGGCGTGGGTAGCCGTATGTTTGCGGACAAAGTTCATCTCTTCTGGTTCTGGAGCTTGCGCAGCCAATCGTACCGCTTTGTCCAACAGATCCATCTGATGGTGGAGCAAATCGCGGAAAATACCGCTCACGGTCACAACAACATCAATCCGAGGCCGTCCCAATTCTTCAAGGGAGATCAGCTCCACATCACTGACTTTCCCCAGCTCATCTTGCACAGCCCGTGCCCCAAGCAACGCCAATACTTGGGCGACACCTTCACAGTCGCTCTTAAGATTATCAGTTCCCCATAACACCATCGCGATTGTTTCAGGGAGCGCTCCCTGCTGGCGAGTGAGTCGTTCCAACATCTCATTGACGAGTTGGGTACCGGTCTCGTGGGCAGCGGGGGTTGGCACGCTAAAGGGATCAAGGCCGTGAATGTTGCGGCCTGTGGGGACGACCGCCGAATTGCGGACAACATCATTGCCAGGCGAGGCCGGAATGTACCCGCCACTCAACGCTCGTAGCAACCCTTCAAGTTCGCGCTCTTCCAAAATTCGTCCTAGCAGATCATCCAGCGATGACCATAGATTTGTCAGGAGGCCCACTTTGATCCCAGCCACATCTTGTAAATAAGCATCAGCTGCTGTGGTATCTCGTTCAGCAGAACCAGACTCAGCTACAAAATGACGGATCGCCTCACGGCAAATTTCATCGATTCGATCCCAACAATCTTGGGCGGCCGCATCACTCTTGATCTTCTTACGAAGTTCCTGGAAATCCCAGCCCAGTCCTTTAGCCACAAGGTGGGGTAAAGGTGGCAGCATCTTATCACGCCCGATTGGGACGCGAGTAAAGGCAGCAACCAACGCTAAAATATCAATCAAAACTTCCTCTGTTGGCGACTCACCCAGCACGTGCAGCCCCATCGGAATCATTCGATGTTCAACTTGGATGAGTTCATGGGCCAAAGCATTGATATAGGCCTCATCATCAGAGCTATTATCCTTTGCCGCCGCTTCAAGATTGATTTCTTCAATTGTTATCCCCAGCTTTTCAGCTTGAGACCGAATATCTTCGACCAATTCGCTGTTAGGGCGTTGACGATAGCTATCGATGCTATCTTTGAGGAGACGTAATCCTTTGTAAAGCCCAGCCTGTTGCAGGGGCGGCACCATATAGCTAATCAGCGTGGCCGCTCCGCGTCGTTTGGCAATAGTCGCTTCGCTGGGGTTGTTGACGCTGTAGTAGTAGAAGTTAGGCAGGCTGCCGAGTAGACGCGTCGGCCAGCATTGGGTACTCATGCCGGCTTGTTTACCGGGCATAAACTCCAAGGCCCCGTGCGTGCCAAAATGCAGGACGGCATCGGCCCCAAAGATATGCTCGAGCCAAGTGTAAAAGGCGGCAAAGCCGTGGTGGGGCGCGGCATCTTTGGCCATAAGCAAGCGCATGGGGTCTCGTTCGTAGCCAAAGCTAGGTTGTAGCCCGACAAAAACATTACCAAATTGCTTGCCCAAAATTTGAAAATTACGACCATCATTAAGCAACTCACCCGGCGCATAACCCCACATCGGCTCAATATCAACATAATTTGGGAAGAGGTTACGATAATCATCAACGGCTAAGCGAGCCCCGACATTGCCATCGGTCCCGTTCATCATCGCATTACCTTCCACAATTTCGGCGCGTAATGCTTCCGCTGTATCAGGAACCTCAATCTGATAGCCATGCGCTTTGAGATCGGTCAGCAGTCGGTGCAGACTGACAAAGACATCTAGGTAAGCGGCTGTGCCAGCATTGCCAAGATTGGGGGGGAAGTTGAAGAGGACAATCGCCACTTTCTTCTCATCATTGCTTTTGGTTCTCAGGAGTACCCGTCGCTTAATCCGTTCAGCAGCCAGATCGATCTGCGACTGTAGGGCAACGAATTTATCACTACCTGCGGTCGGTCCACCAAAAACGAGTGGTTCAGCGGCCCCATCTAATTCTGGAATAGCAATGTTCATGGCCATCTGAATCGGTGATAGGCCAGTGTCATTTTGTTGCCAATCTTCGACGTGTTGAAAAACAAGTGGGATCATGTCCAAATAGCCCACATCAAGCGAGTCCAAAGCCTCTCTGGCCTCTTCTGGACGACTCTCGGCCATCCCCCCAACCAGGGAAAAGCCAGCCCCATTAAGCAGAAGATTAACCGAGTCGTCCTGCTTTTGACTGCCGTTACTATCGCCCGTAAAAAATTGGTCGATAGCGGGCCGAAAGTCAAGCCCAGCACTATAACCCGCTCGTGCTTCAATACCACGCGCCTCCAGGCTATGAATTAGCGCGTTTAGATGAGCTGTATTGCCGCTCAGGATTACGGTTCGCAAGGAGAGCAAGCCAATGCTACCTTGCCAGGCCGGATAACGACCATTTTGCTGCTTGCGCCATTGCTGATAGCTGACCATATCAGGAAAAGGTTCCGGGGCATCGGGATGATAGAGTGCCGTATCTGGGTAGTGGATTGGTGGCTCAAACGGTAGGCTATCAGCGAAATGTGGCACATAGCGGTCAATCAGTAGACATAACATTCGCCGAATATTCTCCGGTGACCCATTGAGCCAATAGTCGTGAACCGCGATGTAGGTGTGTAAATCACGGGCCTTACCGGGGATCACCTTAAGAATTTTTCCTACATTCCGTAGCATAGCCAACTGACGTTTGCCCTCGCCAGCCCCACCTTTGGGCCGAAATTTCTTCATCCAGCGTTTGATGAGGCCAGGCGACTCATCCTTTGCCTTTTGTTTTAGCACAAACTTCCCGATGTGAGTGCAGCGAATCAGCGCTGGATTACTGGTAATAACGCACACAGGGGTTGGGGTTTGGGCTAAAATATTTTGCAAAGGCCGAACTAACTCTTCGCCAAAAAGCATTGAGCCAAAGACAAAGTCAGCTCGGCTCACATCTTCAGCCAAACGTTGGAATGTTTCATTATCAATTAAGCTGGGGGCGGTGTAGATCCCAAGCTGTAGATCTATGCCGTGATCGCGGTATAGCCTGCTGGCAGCCTCACGTAAGGCTGCACTATGGTTGCCGTCCATTGTTAAAAAAATAAAACGCATAGGATTTTTCCCTCTCTGTAAAGATTAAAGCATCAACGTCACTGTTATAGGCTAAAAATCTTTTAATTTAACCAAACCTGCTCAAGCTCCTGAAACCCCAGACTCTGGATAATTTGGAAAGCCGGGTAACCCTTGCCAGCGATTTGCTTCGGTAGTGCGCCGGGGTTTAAGGAAGTAAAGTTGTATCAAATTCTTGGCAATCCCAGCCCGATACCCAGCCAACAAGGCTTTAGCGATCGGATCTTTTCGATGCTCGATCTTTTGGGCTTTTTTGTCGAGGGCTACACAACCATCAAGAAGTTGCCAAAATCGGGGATTGTCGAGCGGCATCGTCATCGGGAAGACCTGGGTTGTAATTTCATTACACAAGCGGATAACCTCTTGATCATAGTCGCGCCAATGTAAACCGAGGGCCTCATAAAAATCGGAGCGGCGGGCATCATTGAGATACATCGTAGCGTAGACAGCGAGTTGGAAGAACCGTACCCAATAAACGTTGATACCTCGTAGGAGGTGGGGTTGGCTGCGCATCAATATGGCGAAAAATTCACCATGACGATACTCATCATTGCACCACTCTTTGAACCACTTGAAGATGGGGTGGATGGTGTACTCTGGTTTTTCTTTGAGATGATTGTAGATGGTGATGTAGCGGGCGTACCCAATCTTCTCTGACATGTAGGTAGCATAAAAGATAAATTTGGGCTGGAAGTAGGTGTATTTTTTGCGATTACTCAACACCGTCAAATCAATAGCCACGTTCAAATCACCCATGGTTTTGTTAAGAAAACCAGCGTGACGTCCTTCGTCTCGGCTCATATATTGGAAAATTTGCTTCAGGGTCGGATCTTTGAGATGCTTGGTCATCTCAGCGTAGAGTAAGCAGCCGCTAAATTCAGCAGTACAACTTCGTTCCAAAAAGTCGATAAACCCATCGCGCACTGGCATATCATCAAAGTTGGCTAAGAATTCATCGGTACGCTTGAAGTGACGGAGGTTGTAATCATTGGCAAACTCATCCCGTACCCACTCCATCTCTTTGCGCATGTGCTTATATTTAATGGCATCAACTGCCTTGAAATCGGTGGTGTAGAAACGGGGACTCAGAACTGCTTCTTTTAGGGCGTGTCGGGTTGTTTTACTCAGGTCCGACATATCCATTGACATATCCATCATGATGTTAATTCTCCTTCCTTAAATAAAAAATATTATTCAGTACAGTACAATCAGCTTTTATGGATGCTCTACAATTTCATTGACTTCTATCAAACTGGTATTTTTGATGAGATACCGTTGGAGCGCACTTGCTTTATGTAAACGAACTGGACTGTTATAAGTCACTTCACCGTTGGTTCGCCCCTCTGGTAGATCGGGTAATGATAAAATTTCCAGAGTATCGCCGGGTTGAACCTCCAGATGCGATGGTAAATCTACGTGAAAATGAAAGTGTTCATGTTCACTCTGCAAATGAATCGTTCCCTCGGTTTCAATAATTTCTTCATAGTAATACCAACGGATCAAAGCGTAAACAGCCGCTGATCCAAGGAATAACATCGCAACTCTTTTAAGCATATCACCTCTTATTTTCATAACTTGCATTTAACAATTTAAACTTAATTATCAATTTTTTCTGCCTCTAATAATCTGACATGATAAAACCCGTGACTAATGTCGGCTGTACGGCGAACCTTCAGACCAGCCCCCGCCAATGTTTCGACCACGACCTTATCCGGTGTCATCTGAATTTCGGTGCGTCGGCTATTTTTTGGGAACCAGCCACCCACTTTATGCAGCATTGCCAAAATACGACTGTAGGGCGCGTAGGTAAAGATCAGCGGTCCCTGCCCATTACAACGTTGGGCCAGAAATGTACATAAATCCTTGAAGGGTTCTCGTGGGTAGTGAACCAAAACATCAAAGCAAACAACCGCGTCAAAATCACCTGTTACGGTTTCAATGTCCCCCTCCATCAATGTAATGAGATCGATCACGCCCTCTTGTTGCGCCTCAGTTCGTACGGCTTGAACCATACGGGGGGCAATGTCTATAGCTGTGACAGCGAAGCCACGTTTAGCCATTGCCAGCGTAAATAAACCCGTGCCACAGCCAGCATCCAGTAAGGTCCCATCGATGCGCGTTTCTAAGAGCCAAGCCTCAGCCTGTTTGAGCATCAATTCATGTCCCTCGCGGATTGTCTGCCGAATACGCGACACAGGGGCTTGCCCATAAATGGCTGACCAGCGTTCGAAACCCAGACCGTTAAAATAGGTTTGTAGTTGCGCTTTGTGTGGGGCCGAGTCCGACATCATTTATCTCCAGCCTCCAATGGCTTCAAAAATGGCCCGATCATGATAGGGTTCGGGCACTGACGTGGGCGGATCATTTAATAAATGCTCAGCGAGTTGTTCGAAGGGGGCGGTGCAGGTGTCCTGTTCTGGCCCTTCCATTTCCCACAAGGTGCGCCCCGCTAATCGACTACGACGGATCAAATCGTGGTAAGGCACTTCTGCGATAACCGAGGTGTTGACCTTGTCGGCAAATTGTTCCAGTAGATTGATCCCGCCAAACTCATAATCAACCCGATTGGCAATGATGCCCGCCAGCTTTACCTTATGCCGCTCACTTTTTTGGGAAATCGCCAAGCAGAGACGATTGGCAGCGAAGATACTATCGAAGTCATTGCAGGCGATAATTAATCCCAAATCAGCGTGATTGAGCGGGGCACTAAAACCACCACATACCACATCACCCAACACGTCAAAGAGAATCACATCGTATTTATCATACAGACCAAATTGGTGGAGCAACTTAACCGTTTCCCCAACCACATAGCCACCACAGCCACTACCTGCTGGTGGACCACCGGACTCTAACGTATCCACACCAGCATATCCGGTTACGATCACGTCTTCCGGTTCGATTTCCTCGTGATGAAAATCAAACTCATCCAAAATATCAATCACTGTATTTTGCAATGTGCCGGTCAGGGGAAAGGTGCTGTCATGTTTGGGGTCACAACCAATTTGTAATACTTTTGCCCCTTTCTGGGCGAAAGCTGCTGATAAGTTGGCGCTGGTTGTACTTTTGCCAATACCACCCTTACCATAGACCGCTAAAACAGTACTCATAAGTTTTCTCTCCTCTAGGGCGATTAGCCGCCCAATGCTTCTCGGGCTGCTTGTAACACATCAGCCGTGATAGTTTTATAGCCCTGATCCTGGGCAAATTTTTCTGTATTTTTTCGCACTCGCCGCCGGACAAAAAATGGCACTTTGCCGAGTAATTTTTCCGCATCATCCGACCAGACAATGCCATCAATATCGATTTGTGGTTCGGCATTCGTTTTTTCTGGATGTGAACCATTTCCATTCCGACTCTCAGTGGCGGTTGGTTCGGCCTCGGTTTCGTCATAATCTAAGCCCGCATCGCCAAACATATCGATTAAATGTTTTTCCAAGCCAAGGGTGGCTGTAGTGTAGACTGTGTCGGCTAAATAATCAGCGCCATCAAAGCCAAGGATCGGACTGTAGCCCAACAGATGGTTTTCAATATGGGTTGGGGGGGCAATAACCATACAGGGCAGATCAAATTTGCGGCAACTGTGTCGCTCCATCTGAGTCCCACACACCAACTCTGGCATCAGGTCTTCGATGACAACCGCAACATCCTGAAATTGTTCTGTGACCAGTAGGTCGTTGGGCAGGTAATCGGCTAACTCTGATCTGATCCAATCGGCCTCGTGTTTCAGATATGTGCCGGCCCCGACGATGGGCATCGCCAATTCATCGTGCAAAAACTTGACCAGGCCAACTGTGTGAGTCGCATCACCAAAGACAAAGGCCCGCTTGCTGCTAAAGCTCTCCATATCCGCCGTGCGGGCGAACCACGGTACGCCACTGGGCGCACTCAAGCCATCGAGTGAAAACGCCGTCAGGGGGGGCATCTCAATGGCTGGTTTGTTGTTTTGAGCCGCAATTTCATTCAGAGCTTCGAGTAATTCGCGTAGCCAGCGCAGGGTGGGTTGTACCCCAATAGGTGCTTCATACAATGTTGGGGTGCCGAATTCTTGTTCCAGATGTTGGGCCGCTTTGAGACCCAACTCTCGATAGGGGGCAATATTGACCCATGCCGCCGGTAATTGTCGTAGATCGTCCAGGCTGGCTCCCAATGGGGCAACAGCATTGATCTGCACCCCTAAGGTCTGCATAATTCGCCGTAGACAAATCAAGTCGGTACGGGTATGAAAGCCCAATGAAGCTGGACCAATGATATTGACGCTGGGTTGCTCGGTTAAAGGTTGGGCTGTGGCATATCGCTTGACAAGTAATGTGAACAGACCTTCGGCTGCAACGATTTCTTGCATTCGATAGGGATTGGCATCATAGACCAACACTTCTGCCTCGGTCCCCGCGCTGTCAGCCACCATCTGTAAATTTTCTTGAAGTAGAATTGTGCTACAACTGGCACAAACGATGATCAATTCTGGATGTAGCTTTTCTTCGACTTGGCGTAGGGTATCTGGCAAACGAATCGTCCCCATTGCCAAATCGCGGCCACTAACCACACTGGTCGTCATTTGGGGGAAATCTGGAGTCCGTTCCAGCATCGTAAAAATGGGATTGACGTAATCATCGCCTTGGGGCGCGTGGAAAACGGCGTGTACCTTTTGTAGACTGTTGGCGATACGACCTACTCCGTGGTGGGCCGTCCCTTCATACATCCAATAAGCAAGACGCATAACGTCTCCTTTCGTAACAAACCTTAGTGACTGACTTGTAGGGGGATAACCCCTGGCATTATCCCCGTCCGCCAGACCGGATCATCAAGCGGGTCAAGTTTAGCGTGACGGCGGATACTTTTGGTAAACATATTGGCTAGGGTCCCCACGCCTGTCCAGCCGTGAATCGGCATAAAAGCAAATTCAGTACTCCACTTGGCCACAACCCCGTGCCCAACCAATGGGTTTGTGGTGGCCATCGTGCTAATGACAATATCCGGCTTTAATTTGGTAATGTCGCGAAGTTGGCGATCAAAGTTGGGTTGTTCGACGACATTAACCCCCTCCAAAGCAGCCAACTCCATTTTGTGAAAGCGCTTGTTAATATAGGTGCTGCTACACTCCACTACTTCACAACCAGCGGCTCGTAAGAAGCGGGCCAGAGGCAATTCGAGCAAATTATCAGCAGTGAAAAAGGCTTTCTTACCCCGCAGCAATTCAACGTGCTCGTTAATATTCTGCCAGGCTTGAGCTTCACGTTCGCTCAAATCAACGGTTTGCCCAAATTCAGCAGCCAAGGTTTCCCAGAAGTTACGGGTCCCGTCTGGGCCGAAGGGGAACAGTGACGACAGCACCGTGGCCCCACGTTCTCGTTTAAGGCGACTTGCTACTTTGGCGAGATAAGGCTGAATTGGGGCCAGTACTGTACCGGGGCCGATGGCGGGTAGATCATCAAAGCGGTTGCTGGGGAGAAAGCCTGCGACAGGCAAGCCTAGCCGTTCAGCTTCCATTTCAAAATCGTTGGCGATCACATCATTGACCGATCCCAAAAATACAATACTTCTATCGTCAGGGTCGGCCTCAGGGCAGAAAGGGATCAAGGCTTGCAGCACCGAGTCCTCGGCTTGGCTGAAGGTGTAGTCTAGCCCACTGGCTGGCACGAAGAGTACAGGCAGGTCTGGCGTGGACAATGAATTTGCCAGGCCCTCAAATTCGACTTTCATCACCTCGGGTGTGCAGGAGGAAAGTAAAAAGATTACCGATGGTTTGTGGTCGGTCAAAATTTCATCGACTAGGCTTTGTAGTTCGGGCTGATGTTTTGATAGGTCTTCTTCCTCAATCAAGGCCACCCCAAAACGAGGCTTGGCAAAAATCATAACACCAAGTGTGTTCTGCAACAGATGGGCACAGGTATGGGTCCCCAAAATTAAGAAAAAGCTGTCCTGGATTTTTTGATAAAGCCAGCCCACACAAGTTAAACCACAAAAACTATGGTAAGCCCCATCTTCTTTGATAATTTGTGATTGTGCCATACAATCTCCTATCTATAAACGTAGTCGTCACTTATTACTACATACCCAAAGAAAAAATTAATAATGCCATTTCAAATAAGCCACCCCTTCAAAACTTAAGGTTTGGCCATTTTTCTGGTAGAATGTACAAGTACCCCCCGACGAAGGAGGAAAATTATGTATATTCGATGGGTAAAACGTGGTCATAAAAATAATGATGTTGCTAATGTCATCTTTCATGATGCTTATCTCGTAGAAAGCTATCGTAATGAAGGTGGTAAGCCACGTCAGCGAACAATTTCTTACTTGGGTAATGTTCGGCAGATTGGGGATGAATTTCCCACGATTGAACGTGAACTCTTTTTGCTACGGGCCGAGTACGTTTTACGCTCTGTGACCGAACTTTCCCCCGCTGATTGCGAACAACTGCTTGAACAACTTTATCTCAAAGTGCCACCCCTGACCCGTGATGAAATTATGGAGGGGTTTAACAATACAGTGCGCTGGTACTATCGGTGGTGGCAAAAGAATGGTGACCCACCTAGTCGAGAAGAAATTTGCGACTTAATTAGTCAGGTTGAGGAGGGGTTTGATTTATGGTAGGTTTTATTATACTCTCCCTTTAGTCAACCAGCAATAATCTCCTCGACGTCTTTATTTTATCTACATTTCTCCTCTTATTACTCACTCTTTTTTAGCATTTCATCAACCACACGTTGAATACGGATGTCATCCCCCATACTTTCCAGCGGGTCTTTTCGTAAACGGTGTTGCAAGGCTAGGGTGGCAATTTCGGCCACATCTTGCGGTGTTGAAATATCACGGCCATTGAAGGCGGCCAAGGCGACTGCCGCTCGGCATAATGTCAACTCACCACGATGACCATCAACCTGCAGGGCAACACATAAATTCGCGGCGGCGGCGATGGTCTCATCGGTCAGGGTTACATTGGCTAGATTTTGCTGTCCGCGCAGCAAACGCTGGCGCAATTGGTCCTGTTTTGGTTCCCACTCAGCCGCAAAGCCTTCTGGATCAGCATCATAGGCCCGACGCCGCCGCACAATTTCAATTCGTGGCTCAATCTCTAAAATTGTTTCAATGCGTGCGTGCAAGCCAAAGCGATCCAACAGTTGCGGTCGGAGGTCTCCTTCCTCAGGATTTCCACTGCCTACTAGGACAAACCGAGCTGGATGACGTAGGCTAATCCCTTCACGCTCAACAACATTGACTCCACTGGCTGCGACATCTAATAACAAATCAACCAGATGATCTTCTAGCAGGTTGACTTCATCAATGTATAAAAAACCGCGATTGGCCTTGGCCAGCAGACCAGGGGCAAAAGCTTGTACCCCCTCCACCAAAGCACGTTCGACATCTAAAGAACCAGCTACTCGGTCTTCGGTCGCCCCCAGCGGTAAATCGATCACAGGAACCATATCTGTAAGCGTATTCTGAACCGCTGTTGGCTGGTTCGAGCAATACAGACACAGCGGCGACGGATCTTCAGGATTACAATTGTAAGGACAGTTTGTCACCCGCGTCAACGGCGGAAGCAAGGCGGCTAAGGCCCGTACGGCCGTACTTTTTGCCGTGCCTCGATGCCCCATCACCAACACCCCGCCAATGGTTGGGTCAATAACGCATAACTGCAACGCCAATTTCAACTGCTCCTGCCCCACAATTGCCGTAAAAGGAAACGCAGGCTTTTGTGAGGCAGGAATTGACTCAGCTTGATGATGGTTATCTTCGCCCTGATCTGTTCCAAAAATTGGTTGCAGATTGAAGATACGTTTAAGTGATAATCCTTGCTGATTATTCATTATGGTATGAGGTCGGCTTCTCCTCATTTTGTAAATAGGTTTCCCACATACTATAGAGCATGGGTAAAAAACCTGCTGCCACCACACCTAGCAGGATTAAGAAGGGCAAACTTAAGGCTTGATCCCAAGTATCAGGTGTCATTTGAATCTCCTTAATTAATTAACTGCTTCTGCTGTAAAAGATGAAACAATGTCTGGCACTGCCTCTGACAGGGCCATAAATTCTTCATCTGAGAGACCAGAGTGAAACGAATCAATGGGGAGGTAATAGATAAAAAATGTATCTCCCTGATTCACAATATTGACATAGCTGCCAGGATGAGCCCCGGATTGTTTCCAATATTGAATTGGCGACAAGGCTTCAATAAAGAAAATTGGGGCTTGTGTGCCTGACGAGGTAACATAATCAAAGTGTAGCGTATTGCCTTCGCTACGGGTGACAAATTGTCCCACCCAGTCACTTGGAACGGTGACGGATGTATCATAAATTGGGCCAATTTTTGGGCCGTCAACATATTGCAGTTGGGCCGCTACTGTTGCGCTATCAACAGGTTGAATTGGCTCATCGACAGCTACGCCGCCACACCCAGTTAGAATGATGAGTGCGGTTCCAATGGTAAGGAAGGTGATAAACCATGATTTAACAAACATCCTGTCCTCCAAAGATTTTAAGTAATTCATTAAAATAAAATATTCACAAAAGATAATACGCCTCTAAAAGGCTAACTGATCGGCTGGAATTTCTTCCATACCAGACCAAGGCATTCTTATCTCGTTTACCCGTAATTGTTTGCCGAGACGAAAAGCCAGCATCAAAATGACAATTAACAACAAAAGAAGCGATCCAGAGTAAACGATCGTGTAGCCTAACACCACGCTACCTGTCTGGTACTGGGCTACATCGCGGACAATCCCGCCGCCGATTGTGCCAAGCCCCTGCGCCATCGCCTGCACGATACCCCAAATTCCTAAGAACAATCCGGCATGACTGACATCAGTCAATGACATTACTAGAATCACGCTACCGACAAGAAACAGACCACGTCCCAAACTAATCAAACCCACCCCAACCCGGAAGGGGCCAATCAAGGTGGCATCACTTGCATAACTAATTATAGCAAAACCAAGTAGACCAATCGCACATCCTAAACCAATCAGGAGAGCTGGAGCCTGTTTGCGCCACAGGAAAAATGCAGCGGAGGCAACCCCAAGGATGGTGGCGATACCCCACAGGGCGGTTAACTGCATTGTTGAGGAAACACTCATCCCCAACACCTGCCCTCCATATGGTTCTAGGAGGACATCGTGGGTGGCAAAAGCCATTGTTGCAATAAAGATAACGAGAAAGAGACCTTTTAACACCTTTTCGCCACTTAAAACCCGGATTGATTCCCACAAAGTAAGTCGCACCCGTACCGCTTTTAGCTCGGAAATAATCGAGCCATCTGGTCGCAACTGTTCCTGACCCCAGAGCGCAATAACGGTTAAAATTACAAATGTTACGGCTGACCCTTGCATGACTTGAATAAGGTGAATATGTGAATAATCAATCAGCAAACCACTAACAATAATTGCACTAACCACCGTACCTAAAATCAGCATCCCCCACAGAACTGAGAGAACTTTACCCCGCTCCTCTGGTGGGGTAACATCGCTGACCAGAGCCAAATACACTGTCTCCACAATGCCAACACCCATACCGTAGGCTAAAAAGATGCCGATACAAATAAATAAGGCTGGCCAGAAGGAGATCGTGCCATGGCCTCCTAGTAAGATAAGAGAAAATGGTGCCGTAGCTAACCCGCCATAGGTGAGCATTACACCTAAGACAATGTAAGGAGTCCGCCATTTCCCCATAGAACGTGATTTATCCGAGCGATAGCCAATAAAAGCCCGAATGGGCGAGGCAAAATAATGCAGCGCAATTAATAGCGCCACGGCTGCTGCAGAGATGCCCAAGTCGTCAATTAGGACCCGATTGAGGGTTCCGGTAATTGGAGCCAGTGATAGGCCAACACCAAACTGAAATAGACCTAACCGAAACACACCAGTCCAAAATACCACCCGGGGTCTAGCTTGATACCATTCCACCAATGGTTGGAACGGTATCGCTATGATTTCAAGTATCTTTGCTAAGAGGGTTAATAGCGTATTCATAACCTGACTTTAACTCCGCTACTTCAAGGCCAGCACGTTTTCAATTAAATCGAGCGTAACCTCGGTGACATTCTCTTTATGGGCCAATGCCTCGACCTCCATCTGAATCTCACGGCTGGCTGAGATACGAGACATGAATGGAATTTGCTCAAGCGCTTCATCAAGCCGTGCTTTGGCTTCGGGCTGCCAAGGCAAATTGCCTGGTTGTACAGATGAAACCTTGGGGACACCATTTGTCCCGTTACTACCTCTGGTTTGGGCATAGGCCGTATCGACCGGCAAAAAGTTGAACAAAACTTCGTAAAGTCGATTGACGATCTCTTGTAATAGATAGACCGTGCCGCGATAGCCCATAAATGGGGTGCCAACTGAGCGACGGACGATCGGGCCTGGGAACGAGGCGGGAATAAAGTTGGCGTGTTTGGCCCCAGCCTCGCTCAAGTAAATCTTCTCGTTGATTGAGCCAAAAACAAAGCCCGGTGCGTTTTGATGTAATTGCTGCCGAACCCCTTCATTATCCAATTCCCCGGGGCGCAGGGGGCGCGAGGCAGCCAATACAATCGGCATCCCCATTTCATCCCCCAAAAATGCTTTTAGGCCGTCAACATACGTGCCAGAGGCGACAACCCCAATGTTGGTCGTGGCAAACCAATCACTTTGTGGACCTTTCCATAAATCCCAAACAGTCTTTAAGGTTGTTTGTTTTTCGCGTTGAATAAACGCTTGTGCCGTTTTCTCTGTGTTTAATAAACGGCCTAATTTTTCGACAAATTCTGTTGTTTCCCGAATACCCATTGGGGCGTGAAGCCAGGTTTGCCCCAACGACTCGGCTAGGGTTTGCCCAAATTCTTTGTAGAGCACCACATTGACTTGGGCCCGCGCCAGTTGGGCGGTATCGGACAGATTAGCTTCGTACGGATAAACCAGATTGATCTGTCCGCCAGCGCCTTCGATTAGACGACGGATTTCGTGTAGATCAGAGGGGGCGTTGAAGCAACCATAAGTTGGGCCGATAATATTGACCAGACCCGGCTCAACCACAATATCAGCAGCTTGAGTTTGACCATAATTTTCCCATAACCACTGTAAAACTCGGTCGCGCCCCAACCACTCATCATCAGAAAGTGACTCGCTATGGAAGAAGGTGGTGCCAGGCTTGAGTTTTGTTACTAAATCTGACAGATCAGAGCCGATCATTTCACTTTCAGCAGTGGAGACGACGATCAGGCTTTTTCCCTCTAAGTGGCCTTCATTTTCTAAATCCTGATAGGTCCGTAATACGGCTGGCCCGGTACCACTCCCGCCCACCTCATTTTCACGGATAACGGAGGGGGCGATATTGTTGATGTTCGGTAGTACATCCGTGTAGTTGGAAACGGCGGTAGCCACCAAGTTGTAACAGCCGATGGGTGCATCACAAATCACGTGTACATCTGGCATGGCGCACATCGTCCAGATAGCAGCCCAATAACTGCTGGTGTCGGACAAATCGCGGATCACTTTAGGCATGATCTGCCTCCGTCTCAAAGAAGGCGTGCATCCATTCGTAGCGTTCGTGACGCTGCATAGTTTGGTTAATAAAACCCAACGTGGCTGCCATCCCGCCACTAAGGAAAAATGGTCGTGAGGCTAATTGGTTAGTAAAGTACATCGCCGGGATACCCCGCTCTTTGGCAATACTAGCAAAGGGAGTCGTGCCTAACACAAAATCTGGCGGGTATTTATCAAGGGCGGCCACATCCTCTTCTAATGATTTGCGGTAGACCACTTCTTTGGTCCCTCTGGCCCGCAGCCACATCTCATCAGGCAATACCAAGGGGTCTTGTCCAATTGAGGTCGAGACATAGGGTACTTCTGCGCCTGCTTCGACCAGCAGACGGGCATAAGCTAACTCTGTGCCCTCATAGCCTGTGACAAAGACACGACCAGATAACGGTTGTGCGTTTACAATGGCTTGGGCTTGGTCTCGCTCCTTCTCGGCAACCTGATCAACCATTTTAGGGTCAAGGTTTAAGAGAGAACCAACCGCCTTGAGCCAAGCATAGGACCCGCTGATGCCTACCGGAGCGCCCCCAACGACTGGGATATTCCAAGATCGGAATAAGGCTGACGTCTCCTTGTAAAAGGGATGAAGCGGGGCCAGGGCACCCACATTCGCGGCTTGGCGTAAATCATCAATGGAACGACCCGGCAGGGTGATCGTTGCCTCAACCCCCATTTGTCGCAACAAATTGTCGATGGCAAGCGGATCAGCCGGGAAGACTTCACCCAACAAGACCAATGTCTTTTTTGCTTTTTCCCGTTTGGGATCACCCATTCGATTTAAAAGGGCCGCTAAGGCTACATCTTTTGCTTCTGGGTGGGAGTGAATGGCATAGGCAGGAACCCGAACTAAAACAACTTCGGCATCGCCTATCTTTTTAGGCAACATTTCCTCTGGTAGACCCGCCGTCTCAGCCACACAGAGTGAGACAACCGGGATCAACTGACAGCCTGGTTCTTTCGCAGCCACCTCGATAGCCGCCCGTGTCCCCTCGACAACCTCTCCTGCCATCAACTCGTTTGTGCCCAATTGGGGGGCCAAGATCGATTTTCTGGCCCCGTAAAAATGGGTGACAAAGGTCAATCCATACAGACACCCTGTATCAGTTGCCATCACGGGGTGTGATCCTTCAATCCGGGTCAGCACCCGCAGTGAGCCAAAAGCTGGACACATACTTTGAGGGTGAAGCTGACACGGTTTTGATTCCGATTGTGTTGTTTCTAATGAAATAATATCAGACATAACTGTTATTAAACTCGTTTTCCGCCTTGTAACTCGTCTTGCAATTTTTGCAACTCATCCCATTTACCCGCTGCGGCTAGGGCCGCTTGTTCTGGCCAGGTTGTTGGGTCATTAACACCCGTCATCCCAGCCTCTGAGAGGATGGTCCGTAGGGCTTCGGCGGTCATTTCGGCGACCTGACTGAAGGTCGTGATGCCAGCTGCGGCCAAAACTGATTTGATTTTTGGGCCAATCCCTTCCAATCGTTGTAGATCATCAGGCTCGGCCATCGGTGCAACGGATCGCGAGGCAGCCGGGGCCTCTTCTGGTATCATTGTTACAGCTAACCCAGAGGGTGTGACGGCTCTAAGCTTTTTATCGACAACCACAGGAGTATCTAGGCGTTCTGCTTCTGGTTGTGGATCAAGCCGGCGTAGATAATTCTGAGTTGCAATATTATCAGTTCGCCAAGCAAAAGCGATAAAACCGCCAATTACCAACAGCAAGGGTGCATAACATAATAAAATCCCTGAAGCTTGTAGTTCTTGAAACATTAAATCCCCCTTCTCCGCGTCAGTTCCACCCAACTGACCGTATTAGATATAAATTATTGGTAAGAAGGCGCATCAGCATAGCGCACATCAATCAATGAAAAGGTCTGGCCTGTTCGAGTTAAGGCTGAAAGAAAAGCGACCTTGTTTTCCAAATCTTCTGGAGCCCCAATCCGAATTTCGGTAGCCCCAGAGGTTACAGTAATACTCTCATCTTGATCTTTATCCAACCCTGTTACGTGAATCCCAATTGCTTCCATCATCGCCTGAACTTTGCGCTGAACCGGGTCAGCCACCTGAACTTGACGCGTTGGAGCCAACGTAAACTCTGGCATTAAATTCTGAATGGCGATTTGATCGCCTCCAAATAGATCAGCTTTTGTCGCTGAGGTGGGCTGTCCCGGTGGCTCCTGTGCTCCAAAGACTTCCAAAAATTCGTTGTAGCCCAACGGTTTAAAGTCAGTGCAAGGCGGAATCTCACGGCGAACGATACGTCCAGCTAAATCAGCAAAAATTTTGTTGAATTCTTCTACTTCCAAGGCCAGCTTACAAGCGTCAGCTAGAACGCGTGCGTCGTGATTAAGCGGAACACGGGTCAGGATTGGCAAACCGATCGCCTCGGCAAACATATCAGCAGTGTCTGTCCCATCATCTCGATTAACGATCATTCCTAGAAGCTGGGTAGAGCCACCCATTGATTGAAAATAGCGAGCGGCTGTAGCGATGTTATTGGCGGCATAGAGCGACTGCCGATCGTGTCCAACGACAATAATCACTTCTTCGGCGAGAGAACGGGCCAAAGGTGTAGCAAAGCCACCACACACCACGTCACCCAGAAAATCCATGACCACATAATCCAGGTCCCAATCTTTCATGCCAAGACGTTCTAACACTTTGAAGCCGTGAGATATGCCCTGTCCACCACAGCCTCGACCCACATCCGGGCCGCCGATTTCGCAACCAAAGATGGAGACATCCGGGGCCAGTTGGCTGCGATAGATGATGTCACCAACTTCCATCTTGTCCTCAGTGCCGGCGTCTTTGTGACTGCGCCATACTTCGCCAAGGGTGGGTAGGGAATGACCCCCAAAAATAGTGTTGCAGGAGTCATGCTTTGGATCACAACCAAGTTGGAGGACACGATGACCATCAAAGGCCAAACGAGCTGTTAAGTTGGAGGTGGTAAAACTTTTACCAATCCCCCCTTTGCCATAAATGGCTAACATTCGAGCAGTCATAAAGTTTCCTGTCTTTCTAAGAGACCGAATGATCGGTCCAATCCAAAATGAGCTTTAGACAATTGCCATCATTGAGGGCTACATCGTAAGCTGTAGCCACTTCAGAGATGGGTAAGTTATGGGTTAACATCGCTGAAACATCAAGTGTTCCACGAGCGATCATATCACGGCAGCGTACTAAATCACCAGGTGCCCACTCTTTGGCCGTTAGCAATCGGGCTTCCTTTAAAAAGAGTGGCATATAGGGTAACTGCAAGGTTTGGTAGTAACCCAGTAACAGGATCGTACCCCCAGGCGCCAGTAATGGCAACGCCTGAGCCAGAGCCTCCATCGAACCTGTGGCTTCGATTATCGCTGTGACTGGCTCTTGAATAGCCTCGGTCAATGCTTGGCTTTCAACATTGATAATCTGATCACCGGTGGCATAGGCTAAACGGTTAGGGTTACGATCTGCAACGCCTACCCAGGACTCTCGATTTTGAGCTAAACGAGCCGCAAGTTGACCGACAGGACCTTGCCCCAAAACCAGTAAACGCTCACCAGGTTTAGGAGCTAATACATCCAGACCGTGTAGGGCGGTCGCCGCCAGAGCCAATAATACGCCTTGCTGTGGTTCAATCCCATCAAGCGGAACCACCCGCTTTACATCCGCCAAAAGTTGGGCCGACTGTCCTCCCCAAGCGGCATTGATGCCTTCATAACATTGAGCACCGCCCACATAAACCCAGCGGTCGGCCCATTCAGTTGAAACATTTTGACCAATCTCAACGACTCGACCAACGGTTTCATAGCCAGGAATTACAGGTAAGGCCAGCATTGGATGGGGCATTTGACCCGCTAGCAACATTCGCTCAGTACCTGCGCTAATTGAGGTGTAGGCTGTTTGCACGACCAACTCATCAGGGCCTTGTTCTTTGAGGGCGACTTCTTGTAAATTCACTTGTCCCGGTTCGGCGATAACAACCGCCTGCGTATTTCCCATGAATGATTATTCCGTTTGGACTAAAGGCTGCATTGATGTCAATTGGCGTTGTTTACGAGCCTGAAGTCCTTTCACTATAAATTGTGTGCAGTTAAAGAGGTAGGCAATGTAGGCAATGAGCATCAAGCCCATCACCGCCTGATTTGACCAGCCCAGCCATTGGGCCAGAAAATAAAGATTATGCAGGATCATCGCTACCGCATTGCCAACATCTTCCCAAAAGAATTGGGGGGCCAAAAACCACTTGCCAAAAATTTCCTTTTCCCAAATCATTCCGGTTACGGTAATCAGCCATAACAGGGCAATTTTAATCAACACGCTCACCGTGGTAATCAAATAGCCTTGCCCGGTCATTAAATAGCGGACGACTAATATAAAGCTAATGATGAAGGCCAAGAATTGAATTGGGGCCAGAATAGCTTGAACCAATGTCCATTTGCTCTTGTTTCGTCTTTCCAATTGTTCTGGCGTGTAAGTCGGTGTCGCCATAATGCCTCTTATCTGTATCGTCTTTATAGCGCTATAGCTCTAAAAAATCCCGCAAAATTGCCATATATTCGCCTGGCTTTTCTACCATCGGAAGATGACCACACTCTTCCATCCAATGCACCTCACAGTTTGGAATTCGTTCCACTGTATATGCCACATTTTCCAAGGGCATAACCTGATCCTGACGACAGGCAATTATTAAGGTTGGGGCCTGTACTCGTAATCCTGCTTCCTTGATTTCAGGGTTAGTCGCATCATTAGCACAAGCCACCGCTGTGTCGAAATCTAGCTGTAGGTAATCAAAAAGCCCCTGCCGCAACGCCATCGGATCATTAGGTATACGATAAAAGTAGCGGGTTGCCATCATTTGGGGCAAACCAGGTAGGTAGCCCATCCATTCAGGTCTGAAACGCATTGATAGCTGGATAAACTTCATAATATTGGTGTAGATCTCTTTTTGTTTCTCACTAACAAAGAAACACATCGAGGTCAACACCATCCGTTCGACACGCTCAGGAATCAGGTCAGCCAAAAGTAGAGCCATTGCTGCCCCCATTGAATGTCCGACAATCTGCACTCGGTCTATCTCAAGTACATCGAGAGTATTTTTTAGAGAAGCGACCTGATCAAACATATTTTGAGCCGGTTGGACAGGTTGAGACCGACCCGTTCCGGGCAAATCAGGTACAATAACCTGCGCTGTATAGGCCAATGCGTGGGCGGTGCCTTGCCAGTAGCTGCCCGAACCGCCCCACCCATGAATTAGCAGAATGGGTGTTACGTCTTTGGCTGTCCTCGGTTGCCATACATCAACCAACAGCGGACCTTGCTTCTGATTAATTCGCAGAGTTTTATCCGCTTTAATATTCTTGCTCGTAGCACCATTTAATCTGGCATAGTTCCCGAACGTTTCAAGCTCAATCATTGGCTTAGCCTTCCCCTATTTGTTCGGGTACTGTCTGCAATCTGGTTCCTTGATTTATTGGAGGGATTGCATCTTGATAATTATTTTGGGGTAAGATCTTAATACTCCATCCCCACAACATAGCCGGGATAGGAACAACAAGCAATAGATGTTCAATGACGCCCAGGCCAAGCATGGTTCCGACTGTCAAAAACCCAATTGTCTGATCCAAGGTCGCGTAGGGAACAATGCCTTGGTAAATGTGAGCCAGCGAAAAGAGTGATCCAACAACAATAGTTAGTGGGAGTAATGGGTTGGTGCTTCTTTTACCTAACAGGCGATCAAGATGGTGTAAATGAGGCGGTAAAAACTTAATATCGAAGTTTCGCACCCCAAAAAATACGTTGAGCTTTGCTAGAGCGTGCATCACCCATAATGCAAGAAAAATCCACAACCCCCACTTGTTAGGCGCATTCCAAGTTAATACCGTCAACAAAACAAAAAAGCCGATGATAAGCAGTTCATGAAATAAACTGGCTCGTAAAGCGAGCCAGAAACGGAGGGCAAAACTGTTTGGTCTCTGATTGATAACTTGTAAAACCTCACCAAAATCATCTTTGTGAGGGAGACCGGTAATATACCCTAAATAATAACTCGCCACTTGCCAACCCCAGATGAAGATACCACATGTTAGGGACAGATACACCGCAGCTGGTTGTGTTTGATGGCGGGTCAAAAACAAGCCCCCTACAGCTAACAGCATCACGACCGTTGCACTAACAAAAGCAAAATGCCTTACCCATGTAGACCGACCATAGGTCACAATGATCACCCCGGTTACAAACCACCACAAAAAAATTGCATAGAGGACCGGCTGGATAAATTGGAGTAGCTGCATTAAGCTTTTAGCCTCCTCTGTGGCAGCATATAATGGCGTGCCTGAGCCGCAATAATATCGGCAGTCATTCGCAACTGAGCCAGCCAGGGCATGGGTGCCATACTTTTGTGCATGTATGATTCAAATGTGAGCTGCTGAACATCTTTGTTGCGACACATATCGGTAAAGACCTCCATTTGTCGCTCGTTGCTATAGCCCCATTTTTGTAGCCAGCGTAAGAAGCGGTACATTGTCCGGTATTCTTTCCACCACAACTTCTCATACCGCTTCAAGGCCTTCTCCGAAGCATCGGGTAAGACCTCGATCAAGGTCAAGGCGGCCTGTTTGCCGCTTTTCATAGCCCAATAGATGCCTTCGCCTGATGTACCAACCACCAGTCCGGCTGCATCACCGATCAGCATCGCCCGCTCAAAGGCAATTTGCGGTCGAGGATTCATAGGTAAAGCGTGAGCCTCTTCCATAAATACCTCTCCGCCAGCCAATTCAGGGGCAATACGCTGCTTGAGGTTAGCCAACAATTGACGGGCCTGAGCCGTATTGCCCGGTCCAGCCCCACAGCCAACGGCAACGTGATCTGACTTTGGGAAAACCCAAGCATATAAATCGGGGCTAACATCATGCCCTAAATAAAGATCAGCCACATCCCGCCATCGCTCCATTTTATCTTCGGGTAATCGCATCCGCTCTTGGATGGCGATACAGCGAGGTAAGCGGGGCAAGCCCAAAGCTTGGGCCGTGGTTGAGTAAGCCCCATCTGCCCCAATGACAGCCTCAACTTGCATCGTTTCTTTGGCCGAGCTGTCCTTCGCCCGATAGGTTACATCGACCCCATCTGTCCCGACTTCTAGATCGATTAACTTTCCTTCGATCAATTGAGCGCCATTTGAAACCGCTCGCTGGCGCAGATAGGGGTCTAATTCTTCACGGCAAGCCATTGCGACATAATCGTCAGCACTTTTTTCTAGACCCATCACCTGAATCTCCGTTTTTCGTTCGGAGGGTGAGTGAATCATCGTTTTATACACTTTACGTGAAATCAACGACTCAGGAATATCAAACTCTTCGAAGGCTATGGGCGGTAACGCACCACCACAGGGTTTAACCCAAGATAAATCCCGTTCCATTAAGATTACGGGGACGCCAGCTTGAGCAAGCGTATTAGCCGCAGTGGCTCCCCCCACAGATGCACCGACAACAAGAATTGGTTTCACGGAAATTTTTGCCTCCTATAAGGTAACATGGGTTATGACAAGGCCCGCAATCCAACCGCAGCCACCATCATCCCCCAGACAAAAAAGCTGACGCCAATTGCGCTAAATTTGAGATGATAGGCCACTGGCTGCTGCAAAAATTTTCGTTGTTGAGGTAGCTGAACCAATAAAATACCCAACAAAATCAGCCCTGCTTGCCATAGACCCCAGTAGAATAAGGCCCCAATCACGCCAATTTGAGCAAAATTCATGGTAGCGATAATCAACCAAGCCGCTTTTTGCGGGCCATATAGGACTGGGATAGAACGAATACCAACTGTTTTATCACCGGCCATACTCTTATAATCGTTGATGCTCATGATTCCGTGTGTTCCAAACGAGTAAAGTAAGGCAACCACAATGCTGGGATAGGTTAGACTAGCAAAGACAAGATGACCAGCCAACCAGGCCAGTCCCTCATAAGAAATCGCAACCAAAGCGTTGCCAACCCAACCATTCCGTTTGGCTCTAATGGGTGGGGCGCTGTAGAACAGAGCTAAAACTACACCGGCCGACACCAACAGCAGTACACCTAAACCAAAGTAACTGCCTAGGAGTAATCCTGATAGTAAAAGTACGGCTAATGTGATAAATACTTGTCTCGTTGAGACAAGGCCCGATGGAATCAACCGATCGGGCTCATTAATGGCATCAACCTCTCGATCAAAGTAATCATTGATCACTTGGGAGAACCCACACAACATCGGCCCCGCCATAACCAGCCCAATAGTAATTAGGCCAATATCCCCGATGGCCCAAGTCGTTTCGCCGCTGGCGATGGCCCCGCATAGAAAAGCCCACATCGGCCCAAACCAAGTAATTGGTTTCATTAGAATCAAGGACCGATGTAAGATAGATGGTTGTTCTGTCTGAATTGGTGAAGTCAAAGTGTTATCAATGGTGGTCATATTTTTGTTTGACAATTAATAATTAAAGATTGATGATGACTTGTCTGTCATAAACCTTTAGATAAGCCCTTCAAAAATAAATGATTACTGACCAGTGTAACTAGATCTGAGTACTTCCGGCAAAAATTCTCCTGATCGTACGGCTCCTGGTGGGCGTACCTGATTTTGATGGCATAGGGAACAAGATGGTTCTTGACCATTCATTGAGGCCTGATATTCACCTCGAATATGCTGTGACATTTGCAACATTGTCAGGGCATAATATTTAGCTGGTTGTTCCCAACTTGGGAAGTAACGCGAGTTGTGACAATGGGTACAACCCACCGCTAGGCTTTCATTCATGTGATACATGGTATGCTGGTTATACTGAACTGCATCCAAGGATACACTAAGATCGCCTGTTACCTGCAAAACATCTAGATCATCAAGGGGTAAGCGATAGTCATCCGGTAAGGCGTGTAAGCCGTCTGGCCAGGCTACAGGGTTCGCTTGACCATTATGACAGGTGGCGCAGATAATTTGGGCCCCAGAAGGTTGCTTACCTTCTATATCTGCAAGCTGTGTTATCCAATTTTGATTAAGATCGGCCACCATTTGCAAATGCAACCGGGCATTATCCTTGCGGGCAGCGACCTCATCATCACCAATCTCAGCGCCATCTGCTGCAAAGTTATTGATGTTATGGCAGTAGCTACAATCCTCTTTTAAACCACCCGCCACATAGGTTGTCATAAAGTTCCAAACTTCGGTTGTTGACATTCCAGTCAATACTTTAACATTTTGTGGCTCTGGATGCTCAATAAGGTATTCTTGGATAGCCGTGTTTGACTCGGGTTTGATATATTGCCCAACCGTCACATAATTGACATAGGCTGGATTGAGCGGGGGTGCTTCTGCTTCTGATGCGGCAACTGTACTATCGCGTACAAATAGAATGACCCATAGCCCGCCACCAACTAACACAGATCCTATGATAATAAAGACAATCCAAAATGAGAAGTTTTGACTGAATGGATTTTTGACACCACGAGGCATTATTATCTCCTCTTCCTTTTCTTAATTGCTGATGGGTGAGTAGTAACCTATAAATGTTGCCTTACGGTATAGGGGCAACAATACCGATACTTTCCGCCCACATAAACCAATCGGTGATGAGTGTTCCCGATAAGAGTAACCCAATGCCGCCTGTAATAGCCGTGAGGACAGCAAACCACCAACACCAGTCATGGATTGTTTTTGAATTAACATTGAAGCCCATTGTCCAGCGCCAAAATAGCTGCGCCCGATGAGTTCCTGTTCCTTC
Organism: Phycisphaerae bacterium; assembly: GCA_028285035.1. The sequence continues at coordinate 35,812 of JANQQF010000065.1, forward strand.
GACCATCATCTCTTCAATTTCACGATGGGAACCGTAACGAGAGGTAGCTACAATGGTTGCGCCATGCATGGCTAGCAGTAACGTTGAGCCAAGCAAGAAGAAGATAGAGACCATATGAAGCGGGTTATAGTAAAAGTTTCCAAATTGGATACTAACATTGTTTGTCCAATCAAGAATGGCCTTGAAGCCTTGCCCTGGTGCCTGCGCCCAATTACCAATAACCATGGGGCGGATGAGATAAATGACAAAGTAGAGAAATAAGGCTCCGGCAAATCCCCAAGCCAACCAAGGTTTCAACCCAGCAGCCTTAGCCCGAGCGTAGACCCGTACCCACCAACCGATGACACAAACATGGAGTAAGAATGTAGCGAAAATCCAAGCCCCACCTTCACGCCACGGGGCTAGACCTAAACCATATTCCATAGGCGGGGGATCAAGAGAAAGAACAAAGAATTCACGTAAGAAGAGAATGGGGTTGTATCCAACCTGATACAGGTAACTCTCAAGAATGACAAAGACAGCGAAGAACCCGAAGACGGTCGCCACAGCCCCAGCAATACCTAGGTAGACTGGACCAACCTGACCAACACCAAAGAGTCGTCTGAACAACTCGACGTTGATCGGCTTACGTAAGGCCGTTCCATCAAGACCACGACCCCCATATTCGACTTCATTCATATCAACAGGCGGTGGTTTTATGCCCCGCCAAATAACGCTCGCCATTGCAGCCCCGCCAAAGGCGAGGACACCGACGGCACTAGTTTCCCAAATCGGTAGACCATCAAAGAAGACCCAAAACCGAGACCAGTTGAATACCAGTGTACCAGACAAAAAGATACAAAGATTGGCAAACAGAACAGCCGCCATCGCTGTCCAAAATCCCAGCCGATGGATGCCTATCTCGCCAATACTGTAACCAAGCAAATTACGCCAGAAGCCATCAACATTTCGCTCATCTAAATCTGGACGATTGACTGTACTAAGAATGGCTGAACCGTGCATTGCTAGGATTAAGGTCGATGTAAATAGAAGGGAAATACCAATCGCATGGAATGGGTTAAAGAAAAAATTGTAATATTGATACCCAATATTTGAAACCCAATCAAGATGATGGGTAATCCCTAATGGAAAGCCATTGCCCCAAGCGCCCATTGCTAAAGGCCGGAACCATTGCAAGGTGAGCCAAGAGGTAACAACCGCGCCATATGCAATCGGAATCTCATAACTCATATCAAGCTTTCTTGAGATATCGACTTGGCGCATCATCCATCCTAAAAAGGCTATGGTGGCGAATACGACAATCAACTGCCACATAAAACCTGGCTCGTTAGGCCCCGCCAACCGTAAACCATTACTGATAGGGGGGGGATCAATTCGGGCTTGGAAGAGATTGTAAGCACCTTCAATAACAAAAGCCTGATAAAGATACAAAGCTGTACCAAGAAGGATACCAATCGTAGATATGACACCAAAAAGACCGACATAAAAACGCCCTACCCAAAAATCAAATGGGTCACTTCCCAGCAGCGCATAAAGAATGGTTTTCCCGGGTTTTTTATACTGCTTTTCGACTTCAGCAAAGGAAATTGTCGTTCCTTCTCTTAGTCGCTCAGAGGCTGGCCGCTCACCATCAGTATTTGGTTTATGGCTAGCAACTGTTGGTGTTATCATTTCAAAAGCCACAGGTTCCCCTCCTTAAATCAAGGAGACCAAGCACATATTCAATATTAAGGCAGATTTATATACCCTAATAGATATGATGCTTAGGTCTAAACAAATGTGATATAAATTCTGCACATGTCCTAGCGCAGATTTTCTGCTTACAACTAACAGGACATGTGCAGAGAATCAAAATAGATGCTTGGTTTTAAGTACGCAGAATAACTAAATGATTCTAGCGTGACAGATTGTGAAACAATTATCCCAACTTCTTTTGGGAGGAAATAAAAGACCGTCAGTTTTTTGATTAATCATCATAACTTCACGGCCTTCAGAATATCTACTCAAAGTTGAGTAGGGTTATCCTTCACCCTTGAAGATTGAGATTTTATGAAACTCATACAGCGTTTATTACATCACCGGAGCGTACTAACCACCAAATATGTTGTAAGCTGGGGTACTCAATACGACGAAGTGATTTAACAGCGCCATCCCAACACCAAGCAGAATGAACAAAAACATAATTGTTCTAAACTCAACGGGACGTTCTGGCCGTTGATATTCTTCTACATTATTATCTTGCGCCATGAGAAATCTCCTTAAAATAGACTAGTTACAAATGATTTAACAGAAACAAAACGTTGCGGCTATTGAGCCCTAACCTTAGGGAACCCAAGGTTTCCATAGATAAACCAAAATATGGGCAACGACAGCAATTATCCCAAACCCGTAGAAAGACTTTACCACGATGTCGTGCATGAACCACTCATCGTTGGTAAAAAGGTTCTTCCACTTGTCAGGAACTTGATCATTATTGTACGGATTATCAGCCATTGAAACGCTCCTTTTAAATTATAATGCTACAAAAAATTTATTTATGACGCACATAAGGGTAACAAGATGTTTCCCTATATGTAGGTACCTTAAATAAGGATTAGGAATTGTTGAGGTTTAGTATGTGGCAATTGATGGATATGGATGCAAAATGAGGACGGAAATTCTAAATGAATTTGGTTTGTTAAAGATTAAGTAAGGATTTGACCCTAACTATTTGTCAAAAAATCAAAACTTCTATACAAAAGTTAGAAATTTCATAGAAATTTGAACAATTTATGATTAAATTTCTTTACATATCAGAGAAAACTAAATATAATGTCATAAAAAGTTCATAAATTCCTAACCATATTAACATCCTTTTAAGTATCTGTCAATTTAGCTCGGGTAAAATTTAATTTAAACTTAAATACCCAGTTAACCAATGATATAAATTTATTTCTAGTCTAGTATAGATAAGAGTTAATTCATGAATGTTCAAAAAGCACCTGCAACTTTTAACCTTAAAGCTGTCATCTTAGAAACAAACATTAAACCCCATACCCTACGAGCTTGGGAGGAGCGATACGATTTGCTTCAACCACAGCGAACAAAGGGTAATCATCGTCTTTATACTCAAAGAGATATTGATACAGTCAAGTGGCTTATGGCTCGCCAAGAAGAGGGCCTAACCATTAGCCGGGCTGTTGAACTTTGGCAACAGATAAAAGCAAGAGGTGAAGATCCGCTTAATGTTGCCGCATATAAAACCCGCAAATCCGTAACCACGTCAACAACGAGCGACGCTTTAACAGAGATTCGTCAGAAGTGGATTGATAACTGTTTGACCTTTGATAAAGCCGCTGCTGAACATGTCTTAACCCAGGCCTTTGCCATTTATCCCGTCAATATGGTTTGTGTGGAAATTCTACAAAAGTCAGTGGCCCAAGTTGGGCATCTGTGGTTTCAAAATGAAGCTACGGTGCAACAAGAGCATTTTATTTCGGTAGTCACCGTAGAGCGGTTATACGCCTTATTAGCCGCTGCGCCATCTCCAAATCGGGTGGGACGGATTCTGGTTGCTTCTCCAGAGCAAGAAAATCATACCATCGGGCTACTTATACTATCGTTATTATTACGGTATCGTGGTTGGGAGGTGATTTTCTTTGGTGGTAATTTACCCCTTGCTCAACTTGAACTTACGGTTGAAGCCGTTAAGCCTCAGTTAGTTATTTTAGGCGCATATTGTCTAAAAACGGCCGCTTATTTATCTGACATAACGCAATTGCTCAAAGAAAAAGGGGTAAATGCTGCGTTCGGTGGCTCAATATTCAACCTCATTCCTTCATTGCATCAACAAATTTGGGGACATTTCTTGGGGAGCAGCATCGACCAGGCTGTGACAGAAGTTGGGCGGATTATGGCCTTCAACCCCCCTGTGTCCAATGTTACCCCCTCATCTGATATCTATCAACGAGCCGCTAACGAATATCGGATGAAACGATATCTGATTGAGTTAGATGTTCGACAAAAATTTGAAAACGAGAAAACCTCCCCAGAATATCTAACTGAAAGCAATTATCGTATTGGTCAAAATATTATGGCTGCTTTAAGTCTGGGGGATCTAAGTTTTATTAATATTGAGATGGACCAATCTTATAACTTAATGACAAATTATGGCATCCCTTTAGATTTGCAACGAAAATATTTTGATGTCTATTATCGAGCGGCCCAAGAGCATCTGAGTGATGACGGAGCCGTTCTTGTTGAGTGGCTTGGTGAAATGAATACGGAATTTCAAGTTCCATCTTGAGGCTGATATTCGGGTAGTTCAAAAAGATTCAGCGATTGTTGAAATCTGTTGATGTCGACAACCTTCTTTGATCCATCAAATCGTTTGAATGTTAGTGCCCTAAGGCGTGCTGCATTTCATCTACATTCGTAAACAAACTTCACACGTGGCCGACCACCCTTCTGGTCGGCCCTTTTGAGTTTTGATCTGATCTAATTGTTCCCAATCCCCCCCTTTACCGATAGCCATTGGTTATCACTCTCCACGTGATGCCGGGTAATTTCGCTAGTTTCTCTCGTCCGGTTGTATGAGCACGACGATTAAATACATCATATTGATGTTCCTCTATGTCTTCGAGGATAGCTCTATACAACTCGGCCGCCGCTGCGATCGCCAGTCGTCCATTACGATTTAACAAGCCTATACCAGGTAAAGCCTCTTTATAAAGCTGGCGGGTACGTTGAATTTGAAAGTCCATAAAGGCCTGCCAGCGCTGATCAACTTGGCCGGTAGCAATATCATCTTCGGTCAAATTAAAATTAGATAGCTCCTCTCGCGGTAGGTACAAACGACCATTTTCCCAATCTTCACCAACATCTCGTAGAATATTTGTCATTTGCAGGGCTACACCTAACTTGACTGCATAGGGAATTGCCTTTTGACTTGAAAAACCGATGATGTGCATCGACATTAATCCGACGGTTGCAGCAACACCATAACAATACTCGGCCAAGTCAGCAAAGGTTTCATAGTGCATCACCGTTAAATCAGCGGCAACACCATCGAGAAATTGATTTACATAAGCTGTGGGGATATAATATTTGGCCCGTGTGTCAGCCCAGGCTAATGCGATGAGATCATCATTGGCGGGCTTCTTATCGAGAATACGTTGTCGCCATTGCTGGAATTTTGCTTGCCGATCTCCCTTGGATATATCCACTATATCATCACTGAGACGACAAAAGGCGTACAAGGCTCGAATACCCTGTCTTTGTATACGTGGTAGTAAAGATGAGGCTAGGTAAAATGTGCGACTATTTTCGGCGGTAATAGCATCACAAAGGGCATAGGCCAACTTCAGTCGCTTGCTATCAACAGAGAAAGTTCGATGAGATCGTTCCTTATCTGGTAATACTTGGGCCCGTTCTACAAGGCGTTGTTCCCATGTAGTAGCCTGTGATGTCATGAGAAGCTCCTCCTCCTCTAAAAGTATTTGATTTGAGAAATTATTAAAAATATATTAACTTTAATTGAAGTTTTGTCAATATTTTCATTTGAGTCTATAATCTAAATCATTACTCTTAAGCCTAATGATGATCTCACTTGTACCCCAAAGGAGGGTGTAAATTGCATTTTCCAACCAAAATACTCACATTTTTGCGTGCAACGTTTAAGACATTTAGGCTTGCTCTCCCCAAATTGGGTGTTGGTTGGATGTTTGCTCTTCTTACCATTGATTTTAATCGTATTGCTATTTTTGAGTTAGGCATTACAGCAATCCTGATTACCGCAATGCTGGCGATGCACCACTTTTTATCACCATTTCAAGTGATTGCGGGTCGAATTGCTGATCGACGCCCGATTTTTGGATTACGTCGAGTGCCCTATTTGTTGTTGGGTGGTATCGCGGCCAGCTTAATATTTGTGGCTTTGCCGACGGTTACCCACGCCATGGCAACTGGTGCTCCGCTCGCTATCATAGCTGGCTTTGTCTTGTTCTTTATTTATGGGATTGGTATCGCCTTTATCGGTGATAGTCATCATGCACTCATTGCCGAAGTGACTGATCCTCGCTCTCGTGGGGTCGTTATTTCTGTAGTTTGGGCCTTTACCATCATCAGCGCTATTGCTGCTGCGATTATTTTTAATATTATCCGGCAAGAGTATAGCCTGGCCACAATGCAGCGCTTGTATAATCTCACCCCCTTCATCGTTATTGGTTCAATTCTATTGGGCACAATTGGCCTTGAGCGTCGATTAAAAGGCGTAGCGTTATCGGAAGCAATCGAACAGGCCAGAAAGATGGCCCCAAACGGAAATGCAATTCAGGCCGCTATAAAGATACTACAGCAAAATGCACAGGCACGGGCTTTCTTTCTTTTTATTTTTGTCGCTATCTTTGCCATCTTTCTACAAGACAACATCCTTGAAGTGTTCGGGGCCGAAGTTTTTGGTATGTCGGTAACGGAAACAACCAGATTTCAACCCACCTGGGGGGGCGGGGTATTATTGGGGATGTTGTTGATGGGAGCCGTCAGCGCAATTTTTTCTATAAAAAAACATACAATTGCCACAATTGGTTGTTATGGCACGGCGCTAGGGATGGCTTTATTAGCCTTGGCTGCTCTGCTACAACAGGAAAATATTGTAAGCCCAGCCTTGGTTATGATGGGCCTCTTTACTGGCATTTTCAATGTAGGTGCCCTCTCCATGATGATGGATATGACCATCGAAGGCGCCACAGGTCTTTTTATGGGGCTGTGGGGAATGGCTCAGGCATTTGGTAATGGACTAGCCTCTTTTGGGGGCGGTGCATTGCATACAGGCTTGATCGAAACCGGCTTTCTAAGCCCGAACATCGCCTACTTTGTGATCTTTGGTATTGAAGCAGCGGGTATGGGACTGGCTGCGATTGTTTTATGGCGTATTAGCACCTCCCAATTCCAGGATGCCCACCTGACCAAGATAACCCATAGTGATACATTGCGGGCTATGGAAGCAGGCGCTACGGTTTAGTCAAATAACGATGAGACATCAGCTAAAATTAACCTGGGTTATTCCGTAATGAGTAAACCAGACCACTACAAAATCATTATTACCTACTTTATGGAAGGGAATTTGAATATTATATGACAGTAAATAAACAAGAGAGTGAGTTTTTAGTTATGCCAATCCTAGTTGCTCTGCTTCTATTTGGTGGTGCTGTAGGGGCGGTTTGGATTGATAAGATAGGGCCAGATACAGTGGCAGCTGCCGCCGCTGTGGAAGCTACAGCCATTGCTCGGCAAGAAGCGGCAGCGAGGGCTGCACAAGTCGCAGAAACGGGTGGTGATGCGACGATTGGACAAGAGAAATATTCAACTGTTTGCGTTGCCTGTCATGGACCGCAAGCCGAGGGTGTTGAAAATCTGGGTAAAAATCTTCAAACCAGCGAATTTGTTGGTGACCTAACCGATGCGGAGTTGGTTGAGTTTATCAAAGTAGGGCGAGCTGTTGATGATCCTCTTAATACCAGTGGGGTTGCAATGCCAGCGAAAGGTGGAAACCCATCCCTGACAGACGAAGATTTATTCCATATTGTCGCCTTTATCAGGTCAGTGCGACAGTAGTATGTATTTATGTTCTTGTGCATAAAAAGTGACAGAAATTTAGGTTTAAAGGCTTTAAGCTCAACAAAAGTTAATTAGTTTACAATCTGGACTCGCAAATCTGTCTGTGGTCCTAAATCCAATTTTAAGGAGAAGTGTGATGAAATCTATTTCAAGCTTGGTAATCGTAATTGTTCTGGCTGCTTTATTGGCAGCTTGTGGTGGTGGTGGAGAGAGTAGTGATTCTGGTCCTGAAAGTATAACACTAGATGTTGTTATGAATGATATCTATTATGGTGATAGTCCTACAAATGCTGATGATCCACCTACTTGGACGGTTTCGGCTGGGGCAGAAGTGACTGTAAACTTGCAAAACAATGGGGCCTTAGAACATAACTGGGCTATTGTTAAACCAGGGTCAGAAGTACCTATTCCTTTTATTGAGGCAGATCACGCGGATATTATTCAGTATGATACCGGCCTCAATGCAGCGGCAGAGACATCAACAGTGGTGATTTCTGATCCGTTACAACCCGGTGAATATCAAATTATTTGCACCGTGGCGGGTCATTATCCCGGTATGCAGGGTCGTCTTGTTGTAACAGAATAGTATCAAAATCAAAGCCAAGGCTGATCATTCACTGATAAGCAATCGTTTCTACTTTGGTGAATGATCAACCTTGGTCTCAGGCAAGATTTTTGTTCAACAGTGGTTAAAGCCATTAACCGATACTACCCTTAACGTCATATATGACTGACAATGTTGTCTAATTTGAGATAGCGTTGTTTCAAGTCAATCCAAGTTTTAATTGACTAGTCGCACTGAGGTGAACACTATGAATATCATACTTATTGGTCTAAATCATAAAACTGCCCCAGTTGAAGTGAGAGAGCGTCTCAATTTTAGCCCAAATATGCTTCGTTCAGCTTTGACCCATTTTGATCATACTCACTCTCAAGCTCATCTTGATCATGTAAAAGAGGGGGTTATTCTCTCAACCTGTAATCGCACAGAAATTTATGCATTAGTTAATGATCCTGAAATCGCTCAAAAAAGTATCGTTACTTTTTTGAGCCGAACTTGTAATGTTTCAGAGGAGATTTTTTCTCAATATCTGTATATTTATAAGAATGAGGCATCCGTTCGCCACTTGATGCGAGTTGCGGGGGGATTGGACTCCCTGGTAATCGGCGAGCCGCAAATTCTGGGGCAGATCACTAATGCTTATGAAGCAGCACTGTCGCAGCAGGCTGCTGGGACTGTTTTGTCCGCTCTTTTTAGAGCCGCGATTCATGCTGGCAAGCGGTCTCGAACCGAAACTGCTATTAGTGTAAATCCAGCCTCAATTAGCTCTGTTGCAGCTAATCTTGCGACAAATTTGTTGGGCGATCTCTCTAAACGACACGTTTTGTTGATTGGCGCAGGTGAGATGGGGGCCATTGCCGCTCGTTCGTTGCTAAATCGGGGCGTCTCAACACTTACGGTAGCCAATCGAACATACGAAAATGCTGTACAACTAGCTCAGGCTTGGGATGGTAAAGCGATCAGCTTCCAAAATCTACCAGAAGCTCTAGCGAAGGTAGATATTATTATCACATCAACTGGTGCACCCCATACGATTCTTGATCAAGCCCTGCTTCAGCCAGTCATGAATGACCGCTCTGATCGCCCCTTATTTATCATTGATATTGCTGTTCCCCGTGATGTTGATCCAAATGTGTCACAAATTCCCAATATTCATCTCCATGATATTGATGATTTACAAAGTCAGGTCGATGATAATGTTCGGGAGCGTAAGTCTGAGATACCTCAAGTCGAGGCTATTATCGACGAGGAAGTGGATCAATATCTAGAGTGGCTTGCTTCACTTGATGTTGTGGGAACGATTGTCGACTTCCGAAAGCAGGTTACCAACTTCCGTGAGTGTGAACTCCAACGTCTGTTTAATCGTCTCGATGTGGATGAGCGTCAGCAAGAACTGATCGCTACGATGAGTCATAGACTGATAAACAAAATCCTGCACGAACCTACCTTACGGCTCAAAAAAGAGGCAGCCAATGGAAATGGTGTAGCTTATATCGCCGCGCTCCGGCATCTGTTTGCCTTGGAGGAGGCCCCAAGACCAGTCCAAACTGCAAAATAATCACAGATTTTGACGAGTCTGGTGGTAAAATGTGATCAACATTGTCAGAGCAAATAGTCACATCCAGTCTCGTCCTGTGAAAAATTGCTGGCTACTCCAATATTTTTAGCTAGCCTAATATTAGACATTGAAATCAAAGTTAGTTGTTATTGTTATATAAATCCTCCTATTCAACATCCCTATGATCAACCTACCATTGAAAAATAAAATCAGCTAGGATGTCGTGCCGTAAATAAAGCAACAGTTATTAAGGGCGAGATACTTAAACAGTTGGTCGTTGAAACATTGCTGTATAAATATCTGCGTCCAACTGTGCGAGACATTTTTCCCTACCAAACATCCGGGATAACTATTGTTTGCCCTGAGTTATATTTTGGGTGTTAGGCAATTCCAAGAAAATAAATCCCAATTGATCAGGTCAAGAGCAGACAAGCATTAAAAGCCTAGATCGACTCGGGAATTGCTTAAGCTTTGATGAGGATTTATAAATATAATCTGAAAATTCACTCTAACCCTATCTAACTTGCCCAAATTCGACTTCTCCAGTATACACCGTCTGTTGTATATATTGCTGCCACTTCTCTTTTTTATTTACAGATCAATGACCAAGGTGACTGAATGACAACCCAAAGTGCGGAGACTGAATTGGTTGAAGACAAGCTCGATTTCAAACGACTTCTCCCAATTATCTTTATTGTTTTTGTTGACTCGATGGGTTTGACAATGATTTTCCCCCTTTTGCCTTATTATGTCCTCTCTTTTGATGCTGGCCCGGCCGTGATTGGTTTATTAAGTGCCTCCTATCCTTTGATGCAATTTTTTGGAGGGCCACTTTTAAGTGCTCTATCTGATCGATATGGTCGTCGTCCGGTGTTAGCGTTCGCTCAAGCTGGGACATTTTTGAGCCTACTTTTGCTGGGTGCGGCGAATGCCTTGTGGATTATTTTTTTAGCCCGTATTCTAGACGGCCTGACGGGCGCAAACCTAGCAACAGTACAGGCAGCCGTCGCTGATGTAACAACACCCAAAAATCGTAATCAGGGGTTGGGATTGGTTGGGGCTGCTTTTGGGCTGGGATTTGTTTTTGGCCCAGCCCTCAGCGGTCTGGCTTTGATATTATCAGGTGCTGAGTACAGTGCACCAGCTATTATGGCGGCAGCCTTTGCTTTTGTATCCGTACTTTTGACCACTTTCTTTTTTGAGGAAACTCTCCCCCCACACAAACGAGGTGAATTTAGTGGTGAGCGGGTAAATTGGGCCGCAGATCGTTTGTTAAAGGGATTACGAAACCCAACCCTCAATATCCTTTTTATACTCCTTTTCTTGTATCAGCTGGTCTTTGCCGCATTTCGAATTATGTTTGCTCCATTTACTCTTAATCGCTTGGGCTTAAACAGTGTGGGCAACACCATTTTTTTTGTGGTGATTGGGGTTTTGGTCGTGATTATGCAAGGTGGGTTAATTGGACCGTTGACCAAGAGGGTAGGTGAGCGAGGTTTAGTCTTGAGTGGCTTGGTTGCCCTAGCTGTGGGACTACTTTTGATGAGTCAAACACCCCAGCAGGTTGTCCCCTGGTATACTCGTGACGCAATTATTGCGGAGTTAAGTCAACAAAATGAGAGCGCCTCTAGTGAGACGACAACAAGTTTATCCGATGAAGCAACGCTCTCTCAAATTAAACTATTACCCCCGATGGGAAATGCTGGATATTGGGGGATTACCATTCAAATGATTGCCGTGGTTCCCATCGTTTTTGGAGCTAGTATGCTTCAGCCCAGTCTCAATAGCCTGATTACTCAAAGCTCAGCAGAGACTGATGTTGGGGCCACGCTAGGGGTTAGCTCTGCCTTTTTAAGTCTGGCTACTATTATCGGCCCTTTTTGGGGTGGGATTGTTTTTGAACTTATCGGCCCCGCTGCCCCGTTTTGGATTGGCGGGATTGTGTCAGCCTTGGTTGTCCCGTTAGCAGCTCGACGGATTACGGCAAGAGATCCAGACGACAGCTTCAGCCACCAATCGACCCCTGGCTAAATGATCGGCCTGTAAATCGTTGCCAGGTGGCTCGCACAAACATATAAACGTGGATACATGTCGGGATCATGGCCGAGATGCCCATAATCAAGCCAAAGTAGATATTTCGTAAATTATCCGTGGGATTAGCCACCGCGTCGGTCAACATCTGTTCATATCGGTCGGTGCGTGCCCCCAAATCCTGTGGGATCTCTTGGAAGAATGTCACTTCCCACCAATTGACCAGCCAACCTGAAATTGAAAAGACGTAGACCACCCAAAATGTGGCTAGAATCGCAATAATCAGATCGACCGAAAGGTGAGCGATGTACTCCCAGCTCTTGGTGCTGCGCAAGGCACGGCGAATAATGTAGATGGTGACGAAAAAGGAGAGGCTATCGAACATCGCGCCGAGAATGCCAACGGGGAATTGGACCCGAAAGTAGTGGGCGTTGAGCAGAAACGGGAAGGCGGTGACCATCGCCCACCAGTAGAACAGAATGTTTACAATGACAAAGAAGATGAACAAGAGCGGGAAAAAGATGTAGATTGGCCCCCGATGCGTTTCATAAAAATCGAGCAACCGACCCAGTGAGACTTTCCAAATATCGATAATTCCATCCATTGTGTAACCTTCCGCGATTTTTCTAATTTTGTGATTTTGAATAATTCGCAAAGAGTAATTGAGAATACGGCATCAATAGTTTGCCTAAATAAACCGAAAATTGAGCAGTTTAGCGAATTATTAATAAGTAAACCGATCTGTAACTATGTTCAGGTATAGCCTCTGTAACTTTAGAGTTCCATTTTTTCAAAATTTCTCTCGGTTTACTTCAAATTCCACCGTTCGACCATACATAGCCAAGATTAATGGGAGATAAGAAATTACTGACCGAAGTTTGACTGTAGAAATTTTTGGATTCGTTGTAACTCCCGATCTTCTCCCTCACTCAATCGACTCTAAATAGGCATCAATCAACTGTCGGGCAATGCTGATTCTTGGTGGAATTTTGGGCATTGTAGCTGCGGTGAACCAAGCGGCATCCTCAATTTCCTCCTCTTGGGGCACAATCTCGCCACTTTCATACTCGGCCATATAGCCGAGCATTAACGAGTTGGGGAAGGGCCAAGACTGGCTACCAAAGTAGCGGATGTTTTTGACGGTAATGCCCACCTCCTCGCGAACCTCACGGTGGATGGTCTCCTCCACTGACTCGCCCGGTTCCACAAAGCCAGCCAACACGCTGTACATCTCCGGTGGGAAGCGTGGGGCACGGGCGAGCAACACTTCATCGCCCCGACGTACCAACACAATCATCGAAGGAGATAAACGAGGGTAATTGGTCAAGCCGCACTCTGGGCATTTTTTCCCCCGCTCTGCCTTTTGTGTAACTGTCTTTGCCCCGCATCGTCCACAAAATTGGTGGGTTCGATCCCAATCGATAATCTGCACAGCTCGCCCGCCAATGCTGAAAACGGCCTCTGGTACTTCCCCGTACACGAAGCGTAAGCCTTTGAATTCCGTTCCTGCTGGTGCCTCTGTCTTGGCATCAACCTCAACGGCAAAACAGGCCTGCCCCTTGAGCGTGCCCAAATAGTGCTGTCGCAAGAATGATAAACCGATTTCGGCTGGATCAATCGCTTGGGGAACGCCTGCCTCTAAATTTGGATCACACAACAAATCGTTTCCGCGATAGATAAACCACAAGGCTGGCTCGGTCAGTTTCTCAGGCGGTACGACCCCCGCAATAAATTCCTCAGTCATCTAAAATTGCTCCCAATAAAAAGTGATTAGTGGTTGGTGGCTAGTGATGATTGTGTTTATTTCAAATTACAAGGGACAGCCAACCCTATGAACTCTATAAACCTTATAAACTCCATAAACACTATTAACCCTACAAACCCCGTGCGAACTCTACTAACGCATCCCCCGTTCAACAAATTGACCCCATCCGGCTGGGCCAACAAATTGCCCGTTTTCCACCAAGCGCTGGCCCCGGCTGAGCGTGGTGATTGGAAAGCCAGTCACGCTCATGCTCTCATACGTACAAAAGTCGATGGCCGAGTGCAGGGTATCGGCGGAGAAGGTGATGGTATGGTTGGGGTCAAAGAGGACAATGTCGGCGTCGTAGCCGGGAACAAGTTTGCCTTTACGAGGTAGGCCAAATACCTTGGCGGGTCTCGTACAGCACACCTCTACCCAGCGATTGAGACTGATCCGCCCTGTTTTTACGCCAAATTCGTACATCAACGCCAGCCGCGTTTCGATGCTGGCTGTCCCTGCGGGATGATGATCGGTTTGGGCGGGCCGAGGATTATGATCCGTAGAGACGATGTCTAGACGGCCATCGGCCAGCCCTTGCCAAAGTTCATTCTGATGGGTAATGTCACGTAACGGTGGTCGCACCATCAATGATTGAGCGTGGAAATCATCTCGCTCGTAAACCTCATCAGTCAGAATGGCATATTGCACGCAAACCTCACCAAACACTGTTTGCCCACGGGCTTTTGCCAGCCCAATCTCACGCACACCCTCAGCGCAAGAGATGTGATAAATCAGGGTGCGTGCCCCGGCCACATTCGCCAAAGCCAACGCCCGATGAATGGCCTCTCCCTCGGTTGCGGCAGGGCAGGTGTTCACATAGCCACGTGACCCCGTAATGCCCGCTGCGGTTCGTCGGGCTTGTAACAACTCAATAATCTCGTGATTTTCAGCGTGGACGATAGCCAGACCATCGTAGGTAGCCACCTGCTCCATCGCCTGAAGCAAGGCTGGGTCCGTCAGGCGATAGCCTTCGTAAGCCATAAAGAATTTGAAGGATGGGACGCCTCGTTTGAAAACATCCGCCATCTCGGCCAATCGAGCCGGATCAGGATCGCGTAGATTCATGTGCAGAGCATAATCAATGACGGTTTGTCCGTTTGCCGTATCTTGGCGCTGATCCAACGCTTCAATCAATGATTGCCCCAAATCAGGTTGAGCAAAATCGATTAAGGTGGTGGTGCCCCCAAAGGCCGCAGCACGGCTGGCCGTAGCAAAGGAGTCGGCGGTGGGGATGTACGGCGCGAAGGTGGCGGGGTCGGTTAAGTGAACGTGTCCGTCAATGGCTCCAGGTAGCACGTACAAGCCCGTCGCATCGACTTCACGTTCTCCCGATAAATTGTGCCCAATCGCCGCAATCTGTTCGCCACGAATTGCTATATCGGCGTTGAAGGTGTCGTTGGCTGTGATTAATTGACCATTTTTGATGACAAGATCATAGGACATCAACAGTCTCCTTGAAAGATGTATATTGATTTGTAGCCGAGATTGCCAATCGCGCCAGGTAATTAATGAGATTGGAAATCTCGGCTACAGAAATGTAAGTATGCAAGCGAATTATGGCACAGGCTTCTAGACTGTTGACCTACAGGCAGGATGCCTAAGGTCCATTGAACTGGTCAAGAAAAGTATAAATTATCCCTCAGGTGGGGTGATCTCTGGTATTGTCACGACAATTCGCTCATCCACCACGGGGGGCAGGCACGTGCCGTCACTGCTACAAGCCATATAGGTCACGGAAAGTTCGACCTTGGTTGAAGTCGTTTGCTCGGCAAGGTTGATAGAGCGAAATAGTGTCACCGGGCCATCGGGATAAATGGGGAAGGCTTGGTCAAAGCCGGGAATGTCGTAGAGGGTTGAGTCGACATTAGCTTGAAGGGGACCGACAGGCTGGATGGCCTCGGAGAGAATTTCCAAGCGGGTGGGACGGCCTGCCCCTTCAAAGCCTTTGGGAGGCAGGTCTTTATCGTAAACGTGAAAATTGGGGCGGGTTGGAGTGTAGGTCGCGAGTAAATGGGGGCGTTCGGTTTCATCAAAGGCGATGGCAATGGTGACATCGACCGAATTTTTGTTAAATTGGCCCAATTCCTGGACATTTTCCCACTCAGCCTTGGGTTCAGTCGCGTTACAAGCGAGGAAAACTATCGCCAAAATGAAGGCCAGCAGAATTAGGCCAAATCTTTTTATCATTGTGCTAATATCTCCACGTGACTGACAGCGGCTGAAATGGTCACGGATAGTGTGTAACCGCCCCCGTGTGTTGAAATGACTGGGCTATCACATTGTTCAGCCCGATCTAGAACCAGACGGGTTAACGTTTGAAAATCGTCATTGGACCAGTTTGTGATATTGGCTCCGCCGTCATCTTGATGGGAGTCATATCCGGAAAAAATGATGACAAGATCTGGCTCCCAGGGGAGATTATAAAGGGCTTCCTCAAAGACAACAAGACTGTTGTCCGCCCGATAAAAGTTACCCGAGACGTCTATCCCAGCCATAAATTCATCATCATAAAGGCTATGTACCAGCGGAATATTGCAATGCCCCACTGTGTCTCCCATTGTGGTCGTTCCCAATTTTAGCCCAACCATTTTGGACATATACAGATCAAGCATACTGTGGATACTAATGCAGTAAACGCTGTCGTCATTGGCAAAGATAGTCTGAGTGCCGTCCCCGTGATGAATATCCCAATCGACGATCGCGATCTTCTCAAATCCTTGGCTTTGTGCATAACGCACCATCGCTGCCGTTGGGTTAAGCAAACAGTATCCGTGTCCAGAGTCTGGATAGGCGTGGTGCCCCCCCAGACTAAAGGTGTAAACGCGGTCGAATGTGCCTTGCTTGATTGTATCAACCGCACTCATCAAGCCACCCAGGCCGTACAAATAACCGGGCAGGGCAAATTCATAGCCGTGACACTCAATGCTCAATTTGGGGAGGTCCTCAGGGAGCTTCTCTGCCGCCATCAATCGTATTTTGTCTAAATACTCAGCCGTGTGTACGGTTTCAAATAGATCGAAGTCAGCCTTGTTGACCGGCAGTTGGGGGTATTCAGCGAGTGCTTCTGTGAGGCCTCTCTGTACTTTAGTAAAGTAGGGAACGGAGTGTCCCATAAAGCCGATTTGGTCGGCTGGTTTAGAAAGTAGGCACGTTTCAGGGTGGAGATAGGTGGCGAAGTTTGTCATAAGGGTTCCTTTCAGGTCGAGTTTAGCGTAATCGTGATGATCTAATGGTAAGGTCGATAACAAGTCCTGTAGATATTGTAATGAGATTTTTGCTGAGGCCAAGTTGGGGGAAGAGATTGGAAGGTTGGTTAGGGAAGTGCAATCTTCTAACCTTCCAGCCTGCCAATTTTAGTTCGACAGGACTGCTACCTTGTCCTATAATCAGCGCCAAACTCATTAAAGGACTCCTACTATGCAATTTGCCTTTCGATGGTATGGCCCCACCGATCCGGTGACGTTGGCCGATATTCGCCAGATTCCAAACGTAACCCAGATTGTGGCGGCCTTGTACGATGTCGCTGCCAGCGAAATCTTGCCCTACGAGCGATTGCTCGCCTTGAAGCAAGCGATTGAGGCGGCGGGCTTCAAATTTGACGTGTATGAAAGTTTGCCGGTCCACGAGGATATCAAACTGGGCCGTGATACCCGCGATGATTTGATTGAAATTTATGGGCAGAATTTACAGCTGTTGGGTGAGACTGGGATTAAGGTCAATTGCTACAATTTTATGCCCCTCTTCGACTGGCTCCGCACCGATTTGGAGATGCCCTTGCCTGATGGCTCGACCGCGTTGGCCTATGATCACGAGCAACTGGCCCATATCCCCGATCCCTTCCAAGCTGATCTACCTGCCTACTTCCCACTCGATGAGCGCCCGGAAGCTCTCAAAGAAGCGTATCTCAGCACCACCGAGGCCGATCTCTGGGCCAATTTTGCTTACTTTTTAGAACGAGTTATCCCGCTGGCCGAGGCCGCCGGGGTCAAGATGGCCCTGCACGCCGATGATCCGCCCTGGTCAATCTTCAATCTGCCTCGCATCATTACCAGCGCTGCCAGCCTTGAGCGCGTCCGGAATTTGGCCGATAGCCCCGCGAATGGCTTCACCTTTTGTACAGGCTCGCTCGGGGCCAATCCTGCCAATGACCTGCCCGCGATGATTCGTCAATTCGGTCCCTACATCCACTTTGCCCACTGCCGCAATGTCAAACATACTGGCGATAAACAGTTCCATGAGGCCGCTCACCCCCCACAATTCGGTGATGTCGATTTAGTCGCCGTCCTGCAAGCCTATCACGATATCGGCTTCACGGGTGTCCTGCGTCCCGACCACGGTCGGATGATTTGGGGCGAAACGGGCACCCCTGGCTACGGTCTCTATGATCGCGCCTTGGGGGTAATGTATTTGCAAGGGGTTTGGAACGGATTAGGGGCAAAGTAGCAAGGATGTAGGGTAGTAAAGTCGTAGGATAGCAAGGTATCGATGTATCAATCGTCTGTGTCTTGTTACCTTTCTATCCTGTTGCTCTGCGACCTTGTTACCCTGTCACGAAAGGAATAAATAATGATTACTCAAACAATCGCTCAACCCAAGCAACATTTAGATAACGATACCATCCAACAGACGCTGAATGGTGTGTTGACGGGACAATTTAGAGGGCAAAAAGTGCTCATTCTCATCCCCGACCACACCCGGACTATCCCCTTACCCTATTTGTTTCGACAACTCGTCGAGATATTACACGATACCCAACAGCTCGATTTTATGGTCGCCTTGGGCACCCATCCACCGTTGACGGAGGAGCAATTGTATCAACTGGTTGGGATCAGCAAAGTTGAGCGGGAGACGACCTATCGACAGATTGGTCTCTTTAATCACGCCTGGGACTCCGCCGAAACATTGACCCAAATTGCCACCCTACCCCAAGCCCAAATTCAGGAGATTGCTGGGGATGATTGGCACTTCACCTTGGGTGGAGATGTGCCTGTCAACATCAACCGCCACATTTTTGATTACGACCATATCCTGATTTTAGGGCCAACCTTCCCTCACGAGGTTGTGGGCTTTTCAGGTGGAGCAAAATATCTGTTTCCCGGTATCTCGGGACCAGAGATGATCAATGTTTCTCATTGGTTGGGAGCTTTGGCTGGTGTCGTTGGGACCATCGGGCTTAAGGATACCCCTGTGCGTGATATGATCCACGCGGCGGCTGAACACATCACCGTGCCAACGACGCTGATTGCCTTGGTGATCGAAGGGAAAGGCGATGTAGCGGGCATCTTCATCGGCGATTTGATTGCGGCTTGGGAAGCGGCCGTCGCCCTTTCTAGCGAGCGGCACATCATTTGGGTCGATGAGCCGTTTCAGCGGGTGCTCTCCCACGCCCCACCAATGTATGACGAACTGTGGACCGCCGGGAAGGCGATGTACAAGCTGGAGCCTGCCTTGGCCAAAGATGGCGAGTTGATCATCTATTCACCCACACTCGACACTGTTAGCCACGTCCACGGCGATTATATTTACGAAGTCGGCTACCACGTCCTGGAGTACATCCTCAAACAATGGGACCGCTTCAAGCACATCCCCCTCGGTGTTCTCGCCCACAGCACCCACGTGCGCGGGGGTGGCACCTTTGTTGATGGCATCGAATATCCCAACGCCGCCGTCTCCCTCGCCACCCAGCTTTCCCCCGCCGATTGCGGGCGATTGGCGCTGGGCTATGTTAATCCTGTTGATGTTGACATTGCTGAATGGCAAGGACGTGAGACTGAGGGTGTGTTGTATGTGCCCAAGGCTGGGGAGATGTTGTATCGGGTGCGGAAAAAGTGAGCAATTTAAAGAGACTTACTTCCCCCTACCCCTTACCTAATTAATCGTCAGACAGACTCCGCCCCAGATAAACAAACCGTTGTGTGAACCCTTGGCGTTCATAAAATTCTATCGCTGCCGTATTGGTTGCTACAACGACCAGGGATACATCCTGCACGCCCTCTTTTTCAAGTTCTGTGTAAATGGCCTCCATCAATTTGGAGCCAAGCCCCATTCCACGAAATTCCGGCAAGATTGATAGAGTTTCGATCTCGGCCAGCCGCTCGACCCCACGCCACGTGGCTGATGTATTCCCTTTGAAACGGATAAACGCATACCCAATCGCCTGATTTTCCTTTTCGGCCAACAAAATAAATGTATCTGGCTCATTCAACCAAGCTTCATACTCCGCTTTTCGCCGCAACCAAGACTCGCTGAGTGAGCGTGTTTCGCCAAACTGTGGGGCGACCACTGCGTGATGGGTGTGTAGCGCCTGCCACAAGGGTTCAAGATCGTTGATCCGCTCGCGACCGACACGTAAAATCTGAATGTCATTTGATGAATGGGGCATCAATATATTCCTAATTTGATGCAGTTAAACATCTGCCAACTGTACAATGGCCTCGCGGATAATGGTAGCACTTTTTTGCAGAGCCTTCTGCTCATCATCACTGAGGGGGAGGATGGGCAACGTGTCGATGATGCCACTGCCTCCGACGATTTGGGGTAAAGCTAAAGTGACGTCTTTGACTCCAACGACTTCATCAATCGGGGTACATACAGTCAGGAGCGCCCGTCCGTCAGCCAGGATCGCCTCAACAATTCGACAAACGGCACTGCCAATTCCGTAGTAGGTCGCTCCTTTGCCTTCGATGATATGGTAAGCCGCACGGCGCACGCCTTGGTCGATTGTTTGACGATCCGCAGTATCTAAGGTGATCCCGAGAGATTGACAGAAGTCATCAAGCGGGATGGTGCCAATATTGACCAGTGACCAGGCCAGTACCTCTGAGTCGCCATGTTCACCCAGCACATAGGCGTGGACATTGTTAGCATTAATGCCAATGTGATCGCTCAGTAGGGCGCGAAAACGGGCCGTATCGAGGGTTGTGCCTGATCCAATCACGCGGTGTTTTGCGACACCAAATTCGGCCGCAAAACGAGCCGTCAGATGGGTCATAATATCAACGGGGTTGGTCGCGATGACCAGCAATGCTTCGGGAGCGTGGGTCAATATTTGGGGGACAATTTGGCGAAAAATTGCAGCGTTACGTTCCAGCAACTGTAGTCGGGTTTCCCCTGGTTTTTGATTGACCCCGGCGGCGATAATAACGACCCGGCTCCCCGCGAGGTCAGCGTAATGACCGGCCCGTACCCGATAGGGGTGAGCAAAGGGAACGGCGTGGAGAATGTCATTCGCTTCAGCCTCGGCTCGGGCTGTATCCAAATCAACCAGCACCAACTCACTCCCAACGCCACGCATCACTAACGTATACGCTGATGTAGCTCCAACAAATCCCGCCCCGACGATACCAATCTTAGCCATAGATCCTCTCAAATTTTACGATACGCGTGCCGAAACTAATAGAACAATCAGTTAAATCCGTATAATCGATTTATGTCATCCCCGCGTGCTTTCGGCGGGGATCCATCGTTTGCGATCCAGTGGATGCCCGCCAAAACCATTCGGGCATGACATGATAATTTGATTTTCCGATGTTTATTTAACTTATCTATAAGATTCGACACCAATCAATAGAACCCTGACCTCTTTGTACCGTGCTACCCTGCTACGTTGCAGCCTTGTGTTCCTACTCGCGCCCAATCACTTCTCGGGCGATGACAATGCGCTGAATGTGAGATGTCCCCTCATAAATTTGCAGCCCTTTGATATCACGATAGAAACGTTCAACCGGATATTCTGAACTGTAGCCCCGCCCACCGTGGAGGAGAACGGCTTCAGAGGCAGCTCGTACTGCCATTTCGGTGGCAAAGAGTTTGGCGGTCGACGTTTGGCGGGTGGTGGGGAGGCCTTGCTCTTTTGACCAAGCCGCTTGATAAACCAGCAACCGAGCTGCATCCACATCAGCGGCCATATTGGCAATGACTGTCTGGATCATCTGGAAATCGCCAATGCGTTTGCCGAATTGGCGGCGGTTGCGAGCAAATTCGACCGAGGCATCCAAACAGGCTTGTCCGATACCCACTGCGCCAGCGGCGACACCCAACCGGCCGTGGTCGAGGGCTGACATCGCGACCTTGAAGCCGTCGCCCACTTCGCCCAACAAGGCTGACTTTGGTACGCGACATTCCTCAAAAGTAATATGAGCGTGGTCTGACGAGCGATGGCCTAACTCCTGCCCCGGCATCGGCTCTCGGTTAAAACCAGGGGTGTCGGTCTCGACGATAAAGGCACAGACCCCTTTGTGTCGCTTCTCTCGGTCGATGCTGGCAAAGACCAAGGCCACATCGGCAATGCCGCCGTTGGTGATCCAAATCTTTTCGCCGTTGATGACAAAACTGTCGGCCTCTTCTCGGACAACGGTTTCCATACTGGCCGCGTCCGAGCCTGCGTTTGGCTCGGTCAAGCAGTAGCAGCCGATGAGTTCGCCGGAGGCCAATCGTGGTAAATAGGCTTGTTTTTGGGCTTCGCTGCCCCAGTCATTGATGCACAATGATACCAGACTTCCGTGAACGGCCAAAAAACCGCGTACCGACGAGTCCGCTCGGCCCAACTCCTCCGAAATCAGCGTGTAGCTGAGATAATCCATCGCCGAGCCACCATATGCCGTATCGATCGAACCTGCCAAAAAGCCCAGCTCGCCCATGCGTTTGACCAAGTGCAACGGAAATTCACCACTCTCATCCGTCTCACGAGCGAGCGGTAGAACCTCTTCTTGCGCGAATTGGCGAGCGATTTGTTGCACCTCTTTTTGGGCGGGGGTTAAGTCAAAGTTCATGGGGAATGTCCTTTTTGTTAGTGGATTATCGTCTTTGAAGGGCTTGTTTGAGGGGTAATTGGTAATTAGTAAATGGTAAATAATCTCATCAATTACCACTTACCACTTACTCAATATACGCAAACCCTTCCATCTCGATCACATTTTCTTCTTGGAAGAAGCCGGTCACTTCAAATAGGGCCATTGTGGGGTAGTAGCGACCAAAATATTTGTGGTGGATGGGGCCGAGTTCTTTGAGCTTGGCCCGGTAATCCTGGCGATCTTTGACAAAGATATTGAGCTTGACAATGTCCTGCATCGTGCCGCCAGCCGCTTCGACGACCGCCTGCAAACTTTTAAGCACTTCCTCAAATTGGGCCACCAAATCGCCTGGAGCAGTGATAACCCCCTCCGCGTTGCTGCCATCCTGTCCGGCCAGGAAGAGAGTTTTCCCACCGTAAGCTAAAATGCCGTGATTGAAGCCACGGGGTTCTGGCAGTTGAGGGGGATTGATCAGTTCTTTTGGCATCGTTCTTACCTCCCGCTAAATTTTGGATCGACTTTTTCTTTGAACGCCTCAAAGAAGATGCGGTGATCTTCGCCCATCAACATCAGCGCTTGAGCCTGCGCCTCTGCTTCGAGCGCCGAGAGTAAATCCATATTCCACTCGTTGTTGATCATTCGCTTGGTCATTGACAGGGCCAAGGTAGGGCCAGTCGCGAGCCGGGCCGCCCACTCTTGGGCAGTCGATAACAGCTCATCGGGGGGCAATACCCGATTGACCAAACCCATCTGCAAGGCATTTTCTGGGTAAATTTTGTCGCCAAAGAATAATATTTCCGTGGCTCGCCCCATTCCAACGATGCGAGGTAGCAGGTAGGCTGCGCCCATATCAGCCCCGGTCAAGCCGACTTTGGTGAAGAGAAAATGGATGCGGGCTTTTTCGGACATCAGGCGTAAATCGGAAGCCAGGGCAATCACCGCGCCTGCGCCAGCGGTCGTGCCATTCAAAGCAGCGATTATTGGCTTATCTAGCAATCGCATATTTCCGACCACAGCCCCCGTCATTCGGGTAAAATCGAGATGCCCTTTGACATCCATCTTCAACAACTCGCCGATGATGTCATAGACATCGCCACCGGAACAGAACGCACCGCCTGAGCCCGTGAGGACGACCACCTTGACTGCATCATCATACCGCAGTGTTTCCATTAAATCCCGAAACTGCGCATAGACATCGAAAGTTAAGGCATTAAGGACATCGGGCCGATTAAAGGTGACTGTCGCCACCCCTTCTGAGATATCATATAAAAAATCGTATTCCATAGGATCACCTGTTTTGTAAAAGGTAATTGGTAAATAGTAATTGCCTAATATTGCGAGGTGTGTTTGAAATGGCAAATTACGAATTACGAATTACTGTTTTAACCGATTATGCGAATTAGATACATAAAGATTTTAGAATGTCAGGTCCGAATGACTTTGTCGGGCATCCACTGATAATCGTTATTTACTGTCTTAAAACATCACACTCCCGCCATCAATATTGATCGCCTGTCCGGTGATGCCGCGACTGCTGTCTTGGGCAAGATAGACAGTCAGGTCGGCAATTTCATCAGGCTCGATAAGGCGGCGTTGGGGACTTTTCTTTACAAGGGAGGCTCGGGCTTGTTCGGCGGGCATCCCCGTTTTTTCAACGATATTGGCGATGGTCGCGTCGGTCATCGGGGTGTCGACATAGCTCGGACAGATGGCATTGACCGTGACATGAGGGGCAAACTCGACGGCGAGGGCGCGAGTAAGGCCTAAAACGCCGTGCTTCGCGGCCGTATAGGCTGCAATATATTTGCCCCCAACCTTTGAGGCTGTCGAGGCAATATTGATAATCCGGCCTGATTTCCGCTCAAGCATTCCGCCAGCAAAAGCTTTGGTTACCAGATAGACGCTGGTTAGATTAACCGCCATCATTTGATCCCACAACTCATCAGGATGACCAATAAATTTATGGCTAGCGCCCATTCCGGCATTGTTTACCAGAATATCGACCTGCCCCAGTTGCTCACTGACTGTGGTCTGCATCTTTGCTACAGCATCGGCATCGGTGACATCACAGGTGATGGTCATGCCTTGGCCCCCGTTGTCCTCAATCTCAGCCAACAGCGTCACCAAATCAGCCTCACCGCGGGCACTTACCGCAACAGTTGCCCCAGCCTCGGCCAATGCCAAGGCAATACTACGTCCGATGCCTCGACTGGCCCCGGTGATGAGGGCGGTTTTTCCGGTTAATGGCTTTGTTTTATCACTCACAATTATTCCTCGTCTTTAACCTCGTGTGTTGGCGGCTTCAAGGTCAAACGCATTTCCTTCAATTCGGCTTGTTCCCGCTCAGCTAAGCGATAGGATTGATGCTTGCCAGCCAGATACTGCTTTGGCCACACTTGCGCTTCGTAGCCTTGTTCGGCGGCACCGTGGAGGGTGAAGGCGGGATTGGTGAGATGGGGGCGGGCTAGGGCCACCAAATCGGCGCGGCCTTGTAAGAGAATGGTGTTCACTTGATCAGAGGTGGTGATGTTTCCGACGGTCATCGTTGGAATATGCACGTTTTGGCGAACTTTGTCGGCAAAGGTCGTTTGATACATCCGGCCATAGACGGGCTTTTGATCAGGCACGGTTTGACCCGTAGACACATCAATTAAATCAGCCCCAGCGTCTTTAAGCAATTGAGCGGCTTCAATCAAATCAGCCTCTGATAAACCACCGGGATACCAATCCGTGGCTGAGATGCGTACGGACATTGGCTTATGCTCGGGCCAGACGTCGCGCATCGCTTGGAATAACTCTAAGGGGAAACGCATTCGAGCTTCAACGCTGCCCCCATACTCATCTGTGCGCTGATTGGTGAGTGGTGAGATGAAGCTGGCAAGTAGGTAACCGTGGGCCATATGGACTTCAATCATATCAAAGCCTGCTGCATCAGCATAACGGGTTGATTGAACAAACTCAGCGATGATACGGTCCATATCGGAGCGAGTCAGCTCTTGGGGTGTTTGGCTTTCGGGTAAATAGGGGATGGGGGAGGCGGAGTAAATGGGCCAATTACCCTCAGAGAGCGGATAGTCCATCTTTTCCCAGCCAAGCTGCGTTGAGCCTTTACGTCCGGCGTGCCCCAACTGCATACAGATTTTGGCCTGACTGTTTTCGTGAACAAAATCGACGATTCGCTTCCAGCTTTCACACTGCACCTCATTCCATAGCCCTGTACAACCAGGGGTGATACGAGCGTCGGGCGAGGGGCAGGTCATCTCGACAAAAACGAGGCCAGCCCCACCCACGGCGCGACTGCCGAGGTGGACCAAATGCCAGTCCGTTGGCACGCCATCCACAGCAGAGTATTGGGCCATCGGGGAGACAACCACGCGATTGGGCACGACCATCTCCCGTAGGCGGAAGGGGGTGAACATCGGCGGGGTGTCATCGGCGACGCCGAAGCCCTTTTTGCGGACATCGGCGATAAACCAATCGTGAATTTGTTTGACAAATCGCTCATCCCGCAAAAATAAGTTGTCATAGGTGATTTGTTTCGAGCGGGACATCAGCCCAAAGGCGAATTGTTCCGGCTCTAATTGCCAATGACGTTTGATTTCTTCAAACCAAGCTAGCGAAACTTCAGCTGAGTGCTGGAGTTTCCCCACTTCCTCGCGACGGTCCCGTTCAAAGGCTGTCAGGGCATCTTTGATCTGGGGATTGGCACGCATTGCCTCCAAAAGAGCAATCGAATCCTCCATCGCCAGCTTCGTGCCCGAGCCGATTGAGTAGTGGGCCGAGGCTTTTGCATCACCAATGAGCACGATGTTGTCTTTGACCCAACGCTCGTTCCGAACCGTGGGAAAGTTGAGCCACAACGAGCGATTGGTGATAAGCTCGTGTCCATCCAACTCTTCAGCAAAGATTTTGCCGATTTCAGCGGTGTACTCCGCCTCGCTCATCTCCCCAAAGCCATGAGCAGCCCAGGTTTCTTCACTCATCTCAATAATCCAGGTGCTGCGGTTGGGTTCATATTGATATGTGTGAGCGATAAAGGGGCCGTGTTCGGTTTCAAGGAGATGATATTTGAAAGCATCTAGCGGTTTGGTCGAGCCAAGCCAGCAAAATTTGTTTTTACGATGGTCGATGGTTGTGCCAAAGTGGGCTTCGTGAGCACGCCGAAGCTTGCTGTTGATGCCGTCCGAAGCCACAATGAGGTCACTATCGGCAAATGGGGTTTTCGTGAGATCTTCTGGCTCAAACTCATGTTCGAAATGCAGCGTAACGCCCAACTCTCGGCATCGTTCTTGCAGGAGAAGGAGTAACGTTTTTCGAGAACAGCCGCAAAACCCATTGCCGCTACAGCTAAACACATGGCCTTTGAAGTGGATGTTGACATCATCCCAATAGGCGAAATTGCGCCGAATCATCTCGTAAGAGGGTTTGTCATAATCGCGGAAGATGCCAAGGGTGGCATCTGAAAAAACAACTCCAAATCCAAACGTATCATCGGCTCGATTACGCTCATACACATTGATATCGTAACTAGGCCACTCTTTTTTTGCCAACAACGCGAAATAAAGTCCGCCCGGACCACCACCCACAACGGTGATTTTCATAAGAATTTTCCTTTTGAACTCTGGATCAGACCGGCTAAAGTATTACACAAATAAAACGATCGTAATTTATTTGTATTGTATCTTAATCGGAATTAAAATGGTGTCAAATCAATCTTAAACAGTTGAACCCAGTTTATTTGCTCCAATCCCTAACCCAGCGTTAGAATTATTGGTCGGGTGCGGAGATTAGAGGGCCTTTTATGGGGATCAAGGTAGGGTATTGCTTGCTAGAGAAGAACATTCATATTGCGTAGTGGGTATTCCGTAGGGTGAACTAGCGATGAAGACTACTCACTACGGACTACGCAATACGTGATCTTTTGCAAAAAACATCACACGTAATTATCAAATCCGTGGTTCCAAGTTTCCAACTAACATTATGAGCCAAGTCGAAGATCAACAGCTTTTTTCAACGACGAAAACCCAATTCATCATTTTTAATTTATTTGGTGATTATATTTTGCAGCGTGGCGGCCAGATTTGGACGGCTGACCTGCTTTATTTGTTGAAGCTGTTGGATATCAATGAAGGAGCAGCCCGGGCGACGCTGCTGCGATTGGTCCGTAAAGGATGGTTTATTAACCACAAATCGGGGCGGCAGAGTCGCTATGAGGTGACATCTGCGGGGATGGCCCTGCTTGAGGAAGGAAACCAGCGTTTGCGCGAACCTCGGCTGACGGATTGGAACGGGGCCTGGTATTTGGTGGTCTATTCGCTGCCAGAAAGCAAGCGGGATTTGCGAAATGCCTTGCGCAAACGGCTGATTTGGTTGGGCTTTGGCAATTTGGCCCCCGGCACTTGGATTACCCCTCATAATCGTCAGGCCGAATTAGAGAACATTCTCAACGAATTGGATGTGTTACCTTACGTCAAATTTTTTGAGAGTAAAAATCTTGGCTTTGCCTCAGATCAGGAAATTGTCGATCAGTGTTGGGATATAGAGGTGTTGAGCCAAGGATATGCATCCTTCGTTGAATGTTACGCCCCTCATCTTGCCCAACTCGAAGCCGCTCGTCAGATTAAAAATACAGATCAATTGTCCCCAGAAGCCTGTTTTACCCATCGCTTTTGGATGACCTATTTCTTCCAACCTTTCCCCCGTAAAGACCCCAACTTACCCGCCTCGCTCCTAGCCCCAGATTGGATCGGTCATCAGGCGTGGCAGCTTTTCTCCAACTATCGCCAACTAATGGATCATTATATTGATGGCTTTCTTGATGACGTTGTGCGTGGTGAGTTTGAGCCGAAGTAACGACTCGTAGTAATTCCACATTTAAAAGTCACCGAAGGCATTATTTATCCACAGATAGACACAGATAGACACAGATAAAATCTAAAAAATGGGTTATATCTGTGGACTGTTTAGGCCTTTGAAACAATCTCTAAGAATCCACAACCCTACAAAACTCTATACAAAACTGACGGTCGTTCAAAAAACACAATATGTATTTGACAATTCGTTCATTGCAATTATGATTTGATACATTCTACTAACGACCGTTGTGAATGCGTAATATTAAGTTATTATTGAGAAAGGGTGCCCCATCGTATGAAAGCAGCTGATCTTCCCTTAACCTACAATGCCATTGATATTTTAGAGCACAATTTAGCCGAACGAGCTGACAAAGAGGCCTTATTCAGCTTGGAACGGACGATGACCTTTCAAGAGGTTTCGAATGAAGCCAATCAGGTGGGCAATGCCCTGAAAGCCCTTGATGTGCGGATGGGGGAAACAGTGGGTCTGCTGGTGTTGGATAGCGCGGAGTGGGTCACGACCTTCTTTGGGACGCTGAAAATTGGGGCCATCTCCATCGGGATGAATACCTTGCTCACGCCTGCCGAATACGACTACATCTTACGGGATAGTCGAGCCCGAGTGCTGATCGTTCACGAAATGTTATTGCCCAAAATCAATGAGATTCGAGCCGATCAGCCTTTTTTGGAACAGGTCATCGTCATCGGTTCTGGCGAAGGGGCGGATCAAACTTATGCGGATTGGATCAATGGACAATCAACCGAATTGGCGACTGCTCTAACGCATCGTGAAGATTACTGCACGCTCAACTACTCCAGTGGAACAACTGGTCAACCCAAAGGTATTCTGCACGCCCACAAGGATTTACCTCTGACGGCTAAATTGTGGGGTCAAAATGTCTTAGAATTGACAGAAACTGATCGCACCTTTGCTGGGGCCAAGCTCTTTTTTACCTTTGGCACAGGTGGCAATCTGATTTTTCCGTGGTCGGTGGGGGCCAGCACGGTGCTTTTCGCTGGATCACCACGTGTGGCCGCTCATCTTTTGGAACACATTGATCGCTTCAAGCCAACCATTTTTTACAACGCCCCGACTGGATACGCAATGGCCTTGGCGATGCCAGACCTCACCGAAAAGTATGATTTATCATCACTCCGTTTATGCGTTTCGGCGGGCGAGGCGCTCCCCGCCCCAATTTGGCAGCAGTGGAAAGAGCGAACCGGCTTGGACACGATTGATGGCATCGGCTCCACTGAAGTGTACCACATTTTCCTCTCGAATCGTCCCGATGACATTCGGCCTGGGAGCAGTGGTAAACCCTTTGATGGTTACGATTTACGAATCATCGATGAGGACGGCAATGATGTACCGCAAGGGGAAATTGGCAATCTACTGGTGCGGGGCGAGTCTGTGGCGCTCGCGTATCTGCATCAGTATGAGCGGAGTCGCTATACCTTCCGGGGGGAATGGTTCTTCACAGGTGACAAATATTATGTGGATGAAGAGGGCTACTACTGGCACGCAGGTCGAGCCGACGATATGCTGAAAGTCGGTGGGATTTGGGTCTCACCGATGGAAATTGAAAGTACGTTGATTGGACACCCGGCGGTGTTGGAATGTGCAGTGGTGGCTGAGACCGATGACTCAGATTTAGTCAAGCCTAAAGCCTATGTCGTCCTTAATGAAGGCCAAACTGCCTCGGATGTTTTGGCTAAGGACTTGATCGAATATTGTCGAGATGCAATGGCAGGATATAAACGGCCCCGCTGGGTTGAGTTTGTCGAACAGTTGCCCAAAACAGCCACGGGGAAAATTCAACGCTTTAAGTTGCGAGGATAATACGATATGTCATCAGCCGCTGTCAGTTACACCAGTTATCTTCAATTGGATAAAATTCTCACCGCTCAAGACCCAAAATCGGAGGGACCTGAGCACGATGAGATGCTGTTTATTGTGATCCATCAGGTGTATGAATTATGGTTCAAGCAGTTGTTGCATGAGATGGATTATCTGATGGCGAAGATGGGCGAGAATGACCATCAGCGCGTGTTGCACACCGTCCGCCGGATGCTGACCATTCTCAAGACCGTTGTGGCTCAAATTGATGTGCTGGAGACGATGACTCCGCTGGAGTTTAACGCCTTTCGCAGCTATTTGGAAACAGCCAGCGGCTTTCAATCGCTGCAATTTCGAGAGTTGGAGTTTGTGTTGGGGTACAAACGATCTGCCATCTTGAACCATTTCCCAGATACCCTGCCGGAACGAGCCAATTTAACAAAGCGTTTTGAGCAGCCGACTCTGTGGGATGCGTTTCTGCATTACTTACAAGCAAATGGCGTCGAAGTTCCCCAAGATCAACTGGATCGTGATGTCACGCAGGCGATTGCGGCGTCGGATGAGGTTCAAGCGATACTCGTCAATGTCTATCGACACCACCCCCGATTAGTGCGGGTCTGTGAGCGCTTGGTGGATTTGGATGAGGGGTTACAAGAGTGGCGTTATCGTCACATCAAAATGGTCGAACGAACGATCGGTACAAAACAAGGAACGGGCGGTTCGGCTGGGGCGCACTATCTCCGTACCACGCTCCTCACCCCCTTTTTCCCCGATTTGTGGGCCATTCGGTCGCAATTGTGATCTGATGACTTAAGTTTTCTGCCTTCAACTACTTCCGCTTACGTTGCTTCTTTCGACTTTTTTTGGCCTGCTTTCGTTTCTGCTTGGCCTTGGCCTTCTTTTTTGTGACACCCTGACGTTCAGCCTTGAGTTTTGATTTAGTCCGAATAGCGCTCTTAAGATTGCTAAGAAGTTCATCGGGATGGACGCCCATTTGATCTGCCATAATTTGGCGATAATCAGGCTCTGGGGTGATGCGTTCAGTTAGGAGGCCCAGCTCAATCTGAACGGCCTCCCAGTCCCCTTGTATCATTAAATCAACTTTATCGGCGGCGAACGCCTGCTCCATAACTGGGGCCGCTTCGACTGCTTGCAAATCACACAGATTGCCGATAAGTAAAGCGTTAAATGTATCGGTTTGTTGATCAAACTGCTCTAATTGCCGAGTGAGTATGGTGATACATTGTTCACGCAGCTCTGGATGACGCTGCCCAATCTCCGCAAAACTAGACCCGGCAGATGATCGAATCCATTGATTATGCTTATCATCAGCAAGGAAGGCTGTCAACGGTTCTAAGGCCGCTGCCCCAATATGACCAAAAACGACAGGCAACTCTTCGCTCGCCCAATCATTGTCATCATCTTGGCCCAGTAACTTGATCAAAGCTGGAATAGCTGATTCGGCCTTGAGTTGGGCCAACGTCCGCCAGCCGTGAATAGCTGACCACACCTCATCACTTTCGCTATCAGCCCAAAATAGCTCTTTATCTAGGATCAACTGACATAGGTCGGGAACGTGCTGCTCCGTGAAGCCTAATGCCAAATAATCCCGCCACGCTTTTTCCCCGCGTACATCTCCCAATGTTAATAGCGTAGCTACAGGCTCGGTATAGGTGTTTTTTGAAACGGTCATCATTTAAATTTTCTTTCAATCCGATTTATCCGAGCCAATGTGCAAATCTCCAGCCACGTTATATTGATTGCCACCAATCGATTGCCCACCCTGATTAAACACACTACCGCCGCTTGGGGCTGGTGGTGAAGCCGATTGACTTGATGGTGTCTTCGACTGCCCTAACTGGGCCACATATTGATTGTATTTACCAGGGTTGGCTTCTTCAATGTAAGCGAGGAGCTCGTCGAATTTTTGGGTGCGTTCCACATGTTCCACCAAACGACGAATGCGGCTGGGTTTACGGTCGGTTTCTTGAAACTGTTCATAGACCGGGCGGAAGTAGAGAAAACAAAGGTCGTTCAACTCTTCTAAGCCAAAGCCTTCATTGAGTAATTTTATGATGACTTGTAATTTATAGGTCACGGGAAATACCTCCGTAATAATGAATTGCCTGAGAGGGATTATGTCTCATCATAACATGATTTGGGGCCTGTGACAATCAAATTTTTCTTTGCCAAATCTCTGTCTCTCTGCTAAGATATCATTACAATTTATTATCGATGTCAATGACTGACCTCGGCCATCTTAGGCCGGGGTCTTTTTGTGTAAGGCCCAAGATGGCCATTTTTATGAAGGAATGTAAGATGCAAACTGAACGAACTGATCTCCGTAATATCGCGATTATTGCTCACGTTGACCATGGGAAAACCACGCTCTTGGATGCGATGCTCAAACAAGCCCAGATTTTTCGGGAGAATCAGCAAGTCGCCGAGCGGGTGATGGACTCCAATGATATCGAACGAGAACGCGGTATTACCATTTTGGCAAAAAATACCGGGATCACTTTGACCGATCCCAAAACCAACGAACCTGTTCGTATCAATATTGTCGATACCCCTGGCCACGCTGATTTTGGCGGCGAGGTTGAGCGGGTGATGAATATGGTGGATGGGGTGCTACTATTGGTCGATGCGGCAGAGGGGCCAATGCCCCAAACCCGGTTTGTGCTCAAAAAAGCCCTCGAAATCGGCCACCGTATCATTGTGGTCATCAACAAAGTGGATCGTCGTGATGCCGACACTGATCGAGTGCTCAACGAAACATTTGATTTGTTTATCGAGCTTGGGGCCGATGATGAGCAGGCAGAATTCCCGGTGGTCTATGCAATTGGTCTGCACGGCCAAGCTGGTCTGACCCCTGAGTTGAACCCTAATTTGCAACCCTTGTTTGATACCATTCTCGAACAAATTCCAGCCCCAAAAGTTGATGTTGAAGCTCCCTTGCAATATTTGGTCACCACGTTGGGCTATGACGAATATCGTGGGGTGACGGCTGTAGGGCGTATTTTTGCGGGTGAATTGAAAGCGGGCCAGAACGTACTGCGGATGAAACTGGATGGCACAACTAAAGCAGAACGTGCCCGTTATTTGTATCACTATCAAGGCCTGGAAAAGGTCGAGATCGAGCAGGCCAAAGCGGGTGATATCGTCGTAATTGCGGGTTTGGAGGATATTGGTATTGGTGAAACATTGGCTGATCCAGCCAATCCCGTCGCCTTACCAACTATCCGCGTCGAAGAACCGACCGTACGAATGACCTTTGGGGTAAATACCTCACCATTCGCGGGACGCGAAGGAAAATGGGGCACCTCTCGACGACTGCGTGAGCGGTTGATGGAGGAGTTGCGTCATAATGTAGCCCTACGGGTGGATGAGACAGATACGGCTGAGAATTTTGACGTGTCAGGTCGAGGTGAGCTCCACCTGGCTATTTTGATTGAAAATATGCGCCGCGAAGGCTATGAATTCCAGGTGTCTCGGCCTCAGGTGATGATGAAAGAGGGCGAGAACGGTGAAGTGTTGGAGCCATTTGAGGAAGTCCATATCGAAACAAGCTCTGAGACTGTCGGAACTGTGGTTGAAATGTTGGGGATTCGTAAAGCTCGAATGGTCGATATGGTTGATAACCACAACGGTAGTACCAGCATGACCTATATCGCGCCAACCCGTGGACTACTCGGGTTCCGCTATCAGTTTTTAACGGCTACCCGTGGTGAAGGCATCATGCACTCAATCTTGCACGGTTATCAGCCGCTCGCCGGAGCCATTCCCTCTCGTTCCAATGGTTCTTTAGTTGTCTGGGAAGCAGGCACCACCACCACCTTTGGCTTGAAGAATGCAGAGGAGCGCGGAATTTTGTTTGTTGCCCCAGGACTTGATGTTTATGAAGGAATGGTCGTTGGTGAGCATCAGCGGGCTGGTGATTTGGGCGTCAATGTTTGTAAGAAGAAGCAGCTCAATAATATGCGCAGTGCGGTTCGTGACATCGATGTGCGCTTGACCCCGCCCCGCCAGATGAGTTTGGATGAGGCTATCGAATATTTGTCAGATGACGAACTGCTTGAAGTGACCCCCGAAAGCTTCCGCATTCGCAAACGAATTTTGAGCACAACCGAGCGTCAGAAAGAGACAAAACGCGCTAAAGAATTGATGAAGGGGTAGCGTTGTTGGTAATTGGTAAATAGTAATTGGTAATTGGTTCCACCTTGTTAATTATCAATTACTGATTACTATTTACTTCTAATGAAACTACGCCTAGTAACACCCTTTCTTATTATTCCTATAGCCCTTCTCCTCACCCTCCCCTCTCTATGGAACGGTCTCCAATTTGACGATTATGTTCATCAGCCGTTGATTGTAGCCGCTGATAACCTCTCTGAAGTTACCACCGAATTATTTGCCTTTCTAGAAAATGACTCAACCGCCACTAAGTCTCTAATCGAACAGGGCGTTTTACCGTGGTGGACTCTACCAGATGTTCATATCTCCTTTTGGCGACCCCTGACAGCCTTGACCCATTGGCTTGATTATCAATTCTGGCCAAATTCACCATTCTTAATGCATCTTCATAGTTTATTATGGTTTGCTGCTGTTATTCTTGTGGTCAGCCTCCTTTATCGGCGTTTTATATCTGTGCCACACATAACAACTTTGGCCATTATTTTGTATGCCGTCGACGAGGCCCACGGATTTCCCGTCGGCTGGCTGGCCCATCGTAATACGCTGCTAGCCATGTTTTTCAGCGGATTGGCTTTGCTAATGTACGATAAATGGCGGCGTGACAAGTGGGGGATTGGGGGGTGGTTGGCCCCGTTCTTTTTCCTCTTGGGGGTCTTTTCGGCTGAGGCTGCGATTGCGATGGCTGGTTATTTTTTCGCCTACACCTTATTCTTGGACAAGGGAATTTTGTCGCGACGTTTGCTTAGCCTTTTGCCAACAATAACGGTGATTGTGGGGTGGCTTACCCTCTATCGTTGGCTGGGCTATGGCACTTGGGGCACTGCCTATGCTAACCCTATTCAGGAACCATTGCGATTTCTGTGGTTGGCTATTGAACGTGCCCCTTTGTTGCTGCTCGGGCAATTGACCCCTATCCCAGCCGAACTTTACAATTTTCTGTTCTTTCCTTGGACAAGTCTCTTGTGGGTAATGGCTGTGAGTGTGGTGATAGGACTAATTGTTGCGATGCGTCACTTGTGGACTACCCAGCCCGAAGCCCGATTTTTTACCATCGGCTTGTTTCTTTCGCTTCCTCCATCCTGCATTATTCTTCCGGCTAATCGGCTACTGTTTTTCATCGGCTTTGGGGCAATGGGGGTAATTGCGTTGTACTTGGGGCAAACTGGAGCATGGTGGAGGCCATTGGGTCTCTACCTGGGGATCAGCCATTTAATCCTCGCTCCGATTTTTTTGCCTGTTGCCGCGAGTGCGCCCGCTATGATTGGTAATCTTGAACCGGCTATCAAGGCACTGCCGCAGGGTGTTAGTTTTTCCGACCAAACCCTCGTCATCGTCAATGCCCCAACAGCCTTCTACCCTGCGTTTATTTTTCATCTGCGTGAACAGGCTGGACAACCTACCCCGAAACATATTCGGCTTCTCTCTTCAACAATTTATCCAGTCAAAGTAAGTCGACCAGACGCACGAACCTTGATTGTCCGACCGACCGGCGGTTATTTGCTTGGCTTTGACTCGGTCTTTCGAGGGCGAGGGCATGATTTGCAACCCGGTGACACTATTCACTTGATGGGCATGACAGCCATAGTTGAAGCGCTAGCAACCAATGGGCAACCAGCACAAGTTCGATTTCAATTTGAGGTGCCGTTGGAAGACAATACATTACATTGGGTGATTTGGCACGAAGGACAATATGTTCCGTTCAACGTGCCTGATGTTGGTGGTAAAGTAAAAATATCGAGCTTGTGGGAATAAACTGTCTAATTATGTATCAGTAGTGGCTGTGGTAATGAGACTGAAGTGTGATGGAGCCATAGTCGTAATGTTTGCTCGAGGGAAATATGATGCTGGGCTAAATTTCCGGCTGAGGTGATGAGATGACAGGGAGTCTCGGACCAGTGCGCTGTGGGTTCATAGAGGAAAAACATATCCCAAATTAATCCAGTAAAGCCAACAACCTGTTGAGCAAACCATTGCCCGATAATTTTTTGCTCATCCCAAAATTCAATCAAATTTTGCTTTGATGTGTTTAATACCTTACTTTTCTGACTGTGGTCTGATGGAAAGACAGGCTGCCAGATAACGTAAATAAATAATTCTGCATATTGGTATTGCGCTTGAAACGATTTTTGTATCTCTGCCAGACAATTGAGACTATTTTGGCGAGACGGGGACAGGAATATGACGAGTCGGAGTGCACCCTGATTATGATTAAATTGATGACGAAGCACTTCGACTGGATTTGGTAACTGTCTCTGCATATTGCCTCTGGGATTAAATCTTATAACTCGTAAGATTTGCTGTAAAAATTTTTGCACCACATTGGTGCAAAACTGGATAACTATTGCGATTGTGAAAACATTATAAACCTAGCGTACATTATTATAGTTCGACCATACCGCCTCATATGTACTGATCGGAGGTTCAGGTAAAGGTGTCGTGCAGGCAATAATCGTGTCATCAGATGGGGCCGCTTGCGCCGACATAAGGGCAATGCTTGTCAGCAAGGCAAACACGCCAGATGTAACCAACCATCGCCCGATGTGATATCGCCATTGAATGGGGGCAGGGGGATAAATGAGGCGTCGAATCCGAGCCTCGGTCACATTGAATGTGGCAATGGCGGCATATGTCGTTGATATTGGTAAGACCGGGTTGTCTGTTGAACATCCCTTGATGAGTTTTTGTAAGGCGCATAACAAAGGGAGATCATCACCAAAGACGGTGATCGCAGCCTTGTCTGCCGCAACTTCTTGCTGGAGTTCGATGGCTTTTGCTAAATCGTGGGCGATCGGCAAAAAGAAGAACGCATTTTTTAGCATTCGACTGATAACCAACTGTAGTGGGTCATGATTTCGGAGGTGGTGTACCTCGTGAGCCAAAACTGCCTCAAACTCTTCATCGGTCAGCAATTCGGCTAAACTGGTGGTCAGCCAAATTTTTGGTTTCAAAAAGCCAACACAAAATGCATGCGGAGTCTGTAAATCAATGACAACGACTTGATTTGATTGTAACTGATATTTGGTTAGTAACGGTTGCCAATCTTGGGGTACTCGACATTGGAGTGGCTCAAAAATTCGGGTGAATTGGATAGTTGCCCGAACCTGCTTATAAATCGATAGCCCACCTCGAATAATGATAAACAGAAGAATGATTGGGACAATCAACTGCCAGATAATATATTTTTCAGAGGAAAGATGCTCGAGCTGTCTTTGGCAAATATACCATAGTGCCTGTAGCCAATGGTAGGCGTGACTCCAACTGATAAACAGACCAAAGCCTACGAGAAAAGTGGCTAAGCCCATCAAACTCCAAAAATAATAGTTGGATTGACTAAGGTGTCGTCTCATCGCTTGATTTTCTCCGCTCAATAAGTCGGGTCATATCATCGAGTAAATCTGGGTCAACATCCTGAGCTGTTTTAATCATTTGGGTGAGAGCGATCTGTCGGAACTCTGGGCCTAACATCCCGCGTATCATTTGATCAAATACATCGGCCAGTAGTGACTCTCGGGTGGAGACAGGCTTGTATAAAAATTGGCGCCCCGCTTTTTCGCGAATGAGAATGCCTTTTTCAACGAGACGATTTAAGACCGTCATCGCGGTTTTATAGTTCAAATCACCACCGAGGTGATCAATCACATCTTTAACACTTGGGGCATTCAAGGCCCATACCGCTTCCATCAACTTGGCTTCTAATTCACCAAAGATATGGGTTAGCCCTTTTTCTTGCAGTTTAAAGGTTTGAATAGGTGTTTTTTCGTGCAGCATACTCTATGTCCTTGATCTTATCCTACATATCGTAAGATATTCTGCCTAAATTGTCAAAATATGTCAACAATTTGTGAAGATTTTGTAGGTGTTACCTTTTACAATTGACAATCTGTAACTCACAACCCACAATTGGCGTTTATTATTGAAATAAACCCTGGAAAAATTTGGTGAAAAAATCATCTGTAAAGCCTGGGCGCTACGGTCCCCGCAACGCCCGTCTTGGTCAATGGGTCGCCCGTAAGATACATCCTATCATCAAGCATCTCCTGTCTCAACGAAAATTGTTCACCCTCGCTAGTGCCTATGCTCAAAGTCGGTCTAAGGCATTTCGGGAAAAACGTCAGCGAGGCGAACCAATTTATTTGTTGGGTATCGGGCCGGGTGGGCACAATTCTGGTACATCTTTAGTTGAAGTTACATCAGCAGGAAAGCTCAATCTCATTTCTAACAATGAGGAAGAGCGTTTCACCGGAATCAAACATTATGCCGATTATCCAGCGATGAGTGTGGCAGAGGTGAGGCATCAACTGGCCGACTTGGGTTTAAAGCCAAATGATATTCATGCGTGTCTAACCAGTTGGGATTATGTTGCCCTGATTGCTCACAGCTTGAGGGTTTTTGTTGAAGAGTTTCCAGGTACCTTGCAATTGCTCAAACCCCAGCCGCGTGAGACATTTTTGACCGATCACCAAGTGTTGTTCGAAATGTTGAGCGCCCCACGTCGCTTAGGTGAACAACTTGGATTACCTGAGCCGCAGCCTTTGATCAATCTGCGGCACCACGACAACCACGCCTATTTCTCCTGGGCCGTTTCACCCTTCGCCCAGATTAACGAGCCGGTGATGATTGCTGTCATTGACGGGAGTGGGGATGATGGCTCGATTTCACTTTATGTGGCTTATCAAGGGCGGATCAAATTATGGTACAACAATGGCAGTATGTTCGACTCATTGGGCACATTTTATACGATGCTCAGTGCCACGCAGGGGGGCTGGACGCCACTGAGTTGTGAAGGTCGATTTATGGGGGCCTCGGCTTGGGGAGACAACGATCGCCAAACAAACCGCTACTATCAAGGTCTTCGTCACATTTTCCATTTGACCGAAGATGGTCAAGTTTTACTCAATCGACGGCTGGCGAACTGGTCCCGAGCGGGGTATGCAAACCCTTACTCGCCCGACTTAACTGACCTGCTCGGCCCACCCATTCTCCCCAAGGCCATGTGGAATCCGGATAAGGTGTTACGGTTAGATGCCACCGATCTTGATGACCCCACCCAAGCCCGCCTCGACAAAGCCGCCGCCACCCAAATGGTCTTTGAAGATGCCCTGCTTCATCTGATCGATCATTTTATTCAAAAAACGGGCAGTCATCACCTCATTTTTACTGGCGGCACAGCTCTTAACTGCATCGCCAATATGCGTTTGTTGGATCACTTTGATGAAGCTTACTTCGCTAAACATCTTGGTATGAACGATACTTATCTCAAGCTGTGGGTGCCACCCATTCCCGGTGACGCGGGGACACCGCCTGGCGCAGCCTATCACTTTGCCCTACAAAACGGTGCCCAACCTGGTAACCCTCTACCACACGCCTTCTATTGTGGACGAGCGGCAACATCTGCCGAAATTCGGATGGCTGTTGAGGCTGATGATGAAATTGGAATGCAAGTGTTGGGAAATGTGTGGGAAGTAGGTCAACGTGAGCGAGTAGCTGATTTGCTGGCCTACCTTGTGGCCCAAAATAGCTTTGTTGGTTTATTTCAGGGCGTGGCTGAGACAGGACCTCGGGCCTTAGGACATCGTTCTATTTTGGCTAATCCCTGTAATCCAGATATCCTGGCTTTACTCAATCAGCAGGTAAAATTCCGTGAACCCTTTCGCCCCCTGGCACCAATGGTCACTTTGGCTGCAGCAAAGCGCTTGTTTGAGTTATCCCCCGGCGCATCTACTGCAAATTACAATGCCTACAACTACATGATTCTGACAGCTAGGGCCAAACCCGAGGCTCATCAAAAAATACCTGCGGTTATCCATCGTGATGGGACCAGCCGCCTTCAAATTGTCCGATCTGACATCGACCCATTCACCCACACATATCTCAAGGCGATGGGGCGATATCTTGGCGCGGAGGTGTCTGTTAATACCTCTCTCAATGTTGGCAGTCCGATCGTTCAAACCCCAAAACAGGCCCTGATGGCCCTGAAACGTTCAAAGGGACTAACTGCATTGTTGATGATTGGGGCCGATGGTGAGGCGATGTTGGTCTGGCATGAAGTGGTGGATGAGATTAAAGATGGGGGAAAGGCATTGTTGGGGATGGTTCCGATGATAGTTTAAGTGAAATTCACTAGAAACGTATCATATCGGCTTTTAGCCACCCAATAGCTCTCATTTTCGGATGAATGTTCTGTTGTACTCAAGGTAACCTCTTGATCAAAACTCAACCCTTGCCGAATCAATGCGGCCAATGCTTCATCACTGTCACGAAACT
Source organism: Phycisphaerae bacterium (assembly GCA_028285035.1). The sequence goes on from JANQQF010000065.1 coordinate 76,305, forward strand.
GATGAGGTAAATCTGGCTGCCGACGACGCTCTTGTTGCCAAAATCCATTCAGTTGACGATGCAACAGTTTACCTTCCGAGACTAATTGATGTAGTGGGCTATCGGCGGGTGGAAATGGATTGGCTTTGACAACGAGCTGAGGCGGGCCAAAACTATCGGCTTCAGCATCCCAACTTAAAAACCACTCACAAATCAGTTTCGCCCGCTGTTGAATCAGGTCAAAGAAAAATTCCCAGCGTATGGCCTTGCCTGTAGGATCGACCCCATCTGGAGCAACAATCATTTTTAGCGCGGCGTGCTTATCCAAGCGTTTGGCTTCAAGTAAGGCCAAACGAAAGGCTGTTTTTGCTGTAACAGGTTTATTCTCAGCCCTTAAACGATATGATCGATTGATTTCACTTTCCAAGGCAGAACGATCAAAAATAGTATCAATCTTATTATAGATCTTGCGTAATTTATCAATCACTCTCTTACCTTATAATCTTAGAGCTTTCTAGTTGAGCTAACGCTTCCTGAGCGTGTTTGCTGTTAGGATTAATTCGCAAGGCATTTTCAATACATTCACGACGCTTATCATTTGTGACCAAAACTGAAAGCAACAGCCAAGCTTGGTCATTATTAGGGTTGGTCTTTAGTAATGCTGATAAACACTGATAGGCTTCTTGTGTTTTTCCCGCTTTTATAAGATCAAAAGCCTTCTGAAGGTTGTGAGACATGAGGTCTGATCCTTTGAGCTATAATATGGTTAGTGTCATCAGTTTTCGCCACAAACATAGCAATGATCATCAGGTATTTCTCATTTTTCGCTATTTAACCCGTCACGGTAATACCACAACAGCCAGGTTCGGTATGTAAAAATAACAATTGCGGCTGGGGTTATGCTTGCTCGAATGAAGGAAGCTATTTGGAGGGAAGCAATATCATCAATGAAAATAATCACTAGCATATAAACAAAAAACAAGAGCATTTCTTTCGTATCGATTGTCTCACTGTCTGTTAGTTTCAAAGGATCATCGAAACCCAATAAGCCACAAACGAGTAAGCCAATACATACCCCAACAAACAAGGCCGCGTAACAATCTTGGCATTCCGGTCCTAGGTACTTAAGGACAGACCAAGCGGGTTGATATAAAAATAGCAATTGGACAATAGCAAGGACAATGATTACAGCGATATGGCCCCGTAAGGCTTTATTTCGTTGTGTCTTTGCATCGATAAAATTATCACTAGAGTCTTTATCGAGGTCTGCCAAATTAGGTTTAGCATTGGATATGTCTTGTAACCAATCTGGTAAATTATTCTTTCTGGCCATGAATACCTTTCCACCGTAAAATTTTCTAACTGGATCATCAATTTCAAATAAACGGCTAGCCAGGTAAACCGATCACCCAAATCGGAGCAAGTTGCCCCGTGATAAACAGAATGAAGAGCACCCACCGAGCGAACCAGCCAAAACTTAATGGGGCACTAGCGGTTTTTTGTAAGATAAATGTGCCTAAACGTGTGACAACTACTAACAATACAAAAAGAATGCCAACAACAAATAAAATCATGCCCGAATAATCGTTACCAACATTGGCAATGTCATTAGCACTGGCACCGATGGAAAAACCAATAATTACAATAATGAGGGCAAAAAGTTGAGTGAGGGAGGCAATATTAAACATATATGTTAATTTTTTTTGCTCGCCGGGTGTCTTAATTTGGAAAACACTATATGACATTGTAAGAATGATGCCACTATTAAAAAGAATTACTCCAAAGAGTCTGCCACCTAGTAGCCGTGAAAGGCCCACTGCTTCGACAACAACCATTCCGACAAAAATGGCAAGTATAAATAGAATTCCGGCAAGGATGAAGAGAAAGCCCCAGTCTTGGTGATCAGGCTCGTATTTTTGCGGTGTTCCCAACATCCCCGTTACAAAAAACGCGATCAGTAAAAACGAAATCCAGACCAAAAACATTAGAATGGTTTGAGTGGATCGTAAGGGGGCTAAGACAATATTTTTATTCAAAATACCAACCAAACCCGCTATCAATAACGGAAGCCAAAGTAAGGAACTGGCGAGCCAAGCAACCATCTCCCTGACGTGCGCTTCCCCAGCTTGCTTACGATAGGCTTCTAAATGGTATGGCTGAAGAAATAGCCAGCTTAAAAAGCGGGCTTGATGGAATGGGTTTCCGACAGATAGTGGTTCCATCAGGGGTGGTAAAGGTCGTTTCATACTAACGTTACGCTCTCGCGTTTGGTCGTATGATCGAAGGGCTTCGATAATCAGGCTGAATATAGCCCCTACCAGACCACCTTGTATAGTCCCAATGAGGCCTGCTTGAGGACCCACTTCAAGTAATTGGGTGCATCCAACAATCATTGCCCCCAGAAAAGCACCGGCAATAGCGTGAGAAGCGTGATTTTTTATCCAGATAATCATTAGCCCTTTAAATCCTTTGCCATCAGATGGCTATGAAGCACTTACACTTCATAGAACATTTTCATCCTTATCGATGCCCAAGATTGTGTGAGCCCACAATTGTATCGACAGCAGAATAATGATCACGCCGCCGATCCAGTAATCTTTTATATATGCATCACGCGCTGCATCAATTGGATCAGTATGTTCTAAATAGGCTAGCCAAATCAAAACACAACCAATTACGCCACCTAATAAAGCGGTGCGGGGATTTTCCGCTAATGGAGAGATGGTGTTGCCGAGCAATACTATTGTAGCCAGGACAAAGGCGAAAATCGACAGACCATCCCCCCAATACAATATGCCTAGCCCAACCAGCCACAATATACCCCCTGTCAATATCCTGGTCATTGCTGTCCCCCAAACCATTGCTAATAATCCGATATTACTCATCCGGCCAAGCGCGGAAAATAATCCAATATCAACGTAATGAACGCCATTAACCCCAAGATTGCAATCAGGATTCTCCAGAGTAGCTGATTTTTTGGTGCGTCAACTTCCCTGAAACGACCTGCAACGCCCAGTAGACAAATGAGGAGTAAGGCCAGCCCCCGATAAATCAAAGCGTCCATCATCATCAATAGACTGATGAAGCTCCAGACAGCTATTACAATCCACTGATCTTGTTTTGTGATAAAAGACCACAAACCAAAAACAACCAAGATGCCTAAATATGAGTGTCCCCACCAGGCCAAGCCACCCGTCAGAACAAGTAACCAAAATTGCAAACGTTCGGATTGAAACCACTGCATCCCAAGATAGAGACCCAGAGTCATCGGAATAGCAGAGGTAGGTCTTAGTGTCAGTGCATAACGACAAATGAGTGCTGTTGCTATCCCAATGATGAGACCGTTAAATACTAGCTCCAGCCACTTCTTGCCCCAGTTAATTTCCTTGATAAGGATGACACCCACAATCATAGAGATAGTCAAAATTTCAAACAGGCCCGCTAAGAATAACATCTGCGAGATAGTGTCAGGTCTTTCTAGAAATGCTCGAAAGCAAACCTGTGCAATAAATCCAGCTATTATTCCGGTAAAAAGGGGGTAGAATCTGTTATTTAGTGATGGTTTGTCTAAGATTGTGAGTCTGTTCATCTGGTTTTGTTTCGTTCCCCCAAAAGTAGGTTTAATGCCCACACAATCACTTTAAGTAAACCGAACATTCCTATTCCTAAGAGAAATGAAAATGATTCAAATCTGGTCTTATCTAATTGGATAACAACTAAGCATCCCATAAAGCACAGAATGTAAAGAAGTGTATATCGAAAAACTCCCTCCCCTGTGAAGGTTGTGGCTTTTTTGTCTAGGGCACTAATTACTATGGCTATCACTGCTCCAAATGGGACGCTCATTATACAAGCCAACACAATAAGCCGGAGGGTATTTGTTTTGAACGCAAAATTTTCCAGATACCTATTACTGAGAAATGATGTTTCAGTTAAAAAGAAGCCCACTAGAATGAGCGCCGTAAGATAAATGCTCACTAGCATCACTGGCCATCTTATTTTTTCTGAAAATCTGATATTGGAAGATTGAGCGGTGATTTTGTCCGGCCCAATTATGTATAGGCCACCTAAAATCAATATTACGATTGACATACCTCCCCCCACAACGATGAAAGATCCTGATATAAGGCTTAAATCAATGGGCTGATCAGTAAATATAGCCTGATCTAAGGCAAGGTAGATGACAAACAGAAATGTCAGTAGAGGGACTGCAAATAAGACCCACATTACTTGTTTTATTTTTTCAAATTTAGACATAAATCACCCAAATTCGACCAATACAAACGAGCCAATCGCCATTAATCCAAATCCAATCGTGAGGATTGCCCACAAAATTTCGGTCGGTGACTCAAAATATGTTTTGGCTCAATATGGGTTTCAAGGAGGTGAGTTGAAAAAGGAGGAAAAAAGGATAAGCTGAACAAAAAAACAAAGAAAGTAAAGAGATGCTAAATATCCAAGAGCTAATGGATGATGCCAAGTGTTATGCTGAGGTACGCAAAATTCGATGGCCTGACGGGGTAAAGTGCCCCAAATGTGGATCGGCCCAAGTAAAGAAACGGGGTAAACACAGTCGTCAGAAGGAGCGGCAACGCTATCATTGTCGAGGGTGTGATAAACAGTTTGATGATTTAAGCGATACCATCTTCGAAGGACACCACCAACCATTGAAAGTCTGGATTTTGTGCCTGTACTTTATGGGGCTCAATCTCTCCAACCAACAGATTGCCCAAGAATTGGGTCTGAATAAGAGTGATATGCAAGAGATGACGACCCAATTGCGCAGCGGTGTGGTGGAGAAAAAAAGCCGGTAGAGTTGCAGGGAGATATCGAGTGTGATGAAGTCTACGTGGTGGCGGGGCACAAAGGTCAGCCTGCGGCTGTGGCTCGGCAAGGCCGTCTGGGTCGGCGACGGCGGCTCAAGGGGAAACGTGGCCGAGGGACCCTGCAAGCTGAAAAACCACCCATCTTGGGGATCCTGCAACGGGGTGGGCAAGTGGTTATTCAAATGCTGGAAAATGTGAAACAAGCCACCATCAAACCCTTGATCAAGCAGACGGTTCAACCCGGTAGTCTCATCTATACCGACGAGTACAACATCTACAATCGCCTCACTCAATGGGGCTATTCTCACAAAACTGTCAACCATTCTCAAGGTGAGTATGCCCGAGAT
>JANQQF010000073.1 GCA_028285035.1 Phycisphaerae bacterium
GATAGTGTCCCTCGAATACGTGGATGAGAGAAAGTAAAGAAATGGGTTAATCGAATTGCTCAGGACATTCATAGAAATCAGGAGGGACGCGATAGGAGAGCAATTCATCCATAGACCAAACGTGATCGGTGATCCCAGCAGCCATAGCTGGAGTGACAGCTTGCCATTTTTTGGGTGAACCAGTGCCTCGAGTTGGGAGTGGCTGAGGTAAAGGCTGAGCTAAACTGGCGTGAGGTAAGACGAAATGATAATAGGCTAGACTCAACCACAAATGTTTTTCCAACCAAGATAAATCTTTGGAGAAACTGAGAACCTTACGCGACAAACGACCATTGCACTGGCGACAGGTCAGATTGTTGCGTTCAACAAAACTGGTATTGATCGTCTCACTGACGGGAGAAGCTAGCAAACGGGTCTGGATGGCATCCTCGGAGCCAAAAATGACTTTCGTGGTCACCTCGACCACCCGACCACGCTCTCGGCGTTTGACAACTTGAGCATAAAGCAGATCGGTGGGTGGTAGAAGCTTTGGTTTGGGTTTAGGACCCCGTTTACCAGGGATGTTAAGCGTAACTTCAGAGACCCCATAGCCGTGCAGCAGTGCATTGGCATAATGAGGCAACTGATCGCTGGTGAAAAAGGGAATATGACCACAACTGACACCCTTAAGACGATCAATCAATAAATTGGCTTGCGCCTGCTCCCGCTTGCCAACCACAAAAGCTAACACCAGTCGCCATTCAGGAGCAAAAGCAAGCCAAACCCAAGCATCACCATAGTGAGCCAACACTTTTTCTGTCGAGGTCAATCGTTTTTCTTTCTTGTAAACAAAGCTCCATAACTCGTCTAGTTGGCATTCGCTAATATGCAAATCGTGAAACAAATAGGCTATCACTGCTCGACAATGTTTACCTGCGATATCTAACCAGTCGCAAATTGTATCCTTATCTACTGCCACAATGCGTCCTGTACCGCGTAATGAATTACCTTCCGCTAAAGCACGCATGGCGATGGTATAAATTCGTGCCTCGGTACGAATATCAAAGTATGCCGTTCCTTTTCGCTCTGAAAATGTTCGTTCGCACATCTTACATAACAACCTGGCAATCCCATTATCTGCCCCATTTCGGACTAAATGCCTCCCATAACCATATATCCCATAATGGCTACAAGCTTGATTGGGGCAATAACACGTCGAATAATCCATTTTTCCCTCCTGATGAGACAAAATACTTCTCACCAGGAGTTTAATCAATTGATTTCTGTCCTTCCTATTTTATGTCTATCCACGTATTCCAGGGACACTACC
>JANQQF010000081.1 GCA_028285035.1 Phycisphaerae bacterium
GAAGGAGTTTCAACTTTTTCGTTTGTTGTCATCTGACATTTATCCTTTCTTCTTTTTATGATTTTACTACAAATGTCAGATTAAGTCTTGACTAATTCAGGTAAAGTTTCATATTCAGAGATTGAGAATCAGATAAAAGTGGCTTTGGGAATAAAGAAGAGGGCGCGATTTCCCGCCCTCTTAAAATGATTTAAGTTTCTTCTTTAGACTGACAAATATTATGGCTCTATTTCGAAATGAGTGGTAGATAAACGGGATATGTCACGATGAGAGCGTAGCCTGGATCAGAATTACTGAAGTTGGTAGTTTTGCTATCACTTTTCCCCTTAATCCAATAGTAATAACTTGTGCCGGGGGTAATATCTTTATCAATATATGTTCGTGTTGTCACAGACGAGGCAATTCGTGTGGCGGTTGAAGCATTATTTGAAATGTTACGCCAAACTTCATATGTCTTCGCCCCGTGAACATTATTCCAAGTTACTTTGATTTGATCCGTGAACTCACCATCTGTAGCCCTAACATTATTGGGCTTTGCAATTACATATCCAGAATTCGAACTACCGAACTCACTGGTCGTATACCGCCAATTCTTGGCCTTGACCCAGTAGTAGTAGTAAGTCATCCCAGAGTTGATATTTGTATCAGTAAACTTTTGGATAGTTATAGACGAGGCAACTCGTATCGCGGTTGAACTGTTATTTGAGGTACTACGCCAAACCTCATAGTTTGTGGCTCCAGCCACTTTGTCCCAAGTTACCTCAATTTGATTCATTGATGTGCCGTCAGTAGCTCTAATATTTCGTGGACGATCAAGTTGACCAGAAACTTCCACACGATACTGTATCTCAGATCGATCATCACTTGTACCCGATGAAATTAGTGGGTCAGATGTAGACGTACTACACCAACCAAAATCATCACCAGACAGGTAGCAATACTTCAAGTCAAGATTCAAATTAAGTGATCTACCAGGCCCAGAGTGCAAATCGCTACGATCATCACCACTGGTATCGTCAGAGTCCCAAATCTCTATAACAATCGGTATGGATTCTTTACTTAGATTAACAAATAGCTCGCCTTGCCAATTGGGAAAGATTTCTTTTTTATTTGAATAATCATCACGCCCAGTTTGTAACACTTTCTGCCCATCTATATAAATTTTGGTGTAATAATCAGGGCTATCTGTACAAATATTGCCAAAAGGTGTTTCAATTTCATCATGACATTCAAGTTCTTTCACCCGCTCAATAATAACTTTGACTTTGACATTAGATGCAGCTTGAGCTGGGGGCGTAGTACTCCAGTTGATGGTGACCAGGCTAAGCATCAAGACTAATCCCAAACACAGTTTAAGTGAAATGTGACGTAAAGTCGTGCGTTGAATGTGATATGCTTTCACGATAAATCTCCTTTGTCTTTAATTTTGCAAAAATATGGTTCACTAAAATATCTACTTTCGCTTTATGGCATGGTCGGAATTGCGATTCACCCCCTTTCCACGGCCACCATAGCTGCCTCAGTTCGACATCGAACCTGCATTTTTTCAAAGATATTGCGCATATGGACCTTGACGGTGTTGGGACTGATGAATAGGTGGCGACCAATTTGTAAGTTAGAGCAGCCTTGTGCGACGAGTTGTAGAATTTCACACTCCCGCCGGGAGAGTGGTGCTTCTGTGATGCTGTACTTCTTTAATACTCGTGGTGAATGGTCAATTGATAACGTCATTGTCTTTCTCCTTTGGCCTAAAGATGGCGTGTTAACATCTGTTTGGCCGTAGTCAATTGAACCTTCAGGTAGGGCGAGCGGCGACGGAAGTAGCGGATCAGAAATTTGGCAACTGGTTGCTCTAAATCACCGTGTAGTTCGATTGGGTTGAGCTGGTGTCCGACCGCATAAAAGGTGCAGTGAAGGGCACTTACCTTTGCTATGGGACCAAGCATTGCCGTGAGGTATTGGGGAGCGCCAACGGAGGCGATGTGTCTAGCTCGTGCCGCACAGAAGGCGTTCAAGATAATCTGATTCGTTTGTAGGCCTTGCTTCAGGGAGTAAGCTCGGATCTTAAAGAGGCGTTGAATGGTGTCGATGCTGGTAAAGTCAAAATTTATTTGCTTTTCGTAATGATCAAGCGGGCTTTGCTCAGACGGGGCTAAAGCTTGAAGCTTGGAAGAGACTGTAGCCAAGCTTGTTCGCCGCTCGTTCCGGATTTGTACCATTTGCCGAAAATAGGTAGCAACCCCAACCTGCTGAATATATTGATCCCGTAGCTCATCCAGCGTGGTGATAATGGGGTGGTCTAGGGGAAATCCAGCCGCGAGGCACTGAACCCGACTATGTAAGACCCTATAGATAATGGTCATATCGAGGATCGGAGCCATTTGACTTTGAGGGGGTACCATCTTGTCGGATAATGGTAACTCATCAATCACGGCCAAGGACAGGTTTGATTGGCATAATTTTGGTTGATACATCGTGAGACAACCTCCAATGAAACGTTAGCTTCGTTTTCATTGAGCTTAACAACGTTATAAGGAGATTGTCTGTCTAGTGCTGGACAAGCCGATGTCTGCTGTTGGACACATTGATGGTTTAAAAGATTGGTCCAGTCCAGCAAGGTGATTTGGCTGAAAATCCATCTGCATACGGCAGATATTTTCCAAAAAGTCAAGATTTTGGAGACTGGACCAATCTGGCGAAGTTAGGGAATGGCGAGGACGACCAGACCGAGGACGACCAAATGAAGGGTTTGGTCGATCATGATGCGGACAAAGGCTTGGTCACGTTGACCGTAAAATCGCATCCAAATCTGGACAAGATTGGTCCCATCAACGAGCCAATGGGTGACAAAGATGATGAGGCCAATGATGAGAATGGAGAGAAAATTTGGTGAGGATCCATTGAGGAAGAAATAGAAGCACAATATGGTCACTGTATAAATCGCATAGTGGACCAGACCAGCCACAGCGAAGAACTTCTGACGTTTACCTATGGCCATCCAATCACTTTGTAGTAACCAATCGGCCAGCAAATGACCGAGCAAAAACCAACTAAAAAGATTCATCTAAATAAACCTTAAGTTTGTAATGTTTATGGTATCATAGCCAGTGGCGACCACAACATACGCTAATTTTAACCAGTCCTCATACGTTACCACACATTTCCTCCTGAAGGTGTCTACTGGTAGACACTTTTAGATATGCTACTTGATAGTGCTAAAGTCCTATCTGATTTATAATCAGCCCATTGGCAGTAAGATTTCTATTCCACAATTTTATAGGTTGTACCTGAATGAATTAGGTCAAAGGAACCCCAAATGGCAAATAAGGATTTTATGCTGGATCGCCTAGCCTTTCTGAAGGAGGTACCCCTTCTGGCTCAGGTGAATGATGGTGTGTTAGCTTATCTGGCTGACGATTTTCGGGAACGGACGTACCGCAAAGGGGAAACCCTATTTCATCAAGGTGATGAAAGTCAGGCCCTCTACATTCTCAAAAAGGGCAAAGTTCGTATCTTTCACCTTAGTCCGAGTGGTGAAGAGACAACGGTGAATATTTTCACCCGCCGTCAATTAATCGGTGAGTTCGCCCTGATTGATGGCCAACCTCGCTCGGCCACGGCCAAAGCCATCACGGCCTGTACCTTGCTGGTGATGTCTCGAGATCGTTGTCTTCACCATCTCGAAAATATTCCCGGCTTGGCCCTGGCCATGTGTCGGCAGTTGATCTATAAGCTGCGCTGGACCTCCCAATACGCCGAAACGATTGTCCAGTACGACATCGCTGGTCGCCTCCTCCATTTTCTCCTGCACTATAATGAAGAGTTCGGTCAAGAGGTGGCCCCAGGCCAGTATGAACTTGATCTGGGCCTTAACCAAAACGACTTAGCCAGTTTAGTCGGAGCCAAACGAGGTTGGGTCAACACCATTCTGCAAGATTGGCGTAAGCGGGACTTGGTTGAGTTTGAAAGAGGAAAGATCACGCTGCTGGATTTGGATCGGGTCCGTCAGGAGCGGGATGGGCGGATAAAAATGAGTGAGCAGTAATAAAGCTTGATTTTGTTACAAAGTAGTCGATTAATATCCTTACAAATGCTTCAAAAAGGAATCTTTATTGTAGAACTAGGTGAACAATGTTGTTAGGTTTTGATCGAAATGTAATGATTTTTTACAAGTTTTCTTTAACAGAAGCGGAGAAAATTTATGGTCAAAAAAATTAAACTTAGAATGTCAAATAGTTTTTATGCTACAAAAAGTATTGCCCTTCGATGCATTGTTGTTCTATGTATAATTACTGCATTTTTGGCTTTTCATGTAAATCTATCAGTATTCGCACAAGAGTCTATATTCTCTGATAGCGGTCAACGATTAGGTAATGCGCACAGCTTTTCAGCAGTATTAGGCGATTTAGATGGCGATGGTGATCTCGATGCCTTTATTGCAAATTCGATTGAAAATAAAGTATGGTTTAACTCAGGAGGCAACCAGAAGGGAGCTGCAGGGACCTTTATTGATAGTGGGCAGAAACTAGGCGATTTGGATAGTTGGGCAGTCGCCCTAGGCGATTTAGATGGAGATGGTGATCTCGATGCCTTTATTGCAAATGAGGACTCCTTTCCACCATTTGACGAGTTACAGAACAAAATATGGTTGAATGAAGGGGGGGTACAAGGGGGAGGTCAAGGTACATTTATTGACAGTGGTCAATCTCTTGGGGATGCACAAAGCCATGCTATTGTACTAGGGGATTTAGATGGCGATGGTGATCTTGATGCCTTTGTAGGCAATTGGGGAGAACCCAACAAAGTCTGGTTAAATCAAGGCGGGATTCAAGGTGGCACATCAGGTACATTCATTGATAGTGGCCAATCTTTAGGGAATGCATTTAGCGAAACTGTAGCGTTAGGCGATTTAGATGGAGATGGTGATCTTGATGCCTTTGTAGGCAATTGGGGGGAACCCAACAAAGTCTGGCTAAATCAAGGTGGGATTCAGGGTGGCACACCTGGTACGTTTATCGATAGTGGCCAAACATTAGGTGATTTTAGTACGACAGATGCTATTTTGGATGACCTTGATGGCGATGGTGATCTTGATGCGTTTATCACAAATGGAGAAAGAGAGCCTAACAAAGTCTGGCTAAATCAAGGTGGGATTCAGGGTGGCACACCTGGTACGTTTATCGATAGTGGTCAATTGCTGGGGGATTCGTTTAGTGAGGCTGTAGCGTTGGGGGATTTAGACGGAGATGGTGATCTTGATGCCTCTGTTGCAAATTCAGATGAAAGAAACAAGATATGGCTAAATCAAGGTGGGATTCAGGGTGGCACACCTGGTACGTTTATCGATAGTGGCCAATTATTAGGAGAGTCTTTTTTTAGCTTTTCTGTAGCCTTAGGCGATTTAGATGGAGATGGTGATCTTGACACTTTTATTAGCAATTTTTTGGGAGCTCCTAATGAGGTTTGGTTTAATGAATTAGATGAATTTTTTGATAGTGGCCAAACCTTGGATAACTTTGATAGTTCTGCTGTCGTACTAGGGGATATTGATAGTGACAAAGATTTGGATGCCATTGTTACTAATAGCGCAGAAAATAAAGTCTGGCTAAATGAAGGCGGGATTCAAGGTGGTACACCAGGTATGTTCATTGACAGTGGTCAATTGTTAGGTGATTCATTAAGTACAGATGCTGCGTTGGGCGATCTCGATGGCGATGGTGATCTTGATATCTTTATCGGTAATTTGGGCCAACCTAATAAAGTCTGGCTAAATGAAGGCGGGATTCAAGGTGGCACACCTGGCATTTTCATCGACAGTGGCCAATTATTAGGTAATTCGAAAACGCTATTTGTAACATTAGGGGATTTAGATGGCGATGGTGATCTTGATGCGTTTTCTGCGAACAGAGAAGGTGAACCCAACAAAGTCTGGCTAAATGAAGGCGGGATTCAAGGTGGCACACCTGGCATTTTCATCGACAGTGGCCAGTCTTTAGGGAATGCATTTAGCGAAACTGTAGCGTTAGGCGATTTAGATGGAGATGGTGATCTTGATGCGTTGGTAGGTAATTGGAATCAACCTAATAAAGTCTGGCTAAATGAAGGCGGGATTCAAGGTGGCACACCTGGCATTTTCATCGACAGTGGCCAGTCTTTAGGAGACTCTTTTAGCTTTTCTGTAGTGTTAGGCGATTTAGATGGAGATGGTGATCTTGATACCTTTGTTGCAAATTTAGGTCAAGCCAATAAAGTCTGGCTAAATGAAGGCGGGATTCAAGGTGGTACACCAGGTATGTTTATTGACAGTGGCCAATCTTTAGGGAATGCATTTAGCGAAACTGTAGCGTTAGGCGATTTAGATGGCGATGGTGATCTTGATGCCTTTGTTGCAAATTCAAATGAAAAAAACAAGATATGGTTAAATGAAGGCGGAATTCAAGGTGGCACATCAGGTATGTTCATTGATGGCTATCAATTGCCGGAAAACTTAAACAGTCAGGTTGTAGCATTAGGTGATTTGAATCTGGATGGTGACCTTGATGCTTTTGTTGGAAATAGGGGCCAATTAGATAGGGTGTACCTAGGACAGTTCGCAAGAATAGATCGATTTAAGATAAGTTTACACAAGCCAGGACAGGCCCAAGATGCTAATTTTGTCTCTACACCAATAATTCTAACGGATACACTTATCCCTTTTACTTACACTTTATTTCATCCAACTCAACACTCCTTTGGACAGATTTCCTCTTTTTATTCACTAACTGGAGGTGGATCTTGGGAACAAATGATTCCAACAAATAGTGTTACAATTAGTTTAACAGCAACCCCGCAAGAAACTCCACATGTTTTTACTTGGGACACCTTTTCATCTAGTTTTTTTGGTCAGTCGGATAATGTTGTAATACGTTCAATTTTTTATCCTAATCCACCAGCTAGCCAAATGCGAGATACATATCGTTATACTAATACTATTGCTGGCCCCTACCAATGGCCTTATGCATCAGCTACAACTTTTCCCTTTCGGGCGCGAGGGACACAGGTACGAGTGGTAGATGAGACGGGACAACCGCAAGTAGGTGCGTTAGTTTATAAACTATCGGAAGGAGAAAGTCATAATGGTTGTGCAATCGGAAACGGAGTAAATAGTTGTATACCGCCTGAAGATACCCCATTTGTGACAGATGCCCAGGGATACTTACAAGGCCGAGGTCGAATCGACATAGGAGATCGGTTGCTAGCCTTAGCTCCGGTTGATTGGACGGAGACCATGACGTGGGCGGTGGGGCTGACTGACACCCTTCATTTGTATTACACTAATGATACCAATTCTGAAGGGGTTCCGCTATACACAGTCACTGAGCCAGGAGTACAGACCTTGGTGGTGAGAGAGACCAATCCCTTGATGTTGTTTGATCTGGACGTGTCGCTGGAATGGGATGCTAGTTCTGATACTTCCTATATCGGGCAATTGGAGGACGATCTTAAAAAAGCGTCAAAGCAACTATTTGACTTTACCGATGGTCAAGTTGCTTTGCGACAAATTACAGTCTATCAAGATAAAACGGCTTGGGATACAGCTCATGTTCAGGTCCGCGCCACCAATCGCTTAAGACCATTTGCCATTCAAGGGGGGGTGGTTCTGACTGATACCGTCGATCCACATCACAATGATATCTATTACAGGATTGGGCAAGTGGTAATGGGCTCAACCTGGAATCGTTATGGTGATCCTGGAAAAAATCTAGGGGATGATTGGTCTTTAGCGCTAGCTCATGAGCTAGCCCACTTCTTTCTATTTTTGGATGATACCTATCTCGGTCTGAATGAAGATGGTCTCCTGATTGCGATTGATACTGAAAATCCAGCTAAGGGTTGTATCGGTACTGCGATGGGAGATGTCTATTCTGTTGACAATAGCGAATTCATCTTTGATGATGTGTACTGGGCAGACCGTTGTGCACAAACCTTGACTGAACGAACCTTAGAACGAGATGAATGGGAGACGATAACGTTATGGTATCCACCGCTTAAGACACCAACCGAAATTAATCCAGGCCCCAATCTAATGCCATTTGACTTGACTAACGTCATCTTTGCTCCGATTATCCCAATCAACCCTCTAGTAGATCCGACATTTTTTCTCGATTATGAGGATGGAACGAAAAGCTCTTCACGAGGAACAGCATTTCTATTGCGCGAACACAGTATCGTCGATTTAGGTAGTCCAGTCGGTGGGCAAAATCGATTGTTGGCTCGAGGTGCCCGGCCTGATGATCGGCTATGTACGTTTGATCCTGATCGACAGCATTATGGTTGTGAGGTCATCGAGCTGGGTGATGAGCGATTAACAATGAAATTTGATAGTAATTGGACCCCGTTTATCCAGCTAACCCCAGTAAACTCAACCACCTATGCAATTCAGGTTGAGAATGTGCCAGCAGATTTGTCACTTAAAGCCAAACTTTTTCCCGAGGCTGACCTGGCTACGGAAGCGATAATGTTGACCCCTAATGGAAGTGGCTACCAGGGCCAGTTTCCCCCATTTACCTATACTGTTTTAGCTGGTCATGTCCAGCTTTGGGTTGATGAAATAGCATCTGAAGATGATCCTCGTCGTGAAGCAGTTGTAGCTTTCAGTATCGGAGGCAATCCTCCAAAAAGCCGAGGGAGCGGTCCAAAAAGCCGAGGGAGTGGTCCAAAAAGTCGGGGGAGTGGGGCACCCATCGTTTCATCTGACGGTCAATTCATTTTCTTTACACCCAATCCAGAAATATTCAAAAAAGGTGAATTCTACACCGTCCAGGATATGGCTGCCTTACCTGCCCTTCCATCTGGCAAAAAAGCCATCGGGCCAGGGTACAATTTGGTGGCATTCCCCCAAGATTTATCGGTCAGTGGCTCCGTTAGTTTTCAATACCTAGGTCAAGATGCTTTAGTGGAGGAAGTCTCTGAGGATGATTTAACGATCCATTTCTGGGATGGAACCACCTGGCAGGCATTGGATACCTATCGTGATACCTATTACAATCTGGCTTCGGCCTCTTTTCAGAAGCCAGGTGTATATGCCCTCTTGGCTGGCATTACTTCACCTGATGTCACAACCTTTACACCAATGATAACAACAAATGACCTGACCATCACCCTCGTAATTACCGGGCAGAACTTCCTATCGCCAACACAAATACGCCTCATTGGCAATACCACAGCTTATACCCTGTCTGCCCAAGTTGTCTCCTCGACAACAATGACCACAGCCCTTCCGAAAGGGCTCCCAGCCCAAGCATATCAACTTATTGTGATTAATGGGGATCAGGGCTATGCCTCCACATCCGATACGTTGGCCATATTTGAGCCAAATGATGAAGCTTGTTTTTATGATAACTTTGAAAGTGGCCCCAACAAATGGCAACTTGAAGGCGAATGGGGCATCGTTACCCTCAAAGATGGTTTAACTCGGGCTATGACTGATAGTCCTGATAATCCTTATCCTTCTTCTTCAGATTCAATACTGAAGCGGACAACAACTATTACATCACCCGCTATCAGTTTGCAGAATTGTTCGAATCCGAAACTAAGTTTCAAACAGGATTTTGACATACTTAACTTCAAGGAAGATTGGGGTGAAAGCCAAGATTTTGGATTTGTTGAAATATCGACCTCAATCGATGGTGGGGGTAGCTGGTCTGAATGGATAAATTTAAGATCTTTTTTCAACGGTGGCGCAATTACCCCTTTAGAAACAGAAAATTTAGATTCGGCAGAATGGTCAAGTACGGATTTATATTTAGAAGAAATCGATATGACTCCTTATATAACCCTCGACATGCTTATTCAATTACGGTTTAGTTTAGAGGCTGATGCAGAAATATCAGGGAAAGGATGGGTTATAGATGACGTTATTGTTACTTCAGGATTACTATCACCTCCACCTCCAAAATATTCTATATTCTTACCACTAATTATGAAGTAGGTTATTCCTAACAACCTATTTCACGAATTGATCTGTATCATTCTGCTTACGATACGTATGCAAAATATCTACATTCATTTTACGTCCGTACAGAAAGGAATCACGTTGAGTCGGGTCGCTGATATTATTGGCCCGACTCATGACTAAATCATAAGCGGCATGTAATGCCATTTGAGCTTGCTCCAGCTTTCCGGCTGTGGTTAGGACCTGGTAACAAATAAAATAAGCACGCTGTGGGAATTCTGGTCCCTCGCCTTGAAATTGTTCTAGAATTGTTAAAGCTTCTTGGGCTTTATCAAGACTCTCTTTAACTTTCCCTATTACCAAGTATGCTGCGGCCAGAGTACTCAAATCATCCACAGTTCGTAATGGTAAATTTAACTCAGATCGTAAAGTCAAAGCTGTTTGAGCCTCGATAATCGCTTGCTGGGGACGATTGGCTTGTAAACTAATCAGACTCAGATAAAAGTAAAAGCTTGAAGCTAAGTCCTTATCGTCTTGCTTTTTAGCAAGTTGTAAACCATCTCGTAATACCCTTTCTGCAGTAAGTAAATCTCCTGATTCAGCCAGCACCAATCCTAAATTGCAGAGAACAAAGGCTTCACCAGCTTCATCACCGATTTGTCGACTTAAATATAATCCCTTTTCTAAACAGCTTTGGGCCATTGGCATTTCACCTAATTCATAGTGTAACCCACCCAAATCAATCCAAATATTAACCTCTTCCCAACGATTAGTGGTGGCCTGCTGAATCTTCAAGGCGTCGGCGAGATATTTTTGCGCCTGTCCATAATCTCCGGCATCACGAGTGACTTTACCTAAATTTGTTAAACTATTCCCTTCACCAACAAGATCACCCGTCAGGTGTCGAATGAACAAAACTTGCTTATGATAAGATAACGCCTGATCAAGGTTGCGTTGGTAGAAAGCAATAACACCTAGACCGTTGAGAGCATCAGCTTCGCCAAATTTTTGATTATGCTGCTTGCTTAAAGCTAAGGCTTGTTGATAAAAATGTTTGGCCTGTTCATATATCCCCTGTTGATAGCAAACCACACCTAAACCATTATTTACTTGGATTACAGCCTGTATTTCTTCATCAGAAAGTAGTATTTTGTCCTGAAACAGGTTTAGTGCCTGCTTGTACCATTTTTTTGCCTTATTATATTTTCCTTGACGACGACTGATTAAGCCAAGTTGGGCAAGACAGCGTACTTGATTGATACGGTTAGTGAGGTTTTTATAGGTACTTAATGTCATTGCGATATTGATCTGAGCTTGGTCATAATCCCCAATAGCCTCATAATATTGCCCCCATAGAAATGATACCTCATACGTAGACTCATTCGGCTCAAGCTCCAAGGCTTTCAATGCAGCCTTCTCCTCCTCCCGTCGCCCCAAAATATGTAAAACCTCAATCTTTTCCTTGAGCCACTCCAAATGATTGTCTAGGGTTAGGGCTTGATTATAATAATTTAAGGCTGCCTCGGTGGCATATTCACGCTTGGATTTTCTTGCGGCTTTCTCCAGGTAAAGGATGCTTTTCTCACGCAGTCCACTTCGGAAATAATGATAAGCTAACAATTCGACTGCGTCAGGGGTCAACGCTTCCAGCGCTTGTCCGACCCATTGGTGTAGCAATTTCTGCTGTTCCTCTCGGAGGGAGGTATAGGTAACCTCTTGGGTGATATGATGCTTAAAGAAATACTGTTCCTTAGGCGCTTCAGGTGCCGAGTAAACAAAGTTGTTGTTCTCCAACACATCGATCTGTTCAGTGAGAACACTTTTTGGGGGGCGGCTGGGGTGGGACTGGGTCAATAAATCGAGAGTAAAACTGCGGCCGATGACGCTGGCGGTTTTGATGGTTAGCTTCTGGGCCTCGTTCAGTCGATCAACCCGCGATAACACAAGCTGGTGAATAGAGATAGGCGTCCCCAAATCAACCGTTGATAGCGGTGCCTCGGGAACCAGGCCCCAATCGCCAGTTGATGGATCTCTGGTTAAGCAATTCTTTTCGCGCAAGCGACGAATTGTCTCATCTGACAGGGTCCAAACCTTGTCCGAGTCGCGATACACAAGCCGACCTAGCTCCTGTAACGCATCGACCAACTCCTCGACAAAGAACGGGTTGCCTTGCGTAATGGCCGTAATCAAGGCTAAGGCTAGGGGTGAAGTATCACCTGGTAGGCGTTCTTTAACTAAGGCTGCGATACCGTCTTCAGAAAGCTCCGCCAGGGTTAGGTGACGATGATGTGATAACTGATTTAGATCGGCGAACAGAGGTTGATTATCTTGTTTCTGAGCAAGGGGACGCTGAACCAGAATGACCATAATGGGGGTGTCAACAAGGCTTCGGCAGATGGCTAAGGTTAACTCTTTTGAGCGCTCATCCATCCATTGGACATCATCAAAAACGAGTACCAAGGGTTGTTCTTGAGCCTGTTGAGCTAATACGCCACCAAGCAAGGTAGCAAGGGCCTTGTGACGAGATTGAACATCGTAGGCGGCCGTTGTTGGATTATCAGGAATGGACAGCCCGAGAAGATCATCGAGCAAGGGGGTTAGAATAGACCAATCAGGATTAATTTCAACTATTAATTTTTCAACAGATGCCACCTGGACAGAAATCGAGGTCGAGATTGGTTCGGGCAGGCCGAACATTTTTCGGATAAGTTGACGCCAAGGGTAATATGAAACCTGCTGATTCGTGCTTTCGCTCGTGCCTAGCCCAACGTTAAACCCAATCAGTTTAGCCCATTCAGTAAACTCAGCCACCAAATGGCTCTTCCCGATGCCCGGGGGGCCTAATAATTGCAGGATTTGGCCTTGTCCATTTAAAACTTCCTCCAACTGTTGGACCATTTGGCTTAATTCTTCCGCCCGTCCCACCAAACGAGTGGTAAAATTTGGTATCTCCGGCGGCATCTGTTTTAGCACCTCATAGACTGGAAGCGGCTCATCAAAACCCTTGATTTTTTGCATTGTCGGGGTGCTAAACAGATAACTTCGTGCAACAGCCTGAACAACCCGTTCGCTCGCCAGAACTTGGCCTGGTTTAGCGAGGGTCATTAATCGAGCCGCCATATTAGCCTCACTGCCAAGTAAGTCGTAGGCCATACGATCTGGGCTACCAAATGCCCCCGCCAGCATTCTGCCCTGACTTAAGCCAATTTGCACGTCTTTAATAAACTCAAAGATTAGCGGGGCTATCTTTAACTCGAGTGCAGCCGAAAGGGCCCGATGTTCATCATCATCGTGGGCGAGTGGGGCTCCAAATGTAGCAAAACAGTAGCTGCCTTTATCACCAATGGTCAATTTCATCAGATAACCTTCATAGGTAGCCAACGTTTGTTGTAACCATCGGATAAAGGTGTCCAGTTTTTCGCCAGCGTCCGGATCGTCATCATACTCAATGCCACTAAACTTTAGGAATAAGGCCACAACTGGTCGAATATCAGCCAAAAATTGACCCTGAACAGGCTGCCAGCGTTCATATACAGGTTGAAGTAACCAGGAAGTTGCTGTTTCGAGAGGTATTTCAGTTGTGCTTTCAATAGACGTGAGAGGTGGCCAAGGCTCAGGATCGATGACTAAATCTGCTTGAAGTCCGTCCACGAGTGCAAATAGGTGTTCACCATTGCTTGGAGCACCACTATTTTTTTCGCGCCATTCGGTTATCACGACCTTATCAATGATATGGGTCATTACCGACTTTGGCCCGATGATAATTTCGCCCCCGGCCTCTGCATGATCTTCAGCATCTGCCATCCGTTTCAGTGTGGCTCCCGCCAAAACATCGAGACGTTGAATGCTGGGATCCCCAATGCTGAAACGACGCACCTCACCAACCGTGACGGCAATTTTTACAGATAGAGGGTATGTTTCACCATCTGGCGTTTCGATGGCAGAGAGATCGGTCATCACCTGTTGCATTGCTAATGCACAAGTAATTGCTCTGAGTCCATCATCTCCATCAAGCCAGCAGGTAATTGCATCCCCACCAAAGCCAATGACACTACCTTGATAGCGATGTAATTCAGAGATGAGACTTTTGAATACACCATTGATATGTTGGGTTAACTCATCAACTCCATGTTTTTCGCCAAGCTCTTTCATTAAGGCTTTTGTCAATGGAGTATATCCTGAAATATCTGCAAATAGGACCGCCCCTTGTATTCGATCAGGTAATGTTTCCCCTCGACCGATGGCCTGGCGACGATCCATTGGAATAAAGGCTGCGATTGATCCCATAGTTGCTCCCCTAATAGTGAACAGGCGGATTAGCCTATGATATGATAATTTTTGTGAAATAGCGATTTTAAGTCGATGATAACGATAGACTTATTGATCAATCTCTATCGTTAGGTATTGGAGACATATTGGGACTACCACCCAAATGGACAGATTTATTCAGGAAAGACACCCATCTATCACTGGAAACCATACTGGCTGTGGCTCAGGTGTTAAGGGGCTATGAAAATGGGAGATCGCTTTAGATTGGTGACTTTATCGACTTGTTTCTACCCATAACTGCTTCCCATCTGTAATAAATTCAATGGTGCCGTGTTGATCAGTTCGTAGAATGGATAAGCCGTGGTCGGTGTAGCGTTCCAATACTTCCGGTGCTGGATGGCCAAAACGATTATCTTCTCCCGCAGAAATTACGACAATTTGCGGATCAACTGCCTGCAGAAAAAGATCGCTAGAGGAGGTGTTACTGCCGTGATGGGGACTCTTCAGAACTGTAGCAGCTAAAGGAGTGTTCTCGAGAACCAGGGTACGCTCAACGGGAGCTTCAATATCGCCAGGTAATAAAAAACTGATCTCGTCATATTGCAGATACAGTACTATGGAACGGTTATTGGGTTCAGGGAAGACCGTCATCGCTGGACTAGGGCTGAGGATTGTAGCCGTAACCTCATCTCCTAACATTAGGTTCAATCCAGTTTGAGCAATGGTGGGTGTTAATTGAGCCTCTACCAATTCAGTTTCCCATTCTTGATAAAGCTGACTGGTGCCTTCTATATCGGTCACCAAAGCCTGTTCTATTTGATAACGATTTGGTAATGAAACCAGACCGCCCAAATGGTCGGCATCAGGATGGGTGTTGATCACGAGTTCTAAAGTGCGATCCCAGAAAGGCATCTCCTGGCCCAAACGCCAATTGAGATCAGTGGCTGAGGGGCCGCCGTCGATCAAAACTTGCCGTCCATCAGGAAGCGTAATCAAGACGGCATCGCCTTGCCCTACATCTAAAAAGGCAACGTGTAAACGGCCATCCGGTAAATTGAAGACAGCTAACCATGTTAGTAAGGCGATTGTCCCCATTCCACCCAACCACAACCGAGTAGAGACAGAACCAATTTTAGGTAATCGAAAATGAGATTGTTTTGCTTTGGTACCTGTAGGACTGTTCAGCCACCAAATGCCTGTGCCAATAGTGGCATAGGCTAAGATCAGTAATCCAATAGGAAATCTGCCTAAATCGAGGGAAGCGTAAGGGAGTTGGACGGTCTGCTCAACAACCCAAACTGACCAAGCCAAGGGTAGC
>JANQQF010000089.1 GCA_028285035.1 Phycisphaerae bacterium
CGGGGGCAACGAACAATGGATCTCCGCTAAAACCACGCGGGGATGACATAAATCGATTTTACGGGTTTTAACTGTTTCGTCTATTAGATAGGAATGATCTAAATGAAGATTATGTTTCATTCTCAATTTCATTTACTAACTTTGAGCTTATTTCTAAGCCTCAGTTTAGGGTCATTTCACAGTTCAGATAGTGAAGCCAATCTGCCTATTGAGCTACCCATCTCAGATGAAACCCTAACACAAAACACCTTACCCCTAGCTTTACAATATGCCCTATCTAATAATATTGGTAAAGAGAATATGCGTTACCATATTCAGCATAACAGCCTATGGCCTGAGGTTCATAATAATGGTCTAACAATCGCCTTTAAACCAGCGGGTCCACAGTTACATCTGGATAAAGCAATACTTGACCTTCAGTTAGACAGTGTAGGTTATGGCGCGGATCAACGGTTTGTAAAGATGGCACGGCCTACTATTGAAGGCAATCAAATAAGCTATCATCGAGGTTTGTTGACGGAGTGGTATCGTAATGGGCCATTTGGGTTGCAGCAGGGCTTTACCTTAGTAGAGCGTCCCGCTTACAAATTCAACGATAAACAAAAAAACTCAATACCCCAACCTCTATTCCCTCTCAACTGCCCCTCAATTCTCCCTTGTGAGAAGCGGCATTTTGTCAACAAACCAAATATGCCGCTTCTCACCCTCAACTTGACGCTCAGTCACGGTTGGCAGGCGACAATTTCGGCAGATGGGCAAAGCGCAATGTTGATTGGGCCGAATGGCAGTCGATTACGTTATGGAGAGTTGTTTGTATATGATGCAGCAAATGAACAGATACCCGCTTATCTGACGATATTAGAAAAGAATAGCCACAGCATTCTACAAATTCAAGTCGATGATCGTACTGCTGGCTACCCCTTAACCATCGATCCATTTTTCCAAGCCGCAAAATTAACCGCCTCAGATGGGATGATGAATGACGAATTTGGGATGGGTGTTGCCATCAGTGGCGATACAGTGGTCATCGCTGCCCCTGAGAATGGTGGTAAAGGTGCGGTCTACGTTTATGAAAAGCCCGCTAATGGTTGGATCACCACCGATAGCTTTACAGCAAAATTGACCGCTTCGGATGGGATCACAGACGATGAATTTGGTTCTGGTGTAGCCATCGAAAATGATACGATTGTTATCGGAGCCGGAGCTAATGATGAAAAGGGTGATGACGCTGGGGCGGTTTATGTGTATGAAAAACCTGCTAGCGGTTGGATAACTACCAGTAATTTTACGGCAAAATTGACGGCCTCAGACGCCGGAATAGAAGATCGCTTTGGCAATAACCTAGCCATTAACAATGATACAATTTTTGTCGGTGTGTCTGGTGATGACGACAAAGGTGATGGCTCTGGCTCGGTCTATGTTTATCAGAAACCTGCTAGTGGCTGGTCTACATCTAGTCTCTTTACAGCAAAATTAATTGCCTCTGACGGCGCGGCAGGTGATGGGTTTGGTCGGGCTATCGCCGTGAGTGGCAATATCATCGTGATTGGGGCAATGGGCGATGATGACAAAGGGGGCAATGCTGGAGCCGCCTATATTTATGAGAAATCGGCAATTGGCTGGGTGACAACCAGTAGTTTTGCAGCAAAGTTGACGGCTTCGGATGGGGGTGCCACCCAGAATTTTGGGAATGATGTCGCTATTGATGGCAACGTGGTTGTCATTGGTGCACAGTATGACGATGATAAAGGTCTATTCTCTGGTTCGGCTTATGTCTATCAGAAACCGTTTTTTGGCTGGTTTACAACAGACAAATTTACCGCAAAATTGACCGCCTCAGACGGGGCCACGACTGACACATTTGGTCATACGGTGAATATCAGTGGGGAAACGATTGTCATTACTGCTTTGTTTGAAAATGACAAAGGACAAAATGCCGGAGCAGTTTATACCTACAAAAGACCAATCGGGGGCTGGGTGACAACGGAGGCCTTCGAGGTTAAATTGACCGCCTCAGATGGTGCGGCTAATGATAATTTTGGTGAGGCTGTGGCAATGAACAATCATACCATCGTTATTGGGTCACCCTTTGATGATGATGAAGGTGATAAGTCCGGCTCAGCCTATATCTTTACCGAACCAGCTCCTGAAATCCTTGTTGCTGGCAATCATCAGGAAATTGTAGATGGCGATAGTAGCCCTGATGTCAGCGATCACACCGATTTTGGCTCAATTTTGATCAACACCACAATAGAAAACACGTTCACTATTTCTAATACTGGCAATCAGCCGCTGTCTATTAATCTTGTCAGTTTGAGTGGTACCGACGCTAATCTATTCAATGTTAGTAAGCAACCAGACCCTCTAATCGCTGCGAATAGTAGCAGCACCTTTACCATTCAATTTACCCCTACTGGTGTTGGCACCCGTCTAGCCAATTTGATCATTTTCAACAACGACAGTGACGAGGCTATCTACAACTTTACCCTCCAAGGATCAGGTAGCAACTTCGTCCCAGAAATTAGAATAAATGGTAACGAGCAAGAAATTGTAAGTGGGGATATGAGCCCTAGTCCTGATGATGACACCGACTTCGGACAGGCTGTTGCTGGCGGTAACTCGATACAACAAGAGTTCACGATCTCTAATCTTGGTCTTACAAATTTGACCCTGGGAACAGTTAATCTTACAGGCTCCAACGCCAACGACTTTAAAGTCATCCAGCAGCCTCAAAACCCCGTCGCCGCCAAAGGTAGCACCACCTTCTCCATCGAGTTCGCACCCACAGCCTTGGGTTTACGCACCGCTGAGATCAGCTTGTCTAACAATGATAGCGATGAGAATCCATACATCTTTGTTATTCAAGGCAGTGGGATAGAAATGCAGTCGGTTTATCTCCCCTTCGTTATTAAGTAGTTAACTAAGAGAAAGGATTTTATCGTGCATAACATTTTTTTAATCCGCCGTCGCTTTGGCCAAAAGAAGGGCAATCTCATCATTCTCATCTCAATGATTGTAAGTATTGTGCTTCTACTTTTGGGGCTTGGCTTGTTCTGGCAGATGGCATAATACGCCAGTAAATCAAGCGACAATTTATGCTCGACCTGTTCTGAAATAATCCTAAAACAAATTCCACATACAAACGGAGCAACATTATGTACAAAAAAAATCGATCCTTCATTTTATTATCTAGCTTGATCATCTTAGCCGGCTTGATGCTGGGCTGTAGCAGCATTTTAGGCAGTGAGCCAGTCTCCATTGACGCCTTACCTGTATATCCCGATGCCGTGGCTTTGGAAGAAGGCGACAATATCTTGGCCGATACCTTGGCCCAGAATACGCAAACGGATGCTGCCGTCCGAGAGGCGGCAGGCGTTGGTGGGAGTACAGTCCAACGCGCCTTTCAACTACCTGAGAACGTGACTTGGGATGAGGTCAATAGCTTTTATAGCAAAGAATTAGAAGCCGGTGGCTGGTCCAGTGGACTCGGCGGTATTGCAGGCGGGCTTGTCGATATGAATGAAGTGATGGCTGCTGCCAATCAAGGGGACAGTGGCTTTAACACCACCATTTGGTCGAGAGATGACCAAACGCTCACCATCGTCATGATTGCTGATCCGACCAGTCCCGGGGGAAAGGGTTTGTTGTTGTCATTATCGACGCAGTAGACACATCGAGCACGGAGAGAGGGCAAGCCAATGTTCGAACCCAGCCAGTTGAAGCCAGCAGCGGCTACAGCCAAAGAAAGTAACAGTAGTTCATCCTTAACGGCTCAAAAAGTAAGCAACCGTTCAACGATCACTGCGATTGTGATCCTGATCTTAGCGACCAGTGTCCTGTGTGTGATGAGTTTGATGATCGTTTCAGCCCTTTTTATCACGATGAGTGATCATCAAGATGCCATCAGGATCAGAGAGCTCATCTCTAAGGCGTTGTTTAATGATGAGAGTGCCGACTCGGACAATCTATTCAACACAAGTAGTGAGACGCTGTTTGAAGAAACGTTTAATACCAACACTAACGGTTGGGAAACTGGGTTGATCGAAGGGGAGTTTGGTCAAGAAGAAGTCACAATCCAGGATGGTGTGTATACACTCAGCGTAGCGGGCGAGGAAGCATTCTATGCCGAACAATTATTACCATCTCACACCTTTTCTGACTTTATCCTAACCGTCGAAATGACGCCGCCTGATAGGGCCGAGCATTACTCCTACGGTGTGACATTTCGGCAAAATGAAGATTTAGAGAGTTATGTCATCGAAATCGGGAATGATGGGCTCTATTCTGTCGCGGCATTCACAGATGATTGGGTGATGCTGCAGGATTGGACATTTTCCAAAGCCATTAAGATCGGGGAAACCAATGAGTTGAGCATTCGCGCTGAAGGGAGTTTGATGACGTTCTGGGTTAATGGGGAAATATTGACCAGCATCGAAGATGACGCGCTCGATAACGGATCAATTGGTCTTGTTCTCGAAACGTTTGAGGATGATCAGCCGGAGGCTGCCGTCAATTTTGACAATCTTGTTATCAACAGCCTGGATAGTCATTAAGGGATGATACAGATATTTTTCGCCTTACTTTTGAAAATCACCAGGAACAAGCCCAGCCTCTACTTCGTTATGGGCTTCTCCTCTCTCGAATCGGGAAATAGGCTGGGGGAAGCGCCTACTTGCAATCAAAGGATCTTTTAATGTACCGTAACATAAAATTCATTTTTTTATTCACACTATTACTCATCATAAACGTCTACACCAGTGCCTGCCTCCCAACCAGCCCTGAATCAGCTCAAAACCCAGTCATCCTGTCTAATCCCACCTCAATCTCTGCTGAACAAGCTATTGCTGTAGCGGTCAACAATATCGTTCCCACAACAAATGGTTTTCAGTTGAGCCATCCCCAGCATCAGGTCACCTTCACCGCCGATGGTATTACCTTCGCTCCCATGGGCGGCGGCCCCACCTGGCGGTGGCAATTGCGTGGTATCTCCGCAGCTACCCACACAGCCAGTTCTCCTTTGAAGGGGATGGCCCAAGAGACCATTCCCTTCCACCCCGCTTCGACCGTTATTCGGTATGACCGAGGCAGTATCCACGAAGAGTATCATGCCCGACAAAACGTCATCGAGCAGCAATTTATCATTCCGCAGCCGTTGGACTTGGCTGGAGGAGATTTGGTCATCGATGGCGTGGTCAGTAGTCTCGGTGATTTCGTCACGGCTGAACATGGTTGGCAATGGTGGACCGATAAGGGGCAAGTCACCTTAGGTGATGTGACCGTGTTTGATGCCACAGGAAAAACCCTTCCTGCTACCCTTGAAGTGACCGCCGATAGCACCCATCTCACCGTAGATGGGCAAGCGCTAGCTCAGGCCAGCTATCCAGTCACCATCGATCCAGAGATTGGCACCAACGATTTCCGCATCTCCGATATGGGTAGCGCCGCGCTTGATGACACCTGGGCCATTGCCCCACAGGTCACGTACAACCATGCAGATAATGAGTATTTGGTGGTATGGCAGGGTCGAGATAATCAGGGAATGTTATCAATGTTAGAGTATGAGATTTATGGGCAACGAATTGATGCCAGTACGGGAGCAGAGGTTGGTAAGAACGACTTCCGCATCTCCGATATGGGGCCGGACGGGGATCAGACTTACAACGCGCTCTCCCCCACTGCCATCTTCAATCCTATAACCCAAGAATATCTTGTCGTGTGGATTGGCGATGATAACACTGCCTCGCTGGTCAACGGTGAATTTGAAGTATTTGGCCAGTTTTTGGACAAAACAGGCCAGGAAATCGGAACAAATGATTTCCGAATCTCTGATATGGGACCTAATGGTAATCCAGCCTATGATGTTAATCCGCAGGCTGATGTTGCGTTGGCCTTTAACTTGTATGGCGACTATCTCGTGGTATGGGTGGGTGATGATAACACGAATTCATTGGTTGATAACGAATATGAGGTGTTTGGTCAACGCCTTGATGGCCTCACAAAAACTGAGATTGGTGACAACGACTTCCGTATCTCTGATATGGGGCTCGATGGGGCAACCAACCAAGCGGCCCGTAGTGTTGACGTGGTTTTTGGTGGCATTGGCCAGGGTGAGTATCTGGTCGTTTGGGAAGGAATCGAGCTTATACCTCTCCCTTCACCTCTTATCTCAACAATTGAAAGCGAAATTTATGGCCAGCGACTCGATGCAAATACCGGAGCAGAGCTTGGAACTAACGATTTTCGCATCTCCAATATAGGAGGCTTTGGCTCAGCAGACTATGCAGGGCAAGATCCAGCCATTGCCTATAACAATGATGATAAAGAGTATCTGGTTGTGTGGAGTGCCGATGATAACATTGGGTCACTGGCTGATGATGAGTTTGAAATCTTTGGTCAGCGGCTGGATAGCACAGGCACCCTCATCGGTGAGAATGACTTCCGAATTTCTGATATGGGACCTGATGGAGACAATAACTACTTTGCCGTTAAGCCTGATGTAGCTTATAGCCATACGAGTAAAAAATATTTTGTTGTCTGGGAAGGGACAGACAGTATCGGTTCGCCAGCCACGGATCAAAATGAAATCTATGGTCAAATTTTAGCTGGAGCTACTGGGGCTGAACTCCTTGAAAATGATTTCCGCCTATCAAATATGGGTCCCAATGATGATGGAACAACAGCACCACCCAGTATCCTCACCACGCTAGCAAAAACACCAGCAATTGGTCTTGATCATATCAATGGAGGTTATTTGATCGTATGGGGTGGCATCGACACGACCGATATTTTAGAAGGAAATGAAGTTGAAATTCACGGTCAATTAATGGGCAATAATGATGAGATATCTGGTCCCAATGACTTCCGCATCTCGGATATGTGGAGTGATAAAACCTTCGATGCTTCTGATCCAGCTGTGGCTTACAATAGCCAAAATAACGAGTATCTCGTCGTCTGGAGCGGTAACAACGGGGTTTGGTTAAATGACACCCAAACCTTTGAAGTTGAAATATTTGGCCAACGGCTTGATGCGAATACTGGAGCTGAAATTGGTGATAATGACTTTCGCATCTCAACAATGGGACCGAATGGCAATATCGCTTTTTCAGCCTTTTCTCCAGCCATCACTTACAACAACCAAAACAATGAGTATCTCGTCGTCTGGAGCGGTGATGATAATACTCCACCATTGACGAATAATGAATATGAGATATTTGGTCAGCGGCTCAATGCCGAAACGGGAGCCCAGATTGGACAGAATGATTTCCGCATCTCCGATATGGGGGCCAATGGCAGTTCGATTTATGGAGCAAGCTTCCCGACTGTAGCCTACAACAGCCAAAACAATGAGTACCTCGTGATCTGGGAAGGTGATGATGATTCTGGTTCTTTGGTGAATGATGAATTTGAAATTTATGGTCAACGCCTTAATGCCGAAACAGGAGCCGAGGTGGGTCAAAACGATTTTCGCATCTCTGATATGGGACCTGATGGGATGAAGGATTTCACCATATTTAGTAGTTTTGATGTGACTTACAACAGCCAAAACAATGAGTATCTAGTTGTCTGGAGCGGTGATGAGGACACCCCACCATTAACAGATAATGAATATGAAATATTTGGGCAGCGGCTCAATGCTGAAACAGGAGCCGAGGTGGGTCAAAACGATTTTCGCATCTCTGATATGGGACCTGATGGAACGTCGGTTTATGGGGCAGCTGATCCAAGGATAGCATATAACCAGTTTAGTAATGAATACTTAGTGGTATGGTGGGGCGATGACAACGTTTCTCCTTTAGTAAATAGTGAACTTGAGGTGTTTGGGCAGCGGCTAGATGGAGCTGGGGCCGAGATTGGAGACAACGATTTCCGCATCTCAACAATGGGACCGAATGGCAATACCTCGTATCAGGTCGATAATCCCCAGGTAGTCTTTAACAGCACCAACCGTGAATATATTGTGGTTTGGGACGGGATTGATGATGGGGATGCTGGTCAAGAAATCTATGGGCAACGCCTAAGTGTCACAGGCACAGCGGTAGACACTCATTTTCGAGTCTCTGATATGGGACCTGATGGCGTCACTGGCGGGGGCTATGTTGCTTTTAAGGCAGCGTTAGCTACGAACAGCGCTGATACATCCAGTTTAATTGTATGGCAAGGGGATGATAATAGTAACGGCTTGGCTGACGACGAGAACGAAATTTTTGGGCAACAAGTGTCCTTTACCGCTGACCCAACCCTATCTGGTTCTAACAAAATTTATTTACCACTGGTAACGAAGTAAATAAGCAGAAGCTCTGTTTATGGTCCAATATTGGTTAGACGTAAGTTCAAAGGATTATTTTAATGCGTATCAAGCTATACATTTTTATGCTACTGATCTTTTTTCTCCTCAACAGCGGTTGTCAACAAATTATCTCAGCTCCTGCACAGGAATTAAGCCAAACATCGGCTGACGAACAAACCCTGCCCCGTCTATCCCCCGATGATGCGGTGGCGGTGGCAATTAACGATATCACGCCGCTAGCAAATGGCTTTCAGCTAAGTCACCCTCAACATCGGGCAACCTTCACTGCAGACGGTGTGACCTTTACTCCTACAGCAGGTGGTCCTACGTGGCAGTGGTCATTGCAAAACATCTCCGCTTCACCCCTCACCCTAACCCTCTCCCCTAGGAGAGGGAACCAAGCCTCCCCCCCTTTGGGGGGGATTGAGGGGGGGACCCGCCCTACCCAACCCACCGCCACGATCATTCGCTATGACCGAGGGGGTATCCACGAAGAGTACCACGCCCGTCAATCCAGCATCGAGCAGCAATTTATCATTCCACAACCCTTGGGTTTGGCTGGGGCAGACTTGGTTATCGATGGCGTGGTCAACAGTCCTGGCGATTTCCTGACCACTGAACAAGGCTGGCAATGGCAGACTAAGGAGGGACAGGTCACCCTTGGTGATGTCACGGTATTTGATGCCACAGGGCAAACACTGCCCGCCACGCTGGACGTGACGGCTGACAGCACCCAACTCACTGTCGATGGTCAGGCCCTGGCCCAAGCCACCTATCCTGTGACCATCGACCCCGAAATTGGCGCCAATGACTTTCGTATCTCTGATATGGGCAAGTCACAACCTTATCTTCCCTTAGCCAGTGAGTCTGACGTAGCCTACAACAGTCTTACGAATGAGTATCTCGTCGTTTGGCAAGGCGGTGACAATCGTGATGGCCTCGCTCTTGATGAGTATGAGATTTATGGCCAACGCATCAATGCTACCACTGGGGCTGAAGTTGGCGAGAACGACTTTCGTATTTCCGATATGGGGCCCGATGGCGATCCCGATTATGACGCCCTCAACCCAACTGTCATCTACAACCCTCATGACAATAACTACCTGGTGGTTTGGATTGGTGATGATGATGTCAATTCTGTGGATGAGGCTTTTGAAGCCTACGGTCAACTTCTAGATGCAACGGGGCAAGAAATTAAAACCAACGATTTCCGCATCTCTGATATGGGCTCAACCTTGAATCCAAATTATGATGTTCGTCAGAATGGTAATGTGGCGGTAGCTTATAATCTTACAGCTAACGAATACCTCGTGGTATGGACGGGAGACGACAGCCTTGGGCCACTGGTGGATAACGAGTTCGAGGTATTTGGCCAAAGAGTTGAGGCGGATGGCTCTCCGGCTGGGGCCAATGACTTCCGCATCTCCGATATGGGGAGTAATGGGACAACAAGTGCATTTAGCGATAGGGTGGATGTGGCCTATAACAGTACCAATCAGGAGTATCTCGTGGTCTGGGAAGGCACCGAAGCCATCTCACGTCCCGCCCCACTTCCTGCGGTGCTGCAAACCGAAATTTATGGTCAGCGTATTAATGCGGCAACTGGAACTGAGACAGGTACAAATGACTTCCGTATCTCCGATATGGGCGGATTTGACTCATCCAATTATGTAGGCCAAGACCCAGCTATCGCCTATGATAGTGACCACAATGAATACTTAGTTGTCTGGCACGGTGATGATAACGTTGCGTCCCTGGTGGATAACGAGTTTGAGATTTTTGGTCAACTGCTCAATGGGGAAGATGGGTCCTCAGCCGGCCCCAACGATTTCCGTATCTCCGATATGGGACCCGATGGCAATACCACCTACAATGCCAACCGGCCTGATGTCACCTACAACAGTAGTGCTCAAGAGTTTTTAGTGGTGTGGCATGGCTTTGACAATAGTGTCGCCCCATCCCACGACCAATTCGAAATCTTCGCCCAACGTCTCCAAGCAGAGACATTAATCCCCAGCGGCCCCAATGACTTTCAGGTCTCAGATATGGGGCCCGATGATAACAGCATATTGACCTCTGTCTTACGTCCAGCGGTTGCTTACAACACCAGCGCCAATGGCTATTTAGTTGTTTGGCAAGGCAATGACATTGCCCAAAACCTGGCTGGGGATGAGATTGAAATCCACGGCCAACTGCTAGAAGCTGATGGTTCAGAACTTCCGCCCAATGACTTTCGCATCTCCGATATGTGGACCGATACCGAATTTGATGCTCATCATCCAGCCGTCGCTTACAATAGTCAAGCCAATGAATATCTTGTGGTCTGGAGCAGCGATGATGGGGTTTGGTCTAATGCTACCTCAGAGCTCGAAATTTATGGGCAACGAATTGATGCCACGACTGGGGCCGAGATTCCCCCGAACGACTTCCGCATTTCTGATATGGGGCCCGATGGTGATTCCACTTTCTCGGCCCAACAGCCAACTGTGGCCTACAATAGTCAGGAGAATAACTATCTTGTTGTCTGGAAAGGCAATGACAATACAGGGTCATTAGCAGACCACGAGACGGAGATTTTTGGGCAATTGATAAATTCCTCAGGTGGAGAGATACTGCCAAATGATTTCCGCATCTCCAATATGGGACTTGATGGTGATGGCACGTTTGATTCCCACACCCCAGTCGTGGCCTACAACAGCCAGGATAATAACTATCTCGTTGTCTGGTATGGTAATACCAATACAGGATCATTACACCCTGGTGAGGTTGAGATTTTTGGGCAACTGATTAGTGCGACCAGTTTAGAAGAGGGTAGTGATTTCCGCATTTCTGATATGGGGCCCGATGGCGATACGAATTTTGGTGCCTTACGACCAGCCGTGGCCTACAACAGCCAAGACAATAATTATCTCGTTGTCTGGCAGGGCACTGATAATACAGGATCATTAGATCCTAGTGAGATTGAGATTTTTGGCCAATTGATTGATGCTACGGGTGTCGAAATGTTATCTAACGACTTTCGTATTTCCGATATGGGGCCCGACGGCGATCCCAGTTATGATGGCTACAGGCCAGCCGTGGCCTACAACAGCCAAGACAATAATTATCTCGTTGTCTGGCAGGGTAGCGATAATACGGGGTCATTAGTGCCTGGTGAGAGTGAGATTTTCGGGCAATTGATTAGTGCCACAGGCGATGAACTGTTCTCCAACGACACCCGCATCTCTAATATGGGGCCTGATGGTGCCCTCGGTCATTCGGTAAACATACCTGCCGTGGCATTCAATAGCACCAATCAGGAGTACCTTGTAGTTTGGCAGGGTTGGGATGTTAGTGAAGCAGGTTGGGAAATCTATGGTCAACGCCTGACCGCCACTGGAGCAAAAATAAATTCTCACTTACGACTATCTGATATGGGAACGGATGGCGACAATGTATTTAATTATATCGCAGATGAGCCAGTCGTGGCGACAAGCAGTGGGTCAAGGTCTAGTTTAGTTGTATGGGAAGGCGATGACAATAGTAACGGTCTGGATGAGGCTGAAGATGAGATTTTCGGCCAACAGGTGTCATTCACTGCTGGGGAATTTACACCAGGCTCTATCAAGGTTTATTTACCACTAGTGACAAAATGAGCCAGAAAAATTTTAGGGAGAAGACATTGTGACAAATCACAATAATGAAACCGTTACCGCCTCAATGTTGATGGCTCGGTTTGATTATCTCACAACGGAAGAAAGAGCAGCGATAAAAGAGCAAGCTCAGGGTATGATTCAAGACTACCTAGAAGGCGATTGGTATATTTATCGAGGCAACCTTCTAATTGATGGCGATTTTGACAATGATATTGCCTTAGTGGTTGATGGTAACCTCACCGTTCACGGTACGTACAACGATTATCAATCTGACATCGGATATCTGCTCTGTTTAGGTGATTTTCGAGCCCAAAATGTTCTGTCTTGGAATGCCTTTGCCGTAGCAGGTTCGCTTTATGCCGCAGGCTTTGTTTGTGGCTACTACAACGACTTCCCATTTGAGGTTCTTGGCGATGTCCTTCAGGCCCGAGGGATGTTTTTTATGGATAAATCCTGTACCCTGCCCAAACATCAGCTTGTCGAAGTAGGTAGTCACGAAGGACATTACATCGGCGATTTAGAAACCAGCTTCATGCCTACCCTGTTGAAATATTATGATGATGATTTCGAGGAAATTTCCCTATCTGAGGCACAAGCATATCAAAATAATCAACATCCCGTTCACGTCGACATTGTCGATAGCTGGAGTCTCATTGTTGAAAATGTATATGATGAGACAGTCTTTCGTCAGCCCTATGACTTTTCTAATAGCCCTCAACGTGTACCCCTAGATACCCTACGTTTAAGTATCATGCAGCCTGATGTACCAGAAGCGGTTCTCATTGCAGCCCTCGTCCGACCGCCGTTGCAGTACGACCTAGCTTTGGCCCCTGAAACTTCCGCTGATTTATTAATCCTTCTATCCAAAAATCCTGAGTGGCATATTCGGGAAGCAGTTGCCAGTCACCCCCACACCCCAGAACAAACCCTGCAAATGTTAGCCAAGGATCAAGATGACAAGGTACGAGCGGCGTTGATTCATAATCAACAGGTTCCCCCCTATCTTGTAGATCGTCTCATTGAAGATGCCTCCCCATTGGTTCGCCGAGCGATTGCCACCTCCGAATTGGCTCAACCTCACTTGGAGGCGCTGCTTGAGGATAAAGAGATGAGTGTCCGGCGAGCATTGGCTTCCCATCCAGCCTTAACCCTGCCCCATCTTCGAAAATTAATTGCAGATCCTGTTCCCGAGGTTAGGCAACGCGCGCTCTACTATACCCCACCGGATCGAGGTTTAGTTGAAGAATTCACAGCCAGTGATAACCCGGAGTTGAGAGCCTGGGCGATTCGTAGGCTAAATCAGATATCAGCCGAACAGGAAAATGAACAATCCCATGACACCTCAAGCCTTCTGAAAGCTGATCAAGTCCTAGAGTTGTTGTTAAGCCCAGATAATCAAGTGAGGGAAGTGGCTTTTCAAAAAGAGGTCTGGATCGGAGTCCTGCCGCTAGACACTGTATGCCAGTATGCCGAACAATTTGCTCAGGATGAATTAGATATTGTCCGTTTGAGAATCGCTGAAATCTGCCGAGATGCTGCTATTCTGGCCCAATTAGCCGAAGATCCTAATGAGGGAATACGCCAAGTGGTGGCCACAAACCTAGCCACACCAGCCGAGGTTTTGATGGAAATGACCAGACTCTTGGCACAATCATCTGACACCGGAGATGGGTTATGGCTGTCGCCCAAGCAAAGCTTTAGCCTAACTCTCTTAGAAAATCCCTTGTTACCGGCGGAAGCATTTAAATATATTCAAGAAATCCTTCCGGTTGGGGCTCGGATAGAACCGCATAGTAATCTACCGCTTGACGTATATATGGCGTATGAATATTTCAGTGATCCTTACGGACAAGGGGATCAGGAATATGAGGAAATGCAAACAGCTTATACACTCATCAGAGAGCCAGCAAAGGCACTATCGTTTATGGCTCGGAGTAGCCGATGGGAGTTTTGTGCCTTGGCCGCTATTCACGCCCAAACCCCGCCCGACGCCCTACAGCATATCTTAACCACCAATCCACAGGACAAATATCTTCTCGAAAATCTGGCTGCGAATCAATATTTAGGTCAGAACACACCCACAGCAAAACAGATGATAACCAGCCTATTAGAACTCGGTGACTCTGAGGTCGAATATGCTTTGTTAGCCAATCCTTATCTACCTCAAGATGTCCTAATCCAAGAAGCATATCGCGCACCCGATGAGGCAAAAAGGGTTTTATGGCAACGATATGGCGTAGAGTGGACGAACGCTCATTAAGTGAGGCTGCAATATGACAAAACAGAACAAATCCACAGAGTCGCAAAACGACAAAAATAAACAACCTCAAAAAACCACTGAGTCCTTACAAGAGGGGATGAATGAACAATCTGTTTCTCCTGCTATACCCGGATTTGTGGGCCTGCCAAGTGATGGGTCATCTACATCTCAGACTACGACCCTAAAGAATCCACAATGGCAAATCGCCCAACGTCAAGCCTTGGCCACGACCATTGCCAGGCGTCATGGAAATCAACAGCTACAGCGAATACTCGCCTCATCTAATGTCATCCAACGTGAGAATGGGGGCGGGTCAATGGCTGGCTCTGCCAGCAAAATTACATCCGCCGATCCCGACCATCTGAGCCAAATTTTAGAAGAGGTGGCGACACAACACGGCTTGGACAATGCAGCAAAATTTGTAAGTGACTTTCAAAGCTCGCCTCAAGGCGCAGCGGCTGATGATGAAAAACTTGCTAAGGAGATCAATGCTGGACTTCAGGCTCAACTTAGTGCCTTGCAGAGCAAGGCCGAAAAAATGATCCAAGATTTTGAACGAGTTGGCTTAAATGTCGTCAGCGAGATGCTGAATAAAAGCGAAGAGATATTGCACGGCGAACAGGAAAAGTACGGTGTCAAAGAGCTTCCCCCGGCTAAAGCCAGTGATGTTGGCCTAGAACAGGCTGATATGCACCAGCAGGGCGGCAGCGGCGTTTATGAGGCCTCGAACCAAGATCAGCTACAGGGCCTGGCAGAGGCAGCTGGCAAGTTGATGCCCAAACGCCAGGAGTTGGATAAGCTGGTAGCTGAACAGAAGGGGCTGGTACAGGAAACACCTGTTGCGATGGGGCACGGTGGCAAAATGATTACGGATCAGTCACGATATGATGCGCTCAGTCAGGAAATCAGAGAAAAACAAATCGTTTTTAACATGCTTCGCAAAAAGGTTGAAGCGGACTTTCCTATCCTGGCTACCTATTCCCAAGAAGGGGGTGCCCCAGACCTGGCCAAGGTAGCCCAAGGTCCTGATATCGCTGGACCGATGGTCGTCTCAGCCATTACTGAAAAACTAAAAAATATCGAGCGAGTTCGAGAAGGCGTTTTGAATGGTGAAGTCAAAGTGTGGGAATTACCGACGATTGTCAACGGCACCAAGGCCAATCTGGGATATGGGGCAGGCACATTGGGGGGACGCTTGGTCGATGATAACGCCAAATCAGAAGGGGAGAAATCGGCGCTTACCAAAATGGCTTGGTCAGCTATTTCGATTGCATTGGGTTTGGTCGCTGCCATCCCTACGGCAGGGGCCAGTATCGGCGTTGCAGCTGGGGCTGTGGGGGCGGGTATTAGTGGGATGCAGGCCCTCGAAGCCCTCCGTGAGTATGAGTTGGCTGATGCGATGACAGGGACGGATGTCGATAAAGCCCGTTCGATTTCCCAAACAGATCCGTCATTGTTTTGGTTGGCTTTGGATATTGTCAGCGTGATTTTTGATGTTCCGGGGGCACTGCAGGTGTTCAAAGCCATTGCCCCGGCTGTACGAAGTGCATTTACCGCTCGGCGAGCCGTAGCCACAGTTGGTAAGGAGAGTGCTGAGGCGGCGGCCAAATTAGCTGATGCCCAAAAAGCGGTTGATCAATTGCGCACCACGGCCAAATCGCACCTGCCTGATAATGTAGCCGAGAAGATTGTGAAGCAGGTCGAAGGCCCACAAAAGGCCTGGATTCCTGATCCAGATAATCCACTATCAAGCGGTGGTATGGCTGGGAGTTTGGCTGGAAGAAAAGGCTGTGGTGTGTTTGAGGGTCACATTCCATCGGTACCCGACAAAACGGTCGTGATTAAAGTTTATCCGGCTGATGATCCTGAGTTAGTGAAAGTGTTTGAGCGAGAGATGGAGGGGGCGGCGGCGGCTTCGCGAACGGGTAGTGGGCCTAAATTTTATGGAGAAGTCCAGATGGGCCCCGATAAAAAGGCCTTTGCTATGGAAAAAGTGTCAGGGGAGTTGCCAGAGGATATGACCGATGGGGCAAATCCAAAAGCAGCAGCAGAGGCGGCTAAAGCGACCAACAATATCACTTCCAAAACCTATCTTGATGTCCAAGTTTATGGTCGAGATTTGTGGAATCAGGGGTATTACTGCCACGGCGATCTACAAGGCATGGTTGATGAGTTTGGAAATTGGCGTCCGATTGATTTTCAAGGGGTGTATAAGCGCCCTCCGGTTGAAGATGCAGCGGCGACCGCCAAGGCCCTTAAAGATCATAATGCCCAGATCAATGAGCATGTTCACTTTTTACACAGTCAAGCAGCGAAAGGACCTCTACCACCACCTAAACTACCACCCATACAATAGAGATTTTAGTCAGGACTTACGCAAAATGTGTAAAAATGTCGGTTGAGCTTGCCGAAACCGAGCAATTTGGCCCTCAAAATATTGATTTCGACAGGCTCAATCAACGTTTTGCCTAAGTCCTATTAGTAAAAGGACAATTGAAATGAAACACAAACTATATATAATTTTCTCTTTTATTA
Source organism: Phycisphaerae bacterium (assembly GCA_028285035.1). The sequence goes on from JANQQF010000089.1 coordinate 16,718, forward strand.
CGCTTGGTATAGTTAATATTATATTGTCGTCAATACCACCTCAAACTTTGGTTAAACAAGATCAGGTGACCCCAATCTCAGCCGATCAGGCTGTGATTATGGCAATAAACAATGTCAGCCCAACAGACAATGGATTTGTTCTCAATCACCCCCGACATCAAGTGGCCTTTGCCCCAGATGGTATCACCTTTGTTCCTAAAGTAGGCGGACCAACTTGGCGGTGGCATCTCACAGAAATCCTGACCGAAACCGAGTTGGATTTTGATATTGACGGCGTCTCTCCTACCCAACCCGATGCCACAACGATCAGTTATGATCGAGGTGACATCATCGAACTGTACCGTGCCCGTACAAATACAGTGGAGCAACAATTTGTCATCCCCCAGCCGTTAACGTTGGGCGAGACGGATTTGGTGATTAGTGGGGCCATTGACAGCGCGGGTGCGTTCTCTCGTAATGAGCAAGGCTGGCAATGGCAAACGACCGAGGGGCAAGTCGCACTCGGGGATGTAACCGTCTTTGATGCAACAGGGCAAACGCTGCCTGCCAGACTGGACGTAACGGCTGACAGCACCCAGCTTACCGTCGATGGTATGGCCCTCGCCCAGGCCAGCTATCCGGTGACGATTGATCCCGAAATTGGGACAAATGACTTTCGCATTTCCGATATGGGCAGCGGGCTGCCCAATATGCCATTGGCGAATGAACCCGATGTGGCTTACAACAGTAATGCCCAGGAATATTTGGTGGTATGGCAGGGCCAGGATAATCAAGGGGGCCTTTCCTATCAAGAGAACGAAATTTATGGGCAACGGATTGATGCCACGACCGGGGCTGAAGTCGGAGAGAATGATTTTCGGATCTCTGATATGGGGCCTGATGGTGACCCAACCTTTAATGCCCTGTCCCCAACCGTAATCTACAACCCCAACAGCAATGAGTATCTCGTCGTCTGGATTGGCGACGACAATATCGGGTCTGCCGATGAGGCCTTTGAAGCCTACGGCCAACGCTTGGATGCGACCGGCCAGGAAATTGGCAGCAACGACTTTCGCATCTCTGATATGGGGGCCGCCGCTATTAATCCAAATTACGATGTTCTGCCGTACGGCAATGTCGCTGTGGCCCACAATAGTACGGCCAATCAATACTTGGTGGTATGGAGCGGGGACGAGAGCGCGCTCCCTCTGGTCGATGATGAGTTTGAAGTGTTTGGCCAACTGCTACAAGCCAATGGCAGCCAAACGGGAACAAATGACTTTCGTATCTCCGATATGGGAGTCAACGGGACAACAACCGAATTTAGTGACAAGGTCGATGTCGTCTATAACAGCACAGATAACGAGTATCTGGTGGTGTGGGAAGGCACCCAAATCATCCCACTTCCCTCACCGCTCATCCCAGTGAACCAAACCGAAATTTATGGACAGCGTATTAACGCAACCACGGGTGCCGAGGTAGGAGGCAATGATTTTCTCATCTCTGATATGGGGGGCCTTAGCTCATCAGATTATGCAGGCCAGGATCCCGTCATCGCTTATAACAGTGATGACAACGAATACCTAGTTGTATGGCGGGGAGATGACAATGTGGGCACGTTGGTTGACAATGAATTTGAAATTTTCGGGCAACGGCTCGATGCTACAGGGGCAGGTATTGGTGACAATGATTTCCGAATTTCCGATACAGGGCCCGATGGTAATATCGGCTATTTCACTGATCGGCCTGATGTCAGCTACAACAGCAGTATCAAGGAATATTTGGTGGTTTGGTACGGCTTTGAGCAAGGGAATAATTCCCCGACCAATGATCAACATGAGATATATGGGCAACGTTTTGTGGGAGCCACCGGAAAACCGATTGGGGACAATGATTTCCGAATTTCCGATATGGGACCCGAAGATAATTCCATTCTGAGTAAAGCCAGATTTCCAGCCATCGCTTATAACAGTACGGTCAGTGGTTATTTAGTGGTTTGGCAAGGCAATGAAAGCGATGAGGTTGAAATCCACGGTCAGCTATTGAGCAATAATAGCACGGAAATAGCGCCCAATGATTTTCGTATTTCGGATATGTGGACGGACACAGCATTTGATGCGTTTCTCCCAGCTGTCGCCTACAACAGTCAAACCAATGAGTATCTAGTGGTTTGGCAGGGCAGAGAAGGGGTTTGGTTAAATGACACACCATTCCTCTATGAAACGGAAATTTATGGGCAACGCATCAATGCTGCGACTGGCGACGAGGTCGGGGTTAATGATTTTCGCATTTCTGATATGGGAGTTGATGGCAACCCTCTAATTAACGCATTTGATGCAGATGTTACCTACAACAGTATGGATAATGAATATTTAGTGGTTTGGGCGGCTGATGATGACACCAATATACTGAACGACGAAGAGTTTGAGATTTTTGGACAACGTCTTGGCGCAGACGGCGCAGAGATCGGGGCCAACGACTTCCGCATCTCTGATATGGGGCCTGATGGTAGTCCAGCTTATATCGCCATCGATCCTGCGGTCGCCTATAACAGTACCAACAATGAATATCTCGTAGTTTGGGAGGGCGATGATAACATTTTCCCCCTTGTGGATGAGGAATTTGAGGTTTTTGGACAACGTCTTGGGGCAGACGGCGCAGAGATCGGGGCCAATGACTTTCGTATCTCTGATGCAGGACCAAATAGCAATGTAACATATGATGCCACTACTCCCGCTGTCACTTATAACAGTACGGATAATGAGTATCTGGTTGTTTGGAACGCTGATGATGATACAGCCTCATTGACAGATAATGAACAAGAGATTTACGGGCAACGGCTCAGTTCGGCTGGCCTAGAGATTGGCTCCAATGACGTTCGCATCTCTGATATGGGACCCGATGGGGACCAGAATTATGATGCCATTAAACCAAGTGTTGTCCACAACAATTTGAACAATGAATATTTAATTGTGTGGATGGGGGATGACGATATCGCCCCTTTAATTGATGATTACTTTCAAATGTTTGGACAACGACTTAATGCAAGCGGAGTAGAAGTTGGGTCTAATGATTTTCTCATTTCCGATATCGATCCAAATATATCCCTTAACTTCCACAGTCCAAAGTCCTCAGTTGTTTTTAATGACAACAACAATGAATATCTGGTCATTTGGGTCGGCTACGTAGGCCTACCTGGTGAAGCAGAAGTTTATGGGAAACGACTTCATTCAACTACGGGACAAGCCATAGAGACCCAAATGCAGCTTTCGGATATGGGGCCAGATGGGGATACAGCTTACAATGCGTTTAGGCCAGCTTTGGCCACGAATAGTACCAACGAGTCAAGTCTTGTTGTTTGGCAGGGGGATGATGCAGGTAAGGGGCTAGATGAGAATGAGTTTGAAATTTTTGGGCAAATGGTTGCATTTACTGGAACGATAACAATATCAGCCCCCACCAAAATTTATCTACCATTGGTTATAAAATAAGCATCTAACAGATAGAGGACAAATGAAAACACCTAATCAACTCCCAATACATTTTACAAAACTCCTGAGTCGCTTGTTATACACGCTAATTTTAGGTCTTTTTCTAGCGACCACAGTTCATATGATCTTGAGTTCCGTCGCCTTTGCCGCCACGATTACGGTTGACAGTCTATCTGATACGCAGGCAAATGACGGGGTTTGCACCTTGCGAGAGGCCATCATCAACGCCAATCAGAATGACCAATCCGGCTCCACGGATTGCTTAGGCGGAAGTGGCACCGATACGATTAATTTTAGTATCAGTGGGGTCATTCCGCTTGGCTCAGATCTACCTGCTGTGACGCAAAACATCATTATCGACGGCAGTGGGCAAACCATTCAAATTGACGGACAAAATGCTCGCCCGATTTTTGATTTCGTCACGGCGGAAGCTACGGTGAAAAACTTGACTGTAGAAAACGGTAACGCTACAAGCGAGGGTGGTGCCATCTCAGCGGCTGAGATGCTGACCCTAACCAATGTGATCATCTTCAACAATAGTGCAGTAGGTAACGGTGGGGGCGTCTCAGCGGGCATGCTAGTGGTGATTGATAGCCGCTTTGAACGCAACTTCAGTCAGTCCTTTGGCGGTGGCATTGATGTTAAATCTTGGGGGGTGATCTCCAACAGTACCTTCATTAGTAATGGCAGTGATGCCTCGGGAGGGGCGGGATCAATTGATGGGCTGACCGAAGTAACCAACAGTCATTTTGAAGGAAATTTTTGCAACAAAGGCGGCTGTAATGGGGGCGGCTTGCACATCACCAATCAAGCAGTCGTAGCCAACACCGATTTCATCAACAACACCGCAATGGATATGGGCGGAGGGATGGTTCTATCCGATGCCCTTACCCTCAATGGCGGTCAATTTGAGGGTAATCAAGCAATACGTGGGGGTGCGGTCTTTGGTCAGGCGGACCTCACGATTACGGGCACCCAATTCCTTAGCAACACAGCACAAGGGATGACTACAGCGGGCGGTGGTATTGCAGCTATAGGCGCAGTTACGGTACAAAACGGCATATTCAAATATAACACTGCCACTACGGGTGATGGGGGTGCTGTATGGGTCAATAATACGCTTGCCGCCACCCAAACCGACTTTATCAACAATACAGCCGATATGGGCAGTGGCGCGGGCTTGTATGTAAACGGCGGGTTACACCTCAATCGAGTCAGCCTGATCGGCAACACAGCCCAACTCAACGGCGGTGGGGTATCACATCAAGGGGCAGGTGAGGGCTATCTGGTCAATGTGTTGGCCGCACGCAACCAAGCTGGCAGTGGGGCCGGTTTTTATTTGGGTTCAACTGGTTCAATCAAGTTACTTCACCTAACCATCGCTGATACTACCCTCAATCCAACACAAGCGATTTATGCAGCCGCCGGTACCGCAGCTGTTACTAACACCATTATTACGAGTCACACCGTCGGTATCCAGCAGGCAGGAGGAAACATCTCCCAAGATTACTCTATGTTCTTTGGAAACACATTTAACACAGCGAGCTTAGTCAACAATGGGGCTAACAGTTTTACAGGTGATCCCGCCTTCGTTGATATTGCGAATGATGATTACCACTTAGCCTTCGAGAGTGATGCCCTTAACAAAGGTATCGATGTTGGTGTGATCGAGGATTTTGATGGCGAGCCTCGGCCTTGGCAAGGTGCCCCCGAAATTGGCTTCGATGAGCGGGAGTTTTTCAAAATTTATGCCCCACAGATGATGACAACTGGTTCTAATTAAGAAGCGCTTGAAACTAAACAGGAATAATAATGACGAACAACAATACACAAGAAGATACCACCAATACGATGCTGGCCTCTAGCTTGATCGCTCGGTTTGATACCGTCGCCATTGAAGAGATAGCGATCATAAAAAAGCAAGCTCGGGGGATGATCCAGGATTATCTATCAAAGGCGTGGTACATTCACCGAGGCAATTTGGTCATCGATGGTCATTTTGACAATAATGTGGCCTTGATTGTGGATGGCAATCTCACCGTGCGTGGTCTCTACAACGATTATAAATCGGGGTCAGGCTATCTCTTGTGTTTGGGTGATTTTCGAGCCCAAAATATCATGTCTTGGAACGCCTTTGCGGTGACTGGCTCACTCTATGCCGCTGGCTTTGTTTGGGCATACTACAATGATTTTCCGTTTGAGGTATTTGGCGAAACCTTTCAGGCGCGGGGAATGGCCTTCTTTGATAAAGCCTACGCCCTACCCGAACGGCAGCTTGTCGAAGCGGGGAGCCACAATGGTGAAAGTTTTGGGAATTTGGAAACGGTTTTCAGCCAAGATCTGCATCAATATCACGATTCTGACCTTGAGGAGATATCGTTGGTCGAAGCTTTGGCCCTGCTTCAAAATGAGGATCAGGATGCGTTGACTGTGATTTCTGATTTAGATGAAATGCGAGAAAAATTTAGTAATGAAGCGACAGATTTTCTTTATCTAAATTTGAATAGTGATTGGGATGTCGTCCTTAAAAACATTTACAACGGGAGAATTTTTCGCCAACCTTACGCATTTCCTGATGATCCCAATGAGGCATCGGTAGACACCCTTTGTTTAAGCCTGATGCAACAAAACATACCACAGGCGATTTATAAAGCTGCCCTGTCCCATCCTACCTTGTGGTACGATTTAGCTTTGGCCCCGGAAACCCCACCTGAGGTATTAGCCCAACTCGCTAAACATGATGCTTGGTGGATCAGGGAAGCTGTGGTGGGTCAAGCCAACACCCCAGGGAATACACTTATGACTCTGGCCGCAGATAAGGACAAACGAGTCCGAGCCGCTTTGGTTCATAATCCGCAAGCCACCTTGACTCTCATTGATCAATTGATCGATGATCCCGATCCAGAGGTGCGCCGCGCCATCGCCGCCTCTACAAGCGCCCCATCCTATTTTGACCATCTGCTTGAGGATGAAGATCAAATTGTGCGACGGATTTTGGCCGCCCATCCCGCCTTGCCCTTGGCTCATCGCCGAAAATTGATTACTGACTCAGCGGTAGAAATGCGTCGCCACGCCCTACAGTACCTCCCCCCAACCCCGGAGCTTGTCGAAGAATTTGCCGTGAGCGAAGATCCCGAACTGAGAGCCTGGGCGGCTCAGATGATAAATAAGGTTGCTTCTAAATCAGACGATGATGAAACTATTTTCAAAAATGTTCTGCAAAAGGATGAGGTTCTGAGTTTATTATTAAGCCCTGATGATCAGGTCAGGCAAAGCGCCTTTCAACAACAGATATGGATCTCATCTTTGCCATTAGACCTCCTTGGGCAGTACTTCGAACGCTTTGCTCAGGATGAGTTGCAAATTGTCCGGTTCAGAGTCGCCCAGATTTGTCGGGACGGTGACATTCTGGCTCGCTTGGCCCAAGACTCCAGTCAAGATGTTCGTCTGGCTGTGGCGACAAACTTTGCCACACCCTCTTCCGTTTTGACTGAGATGGTCAAAACATTGGCTGAGACCCAAACCACCCACGTTGGCTTTGGGGCCTCACCCAGTCAAAGCTTTGTCATGATGTTGCTAGAAAATCCGCTTTTGCCCGCCGAAGCCTTTCCCCATATTCGACGCATCATTCCGCTTGAGTATCGTTTGGCTCGACACGGAAATCTGCCCCTGGAAATTTATTTAGCTTATGAACGCTATGATGATCCATATGGTCCGGGTGATCAAGAATATGAGGATATCGAAACGATGCAACGTCTCAGCAGTCAGCCAAACCAAGCCCTTGCTTTTATGGCGAAAAGTAGCCATTGGGGATTTCGTCATCTGGCCGCGATGCACGCTAACACCCCAGCCGCAGCATTACATCATCTCCTGACGACATCACTAGACGATCGCTACCTCTTGTCTGGTTTGGCCGCAAACAAATATTTGGGCAGTGGCTCGGCGGAGGCTGAAACAATGATCACCACCCTTTTGAGTCAAAATGATCACGAGATAGATCGTACCCTCTTAGGCAATCCCTACCTACCCAAAGATATTCTGCTACGAGAAGGGCATCGCTCTCCAGACGAAGCCCAAAAGGTGTTATGGCAATGTTACGGCATCGAGTGGCAGCCTTAGATTGTCAAGAAACCGATTATACGTGTTCCAAGAAAAAGGTTGGATTCGTGTCATGCCCGCGTGTTTTTGGCAAGCATCCATTGCTCACGGCCAGTGGATGCCCGATAAAACCATTCGGGCATGACATTCAGAAATCTCTACAGGCCTAATCACATAATCCAGTACATTTAGGAGTAAAAAATAATCACCCCAAGTTTGAATTAAGGGGGTATCTGACGCATACGATGTCCTTACATAATTTCCGCCACCATCTCCAGCAATGCCTTTGTCTCAACTCGCTTTTCGACCGTCAATAAGACATCAGGTGATAAATCAACTGTAGCCATCCGCCCGTAGCTCATCATTCGGAACCAGTGTGAATTGGTCACAAGGGGATAACGAGACGCCAAGGTGTAAAGTTCAAGACTTCGGGTTGGCTTCTCTTGATCGAGATATAAAAGAGCCAAGGCGGGTAAGGCTAGCATCATCGGCATAAAGGCTTGGATCGAATGGGCAGTTTGTAGGGCAGTGTGGAGGTGTTGCTCGGCCAGTTTGGAGACATCGGTTTGATAGGCAACATACCCCAACAGAGCGAAGGCTTGCGCCAGTTCATCCCGTTGACCAATGTCCTGATAGATATCTCGACTCTCCTCGAGCATCTGTTGGGCAGTCTCGGTGTCGCCCGAGCCAATGGCAGCCCACCCCCCCATCAACAAGGCATAGGCTCGCCCACGCTGTGAGTCCAGCACGTCAAACTCGCTCAGAGCGCTCTGCGCTTTTTCAAAAGCTTGCTCATAATCACCCAAATGAATCAAGGCATTGGCTAACATCGCTATGGAAAACGTAGCCTCAACCCGAATGCCCAAATCCTCGTAGATGGTCTGACTCGCCAACAGTGGCGTCTGGGCCTCGGCAAACTGACCTAGCCAAATCAGTGTCTCCCCCAGCTTGCTCAAACTGTAGGCAATCCCAGCCCGATCCCCTAAGGTTTGATGCAGCTCGATACTCTGCTGGACCAGTTGCTCTGCTTCTTCAGGATACCCCTGATATAAGGCGATGCTGCCCAACGAGATCAGTGAGTCAGCAATCCCCCAGTGATCATCAAGCTGCTGACGTAGGGTTAAGCTTTGTGAGTATAGTTGCTTGGCTTCATCATAGGCCCCCAGATGCTGAATGAGCCACCCCAACGAGGCCAATGCGTTGGCGGTGCCCCAGCGATCATTGAGCTGTTGATACAAGGCCAAACTTTGTTCGTAAGCTTGACGCGCCGCTTGCCGATCAAACTCACGGCTCACCTCACCCAGATGATGCAAGGCAAATGCTTTGATTGACAACCAACTTTGATCATCTGCGATTGACAACGCCTTTTGTAGCAGTTGACGAGCCACCTCAGATCTCCCCAATAAGTGACTAAACACAGCTTGCCACGCTGTTAGTTTAGCCCGAATCTTATTCGTCGTCGGCGATGATTCTGCTGAGAGTTCGGCCGTGGCCGATTGAAAGGTCAACTCACCTTCTTGATAGCGTCCGTGGCGCACATAAAAATAACCCAGCCCATCCATCGCCTGTTGTAGCCACGCTGTTTGCTGGCGAGCAATCGCCCATTGCCAAGCGGTCCGAATGTTTTCTCCCGCCGCATCAATCTTGTTGAGAGCAGCCTGCTGGTGGGTCCCTTTCAAATCCATTTCAAACTGATGGAGCTTAGCCACGTAATAGGCACTATGCTGGTCTCGGGCGGCGTGACTTTGTTCGGGTGATTGATCCAGCTTCTCGGCTGCATATTGCCGGACTAACTCGTGGGCAACATAATGCCCTGTATCGGTGCGCCGTAATAACGACTTATTGACCAGCCCCATCAACTCCTTTAATGAGGCGTTGGTCACAGATTGCGCTGCCTGGCGTGAAAAACGATCGCGAAAGACAGAAAGCTGTTGAAAAACATCACGCTCCCGTTGGGTAAGTAAATTCCAGGAATAATCAAAAGCGGCCCGAATGCTCTGTTGACGTTCAGGCACATTGTGCATTGTGGTCTCCAAAAAATCGAGGCTCCGGGCAATCTCGACAGCAATCTCAGCCGGGGTCAGCATTTCCACCCACCCCACCGCCAACAGAATGGCCAACGGCATCCCCTGTACCAATTGGCAAATTTGCACAACATCAAGCACATTTTCAGTGGTCAGTTCAAAATCGGGTTGGACCTGCCGAGCCTGATTGACAAAGAGTTGAACCGCGCTGTAATTTACTACCGTCTTGATCAAATTTAACGGTTGTGATTCCCCCTTAAGTAGCTGGGATACCTCCCCATTCATTGCTGGAATCGTCAAGTCGGGGAATGGCATTCCGGCTAGATAGTAGAGGTGCTCACCTTGAAGATTGAGACGACTCCGTGAGGTTACCAAAATTTTTACGCCTGCTGCTCGCTCCAGGATCATCGTAATGAGCAGCAACCCATTATGATTATCAGAGGTAGCGGTTGCCGGTAGGGGCAAAAAATGTTCAAAATTATCCAAAATGAGGAGTAATCTTTTGTGATGGAGGTAATTGAGTAGCTGTTGTTGCGGATCACCTTCCCCATAGGAAGCACCTTCGCGATGGAAGGAAAATCCCGAAGCATCGGCCAGTGTTGAAATGATGGCCTCAATCGAGTTGAGGGGGGCCAAATCGACCAGATAAACGCCATCAGGAAATCCGTGTTCAGCTTCAACCGTGGCGATTTGTTGCGTGTAATGATGGGTGGCTTGTAAGGCTAGGCGCGTTTTACCAATCCCGCCCGGTCCAGCAATGGTCAGCAGCCGACAGCTCGATGTATTGAGGAGTTGAACAATCTTGGTTAGCTCCTCACCTCGCCCCACAAATTGGGTCGTGGCGTGAGGCAAATTATGAGGGGTGGCTGTGCCGCTTGTTTTAATCCGCTGATAAAGCAGCTCAGTCTCAGTCGAGGGCGTAACGCCAAGCTCCTCAGCTAAAATCCGGCGACAGGTTTCATACTGGGCCAGGGCTGCATCTCGTCGTCCAACTTGGGCCAGCAAGCCAATCAACTGACGATGGGCAGACTCTCGATAGGAGTCAAGGTCAAGCAACTGATTTACAACCTCGATGGCCCGCTCATAATCACCCATCATAATCAGCCGCTGAGCCAACTTCTCCAAGGTTTCCAGCATCAGGGACCGTAGCCGAGCTTGTTCGGTCCGTAACCACTCTTCAAAAACAGGCGCGTCTTTCAAATAAAATCGAGCCAAGAAATCACCCCGATACAAATCCGCAGCCTGCTGTAGTGACTGCACATCATTCGAGGTAGCTACCGCCTCAAACGCACGCACATCCAGCCAACAATCAGTATCTCTCTTAAAAGTAGCATTTTGATGGGTAATGGCTAGATAATCACCTGTTAGTTTGCGGAGATTTGAGAGGGCCTTGGTTAAATTTTTCCGGGCGGCACTCTGGGTCATATCACTCCAAAGCAACGACGCCAGCCAATCCCGATTGTGCGGCGCTTCGGTTACGGCCAAATAATACAACAACGCCTCAGCCTTAATCGAGATAAAGCCAGTCAAAGGTTCCTGCTTATAAATAACTTGGGGGGTGCCCAGAAGCGAAAGATGCAATCTATCGGTCATAAACTCTCCCCCTCCAATTCGTACTTAATTCGCATTTAATTCGCACTCATTTGTTAAGGTGCATTATAGCATAACTTCGGAGGAGATATTCATGATGACCAACCTGTTACTGAATTTATTTTGGCGAAACAAACGATACCTCAAAGTGTTAATTGCCTATTTGGCTGGCAGTGGAATGGTGCTGCTCATCGCAGGACTTCTCTACGCCATCGACGCCAGTAACACCATCAACACTGTGGCTGGAGATGGTAACGGTACATTTGCTGGGGATGGCGGCCAAGCCAAGGATGCCTCACTCAATTCCCCCACCGACATCGCGTTTGATACCGATGGTAATATTATTTTCGCAGACTCACTAAACCATCGGGTTCGAATGATTGATGTTAGCGGGGTCATTACCACCATCGCTGGAACAGGCGATGGCGATTTCAGCGGGGATGGCGGACAGGCCAAAAACGCCAAGTTACACCTACCTCAAGGGATAGCCATTGATGCTAATGGCAACATTCTCATCGCGGACTCAGAGAACCATCGCATTCGGCAGATTGACGTCAGCGGGGTCATTACGACCATTGCTGGAACAGGAGAAAGCGGTTTCGATGGGGACGGTGGCCCAGCCAAGGCTGCCAAATTTAATTTACCAAAGGACATCGCCATTGATGCCAACGGCAATATTATCATCGTGGACGGCTCCAACCATCGGGTTCGAATGATTGATGTCAGTGGGGTCATTACGACCATTGCTGGGACCGGAACACTTGGTTTTAGCGGTGATGGGGGACAGGCCAAAAATGCACAACTACACGGTCCCGAAGGGGTTATGATTGATCCTGATGGCAACATTCTGATTGCCGATACGAACAACCAACGTATTCGAATGATTGATGTCAGTGGGGTCATCACCACCATCGCCGGAAATGGTAACACAGGGACGGCGGGTGACGGCGGACAAGCAACAGATGCCCAACTTAATTTTCCAACGGATGTCGCCTTTGATAGCGACGACAATTTGATTATCGCCGACACGGCCGGGCATCGCATTCGGATGATTGATACCAGCGGAGTTATCACCAAGGTGGCTGGCAACGGGGCTGGCTTTAGCGGCGATAGTGGGCCAGCCGGCAGCTCACAATTACGCTTCCCCACCAGTGTGGCCATTGACAACGACGACAATCTTTATATTGCCGACACCACAAACAATCGGCTCCGCAAGATCACCACGCCCGTATTTTCCGAAGCATTTGTCATCGACCCCAATAGCCCTCTTCGGCAAATCATTGATACAACAGACAGCCTTATTCACATCGAAGCTGGGCCAGATAGTTTACCCAAAAATTCAGCCTCATTGCGCTACACGCCGCGCAATAATCCATCTACGACTGACCGAAACGGCCTGCCAACCCCAACCACCTTTGGCCCCATCTTTCAGTTGGATATTCTGCAAGGTGATGGCACCATCATCGCCAATCCAACCTTTACCAGTCCTTTAGAAATTACAGTCAATCTGACGGACACCATCAAAGAGGAGCCAGAATTGGAGGGGGTTATCTACAAAGTGTTCTTCTATGATGAGGCGGGTAATCTTTGGGTGTCTGTTCCGGTTAGCAATCAGTCTGGTAATCAGCTTAAGTTTGAAATGCAGCACTTTACCGAATTTGCTTTAGTAGCCGACAGTTCAACGATTTATTTGCCTGTGTTGATGAAGTAAATGATAGCGTTTCGGGAGCTAGAACTTTAAGAATAGTATTCATTGAGGAATCCGAAAGTGCACGCCTAAAGCTCCTTTAGGTCGGATTCCTCAATGAACCAATGCAGACTTCAAGATTTAAAAATCAAAGGTACATACACCTCAAAACTATCGGTCAGGGGTGGTTCCGGAGCAGGAAATGCACCTTTCTTTGTAGTAGCCCGTACCAGGTGAACCAACAAACACAAGATGAGATTGATTAGGGGCAACTTCGATGGTGTTGACAAAGGGCCAAGCCAATCCCTCGTTTAACTGTTGCCAAGTTTGTCCGTTATCGTCGCTGTAAAGAAAGCCAGCCGAGTTGCTGTTATAGGCCGCCGGAGTAATTTGCACTGGTTGAGCCAGCCAAAATCGTCCCATTATGGGGCAAAATGGTTACCGCCCACATGTAATCATTCAGGTAGATTCTGAGCCAACTGCCGCTTTCCCCCCAAGCCTCACTGCGATACACCCCTCGATTTTTTCCATAGACGGTAACATAGACTAGGCCCGGCGTGTTTGGATCGGGCGTTATAGCCGACACCCCATTCCAATAATTCCCCCAAAAGACATTACTGAGATGCCCACGCATTTCCGTCAAGCCAACCTCCAGCCAGGTGTCGCCCCCATCAGTCGAGCGCCAAAATCCCGCCTCACCACCTGCATAAACATTTGCTGAATCAAACGGATCAATTGCGGTGTGTCGACATTCGTTGCAATCAAAAATTTTTACCCAGTTGTCACCATCATCAACACTTTTATAGACATCACCACCAGAGGTCATAAATAGCCTGCGATTATCTATTGGGCTATGAGGATCAACCGATAGCCCAGAGGGGATCGACGCTGTGGGTAGGCCAGCGTTAGCAGAGGTCCAAGTGGCCCCATAGTCACTGCTGCGTAAAAGGGTATGGGTTGCATTGTTGATATGATTGGCTTGGGTCATCCACACGACCGCCGCCCGGTCTGGGTCAGTGGCTACGGTCATTGTGTTACCACCATTTGCCCCCCACGATCCGGTGTAGTTGGGATCATTGCAGTTTTGCCAGCTAAGCCCGTAATCATCGCTGCGAAAACAGCCAGAGTCGGGCATTGCCAAGTAAATGTAACTGGAATCAGCGCTAATCTCGACATCAAAGGTAACAATATTATCGACACCCGTTGATCGCATACGCAGGGGCAAAATTTCGGCCTTTGTCACGAGTCTGATAAACAAACCGTGTATCCACCCAGAGCAAAGCATTTGGATCAGACGGGTCAGGGCTAAAGACTTTGCTATCACCATTGGGGCTACTCCCAAATCCACTACTCACGGTGGGCCAGTCGTTATCCCATATGCCTTTGCTCCCTAACCAGGTCCAGGTAACGCCATTGTCTATCGACTCCCCCAAATCTGGCCAATCTTTGTCAATAAGCCGGATCGTTTGGGCATCTTCTTGGTCAAGCCAAATACGTAAATTCTGGGACCCAAGGTTGCCATCATTTGTGACCTGCTCCCAGCTCCAATTCCCACCAGATCGTGCCCCCCGATAAAGATACCCTTCATCCAAGTCATCGGTGATACAATCAAATCATACGCAGAGTCCCAAATATTGCCCTAGGTGGTGAGGTAGAGCATCTTTGGATCGAAAGGACTGAGGTCAATATCCATAATTTGTCCCAAACTTTCACTGATTGGTGCCCACGAGATGCCCCCATCTGTACTTTCGAAGAGTACCGCAACATTGCAGGTAAATCGACCTTCTCCACTAAAAACATAAAGCCGATTTTCGTCGGTTGGATCAATAATGATTTCTAGGAGATGCAACGCATCAGGTAACGAAGCGTTGCTAATTCGGCTCCAATCTAGCCCGCCATTGATCGTCTTGTAGATTTGTCCATCGGCCACATTCCACACCGAGTGGTAGGTGGCGTAACCAATTTGAGGATTACTGGCCGCGATCTGAATATCAGAAATATAGCCATCATCCAACACCTTTTGCACGGTTGTCCCACTGTCGATACTGCGATAAATGCCCTTTGAGCTACCAAGAAATAGGATAGCCGGATCAGTGGGATCAAAGCCAACCCCACTAATATGGGTATCAACCAACCCTCGAAAGGCCCCAATCACATCCCAACTTTGCCCTTGATCCAACGAACGATAAGCACCACTCAAATCACTGGCAGCAATAATAATCCCAGTTGGTCCAACGCCTACTGTAGAAAACGCGCCCCCTCCTCCTGGGTTCGTCCGTTCCCAAGTCACATTCACTGTGGATGTCAACGTTGAGGTGTATGTTGAGTTTAGCTTCTCTATTTTCAATTCAGAAGGGGTATTTGGCTGAGCGCTTGTGATATAAAAGACTGTATATCCAGATAAAAATAGAAGGAGGGTTGGTAGCAATAAAAGTGATTTCATGGTTCATACCTTGAACTCGCCGCAAAACAATCATTGTTTTATCCAATAAACGTGTTCCGCAATAAGGTTTAGAGATCAGATATTCCGGTTTTACAGCGAATTTGAGGATTTACCAAAGATTTTCATTCGATCCATCCCTCAATTTGCTGTTAAATCAGGGTAGTCTGATATGATTTCTTATTCAGGAACAACTCT
>JANQQF010000094.1 GCA_028285035.1 Phycisphaerae bacterium
TGGCTAAGTGATTGGTGAATACGTCTGGGGCTGTCCCTGCCACCATTCCAGTTTGCAGGTTATTCCAGTAGTCTCCCCAACCTAACTGACTAATTTCGACGGTGATGCTGGGGTTAGCAGCCATAAAGTCTGAAGCACATTGCTCATAGGCTGGTAATTGGTTCGCATCCCACAAGCTATAGGTAATGGTAGCAGCTTCCATGGGTTCTTCCATGGCCTCTTCCTCTTCCATCGCTTCTTCTTCCATGGCTTCCTCTTCTACTGCCTCTTCAGATGCAGCTTCTTCAGCCGTAGTTTCTGCCTCTTGACTACCACCAGAGTCTGCTTCTGGGGCACTGTCGCCGCTACAAGCGGCTAGCAGTAAGGTTAACCCGAGTAACAGGGTTATAATCCAGATCGTGTTGCGTTTTCGCAGCATAACTTCTTCTCCTTCAATACAGGATATTTTTTTTGTGAAATTTGATAACTTGCATAATCTTAATCTGTCTCACAGGCACAGTGAGACACAATCATGTGGGGCGTTGGAGAGTTTCCTGTCTAGGGCTATCCAATGCCCTTTTATTTACTTTTCTTGAGTTATGTTCACCTCCTTAAATACGTTCTGGTCTCTAAATTTACCTAACTAATTCGTCCGTCAGAGAAACATAGACAGGACTAACAAAATTTACAGGATAAAGCCCATTACTTCAGGCAAAAAACTGTAAATTTTGTTAACCCTGTTGAAAAAATCAGGTTAAAATTAGTTGAAGCCTACTTAAATCCACTAAACTGAATTGAGTCGAGAATACGTCGACCTAAGAATATGAATAGAATAACAACCGGAATAACCGCCAAGGTTGTCCCCGCCATCATCCCCGTCCAATCGGGAGCACCCTGAGGTGTTTGTTGCCTAAAGATAGCTAAGGCAACCGTCAATACCCGAACACTTTCATCTCGACCAACGGTTAATGGCCACAAGTAATCATTCCAGGCGGTAATAAAGGTCAATATGCCAAGCGTAAGCAATGGTGCTCGGCTGACAGGTAGAATAATACGCCAAAATACAACAAATAAATTGGCCCCATCAATTTTTGCTGCCGCTTCCAATTCTGGATTAATTCCCAAGAAAAACTGTCGCAAAAAGAAGATCGCGAATGGGGTCATTAAAAAGTAGGGGGCCACCATCCCATAAAACGTATTGATCCAATCAAGCTCCCGCATTAGAATAAAGTTAGGAATCAAGGTGACAATGGGTGGAACAATCAAGGCTGAAATGTAAATCAAGAAGAGTTGGTCTCTAAAGGGAAATCTCAGTCTGGCAAAAGCATAGGCGGCAGTGGCGCTGAAAAACACTTGTCCAACGGTAACTAAAACTGCAAAAATGATTGAGTTTCGCAGGAACAATAAGAAATCAATCGATTGACCTGAGCCACCAGCCGCAACAGCATCAGCAGCATCAACTTGCCCTAAAACCCGGGCGAAGTTGTTATAGGTAAAACCAGCAGGTAGTAGAGACTCTGCTCCAGAGAATACCTGATCAGGTGCAGTTAAAGCTGTGCGCACAACCCAATAAAAGGGAAATAAGGTAAGAAAAATGATGATCCCCAAGACTACCCACATCATTAGGCGTCCGATACTAAACTTTTGGCGTGAAGAAGATACAGATAAAGTCGTCATCGTAAAGTGTCTCCTATAAATCGACTTCGTCGGCCTGCATTATCCGAAGCTGAATGAGGCTAACAACAGCTAAAACTGCGAAAAGAACCAGGGCAACGGCAGTGGCATAGCCCATACTAAAGCGTTCAAATGCTTGCTCGAAAATAAGAACAGTAATCACCTCAGTAGCGTTGGCGGGTCCACCTTTTGTCGTCACCATCACGGTGTCGAAAATTTGGAAGGAGCCAATGATCGAAGTTACCAAAACAAAAACAAGGACTGGTCTCAATAAGGGAAGGGTAATTCCCCAAAACATATCCCACTCCGAAGCGCCATCAATTGCACCAGCTTCATACAATGAAGCTGGAATGGTTTGCAACCCAGCAAAGACCAGAATGGCGGTGTAGCCGACGTGTCGCCAGATGTTGATCCCTGCAATCGAGGCGATTGCGAAATCAGGCGAGCCTAAAAATGGGATGGCTTTGAACCCCAGCGCCTCAATCCCAACATTAACAATCCCAAGGCTTGGATCAAGCAACCACAACCATAACAGACCGACCACTACATTTGGCATAAGCCAAGGTAGAAGGATGATGCTGCGTACAGCGGCAGAGCGAGTTAGTCGGTCCATCATCACGGCAATAAGGATGCCAAGCGCGGTTTGTAGCGGAATATTCCATAAAACATATTGGACTGTGACCCACATCGAATTCCAGAATTCACCATCCTGAAATAATTCAGCATAATTCTCAAGACCAACATAACTCGGATCGCTCAAAAGGTTCCAATCTGTAAAGCTAATAAACAGCCCACGTACAGTCGGAATTGCATAAAAGATCAGAAACCCAATGAAACTTGGCAGGATAAAGATCCAAGCTACCCAAGTTTCATTGTTTACCCAGGAGCGCGAGCTAGAACTCGCACCGGCCTGATTTGCAGTGGTAACACTCATTTAATCTCTCCTTGTTATAGTAAAGTTGCTCTTAATCTTTCCGCTTGGTAGAATAAAAAAGACATAGCCAATATCTTATGTTTAGGATCACAAACGGCCCTAAACTTATTATGGATATAGCTGTGTTCACAATGGAGATACCGGTCTACTTGGCGGTTGGGCGGTATCTCTTTTTTAGTTAAAGTAAATCACAAACGGCCCTAAACTTATTATGGATATAGCTGTGTTCACAATGGAGATACCGGTCTACTTGGCGGTTGGGCGATATCTCTTTTTTGTCTTTATTTCTTCAAGTATTAGGTTGACTCTCTGACAATTAACTCAACATCTAAATTGATCGGCGGTAACTCAACCTCCGGATTGTTTAACATCTTCAAGACCTGTTTCATTGCTTTGCGTCCCAAGTCGTATTTATCTGTATGAATTGTGGTTAATTTTGGGGTGACGAGTGAAGCTAGCTGAATATTATCAAAGCCTACAATAGCACAATCTGATGGAATTTTTCGGCCTAAGGTTTGACAAGCTTGACTGGCCCCAAGTGCTATCAAATCGTTGTAAGCAAAAAGAGCCGTAATCTGTGGATAGGTTTGTAGTAAATGAAGGGCAGCATCATAGCCGTGCTCAATCTTTGATGGCCCACTGATAATATGATTATCTATAATAGGTAAGTTATGTGTAGCCAGAGCATCTTGGAACCCCTGTATCCGTCTGACTTTATTTGGGTCTTTTTCCAGGCCAGCAATCATCCCAATCGTTTTATGGCCTCGTTCTACAAGATGATCTACGGCTAATTTTGCGCCGTGATGATTGTCAACCAGGATCAAGCCAATATTGGGATGCTCAACAAACTGATTTATGACGATAATGGGGCGATAATGGTCGGCGAATTGCATGATTTGGGAGCGGCCGTGGGTGCCAAAAATGACAAGACCATCCACGCTACGGGCTGCCAAAGAGTCCAAAGCTTTTTGTTCTTCGACTGGATCTTCATCTGTGTTACAAAGAAAAACATTATACCCTTGGGTTTGGGCCGTATCTTGCATACCACGGGCAACTTCGGGGAAAAAAGGATTTGTAATATCACCAACAACTAGCCCAACTGCGCCAGTTCGTTGAGTGACTAAACTTCGTGCAGCAAGATTGGGGCGGTATCCTAACTGGGCGATTACATTTAAGACCTTTTCGCGGGTAGCAGGGGAAATTTCGCTTTGGTTGTTAACAACCCGCGAAACAGTTTTTATTGATACACCTGCTTGTTGTGCGACATCACGCATTGTTACGGACACAGTAACTCCTAAATCGCTATGACAACCTTGACGACAGCGTTAACGACAACGTTGTCATATTCTAGGATAACTTTTAATGTTTGTCAAATTAAGAATAAGAAACTTTAAATTTTCGAGATTTTTGATTAAAACTGCAGGATCGTTTGTATGGCGTGAGCTTACTTAAAGCTGTATATTAAAATACTTGGCTAAAGTTTGAGTATATTCAGTTTCTGAAGCTAGCTCTCGTTCAATACGGTTTGTAGCTGTTGTTTCGATGAAGGTCATATTGGTCAGGGTCACACGTCCAGTTTCTGTGAGGCGTGAGGCGAGACGCTTTTGTACAAACATCGAGGTGGGTGAGGTCTGGATGAAACGACAGGGGACATCAAACCCATTGCGTGGCTGAGGGGTGAGGGTGAATTTGTAACGGACGGCCCAATTCTCATTGGGCGCACGAAAGTAGAGGGCCATCATATCCTCGAAGGGGCCAACGCGATAATCGCCTCGTTCACCAGGGGCCTCGACGGGATTTTTTATTGGTAGGGGAGGGCCAATCGCAATGCCGTTGCCCACATCCACCAAATAACTTTCATCTTCAAGATGTACGATTAAGGCAGTGTGAGTATAGCTGTCAGGCGGGCCGCCATCCGATAGCATTTTGGCAGAAAGCATATCGACCTTGTAGCCAATCGTGGTCAGTACGTCATAGAATAGACCATTGCATTCAAAGCAAACGCCCCCACGACGGTGCTCAACGATCTTTTCATACACTGGGCCGGGGGAGTAATCCAACTTAATCCCACGGTGCATATCCAAATTCTCAAATGGAATGCTTCTGAGGCAGCAGTTTTGCAATTCAGTTAAGCATTTTAGGCTGATATCAATCTCATCTTCAAATCCAATACGATCGAGAAATTTTTGAATATTCATTTTATTCCTGTCTCCCGTTAAGTTTGAATAGATTGAAATCTACCACTAAACAGTAAAACAGGCTTGAAGCCTGTTTCCTTTACCAGCAACAGAATTCATTCTGTCTGTGCTGTCTTTGCACTCCTAAGTTTTCATTACAAGTCGCGGTATTGTAGCAGAGGTGCATCAATCGGACCAAGCGTTTGCATGGAGTCTCCTGGTTGACGGGGGTAAATCAGATGTGTTACGATGTGTTAAATTATTTAAGATATGGAGGAAGAGAGCTAATGACAGTTCAAATAAAATCAATGAAACCTGAAGACTGGTCCGCCGTTCGCAAAATATATGAGAGTGGGATTGCAACGGGATTGGCGACCTTCGATACATCTACACCAACCTGGCCAGTTTGGGATGAGGATCACTTACAAATCGGTCGATTAGTTGCTAAGACTGATGGCAACATTTTAGGTTGGGCGGCGCTCAGTCCCGCCTCCAGTAACTGAGGCTACGCTGGTGTCGCTGAGGTCAGCGTCTATGTAAGTGAGCAGGGGCAAGGGCAGGGCATTGGGACGGCTTTGTTGGTCGCTTTGATTGAAACCTCCGAGGCTGAAGGGGTTTGGACATTACAAGCTGAAGTAATGGCTGAAAACAAAGCCAGTTGTGCCCTACATCGAAAATGTGGCTTTCGTGAGGTGGGCTATCGGGAGCGAATTGGGCACATCAATAATGTCTGGCACGATGTAATTCTGTTTGAACGACGTAGCAAAATTGTTGGTGGCCCAAATTTAGCAACAAAAAAGTGTGATAAACAACAAGTGACCTAAACGGAGGTGGACTATGTGGGATTACAATTGGAAGGAATTAGGTGCTACACTCACTTTGATCTTTCTATTGGGAGCCTGTCAGCAAGCCACACCATCCCCGCCACCGCCAACACCTACACCACTACCACCTACACCACTACCACCATCCCCAACGGTGCAAACGCCACCCCAACTTGAGGCCCTGAGCTGGCATAAAATTGAGCCAGGGGGTGAAACACGCTGTGCACATAATACACCTTACATGTTTTGGGTGCGCCCGGGTACGACAAACAATGCTTTTATCTTCTTTCAAGGCGGGGGAGGTTGTTTTGACGCCACCTCTTGTAGTACAACCGGAAGCTATCAGGACGAGGTGACTGATCGAGATAACCCCGATCGCACAATCGGTGGTGTTTTCAACTTCGATAATCCTGAGAATCCATTTCGAGAGGATACGATGGTTTATGTGCCATACTGCACCGGAGATGTTCATTCGGGTAATCAAGTGAAACGGTATATCACCGATGGCGGACGCACCTTTGATATTTACCATCGAGGGTATGTCAATGCCAGCACAGCCCTTGACTGGCTTTATAAAAATGTACCCGATCCCGACTCCGTTTTCGTGACAGGCTGTAGTGCGGGGTCGGTGGCCTCAATTTTGCACGCCCCCCACATCATTGAACGTTACCCAGACGCTCAAGTGACTCAATTGGGGGATTCAGCCGGTGGATTGACCTCGTATCTTCAGTGGAATATAGATGAAGATTATGACTCGGGAAAACACTTTCCCGTTTGGATTCCTGGTATGCAAGATGAAATTGCTCAGAACTTTGCTGTATCCAAATTTTATGTAGCCGTTGCTAGTCATTATCCAAACTATAGGTTTTCGCAATACAACAACACAAATGATCGAGATCAGCGCCGTTATTTTGTGGCTGATGGGGGGCTATTGGAGGATTTTCCTGCGGCCATCGAGCAATCCATCGATGAGATTCATGAGCAAAGTGATAACTTTTATTCGTACACGGTGGAAGGTGAGCGGCACTGTATCTTGCAGTACACTCAATTTTATGATGAAGAAATCGACGGGGTTCGATTTCGAGATTGGGTGGTGGATTTGGCCAATCAGGTTGAGGTTGAGAATGTGAGGCAATAGTCGTATTACCAGATTGGTCTAGTCTATCAAGTGCAATTTTTGACAAGATACACTTACAAATTGGGTTTTGCAGACTAGACCAATCTCTTTGGTTTTAAGGCTGCACACCTTGAGCCAAACGTGTTTCAATTTGCTCAATAATCTGCGGCAAATCGGCCACTGTATTGGCGACAAAATGAGCCCCTTCTGCGGCCAGGGTTTGCTTCGCCCGCATAATGCGTTGATCTTGTTCGGCGACAGGTAGGGCAAATAACTCCTCCTGCGATAAGCCAACTTCATTTCCGGTTTGGGCCACCCCCATTGCCCAAACTCCAGCATTCAACGCAACTTGAATATCGGGCTTGGTATCCCCAACCTTGACAACGGCTTGCGGGGGATACACATTTAGTTCATTCATTGCCCGATAAATCATCCAAGGGGCAGGGCGTCCGGCTGAGACTTGGGTGGCGCAAATGCTAAAGTCAGGGGTGTATCCTTGGTCAGCCCCGTCATTGCGACAAATTTCCATGGCCTCATCAAAGTAACCTGTAGTACCTGCTACTTGAATACCGCGCTCTTTTAGATAATTAACAGTGTCAGTGACTCCAGGGATTAGCTTGGTGTAACGTGGCAGAATTTCGAGCAGCACTGGCACAAAATCGTTGTACATCTCATCGACATCAGCATCATTAAGATCACGACCATGCACTTCACGCCACTGCGCCGCGACTGGGGCCATCTGGCCAATGGTCTTGATGTGCTCCCATTTACCCATCCCCATCGGCGCTCGTGCTTGAGCAACTGAGATTTCAATATGTTTACGGCGAAAACCTTCAATAAACGCCGCCGCCGGGGCACGACTGCCATAATCAATCATCGTGCCTGCCCAATCAAAAATAACTAGTTTTATCGATCCTTGATATGACCGTCGAAAGACAAATTCCATTTTGAAAACCCCTTCAATAATAATTAAGGTTGTTTGTTTAAATTTTTTAATACCCCAAAAGCAATGTCGTGAATTTTAGCAATATGCTCATCCGTTTGGTGCCGTTAGCTCGAAAAGCAGAGCGATAATCGATGATTGTCCCGTTGGTAAAAGAAAGGGCGCATAATGGTCCATCACCCAGTACCTGAGCGGTGATATTGAGTTCAGTTAAAATGTCACAGAAACCTTGCCGAAGCGTCTCGCCGATCACAAAAATTTTTCGCATAGTATAGACTTGCGCATTTCAGCCTCGGATTACCACCCACCGAGGAAGCAAGCTACACATAATTGAATTGTCTCAACTCAGCTTCAGCACAAAACCCCATAATATCAGCGCGGCCCACAATGGCACCGATGGGGTAACCACCACCTAACCCTTTGCCAAGGGCAGCCAGGTCAGGGGTGACCCCATAGTAGCTTTGCGCCCCACCATAGAATGTTGTGATCTTGGGTGATTTGGCGAAGTCCTTGTAGGAAGCCGGGTAGGGGAGTAGTACATCAATGCAGCGGTTCAACAATCACAGTGGCAAGCTCTGGGAGTGCTCTTCGATGATACGGGTCCCCAGCCCATCATTAAATCGATGTATTCTCGGCCCAGCGTGTCATAAACCTTGGAGCATTCCTCACTTCAACTCAACATTCATTTCGGCCAAAACCTCTCGGATGGCGGCCAAAAGATGTCGAACATCTGCCTCGAAAATTCGACCAATGTTCCCAATCCGGAAACAATCGGCATCGCTAACTTTGCCGGGATAGATGACCAAATCACGTTGATTTAGCAGGCTATAAAATTGACCAAAATCAAAGTTTGGGTGATTGGGGTAGTGAAAGGAGGTGATAACATATCCTTGATTTTCGGGCGTGAGATATTCCGTGAAGCCAAGCTGTCGCATCCCCGCTAAAAGAATGTCGTAGTTGTGCTTGTAACGTGCCCCGCGCCCAGCCACACCACCTTCGGCATCTAACTCTGCTAAAGCTTGGGCAAAGGCCAGTAGGGCGTGGGTGGGTGGGGTGAAGCGAAATTGCCCATTTTTCTCAAAGCCTCGCCATTGAGCCAGCAAATCCAAACTCATACTACGGGCATACCCCTCAGTCTCAAGCAGGGCTGCGCGGCGGGTGAGGACAAAGCTAAATCCTGGCACACCCTCGATACATTTATTGGCAGAAGAGACTAGGTAATCGATGTGACAGTCCGCCAAATTGATGGGGATTGCTCCGAAACTACTCATCGCATCAACAAAGTACCGTTTACCAAATTGCTGGGCTAGCTGCCCGATGGCTTGAATGGGGTTGATAATGCCTGTGGTCGTTTCACAATGGACGATGGCGATGTGGGTGATCGTTGGGTCCTCTTTTAAGGTGGTTTCAATTGAGGTTAGATCTGGGGTTTGGTTCTCCAAAAATTCCAGAGCGTCGGTCTCAATGTTTAGAATTTCAGCCATCTGCTTCATCCGCTTGCCATAAGCCCCATTGATGATAAGTAGCCATTTGCCATTGGGCGGGGTAAAGGATGAAAAAACGGCCTCAATGCCAAAGGTACCGCTGCCTTGCACCAAAATCGCTTCGTAATCTTGATTAGCCACATCTTGGCCAGCTACCTCCCCAATTTCAAGTAACTGTTGACGAATGTGTTTGATCGTCTGAATAAACTCAAAATCGCGTGATCCTAAATCCCGTAACAGGGCTTGCTTCACAGTTTGACTTGTGGTTAGTGGGCCGGGGGTGAAGAGGACTTTATCTTTCCAACCCGAAATTTTTAATTCAGCCATAGTTCTCCCTCAAAAGGTAATAAAAAAATCGTAATCAATGATTACGATTTGCCAATCACAACTCCAGTGGAGCGATTTTTGTAATAAAGCGAAATCGATCCCCGCGATACAAATCTTTTGCCACCTCTATGGGAATATCATTTTGATCAAATCCCAATCGTTCTTCGAGCATCAGGGGCCAGCCTGGCTCAACACCAAGCAAATTGGCTTCATATTCACTGGCTTGGACAGCCTCCAAGCTTTGTTCAGCTTGGCTAACAATGATGTTGTATTCTGTCTCCAGAATGGTGTAGATTGATCGGCCTACTAAATCGTGATTGTCAAAATTGGGTAATTGTTGAACAGGAAGGATAAATTTCTCTAACATAACCGGCTCTTGATTGAGTAAGCGCAATCGATGCCCATAGTAAATAGGCGCGGTGACCGAAATCTGTAACTGTTTGGCCACTATAGCATTTGCAGCACGTTGCTCCAATTTGATAAGTTTTGCTCCCGGGGTGTGACCCCGCTGTTTCATTCCTTTGGTGAAAGGGACAAGCTGGCCCGCCTCTCGCTCAATCTTTGGCTCTGCCACATATGTGCCCACCCCTTGTTTTCGGGTTAGCAGCCCTTGCGCTTCCAAGCTTTGTAAGGCTTGCCGCAATGTCATTCGAGTAACACTGAGCATTCGACTCAATTCACGTTCTGGCGGTAAACGGCTACCAGGCGCTAAGTCACCCGACTCAATTCGCTCAAGTAATCCTTCTGCAATTTGAATATACAACGGTACAGTTAAAATTTTTTGGTCCATTGGTCTATACCAATTTTGATTAAAATCATATCATTGGATGTGTAGGGTGTCAAATTTTTTGACCCAAGTCTGAAGTAGAGAGTAATGATCTATCAGCTTCGTATAGTATACAGGGTGAGTCATTTAGTGACTGTAGTGTTTTTAGATGTTTTATTACAGAACTTTGTTTGTACGTTTAACCAGGGTTTTTTGAGTATGTTGGTGTCAGTGGTTTATTGAACTTGTGATTTGTGGGAAAATTGGGCTATTTAGTGGTGGATAAGTTGATTGATTTTAGGGTTGAATTTGATAAATTATCTGTGACTCGTGCTTTATTTATACTTCGTTTAGCAAAGTTTATGCGTAATAAAGTCGCCTTTTAATGAATTTAACTTGCAATAGGAGAGACAAATGACCAATTTTGTAGTGCTTTATACAGGCGGTACGATAGTGGGTGCTGGCGCAGTCAGTTTTTTCCCAGCAACAGAAGACACCATCATTTCAGCCGACTCGCTTGATAAAACAAAAGGAGCGTATATGATTACTGTCACACACTCCTTTTGTTTCTGAGGCACAAAATACTATGCGAAGAGCAATACCCTACCCCACCACAGATGCCACCGAGTCCTGCAATACACTCATCGCCTCGTCAATCTGATCATCTGTGACATTCAGTGGCGGTAAAAATCGGACACAATTGCTGTAGAGACCCGCTCGAATGGTGATTAAACCCCGCTCTAATGTTGCGGCATTGATCTTACCTGTGGTGTCCATATCAGGCGTTTTCGCCTCGACGTCCTTGACAATTTCCATCGCCAACATCGGCCCCAAACCTCGTACATCACCAATGACGGCTGGATAAACGCGTTGCAACTGTTCCAAGTGATAACGCATATGTCGTCCCACGGTCGCCGCTCGTTCTAGGAAGGCGGGGTCACTGATCGTTTTAATCGCCTCAATCGCCGCTACACAAGCCAGCGGATTACCACTGTAGGTTCCCCCTAATCCACCGGGGTGGGCCGCATCAACAATTTCGGCTTTACCCGTCACGGCTGCGATTGGCATCCCCGCGCCAAGTGACTTCCCCGTGGTGATTAAATCTGGCACGATTTCGTAATGCTCACAAGCGAAGAGTTTTCCTGTGCGGCCAAAGCCACACTGAATTTCATCGGCAATCATTACAATGCCGTGTTCGTTACAAATCTCACGGATGCGCTGTAAGAAACGAGGTGGCGTGGGTAGAAAACCGCCCTCCCCTTGTACTGGCTCAATCACAATTGCGCCCACATAGTTAGGGTCAATTTGAGCGATTAAGGCGTTGTCCAGTTGCTGGCAAGCATACTCAACATAGCCCTCTTCGCTCATTTCAGCAGGACGACGATAAACATTTGGGAAGGGTAGCCGATAAATTTCAGGGGCAAAAGGACCAAACCCTTTTTTGAATAAGGCATACTTACTGGTCATCCCCATCGTCAGGTTGGTACGCCCGTGATAGGCTCCCTCAAAAACAATGATGCCCGAGCGGCCTGTGTAGGCCCGAGCCAGTTTGATGGCTGCTTCAACGGCTTCTGCCCCACTGTTGGAGATGGTGGTTTTCTTGGGATGATCGCCGGGGGTCACTTGATTGAGCAACTCAGCCACTTCAACTAGCGGTTCATAACTAGCCACAATCGAACACATATGGACCAACTTTTCGGCCTGCTGTTTCATTGCTTCAATCAAACCAGGTGGGCAGTGCCCTACCGCCAACATTCCGATACCGCCGGCAAAATCGAGCAACGTATTACCATCAACATCGGTAACCGTAGATCCTTCGGCCCGCTCGATGGCAATCGGTGTTAACTTTGCATTCCCCTGAGCCAACGCCACCTCACGTCGCGCTACAATCTCCTGGCTTTTCGGCCCAGGAATATCTGTCACTAAATTAATAGATGTCATGTTCATTCCTTTCAAGATGGCAGAGTAGCAAAGTAACAGGGGCGAAAGGTAATTTCCCTTTACGACTTTGCGACTTTGTCACCCTGCACCTTTGTTACCCTGCCAAAGCTGCCTCGAAGATTTCAAGCGCAGTATCAATTTGCTCAGCCGTGATGATCAAGGGGGGGATCCAGCGGACAACGTTGCCATTACTGCCACAGGTCAGAATGAGCATGTTGCGAGCCTTGCAGCCAGCCGCTACTTTCGAAGCTGTTGCTGCATCTGGTTCACCCGAGGCATCGGTAAATTCGGTGCCGACCATCAAGCCCCAGCCCCGCACATCGCCAATGACGGGGTATTTTTCTTGTAGCTTTCGCAAGCCAGCGACCAATTGCTCGCCCCGAGTTGCCGCATTCTCAACCAAATCTTCTTCACGGATGACATCGATGGTCGCTTGTGCTGCCGCCAAGGCCAAGGCATTACCGCCTCCATACGTACCACCGTGCGTGCCCGGCTTCCACTGGCTCATCAAGTCGTGGCTGGCCCCAATGGCTGATAGAGGCATTCCACTCGCCAACCCTTTGGCCATCACAATGATGTCAGGAACAATACCCGCATACTCAAAACCGAAGAATTTACCGGTACGACCAAAGCCAGATTGCACCTCATCAAGAATGAGCAGAATGCCATGTTTGTCACAAATCGCACGAAGCTCTTGCAAAAATCCAGGTGGGGCCGGCACATAACCGCCTTCACCCAAAACTGGCTCAAGTATAATCGCCGCCACCTCTTCAGGGGCAGTCTGGCTCTTGAGCAGTAGATTTAGCTCACGTAGGCACCACGCGGTCGTTTCTTCGTCATCCCAACCATAATAGTAGCTATAAGGGAAGGGTGCGGTAATCACCCCACCCGGCAGCGGTTGATAGTTGTAACGATAGACATACTTCGAGGTGGTCATCGCCATCGTTTGGGCGGTTCGACCGTGGAAACTCCCTTGAAAGACGATGATATTCCGCCGCCCCGTCGTCTGTCGGGCTAACTTCACCGAGCCTTCCACCGCCTCTGCCCCACTGTTAGAGAAGAAGAAGCTGTCGATCTTTTCAGGGGTAATTTCGTTCAGTGTCTCGGCCAGAGTGATAGCCATTGGCGGAATAACGATATTCATTTGGCCAAAAATCATCTGACTAGCCTGAGCCTGCAAAGCCTCGACCACACGCGGATGGCAATGACCAGTATTGGTCACCCCAATACCCGAGGTAAAATCCAGATATTGATTACCATCAGCGTCATAAAAATAGGCCCCTTCAGCCCGAGTGGGCTGTATTTCTGTTAGATGAGTCCATACGGGTGAAAGATGATTAGTTTGCGTCATCGTATTATTTCCTCATTGATATAATTTAAGACGATTAGAGCATCGTTCCAGGCAAAGCAGACGTACCTTTGCTTGTGTAATCCCTAACATCTAATCGCCCAATCGCCTATTTGGCCCATATTATGACCAAATTCCGATTTTGGCAATTAATAAACTTGACAAATACGAAAATCGTAATAAAATCGCTCCAACTTAACGATGTTCGTAAGACTTTTCCAAGAATTATATTTTCCAAGATGAGTTGGAAACCAGCAGATAATATGTTACTACGATCTACTGTTTGTTGGAAAAGCTTAAGGAATTCCGACATCTTATTTGTCGCCTTACTTCATTAAGTTACTACCCCAATGTTGGGGATAATTGTTTTTCTGGAATTCCCTAAAACCACGATGTTAGACAAACTTGACTGTTTGATACTCTCCCATTTACAAGAAGATGGCCGACGTTCCTTCACAGAGATTGCCAAAGAAATTGGTGTGACCGAAGGAACAGTTCGAAAGCGTGCGGCTCGACTCATTGAGGATGATGTAATTCGCATCATCGGTTTAGTCGATCCACACAAAGTTGGCTTCGAAGCTCCCGCAATGATTCAAGTGACTGTAACTCCACCTCATCTTGAAGAGGCCGCAGAAACAATTAAATCATTTTCCGAGGTCAGCTATTTATTAATGGTTTCGGGAGAATATGACCTACTCGTTGAAGTTCGTTGTCGGGATCGTGAACATCTCGGCGAATTTTTGCGAAATAAATTGCAAAATGTGACAGGGGTACAGCGCACGGTTTCTTCGATGGTTTTACACACCTACAAATTAGATGAAGTAAGCGTCGTCGATTTTTTACCAGCGCAAGAAAGTAAGGTTGCAGGATAAGGCTTTTTCAAGCATTAAATTAGTCAAACTTGAGGAGAATTTTGATATGGCCAAAGCTTTAGATGTTGAACTGCATAATGTAACCAAAAAATTTGGTGATTTTACCGCAGTTGATGATCTAACCCTCAACATTCCAGATGGCGAGTTTTTCTCATTGCTGGGACCGAGTGGTTGTGGAAAAACGACGACACTGAGAATGATTGCCGGGTTTGAGCAGCCAACAGAAGGTGAAATCTACATCAAAGGGGAGCCTGTCGCTGGCATTCCCGCCCACCAACGCCCCGTCAACACAGTTTTCCAAAGCTATGCCCTCTTTCCTCATATGACCGTGGCCCAAAATGTGGCGTTTGGTCTGGAAATGAAAAAAGTTTCGAAATCAGAGACCAAGCAGCGGGTCGCTGAAGCGTTAGAATTAGTCCAACTCCCTCAATTAAGTGAGCGTAAGCCTAAGCAATTGTCTGGCGGGCAGCGACAACGTGTGGCCTTAGCCAGGGCTTTGGTTAACCGCCCCCAGGTATTGCTGCTTGACGAGCCGTTGGGGGCCTTGGATTTGAAGCTCCGTAAAGCAATGCAGCTCGAATTGAAACAGATTCAAACCGAAGTTGGTATCACCTTTGTCTATGTCACTCACGATCAGGAAGAGGCCATGACGATGTCTGATCGCATCGCGGTTATGAATGAAGGACTCGTGCAACATGTGGGGACACCTCGTGATATTTACGAGCACCCTGCTAATCGGTTTGTGGCTGATTTCATTGGTGAAACAAACTTCATCCGTGGCAAAGTTGGTCAGCTTGGCGACACAATTAGCGTTATCGCCGCCGGTAATATTACATTATCGGGAACGGGTGATGCACAATCACTTTCACCCGAGCAAGATATCACCCTCGCTATTCGACCAGAAAAAATCAATCTCTACCCTCAAGGCGCTGTTGAAATTACTCAATCAGGCTTGGATCGAGAAGAACTGATTCAATTATTTGGTGATCAGCTGCCCAGTGGTTCAATTGACATGAAAGACTACTTAGCCACAGAAGCTGATAACGTGGTCGTAAATGGGCAAATAAAAGAGGCCATTTATATTGGTACGGACACCCGCTATCGTGTGGTGCTGGCCAATGATGTCAGTTTATACATACGTGTTCAAAATTTTGGTTCACGATACGACACAACCTTCAAAGTTGGTGATCAGGTTTATGTAAATTGGGCCGCTGAAAATGCTCAGATCTTAACCGCATAAAGAACGGACAAAACGATGACAACCGCAACGATATCACCCCCCAAGCTAATGCAATCTGGGACAAACCCGATGCTACAAACTGCAATGATTTTGCATCTGGGACAGGCCTTAATTTGGGCATTTCTCTTTTTCCGTTGGCTGACGTTTGGTAGTTTTGGCTGGACCCCCATTCCTCTTGAGCTAACTCTGGCCCAATGGCCGCCGATTGTGGCTTATGTTTTGTACAGCACCCTTTTTGTGGTTGATCTTGTAATTGGTTTTGGCCTATGGCGAAAATTCCCATGGGCCATTCCTTTGGGCACTATTCGATCAGCCGTGGTCATAGTTTTGGCCATTGTTTATTTTCTTAACAGCAGTCAACTATACGAAGCATCAATCATATTAGCACTCGCTGGTTTTGGCTTCATCCTGCTGCGTCGTAGCGCCCCGTGGTCACTGGCCTTTCCTGCCGCCTTTTGGCTGGCCATCTTCTTTGTCGCCCCAATGTTAATCGTCTTGGTCGTGAGTTTGGGCGAACGCGCTCGTCTGGGCACAGTTGTTTATCCTGCCTTTGAATTAACCAATCTAGGTGTCTACTTTAATGATTATGCTCGCTTCTTTAGTCGGATCAATGGTGAATTTATCTACCTGCGCATTTTTTGGCGTTCTGTCGGTCTAGCTACCCTGAACACGGTTGTATCCCTGGCATTTGGCTATCCCTTTGCCTACTGGATCGCACGACAACCCCAACGTTGGCGGGCAATCTTGATTTTTCTGGTGATGATCCCCTTCTGGACAAACTTTCTGGTTCGAACCTATGCTTGGATTTTGATCTTGCGGGACTCAGGGTTGATTAACAATTTTTGGACTATCACCTTACACGATATGGCTGTACAACTCTCTGATACGTCCGCTTTCTTCGCTTGGCTTGCTGTTGTTACCTCGGATGAATTACCTTTGTTGTTTAATCAGGGCGCGGTTATTCTGGGCTTGTTCTATGGTTATATCCCTCTTGCCGTTTTGCCAATCTATAGTAACCTAGAAAAAATGGATTGGTCATTACTGGAAGCCGCAGCCGATCTGGGAGCCAATGCCTGGTATAGCACTATGCGGATTTTATTGCCGATTACCCGGCCTGGAATTGTTGCCGCCGCCATTCTGGTGTTCATCCCTTCCCTTGGGGCATACGTTACGCCTGACCTTTTAGGCGGGGCAAAGGTAGCCCTCTTGGGGAACCTACTACAACAGCAATTTATGACGGTTCGAGATTGGCCATTTGGTGCGGCCATCGGCTTTATTATGTTGGCGATGATGATGCTCGCCATTGTTATTTATTTCCGCGTCGCTGACGCCGATGAAAGCCTTGCATAGGAGCGAACAATGACTACAGCCTCAGCTACCCAGACACAACCTGTTGCCATACCACGCCGAATTAATCGGCGCGGTATTCGCCAATATTTTAATCAGAATATTTTAACTTGGCTGGCTGTTGGAATCTTCCTTTTCTTGTACGTGCCAATTATCATCCTGATCATCTTCTCTTTCAACTCAAATCAAGTTGTAGGGGTGTGGGAAGGATTTAGCTTTCAATGGTATGGTGAGCTCTTTAACAACGATGCAATTATCAGCTCACTTCAGATTAGTCTATGGATTGCTTTTTGGTCTACCGTTGTCAGTACTATTCTGGGGACAATGGCTGCGCTGGCAATGGAGCGATTTCGATTTCCGGGCAAGCTAACCTTTGACGGGGTCCTTTATCTGCCCATTATTATCCCCGACATCGTAATGGCCCTTTCAACACTTCTTTTCTTTGTCATCTTTGCGGTTCCTCTGAGCCGTTATACCATTCTGATTACGCATATTGCTTTTAACATTGCGTTTGTTGCCATCGTGGTGCGAGCTCGATTGGCGGATATGGACACTGATCTTGAAGAAGCTGCCGCCGATTTGGGCGCAAACGAGTGGACAGCCTTCAGGCGAATCACATTACCTTTGTTGACCCCAGGGATTGTCGCGGGTGCCCTGTTGGCCTTCACCTTGTCGCTCGATGATTTTGTGATTACGTTTTTTGTGGCTGGTCCCGGTTCAACCACCTTACCCGTCAGGGTTTACTCAATGATCAAATTTGGGGTAACTCCTGAAGTGAATGCAATTTCTACGTTGATGTTCTTAGGATCGACTTTACTGGTTATCGTTTCACTCATCATTCAGCGAAGAACCTGATTGGGCAAGCACAAGGAATTGCCCCTACCTTAGTTAACCCTCGTCATACAGACGATGATTAAATTAATTTTTTAAGGAGATGAAGAATGAAAAAATTAATGATGCTTTTTGTATTAATTGGCGCTTTAGCTCTAGCTGCTTGTGGTGGCCCAGCAGGTGGACCTGCTGGTGGGCCTGCTGAAAGTAGTGGGGGTGAAGAGGCAAGTGGTAGTAGCGAGAGCGCGGCAGCAGAGGAAAGCAGTGATGGCCCAGCGTTAGCTGAGGAGTTGAGTGTGTACAACTGGGCCGATTATATCGATGAAGAATTGTTGACAAACTATGAGGCCGAGTATGGCGTCAAAATCATTTATGATACGTATGCCTCAAACGAAGATTTGTTAGCCAAACTGCAAGCTGGGGCTACCGGTTATGATGTGATTTTCCCATCTGACTATATGGTATCGCAAATGGTTGAGTTGGATATGTTGGCTGAGATTAATCTAGATAATATGCCTAACTTTGCAAACATTGGTGATGATTTCAAAGGTGCTCCATTTGATCCTGACAACAAATATTGTGTTCCTTATCAATGGGGAACCACCGGAATTGCCTACCGTGCGGGCAATGAATTTTTTGATGAAAATCCGCCTGATAGTTGGGCTTACCTCTTTGATCCAGCATTACTAGAGCAATATGCTGGCGATGGTATTAACGTATTAAATGACCAGCGTGAGTTGTTGGCGGCTGCTTTGTTCTATATTGGCGAAGATCCAAACTCAACCGATGAAGAAGTGATCGCTAAGGCTCGTGACGTTGTCTTGGAAGCTAAGCCTTTCTGGAAAACCTTTAACAGTGAAGATTATGATGATACCCTCCTGGTCGCTGACGAAGTCGTCTTCTCACAATCGTGGAGTGGTGATGCGGCAGCAGCCTACTGGAATACATACGATGAAGAGGCCGAGGATGGCAACTGGTACTATTCTATCCCCAAAGAGGGAGCCATCAAGTGGCTCGACAATATGTGTGTTCCAGCTAGCACTGAGCGACAGGCAACGGCTGAACACTTCATCAACTATCTTCTCGATGCCGAAAATGGGGCAGCGATCACTAACTTCTCTTACTACGCTAGCCCAAATGAAGCTGCAAGCGAGTTTATCCTGGATGAAATCTTGACTGATACCAGCATTTATCCGCCGCAAGAAGTGCAGGATAATTTGGAATGGATCACTGAAGTTGGTGATGCCGTCTTCCTTTATGATGAAGCTTGGACAGTTATCAAAGGCCAGTAGATTTTTAGTTATCAATAAAATTACAAAAAGTGAAAAGTGAGCTCACTTTTCACTTTTTGTTTACAACCAACATAGAAGGATGACAACGATGCAAATGTTTATCAATGGTGAGTGGACAGCTGGATCAAGTCAGACATCGATTGACGTAATTAATCCGGCAACAGAAGAAATCATCGACTCAGCCCCTAATGGAACAAGCAAAGATATTGAAGCAGCCGTACAGGCAGCAAAAACAGCCTTCGATAGCTGGAAACGTATGCCTGCTTGGGAGCGTGCTGGCTTACTCCATGAAGCAGCCAGCAACATCAAGACTAATGACGAAATGCTGACTGAGTTATTGACCATTGAGCAGGGAAAGCCGCTTGAAGAAAATGAAGAAGAGGTCTTTTGGACAGGAGACACCTTCCATTACTATGCCGAGCTTGGCCGACATGAGCGAGGGCGTTACATCCCTGCGGGTGATCCAGATCAAATAAATTTTGTCATCAAAGAACCTTATGGTGTTGTTGGTTGTATCATCCCTTGGAACTTCCCGCTTCTCCTGCTTGCCTGGAAACTCGCTCCAGCTCTTGCTGCTGGAAATACAGTTGTTATCAAACCCTCTGAGTACACCCCAATTTCTACACTAAAAATGATTGAAGTCGCCTTCCAACATTTACCAACAGGCGTCGTTAATGTTATAACGGGTGGCCCAGCGACTGGTGAAACATTAGTGCAGCACCCCGATGTCCCTGTGATTGCCTTTACCGGTTCAGTGGCTACGGGACAAAAAATTGCGGCAATTGCTGCTCCCCGAATGAAAAAACTCCACCTTGAATTAGGCGGCAAAGACCCCTTGGTTGTCGGCCCCGATGTTGAGGTTGAGATGGCGGTTCGGGCGACGGCTTACTCTGGGCTATTTAATGCAGGTCAAGTTTGCACTAGTTCTGAACGAATTTACGTTCACGAATCAATGGCTGGACGGTTCTCAGAAGAATTGGCGGATTTTGTCAGTGGACTCAAATTAGGCCCAGGCCTCGACCCACAAACCGATGTTGGTCCGATGCTACGCAACCATTTCCGCGAAAATGTGGAGTATCATCTAAAACTTGCTGCCGAAGATGGAGCGCAAATCTTAGTGGGGGGCAACCGTCCGATGCATCTATCCAAAGGCTTCTTTCTTGAGCCAGCTGTATTAACAAACGTCAACCATGACATGGTCATTATGCGTGAAGAAACATTTGGCCCGGTCTTGCCGATTATGACCTACAGTAATTTTGATGAAGCCATTGCTTTGGCCAATGATACAGATATGGGATTAGGGGCGTGTCTGCTAAGTCACGATGCCAAATTGGTGAAGCGATTTTTTGAAGAGGTTAAGGCCGGCACAATCTGGATCAATGATCCCCTCACTGATAATTTTGCAGGACCCTTTGGCGGAATGAAAATGACCGGCGGTGGCCGCGAGCTGGGACAAGAAGGGCTGGATGAATTCTTTGAGGTCAAACATGTTCATTGGGATGTTGAAGGAAGTATTAAAGACTATTGGTACCCTTATGGGAAGCAAGGATAAGTGAGTGACTATGACCGAAAAAATCATTGTCATCGGAGCTGGAATGGCTGGTATTATGGCCGGACGCACCTTGCAGAAGGCAGGGTATGATGTTACCCTGCTAGAGGCCAGAGATCGTGTGGGCGGTCGCACTCACACCGATCATTCCCTTGGATCCCCAGTCGATTTAGGCGCGGCTTGGATCCATGGCCCTGAAGGGAATCCACTCACCCCACTGGCCGAAGAACTCAATATCGACCTTGGCTTCACTGATTTTTTGAACCGTTCCATTACGGCTGTTCAGGCCTATGACGAGGATGGGACTCCGCTTGACCAAAAGGAGTATGCCAAAGGGTTGCAGCTAGGAAACGCAGCCTTTTATAAGACCGGCGGCTCTCTTCTCTACACACCGCCAAAAAATGCCCGCACCCTCAAAGATTGGATTGAATATGGTCTACCAAAACTGGACAACTTGAGTCACGCGGCCAATCAGGGCTTTCATTATCAATCGCTGATTAGCTTAGAGTATGTTACTGCTTCTGATTGGGACGTTTTGGATTGGGCCTTGACTGAAGCTCAGGCCTCCCTGCCGGGTGGTGATTATCTGGTTTATGGCGGGGGATACAATGTAATCACAGATTATCTTGCCCAAATGTTGGATATTCGGCTTGAAACAGTTGTTACTCAAATTACAACAACCGCCGAAGGGGTGACAGTCGAGACCACCACTGAAAAGATGGAATGTGATCGCGTCGTGATCACCGTACCATTGGGGGTCCTGAAAGCAAAGAGCCTTACCTTTTCTCCCCCACTACCTACAGAAAAAGCAACGGCCATAGAACGAATTGGGTTTGGTAATTATGAAAAAATAGCGCTCCAGTTTAATAAATTCTATTGGCCTAGAGAATGTCAACGGTTTAATTATTTGAGTACTGGTGAACCGTCGTTATATCATGCGTGGTTGAATCTTGGTTACTACACGAATACACCAATAATTGTAGCCTATCACGCCGGACGTAGGGCTCAACATATCAACAAAATGAATGATGATGACTTGATTAAGGAAGTTTTGGTTGTGATGCAGCGAATGTTTGCCCCCCAATTTGGGAAAATTCCCGACCCACAGGCTTATGCTCGAAGCAATTGGGAAGCTTCCCCCTACTCCAATGGCAGCTACTCTTACGACCGCATTGGTCAACAACCACAGGATCGACACATTTTGGCAGAGCCTGTTGACAATCGTTTATTTTTTGCGGGCGAGGCCAGTCACCCTCATTTTTACGCCACAGTGCACGGGGCCTATGAAACCGGAGTCTGTGCTGCTAACAAGATTTTGGAATTGAAGGATTAAAGGATGAGTGAAATTACCTATGTAACGTTGCGAGCAGATTTATGTGAGCCAATTGAGGAATTGCTAAAAATTTGCTTTCCAGATATGCCCCCCGAAGATCAATATGACGCAGAAATGCTGCTTGAATTGGAGAAGATGTTTGCCGAAGGTACAATTGTTGCACTCGATCAAAATCGGGTTGTGGGGATGGGGACAGGCATCTTTGTGAGTATTGATTTTGACAATTTAACGACTGAGCACAATTTATTCGTTGAGAATGATCATCATAACCCAGAAGGTATTTACTATTATGGGAGTGATATGGCGGTGCATCCTGATTATCGGGGCCGAGGTATCGCTCGCCAAATTTACAATCGACGCAAAGATATTGTGATCAAGACAAATCGTAAAGGCTTCGTAGCTGCGGCAACATTGCCTGGCTTCGCTAATCATAAGCATGAAATCACAAGTCATGCTTATGTTGATAAAGTTGTGGCTGGAGAAATATTTGACCCCACCCTATCTGTACAGCTACGCAACGGATTTAAGTTGATGCGGGTTTTGCAAAATTTTTACATCTACCCTAAATCTGATAATTGGTCGGCCCTCATTATGTGGGAGAATCCTGAATATAAAACAGATGGGGTATGAAATCGAAAAGTAACAACGTCTAAAATGCAAGTAACTGTTTTGCAACATAAGCCAGGACTATTTATCAGGCGTAAATGGTAACTAGTAATTGGTTATTTTGTAAACAAAGCGACTGTTACCATTTACTATTCATTAATTTTAGGAGACAATCATGGCAACTATTGATTTAACACAAGAAACATTCGAACAAACTGTTCTTGATAACGACATCGTCTTGGTCGACTTTTGGGCTGAGTGGTGTGGACCCTGTCGCGCTTTCGCCCCTGTTTATGAAAGTGCTTCAGAAAAATATCCCGATGTCGTTTTCGGCAAGGTTGACACCGAAGCGGAACAAGGGTTGGGCCAATACTTCCAAATTCGATCAATCCCTACCTTAATGATCTTCAAGGAAAAAACTTTGATCTTTTCACAGCCTGGGGCTTTACCTCCCGAAGCACTTGATGAGATTATTGGCAAAGCTCAAGAACTAGACATGGATGAAGTTCGCAAGCAAATTGAAGCGCAAGAAAAAGCAGAAGCTGCTGCAAGCTAACATCGTTTGACATTTTTGTAGCTGAGATTTTCGACCTTATCTTTAATCCACGAGGTTGGAAATCTCAGCTACGCCATCACCTTTATCTTCCTATGAATATAGTTTGGCACCCCCTTACATTTCCCTTATAATGCACCTCTAACGACCGTGGTCAAAGGCGGTTACAACCCCATACAATCTCAGCGAGGAGAGCATATCATGTACACCAATTTAGGTCAGGTTATGCCGCACGGCGCGGCCAAGTATGGCGACCGGGTCGCCCTTGTCTTCAAGGGGGAAACGTTCACCTACAATCGTTTGAATGAATTATCCGCCAAGTTGGCAAATGGATTACAAGGGCTTGGTGTTGAAGCCGGAGATCGAGTGACACTTTATTCCCAAAATCGCTGGGAGTGGATTATTGGATACTACGCAGTCCTCCGTTTGGGGGCGGTCATCAACCCCATCAACGTGATGTTAACTCCGGATGAAGTGGTTTATGTGACAAAGGATTGTGGGGCAAAAGCACTGCTGGCTTCAGTTGATAAAGGCACCCCAATCGTTGATCGCAAAGATGAAACACCTCTTGAACAAATCATCCTATTTGGTGATGACCTTCCCACTGGCGCGGTCTCCTTCAATCAGCTCATCGCTGACAATGACAGTCATTTCCCTGAAATCGAGATTGATCCGTTAGCGATGTCAACCATCGGCTACACAAGCGGAACCACAGGTCACCCCAAAGGGGCGATGCTGACTCATCAAGCCATCGTACTCAACAGTGCGCTCACCAGTAATCTCCACGCCCGCACGGGGGATGATATCTGTTACACCTCCCTTCCCTGCGCCCACGTTTATGGAAATGTGGTTATGAATGGCAACTTCTTTTTAGGTGGCAAGCTTGTGCTTCATGATCGTTTTGACCCGGCCGAAACGATGGGCTTTATTCAAGAATATCAAGCCACTGTCTTTGATGGTGTTCCCACAATGTACTTCTTCATGCTCGCCCATCCCGAATTTGATCAATTCAACCTTTCATCATTACGCCTCTGCGCTGTTGGCGGGCAAACAATGCCGGAGCCAAAGATGCGTGAGGTGGAAGAACGATTTGATTGCCCACTGATTGAACTGTGGGGGATGACAGAACTAGGCGGGTTGGGCACCACGTTCCCTGCGTATGGACCAAACAAACACGGCTCAATTGGTATCCAGCTCCCCTATGTCGAGTGTCGGATTGCCGATGTCGAGGATGCCAATAAAACGCTGCCACCCAACGAGGTTGGGGAATTAATGGTACGTGGCCCAATTGTGATGATGGGCTATTTTGGTAATGAAGCAAAAACCAAAGAAACCATTGAACCAGATGGTTGGTTGCACACCGGCGATGTCGCTCGAATGGATGAAGACGGCTGTGTTTACATTGTCGATCGCAAAAAGGATATGATCCTTACCGCCGGTTACAACATCTATCCCGCTGAAATTGAACGTGTTGTCGCCGGTCACCCAGCGGTCGCTTTGGTTGCTGTAGGTAGTGTGCCTGATGAAATGAAGGGTGAACTGGCCAAAGCCTACATCGTACTGAAAGAAGGTGCAGAGACAACAGAAGAAGAAATCATTGATTTCTGTCGCGAGACGCTGGCCGCCTACAAAGTTCCCCGAATGGTTCAATTTGTCGATGATGTCCCTAAGACTAGCACTGGTAAGATTATGCGTCGTATGCTAAAAACTTTGGATACATAAGTTGCTCAAAAAAGCGCTAAACACCACCCCTTTTTGGACAGACCAAATGCCGCGACCAGCAGATTTGCCAGTCGCGGCTGAGTTACCCGATGCAGTTGATGTGGCTATCATCGGCAGCGGCTACACGGGCCTAAATGCGGCCCGCATCTTGATAAAAAATAAAACGAGTGTAGCTATTCTGGAGCGTAACACCGTTGGTTGGGGAGCCAGTTCCCGCAATGGAGGAATGGCCACCCCAGGGATCAAGCAGTCGATCACCAAAATTTTCAAGGATTACGGTCCAGAAAAAGGACGGCTCTTTTGGCAAGCCTCCCTTGATGCCATTGACTTGATTGGGGAGGTTGTCGAGGAATATGACATTGACTGCGATTGGGTTCGTAATGGACATCTGTATCTCGCTTACAAAAAGGCCCATTTTGAGCAGATGCAAGAGCGGGTCGGATGGATGGAAAAGCAGTTGGGGCACACATATCAAGTTGTGCCTCCGGCTGATATCCGATCGGAAATTGGCACCGATGCCTTTTATGGGGCGCTCGTCGATAGCTACAGTGGTGGATTGCAACCTGCGAAATATGTGTTTGGTTTAGCCCGAGGTGTAGCCCAAGATGACGTACACCTTTGTGAGCAAACAAATGTTACTAAAATCAAAAAGCGATCAAATCGCTTCGAAATTCACACCAGTCGGGGTGTCATCACCGCAAAAGAGGTTGTTGTGGCCACCAATGGATATACAGATCGCTTGGTCCCCCAACTCAAACCAAAAGTTTTCCCGGTGGGAAGCTACATCATCGTCACTGAGCCGCTTTCCCCCGAATTACAGCAAATCCTCAGCCCCAATAGGCGCATGTTCTACGACTCCAAGAATTTTCTCAACTACTTTCGGCTAACCCCTGATGGTCGGATGCTGTGGGGTGGGCGAAACAATTTAAGCACCAGCCTGGATTTACACGACAGCGCTCAGCGGTTGCAACAACAAATGATCACGATTTTTCCTGAG
Source organism: Phycisphaerae bacterium (assembly GCA_028285035.1). The sequence continues at coordinate 25,857 of JANQQF010000094.1, forward strand.
TTGCGTGATATTCCAATTACCCACACCTGGACAGGGCAACTGGGCATTACGTTTGATTTGATGCCCCACATCGGCCAAGTTAATGGTATCCACTATGCCTTTGGCTACGGTGGACACGGCCTCTCTATTGCCACCTATCTTGGCACCGAAATCGGGTTACTTTTGGCAGGAAAAAAGAGCAGTAGCCCCTTTGCCGAAATCCCGCATCAAACCATGTTCTTCTATCGTAACAAACCTTGGTTTCTCCCCTTCGCCGCCCAGTATTTCCGATTTTTAGATTGGATTTCCTAGAAGTTGTGGGTTCAGGTGAGTCGACAATTTTAACGGGGTTTGATCCAATAGGATGCAATAGTGTTGTTGCCGTGATTACAAATCAGGCCCAAACAGGCGAAAATCCAAACTTTTGCACGAATCGTTCTTACACACTAAGTGTGGGTGACACTAGTAGTAACCCAATACAAACGACCTATCTACCAGTTATTTTCAAATAAGATCGACTCAAATGGAGATTGATCCCTTTCGGAAATCAGTCTTTCCAATCCAAGCATTAACCAAAACGGGCTGACCACCCCGAGCGATGTCTTTCGCCCTTTGTAAGCTCTCCTCAACAAGTTCATCATCAGAAACCAGCAAACCTGCGCCCCCATAGCCCTGAGCAGCGACGTGGTAAGGGGTTCGCAGCAACTCTGTACCGACGGCTGTTTCGAAGATTTGAACTTGTTCACGGGCAATCTGAGCCCAAGAACCATCAGAGCCAACTACAGCGATGACGGGCAATTTATGACGGGTAAAGGTGTCGAACTCAGCCAGGCTGTAGCCGGCTGAACCATCACCATAAAGCAACCAAACCTCTGCGGTAGGGCGCACGAGTTGAGCCGCTAAAGCAAAACCAGCCCCCGCGCCCAGCGTACCAAAGGGACCTGGGTCTAACCAGGACAAAGGAGATCGAGGGCGGGTGATGTAGGAGGCCGTTGCCACAAAATCCCCACCATCCCCAATGATTACGCTGTCCTCAGCAATCACTGCCTCAAGTTGACGGCACAGATGAACGGGGTTGATGTATTCGGTCGCAGTCTGGGCTTGTTCCGAAATTTCAAGATCACGCGCCTCGTTTCGTTCCAATAGAGATTGATGCCACCCTTGCCATTTACCAGTCGGTTCAGCCCAATCTTTAGCAATCGTCCGCAAAACATCCCCTGGATCGGCGAGCAAGCCGAGGGTTGGCTTTCGGTTTTTGGTTAAATCCTCAGAGCTACGATTGATTGAGATGTATGTGGCTTTACGAGGAATCACTTGGCCATAGTTGAGCCGAAAGTCGCAGGGCACCCCAGCCAAAATAACGACATCCGCTTCCCGAATAGCCTTACTTCGCTTGTGCCGGATATGTAGTGGATCTTTGCCTAGCAGTCCGCGAGCCACCCCTGATAAAAAGGTGGGGATACCAAGTCGAATGACCGCCTCTTGCAGCTCACCCGCTTTACTAGGATTTAACATGGCCTGACTTCCTACAACCAGCACCGGACGTTCAGCCTTTTTCAATGCAGAAATCACATCACTTAATGCACCTGACGAAGCCGCTTGATCAGCGAGGGCTTCAGGAGAGGTCGCTTGACGACGCCAGGCCCCACGAAATTTTCGAGAGACGTGTTGGTTGAGGTAAAACTTAAACAATTTCCCTCCCAAGCCTTTTGCTTTCCCAGCCGTATCCAGATGCCATTGTCGCACAACAGACTCGGGGTAAAGAAGATCGACCGGCATCTCCAAAAACACAGGCCCCGGCACGCCCGACTGAGCCGCATTAAAGGCCTGTTCCAGTTTCGGGACAATTTCTCGCACCGAGCGAATCGTCGTCGCCCACTTGACGTGGGGCCGCATCAGTGACATTTGATCGATATCTTGCAGAGAACCACGTCCCTTCAGTAGTGTGGCTGTTGCACCGCCTAAAATAATAACCGGGGATTGCGCCATCTGGGCATTTTTGACAGCAGTAATGGTATTGGTTAATCCAGGGCCAGCCGTCACCGCAGCCACGCCAGGAACACCAGTTAACCGAGCGACAGCGTCTGCAGCAAAAACGGTTGTGACTTCGTGACGCACATCAATGATGCGCATTCCGCTCGCTTCCCCAGCCACCAAAATGGGTGAAATATGCCCCCCGCACAAGGTAAAAATAAATTCAACCCCCTGCTTTTGTAAAACATCGACCACCAATTGGCCCCCGTACATTTCGGTTTTAGACATCTGGCTCTCCCTGATTTAAATGTATTCTTACCACGACTCTGCCCAAGGACGGACATCAATCTCATGGGTCCACGCACTACGGGGTTGCAGGTAAATCTGATAATAATTCTCAGCAATGTCATCGGGATTCATCAGGCCGTCAGGCGGGGCATCAGCCACCATTTCAGGGAACATCTCTCGTACCCAAGGTGTATCAATCGCCCCATCCACAATAATGTGAGCGACATGAATCCCCATCGGTCCCAATTCCCTGGCCATACTTTGTGCCAGTGAGCGTAGGCCGTGTTTCGCCCCAGAAAATGCGGCAAAGCCTGCCCGCCCCCGAATACTGGCTGTTGCGCCCGTAAAAATAATCGTGCCTCGCTCGCGGGGAACCATTCGCAAGGCAGCTTCACGTCCAGTTAAAAATCCGGCAAAACAGCCCATTTCCCAGACTTTGAAATATTTACGGCTGGTGGTTTCCAAAATACTAAGCTTGACATTGCCACCGACGTTAAAGACGACAACCTCCAGTGGACCAATATCCGCTTCAATTTTATCGAACAATTCAACAACTTGCTCTTCACGCCGAGCATCAAGCGTAAATGGATAAACTGTTCCGCCCATCGCCTCGATTTCATCGCACAACGGCTGAAGTTTGTCACCATTCCGTCGGGCTACACAAATGGTAAAGCCAGCCTTGGCAAAGCGTCGAACCACGGCTGCGCCTAAATTGTCACCAGCCCCAACAATTAGAGCAATTTTTGGGTGGGTCATATTAGCTCTCCGTTGAGTAAGATAGTTTATTGGGCCAAACTTAATATAGCTTCGTAAACGCCGATCACAACATCGGCCATCCGATCATAATCCAAAGTGTCGGGTGTGTCGTTGGGGGTATGATAGTTGAAATTTCTGAGGAAGGCGGTGTCGGTGACCATAACCGCAGGGTATCCTTGATGCCAATAGTTACGATGATCGGAAAAATCTACCCCAGCCACTAAATTTGCAGGCGCATTCAATGAATAAACCGGCAAATCGGTCGCCCCAACCATCGCTTGTTTTACCTGACGAACGGGCCGTCCTCCATCCAACTTCCCAATAATCGCGATAAAATCACCTTGGGTGGGATAGAGGTAGCCTAGAGCAGCGACGGGATATTGTTGGCTGCCAGGTGTATCATCAAAGTAACCAATCATCTCTAAGGCGATCATTACTTTTACAGACTGATTGTCATCCTTCAATGATTGGGCGTGAACGGCACTCCCCATATTTTCTGTCCGGAAATATGGCGGCTCTTCCAAAGTATAAGCCACTAGCTCGAGGGGCGTCTTGAATGAGACGTTATCCAATAAATGAGCCAATTCGATGAGACCAGCGACCCCACTAGCGTTGTCATCAGCCGCCGCATACTCGGCAAAGGCATCGTAGTGCGCCCCAATCACAATTCGCTCACCCGTTTCAGGGCCAAATTGTAGGATAACATTCCGATAAGTAATGCCTTCAACCTCAAAGGTTTGCTCAGATACCCTCCCTTGAGTTCGCTCAAATTCTTGACGAATGTAGGCGGCAACCTGATCTAGATTTTCTGGATGACGATAATCGCGAGGAATGAATACTGTCGCTAATATTCGAACGTGATCCTCTAGACGGGTGGGATCAACCACGGCAACACTTTTGTTTTGCCGTACCCAAAATACGGGTTGGGTCACGATAAACCAAATCAAAAGTGGTAGTCCGATGATAATCCCAAGAATAAGAATGATGAGCATTGCAAATCTTTTTTTGAGCATTGTCTCAATCGCTTTAAGGGCTGATGGCGCCTGATTATAAATGGGCTTCTTAAGCCGAGCAAACGTCATTCGTTTATGCCAATTTTTGCCTTCCAGTCAATTACTCTTAAAATTCAAGATTGTTTCGTCAATGAAATGCCTAGAAAAACCTTTGCAATTTATGGACAAAAATAAAAATTGTGTTAATATACATTGTTAGATCAAAAGGAGCAACCATTGTTCACACTTGAATCCCACATTCAAGGACTAATCTTTGATTTTGATGGAACGCTGGCTGACACAATGCCACTGCATTATCAGGCTTGGCAGACTACGGTTCAGGATCACAACGCAGAATTTCCAGAGGATTTATTTTATGCTTGGGCCGGTGTGCCAAGCGACAAGGTAGTTATGCGCTTGAATGAGGCAGGGGGTTATCAACTTAATCCGTTGCAGATTATGGAAGAGAAGGAAGCTCGTTTTATAAAAATCATTCATCAAGTGCAGCCGATTGAACCTGTCGTGGCCATTGCCAAACAGTACAAAAACAAATTACCGATGGCTGTCGCAACAGGCGGCATTCCAGAGGTTGTTATTCCGATGATGCGTACGCTTGGTTTTGAAAATTTTTTTGATGCGCTCGTCACCGCCGCAGATGTTGAAAATGGTAAACCTGCCCCAGATACTTTCTTAGAGGCTGCTCGTCGGATTAATATCGTGCCTGAAGCGTGTCACGTTTTTGAGGATGCAGACTTGGGCTTGGAAGGTGCGCAGCGGGCGGGGATGACAACGACAGATGTGCGGCCCTGGTATCGCTAACAGGGACAACGTAGCAGAGATTCAAAATTACAAGAAGTATCATTAAATTCACGAATATAATCACAAAAAGAGGACAAATGTTATCGCCTAAAAAAATTACTCAATTTGGAGTATGGGTTGGCTTAATTTCAGTTGTGGGAATAATCCCAACCATCTTCTTAAATCTTGGCACCCTAAATTGGTGGCCAGCTGTAGGCATCGGCTTGGCTTTGATTTTATTTGTTTTGGCGTTTGCTCGTGGGGCATATTTAACCGCGCAAAAGCGAGTGGATATGGTGGATATGCTGAACGACTGCTATCAGGGGAACAGCGAAAGCGGCGTAGGACGCTAAAATCCTAAGAGACAAATTGTTTGACATAGGCAGAGATTGCCCTCATTTCAAAGCCAAATTGCAATTTATCTTTGGTGTACCAATCATAAATCTCAGCTGGGGTGAGCCACGTCACATCTCGAATTTCCTCTGCCTGCAAAGGTCCTAGAGGGCCGAGGGGGCGGGCCGCAAAAATTGTATAATCCAGGCCAGAGCGGCTATAAAACACGCCCAGTTCCCCCAGAATTTCCACTTCAACGGATAATTCCTCGGCCATCTCTCGATGCAGGGCTTCCTCAGGGTCAGTCTCATGAGGATCAAGTCGCCCCCCAGGAAATGTCCATTTATCAAACATTGCTGGATCAGCAAAATTGTGGTGAATGAGCAAAATTTGGTCATCTTGCACCAAAACACCTCGAACAGCATAAGGCTTCTTCTCTTGTTCGGAGGGCATCATTGCCTTATTCACGATATTGCTCAATCATCTCCAAAAAGTAAGCGTGAAAACGGGTGTCATTTGTTAATTCGGGGTGAAACGCGGTGACAAGCAGATGCTTTTCCCGAGCGGCCACAATGCCCCCTTGTTCTAACTGGGCCAACACTTCGACTGTTTCCCCAACTTCTTCAATCAATGGGGCACGAATAAATACCGCCCGAAATGGGGGTTCTGCCTCAGAGCCAAAGGTTAAAGGTAAATCCGCCTCAAAGCTATCGACTTGACGCCCAAAGGCGTTACGGTCCACCTTCATATCGAGCGTACCAAGCCGAGGCGGCACAACGTGACCACCACTCCCTGTCGCTCCGATCTCCTTTGCCAGAAAAATCAAACCAGCACACGTGCCCCAGACAGGCTGCCCAGCCTCGACAAATTGTTGGAGCGGCTCTATCAAACCAAATTGGGTGGCTAGCTTGCCAATCGTGGTGCTTTCGCCACCCGGAATGATCAAGCCATCCAAACCATCCAAATCCTGTGGCAATCGTACCTCAACAGGTTGAGCACCAAGCTTTCGCAACATATTCGCGTGCTCTAAAAACGCACCTTGTAGGGCTAAGACACCAACTCGCAGGGCCTTTTCATCAACAATCTCTATCTCTTTATCGATCACTAAATTTTGGGCCGAAACACTCACAATTCAACTCCATTTCTTGAGAACAAAAATCCCCCTTCGAATAACTATTGGGGGATATTAAGCAATAAAGTGTAATTGGATTTCAGGAAAATGCAACTTTTATCGAAGTTTGATTTTAATCTACAATGTCTTAAATGTCCTCATCCGCCGTTGGATCAGCCTCATCATCTTCCTTGGTTACCAAAATTTCACGCGCCCGTCCACCACCTTCATCTGCGCCTATGATGCCCTGATCCTCCATCTCGTCAATCAAACGAGCCGCTCGCGCATAACCCACGCGGAGTCGTCGCTGCAACAAAGACACTGAAGCTCTACCTTGCTCGCGGACAATCTCAATGGCCCGTTCGAGCAATTCATCATCCTTAGCATCGTTTTTATTTTCGGCCATTGCTTTAAGCTCATCCCACAATGGAGCTTGAACCAAATCCTTCGGCACGTCAACTGGGCCTCGAGACGCACCAGATGGGGCAGTCGCCAGAGCGCTACGCCAAAATTTTGTCAGCCGATTCAGCTCCTGATCCGAAACAAACACCCCTTGTAAGCGTTGCAACTTCGCTGAGTCAGGAGCCATGTAAAGCATATCCCCTTTACCCAGCAGACGCTCTGCCCCAGGTGTATCCAAAATAACCCGAGAGTCAATCTGACTACTGACGGCGAAGGCGACACGGGCTGGAAAGTTCGCTTTGATAAGTCCAGTGACCACATCAACTGAGGGACGTTGTGTCGCCAAAATCATATGCATCCCTACCGCCCGTGCCATTTGCGCAATACGAGTGATGGTTCGCTCAATCTCATCCGGGGCCATCATCATCAGGTCAGCCAACTCATCAATAATGATGACGATGTAAGGCATCCCTTCTTGCCCCTCACGACGCATCTTTTCGTTATAGTTAATGATATTCCGTGAGCCAACCTGAGCGAACTGTTTGTAACGTCGATCCATCTCGCGGGTAGCCCAACTTAGGACCCCAGCAGCTTTTTCAAGCTCAGTTACGACGGGTGCTAACAAATGTGGGATGCCGTTGTATTGAACCAACTCCACCATTTTCGGGTCAATCATCAATAGACGAAGGGTTTCCGGGGTATGGTTACTAATCAAACAGGCGACAACAGAGTTGATACAAACGCTCTTCCCCGATCCGGTCGAGCCCGCAATCAGCATATGCGGCATTGCAGACAAATCACCTACAGCGGCTTGGCCCGAAACATCCTGCCCCAGCGCAATCGTAAGATTGCCACCTTTGAGTTGAAACTTGTCTGACTCCATTATATTGCGGAGGGCCACGACATTTTTTGTTGCATTTGGTACTTCGAGGCCCACATAGGGACGACCAGGGATGGGAGCTTCCAAGCGAATGGGGGCCGCAGAGAGAGCCAGGGCCAAATCGTTGGACAAATTGACAATACGCGAGACGCGCACTTTTCGGGGATTCCCTTTGGCATCCTTGGTAGCCATAAAGCCAGGTTCCAGACTGAATTGAGTCACTGAAGGACCTTGGTTGATTTCGCGAACCTTGGCCTCTACACCAAAGCTAGCCAACGTATCCTCAATAATCTTAACCCGCTTGCGGATTTCGGCCTCGCTAATTTCTTGTTCGTGTCCCTCTTCAAAAATCTGACTAATTGGTGGTAGTTGCCACTTTTGATCGCCATTTACTTCTGGCTGTACAGACGGCTCACCTGAGCTTACTGGGGCACCAACATTAATTTTTGGCACGTTGCCGCTTGGACTTGGTGGAGAATCCGGATGTTCAACTACTTCACCCAACACTTGGATGGGGGCTTCATTGATTTTTATATCATCGGAAGAGGCGGACGATTTTGCCGGCAACATGCGTCCGATAAAACTTGGTTTCGATTTTGGTTTAGGCAAGGCGGGCGGGCGAAGACGGGGTTGGGTCGGCTGATTGATGGTTAGCTGACGAAAGTGACGCCAATCTTGAACCCGATAGTAAAGATCACGGGTCATTTGGAACAACTCACGAAACGACAGGCCGCTAATCAGAATGATTACGAGAGGAATCATCCCCAGCAATACAACAATTGTTCCTGCGATGCCCAAGGCTGAAAGGAGTAATTCTCCTAACATCCACCCCAGAATACCACCGCCACCTGGGTTCGTAAAATCACCAAATCCGCTCCCAGGTTCAACAATGTGAAAGGCCACCAAGAACATTCCCAACAGAATAAAAGCCCCGACTGGTTTCTCCCACTTCTCATCCGAGTCTTCAAACTCATAGCGCCTAAAGAACCATAAGGCCAATGAACCAAGAATAATCCAGGCAATATATTGCCCCCAACCAATCAAAGCACCCAGAAATTGGAGCCAAATGGCAATAGGGGTGCTACGATTTGGGGTAAAAAAGCTTAATAGCGTAATCCCAGCCACAATCAGCAGAATTGTTCCGATAATTTCAGGTCGAATGCGGAATCCTTCTGGTTGTTGTGGGCGACTACGTCCTGCTCTTCGTGAAATTGGTCGTTTTGTCATAATGTCCTTTTTGTAATGGTAAGGGACTGAATTATCGAATAAAAACCGGTTATTTGTTACTCACCATCTAAAATCAAAACAATAAAAATTAGCACAAATGTTTTATGTATTTTAGCATAAAATCAGAGAATTTAAAAGTTCTGTTATGGTCAAATTCTATTCTCAATCGGGTTAATTGAGTGTATTATATAATGAGTTTGCCTTTAGAGGAGGCTAACAGTATCTGCAAGACAAAAGAGGGGAATGAAAAGGGGGATCTCCCCCCAAGCCCCCGGTCTACGACGGTATTTACACAGGAGGTCCAAAATGAAATTAAGAGAAGCAAAAATTAACGAGGGTCCGTTGCTCAGTGATCTTGCCTTTCGATCAAAGGCTTATTGGGGATATTCTGCAGAATTTATGGAGGCCTGTCGTGAGGAGTTAACCTATACGGACATAGACATTGAGAACTGGTCGGTCATTGTTGTGGAAAATCAACGTGTTGAAGGATTTTACGCTCTGGTCCCCCTTTCGGATACCGAGGTCGAACTTGAAGCTCTGTTTGTGGAACCAGATGCTATCGGGCAAGGCTATGGTCGAGCTTTGATTAGTCACGCCAAAACTACTGCCAAGGCGATGGGGGCCAAAACAATGATTATTCAGGGCGATCCCAACGCCACTCCATTTTACCAGGCGATTGGGGGAAAGTTGACCGGTGAGCGTGAGTCAGCCAGCATCCCTGGTCGATTTCTGCCAACATTTGAACTGGACCTTGACGAAAATAGACTTTAATTTACTTCCCCAAGATGAAAGATTTCTTCATCTTCACTTCATGGCTCCTTCATGTTAACTTGATATAGTCGGAGCATAGACCGGTCTATGACAAATTATCTATACTGAAAGGACAATCCATGAAAATAAATAAAATTGTTATGACATCTGTACTTCTATTGGGGCTACTCGTGGGTGGTTTCACTGCTGGTGTATTCTTAACCCAACCCCCAACTTTAGTAGACGCAGCCCCCCCTGCCCAAACATATGAGAATGATGATGGGGCTGAAGAATATGTAGCACCTGATCCAAGTTATATCACCCAAGAAGAGGCCATCACAGTAGCTGAGGCTGTCAATCCTGGGGCAAAAGTAGTTGAGGTGGAATTAGAAAAAGAACGAGGACAAGTGATCTACGAGGTTGAGTTTGACAACAATCTTGAAGTGATGATTGATCCCGTTGATGGCACGGTGCTTGGTACTGAGCAAGATGATTAGGCTGAATTAATTAATGTAATGCGTGACTCAAATAGGAGTCACACATTACATTTAAGGTGTTTTATGCGTGTACTTATTGTTGAAGATCAAGTTAAATTAGCTTCTTATCTTAAGTTGGCTCTGGATGAACAAGGCTATGCGGCTGATGCGGTACATTCAGGACGGGATGCACTACATTGGGCGGAGATCGTAGATTTTGATATTATCCTGTTAGATGTGATGCTTCCCCAGATTGATGGCTTGACCGTTTGCCGAACCTTGCGAGAGCGAGGGAATCGTTCCGCGATACTAATGCTCACTGCCCGCGACTCAACTGATGATCGTGTCAATGGCCTTGATAGTGGGGCAGATGATTATCTGGTGAAACCTTTCGAGCTAAAGGAGTTGTTAGCGCGTTTACGTGCTCTAGCTCGTCGCCGCTCAAATACCGACACCAACACTCTAACAATTGCAAATCTTGTCATGAACACTCACACCCGTGTGGTTATGCGTGATGCAAAGCTTATCAAGCTCACAAATAAAGAGTATGCAGTGCTTGAGTGTTTAATGCGCGAACCCGAAAGAATTTTGACCCGCACGGAAATTGCCGAAGCCGTTTGGAATTACGATGTATTTAATCAATCGAATGTCGTTGACGTATACATTCGTAATTTGCGACGAAAAATCGACGATCCATTTGAATTAAAGCTAATCCACACGATCCGTGGGGCGGGGTATCGCCTGTCAGACCAAACCTGATGATACATTGGCTCAAAACTCTTCGCGTTCGATTCTCCCTCTGGACGGCTGGTCTCCTTTTGGTAATGTCAGTAGTTTTTGGGGTATTTGTTTATTTTTATACAGCCCAAAATCTAATTAACAGTGTTGATACTAGCCTTAGCCTAATCGCAACCCAAATTATCGCTGAAATCGATGTTTTGGACCAAGAGCTTGTCTCAATCGAAACCCTTTTGACAAACGAAGACTACATCTTGGCTCGGGAACAAGGCCTCACATTTCGTATTGTTGACAATGCTGGCAACACCATTCAGGCAAATGGCCCTTATCTTAACTTACTGGAAAATCAAATATTTAATTCAACGAATCGAGAGGGACAACATCAAACGATTATTAACACAAACACTCAACAGGATGTACGAGTTTACACCGTCGCTATCATAGAAGATCAAGCTCCCACAGGTGCAATTCAAGTAGGCAAAAATCTAACCTCAATTCAGCGAACGTTAGCCCAATTATTGACCTCATTATTGATAGGTATTCCTATTATTGTTGTTTTGGCTGCGATAGGTGGTTTCTCTTTGGCTACACGAACTCTCAAACCCATCGATCAAATTACTCATACAGCACAGCATATTTCGATAGAGGATTTGTCAGCTCGACTTGACCTACCTGATACCAATGACGAGCTTGGCCGTTTAGCCAAAACCTTTGACTCCATGCTCGCGCGTTTAGAACAAGCATTTCAACGTGAACGACAATTCATTGCCGATGCTTCCCATGAATTACGTACTCCCCTAACCACCATGCAAACCATTTTGAGTAGCACCCTCACAAAAAATCGATCTCAGGTCCAATATCATCAGGCCTTATCAGACTTATCTCAAGAAACAGATCGAATGAAAAATTTGACGGAGGGGTTGTTACTATTAGCCCGACACGATAACAATACCCCCCTCGTTCACGAGGCTCTGGACTTATCCATTCTTTTACACGAGGTAGTCGACTCTCTCCAAGCTTTAGCTCAAGACAAAGATTTAGATCTTGTCTGTGTTGTATACAAAGAAATTCTAATTGAGGGTCGGGGTGAAGATTTAACGAGGCTCTTCACTAATTTAGTAGGAAATGCCATCAAATACACTCAGCACGGCTCAATTACGATTACCCTAGTTCAACATACAACTGAATTGGTGGCTATCAACATTACAGACACAGGCCAAGGTATCCCCGCCAATCATCTGCCCTATATATTTGATCGTTTCTATCAGCTTGATCAGTCACGGGCCAGCCGAGGAAGCGGGCTTGGGCTAGCGATTGCCTTGAGCATAGCTCAAGCCCATCACGGCACAATTCAGGTTGAGAGTGAGGTTGGAAAAGGCACCACATTTACAGTACAATTAGCCAAATAGATGTAACACAACCACACAATCCGAATGCAGGATAATCTCCTTATGAAATATGATGCTATTGTTATCGGTGCCGGGCCAAATGGGCTAAGTGCGGCGGTGGAATTAGCCCGCAACGACTTAAACGTGCTGGTCATTGAGGGTCAGAACACGATTGGAGGAGGCACACGGACTGCGGAATTGACTCTCCCCGGCTTTAAACACGATATCTGCTCGGCGATTCATCCAATGGCCCCCTGCTCGCCATTCTTCTCATCCTTACCTCTGGAAGAATACGGACTAGAGTGGATTACGCCGCCTTGTGCTGTGGCCCACCCTTTTGATGAGGGTTCAGCGGCCTTGATGTTTCAATCAATTGAACAAACGGCTGAACGTTTAGGTGTCGATGCTTCGGTTTATCTTTCAATCTACCAACCGCTGGTCCAAGGGTTTGAAAAGATTAACGAATACGCCTTGGGACCAATGATTCGTGTACCACGTCACCCTTTGACCTTCACCCCATTTGGGTTACAAGCCCTGCTCCCGGCAACACTCTATGCCAAGCGATTCAAAACGAAAGAGGCCAAAGGGCTTTTCGCCGGTCTAGCCGCACACGCGATTGCCGATTTTGCTAATCTAAGCACAACAGCCGTTGGGTTAACACTGGCGATGTCAGGTCATATCAATGGATGGCCTTTTCCAAAGGGGGGGGCGCAAGCGATCACAAATGCTTTGGCAGGGTACTTCAAGTCACTGGGAGGAGAGATCGAAACGGGACAATGGGTTACATCGATTGAAGACTTACCCCTCACCCGAGCTATTTTGTTTGATTTATCCCCAAAAAATATAGCCAAAATCGCCAGAAAGCGTCTACCAAATCGATACGCTCAATCACTCAACCGATGGAAACATGGACCAGGGGTATGCAAAGTCGATTTAGCCTTATCAGGCCCCATTCCCTGGAAAAATTCTGAGATTAGCCAAACGGCCACAGTCCATCTTGGTGGCACCTTTGAGGAAATTGCAGCAAGTGAGGCAGAGGTTTGGGCGGGCCATCATTCAGACAATCCTTACGTGTTGCTGGCCCAACACACCCTATTTGATGAGAGCCGTGCCCCCGAGGGACAGCATACCTGTTGGGCCTACTGTCATGTCCCCAATGGTTCGAACCGTGATGAGTCAGAGACAATTATCAATCAAATCGAACGATTTGCCCCTGGTTTTCGAGATTTAATCATCGGCAAACATGTGATGACCAGCCAAGATTACGAAAGCTACAACCCGAACTATATGGGGGGGGATATCGTCGGCGGAGCCTTCACCCTGCCTCAACTCATTAGCCGCCCCGCGCTTCATCCAGACCCTTACCGCATCCCCACCGACGGCCTCTACATTTGTTCTGCCTCAACCCCGCCTGGTGCAGGCATCCACGGGATGTCAGGGTTTAATGCCGCTAAATCAGCCCTGCGTCATACATTTGGGAAAGGGTAGTCCATTTTAATGTAAAAAAGGTGGCACCGGAACTATCTGGTGCCACCTTCGTAATTTTTGAATTATTCTATCAAGAACTACCCTCTACTGTTCAGTCGCTCCAGCATCAAACCCAGCTCCTTGTGGTCGAGCCAAGCCGAAGTAATCAACACCAATTGATTGAGCTATCCCAGCATCAAGTGCGGGTGAACCACCTTGTAAGGCAAAGTTATTGCTATTGGGATCAATAAAACCTGCTTCATCAATGCTATCTGCTAAAACATTATTTTGTTCGACAACACTAGCGCTTGTATCGATTTTGACAGGTTCGCCAACCGGATTAACGATGAAGTTATTTTCGATAATGTGTCCTGTCCCGCTTTCATTTCGATAGATGATTCCACCATCTGACGGATTAACCAGGGTGTTATTGAGGATAGAAACATCACCACCAGTGCTTGATCGAGTTACAACGACAGCATATTTTTTCTCCATCCGCCCAGAGTCGACCACAATATTATTGTAAACGTCATTTCCTCCAGCGGCCTGAAGTACAATCCCGGCAGAAGCACTATCTTTGATAAAGTTATTGTAAATATCACAGACACTACCTGAGTTATTCATAATCCCTGATTGTTGACTGGCCTTGTTTGCTTGGCTGTCACGATAAATCTGATTGCTATGGATTTGGCAGTTTGATATCGCCGAGCCGACTTGAATACCATCCCAACCTGTATTCTCAACCAAATTGTTGTAGATTTCAACACCGTCTAAAAGTGGGTCAAAGACTGTTTCTGAACCATTCCCACAATTTTCAGACTGACCAGAGTCATAGAATGAGCTACCAACGTAAAACCCCTCGGTGCCAACATTGTGAACATAAGTGTCGTGGATTTTAATATCGCGCTGAACAAAGTTGTTACGATTGACAACGTCGCTAGAGTCATACGCTTTGTTACCATCACCATCGTAATCGAAGTCATTATCGTGTCCATTAGAACAAGTCGACTTGGTATTAATCATCACCCCAACCTTTGGCACACCTGAAATTTCCACATTATTTACTTCAAAATACTCGCTCTTCCAACCGATTCGCAATCCATGAGTTGTAGAGTTTACGATTTTGAAGCCATACTGATCATCACTTCCCGTTCCATCGACATGGAAGTGTTGACTGTTCTCAAAAATCATCCCATACCATTTTGTTGAGTCGAAAACAACCTGACCCCAATAGTTTCGAAAAATAATTGGTTTTTCAGCCGTACCTTGGAAATTTCTCAGCTTCAAACCATCACGAACGCCAGCCGTAAGACACACAACATCGCCTGGCTGAACAACAGCGTAATTGCCGCGACCATCTACGACAGTTGTTGACGGGTATATAAAATGCTGACACTGTGCTTTGGAGACCGCTGGTAAAAATATTTGGTAGGTTGTTCCATTTGTTTGGGATTCACTATTTTTAGCCGCAACAAAATCATTTTCGTCAGGGGCAGTTTCAACCTCACCTGAGAGGGATTGTGTTTCTAAGATATTTGTCTGTGAATTATCAGCATTAACTATTGTTACTGTCTGTCCAACAAACCATAATGTTATAAAAAGTAAACTAACTAGACCTATTTTTTGCCATTTCATCGTGTAATCGATTCTCCTGCTACATAAAATCAAGACAGTAAGAATATATCACGATGCGGCTCCAATAATCATTTGCATTATGTACTACTTATGTGGCAGTTATGTTTGCAAGATTGTTTGATTGAAACAAACAGACACAAAAAATGGCCCAGCCAAGTGAGCCATTTTTGTGTCATTATTTAGTTTTTTAGCAAATTCTTACTCAATAAACGCATTCTCTTTAGCATATCGGACCAAATCGACCCGGCTTCGCAAATTGAGTTTTCCCATCAAATTGGCTCGATGGCTTTCAACAGTTCGCACGCTAATGCTCAAAGCCTCAGCGGTTTGACGATTGGTATATCCTTGGGCGATGAGTTTAAGCACATCAATTTCACGGCGAGTCAACGCTTCAACAGGAGCATCATCCTTTTTTGGGGTAGACGCCGGTGAAATTTCACGCAACAGCGCTCGAGTCATCGCTGGATGGACGTATAAATCACCTCGTTTAACGGCCCGAATGGCGTCAATTAACTCTGACTCCACAGCTCGCTTGATGATATACCCTGAAGCCCCCGCCTGAATTGCCTCTTGAAATAGGCTTTCATCTTCATGAACAGTAAGGATCAGCACTTTGGCATCAGGCAAAGCTTCCTTCAAGTGTTTTGTAACTTCGATTCCGCCCATTCCAGGCATGTTTACATCCAATAGCACGATTTCTGGACGTAATTCCGTTGCTAATTTCAAGGCATCATTACCATTATCGGCATCTGCTACAATTTCCAAATCTTCTTCAGCACTTAATAAAGCTCGCAAACCAGCTCTGAGCACACCATGATCATCAGCTATCAGAATTGGAATGGACATAAGGCACCTCCACATATATCGTTGTACCAACACCATTGGTACTTTCTATCACTAAATTACCATTCATCATTTCAGCTCTTTCTCTCATCCCCAACAAGCCCAGTCGGCTCGTTTGGCCCGCCACTTCCGTATCAAACCCAACGCCATTATCCTCAATAATGGCTAAAAGCTGCTCACCCCGCCGCTCAAGGAGAACATCGATATGGGTGGCTTGCGCGTGTCGAGCTACGTTTGTCAGCGCTTCCTGAACGATTCGATACAGGTTGGTTTCAACAGTGGGGAGTAAACGGTCATCATTAAGATTGATCACCTCAAATTGGGTGGTCATATTATTTTGACGACCAAAGGTTTCAATATGCTGGCGCAGAGCAGCTTTAACGCCAAGTTGATCCAAACTGGCTGGGCGAAGGTTGATCGCTAAACGATGCAAATTTTCCGAGACCTCGTTTGTCATTTGCTTCAGGTTCAAAATCCCTTCCAGCATCTTTTGTGGATCTTCCACTTCCCTTTGCAAAAGGCGGAGACCAACCATCAGCGAACTCAATGATTGCCCTGCCTCATCGTGTAATTCACGGGCAATATGACGACGTTCCATTTCCTGAACTTCAACCAACTGATGCGACAGCGATTGTAATCGTTCTCGCCCAGTTCGTACTTCTTCAAATAATTGAGCATTTTGAATAGCCACCGTTGCTTGATTGGCGAATGCTTGGGCCAGACTTGACTCATTGGCTCCATAAGCATCTTCTTGGTGGCTATCTAAAGTTAAACAACCAATTACCAGACGCTGAGCCATCAACGGTACGCCCATCCAGCCTCGAATGTTTTCATTACTATTCCAGGTCTTAAAGCGAGGATCTTGCCGAGCATTGGCAATAATGACGGGCTGAGCTGTGTCGGTAATTTCTTGATAAAGCGGATTGTCGATAGTGTATCGTTGGCGATGGGTTGGTTCTACCGCATGTGGCAACCCCCGTTCAGCCACAACCTCTAACATATCATCTCTGCTCAAGAATACAGACGCAGTATCGAATGAAATTACCCCCTCCAGATAAACCAAAATACTATTCAGAACCTGTTTCAAATCAAGGGTTGAGGTTAAAGTTGCCGTTGCTTCTCGTAAAAGCTCAGCTTGCCGACGCGCCGTACGTTCAGCTTCAAATAAGCGGGCATTTTCAATGGCTGTGGCAGCGGGGGTGGCCAACCACGCCAACAATTGCAAATCTTCCTGAGTAAACACGCCGTGCTTTTTGTTAAGCACCTCAATAGCCCCAATTGTTTGATCGCCAGTTCTTAGGGGCGAACAAATTACTGACTCGGTAATAAATCCTGTTTGTCGATCAAACTTGCTGTAGAAGCGGGGGTCTTTGGTCACATCGGGCACCAGAACCGACTCGCCATGTTCAACCACCCACCCCACAATACCTTGACCAGCTGGCAGCCGCTGACCTCTCACAAACTCAGATTTCCCACCAGAGGCCGCATTAAACCACAAGTCACCTTGGACCTGGTCATTTAACACAACTGACGCAGCCATTGCCTCCAACAGACGAATCGCGTGATCTGTAATGATCGTCAACGTTGCGGCCAAATCAAGGGTGGAGGCAATAGCCTGACTAATCATATTCATCGAAGTTAATTCATCCACCCGTTGTCGCGCTTCTAGGTGTAGCCGGGCGTTTTCAATGGCCACCGCGGTTTGGTCCGCCAAGGTTTGGAACAGTCTTTGATCATTTGCACTAAATTTATGACCATCGTGACTTTCAATGTCTAACATCCCAATCAAACGTTCGCCAACCTTCATTGGGGCAGCCAGCCAAATATGATGTGACTGCCGACTGGCGGAGACAATACTCGATCCCCCCTCAAAGGTGTTGGTGGTGCGTTCACTATGGGTTTTTAGCACCCTCACGCGATCTTCTGTATCAATGGGCAGATGAAGCTGGATCATTGTGGGCACGCCTCGAACGGGTTGATATAAATAATCAAGCTCGCCTACCAGATCGCCCACAACCCCATACCCCGCGCTCTTGAAATCTAGCAGGAATGCCGCCGTTTCCAGGGCAATTTCCCAAATCGCTGCTTCATCTCGTAAAAGGTTTAACTCTCTACTCAATTGATGAATTGCTACCAATCTCTCTTCGAGTTGTTGCGACTCTGTAATATCGATGCCGGTACTAATGATAAATTCAACCTCATCATTGACATTGCGCAGTGGCATAGTGGCCCAATCAATCAGCAGTTTTTGATTATCTTTTGTAAGCCAGTAACTCCGATACTGATTAGGCGCATTTTCTTCAATTAAGGTCTCGAAAATTGTCTTTACACGTTTGTAACCATCGGCTGGCAGAAAGAGATCCCAAAATGGTTCATCTTTGACTTCATCAAACACATAGCCTGTTGTTTCCTCACACGCTCGATTAAATCGCTGTATACGCCCTTCCTTATCCAAGACCATCACCAAAGCCCCAACTGTATCCAAAACCGCCAACATAAAATTTCGCTCAAGGGTCAAGGAGTAATCGCGGTCAATCACTTCCTGCCGCGTTTGACCGTAAAGACGGGCATTTTGCAAGGCTAACGTGAGTTGTTGGTTAAACATATCTAGCCAACCAAGGTCAACTTGGGTAAAGCGATTGGGTGTTGCGCTGTCGATTTGCAAGAGGCCCACAAATTCATTGCCTAAGATAATTGGTAGGCTGATATGAGATTTAATCCAAGGCTCGCCTAAATTTCGGGTCCAGCTATGCTCTTCATCAACAGTCGCCAAGAGGATTGGCGAAATTCGTGAAGAAGCGCCTTCAGCAAAGAAGGGGATGTCATCAAGCTGAAAAATAAGTTCTACATCGTCCTTTTCAAACTCTGTATAACCTTTCCAATATTGGACAAGCACAATATCATCGTGTGGCTGCAAAATACAGGCGGCGTCATATGAAACAATCTGGTCAACATAATCCAATATTTTGGCCAAGATGTCATGAAAATCAAAATGTTGATGTAGATCAACACTGATCTCCAATAGCATCTCCGACACCCGACGATAGTCTTGTTCAGCTTGTAGCAATCGTTCCTGCTGAGTGTGTTGCCGCTTTTGGGCTGCCAGTTCAGACTCTAATTGGGCCATCTGTTCTTGTAGGCTTATAATCTCATCTTGTAATTCAGCTTTGTTCTGCTTGTGAGAGGGCATCAAAATATCCAGTATCAAGTTTTGCAACTAACCAATATTAACAATTATAACAAAACTTAATTAAGTTCAACAGAAGTAAATTGGTCCTAGCCGAATAATCAAAAGGTAATGATTGACCATAAGTAGAGCCTGATGATATAATGAGAGCCCCAAAATATCGACCAAAAATCTTGGTAAAGTATTGTTATGACCTCAACTAACCCCAATTGTCCGCACTGTGGGAAACCACTCACCAGACCTGAAGCCCCATTCTGCACTCACTGTGGTGCCCCGTTAAAAGATGATGACTCGGCTAAAACGGTCCACGGTGGCTCCTTAGCCAAAATTATTGTGCATTTACCTGGGGAGGAGACACAGGAAGAGTTTCTGGCCAAGCCGACTATCAGTTTGGGTCGTCGAAAAACAAATACAATCCAAATTTTAGCGGCCTATGTCTCAGGAGAGCACGCCGTCGTAAAGCTCACTCGACAAGGACATACCATCACTGACCTCAATAGCACCAATGGTACTTTTGTCAATGGCAAACAACTCACCCCTGATGAGCCGCACCTACTTGCCAACAACGACATTATTCGCCTCAGCGACAAGCTTGGAAATTCGGCTAGCCTCACCTACATTGCCCCCTCCAATTTTGTCGATGTTCATACGATTGATCATCTAGAGCTATTCCAACTTGACACACCAATTTCCTATATCGGTCGAAATGGCGAGGCTGCCATCAGTCTCAATCATCCAGCTGTCTCTTGGAATCACGCCAAGGTCATCAAACGAGAGGATGACCGTTACACCATCCAAGATTTGAGCAGCAATAATGGTACATTTCTGAACGGATCACATCTTCGACAGGAACGCGTTCTGCAACAGGGGGATGTGATCCAAATTGGGCCATTTAATTTGGTGTATCGCGGACATGGAACATTTACCCCCTACTCGGCTGAACGAAACTTTCGCCTCGAAACAATCAACCTTGAACGGGTTGTCTATCCATCCAATATTCTGGGGTTCAGAAAAAAGAATCAGCCTATCAAAATTTTACAAGATGTCACTTTAGTGATTAATCCTCGCGAATTTGTAGCATTGGTGGGGGGAAGTGGTACGGGCAAAAGTACCTTACTGAAGGCGATGTCAGGCGTAACCCCAGCCACCTCGGGTACAGTTTTGGTCAACGGAGATAATCTATACGACCACTTTAATCTGTACCGAAATATGATTGGCTATGTGCCTCAAGATGACATCATCCATCGTGGATTACAGGTTCAACGCGCCTTATATTATGCAGCTCGATTGCGATTACCTGATGCCACACCGGAGGAAATCACCAATCGGGTTGAGGATGTGTTGACTAAAATGGGATTGATGGCTCAAGCTGAAAGCCAGATTCGCCATTTGAGTGGAGGGCAACGAAAACGGGTAAGTATCGCGGCCGAGCTCTTGGCCGAGCCTTGGATCTTCTTTTTGGATGAGCCAACCTCTGGCCTCGATCCTGGTTTGGAAAAGGTCATGATGGATACCCTGCGTCAGTTGGCGGATGAAGGGCGCACCATTGTATTGGTTACCCACGCCACAAATAATATCATTGATAATTGTGATCAAATTGTATTTCTCATGACAGGAGGGAAACTGACTTACTATGGCCCCTCTGAAGAAGTTATGAACTTTTTTGAGGTTGAAGATTTTTCTGATATTTATACTCGTCTCTCACAAACATTTACTGTTGAGGACATACCAAATGTACCGCCTTCGATTAAGCCCTATCTCAAAGAAACAATAGCAAAAACAGAGGACAAAGAAGTGTCTGCTGGCCCCTTGTGGGCCGAGCGATTTCGACGTTCACCATTTTATCAAACCTTCATAGTCAATCGCCAGACCGGGGAGATGGCTCGGCCAAAAATTGAACCAGCCCGTTCAATCACGGGACACATTGGGGATCAGATTAAGCAGTTCAAAGTCCTGAGTCAACGTTACTTTGATATAATTCGACACGATAATATCAGCCTAATTGTTCTCCTGGCCGTAATGCCACTAATTGCACTTTTTTTGCTACTCATTAGCAATGGGGCAGCTTTAGTCGGGCATTCCAGTGCCCAAATTGAAGCCTTCTTGGAAGTTGATGGACATTACACAATTGTCAACGAGGCTCAAACTATTCTATTTATGATGGCTCTGGCGGTGACGTTACTTGGTATCTTCGCTGCGTCTTACGAAATCATTCGTGAAACAACCATTTACCAAAGGGAAAGAGCGATAAATCTACGTATTTCTCCCTACTTTCTCTCCAAGTTTGGTATCTTAACCGCCTTCATCCTATTTCAGTGCTTGCTTTTACTCGTCATTCTTGCCTTTAGGGTCAGCTATCCAGCCAGCGGCGTCTTAATGTGGACCCCTATGGAATTTTACATCACCCTAGCCCTCACTGCCCTGGCCAGTATTGCGTTGGGGTTATGTATCTCTGCGGCTACATCTTCACAAAACAGCGTCATATATTTGGTTCTCTTGGTTCTCTTTGTCCAGATCGTTTTTTCCGGGGCAATTTTCAAGTTATCCGTGATCACAGAACCCTTATCCTACTTAACCATAACCCGTTGGTCATTGGAAGGCTTGGGGATCAGTGCAAATATGAATGCCTTAAATGAGCTTGGCCAGATTCGGATTGAGCGGGAGGTTGATTTAGCTCGTGGCAGTCAAACCCTCGTCGAGGATGCAGCCACAACCGTTGATTTTACCCTCAACTATACACGAAACGTAGCGGCGCTCTTGGCTCGTTGGGTTTTCCTCTTAGCCCATACCCTAATTTGGAGCAGTTTGGCTATTTTTTTCGTCAAAAAGAAAGACGAGATCTAAGTTTGATCAATGATAACCTCCTGCAAAGGACAACTTAATGAAATATCCTCAACTTACAATTGGCTTGATTGTTTCTGGTATTCTCTTATTAATCGGTCTTGGTGTTTTTCTATTTGGTCTATCCCAAGGTGGATCTATTCCAGACCTCGGTGGCTCCGCTGTCCCCCCTTCCCAAACCCCATCAAATTTTGCCCAGCTCCAAGTGACACCGCCTCCCTCGTTAGATGAGATTGCGGATGACATTCGTGAAGAATATCCAGAGTTGGCTGATTTATTAGAAAACCCAGAGCTTAGCTCGGTCTACAAAGATTTTTATTTGGCCTACCAGGATGGTGGATCGGAAACGGCTCTTGCTCTGGCACGCCAACGAGGCATCTTGAATGATGCAGATCAAATTGTCATGACTCTGATTTTAAATAGCTCTGATTCCGAGGATTTGATTGCTGAGCTAGAGGCCGAAGGCATCATTATTGAAGCCAATTTTCGAACCAAACTAAATATTCTAATCCCAGTCTCAACTATTGAAGAACAGCTTGAAACGGAAGCGCCTGATCTCATTTTGGAACGAATCTCTAATTTAGAGCAGGTTATTCGGTTAGAGTTTCCTAAACGCGCAAATACAAAAGAGGGTCGGATTTTAGGGCAGGGTGTGGATGTGACCTTTGCTAACCATTGGCATAATGAAAACATCACGGGGCAAGGCATTAAAGTTGGGGTGCTGGATTTGGGATTTGCAGACTATGAAGACTTGGAGGGAACTGAACTTCCTCAAATCTCGGCGGTAGCCACTTTTGGCGACGATAGTGATTTTGACTACGAAGTACACGGCACGGCCTGCGCTGAAATCGTTCATGAGATGGCTCCCGATGCTGAGTTAGTTTTTGCCTATTACGACGGCTCCGACGCTGCTATGGGCGAGGCTGTTGAGTGGCTCCTTGAGCAAGAGGTGGACATCATTTCCAATTCAACGGGAAGCAACGGTCTCACCCCGATGGATGGCACAGGCTTTGTGGCTGAGTTGGTCAATGAGGCCCATGATCAAGGTGTATTTTGGGTCAATGCGGCGGGCAATGAGGCTGATGCTCATTATCGAGGCGAGTATCGTGACTCTGACAACAATGATTTGCATGAATTTGCTTCTGCGACCGAAACAATCCCTTTTGTGCCATTTGAAAGCGATATTGAAGTTCAGATTATTTTGAGTTGGGACGATTGGGTTAATGTTGATCAGGATTATGAGCTCATTTTATATGATGGTGAAGGAAATTTTTTGGCAAAGTCAGAAGAAGTTCAAGATGGGGGTGAGGGACAATACCCTATCGAAGGCATCTTTTACATTTTTGATGATACCAAATTTTACTACTTAAGTATTGAGAACTACGACGGGTTGGCACGAGGCGATGCCACCTTTGATCTCTTTGTTCACGGGGGGTATATTGACAGCGATTTTGTTGTGCCTGAGTATAGTCTCAGCAGTCCGTCCGATGCTCAAGGTGCCTTTGCGGTTGGCGCTGTCCATTGGGCTGATGATATTCTCGAGTTTTATAGCTCCAATGGGCCGACCAGCGATGGTCGAATTAAACCAGATTTGGCGGCCCCCTCAGTGGTCGATAACGCCTCCTATGAAGATGAGGCCTTCAATGGTACCTCTGCGGCCGCACCTCACGTCGCAGGGGCAGCTGCTTTAGTGATGCAACAATTTCCAGAGTTTTCCCCTGATGATGTAGCCACTTTCCTGAAGGATCGCTCGCTTGATTTAGGCCCAACCGGGCCAGATAATGCGTTTGGGGCAGGCCGCTTAAATTTAGGGCAATCGCCTGATAATCCCGACTCGCCAGATGCCATCTTGCCCGTTTCAAATGATGTTTTACCAACCTCTACCCCCCGCCCTGCGGTTGATGCTGCCCCCCCTCAAACGATTGACATTGAAGGGGGAACAAACAACGAGACAACCGATGATAGTAGTTTTGGAAGTGCAATCGTTTTAGCTGGTTTATGCCTGATGTGTTTGGCCGGAATGGGGATACCTATTGTTTTGGGATTTGGCTTTCTCTTCTTGCGACGCAAATCCTAAACTACCTATCCGCCAGCTTCATCAGCTACTAGAAGCTGGCTTTTTTATTGAGATGAAAATTATTTGCTACACGAAGGTTTTTAGGGGTTCAATTATTTTTATCTCATTTGCACTACCCCAAAAAACATTTAAACTCCTTTTGTCTTCTTCCAAAACTATCAATTAGCACGGAGAAATCCTGTGGTTCCTGAAATAAAGCGTGAGGCATTTATTCCCTATCGCCGGGCGGATATCATTGAGATGTGTCTTGAAGATGGCCTGTTATCCCCTGAGCAGGCCCAGCAATTTCGTGAGTTTTGTCAAATCTTGGCAGCCTATTACCACTTTGAATTACATCAGCTACAAGAAACATTAAAAGATAATTTTGCCCCATTTAATCCTGATGCCGACACCAAGCTGCGTGTTGAGCTAGATAGCCAAACTCTCAAGCAAATGGAACATGATTTGGTTGAGAGTTTCAACACCGTCTTGGAAAGAGCCAATTACAATCCGTTATCGCAAGCGGATTTAGAACAGGCTTTTGAAACAAGCTCAATGGTCGATTTGCGAACGGCCGTAGATTTTGACGATTTTGAGCAGATGGTTTTTTATCACCGAGGGGATATTTTTAAGACAACAACCATAAAAAAACTGTTTCGTACCGAAGAAATTGAGGTCGATATATTTGAGCGAGTGGTACTCCTGCTCAAATTCAAAGATGCGGCTTACTTTGAAGCCAAACGTGAGCAAAAGAGCAGCTATTGGGATAAATTGGTCCAACGCCTGCGGCGCGGCGACGCTAAACAAAAAAGCGATTTAGAGGCCTTAAACTTCACACCGGGTAAAACCTACATTTATCTTTACAAAAATATCCCGCGACACGATCTAGAGATACTTTTCCCCAATGTTCGGGTCAGCATGAACCTCAAGGATCGATTGTTATTCATTGTCCCAGCCATTGGAGCAGCGATCCCTGTTTTTCTACGAGCACTCCCCCAACTTCTGATCATCATTGGCGTGCTTCTCTTTTTCACGATGGGGCCACAGGCGGCGGAATCTGTTGGGGCCAGTGAGGAAAATGTGCGGAACATGATGCCACTATTGGCGGGTCTACTTTCCTTGGTGGTTGCCTTTGGGGGTTTTGCGGTGAAACAGTACAACACCTTCAAAACGAAACAGATTAAATTCTTGAAGGATGTAACAGACACCCTATTCTTCAACAATTTGAGTAGCAACGCGAGCGTCTTACAAGCCTTAATTGATGCAGCTGAAGAAGAAGAAACCAAAGAAATTATCTTGGCCTATTATCATCTCCTAACCAGTCCTAAAGCACTAACCCCAAAACAATTGGATGAAAAAATCGAGCAGTGGATGGCTGAACATTTCGAAACCCACATTGATTTTGATATCAACGGGCCATTAAATAATATGGCAAAACTACAAATTTCCAACACGGTTGACGCAGGGAACACGGCCCTACTGAGCCGTAATGGTCAAGGCACGTGTGAGGTGCTTCCCCTCGACCAAGCTAGGCAATTGGTGGATGCCGTGTGGGATGATGTATTTCAGTTTGAATAAGTTTCATACGATTGATGGCAACAAAAAATCGACAGAGGACTCTCATCTAACCCTTTGCCGATTTTTCTGTTTAAGCGTTTTTTAGCTTCGAGGAATCAATTAGCCTGAAACGATAGATTTTAGGCGATCATTAATAACCTGTTCAGCCTCAGACATCATTGATCGTACAATTTCTGTAGCTGGCTGAATATCGTGTGTTAGACCAACCGCCTCACCTGCCAGCAAACTCATCTGGTCAAAATCACCGCTAAACTCGGGGGTTGGGGGAAAGCCCATAAACTTTTGCAAGGGCATCGCTTGCCCAAAGAGATTAGCTTCACCAACAACAGGCAGTTCACCAATGTCTTCTCGTTGATATGGCGGGGGGTTATCATTCCCCTCCCATTCTTGAACAATCGTGTTGCGTACGCCTCGTACTGAAGCGTTCGGAAAGTCCAGCCCAAAAATAAAGTGCCGAGCTGTGTCATGCACATTCGCCTCAAGCACCTTTTGCTTGTATACGTCGTGAGCATTAGCTTCCTCGCTCGCCAAGAAACGAGTCCCCACCCAAACGCCATCTGCGCCGAGAGCTAAGGCGGCAGCAACTCCGCGTCCATCTGCTATCCCCCCAGCTGCAACAACTGGTACTGAAACGGTGTCAACGATGTTAGGCAGCAAAGAAAACGTGCTGGCTGAGCTGCGATTGTGACCACCAGCCTCTACACCCTGGACCACCAAAGCATCAACTCCAGCCTCTACAGCCGCCTTAGCCTCATCCAGGCTGCCCACTTGCATCCATACCTTAACGCCATTACTTTGCAAATGAGTCATCCACTCAACAGGCACATCATCCCAAAAGAAAACAACAACCGGCACATTCTCCTCGACACAGATATCGATATGAATCCTCTCACTAAATCGAGCGATGATATCTAGGCCAAATGGTTTGCCTGTTGCTTTGACCGCTTGAATCTGCGAACGGAACAGGTCTGGGGGCATCGCGGCTGCACCAAGCACACCCATCCCACCAGCATTTGATACTGCTGTGGCTAAGGGTGCCGTTGAAATAAAAGCCATTCCGGCCAGAACCAAGGGATGCTCCAAGCCATACTCTTCTGTAAGTCTTGTTCGTAACATAACACGCTCCTTTGATATGCTGATTTAAATAAATTTATGTGGGGACTTTGAGTATATAGGAGACAAAGGGAAGGGTCAACTTAACCTAGAGAACCAACTAAATATGATCACTCATAAAAATTATCGAACCCCAAAATATTTAGCCCAATAATTAAGCCAATTATAATACTCATAACCAACAACGTAAGCTTGGTCTGGATGTAACGGCCAACATAGCGCACAATAATCTAAATCGGCTGGGTGAGTAGAGATAGAGATGTCAGGTCTCATTTCGGCTTGAAATATTGAATGAGCACGACGGCTGTGATAAGCTGAGGTCACCAGCAAAATTGACGAAACCTCGTTTTCCTTACACACGCTCTTGGTAAACTGAGCATTTTCATAGGTTGTCCAAGATTGTGCTTCCAACACAATCACATCATTCGGTAAGCCTAAATTCAACGCTTGCTGTTTCATCACCTCAGCCTCGGTCATCCATTGCCCACCCTCTAAAACTGACGTACCTGCACTAATGATGACAAGAGGCGCGTATCCAGCTTGATACAACTCTACAGCTTTTTTCACGCGGTCGGGTTTATGATCACCCCCAATGACAACGATGGCCTCAGCCGGATACGGATTGGTTTCAACCACGAGAAAGGGACCTGCCATCAAAAGAACGATGATGACGGCCCCGCCAACAAACATTCTGATAAATTTATCCAGATTTACCCGAACTGTGTTATTAATTGCGACCTACCTCTACTCGACCAAATGTTTGTTCCAAAATTTTTATTGAATTTTCTGATAACATAGCCCTGTTTGAAATAAAACAAGGCATTTCTTTGTACAGGGGTTTTCGAAAATAATCGGTATCATTGCCAATCTGAACAGCAAATCGTTCAACATCTTCATCACTGGCCTGAATAATTTCAACAGCCTTAAAGTTAAATAATCTACGATTAATGAACCAATTGACCCGAAGTAGGCCATTTTCAATTACTTTTTCAGTAATCATGTTCTCATCAAGAACAATTTTAGCATCTAACGCATTTCGACTCTGCTCACACTCACGACAACCATAATAGCTAATCAAGCGCCATCGTAAAAGAGGCTCTTTGTGTAGCACAAACTCGGCTAAACAGTTTGGGCAAATTTTAACTGCAGGCTGATTATCACCGATACGTTGACTTGTTTCCAGCTCGATTCCTAGGAGTAATTCTATCGCCGTTTCCTGCAAATCCTCATTTATCGCAATGTCTCTCAAAATAGATACAGCTTCACCCCCTAAGGTCAGTATCACCGCATACCTATCAGCCATCTCAGCTAATAAATCAAACAACTGTTGCAAATAGTTTGCATCATCAATATTACCAAGCTGTTCATAACAAACCTGAAAGCCATCCTCTTGCAAAAATATTTGGCCAATGGTGTCAGAGGATGTTGGCACAGCAATCAAATCAGCAATATTTTTCAGAGTTGGCTTTGTAAAAATCTCTGAAAATTTTTCAAAAAGCTGCTCACTGAATAACTTAGAAATTGATACGATGATTTTCGTGTATACTTGATCATATTGAACCACCGTAGTCAACTCAAGGTAATGCCCTCGGTAATCTCCACACACTTTAAATGTTGATTCATCTTCAACGATTAATCCATTAGCTTGCGCAATGGTTTCCCACAAGTGTTGTGTTGATTGATCCATATCCCTAATCTTCTAAAATATTGAGCCAAACGTTATTTAGTTGAGCCAAGTGTAATCTACATTAGCACAATTACGATTTTTAGCATATGTTTTACACTTTTCTGTAGGAAAAGAGGTAGCTATGTAAAGTGGGTTCCTTGGCTCAATCTCCGTAGAAACTACGGAGAAAATCCGAGCGTATTCCGTAGTTTCCCATAGTCTCAGAGAGAAAAAATAAGTAAACCTTACGCATTACAAAACCTCAAAAATCTGATAGGCTAAAATCAATAACGTTAAGGATTAGGCTGTTAGCTTTACCTGTGGGGACCCAATTTGGGTTGGTGAAGCAAGAGACATCGTCGTTATTTCTTCGCTAACATGCTTTTCAACCATCACAATTTATTGACAACAATTAACCCTTGTTGGTTAGATGAAATGTTGTCACCAATCCATTTTTCTGCGCGCAAATCTTTAGGGTGAAGCTACAGATCAGAATCCAGATAACGTCGGTTTCTTATCAATTTTTTGGTCAATGTTATTATCAATAGGAGCGATAAAATGGTAAAAAAGTCTATGATCTTATTGGGATTGATTCTATTTTCTTTACTTTTGGTGGCCTGTAGTCAAGAAGCAGTTCCGGAAGAGGCAGACACAAATGATGACACGACCATCACTGAAATAGAGGCAGAAGTCGTAGAAACAACAAATGAAACAGCCGTTGAGATTGCATCTGAAGTTGAGGCTAATGTGGTCGAGGAGGTCACTCACGAAACATCAGTGGCCCTACTCAATCAGATGCCATTGGTTCAGCACCATCACAACCCAGAAACTAACACAAACAGCTTTACCTGTATTGGAAATGAGGGGCTGGGTTCGGTCAAGACGAATCCTGAGGGATCAATCTTTGTTGGGCCGGATAGTGGCGATATCGCCCTACGCGGTATCAATGTAGTGTTTGAGATTACTCCGGCTGGTGACATTCAAGCCGCCCCAATGGGACACGACGCCAAGCTGATCAATCAGGCTGGCGAGGAAACATTCCGAGTTCCGCTTGATGAGGTCTTAGTGGCCTTTACCTCTGGTGACGCAGTTTGGACAGGGTCTTTTGATGATATTGGTCGAGGCAATTGTGCCGCCACCTTCCAAGGCTAGGCAGTCACCCCTAACATCTAAATAGTTTCTTCCCGCCCCAGGCTGATTGATGATTAGTCTGGGGCACTTTTTTGTCCTCCAAAGATGGGGTTGGTAGTATTAATTGGTATGCTCTATTTATAGCCCTACGAGAGTTGGACCACATCCCTCGGATGGTGCTGGAGATGATGAGCAAGGATGATATTATGCCCGGAATTGAGTGGCTAACGGAACAGGGCTTTGCTACAAAAAATTGTAGAAATGCTTACTCTGGGGTCACATACGCTGCGGTGATCCCGCCATCCACGGTAAATGTCGCTCCGGTAACAAACGACGAGTCATCCGAGCCGAGATAGAGGGCGGCCTTGGCAATCTCTTCGGCCTCGCCAAAACGGCCCATCGGAATGTGAACCAAACGACGATTTTTCTTCTCTGGCGTATCCAGATATTTCATCAACAATTCGGTTCGCAAAGGACCTGGGCATAAAGCATTGACGCGAATGTTCTCCCGAGCGTGGATGGTAGCCAACTCGCGGGTCATCGAGAGGACCGCGCCTTTGCTGGCAGTGTAAGCCAATTGTGGGGTGGCTGCCCCTAAAAGAGCGACAAACGAAGCGGTATTGATAATCGAACCGCCACCAGATCGTTGCATCGCAGGAATGCCATATTTACAACACAGAAAAACGCCCTTAACATTCACATCAAAGGTGATATCCCACACTTCCTCAGTTGTGTTGACCGCGTTATCATCAGCCGCGTGACTGATGCCAGCATTATTGAAGAGGATGTCTAATCCACCAAAGTTATCTTCTGCCGCTTTAATCATTCGCTCACAATCAATAGCTTTCGATTGGTCGGCATGCACATAAATCGCCTCACCCCCACTGACTCTAATGACATCAAGCGTCTCCTGCCCACCCGCATCATTGATATCAACCAGAACAACGCGGGCCCCTTCTTTTGTAAAAAGCAGAGATGTTGCCCGACCAATGCCACTGGCAGCCCCGGTAATCACGGCAACTTTGTTTTGTAATCGCATTATATTCCCTTATGAACTTTAGTTGACAGACAAGATGTCTGTTTTACTTTTCTAAATTCGCTCGAAATATCGTTGCCGTTCCCAGTCTGTTACAGCCGTATCAAATGCAGCCTGTTCCACCCGTAAGTAGTGGGTGTAATGCTTCACCACCTCCTCACCAAAAGCTTGTTTGGCAAAGGTACTGTTCTCAAACAGATCAATGGCCTCACGTAATGTGTAGGGCACACGTGGCAAATGTTGGGCCGCATATACATCGCCCTCAAATATCTCAGGTGGCCCAGTCTTGTTAGTGATCCCATCCAAGCCCGAGGCTAGAATTGCAGCATAGGCCAAATAGGGGTTGCAATCGGCGCCGGGGATCCGACACTCGATCCGTAAGCTACTACCTTTTCCAACAACCCGGAAGCCTGCCGTACGATTATCATAGCACCAAGCGATACGAGTCGGGGCCCAAGAGCCATCTTCGTAGCGTTTATAGGAATTGATGGTTGGGGCATAAAACACCATCATCTCCGGCACATGAGCCATCCAGCCGCCCAGAAACCAACGAAATTCATTTGAACATTGAATTGGCCCTAAATTTTGCTCTCCGGCAAAGGCATTTTGATCATCACGCCACAGACTGAGGTGGATGTGACAGCTATTGCCAGCTTGACCAGCAAAGGGCTTAGCCATAAAAGTGACACTCACTCCCACTTGATCGGCCACTTCTTTGCACAGTTGCTTGAACAACGTATGTCGATCAGCCATCTCCAGTGCCTCGGCGTAACGAACATTGAGCTCATGTTGTCCCAGCCCCCACTCCCCCTTCGAATTTTCAACCGGAATACCCGACTTTTTCAAATGGCGTCGGGCCAACGCGGTAAATTTTTCCTCACGAGCAGCCTGTAACAGATGATAATCTTCAATATACCATCCGGCTGGCTCGAGGTTATCATATTTCTTTTGGGCTGCTTCTTTATAGGAGTCCTCAAACAAATAATATTCAAGCTCAGAGGCAGCCATCGCTACAAAACCTAGCTGTTGGGCTCGGTCTAATTGAGTACGCAACATTGAGCGAGGCGCAATGGGTACCAATTTATGAGCCTGATCATCCTCAATATCGCACAACACGAGGGCTGTTTTTTCTAACCAACTCGCTATACGCAACGTATTTAAATCCGGCACCAAATGAAAATCGCCATAACCTAACTCCCAATTGGCAAAATCATACCCTGGCACAGGCTCCATTTCCATATCAACTGTCAGTAGATAATTACAGCCATGGGTGCCGTGATTATGAATATCTTCAACAAAGAATTCAGCATCAAATCTCTTTCCCATAATCCGACCAAAATGGTCCGTAAAGCCAACGATTACGGTCTCAATATCCTCGTTTTCAACCATCGACTTCAATTGCTCAAGACTCAACATCCCACGTGTCATCTATATCTCCCTCAATAACGTAATTAGATTTAATTTGAAACGTAATTGACCAGTTGTTTTTGCGTGGTAAAGGTACTTCAACAGATTAATATTTGAATTTTATTATACAAGATACAGGTTCTTGCTAGGAAAACACCACAAGATGTGGATATTTAAGCTAACAAGATCAAATTACCTCTTGCCATCACCTAAAATCGTGGTATAATGGCGTTACGAAAAACATTATGGTAAGTTGTGGGTGGGTCCCAAAGTGGGATACCCAAAATTAAGGACAGGTTTTGTATGACAACATCACTCGATTTAGCCATTACCGCAATTCGTGCTGGACGTCGGGAAGAAGGGCGTCAGCTTCTAAATCTACTAATTCAGCAGAATCCAAACAACGAAAAAGCGTGGCTTTGGATGAGTAGTGTTGTTGATACAGATGAACAACGCGCCCGTTGTTTGTATCATGTCTTGGCTATCACGCCGGATAATACAATTGCTCGACGCGGCTTGCAAGTGTTGGGGATTGAAATTTCAGACTCACGCCCTGTCAAGGTTCCACGAGACTCCCAGCCCATTAAAATTCAGCGAACTCAGCCCAAACCACAGACTGGTCCGCTTAAATCTTTACCAGAACCTCAATCCTCGTTAGCTCGAGCGAGCGAAAGACGGCCTTTCAAAATTGATCCAGAAACAATTGTAGAAGAGCTGCCCTTCACCCCAGCAAAAGCGCCATTTCCCACACAAACAGATGCTCAAGTGTCACCTTCGCAGCCTTTGCCAGTTGCTCGTCCAAATCAAACCGAGCCACTCGTTCATCCATCTACACCGACTCCGGTTGCGCCACAACAAACTACACCGACACAAACTGAGCCCCGCCCGTCACCATCGCAGCCCGTACCCGTTGTTCAGCCTCAACCGGTCCCTGTTGCCTCCCCAACGCCAGTTCAGCCTAGCCAACCTGTCATTGTGTCAACTGACTCAGGTCCAGTTATTCCAGTTCAGGTTCAAGCGGTTACATCCAATGGTATCGCCATTGCTGACACCCGTCCGGTACAACCGTCTGCCATACCTGCACAAATCGTTGTCCCAGTTCAACCCTCTGGACCAATGCCAGTAAATGCACAACAAACGGCCCCTATGGGTGTGCCTATGCAGCCAGTTCCCCAACAGGTTATGCCGATTCATTCACAAGCAACGATGGGAATGCCGATGCAGCAGCCTCAGGCTCCATCAAATGTTGTTATTCAGCCATCCAATCCAGTTCCCGTAGCACATTCCCACACAACAATGGGAATGCCCTTGCCAAATTTTGGTCAACCACAGGTGCAACCGCAACCTGCTATGGTTGGGGCAACGCCATCTCAACAAATGCAACCCAGTCAGATGCAAAATTACGCAAAATTGAAGAAGCAAATCGAGAATGAAGACTCTGAAGAAATGAATGTGTTGGCGGTTATTATTTTTGGCTCACTATCAGTCACAGCCCTTGGCGGGCTAGGAATGTTAGTCTTGTTAATGTTTACATCCGGCTAAAGGTTGCTATTAGTCCTTCATAACAATTGAGGTCACTCAAAACAAGTGCATCTAACTTAAGCCAAAATTTGATTCCACCATACTTTACAAATCCACCACGTTAGATCTGCCCGTTGTAATTTAATTTCAAATCGTACGCCTTCACTTGTCTCAACCAAAACATGTCGATTATCTGCTTCATCCCATTGTCGCCCAACTGTAATAATCATATAACTGTTATCTCGCCACACAACACGTTGTGGCATCAACTGCCCATTTTGATCCGTTGAGGATGTTACGGCGATAAGTTCATTAAAGTATTCCATATTTGAATTTGACATAGTACAGTATCCTTTACTTAAAAGTAGTCACAAAACAATTATAATTCGTTATTGTCATAAGATCGAACCTTATCTTAAAATTTTAAACGCAATGGAAATTGAAGCAATCCGCAAGAAGTGGGATCAAAGATACAGCGACAAATCTAAGAAGTATGTCTCCAAACCAACTATTTTTGTACAGGAGTGTTTGGCCCATATTCCAAGCTCAGGTAGAGCCCTAGATATTGCGGCGGGTAGTGGACGACATGCATTAGCATTAGCTCAGAAAGGTTTAGTCGTTGATGCGATTGATATCTCAGGTGTAGGTCTAGCCCTCATAAAACAACAGGCCCAAGCTCACAGATTTTCTCAAGAACAAATTCGATGTATCCAAGGTGATCTTGAAAGAAATTGGCTGCCTAAACAAACTTATGATGTCATCCTAGTTTCATTTTTTCTACATCGCCCCTTATTTCAATTACTTCCTCACCATCTCAACAAGCACGGGTTCTTAATATACGAAACTTTCGTTGTTAATCCTACGCATCAGGCTGACTCAAATATAAATCCCCAGTTTCAA
Source organism: Phycisphaerae bacterium (assembly GCA_028285035.1). The sequence goes on from JANQQF010000094.1 coordinate 60,330, forward strand.
TTGCAACCTAAAGAACTAGCAACAAAATTTTCCAACTTAAAAATTTTGTCCTATCATGAAGGAGTCAAACAATCACGGTATACAGCCCGGCTGCTTGCTCAAAAAGCTTAAAAAATATATCTTAACCTAACAAATGATTGATCCAACTGATATTCGATTTGATGATATTGTTGAAATGCGCAAAGCGCATCCTTGTGGGGGCGCAGAGTGGCAAGTAATTCGTTTGGGAGCTGATATCGGACTCATTTGTCTTACTTGCCAGCGAAAAATCTTATTACCACGGAGCAAATTTATCAAACAAGTAAAGTCCTTCAAAACGCGTGGCCCTGAAATATCTTTACCAAATTTACCAAAAGAAGATTAAGGATGTTGCAGTTCAAAATTAGAGAGAAAAAACTGTGACACCTCAGTTTGATTGTTTATTAGCTGAAATTTCTATAAGAATAAACCGTCAAACACTTGAATTTTTGGACTTGGACAGCATTTTGCGAATATGGTAGAATTGGTCGGCCTAATTATTAGATATCACGAGGTACATCTATCTCCAACATGGATAATCAGAAACTAAAATCATCTTGGGTAGCCTTTGCTTTATTCTACATAATCCTTATTATCATCGTTATAGTATTAGATTTCGTGAATAATACCTTTAGATTATCTTATTTTAGTGCTCAAGTTGGTCTCATTACCGTCGGAACAGCCATTTTTGTTATAGCTGGCCTCCGTATGCCGGATTTATCTGCCATCCGTGGCGTTTTTCTGGCGTTCACAGTGGGTATATTGACGATTATCCCGGCTGTTTTGATGGGGCTAGGTAATATTCCAGGCTTATGGCCGCAATATTTTTATATTGCCTTTGGAATGGCAGCAGGCAGTTTTCTAACCTTTTTATTCTTAAAATTTTCCGAACAGCTCATTGACAGGCGAAATTCGGGACAAGACACAGATTATGATCGTTGAACAGCAAGAAAAAATTAAATGTAGTGTGGGCATCACCGCTCATAACGAAGAAGCCAATATCGCCCAAATTTTAGATGCGATGCTAACCCAACGTCTTCACATAGTGGAGATTGTTGATATTGTTGTTGTTGCCTCAGGTTGCACTGATCGCACCGTTGAAATCATCGAGGAATATGTCGCGCAATATCCACTAATACATCTTTATGTCCAAGAGAAACGTGAAGGCAAGACAAGTGCCATCAATGTTTTCCTAAAGCACGCCCTCGCTGATGTTTGCGTTCTGGAAAGTGGTGACACTGTTCCCCACGAAGATGCCATTGAAAATATGGTACGAATGTTCGCTGATCCGGCGGTGGGAATGACCGGGGCACACAAAGTACCGGTGAATACACCAGATCACATCATTGGCTACCTCACGCACCTTCGTTTACAAATGGAGCATCAGCTTTGTCTTGAAATTCCCCGGTTAGGGGAACTTATTGCCTTCCGTAAAGTGCTTACTCAAATCCCGCCCGACGTCGCGATGGATGAGGCATTTGTTGAGGCCTTGGTTATCCGCCGTGGTCTACAAGTTCGCTATGCGCCCGATGCAGTTGTATTCAACATGGGGCCTGAAACCGTGCAGGATTTTATCAAACAACGCCGTCGCAACCACGCTGGGCACCTCCACCTCAAGGCAAAATACGGGTATGAAGTCTCCAGTATGGGAGCCACTCGGCTGATGAAGCTAGCCTTCAATGAAATTTGGGGGGCGCTTCGGCTTATTGGCATCCTTTTTGTATTAGCTGCTGTGGAAGGATACTCACGCTTCCTTGGTTGGTGGGATTATCGCGTTCACAAGAAAACCCACGTCGTATGGGACATTGCTTGGACAACCAAAGAAGTTAAGCGTGAAGTCGATGCCCGTGGCATCAATATCACCTCGCCGCATCTTCCTGCCAAACGAGAAGAGGCCTAATTTATCAATTTTGCTTCCTCCAACCTTTTGCCGCATAATAGCCGGCGGATGTATATAAAGGAAGCTAACCTTGAAAGATAAATTGATATTTTTGTTGAAGCTCATCATCGGAGTCGGGTTGATGGGCGTTTTGTTTTACCTCCTCCTTTCCGACCAACAAAATCGCGAGTCCTTTTTTAACTACATTACCACAGTCAATTACTTTTACCTATTAATCGCCTTAATCCTATTTATGGTTGCGGTCATCACCAATGCCATTAAATGGCAAATCCTTCTCAAAGCCCAAGGTATCCAAGTTCCACTGACCGCTCTAACAAACTATACCTTTGTCGGTTTCTTCTTCAATAATTTCCTCCCAGCCAATGTGGGCGGGGATGTGATGCGTGGGTTTGGCCTAGCCCGCTACACTGAACGCAGTGCGGAAGCTGCGGTCTCTGTGATCGTGGACCGGATCATCGGTCTAATGGCCTTTATGTTCACAGCCGTAGTCGCGGCTCTTCTTGCCGCAAACTTCATCATCAATGACCCTGAAGTTGAACAAATTTTGCAGATCGTTGAAATTTTAGCCATCGCCGGAATGGCCGCGATGATTATCGGTTTTTCCGTTATTCTCAGCCATCGTCTCAGAGATTGGGTGGGACAGACCTTGTTTGCGTTTTCATTCTTGAAGCCTTTTGAAGGAATATACCAGCATTTATCGCAAGCCTTTGGGGCGTATCGTCACCAATACCGATCATTATGGTCAGCATTTTTGATTGGGGTCATCACGGTTCTGCTCACTGGTCTCGTTGACATCGCCATTGTTGCTGGGCTACAGGGCGAGATTGCCCCCATTTACATCTTCCTCTTCAATCCCATTATCGCCATTCTATTGATTGCCCCCATCAGTATCGGCGGTCTGGGAACGGGGTCAGCCCTGTACGTTGGCTTCTACGCCTTCGTCGGCGTGCCGCAGCCGCTTTCATTTGCTTTGTCACTCTTCAAACAGATTGTGATTTATTTGGGAAGTTTGCCTGGGGGGGTGTTGTGGTTGTTTAATCGGGGGCAGAGGCGTAATGACTCCACTATGGACTCCTCTTTAGGGGAAAAAAGTGAGGCAGTGTAATCAGTAAAAACAAAAAAACGGGGTAAACAAAACTATTTATCCCGTTTTTAGTTCTTCAAAAATTATTCCTACACCTTCAACACCACCGGTACAATCATCGGGGTGCGATGTGTACGTTGATAGAGAAATTGGCTGAGGCTATCACGAATGATAGTTGCGGCAGTGTCAGGCTGGACACTGTCGCGGTCGAGAAGTTCAATGACGCGATCACGAGTCTCCTCAATTAAATCCTCGGCATCGCGCACATAAACAAAGCCCCGGGAAACAATGTCTGGACCATCGACGAGTTCCCCATTCTTCTCGTCTAAAGCGACAACGACGATAAAGAAGCCATCCTTTGATAACAAACGACGGTCACGAAGAACGACACTACCGACATCACCAATGCCTAGTCCATCAACCAAAATTTGGCCGCTAGGCACAGCTTCGGCCAAATAGCCACCTTCTTCATCAAATTCAACGACTTGCCCATTATTCACCACAAAAATATTTTCTTTGGGAATGCCAGCCTCTTCGCCAATTCGACCATGTAAGACCAACATTCGATATTCCCCCTGAATGGGGATGAAATATTTAGGCTTAACCAAATCGATCATTTGCTTTTGTTCATCCTGGGCAGCGTGGCCGGAGACATGAACAGGCATTAGGCTTTGGTAAATGACATCAACCCCTAAACGGAATAGATTGTTCAACGTCCGATGCACCAGCTCCTCATTACCAGGAATGGCGGTCGCAGACAAAATAACAGTATCTCCTTGCTTAAGGCTCACTTGGCGATGTTGTTGATTTGCCATCCGCACCAAGGCACTGGTTGGTTCCCCTTGGGTTCCGGTACACACAATGGCAATTTGCGAATCGGGATAATCATCCAAATCGTGGGTGGAGATAAACATATCTTCGGGACCGGTCAAGTAGCCTAGATTTCGAGCCATCTTGACATTCTCAACCATACTTCGGCCCACCACAGCCAATTTACGATTGTTATTCATCGCTTTGTTGATGACCAACTGGACCCGTGAAATATTCGAGGCAAAGGTTGAAATGATAATTCGCCCTCTAGCTTGCTCAAAAATTTTATCAAAGGTATCACTAACGATTTGTTCAGATGGGGTTCGACCTGGCCGCTCCGAGTTGGTGCTATCCGACAGCAGGGCCAAAACGCCTTCCTCGCCATAAGCCCGCAATCGATCCAGATTCATAGGGCGGCCATTAATTGGCTCATCATCAAATTTATACTCGCCGGTGTGAATGACTAACCCGCTAGGGGTATAAATTGCATATCCCACTGCGTCTGGAATAGAGTGGCAGACATGGAAGGGCTCAATTGTGAAGGGGCCAATCTCAATAACGCTTTCTGTGGTAACTGTGTTGACCTCAATTTTTGAGAGAAGTTTGGCTTCTTTGAGCTTCACTTCAATCAAACCACGCGTTAGCTTGGTCGCATACAAAGGAACTGGAAGATCAGGTAAAACATAGGGCAACGCGCCAATATGATCTTCGTGTCCGTGGGTTAACAATATCGCTTTAAGTAAATCGGGATTATCTTGAAGATAGGTGGTATCAGGAATAACAAGATCGATACCAAGCATATCATTTTCGGGGAACATCAAACCACAATCAACTGCAATTGCGTCATCACCATACTCAATCAGAGTCATATTTTTCCCCACTTCGCCGACGCCGCTTAGGGGGACAATACGTAATACATCCGTCACAAGGTGCTCCTGTCTGAATTAGAAATTAGAAACTGGAAGTCAGGACGGCCTCCTGGCTTCAACTTCCTAATCTCTAATATCATTAGTATCCTATGTAAGACGATGGGGGTTATATAGGACGGACACAAGTGTGTACGATCTATTATCAGCTTTTATAGGAAATAATGCATTTCTCCCCCATAGTTTAGGCATTTAGCACAAATGGTCAAACCATAGCCTTAGCTATTATGTTTGACAGTGGCTTAATTGGGGATTATTATACGGTCGGAGACAGGCACTATGGCCATCCGCGAAGTCATTCAAGTACCCAACGATCGACTACGCCAAAAAGCAAACACAATTGTTAGCTTTATCCCCGAACTAAAGCAGCTAACCCAGGATATGTTCGAAACGATGCGACATCACAATGGCGTTGGACTGGCTGGCCCGCAAATCGGGGTATTACAGCGCATATTTGTAGCTGAGATTCGCCCTACTCGACTGGAGCAAGGAGAACCTCATCCACAAAGTGGTGCATCCTATATCATCATTAATCCAAAAATTATAGGTTATTCTAATCAACTCGCTGAAGGTCAAGAGGGATGTTTATCAATGCCTGGTTGGGCTGGTTTGGTTGAGCGCCCAAATTGGGTTGAGGTTCAAGGGCAATCGATTGAAGATCAGCCGCTCAAAGTCAAAGTTGATGGATTACTGGCTCGTATTTTTCAGCACGAGATCGATCATCTCAATGGTATTTTATATACCGATCACATCACAGACTCTGAAAAATTGTGGCAGGTAGCCGCTGATGAAGAAAATGAAGAATAATTACAAGTTCTGGATATTTATGTGTCCTAAGAATAAAAAGTACCCAACAATTACAGTTATAGAAAGGGGTTTGAATATAACATGACCACAGATAATGAGTGGACAGATGCTGAGCTTGAGGAACTCGAAACTCGAGAATGGCTCGAATCGTTAGACTATGTTTTAAAGGAAGGTGGGCCAGATCGGGTCCAGCGTCTTTTGCGACAACTTGAACTGTATGCACACCAAGCCGGTGTAAGGCTGCCTTTTTCAGCAAACACACCTTATCTTAACACGATACCTGTTGCAGAAGAGCCACCCTATCCAGGTAATCGAGAAATTGAACGACGTATCAAAAGTATCATTCGATGGAACGCCTTGGCCATGGTCGTGCGGGCCAATCGAGCAGATAGTGCGATTGGGGGGCATATTTCAACATACGCCTCAGCTGCCACCCTTTATGAAGTCGGCTTTAATCACTTTTTCCGAGCACGAAATGACGAATTTGAAGGTGACATCGTCTATTTTCAGGGGCATGCCTCCCCTGGAATTTACGCCCGAGCCTTTGTCGAAGATCGATTATCTGTTAAAAATCTGGGGAATTTTCGTAAAGAGCTTTCCCCTGGTGGTGGGTTATCCTCCTATCCACACCCCTGGTTAATGCCTGAGTTTTGGCAATTCCCAACTGTTTCGATGGGATTGGGGCCAATTATGGCAATTTACCAAGCGCGTTTTATGCGCTATTTGGAAGATCGTCAGTTAAAACAACGATCAAATACGAAAGTATGGGCGTACTTGGGAGATGGTGAAACAGATGAGCCTGAAAGTTTGGGGGCTATCAATTTAGCTTCACGAGAAAAATTGGACAATCTCATCTTTGTTATTAACTGTAATCTACAACGTCTTGATGGGCCTGTCCGTGGCAATGGTCAAATTATACAAGAATTAGAAACCAGTTTCCGTGGTTCTGGTTGGAACGTCATTAAAGTGATCTGGGGACGTGATTGGGATCATTTGATCGAAAAAGACACTGAAGGCCTCTTAGCTAAACGAATGGGTGAGGTTGTTGATGGAGAGTATCAGAAATATTCAGTTGAAAGCGGAGAATATCTACGCAAAAACTTCTTCGGGACTGATCCCCGTTTACTAAAAATGGTAGAACATTTATCTGATGACCAGCTACTTCGCTTAGGTTTGGGTGGGCACGATACTGCAAAGGTATACGCTGCTTACAAAGCTGCCTTTGAACATACTGGATCACCTACAGTAATTTTGGCCCGGACAATCAAAGGGTATGGCTTAGGTGAAGCAGGTGAAGGAAAAAATATTACGCACCAACAGAAAAAGATGAATGAGGAAGAGTTACGAGAATTTCGAGCTCGCTTTGGCATCCCAATCTCTGATGACGATGTAGCAGAAGCACCATTCTACCGCCCTGTAAAAGACTCTCCAGAAATGGAATACTTGCACGCTCGTCGTAAAGAACTCGGAGGTTATGTACCCCAACGCACAAAACAAGGCCCTGAATTTGAGATGCCAGATGCGGAACTGTTCCAAGAATTCTATAAAGGAACAGATGGTCGCGAAGTCTCAACGACGATGGTTTTTGTCCGAATGTTATCCAAGATGTTACGGGATAAAGCAATTGGTAACTTGATTGTCCCAATCGTGCCTGACGAAGCCCGTACGTTTGGGATGGAAGCACTCTTCCGCCAGTTTGGTATTTATGCTCATACTGGGCAACTATATGAGCCAGTTGACTCAGATAGCCTCCTTTACTACAAAGAAGCCAAAGATGGACAAATTTTGGAAGAGGGGATCACTGAGGCTGGCTCAATGTCCTCCTTTATCGCAGCGGGAACAGCTTACTCTACCTACGGGATTAACACCATCCCTTTCTTCATCTACTACTCAATGTTTGGCTTTCAACGTATCGGGGATTTGATTTGGGCGGCAGCCGATATGCGTTGTAAAGGGTTCCTAGTTGGAGCAACCGCTGGACGGACAACGTTGGCTGGTGAAGGACTACAGCACCAAGATGGTCACAGTCATGTGCTGGCCTCAACTGTCCCGAACTTAATGACTTATGATATCTCCTTCCCCTACGAGTTAGCCGTTATCATTCAGGATGGCCTACGTCGGATGTATCACGAAAACGAGGACATTTTCTACTATCTCACAGTGGAAAATGAAAACTATGAAATGCCTCCCATGCCTGATGATCCAAACACTGCAGAAGGTATTCTAAAAGGAATGTACAAATTAAAGGCCTCCGAAATGAAGAAGCCAAAATTTAAAGTACAACTCCTTGGTAGTGGGGCTTTGATCAATGATGTGCTTAAAGCACAAACTGAATTGGAGAAATATGGTATCGCCGCCGAGGTTTGGAGTGTGACAAGCTATCGTGAGTTACGTCGTGATGGCCTTGATGTCGAACGCTGGAATATGCTTCATCCTAATGAAGAGCCGCGTGTACCATACGTTGTGCAATGTCTTGATGATGATGCCGAGGTGATTGTAGCCTCTTCCGATTATATGAAAGTGTTACCCGACTCCATCAGTCGTTGGTCAAAGAAACCGATTGCCTCGCTTGGTACAGACGGTTTTGGTCGTAGTGAAAGTCGCCAGATTTTACGTGATTTCTTCGAGGTAGATTATCGTTATGTCACCTTGGCCACGCTCAACGCCCTAATCCGAGATGACAAAATCAAACCAGATGTAATCAATGCAGCGATGGAAGAGTTAGAGATTAATCCCGAAAAATTAAATCCGATGTCATCGTAGGAGGAGGTCCATATCGTGGCAATTGAGCTAAAATTACCCGATTTGGGTGAAAATATCGAGGGCGGAGATGTGGTCGGCGTATTGGTACAGGTAGGTGATACCATCGTCGAAGAGCAAGCCGTTCTTGAAGTAGAAACAGATAAAGCCACTGTTGAGATCCCCTCTTCAGTCAGTGGTACAGTCACCGCCATCCATATTAATGTTGGTGATGAAATTAAAGTTGGTCAACTTATTCTTGTTGTTGAAGGGGGCAATGGTCAAGGCGAGAGTCCAAGTGATGCAGTTGCATCGGCGGAGCCTGAGCCAAGTCCGGAGCCAGAGCCTGTGACTGAAGTTCAGCCAAAAACTGAGCCAACCCCAACACTAGCCGCTGAACCAGCAGCTAGTGGCCCCATTGAAGTTCGTGTGCCAGCAATGGGCGAAAATGTTGGTAGTGGTGATCTTGTTGGTATCTTGGTGAAGGTAGGCGATACGATCGCCATTGATGATCCAATCATTGAGGTCGAAACCGACAAAGCGACCGTCGAAATTCCTTCATCGGCCAATGGGGTGGTTACCGCTATTCATGTCGAGGTTGGCGATGAAATCGTATTTGATCAGTTGATTATCACAGTTAAAGGGCAGGCCGAGGCAGCCCCTGCACCGACACCCGCTCCTCCGGCGCCTGCTGAGCCAACACCAGCCCCAGCCGCTCCACAACCAGAACCTGTGGCATCGCCGCCGCCGCCACCTGCACCTGTCGAACCACCCAAGCCAGCTGGCCCAAGAAAAATCGTTCCAGCCGCGCCTTCGATTCGACGTTTGGCTCGTGAACTTGGGGTTGATATTCAGGAGGTACCTGGCACAGGGCCGGCTGGTCGTATTTCAATGAAAGATGTAAAAAATTATGTCAAACAAATAAATTTGGCCCGCAAGGCTGCCCCCCCACCTGTCGTAACCGCCGCCACACCAGAGTTGCCACCATTGCCAGATTTCAGCAAGTGGGGTGATATCGAACGGCAGCGAATGACAGGTATCCGCCGCGCCACTGCCCGTCAAATGGATTTAGCTTGGCGAACCGTTCCTCACGTCACTCACTTTGACAAGGTTGATATCACGGACTTGGAGCGATTGCGAAAGCAATTTGGCAAACGGGCTGAAGCGGCTGGTGGAAAATTAACGATTACAGCAATTTTGCTCAAAGTGGTGGCATTGGCCCTGAAACGCTTCCCAGAGTTCAACGCCAGTTTGGATATACAAAATCAAGAGATCGTCTACAAAAAATATTATCATATTGGAATGGCTGTCGATACAGATCGAGGCTTGCTTGTGCCATCCATTCGAGATGTTGATCAAAAGAGTATCATCGAGCTTTCCGCTGAGTTAAATGAGAAAGCGGCTAAAGCGCGTGATCGAAAGTTGACCTTGGATGAAATGCAAGGCAGCACCTTTACCATCACTAATCTGGGTGGTATTGGCGGCACTAACTTTACGCCCATCGTCAACTATCCAGAGGTCGCGATTTTAGGCGTAGCCCGAGGCCGACAAGAGGCAGTTTATAAAGATGGTCAGTTTGTGCCACGAATGTTAATGCCGATTGGGTTGTCATATGATCATCGCATCATCGACGGCGCGAATGCAGCTCGTTTTGTGCGTTGGGTCCGAGAGGCTTTAGAAGAACCGTTCCTGTTAATGTTAGAGGGATAGAAATTTATGGCTGAACAATTAGAAAAAACCCAGGTCGCCGTCGTTGGTGGGGGTCCTGGTGGGTATCCGGCTGCTTTTTTGGCCGCAGATTTAGGAATGAATGTTACTCTGATTGACTTGGAGGTCAATCCTGGTGGTGTTTGTCTATATCGAGGCTGTATCCCCTCAAAAGCGTTGCTGCACGTGGCAAAATTAATCAATGAGTCACGTGAAGCAACAGCGTGGGGTATCGATTTTGGTGAACCTAAAATCGATCTTGACAGATTGCGCGATTGGAAGAACAAGGTTGTTAAGCAACTGACCGGTGGGACAGGCCAGTTGGCCAAACAACGTAAAGTGAACACCATTCAGGGACGAGCGACATTTATCGACAACCAAACCTTACATATCGCGAAAACGGATGGAACCGAAGTAACTTTACCATTTGAAAAAGCCATTATCGCCACAGGGTCACACCCGACCGTAATTCCCAGCTTCCCAACGGACTCACCACGAGTCATGGACTCGACAGGTGCCCTTGAATTAGCAGATATTCCCGAAACAATGCTTGTGGTCGGGGGTGGCTACATTGGCCTTGAATTAGGCTCAGCTTATGCATCCTTAGGCACAAAGGTGTCTGTTGTCGAAATGATGTCAGGCTTGCTACCAGGAGCAGACCGAGATTTGGTACGCGTATTAAACAAACGTATCAGTAAGATGATGCATGAGGTTATGCTTGAAACGACTGTTGTTGATATGAAGGATGAAGGCAATAAGGTTCGGGTCAAGTTTGAAGGAGAGAAAGTAACTGAGCCGGAACAAGTTTTTGACAAAGTGCTTGTTGCGGTTGGCCGACGACCAAACTCAAAAAATCTAGGGCTGGAAAACACCAAAGTTCAGGTCAATCAACGCGGCTTTATCGAAGTTAACTTACAACGACAAACGGCCGAGCCAAACATCTATGCCATTGGTGATGTGGCTGGTGAGCCGATGTTGGCCCACAAAGCTACGCATGAAGGACGGCTAGCTGCCGAAGCGATTGCGGGGCACAAAGTCGCTTTTGAACCCAATGTCATTCCTGCTGTAGTTTTCACCGACCCTGAATTGGCTTGGTGTGGAATCACAGAGGCCGAGGCCAAAGAACAAAATATAGAGGTGAATGTTGCTCGCTTCCCTTGGGGTGCTTCTGGTCGAGCGAAAACATTGGATCGTGATGATGGGCTGACCAAGCTGATTATTGAGCCAGAAACAGATCGTATTCTGGGTGTTGGTATTGTTGGGTCTGGGGCTGGAGAACTTATTGCCGAGGGTATTCTGGCGATCGAGATGGGTGCGGTTGCCTCAGATATCAAGCTTAGTATTCACCCTCACCCGACTTTATCCGAGACGATGATGGAAGCGTCCGAGGTACTCTACAATCAAAGCACACATGTCTATCGTCCGCCACGAAAAAAGCGAAGCTAGTATTTCGCAGCATAAATAGAGCAATCGATAGATTATTGAAGTAAACACAATTTTAAGTCACAGAGAATGGTAACAAAGGCGGTTTTTCTAAAAGCTTGCTTTGTTACCATTCTTCATTAAAACCAAATTCAAGGACGAACTTAAATGAAACTTTACAATGCTCTTAGCCAAGAGCTTGAGGTATTTGAGCCGCTCTCGGAAACTGTAACAATTTACGTCTGTGGGGTCACCCCCTACGATACCACCCACTTAGGCCACGCATTCACCTATGCCAGTTTTGATGTGTTGATCCGATATTTGGAACATCAGGGTTACCCTATCAATTATGTTCAGAATGTAACAGATATTGACGACGACATTCTGCGTAAAGGAAAAGAAGTTGGTGAGGATTGGCAAGCTCTAGGCAATCGCTGGACCTCGTATTTTCTACAAGATATGAAAACACTCAATATTCGCCCTCCTGAACATTACCCTGGCGCGACCCAAGTCGTCCCTGAGATCATCAGCACGGTTAAAAAATTGATTGATTTGGGCGTGGCTTACGAGTCCGGGGGCAGTGTTTATTTTCACGTCAAGGATTATGAGCCATTTGGTAAATTGAGCCGTATTCCCAAGGGTGAACAACTGGCTGTGGCTAATGAGCGAGGCAACTTCCCCGATGACCCTAAGAAACGTGACCCCCTTGATTTCGTGCTTTGGCAGGCTGCTGCGCCTGGTGAGCCGACGTGGGACAGCCCCTGGGGTAAGGGCCGACCAGGGTGGCACATCGAGTGCTCTACAATGTCATCAAAATTTCTAGGTGACACGATTGATATTCACGGCGGAGGAAGCGACCTGATTTTCCCTCACCACGAATGTGAGATCGCTCAAGCGGAACCCATCCTGAATCAGGACAATAGCGGCAACCACATCCCCTTCACCCGTTTCTGGATGCACACCGCGATGGTTCATCATGAAGGCGAAAAGATGAGCAAGTCGTTGGGAAATTTGGTGTGGGCCAAGGAGTTGCTCAAGACGTGGTCACCTGATGCGCTGCGTCTCTATCTCGGTAGTTATCATTATCGGGAAATTTGGGGTTATGAAGAGACGCGTCTGAAGCAGTCAGCTAAACTAGCTGTAAAGTTGCGAAATGCGGTCACAGCGCCAGGTGGGTCTGGCTCAATCATTGATATTGACGCAATAAAAATAGCATTTGAAGATGCTTTAGCCAATGATTTAGACACCCCTCAAGCCATACAGGTTTTAGAACAACTAGCCGACAAAATTCTAAACGCAGGTGGTCACGATGTGTCGAAAGCTCAAGATACCCTGAGAAGCTTCTGCAAAATATTTGGGCTGCGATTGGACTCCGATACACCTGAGACGCGAGTTGTTTCAGGATGGGATCAATACTTGGCCCGATTTGCTTAATCAATTAAAGATCACACAATAAAAAATCTCGTCCGATTGGGCGAGATTTTTTATTTCTCGCCTCTCAAGTTGAGTAAGTTTGCCTTAACTTTCTTAAAGTTTTACAGATTAAGCAAAACACGGTATCATGGAGCGATGTTGTAAAATATCTTATTCAAGTTTATGTGATATTGGGCACAGAACTACCTCTCAAGAAAATTTCTCCTCACAATCATCTCATTTGGTTATAGAAAATCCCACCAGAAAAGAGAACAGTCGTGTAAATAATACTTTTGTATGACTGATATGGTACTTAAAGCATATAACACTTAATGCTTTAGGACTGTTAAAATTATGGGAGGTTGTTTCAATGAAAAATCAAGGAGTACGAAACGTAGTTTTACAATTAAACAATTAAATCAGAAGGTTTTTTCAAAGTAACAACGACTAAATCACCAATATAGTTATCTCCGATCCCTTAGGATCATCCCCTTCTTCGCGGGGACTTTAAATCAAACTTTGTTTCAAGCCATAAGCATTTGGGCGAATGTCTTATCTTAAAATAGAGTTGCAGACTATATTGGTACAGTAGTGAGTGGGGCACTTACAATGAAAAAAATATTTTATTTATCAATTTCTGCAGCCCTGTTGGGAGGGGTTGTAGGAAGTTGGTTATTTTTGGGCGTCGCAAGAACAAATGCTCAAACCGACGCGTTTACATTTTTGATACCTTATCCGGCAGATCAACTAGATGATCAGTTTGATGTAGCCACAAATGACGAAGCACCTGGCTCAACCGTTCCTGACATCACCGGAGACGATATCAAGACGACAATATCGATTGCAGTGATGCGATCTGGCAGCATTATCTATTATGATCATTGGGAAGATGGTTTGGAACCTAATTTGACTGAACCAGTACAAAGTACAACCCAGGTTTGGGGAGATGGTGATCCCAGCAATGGGTCACTACCTGCCACCAACCCGATGAATGTAGCGGGCCTCGACACCTTAACCGCTGGTGATGTCATTGTCTTGACAAACACCGTAACTATTCCACGAATGTCTACAGATTATTTCTTTGATGGTGGGGACAAATTGACGGCGCTTGGTGGAAATTTGGCTGTCAGTTTAGCCGTTTGGCCGGAAACATCCGGCCCATTGTTTGCTGGGGCTTGGGAGTTATACCCAACCAGCCTTTGGGGCACAGATTATATAATTCCGGTCGGTGAGGATCTTTCATCGTTACGGGGTGGGTTTGGTACAGTTGGATTCAATGTGCAAGCGCTCAATCCAAATACCACTGTGAATATTGATTTTGATGGTGATGGTTCACCCGAGATTACCGAAACAATTCCCAAAGCAGGGGGGCAGTTTACCCAAATTAACGGGGTTTCTACAGGCACAAAAATAACAACATCTGATGTGGTGCAGGTACAGATTTTAACAGGTGATCCAAATCAAATACCTAATGCTTATGAGGCCAGAGCATATACGATGGTACCTCGTATGCAGTGGGATGATGATTACATCGCACCACGGAGTTCAGATGGAGATTACTGGCTATACAATCCTGACAATACTGATCTATCAATTAATGTTAGCACATTAACCACCACAAACCTTATCACTATTCCTGCAAATAACATATTTCAATACTCAAACACAGCCGGGCTTAGCACTGCAACAGGAGTTCGATTTCAATCTACAGATGGTCGTCCCTTCTATGGCATAGTGGCTCTTGATGAAAGCTTCCGCCAGGATTGGGGCTATGGATTGCTACCTGTTCAAAATCTAACCTCACAGGTTTTGATTGGTTGGGGAATTGGAAATATTAATCCAACCCCAACTGCAGATGAGTCGCGACTCTATGTTAGCGCAATCAAGACAACAACTGTTTCCATTGATTTTGAGAATGATGGCGTGGTGGACCAAATTATTACGGTTCCGCCATTAGCAGAAATTCCTGTGACTGATCCTGATCATGATTTAACCGGCGCCTTTCTTTTCACTGACAACAAGGATCGATTTGTAACTGTCTGGGGACAAGATCAGGGGGCTAATGCAGAGTTACCTTCCGTTGATGTAGGAACCAACGTTGTCCCTTTACCCTCATTAGTTATTCAGAAAACGATGAACTTAATCGATGATGTAGATCAGACCGGAACCGTAACTTGGGGGGACAAGGTTGAATTTGCTTTGAGGGCTTATAATAACTCGGATACTGATTTGTTTGATGGAAATATTCGAGATGAGTTACCAAACACTATTGAGTATGAATTGAACTCCAGTGAAATCAATGGCTCTCCAATTCCAGATGATACAACTGGCACCACACCATTCCCCTTGGATGAAGGTGGTTACAATATCAGTCTTATTTCAAAGCTAGACTCCATCACGGTCACATTTAACGCGACGGTAAAAGAGAATGTCGACTCTATCAACAATGTGGCCTTTGTCACTAGCTCAACACTTACTACGACAAGCTCTGGCGAAATTGATATCCCTATTGGTGCTTTCAGTCGATATGAAATGGATAAACACCTTATCGAACCTCAAAATGGTCAAGCCGAGGCGGGGGATTTAGTGACGTTTGGTATTGCCATCACCAGCACAGGTAACCTGACAATCACAAAATTACCTTTAACTGACGACTTCATCGAAGATCATTTAACTTATGTTAGTGCTGGACCATTTGTGCCCGATGTTACAGCCTCCGGTGTTGTCACTTGGCATGATTTAGCCCAAGACACTTTCTTTGGGCCATTACCACCGGGCCGACGTATTGAATTAACCGTCACATTTGAGGTAGATCCATTACCTGAAACGGTGACACAAACAACCAATATCGCCTTGGTTAGTGGGGCTGAAGATGAGGATGGAAATATTTTACCCCCAGACGATGATGACGAGAGCCTTATTTTCCCACCACCAATCACCATCACCCCTACTCCAACGGATGATGAAAACACACCAGACATCCCAACAGACGACACACCGACCGCAACACCAGTGACCCCAACTGAAACACCCGTATCTAATGATCCGCCTGATAACAATAATCCACCTGACAATGATGATCCGCCTGATGATTCATCAGATCCAAATCCAACACCAGAAACAACACCCAATGCAACACCAGAAACACCAACAACGACATCCACGACTCCAACACCATCTGGCAGCTCATTTGTCCCACCAAGTGGCGAAACTAGTTCAGATTTCCCAGTTGCTCTTCTACCGGAAACAGGGTATGCTCCAATTGAAACAAAATCACGCTGGCCAATGGTGGTTCTAGTGATTATTGGTAGCGGTGTTGCTGCAATTATTAGGCAAAAATTAAAAACATAATTATACACTTTTCAAAATTAATAGCCCTGAATAGTTCATCTCATTCATAAACCGATTACCAGAGCGATAACCCTAACTCGCAATACTCAAGACAAGTACACTCATGAAACGGCTCATACATTTAACAATCCTGCTTATTTTTTTCATCACCCTGATGTTGTTGTTCACGCTGCTTAATGTCCAGGACACGCAGGCCCAAATCGATGCGTTTACCTTTTTCATCCCTTATGATACAGATTTTTTGAATGACGCTTATGATGCTGCCTCCAACGAGGAGATAGCGTCTGCAATAGGATGTTCGGAGGTCTTGGGCAACGATATTCAAAACGAAAGTATTACAACAACTATCTCTATCGCGGTCTTACGCCCTGGCACTCGGGTTTATTATGACCATTGGGAAGATGGCTTTGAGGCCAATTTAACGGAGCCAACTCAAGCAACAACTCAGGTTTGGGGAGATAGTGTCTCAGCAAATGGTACACTCGCCCCGACAATCCCCCCAAACACAAGCGGTACAGACAGTTTGGATGCAGGCACCGTCATCGTCCTACAAAGTTCAGTGCTGGTTCCCCGCTCCTCAAGCGAATTCTTTTTTGATGGTGGGGATAAAATTACTACAGAAGGCGGAAGCGTAGCCGTCACCCTTGCGGCCTGGCCAAATTGTGCTGATAGCTTGTTTGCCGGGGCTTGGGAGCTTTATCCAACCAGTCGCTGGGGACAAGAGTATACTATCCCCGTTGGTGAGAATTTGGCAGCTTCCCGCAATGGCTTTAGAACAGTTGGCTTGAATGTCCAAGCAGCCCAAGACAACACAACTATTGAATTTGATTTAGATGGTAATGGTGTTTTTGGTGATGTTCCCAATGTTACCTTGAATGAGGGGCAAAATCACACCTTTACGTCTGGGGTAGTTAGTGGGGCCCAAGTCCGATCAACCTCTTCGCTCAACAAAATTCAGGTTCATCTACTAACAGGCGACTCAGATCAGATTCCCAACGCTTACGAAGCCCGAGCCTACACTATTCTTCCCCAAGACCAATGGACCAATGATTATTTATCCGCCCGTAGTTCAGATGGTGACTATTGGTTGTATAATCCCAATAGCAGCGATTTAGCCGTTACGGTATCCACCTCAATTGCGCCCCCAATAGTAATCACCATTCCAGCTAATTCCACTTTGCAGTTTGCCACAGGTCCCACCCCCAGCCCGGCGACAGGTGTTCGGTTTACCTCTTCTGGAGGGATATTTTATGGGGTTGCTGCCCTCGACGAAAGTTTTCGCCAAGATTGGGGCTTCGCTTTACAACCCATCGAAAGTTTAACATCACAAGCCTTGGTTGGCTGGGGGCCTGTCAATAATCTTAATCCGCCAAACAACACCCCTCCACCTGCAACTGGACAAGAGTCACCCGTTTATGTGACAGTCGAAACCACAACCACCCTTTACATCGATTTCAATAATGGTAGTTCGGTTATAACCCGTACGATTCTACCCTTAACTGAGGTACCTATTACAGATACTCTCGACTTTGATATGACGGGGACTAATCTCTACACCTTGGATGGAACCCGTTTTATTGCAGTTTGGGGACAAGATCAGGATGCGAATGCAACAAACCCCTCCATCGATGTGGGAACAAACATCGTGCCAATTCGGTCATTAGCCATTCAAAAGACTTTGGAAATTGTTGATGATGCTGATGGTACAAACACACCGACTTGGGGGGATACAATTCGTTTCACTTTAGTCTCTTTCAACAATTCAAACCTACCCCTCGACCCTACAGTTATCTCGGACACTCTCAGCCTAACTTTATCTTATGTGGCAAACAGTAGTCAACTTAATGGGGCAGCCTTTTCGGATGATACTACAGGTACAACTATATTTCCTTTTGATGAAGGGGGGATATCCATCCCAGGTGGTTTGGCCCCATTCTCCGTTGTCAGTGCAACGTTTGAGGCAATTATCCAGGACAATGTAAACATCATTTCGAATACGGCTGAGGTTGACTCACCTGCCGTACCGCCGAGTGACCCTGGCACGGTAGCGGTCCCTGTCAATGTACCAAGATTTGAACTGAATAAATGGCTCCTTGATCCATCGACAGGTATTGCCACGAGTACTCAAATTATCACATTTGGTATCACCATTACCAGCACTGGCAATTTAACAATCACTAAGCTTCCATTGTATGATGTCTACGATAGTGAGCGGTTGACTTTCCTCTCTGCAGAGCCAGCCCCCGACCTATCGACCTCTGGCATCATTACTTGGCAAAATTTAGCTACGTCAACACGGTTTGGCCCATTATCGCCGGCCCAAACCGTTAGTTTAACTCTAACCTTTCAAGTAAACACTATTCCCGAAAGTATAACCAATACGATTAATGTTGCGCTCAGTAATGGTGGCGAAGGTGATGGTGGAATATCGTCACCCCCTGAAGAAGAGGAAGAAGAGGTAAGATTTCCGACGCCAATTTCATCAGTCATTACCGCAACAGATACTGCGCCCCCTCCGCTTGAAACAGCCACTCCCACTGTGACGCCAACCCCAGCTTCGCCTACAACCGACACATCGGAAACCAGCGATGACGATGATGACGATGGTGATGAGGCCCCAACCCCGACACCAACACCCTCATCCAACTCATCGGACCAAACCCAAGATGATCCCTCGCAACCTGTGTTGCCGATCAATGTCCTCCCAGACACTGGTACCTCCGCGCCAGTATCAACAGCAGGTTTACAGTTCATTATTCTTTTGACAAGCCTCACAATTTTGTGGATGATTGTTCAAATCTGTAAAATAAGAAAATGAACAAATCGCACCCAATCCATCACACTTCTGCCCAAAGTATCTCAAACCCGATTCAAACCAAAATGTGATACAATTCCATATTAACAAACCACGCATCTCCCAAACCTCTTGTTCCCAAAACTAATTTGGAAACCATTATGACCCTGCCAAACCCTATTTCGTAAGGTCGTAACACTGCTTGTTTAATATATTTCAGCTCAACTAGGATTTAGGATAAAGACGATTGAATAGTAGTTATAAATGATTCACAAAATTTTTGGAATTAATCAAGGAGGATTATAAACATGAAGACTTGGTGTACACTTGAGAAGGCGAAACAATTGCTTTTTGCAGTTGGTTTGGGTTTATGGCTTATCATCCTAATTTTTATATCTTTAAGTCAGCCCGATCTAATGGTGTATCTTGTTAACATTAATATCACTGTAATTTTATTAGGCCTGGCATTACTCGCATACAAGGTCTTGGCCAAACCTTGGCACTACGCTGTGACCACTGCCACAATCCTAGCTCTGACTCTACAATTTACCCTGCCTTTTTTGCCCCACCCACTAGCCCCTGTGGCTCAAGCTGCTAGTTTTGAAGTGGATCGGGTGGATGATGATGCATCCGCCACAGCTTGTACGGGTGCCGCAAATGATTGTAGCTTACGGGGGGCCATCATCGCTGCGAATGCCACAGCAGCAGTGGATACCATCATCCTTGGATTGGGCACTTACACCCTAACCTTAGCCGGGGCGAATGAAGATGCTGCGGCAACTGGTGACTTGGATATCCTTAATCCCGTAGAGATTATTGGAAGCGGCAGCCCGACATTACCCACGACGATTAATGGGAATAGTCTTGATCGGGTCTTTCATGTTATTTCAGGCACCACAGGAGCAATTAATTTATCAGAACTCGTTATTATCAATGGAAGTTCTAGCGGAGATGGGGGTGGTATTTATAACCACGCTTCGGCCACGATCAATATTGACGAGGTGGTAATCTCAAATAATGAAGTAATTGGGTCAGCCGAGGATGGTGGGGGAATCGCCAATGACAATGGCGGAACAATCAATATCACCAATAGTTCTATTGAAAATAACCAAGTCACAAATGGTAGCGGAGCCAGTGGTGGTGGAATATTTAACATTACCGATGTTGGTAGCACCATTAATCTTACGAACACCAATGTCACTACCAACACTGCGGCTGGCCGCGGTGGAGGCATTTACACCGCCCAACCGCTCAATATCAATGGAGGGATCATTGCCTTCAACCAAGCTGGCAGTACCGGTGGAGGCATAGATAGTAATAACCAATCGATGACGATCTTGAACAACGTTACAGTTCAGAACAACACCAGTGGCTCTAGTGGGGGCGGTATCTATCGCACAAACTCGATCGGCTCAGTCACAATCAACAACAGTACAATTATAAGCAATACTGCTAGCGGGAGTAGTGATGGTGGGGGAATCGCTACGGGCTTCCAAGGCATCGTCACCATCAAAGATAGTCTCATCACCCTCAACTCAGCCGATGATGGCGGAGGAATCGCCAACGCAGAAAGTAACGGGACCATCAATGTGTTTAACACTACCATCTCAAACAATACGGCGGCTGATAGTGGCGGGGGGATTTTTAACGCAGCGGGAACGAATGCTACGCTCAACATCTTGACCAGCACCATTACTGCCAATACATCTGGTAATGAGGGTGGGGGGATTTACAGCTCTCAGGCAACCAACATTGGCAACAGCACCATCTCTGGCAATACTGCAGCCAATAACGGCGGAGGCTTGGCCTCACAATTTGATACGTCAGCTATTGTGCTCAACCACGTTACCATTGCCAATAATAACGCAATGAGTGGTAGAGGTGGCGGGTTATATCGGGGCAACAGGAGTGGTCAAGGCGGTGGCATGGTCAATTTTGCCAACACCTTAATCGCGAATAATACTGCCTCCAGCGACTCAGATTGTCGAGACCAAGGCGGTGGTTCTACGTCGCCAGCAACACTAACCTCTGTCGGCAATAATCTAATTGAGGATACAAGTGGCTGTAGCGGATTGGTTAGCAGTGATATAACAGGGCTTGATCCTGTGCTAGACACTCTAGCCAACAATGGTGGCGACACAGAAACACACGCCCTCCTCCTTGGCAGTCCAGCAATTGATGCAGCCAATGATGCGTTTTGCACACTCCAATTACCGGAAGATCAGCGTGGTCAAACCCGCATCGATCAGGCAGGTGTTGGCACTAGCAATATCTGTGACATTGGGGCGTATGAATTCCCTGGTGTATCAGTTCCCAATCTGACTATCGAGGACTCCACATTAACGGAAGGAAGTGTTGTCACCACCTTAGCCTTCACCTTAACCTTGGATGCACCGATCAATACACCTGTAAGTGTTGATTACACCACGACAGATGACAGTGCGACCACAACAGATGGTGACTATACGGCCAAAAATGGGACGATTGTTTTTCCAGCAAACTCTCAACAGCAAGTTATAGAAGTTACCATCAAGGGCGATACCACACCTGAATTCGATGAAAGTTTCTTTATTGATTTAAGCAACGCAAATTGGGCCACGCTGACCAAAAGCCAAGCGGTTGGCAATATTCTCAACGATGATTTTGGCATTGGTATCAACAATATTTCTGTAACGGAAACCAATGAGGGTACTGTTGACGCAACATTCACCGTCACCCTCATTCCAGCTAGCATCTCATCCGTTAACGTCGATTACGCTACCGCTGACAATACAGCTACGACAGCCGACAGTGATTATACCGAAAAAAGCGGTACAATCACCATCACTCCAGGGTCGACGACCCAGACTGTTACCATTTCAGTAATAGGGGATACAAATGTAGAGTCAGATGAGTCTTTCTACGTCAACTTAAGCAATTCTACTAGTGCCGCCATCGTTGATAATCAAGGGGAGGGAACGATTATCAATGATGACTCTCAAACCTTAATCTACCTACCCGTACTTCAAAAGAATTAAAGCAAACAAAAATGGGGCGTGTTCAACGCCCCATTAAAAATAAGTCAAATTCGATAGAAAAAGCAGGTATCATTTATTTGTATCTGCTTTTTCTTTATTTAGAAAATCTACTCCATTACACCATTTTCACGCAACAACTTCCAAACCTTTTGCGGGGTAATCGGAATATCGATGTGACGCACACCCAAGTGCCAGAGGGCATCGACTACCGCGTTGGCGATGGCAGGTGGCGCACCCACAGTTGGCGACTCACCCACACCTTTTGCTCCTAATGGATGATGTGGCGATGGGGTGATGGTTTTACCCAGTTCCCACTTTGGTGTTTCAACAGCGGTGGGTAGCAGGTAATCCATAAACGTTCCGCTCAGGTTCTGGCCGTTTTCATCATAGACAATCTCTTCAAACATTGCCGGAGCCAAGCCCATTGTCAAGCCACCTTCGATTTGGCCTTCGACGATAAGCGGGTTTATGATGTGCCCACAATCATCAACGGCAATGAATCGACGAATGTGAACCTCACCTGTTCCGGTATCAATATCGACGACACAGATGTAGCTACCGAAGGGGAAAGTCAAGTTGGGCGGATCGTAGTAGTTGACTGCCTCAAGCCCAGCTTCCATTCCTTCAGGGTGATTTGTGTAAGCTGCGAAAGCGATATCCTGAATTGACTTTGACTGATCGGGTGAACCTTTGACCACAAACTTGTCAACATCCCATTCCAAATCATCCTCATTTACCTCAAGCAGGTGCGCCGCAATTTGCTTGGCTTTAGCCCGAATTTTACGAGCGGCCATTGCTGCAGCAGCTCCAGCCGTTGGCGTAGAGCGACTAGCATAAGTCCCTAGTCCGTAAGGAGCCGTGTCAGTATCACCGTGCTCGATTTCAACATCGCTGGCCGGGATACCTAACTCTTCAGCAATGATCTGGGCAAAGGTTGTTTCGTGGCCTTGCCCTTGAGTTTGTACCCCAATGCGGGCAATCGCTTTCCCAGTTGGGTGGATGCGAATTTCAGCGCTGTCAAACATTTTGATACCAAGAATGTCGAATTCGCGAGACGGGCCAGCCCCAACCACCTCGGTAAAGCTGGATATACCAATCCCCATCAACTTACCTTCTTTGCGTAATTCAGCTTGCTCTTTACGAAGCTCCTCATAGCCAACCATATCCATCGCTACACGCAAAGCTTCGTGGTAGTTACCACTGTCATATTCCCAGCCAGTGGGTGATTGATACGGAAAGTCCTCAGGTTTGATAAAGTTCTTCATACGGAAGTCGGCTGGATCTTCGCCGATCTCGTGGGCCATAATATCGGCCATTCGTTCAATCATGTGGACCGCTTCAGTTACACGGAAGGAACAGCGATAAGCAACGCCTCCGGGCGGCTTGGTGGTATAAACTCCGTCCACCTCAATGTGAGCGGCTTTCATATCGTAAGAGCCAGTGGCGATACTGTACAATCCTGCCGGGAATTTAGAGGGGTTTGCCGCAGCATCAGCCGCCCCGTTGTCAGCCAGCGTTTTAACACGAAGTGCAGTGATTTTACCATCAGCATCAGCCGCCATTTCAGCTTCGATGTGGTAGTCACGAGCAAAACTATCGGCTTGTAAGTTTTCGCTACGATCCTCAATCCATTTCACGGGCTTTCCGGTCACCAAACTAGCCACGATCGTGCAGACGTAGCCAGGATAGACCGGAACCTTGCCCCCAAAACCACCCCCAATGTCAGGGGAAATGACACGGATTTTATGCTCAGGCAGACCACTGACCAAGGCCACAACCGTGCGGTGGGCGTGGGGGGCCTGAGAGGTCATATAGATAGTCATGTGCTCTTTGATTTTGTCCCAGTGAGCGACCATCCCACAGGTTTCAATCGAAGAAACGTGGATACGTGGAATGTGCATCTTTTCTTTGACGACAGTCGCTGCATTTGAAAAGGCATCATCTGTTGCCTCTTTATCACCCGCTTCCCAGTGCCAAATGTGGTTTGTTTTGTTTTCTTTATCGTCCCGGACAATAACTTCGTCTTTGAGGGCTTCAAAAGGATCAACAACGGGGTCCAATGGCTCGTACTCAACTTCTACCAGTTCGATAGCATCCGCTGCAATGTAACGCTCCGTAGCGACGACACAGCAAACTTCCTGAGCGTAGTAAACTACCTTCTCAGTTGGCAGAACCATTTGGGTATCAGACATCAAGGTCGGCATCCAGTGCAGACCACCTGCCTCTTCAAGGTCTTTCCCAGTGATGACAGCCAGAACACCTGGCAAGGCCAAAGCTTCACTGGCATCAATGTTCAAAATTTTGGCGTGAGCGTAAGGGCTGCGCACGATGTCGAGGTAGAGCATTCCAGGGATCTTGACATCATCAACGTAATTGCCACGGCCTTGAATAAACCGGGGATCTTCTTTTCGCTTCATGCGGTGGCCCATCCCACACACTGCGGGCGGGGTGGTTACACGCACGTCTTGCGTTGTTTCAACATTTGCAGAGTTATTTTCTTGCGGTCGTGCTTTTTGGAACACTTCCTGGCTTGATGGAACTTCAGCAGCGCCAGACAAAGCTTCGTCAATTGTAATCGCCATAATTATGCCTCCTCACCAGCTTGCATCTTCTCAGCCGCATATTGAACGGCCTCAACAATTTTAGTGTATCCTGTACAGCGGCAGAGATTCCCAGAAATCGCCCAGCGAATTTCTTCTTCGGTTGGGGTTGCATTCTTATCCAAGAATGCTTTACAACTCATAATCATCCCTGGTGTACAGTAGCCACACTGTAGACCGTGCTTTTCCCAGAACCCTTCTTGCAGGGGATGTAGGCTACCATTGGCCAAGCCTTCGATGGTTTCAACACTGCGACCGTTAGCCTGAACCGCAAACATCGTGCAGCTCTTAATGGCTTGCCCATCAACAACAACAGTGCAGGCCCCACAACTGGTGGTATCACACCCAATGTGGGTTCCTGTTAAATTCAAATCTTCACGAATCAAGTGAACCAACAACAGACGAGAGTCAACATCCAAGCTTTTTTCTTCGCCATTGATGGTCAAGGTAATGTTATGGGTACTCATCTTACGCTCCTTTCGCCCGTTCCGCAGCCGTGCGGATGGTTCGCATGGTAATAATTCGGACCAAATCTCGTTTGTACTCTTCAGAGCCACGCAAATCAGCAGAGGGATCACACTCAGCCGCAGCAGCTTCCCCAGCCGCTCGAATAGCATCTTCAGTCAAGGCCTTGCCAGAAATCGCAGCTTCAGCCCCTGTGGCACGCATTGGGACAGGAGATACATTTGTCAAACCAATACGCGCTGAGGTGCAGGTATCGCCATCCATTTCTAACTGAACAGCAACCGCCGCCACAGCGTAGTCACCTACTTTTCGTTCAATCTTGTGGTAGGCACCACCGCTGCCAGCCGTTGGCGCAGGAATACGAATTTCCTTCAAAATTTCGTTGTCTTCCAAGCTGTTTTCAAATAGATCGGTGAAGAAATCATCAATGGCAATTGTACGCTCGCCATCAGGTCCAACAGCTATAATTTGGGCGTTGTAGGCTAACATTGTTGCGGGATGATCATTGGCGGGGTCAGCGTGAGCGAGGTTACCACCAATGGTTGCGAGATTGCGAACCAACGGATCGGCAATTACTTCAGCTGTCTCTGCCAAGAGTGGGTACTTTTCCTTAATGAGTTCTGACTCATCAAGATCAACTTCTCGGGTCATCGCACCAATGGCAAGATGACCATTTTCTTCACGGACATAGCTCAATCCTTCAATTCTGTTAATGTCAATCAAAATTTCAGGGGCTGCCAAGCGAAATCGCATCGCAGGAATCAGACTCTGTCCACCTGCTAAAATTTTGGCATCAAAGCTATGCTCATTCAGCATACTGACCGCTTCGTCAAGCGTTGTTGGAACAAGATAATCAAATTGTCCCGGGATCATAGGGTGACCTCCTTGTCTAACATCATTTAATAAGTTAACTTACTGTTATCGGTAATTAGTAAATAGTAATTTGTTATTTCAGGCCTGAGGGAGAAGACATGTGAAATGCCGATTGAGCCTGTCAAAACCAGGCATCTTACCCCACAAACCGTTAATTTCGACAGGCTCAATCAACGATTTGCATCAGTCCTAATTCTTTAAATTACCATTTACCAATTACGATTTACTCATCTACAAAACTGCGTAGATGATTGAACCAACAATAATCAACGCAACCACAATCGCGACAGGTCGCCACGCTGGGGGAATAATTTCATCGACCATATTCTTGGCAACACCCGCCGCAAATTCCATTTCCGATGGGGCTTCGACCTTAACCACGGGGGGCGGCGCAGCAACCGCTTCTACATCACCACTTTCAGTCGCGCTCTTAGCCGCTTCGGCTCGGGCCAAAATCTGTTTGTGCAACCCATCAAGGCTCTGCTTTGTCAAGGCTTTGGCGGAGCTATCCAACAATCGTTGCCCAACACTAGCAATCTTGCCACCCACTTTAGCGTCGCCATCATAGTGCATAATGGTCGAGTCGCCATTGTCTTCCAGCCTGACCGCCCCAACACCATCCATAAAGCCAGCCGCACCCTTCCCATTCACTTTCATCTGGTACGAATCAGGCTCATTGATGTCCTCAAGAGTAACGCCTCCCTTGAATTTGCCCTGAACCGGACCCACTTTAATCTTGAGCGCCGCTTCATACTCGTTCTCGCCAACCTGCTCCAACTTCTCACAACCAGGCATCACTCTGGCCAGAACTTCTGGATCCATCAGCGAGTCCCACACGATATCACGCGGTGCGTCAAACGTGTATGTTCCTGATAGTTTCATATATTTTGTCCTCCTTTTTCAGCTTAATTTCATCAAATATTTATTCAAATCTTCCAAACTTTGCAGATTATGAATCGGCAAAAAATCATCAATGTAGGGTAGCGCAGCAGCCATTCCTTCGACTAGCGGCTGATAGGCCACGTTACCAAGTAGTGGGTTGAGCCAAATCAGACGATGGCAGCGATGCTGCAGATAACGCATCTCCTGTTGCAAAGTCGTGACATCGCCCCGCTCCCAACCGTCACTAATAATCAGCACAATCGCCCCACGCCGCAGCACCCGTCGGCTCCACTGGCGATTGAATGCACGTAAACTATCGCCAATACGTGTTCCCCCCGACCAATCAACAACCTGTTGAGCCGCATCTGTCACCGCCCGATCGATGTTGCGTAGCTTTAATTGCGTTGTAATTCGTGTTAGCCGCGTGCCAAAGAGGAAGGATTCAACTTCAGTGCGGCTATGGGTTAAACTGTAATAAAATTGCAGCAGTAGACGGGTGTATTTTTCCATCGAGCCACTGATATCTGCCAAAACGACTATCGGTCTTGGCTTAATGACCTGAGTTTTCCAGCTCAACTTAAGCGGTGTGCCCCCATGCTTGACACAACTTCGCAGCACTCGCCGCATATTCAGGCGAGCACCCTTGGCGTCGGGCGCATATCGGCGGGTCTGCCGCATACTCACCCGCCATTGCATCGCCTGAATAAGCCGCTTAATCGCATCCAGTTCCTCGGGTGTCATCTCCGAAAAGGATTTCTGTTGCAAAATCTCGATGGTACTAAAACTGCCTGACTTATCCGCCGCTTCAACCTCGGGATCAGCTTGCCGAGCTTTTTGGGCCATTAGGGTCACGATGCTGGGCCGCTTGTGCTGGGCCACGTTATGCCGTGGAGCGATTGGCATCTTTTGCCCTTTCCCCTGACCGTTTTGGCTCGGTGCTCGCCAAAAGAGATTAAACACATAATCAAAGAGACGTAAATCCTCCTGACGATTAACGAGCAGGCTGCGAGCCGTGTGATACACCTGATCCCGATTGCCCAAATCGATCCAGGTTAAGGCTTGTGAAACGTCAAGTGTCTGTTGTAGGGAAACGGTGATACCTACGCGTCGTAGGGCTTCAACAAAAAAGAGTAGGTTTGATAGAAATGGCGATGTTAAGGTGCTTGTTTGATTTGTCATGTGTCACTGGTCCTTTGTCATTTAACTTACTTCACCAATGACGATAGATTTTCTCGTCTCAGGCTAGAATCTCATCAACGATACCTTGCACGATAGGACCGCGTACTTTGTTGACATCATCTTGATATTTCAAGATAACCCCCAGGGTGGCATCAACAATTTTGGGATCAAGTTGAGTTCGATTGAGATGAGACAGAGCCTCGGCCCAGTCAAGTGTTTCAGCCACACCAGGCAGTTTGTATAGTTCTTGCTGCCGAATCTTCTGCGCAAAATCAACAACTTGCTCAGCCAAACGGGCCGAAATTCCAGGATTTTTTAATTGAACAATTTCAAGTTCTTTTTGGCGGGAGGGGTAATCAATCCAATAGTAGATACAACGTCGTTTGAGGGCGTCATGGATCTCACGGGTACGATTGGAGGTAATAATGATAATGGGGGGGTGACTCGCTTGGATAGTGCCAATTTCAGGGATGGTGATCTGAAAATCGGACAGCAATTCTAAGAGAAAACTCTCAAATTCCTCATCAGCCCGATCTAGCTCATCGATCAAAAGAACAGGCGACTGACTGTGCGCGACATCGATGGCTTGCAATAGAGGGCGTTTTAAGAGAAATTCATCGGTAAAAATATTGTCGAGGGCAGTTGCATTCTCGTTGTTTTGTTGATTGGCTTGGATTGAAAGAAGTTGGCGGGGGTAATTCCATTCGTAGACTGCGTGGTTGATATCCAATCCTTCATAACACTGCAATCGAATGAGCGGGGTCTCAAAGGCTTGGCTGATCACTTTGGCAATTTCTGTTTTGCCAACACCTGGTTCCCCTTCGAGGAATAATGCTTTGCCCATTTTTAGAGACAAAAATAGGCTGGTACTCAAACCAATATCGGCAATATAGCGAAACTTAGCTAGCTTTTCGGTGACTGCATCTACGGAGTCAAACATAGGCCGAATGATAGTCCAGATTTTGTACAATTTCAAGTACTATTAGGGTCAACTAAAGTGGACCAGTTGGGTCACTTTTCATGGATCAATTGGGTCAATTGGTGCTAAAAATGGCCCATAGTGAGGTCAAACCAGGTCATTGAAATGTCTAAAATGCAACACCTTAACGATGCGCACAGATTTTGTCCATATTTAAACCAAACCCCGTCTAACTGCTTGAGCAGCAGCTTGGGCTCGGGTCTGCACATCCATCTTTGTGAAAATTTTACGGAGTTTGCGTTTAACAGTGGTGTTACTCATATAAAGTTCATCGGCAATTTGGCTGTTACTTAAGCCATCAATGATGAGGTGCAGAATTTTCAACTCGTCGTTCGTTAGTTCCGGCTCTTCCTCGACAGGTACTGGCTCAGTCAGGGCAAAACGGACCACTTGCTCGGTAATTTGTGGACTCAACACCCGTTCACCTTGATGGGCTTTGCGAATCGCATCAACCAAAACCTCATCAGACACACTTTTCAGGACAAAGCCCTGAGCACCTGCTCGCAAGGCCCCCATCACATACTCATTTTCATCAAACGAGGTCAACATCAGCACCCGTGCTTCAGGTTGTGTCTCGCGGATACGAGCCAACACATCTAATCCTGACTCATGAGGCATCTTGATGTCCAACAAAATGATATCAGGCTCAAAGTGTTTAAGATGAGCTAAGGCTTGTACCCCATTCTCAGCCTCAGCTACTACCTCAAGGTCATCATAATTTGAGAGCAGGCTACGAATGCCCTGCCTCACGATCGGATGATCATCCACGACTAATATACGAACTCGTTCCATAACTATTTATCCCAAATCACATCAAATCGGTACAACAATTTCAATTCGTGTTCCTTGCCCTACATTGGTATCAATTTCCAAAGTTCCCCCTAAACTCTCCGCTCGTTCACGCATACTACGTAGCCCAAAACTACCGTGATTATTTTGCTGCACAGCAGCTAAATCAAAACCGCAGCCATCATCAATGACCGTCAGTTTCAGGGTATGGGGAGCAAAAACCACAACCACATCAGCTTGATCAGCTTTGGCGTGGACGCCAATATTATGGAGAGCCTCTTGGGTAAGCCTGTAGAGATTGGTTTCGACATTAGAGGGTAGACGGGTGGCTGATCCTAAGATTTCAATGCTGCAAGGCACTTGGCTGTACTTCTCAAAGCGCCCTGCGTAACGACGGATTGCGGGCACAAACCCAAGTGTATCCAGCGTAGGTGGGCGCAAGTCGTGAATAATTCGTTTGATTTCCGCTTCAACCCGATGCAATATCTCTTGCCCAGCCTGCAATGCTTCTTCAGCCCGATCCAACTGTTTTGCCGCAATGCGCTTTTGTGACGATTTTAGCTCTAGCATGGCCCCAATCAAGAGCTGGTTGATGCCATCATGCATATCAAGCGCGATTCGTTGCCGCTCACGCTCCTGCACATCGACGGTCTCAAGCAACAATTGCTTCAATTGATTGGCTTTTTGGGCCAAGGCCTCCTTTGCTTCTTCAAGCTGCTGAGTCCGGCTGGCCACTTTTAACTCCAAAGCTTCATTGGCCGCAGTTAATTGCTCATACAGTTGGGCATTGCGAATAACGATGGCGACCTGAGCAGCATAGGTCATCAAAAGTTGCTCGTGTTCAAGATCATACGGCTCGGAACGATTAGCCAGCCCAATCATCCCGATGGGCTTATCGTGAATGCGTAATGGCACGCCCAAAAATGTTCGAACGGGGGGATGACCTTGCGGTTGGCCCACCCGGGCTGGGTCAATCAGCGCATCATCTGACCGAACCGGACGATTTTCCAGAACAGCACGAGCAAACACATTGGGACGAAGGGGAATAAGATGATTATGGTGGTAAAATACTTCTGAGGGATAAAAACCTTGGATTTCAACAACATCCAGCGCTTTGCCGTGGGCCGCAACCAAACCGATAAACCCAAATTGGGAGCCTGTCAAATCAAGGCAGTGCTGCAAAGCCGTGTTAAAAACAGACTCCAAGCTATGTAGCGCAGAGAGTTCAACTGCTAAATGGTAAAGCGCTTGTAATCGTTCTTGTTGTTGTGGGCTAACTGTTAGTGGGGAGATTGTCATCGTTGACCTACATGCTACAAAATAAATTCACCTCATCATATTGTATTAAAGCTACAAGGGATGACAAATTATGCATCTTTATCTATATTCATAGAGCAAAATGATGGACACAGGCTTGCGATTTTTACCTGTTTAGTGATAATGGGACCGCACTTCGTTACTAAGGATTAAACATTGGCTGATATCAAGAGTATTTTAACCAAATATATTCCTGACATTGACAACACTGTCAAATCATTTCTCTCGGATGCACCAAATTTTATGCATGGTGTCATCAGCTATCATTTTGGCTGGGTCGATCAGGATTTCCAGCCGGCCACAGTCAGTCGGGGCAAGATGTTCCGTCCAACGATCAATCTTTTGGTCTTTGAAGCTCTGACGGGCGATCATCGGGGAGCATTGCCAGTGGCAGCGTCAATCGAAATGATCCACAACTTTAGCTTGCTGCACGATGATATCGAGGATGGCGACATCGAACGACGGGGTCGGCCCACCGCTTGGACGATTTGGGGGCAGCCCCTCATCATCAATGTGGGCGATTATCTCTACTCGCTCGCCTACAAAACAATGTACGGTCTTGATGAGGAGAAATTTAGCCCTGAAACACGGTTAACTGTCTTCAAACTGATGAATGACACCTGTCTGGATTTAACCAAAGGTCAAGATTTGGATATGCGTTTTGAAACGATGGGTGCCAATGTATCCACCGAGATGTATCTTGATATGGTTTACAAAAAAACTGGCGCGTTGGTTAATGCAGCGATCTTATCGGCGGCTATCTTGGGAACAACCGATCAAAATATCATTGAAGGTTACGAAATTTTCGCCAAAAATATCGGGCGGGCCTTTCAAATTCAGGATGACATCCTCGGTATTTGGGGCGATAGCAGCCAAACCGGAAAATCATCCAACAATGATTTATATCGAAAAAAGAAGACCCTACCCATCATTTATATGTTTGATCAGGCAACAGGTGATCGAAAGCAGCAACTGATGGACTACTATGCCAGTGACGATCCGCTGAGCGATGACGCAATCGTCTTCGTACGGGAGAGTTTGGCCGAAACCGGGGCCAAAGCCTACGCTCAGGAAATGGCCAACACCCTACAAACCCAAGCCTTTGCTGGTCTGACGCAAACAGGCATCAACAACCAAGCCCAACGCGATTTAGAAGCCATCGCCCGTTTCTTAATTGATCGGTCCTACTAATACATATGTGGAGCAAGACAATGGTTACAACACAAACAGATCAACACACTGAAGAAACAGAATATCCGCCTCTCAAAAATCCGCCATATCACATTGGTATCATTATGGATGGTAATGGTCGGTGGGCCAAAACCAATGGGAAGAGCCGGGTTGAAGGTCACCGAGCAGGCACCGAAAATCTGCGTCGCACTCTGCGTAGCTCTGTTGAGTTTGGGGTAAAGATGCTCACAATTTATGCCTTCTCCACTGAAAATTGGAAACGTCCTCCCTTCGAGGT
Organism: Phycisphaerae bacterium; assembly: GCA_028285035.1. The sequence goes on from JANQQF010000094.1 coordinate 92,870, forward strand.
AATGGGGTTGATGCGCATTTTGGAAGATGTGATTGATCGAGAGTTGGATGAATTGAACGAGAGTGGGGTTCAGCTACGGCACATCGGCCAGATAGAGCGGTTACAGCCTGCTATTCGAAAAAAAGTTCGGCACGCCATCGAGATGACGAAAAACAACGAACGACTAATTTTGAATATTGCCTTTAATTATGGGGGTCGAGCGGAAATTGTGGATGCGGTGCAAAAATTGATGCAGGATAATGTACAGCCAGAGGATGTTAGTGAAGAGTTATTGAGTAATTATATGTATACAAGTGGTTGCCCCGACCCCGACCTTATCATCCGCACCAGTGGCGAATTTCGTACCAGCAATTTTTTGATCTGGCAAGCCGCCTACGCCGAGTATTACATCACCCCTACCTACTGGCCAGCCTTCGACAAAGATGAATATTACAAAGCTCTACAGCACTTTGAGCAGCGAGATCGCCGCTTTGGTGGGCGAAACGAATAAAATCAGGTCCGATTTTTGATGGGCAAATTCAGATAGGTGGCAACCTTTCGGGCCAGTGCCTGTGTATCTCTGGAACCAAGACCAAAGGCAATCGTAGCCGGCTTAACCTTTTTACCTCGCAGGACAATCTCTTCTTCCCCCGCATCTCCTTCTACATAAACTGTATCAAATCCTGACAAGGTATAGCTTTTTTGCCATTTAAACAGTTTGTAATTCGTAAAAACGGTCACAACATCCTGCCGTCGATCAAGTTCTGCCTCTATCGTTCGCAAGATATTCCCCCACCTATAAAAATTAATAGCCCCCCAAACAACCAAACATAAGCAGAATCTATAGTTGCAGTAAATGTCCAAAAGCGATGATTAACTAAACTGTTAATAAGCAAAAATATCCCGCCGAGGATAAACAAGACCATCAAAATATAGGCAAGGATTGGGTAACGGCTTTTGATAATGATTTTGTCAGGTGACAGGAAGCGATTTTGTTGCATGACAGGACCCTGTTAATGTAGTAGCTTTATTGTGACACAAAGCTCACCCCGAGATAACCACACTTTTTTCCTAAGATTTGAGAATTTTTGTTGACCAAGTGCTGAATGTACCAAGATAATAGTGAGACAAAAGGGTTTAGATTTGTAGATTCGCCTGATCATTCTTGCGTAGAACACCTTATTCGGATAAGGTAGACCTATGATTGGGCAAACCATTAACAATCGGTACCAAGTCGAAACGCTGTTAGGCAGAGGGGGGATGGGCTCTGTTTATCGGGCGACTGATCTGGGGCAAAATCGTGTCGTTGCTCTCAAGTTTCTCGATCTCTATCGTGGGGAGCAGTCAGAGGCCGCCCTGACCCGCTTTCAGCGAGAATTTCGAGTGCTTACCCGACTAAACCATCCTCACATCATCCAAGCTTATGAATTTGGCAGCCACAAGGATACCCCTTATTTTGCCCTTGAATTTTTGGATGGCGACACGTTGTCTACTGAAATAGACGCCGCCCCACTTCCCAGAGAGCGAACGCTTCAGCTCGCCTTGCAAATCTGTAATCCGCTGACCTACTTGCATTCCAAAACGATTGTCCATCGTGATCTCAAGTCTGACAACTTGATGTTGGTCAAGAATGGAACCTCAGCCCCGTTGCAAATCAAGCTAATGGATTTTGGTTTGGTGCATCAGGCTGGGCTTTCGATGCAACTGACCCAGGGGGGGATGGTCTTGGGCACCGTGGCCTATATGGCTCCTGAGCAGGCTCAGGGGTTTCCGGTTGACTTTCGAACCGATCTTTATGCCTTGGGCGCAATCCTCTATCAGATGACAACGGGCCAGCTTCCCTTTACCGCCGATAATCCGGCGGTGATGTTGATGAACCTGTTAAGCAGCACCCCACCTGCCCCGCATCAAATCAACTCCGAGATTGACAGCCCTTTAAGCGAGCTAATTCTACAGCTTTTGGCCAAAGAGCCATCCGAACGCCCTGCCAGCACTGAGGCCGTGACAGCCCGATTGGCTGCTTTGGCCAATGAAACAAGCCCAGCCGCCACAGTAGTCATTGATCCATTACATCATCCCGGACGGATTGATTTGATTCCCCGTATTCCACTTATTGGTCGGGAGAAAACCTTGACCCAACTCCGACAAATATGGAATACCGCTCGGGCTGGACAGGGGCAGGTCGTGTTATTAGCAGGGCTAGCTGGTGCTGGCAAAACTCGCCTCCTGGACGAAATCAGACCGCACGTCAGGCTTGAGCAAGGCTGGGTGGTTCGGAGCCACTGCCACGATCAAGGAGCCCTCCCTTATCAGCCAATCACCACAATTTTAGAAGATTTGTTGCACCGTCTTCCCGAGACTGTGACCGATGCCCTACCCACCGAATTAACCCGTCTCTTGCCAGGAAATAACAGTGAGGGCCATAACCTGCCCGATGAGAGCGATCAAGCCGAGGCCAGACGTCGACTATTTGTGGCGTGCTGGGAGGTAATCCAGCACGCCACAGAGGACCGTCCCCTCCAACTCATTATCGAAGATTTGCAGTGGACCGATCCCGCTACGCTAGATCTCATCGATTATCTGATGAGCCAAACAGACCAGACACGCCTGCTCTTGACCCTCACCTATCGCTCCGAAGAATTTGACCCTGCCGCCAAGCTGGCGATGTTACGCCAGGATGTAGGCCGCCAAGCAATGGCCAAAACCATCGATCTGACCTTGTTAAATCGTGAGCAGGTGGCTCGATTTTTGCAGCAGGCCTTGAGTTGGCCCAACGTGCCGGAGTGGCTTATTGACAACTTCTATCAGGCCACTGACGGCAACCCCCTCTTTATCGAAGAAACACTCAAGGCTTTAGCCGCTGAAGGGCAGATAGCAACATGGAAGGCCCAAGACACGGGTCAAATTCATAAAGTGACCATCTCTCAAGCTAATTTACAACTGCCACAAAATGTGCTGGATTTGGCTCAACGTCGTTTACAGTTGTTGACAGATGAGGATCGGACCATTTTGACCACAGCGGCTGTTTTGGGGCAAGAGTTCCCCTTTATGTTGCTGGAAACGGTAGCCAGACTTGAGGAAGAGGCACTGCTTGACGCCGTCGAGCGTCTGCTGGCTGCTCGCCTCATCGAAGAGCTCCCCTTACAAGATGGCGAGGATCGCTACCGATTTGCCCAGGAAGCGTTGCGGCAAGCCTTGTTGACTAACATCAGCCAGCGGCGACAACGACTGCTTCACCGACGGGCTGGCGAAGCTATTCAATCAATCTACGATACCAGCCAGCGCTGGACCTGGCCCCTCCTAGCCCACCATTTTGCCTTAGCAGGGAATGAAAGTCAGGCTCTCAAGTATTTCATTTTGTCCGGGGATGCTGCAGCACGAGTATATGCCAACATCGAAGCTATCAATTACTTTGGCCGCGTCCTGGAAATCGCAAAACAGGCTCAAACGGTTGATCCACCCGATGTTCTCGTTCAGCTTTGCACGCGATTGGGTCGTGCCCTGGAGTTAAATGCGCAATTTGAACAGGCGCTAGCCCATTACGAGACCATCGGTCAGTTGGCCAATGACCGCAATGATCAGGCGTTGGCTTTAACTGCCTTACTAGCTCGAATTACTCTCTACGCCGCTCCCAATGCGGTCCACAACTCAAGCCGGGCCGAGGTATTATCAGAAGAAGCGCTTACCCTAGCGCGTAAAATGGGCGACCGTGCCGCGGAGGTAAAACTTTTGCGGACATTGATCAATGTTTATGCGTTCACTAACAGAGTATCACAAGCAATTTCTGCCGGAGAGCAAGCCTTAAGTGTCGCTCGGGGCCTCGACTTAACAGAGGAGATGGCCTTTATTCTGACCGATGTCGGCCGTTTCTGTATGATGAGCAATCGCATCGAGCAGGGTAGAACATTTTTGAGCGAGGCCAGCACACTATGGCAAGCGTTGGATAATCTCCCGCTACTGGCCGATAGCCTGAATGCCAATATTCTTCTCAACATTTACCTGACTGAGTATGAAGAGGCTTTAGCGATTTCAGATAAAGCCTATCAAATTAACCTGTCGATTGACAATGTTTGGGGACAATCCCACAGTCGATACAAGATTGGCCAAATCTATTGGGACCGGGGACAAGCGGAGCAGGCCATCACCATTACAGAAAAGGCCATTACTTTGGCCGAACAGGCTGGCTTTGTCGTCCCTCAGGTCATTGGTCGGGCTGACTTGGCTATAGTCTATACAGAACTTGGCGCATTCAAGCGAGCCTTGGAGATTGGACACTTGGCCCTTAAGGTGCAGGCAGAAAGGATGCCAGCTAGTATTCCCTACAACCTCGCCTCGCTCGTCCACACTTATGTATTGCAAGGTAATTTTGATGAAGCCAAAGCTATGATGGATCGGCATAAGCAAAGCATGACCTCAGGCGCAATCCCTGCGTTTGTCATCCCCGCCACTTTGGCTGAGGGTGAATTTTTATTGGCGAATGGCGATCTGGACGAGGCCAGACAAGTCCTGGATACCTTGCTCACCACCTTAAATGAGGCCCAAATGCATGTATATGTGCCTCAAACCTTGTATTTACTGGGACAAACATTGTTGGGCTTAGGTGACACTGAGGCAGGCCACCAGTTACCTACTTGAAGCTCGGGCTCAGGCCGAGGCCATCGGTTCAAAGCGAATGCTGTGGCAAATTTTGGCCGCTTTGGCTGAGATTGAAACCGACCCTGGCGAAGTCAAACAATTACGCCAACAAGCCCTCAAGATTATCGACTACATCGCAGAGCACACCCCACCAGACTTACGCGACTCGTTTCTGGCCCTGCCAAAGGTACGGGCGATATATAAGATTTCTTAATCTGACTCCTTAAAAATTGGCTCTATTTTATCTTGACAAATTAACGGTTATTGTATATAATGCACTATAATAGTGTAAAAAGAACAAAAAGCCTATGAAAACTTCATCAGCAAATCTCAACCGCATCGGAATGGTCGCTCGCTGGCGACCGGTGCATCTCGGCCAAACGCCTGTACTACGGGCACTCTGTGAACATACAGATGAGGCCCTCATCGGGATTGGGAGCAGCAATCGCTACAATTTACGCAATCCGTTCACGCTGGAAGAAACGATCGATATGCTCAATTTGGCCTTAGCTGGCTATGACAACTATCAGCTCATTCCCGTGCCCGATTTAGATGACGGCCCTCGTTGGCGAAAGATGATCTTGGAGCTATTTGGACCATTAGACCTTTTCGTGACTGATAATCCATATGTCGCCAGTCTTCTTAACAAGGATTATGGGATCATTCGGCCAGTGAGACTCGTCCCAGAGGAAGAGAAAATTGCAGTGAGCGGCACAATGGTCCGCCGAACGATGGCGCAGGGGGATAGCTGGCAAGATTTAGTCCCTCCCGAAATTGCGGCTTATCTGATCGAGAATGGGCTGGACCATCGATTTCGAAAAGAGTTTGGGTTACAAACATTGGCCCAAAGCACGATTATAAAAAAGTAGCAGAGTAGCAAGGTAACAAGCCACCACTTTGCAACTTTGCTATTATCCGCCCAACAATCAACTACTAATTACTGATTACTGACAACGGAGGTGAAACCATGTATTCTTGGGATGACGATACCAGCGATTGGTATGGCGTGAGTGCTTACAGTTATGGCGAAAAAGGGAAAGAAAAACGAAGTAAAGCAGCAAGTCGGGCCAAAGCCCACGGCCCGCGCACCTATGAGAAGAAGCAAGGGCCAAATGAAAAGGTCGTAGATCCGAGCAAAACGGTCAAAACCACATCAACCAATCCCTTGATTGTCGCGGTCGATGTCACAGGATCGATGGCGAATTGGCCTTTTGAAATCTTTGATCGCCTGCCCTTGATGTACAACACCCTTTCACAATATCGGGAGGATTTGGAAATCTGTTTCGTAGCCATCGGCGATGCCAATTACGACCAATGGCCGTTACAAACGACCAACTTTGCTAGCGGCTATGATTTGGAGCAGTTACTTGGCTCGCTTTATGGTGAAGGCGGCGGTGGGGATGCCCCAGAGAGCTACGGTCTTTTTGCCCATTGGGTCAACACCCACGTGCAAATTCCTAACGCAACCGAAACCCCATTTTTGATCGTATTTGGTGACGCCCCGATGCACGAAACAGTTAAACATCAACACATAAAAAGCCTTTTAGGAGACCGTGCCCAAGATGTCAACGCCATAAGAGCGTGGCAACAAACCTGCCAGACGTGGAACACTTGGTTTTTGCGTCGGCCCACAGGTCGTCCTGGCGACAAAGTCGATCAACAGTGGGGCAAGGCCATTACCGAGCAGAAAATTTTCAAAATTGAAGATGAGCAACGGGCTGTTGACTATGCGATGGGCCTTATCGCACGGGCTTGGGGCCATTTCGATAACTTCCAAGACAACATGCTCGCTCGCCACCCGGAAGAGAAAGTGGCTGCAGTCAGTGAACCCATTGAGATGAAATGCCCTCGATGTGGAGCACCCATCCCCGTGGATGTAAAAGCTGGCTTATTCAGTTGTAGCTATTGTGGCACGACCTTGAAGGTGTAAGACTTATCGTTCGTTTTTCGATTTGTTGATAAATCTCCCTTAGGACTTATTAATGAAAATCCAAGCCATCGTCACCGCCCCACCCTACGCGTCATTTTTGGATGAAGTGGCAGCTCACCCCATCATCAGCGGCTTTCGTCTCAACACCGTAATGCCGTTACGTGGGGGGCCAGAGGAAGCGTTGAGTCGGCTCAAAGATTTTGGCCAGCCGCTTTGGGTTGATCTCAAAGGTCGACAGTTACGGGTGGTTGGGGCGGCTATCCCACCGTACACTGAAGTAATATTAAGCCATCCCATTAAAGTCAACACACCCGTGGATGCCTTCTTTTCTGATGGCAATGAATGTGTCCGAGTCGCTGCTGTCGATAAAAACCGTCTCATTTTGGAGGATGGGCCTCGTCGTCTGATTGGCCCGGGCGAGTCGGTCAATATTGTCGATCCTTCGCTTAAAATTGGTGGCACCTTGACCGATACAGATTTAGCCTATCTCAGGGCAATGGGTAAGATGGGGCTTAAAAATGTGATGCTCTCCTACGTAGAACATCCAAGTGATATCGAACAAGTGCAACGACAGTTACCAAGGGCAGAGGTTGTCGCGAAGATTGAAACGCGGCGGGGATTGGCTTTTGCGCAACGTTATGGAGCAACATACGGTCAGTTAATGGCAGCCCGTGGCGATCTGTTTGTCGAGGTGTTACAACCTCATCGCATTATTGAGGCAGTCGGTCAAGTGATCAAAGCTGATCCCAATGCCATCATTGCCAGTCGCATTCTCAATTCATTGGCCCGCCATCCCGTGCCCGGCAGTGCCGACATCAGCGATGTCGCCTTCCTCCTCTCCCTCGGGTATCGCACCTTTATGCTGGGAGACGCCATCTGTTTACAACGTGACTCAGTGCTTGAAGCGCTTAACCTGCTTGAAGCCATTGCGGAGACACTCTTATGAAAATTGCCTTAGCGCAAATAAATACAACGGTCGGTGACCTGGCCGGGAATGTCGAGCAGTGCTTGGACGCAATCAAGGCTGCGCAACGTGATACCCCTGACTTGATCGTCTTCCCTGAAATGACGATTCCTGGCTATCCACCCCGTGACATTCTATTCGACTCTAGTTTCGTCGAAGCGGTCGCACAGGCCACGCAAGATTTAGCCAACCGGGCTAGCGATGCCCCGCCGATTGTGGTGGGCACACTCTGGTCAGCGGAACAGAGCCAGCCCGATCATCCGGGCTTGTACAATGCTGCGGTCTTGCTCGATGGCGGAATGACTAAATTGGTCGCTGCCAAGCGACTGCTTCCGGCCTATGATGTTTTTCACGAACCCCGTTGGTTTATGCCAGGACCGGCTCTCCCGCCCATTGACATTGCAGGTGAAAAGATCGGTTTTCTGGTGTGCGAGGATTTGTGGGATGAGGGTTATCCTGTGCATCCTGGCGATGAGTTGGTCGAGGCTGGGGCCACGCTCCTTGTCTGCATCTCTGCCTCACCGTATCGCCAAACGGCCCTTGAACAGCGGCTGTACCACGCCCGCCGGCAACGACGCCCGGTAGTGTATGTGAATCTGTGTGGGGCCACTGACGAGCTAATCTTTGATGGCCGGAGCTTTGTTGTCGATGCCTCAGGGGAATTTATCAGTAACCCGCTTGGCTTTGAGCCAACGGTCCACATCATTGATTTAGCACAAAAAATAACAGAAAGCATCGAACCCCGTCCAGTCGTTGAAGATTTATTTGAAGTCCTTGTCATCGGTATTCGCGACTTTGCTCAAAAAAATCAGCTCAGTCAGGCCTTTCTTGGTCTATCTGGAGGGATTGACTCAGCCTTGGTTGCCGTCCTAGCTGCTGAGGCGCTTGGCCCTAATGTGACCGCCGTGGCCATCCCCTCCCGTTACAGTGACCCACGTTCGGCTGAAAGCGCCCAAATGCTAGCCCAACAACTTAACCTTAACTTTGAAATCGTTGAACTAGAAGAGCTACATCAGGCCGCCGAACACACGCTTTCTACTTTACTTGATAGCGGAACTACAGCAGAAAACATTCAAGCCCGTTTGCGGGGGATGATTCTCATGAGTTTTGTCAATCGGCATCAAGGAATGCTACTCAATACCAGCAACAAAACGGAACTCTCATTGGGCTATGCCACGTTGTATGGTGATATGGCCGGCACCCTTTGCCCAATCGCTGATTTGACTAAGGGTGATGTTGTTAAGCTCTCCAAGTGGCTACACGAACAAAAAGGTGTCATCCCACGATATATCCTTGACCGTGCACCTTCTGCTGAACTCAAAGCCGATCAAGTTGACCCATTTGAGTATGATACTGTTGCCCCAGCAATGGAAAAATTGGTGCAAGCCAATCAGAGCAATGGCCCGCTCCGTCGATCAGAACACAAACGGTGGCAAATGGGGGTCATCTTAAAAGTAAGCGAAAAAGCATTTGGCACGGGCCGAATGATTCCAATTACGCGGCGGTAGCAATTGAAAGGAGATGAGACCAAACAAAATCGACGAAAAATGTAACACTCAAATGAGCTATTCTCTATATTTCATAACGGGCGCACCCGGTTCTGGGAAATCCACTACCCTGGAGGCGTTTCTCAGACTGCGCAGCGATTATATTGCCTTTGATATCGATTGGTTGACTGATGTCAGCTCCGATTTGGCACAAAAAAGTATCTACACCGACCCATCAATTTGGCAACCGTACAGTGCTTTGTGGTTTGAAATCCTGCACGCAATCTGCAAAAATGGCCGAACCCCTATTTTCTTCACACCAAACGATCCACAAGATATTGAGCGATTCGGGCAACCTGCTTGGTGTCGGGAAATAAAGTGGCTTTTGTTAGATTGTGATGATAAAACAAGGCGGGTTCGCCTCAGTCAGCGACAAGATTGGACAGAGTTGATGGTTACTGAGGCGACTACAGATGCCCAAGCGTTGCGTGAGGTCATTTCTACACATCTTGATACGAGTGTTCTAACACCTGATCAAGTTGCGACTAAAATCTTGGCGTGGCTTCAGCAAGAAAAACTCTAAACGCCTGCTTTGCCAGGCTAAATCGTCCACAGATTCATACAGATGGTCACAGGAATGTCTATAAATTTTGATTTTATCTGTGGACATCTGTGTCGATCTGTAGATAAATGAACCTTTCTGCCACTTTCAAACAACTTCTAAGTCAACTCAACCCCAATGATTTTAAGCATCAAACGTCCTTCTAGCTCAGCAAAGAGTTGAGTCGCTTGACTAGCATCGGCAGGAATCAAGCGACTCCGCGTCCAAGCCAGCCAACTATTGCCAATTGCAACAGCATTTTCAGCGTAAGGTTCCCGTCCCCGTGCAGCCTGCCCCACAATTTCGAACCAAAGCCGAATAATTAAGAGAAACTCTGGATTGTCACTGATGGCCCAGAGCTCCTCAAATAACGTTTCCGCACCCCGCTGATGCTCACCCAAAATCGCATCTAGCTGCAAGGCAAAGCCTGAGGCCAACGTCTGAAGTACCTCGCCCATTAATTCATCTTTTGTCCCAAAGTAATAAATCAACATTCGGTCACTCGTGCCGCCCACTGCCGCCAAGCTTCGCAGACCAACATCTGATAACCCATTGGCAACCAAATGTTTGGTAATCGCTTGTATAATTTGCTGCTTCTTTCGTGTGACTTTATCCATAACACTTTCCTCTGATAAATACGCCTCAAATGTGCGATTGATCAATTATACACAAGCTTGAGGGAGGAACAATCCGATCAAAGGTGTAAAAAAATGCTACATTTCCAACGGTTGTCTATTGTATAAATGTGCATAAACACCATTCAAAGTCATTAATTCATTATGAGTCCCTTGCTCAGCAATCCCGCTTTTCGTCAAAACTACAATTCTTTGTGCATTTCTAATCGTCGACAAACGATGTGCTATAACTAGGGTTGTGTGATTATCAGCGAATGTCTCCAACGCAGATTGTACGGCTGTTTCACTTTGATTATCCAAAGCACTGGTTGCTTCATCAAAAATGATAATTGGCGGATTTTTAAGAAAAACCCGCGCGATACTCAACCGTTGCTTTTGTCCGCCTGATAATTTTACACCGCGTTGCCCAATATCCGTGTCATACCCATTAGGTAAGGCTGTAATAAAATTATGGGCATTGGCCCGCTTGGCAGCCTCAATAATTTCGATGCGAGTGGCCCCAAATTTACCATAGGCGATATTATCAGCAACGGTTCCAGTAAACAAGTAAACATCTTGTTGGACAATACCAACATTTTTTCTTAATGAGCTAAGGCTAACATCTTTCACATTATAACCATCAACAAAGACACCCCCTGAAACAACCTCATAAAAGCGCGGGATCAGAGAGCACACCGTTGTTTTACCTACGCCTGATGGTCCAATCAAAGCCACAAATTCTCCCGCCTTTATCGTTAAAGATAAGTTATCGAGAATATTCTGTTGCTGTTCTTTATATCTAAATGTAACATTCTTAAATTGTATCTCGCCCTGAACACAACAAAGCTCAAATGCATTGGTGACCTCCTGAATATCTGGTTGTATTTCAAGCATTTCTATCACCCGATCAAAACCAGTAATACCCTCCTGATAAAGTCGGGCAAAGTTAAGAGAGGTCCGAATGGGTTCAGTGAGCAGACCAACGTAGAGCAGATAAGTGACCAAATCAGCTAAATCTAGGACACTGTTGACAATATTCACTCCCCCAAAAATGATAATGGCCACAGTAAATAGTTGTGTAAAGACCACTACCCCATTATAAAAATAGGTTTCACTCTTATACCCAGCTCGTCTGCTCTCAACAAACCGATTATTTTCAGTAGCAAACTTCTTCTTTTCCAGATCACCATTGGTAAACGACTTGACCACTCTGATCCCTGCCAGTGTATCTTCAGCTTGTACATTAATATCACCCACGCGATCTTTAGTGGATCTAAGGGCAATATTCATCTGTCGGTTGAAGTAAAACGCGTAGATGAGGGTAAAGGGCAAAAAAGCAAAAAGAATCAAGGTCAAGGGTACATTGATCATCATCAAAATAATGAAAGTACCAAAAAATTTTATCGTCGTAATGACAATATCTTCAGGGCCGTGATGATATAGTTCGCCCAGAGCAAAGGTATCATTGGTCATCCGATTCATTAGCTGCCCTGTTTTTTGTTCATCATAAAAACTAAATGACAGCTTTTCAAAATGCTCAAACAACTCGGCACGTATATCCCGCTCCATCAAAGTTCCCATCATATGCCCCTGATAATCAACAAACATATTGCAAAGGGTGTGAATGGCAATCAACAGAACCATCATCCCGCCAACAAGGTATATTTGACTCAAAGCATTTGGTACATTACCAACCAAAATTTCTTTAGTAATGTATCTGGCACACAAGGGCAAGGTCAAAGCGATTATCGAAACAATCAAGGCACAAGCTAGGTCTGCCAGAAGTAGGCCCAAGTAGGGTTTATAATAGCTGAAAAATTTTTTGTATCTGGAATTCACTGATCATATTCTCCAATTGATAAGAAAAAAAACGGCCACGGATTTGCAACCCCGTGGCCGTTTATGGATAGAAAAAGAAAAATCACGGGCAACTGGCCTATCCCGTGACCTAATGATTATTGTTTCAGAGAGATATAATGCCTATGTTCTTAAAGAAACAAAAAATCACAGGGTAAACTGCACCTGTGACTTGTCTCTCTAACACAAGAATATCTTACGCTATACACTCGCCAGCGGAGGTATGCCGAGACAACAGGTTATGATGCCCTGTGAATGGGATAGGGTATTTAACGTTGCCACGAACAAACCTCCTTTCTATAAGTAATGAAATTTAAATTACAATCAACAACTATAATGACTTTATTTTTGTTGTCAAAAAACAGTCAAAGTTTAGTCAGGCTTGATACATCTGTGTTTGTTATGATTAATTCACTATATCAGATAGCTTTAAATTACCCTCATTTGTTTAGAAAAAAGAAGCTAATTACAATAAATGGAGCAAAAGGTGCCAGATGAAAAGAATGTGGATGTAGCTTATCAGATTGAGACACCTAATCAGCGGGCCAAGCGGTTAGGTTGTTATTGTGGCTTATGGTCAAAAAATCCAGGCACTTACACCAAACAAGGTATTCCTCAGGGATTCTGTGGTTTTTGCGACATTTGTGGTAAACCCGGTCATATTCGCCATTTTCCTGGGAGCGCCCCGTTCACTGCCTGTTGGTGCGAAACGCATTATGTACGAGCCGCCTGGCTCCATCCACGTGGCGCATATGGGTGCTTAACTTACGGTGGCCTGATGGTCATGATTGCCAGTACAACTTTTTTAATTTGGGTATTGTTCTAGAGGTGAACAATGATTAAACGAATATGGCGGGGGTGGACCACGCCGGAAAATGCAGATGCGTATCAAACGCTCCTTCACAATGAGGTATTTCCCGGCATCGAAGCCAAGCAGATACCCGGCTATCGAAGCATTGAGCTACTTCGCCGCGAGTTAGATGATGAGGTTGAGTTTGTTACGATTATGACTTTTGATTCGCTACAAAATGTCATCGATTTTCAAGGTGAGGATTACGCCCGCAGCTATGTGCCTGAGGCAGCCCAAAAGGTGCTAAAGCGTTGGGATCAAACGGCGGCTCATTTTGAGATGGTCGAACGTAGAGAGTATTCCTAAACAAAAAAAGAGTATCCACCATAAAAGGTAGATGCTCTTTTTTTGTTTAGCTCACTAATTCCCAGGTCCAGCTATGGTCACTCGACAGAGCACAGTATTATCTGTTTCCAAATCCGGTCCCCAAATGATTTGGGCACTGGGGCCCCAACTGATCTGGTCATAACCATCTTTGGGCTTGACTGCATCCGCTGAATGAACTGTGGTGGCGGTCCAGCCACTATCATCAAAATTGATCGCTTTCCAGCCCGCCGGCTCACCCAAATCCGTGAATTGACAGGCACCAGAACCAGCTACAGGGTTGGCCTCTGAAGCGCAAGATTTATCCAACGGGGCCTCGTGGATGACCGTACAGGCCCACGTTGCGTCTGAAGCAGCCACGACATTGCCAGAGCCTGTATCGGTTAGTTGCATAATAAAGCCCCCATCACCCATCTGCTGATTATTGGCCCCGATATACTCCAAACCAGTATCGTTTTCCTTGTAATCTTTGAGGATAAAATTTAAGTTGAGCGGATAATCGGCGTTAAAGGTGACCGTCTCGGCATTGAAGGAACGCTCGGTATTGATTGAGACCGAGTCCTCAACAATCAGGGTATCGCCGAGATAGGCGGCAAACCAGTTGTCCGCCCAAGCTTCCAGCTTGAAGGAATTCGCGCCACTGGTATTACTGCTGGCGGTTTGATTATTTGTGCCACCATCATCATTGCCTGACAGCTGCTCCTCAGTGGTACGAGTGCTTTCAAGTGCCGCCTCAAGCGCTTCCACAGTAATTCCCAAGGTTTCGGCAGCTACTTTAAAATCGTGAGGCGGCTGCCCCATTGCGTTCTTCAAAGCCTTCTCGCTGATACCCAACTTTTCGGCTGCCGCTTTAAAGTCGAACCGACCAGCAGGTTTGTCACCATTATTTGCAGCCGGTGCGTCATCTTCCCCTTGAGGTACGTCTCCACCCTGCCCATTCGTGGTTGCAGGCACGCTAGCCTCAATCATATTACCACAGAAGGATCGGGTTTGGCCGTCAGAAAACTCAAGCACTCGACAGTCATTTTCATCAATATAAAAGTCGGTAATAGAGCCATTGGGTTGATTTTGATTTGGTACAGCCTCGGCTCCAACAGATCTGGGTTGACCCTCAAGATCGAATTCACCAATCAAACAGTTGGTAATGTAAGGGAATTCTTCGGTCACAGCGTAGTGATACGTCCCGTCTGGAGAAACATAGCCCCCACAATCAAAGGCGGGCTGGGAGCCTTCCAGTGGATCTTGATAGACCAAAATGCCATCCAGCATAATCCCGGCCACGGCACCTTCGCCGATTGTATCCAGCAAACATCCTGGGGCATCGGTCAACTGGTGATAGTGGTAATCGTTGCCACGCCCGGTATGACCACCACAGATATCCATTTCACCTGCTGCAACAGGGTCACGCATACACTCACCATTGCCTAATTCGATAATACAATTCTCACCCCCTGATCGACCTGGCGCTTGGGGCAAGAAAATCGCCACACCATTGACCGCAACACCTGCTGCATTGCGTACGGCAGTGGCTGGGGTGATGGTAACATTCGGTGAAAGGTGAATGTGATAAGCATTTTCGCCAGTGTAGGGTTGCTCAACGGGGAACTGACCATTCCAGCCCCCAGCCTGAATGCCCACCATCATAACGTGTTCAGGAATACTGTTCGTCTCGACAATGAGGGTATCCTCAGTACAGGTCACCAAGGTATTACCAATAAATGAATCGCAAATATCAACAGGAACCGAAGCTACCTGTCCACCTGCGGATTCAGCCACTAGATTAATTTGACTACCATCTTGGGAAGCCTCATCATGCGAATGGTCATCGTCATGTGAATGATCACTATCCTCGTCGTGCGAATGATCACTACCCTCAGCATCATTAACGACCGCACTGGATTCAACAGCTACTGTGGTTATTGGCTCAGCCTCAGTTTGTGCCTCTGGTACGGCTGGTCTTGGTGGGGGTTCAGGTTGACAGGCCACAGCCAAAAATATTACAATCAATAAAATTATTTTGTTTCTCATATATCACTCCTTGTTCAAGTTTTGGTTTAGTCGATGGTCAACTCTAGGTTCTAATATTTCAAATATAACGCCGTCACAGCATAACATAGGTGAAAACCGGGTAATATAGTTCAAATGGATTATCTTTTTTAACGTTCGCCGGCATGTATTGTTGATGGAATCATACGAAAATGTGAATGATGAGACAAAGTGGCTTAAGGGATGTATAGAAACACCACGAGGGGGCGAGTAGTGACCGAACAAGAGATTATTGACACGATAGAAGTCAGATGCCAAGAAGCAATCGATGACGTCTTTAATTATGGCAATGGACAAAGTCACGTCTTTCAGGAGGTTGTCCAGATTATAGATGAGACAATTGAAGCGTACCCTAATTTGTTCACACAAGCCCAGTGGAGGTCGCTACAAACATTGCTTTTAGAAAAATTCAATTTAGGTTAACAAGGGTTCACTAAAATGATTATCATTCCTACCGACAAAAATTTATCTTTCAGAGAGCTACAAGGGTCAGATCTCTCCAGGCTTGACTTATCACGAGCCAATTTTGAAGGGGCAAATCTAACTGGGGCACGTTTAAAACAGGCCAGTTTAACGAGAGCAAATCTACGACAGGCAATTTTAGTTGGCGTGAACTTGACGGACGCGACATTACAAAGCGCAGATATTCAACAGGCCGATCTTAGGAAGGCCAATTTGACAGGGGTTTATGCCACCTGGGCTGACTTTCGAGATTCGAATTTGGATCAGGCTAATCTTGAAGGGGCAATTTTAGATGCAGCACGCCTCGAGGAATGTTCATTAGAAGGTGCGAACCTCAAAAACATAACTTATAGCCGTTCAACGACTTGGCCAGCTGGGTTCAAACCACACAAGGTCATAATGACATACCAACCTGAGAATGTCATCACAATGAGTGACCTTCTCGACTTTTTAGATCAAGTGAGCAGAAGTCAGGCCATCGATTATGAGAATTCATTGGAACAGTACCTGCCAGCACTATGGGGCGTAATTCAAACACACAAAAGTGAGCCGATGTCAGCTAATTTGATGGCCCGAATGTTTTCAGAGGCATTTACATCTAAACCAGTTAACTTTGATGGGCATTGGCGCGATTATGTTTCTTCTTCTAATCCTGATGAAATGATCAGTGATTTCGAGTACCTGAAATGGGCCATTCTATCCCAAATTATTGATCTTCATGATTCTTCAGAAATGGATCTCAAGGAGAATTGGAATAATTTATCAATTGAAGGGTATTTTGAGGCGGGCACGAGGGGATTTGATAGTCACTCAGAAAAAAAGTCGTTGAACAATGCCAGTATAACTAGCACTATTGGGAGCGACTTAAGCTCATCACAATGCACTTGGCGTGATATGGCCGATATTTTACATTTAGGTCAAATATATGAGTAAGTGCGCTCGTCTATTGCTTCCTAACCCGATAAGTCTTCCCTGTCCTAAAATCACTGACCAACAAACTTTGGTCAGGTAAAACCAGCAGATGTTGTGGGTTTTCCAGGCCGCTGAGAAAAACGTCGTAAGTTCCTACCGCATTATCACCGACAGATGTCACTACAACCCGAACAACCGTCTGCTCAGCCGGTCCCCACAACGCAACAAACAAAACATCGTCCTCCCACGGTGAAGCCACCACACTGGTTGGCGTACTACGAGGTGCAAAGAGAACCACTGGCGCTCGGGTTGTCTGGCATTCTGCCTCGGTTCCCCCAAAGTTGAGGGCTGGCTCTTGCTGGCCAAAACATTGCGGCCAACCAAAATCAGCGTCTTCAACAACAAGGTTTAATTCATCCGGTGGGGCAACCCCATCATTAACCAAATCATCGCCAATCTCTGTCGTCCACAAACGCCCTTTGACATCAAAGGTGTGGGCATAAGCCCCTTTGAGCCCTGTAGCCACAGGCTGAGGATTCTGCGGATCTTCCGGGTCCAAGGCCCACAGCGTGGCAGAGCCTGTCGAGGCGCGATTGCCACTACGGCGGCCACTAGTTTCATACAATAACAGACCTTCGGGACTAACCGTGAGAGTGCCATTGGAGCGACCGTTGAAGGGGAGGTCGGATAGAGCAACTTCTGGCGGACCAACAGTGCCCGTTCCCACCAAGGGTGCACGGAGAATATCGCGTCCTGAGGCGACCCAAATCGTCTCATCAATGACGGCTACGCCAGTGGGTTTGAACAGATCGGTCAGCAGGACCTCTCGGTCACCCGTCACTAGGTCAATGGCAACGATCTGCCCATTATCTTCACTTTCCGGACCGTTAAGTTGGGCCACCCACAGTCGATTATCTGGCCCCAAGATCATCTGGGTTGGTCCGCGCAAGTCACTGACAATCAGTTCGATGGTGTAGTCTGCAGGTATACTTAAGCCATCAGGGGGTGGTGTGATCGATGCTTCTGTTGGGGTTGGAGGTATCGGTTCAGCAGTGGCTGGGGCGGGTGAAGGGGTTGGCGTATTCGGCGGAGCAGTCGGGCCGCAGCTCACAAACAACAAAATGGTAACCGTAATATAAAACAAAAATCGAGGCCAAGCTTGTACATTTTTCGTGATCAGATTTGTCATCAAAAATTAGTCCTATCCACAACTACCACCCTATTGCTCTACGCTTATCTAAGCGAAAGCCCAAATCCTGAGCATACTTCACAGCCTCGTCAAATTCAGGTGTGGTCACCCCTCGATTAATCTCGGCATACTTCTCTGGATTAACCTTCCCCGCTGGATAATATTGATCCATCATATTGATGTAAAGTTCGGGACCAATCTCATCGGCCAAAAAGTCTAGCACTTTATAACTTTCGTTTAACAGGCCAGGCATAACCAGATGACGAACGAGCACACCTCGTTTTGCTAACCCGCGCTCATCAAAGGTGAGTGGCCCAACTTGTCGAAACATCTCTTTTACCACCTGCCCTGCCGCTTGAGAATAATCCTTAGCCTTCAAATATCGTAATGTTAATTCACTGCTCCATAGCTTGAAATCGGGCATATAAATATCAACGACCCCATCCAGTAAACGCAAACTGTCCATCGAGTCATAGCCCGAGGTATTGTATACAAGCGGCAGACGTAGCCCAGCCTCTACGGCAATGACCAAGGCTTCCAATAACTGCGGAACAACGTGCTCGGGGGTGACGAAGTTAATGTTGTGACAGCCTTGCTCTTGTAACTCCAACATCATCTTAGCCAATTCCAGCGGACCAACTTCAAGGCTTTTATCTGCCTGACTGATGTCATAGTTTTGGCAAAACACACACCGCAAGTTGCACATCCCGAAGAAAATCGTCCCACTCCCCCGCCAGCCTCGCAGACAATCCTCCTCCCCAAAATGAGGGAAGTAGCTGGCTACCTGAGCATACCGCCCTGATTTACAGGCCGCCGTTTTATCCACCAGCCGATTCACCCCACAATCGCGCGGGCAGATGTAACATTCCGCCAAGCTGGCCACTGCCTCTGCAGCCCGCCACTGCAATTCACCATTACGATGCAGGGCAAGGTAGGCTGGCTCAAAGGTGATTGATTGGATAGTGTAACGAGAGGAAGTCATAGTTGGTCTCCTCATTATTTATGAGTACAATTTCCGATATTAACTTCTGACATAGACCCATTATACAACCAAAAAGACCTGAGCTTCAACCAGATAAGCTGTAATTCTTCAAATCATTTCAGTTAAATATAGGAACGATGAAATTATTTTACTGCAAACAATGTGGCCAACTGCTTTACTTTGAAAATACAGGCTGTCTCAATTGTGGGCACGGGGTTGGTTATCTGTGGGAAACCAATCAGATGGTCAATCTCGTGCCAGATGATCAGCAAGACATCTGGCGACTGACCAACAACCCAGCACAACGATACCGATACTGCGCCAACGCCCAGTATGATGCCTGTAATTGGTTAATTCCGGCCGAGCATGAGGCCACCTTTTGCCGGGCCTGTCAGCTCAACCGGACCATTCCCAATCTTAATCAGCCTGACAATCTTGACTATTGGCGAAAGATGGAACGGGCCAAACATCGTTTGATTTATACTCTGATCCAGTTTCGACTGTCTTTTCAAAGCAAGTCTGAAAATGAAGCGAATGGGCTTGCCTTTGATTTTCTGGCTGATGATCCAACCTTCCGAGACAATGAGCAAGTGATTACTGGTCACGCTGCTGGGGTTATTACAATTAACATCAAAGAGGCTGATGATGCGGAACGAGAACGACAGCGGCTCAACCTCGGCGAGCGTTATCGCACCCTGTTGGGGCACTTCCGTCACGAATCAGGACACTACTATTGGGCCAAATTTTCAAGAAATGATGGTTGGCTACGCGAATTTCGATCATATTTTGGAGATGAGCAACGCAACTATGGGGAAGCACTGACTCAACATTATCAAACTGACCCGCCCCCAAGCACAGGTGGTCAATTCATCAGCGTGTATGCCACCGCCCACCCCTGGGAAGATTGGGCCGAGACCTGGGCCCATTATCTGCGTATCGTAGATACCCTAGAGACTGCCTACGCCTACGGTCTACAGCTAGACCCGCAAGTAGCCCCAGATGAATCCCTCGATGCCGATATTGATTTCAATGCCTATCGCACCACAAATTTCGACACGCTGATGAAAGCTTGGCCCCCCGTCACTAGCGCAGTTAACAGTATCAACCGCAGTATGGGCCAGCCTGACCTCTATCCGTTTGTTTTATCAACTGGGGTTGTTGAGAAGATGCATTTCGTGCATCGCACTATTTTGGATAGTCGGACGGAGACTTATTTCTAAACGGGTTCCCTATGAAACTTTAACAGTTTCACACACCACCCATTAACGTTTATCCATTTTTGAGTTGATTGAAGAATTACCAATTTCGCGTGGTAAGGTTACGGGCTAGTTGCCCTGCTAAATTCCAAGCACTAGCTAGAGCGAGGTTGAACTTCATTCTAATTGAAAAGAAATTTCCACGGTAGCTGTTACAGATACAGAGCTTGGAGCGACCAATCTTTCCACTTCGGATAATTCACGTTCCATACTGGTGATATTTTGACTCATTCCCCCAGACCACATAAAACCCCACTCGAAACTTTTAGTTTTATAGCCATAATGGCGACGGCTTTCTTGAATAGAAATAGGTTGCCCAACTTTTTGTCCCAAGGTTGAAGCCATAAGCTTGGCTTTTTCTTTTGCAGCGTAAATCCCCCTACTCTGTAATCCTAAAAAAACCACCATCGCCACGCCCGAAGACCTCGGGGAAATACATCTCCTCGGCGTGGGTGGGGATGACACGGAACTCGCCGGGAAGGGAGGCCCGAATTTGGTAGGTGTATTCGTAGGTGCCACGAGGTAGGAAGGTTGCAAAAAGAACGGCCTTTTCGTCACGTAGCTCGGCGTGGGAGAAGTACCACCAGCCATAACCGCGGCCACCCCACGGGCTACGCCGATCTGTGCGCGAAATTTCAGGTTGCTCACCAACCACGCTCGTGGTGGCGAGGCTGGTGTCAATGGCCTCGGCTCCAGCGGGCAAGGGATCTTCTACTATCACATAGTGCAAATCATTCGGGGCAATCAATGTCAGCTTGACTTCAACGACGTCGCCAACCTTGGCCTCAGAAATGGCCTTTTCTTCCTCATCACCGACCAAACGATATTGCCGTGAGACGATAATCCCACGCTCCAAGGCATTGACCTCTTGAACCGGCTTGTAGTAAGTCAAGTAAGCAGCGTAGTAGAGATTGCCGGGGCTCCCCGTCACATCACTACCAAGTGGGTCACGGTCGATGGCCAAACGGTTGACCGTATCAACCAATAGCTCACCCACCTCAACTTGCAGCTTCGTGGTTTCATCGATATTTTCAGCCCCCACACTGTCATCGCCAAGCGAGTCGCCATTTAGGGTAACCGCCCAGCGATACTCGCCATCCAACTCGCCGGTGGTCACCATCCAATCGGTCAGGCCGATGATGGCCCAGGCTGTCTCTTGGGTTGTTTCCCAATGCCCACCATTCTCACGAATGGTCATCAACCAACGCACAGCATTCGGTAACAATCCATTGTCGGGGTCGAGCCGCGACAATGCAGCGATGATGATAGCCGTGCTGCGGGTATCAGTGTTCATCGAGAAGTAATCGACATTGGCCTCTTCCCAATGCGCGCCTGTCGCGCTGACGATAGCCGCGCTGTTGATGTCATTCAGCAAGGTATCAATTTGATCTGCTTCGGGGTCAAGAATATGCATAGCTAGCGCCAGATAAGCTCGGCCAAACAAATCCAGATTCTCTCGCTGATTAAAGAGGGCTACATTTCGGCCCATATCGCCCGACCCAGCCTCAGCCAAAGCATAGAGGATGAAGGCTTGACGATTGACTCGCCAACTGGCTTGGACATCCGTGGGGGTAATCAAACTGGCTTGCAGATAATCAACCGCGCTGAAAATCGCGTTTTCATCGACGCTGAAGCCTGCCCGATCCGCCTCAACCAAGCCTAGCAAAACGTAAGCGGTCAGGAAGGGGTTACTATCATCACGAACCCACCAGCCCCAGCCTCCATCAAAGTGCTGTTGGCTATAAAGCCGCTGCAAGCCCACACTCACCAAACTGGGCAGCTTCTCTTCAAGCTCAGGATTCTCCAGATTGAGTTGTTTGTAGGCGCGATAGGTAAAGACATTGGGCAAGAAGCGACTGACCGTCTGTTCGGTACACTCATATTCAAAATGCTCTAGGTAATCCAGCCCATCTCTCATCCCAGCGGCCAGGCTGGGGTCGATGTTGATACTCAAATCGCCTTGCGTCGGATCAAAGCTGGCGGGCAAGGCAATACCTTCGGTGCGTGTACCATCCTCTTCCAGAATGCCGACCGTGGCCACCGTTTCTGGCGTACTAAACCGATAGACAGGCAGATCAAAGGTCAGGGCATCACCGTATTCATCATCGGTAGATTTCGCCCCCATCGTCAAGGTCACATTTTGGCTATCCCCTACCTCGACTTGATAATCCACCCGTACCCGCTCTTGTGGTGCCAAGGTCAAAATCGGCTCGGAGAGCGGCTCAATGGTCAACCCCTCAGCCTCGAAGCGAGCTTCCAATTCCAATTCCTCGTTGGTGTTATTCTGGACAATCATTCCCAGCGTGGCCTCATCTCCCACCACGAAGAAACGTGGTGCGACCGAGCGGACCAGCAACGGCTTGGTGCTGACCACCTCGACGGTACCCTCGCCGACCAAGGTATCGGCCCCGGTGACACCCTTTCCAGTCAGGGTCCAGGTGGTCAAGTTATCCGGCAAGTTCGTTTCAATCACACCCTCGCCATTCTCATCAGTCACCAGATCGGCCACCCACAGGGCAGTGTCTTTAAAGTCACCACGAACCACGCCGAAGCCTTCATCAAAGCCACCACCGCCGCCTTTAGCTTCAGGAGCCACGGCGAGATTAACGCGATCAATGGCCAAAGTCAGTCCAGAGCCTGTTTGCACCCCAAGCCCACGATTGCGCCAGAAAGTGCTCAATAGTTGCCCTGGTGTTTCAGGGGAGAGGGTCAGCACGGCCTTATCGACCAAGGCCAGTGACAATTCACTCTTGACGGGTTGCCCTTGGACATCGGTTACATTGACAAAATACTCAATCGCTTCACCAGGCTGATACATCTCCTCTGGCCCTTTATTGGGGGTCAACGTGATTTGTAGTTCTTTGCTATCAGTTTTGATGGGCAAACTAGCGTAGCCAACTTTAAAGCTAGGCAGTAAATCAGCCTCATCCACGCCTTTGACTACGACCACCGAGACGTACATATTCGGCACCATCGCTTCAGTAATCGGGATTTCCAGTTGCTCGCTATTGGTGGGCAACTCCATTACAAAATGTTCGTAAATATGGCCCCGTTCCAGGGTAACGAGGGCCTGCACTGTACCACTGTAGGGATGCGGCACCAAAATCGTCGCCACATCACCCACTTCATAGTCACGCTGATCCGTGACCAACTCAAGGCGGTCATTGTTCTCTTGTCGCCAATTAACGTAGCGGCGACCACTGATCCAAGTGAAGGTAGAGGAGCGAACCTCGTTATCTTCATCATCGATACCACTGGCTGTAATTTTGTAAATACCACCGTTGGGTGGCTCAAAATCAGCAATAGCCTCACCTTGGGCATCTGTTGTCACCGTAGTCGTAAAGACCGGAATGTTCTCCACAACACTATCCCAATAGAAAGAGCCATCATCATACTGTTTTTGGACACTGTACCAGTTGTGTTCAGAGAAGACGACCTGCACTTCCTGATCAGCCACAGGATTACTATCCCAATCGACCACAATGACATTGACGGGACTGTTTTCTTCGGCCTGACCAACATATCTTTCAGGTTGAAGGCCAATGTAGAACAGCCCTTTATGGACCACGGCCTCGGCTTGGCTGGCAACTTCTTGGTTGTTCAGATCAGTGACGACGACCTCAACCGTGAATCGTTGACTGCTGATTTTGTCGGCGATGTCGGCCTCAACCTCGAAGGTGAAGCGACCATCACCATCCGTCACACCCTCGCCATCGGCGATACGCTCACCAAAACCGCTGATAAAATTGTCAAAATTTCGTCGGCTAAAGTCATAATCGGTGAAGTCGTAGAAGCCATCACCATCATAGCGGAAGAAGTAATCATCGGAGAGCAACGTCCACCGCACCTCGGCCTCGGAGACTGGGCCGCCAGAGAAGAATTCAGCCTGGGCGGTCACCTTGACCATTTCACCAGGGCTATACTCAGCTTTGTCTGTTTCAACCGAAACCAGAAATTCTGGCTTACGATAAGCTGCGACCTGAAAATCATCATAAAAATAGTTGTCTTCATCATAGGTGATTTCAATCGAGTAAAAACCTAGTGAGGCATTCTCATCTAACGCTATGCTACCATTAATCGTCCCCATTTCACTGATAGACAATTCATCATTAAAGAGTTCTTTCCCCTGCGAGTCATAAACATAAACTTGAGCCATACTGGCTGCTGTAGGCAAGCTATAGTTGGCGTCGTTGTCAGCCCGCAAAATTCCCTTGAAGTGGACTGTTTGACCGGGACGATAGATCGTCCGGTCGGTGTAAAAATGAGCATTATACGGCTGTTGATAATCTTCGGTGCTTACGTTATCAAACTCATAACGTTCGATGCCATCACTCCAACGGTTGGTCGCCACGGCAAAATCGTCGTCGACCGAGTCGTAGTTGCCTACAAAAGCAAACCGAGCTTCAAAGGCATTTTCTCGCTGATCATATTCAAATGTCGCCACCCCATCAGCATCAGTCTCGCTGGTCAGCAAAGCGCTCTCATTATCAAAAGCCAAGGTCACCGGCACATCGGGCACTGGTTGACCGCTCTGCAAATCTGTCACCCAAGCCAAGGCCTCTTCGGTCGACGTTTTCAGGGTAACGTTGTAAGGGCTAACCAATAGCACCATTCGCTCCAGACTGTCATTAAACGTGTAGCCCTGAGCGGGATCGTAGACGTTCTCAAGGTCATAAGAAGCCCGCAGGTAATAGATACCAGGGGGAAGATCACCCCCAATTTCACTCTTCTCGGCAATGTCAATCCCATAGACTGCATTTTGGTTCAATTCCGGCTTTGTTTCAATCGACCACTCTCCCACCAAATCCCGAGAGCTAGGCAGGTAGCCATCCCAAAAATCCCACCAACCATCACCCGCCACTTGCACAAAGTCACCGGTTGACATCTCATAGAGGGCAAAATCAACTTGGCCGATATTGCGGACCGTGATAAAGGCCAGAGTGTCGGTGTAGGCATTGTAGTTCGCGATGCGGCCGGGACTATGCAAGAACAGTAATGGCGATTGCGCTCGGGTAGACCAAGCCACAGTGGTACTTTCCTGAGTTGGATGGCCATAACGTCCCTCAATGCCGGGGGCTAGGGTGACTTCATAGCTGCTGCTGGCTTCAGTCGGGAAACTCACCTCCATCCGGGTGTCGCTACGCCACCAGTAGGTGAAGACCTGAGTCACGGCGACTGTTGGGTCGATCAACAAATTCTCACCAATCACTACGCTATTGGGATTAATCGGGGCATTGAAGGTGATATCCAAACTGGTCCAAGGATCAACTGAGTCATCCCCATCCGCTGGATAACTACTGACAACCTCGGGATAAGGTGTGACAGTGAAGCTGCTGAAAAAGGGGCTTTGGGTTTCAGCTTGAGCTAACGCACCCCGCGTACCCTCAGGTAAATTCACCGAATAAATTGCCCCCAGGTCCAATTCTTCATCCGGGCGGAAGCCAACAGTCTCCACACCTACCGAAAGTGCGCCGCCCCCATCATCATATTTGTAATCATAGTAGCCGGGTAGCCCCTCTTCATCGACAGGGTCAGAGCCAATCTCCTGCCAAGTGAATTGACCAGAAACGGGTACCCCTGTGGCCTCATCCGTCAGGCTGAAGTTGGCCTCGACGTTCTCGCGATCCATCGGTTGGTTGAAAGTCAGGCTGATGACTGGGGTTGGGCTGAGATAGATATCGCCATCCCGGGGGGTACTGGCTACAACAAAAGGATTGAAGGTGTTAAAGCGCCACTCAAAATCATCTTCTAGTTCAGTGGCTCCCAGCGCATCCTGCAAGCCCCTAGAAATCCGGGCAGTGTACTCTGTGGCTGGGTCAAAGCCTTCATCGGGCGTAAAGGCGTAAATCGAGGTGTTGAGCCATTCGCCCTCTCCAGTAACCGGGGGCACAAAGGTCAGCGGATCAGGCAGGCTATCCAAATTTTCAATGGCATTGAGCGGCACGACAGGTCGATTAAAAAGCACGGTCACGACAGTATTGGGCAGCACCTCGCTGGTGCCATCGGCAGGCTGCACGTTGGTCACTTCCAAGAAACCTGCCGCGCTAAAGCGTAGCTCAAAAGGTCGCTGTAAGGGCACTCCTGTTGCACTCTCCGCCGTCTCGACCAACCGCACCCGATAGCGCTCGCCCCGCTCGTAGCCGTTGGTCAAGATGAAGCGTACGGTCTGATCATCCAGCCATTCAAACGTACCGTCCACACTAGCGCCCGGTTCAATAGCAAAAGCTCGCTCTACACTATCCCGGTCCATCGGCTGGTCAAAGACCAACTCAATCGGCGCATCCAGCGGCTGTTCCTCACCTCGCTCCGGACTGCTACGCAGGACAATCGGCGGCGTGGTCGTCTGCTGCTGAGGACGGTTCAATTCCGCTGAGGTAATCGGCTCGGCAGGGGCAACAGGCTGGCCTGCTGCCTGAACTACAACGACAGGCTCGGCTGGCTCAGGCAGTGTGTCCACTTCTGGTGTAACACTTGGTGCACAACTAAACAGTAAAATACAAAGTATGGCAAAAATTGTTAGCATTCGGGGGGTGTATTGATGGCTCATCTCGGGGTCTCTTTCCTCAAGTTACTAATAAATCATCCAAGCTAAGTTGGAGATTGTTAGTGTGTAGGGTGCAACTTAAATTTCACACTACGCATTATGTACTACGTTCTACGTCCTCAATCTGTTCCGTTATTTCACTCCCAATCCTACCACACCTCCCTCCATTTTTCTAGCCAATCAGCCAATGGTTGCCTGACGCTGGAAGCGTTGGGTTGGCGTTGGGGATAAGGCCTAAAATCCATTACAAAAAACCTATCCACCTCACCAGCCACAACCCTATTAACCTGACTGATACAATTCCCCCAACCGTATTGTATCCTTAAGAAAGGAGACTATCATGCACCACAAAATTTTGGTCACATACGCTAGCAAATATGGCGCAACCTGCGACATTGCGCAAAAAATTGGTGAAACATTACAAGAATTAGAATTATCCGTTGATATTCGTCCCGTGGATGAGGTAGGTGACATTACCCCATATGAAACTGTGGTTTTGGGGAGCGCCGTCTACTTTGGGCAGTGGCGCAAAGCCGCCGGAAAATTTTTAAAGACCCACGAAACATTATTAGCCAAACGACAGGTCTGGCTTTTTTCCAGCGGGCCAACTGGCACGGGGAATACCACCGAGTTGATGGATGGCTGGCAGTTTCCAAAGAATTTACAAGCTGTTGCTGATCGAATTCAACCCCGTGACATTACGGTGTTTCATGGTGTCCTTGATCCAAAGCGACTAAATATTATCGAAAGCTGGATCACAAAAAATGTTAAAGCTTCGATTGGTGATTTTCGAGATTGGGAAGGTGTTAAAGATTGGGCAACACAGATTGCCAAGGCCCAGTCAAGTACAAAACAAACAGAGCTAACATTGGACATCATTGCAAAATAGATTTTATTATTCAATCTGCCGACATCTCCAGCCTGCTTGCCTGCTTATTCCCCTTGACACCCCCTTTATTCTCTGATACAGTGAAACCATTGTATCAATCCCTAGGCGAAACAGAAGAATACTCCAGAAAAACGCATTGTAGCTGTTTTTGTTTGTGAAACCCTATCTTACAGGAGAGATATTTATGGCAAATCACGCTGATGTTTTAGTTAGCACTGAATTTAGTTGGGAGGCTGCGCTTGCTTTGGCCGAGTGTAGTAAGTTAGTCTATCAAAATTCAGATACCATCAAATCAAAAATGACCGGTGAATGGGGGTATGACGATGTGACCTTTATCGCTGATGGTGACACCGAACTATTCGTAGCCAATAAGGATGATAAAGTTGTCATCGCCTTCCGAGGCACAGCGGGCAAAGATGATTGGCTCAACAACTTTAAAGTGGTTGGTACCAACGATTTCAGCTTTGGTCGGGTCCATTCTGGATTTTATCAGGCCTTTGACATCGCAAAAACCGATTTGGTTGATACCTTGAATAACCTCGGCAGCGACAAAAGGATTTGGGTCACCGGACACAGCTTGGGCGGAGCACTCTCAGCCATGTGTCTAGCCGGGATCAAAGAAACGCATTACGATCAGATACAAGCCTGCTACACATTTGGACAACCCAGGGTTGGGTATAGTGGATTTGTCAATTTTATCAAAGAAAATTACGCTGGGCGCTATTTCCGCTTTGTTAATGATGATGATGTCGTGCCTCGTATCCCGCCAGTCTATAAGCACGTTGGCGATTTA
Source organism: Phycisphaerae bacterium (assembly GCA_028285035.1). Next base: position 121,184 of record JANQQF010000094.1, read on the forward strand.
ATCCATTTTGATCCAGAGGGTTACTTGCTCTATCCGCCAGAAGATGATGGGACTGACGGGATGACGCGTGGGATTGATGCAGAACCTGACACTGAACCCCCTGCCATGACTGAAGAAGAGTTCGAGAAGTTTCTAGAGGATAATGCAGAAGGGCTTGAGGAAGAGTCCACTCGCGGCCTCCTGCCAAGCGTGAACGATCATTATATGCCTAACTACATCAACAAGATTAAGTTTCAGCTAGGGGATGAGTGAAACGAAGAATGATCGTTGGCTTTGTTGGTGTTATGGTACATGTGTTAGGTGGATAGGGCACTTCACCTGCCCACGCTTGCCATGCAGGTTATACTAGTGGTGGTGGGTGTTTAGACTGTAATTTTCCGATAATTGAAAAAACACGCCTCGCCTTAACCGAGGCGTGTTTTTTGTTAATAGCAGGGTACAATGGCGTATGAATTTCTGATTGCCTACAAATCAAGTGTTGATGTATACTTGAGGCTTATCTCAAAATGCATTTTGAAAGGCAGTCAATGACGCAACAGGACTTAAAGCAACCCTTAAGCGAGTATCTACAAGAGAATCTTCCCTTTTACCTCGATATGCTCAAGCAGATGGTGGCCATCAACAGCTTTACAGCCAACCCAAAGGGAGTCAATTCGGTTGGTGAGCTAACCGCCGAATTTTTCACCGAGCTCGGTTTTACACCACGCTACATCCCAGCGGTCAACCCCCTCTTTGGCAGGCACGTCGTTCTGACTCGGCCCGGCCGAAAGCCCCATAAAATTGGCCTAGTCTCTCATCTCGATACAGTCTTTACAAAGGAAGAGGAGGTTCGGAACAACTTCTTCTGGCAGGAAGTCGGCGATAAAATTTATGGGCCGGGCACCAATGATATCAAGGGAGGTACCGTGATGATTTACATGGTGCTCGCCGCCCTACGCAAATTTGTCCCAGAGCTGTATAATGATGTCACCTGGGTTATTCTGCTGAATGCGGCTGAGGAGGAGCTGGTCGAGGATTTTGGCCGAATCTGCCAACGTGTGTTAAGCGAACACGGCCTAGCTTGTCTCGTCTTTGAAAGCGGCGAGCAGAATGAACGGGGTTACTCAATTGTCACCTCTCGCAAAGGTCGGGCTGATTATCGCATCGTCATTGAAGGTCGGGGGGCCCACGCTGGCTCAAACCATAAAGATGGGGCCAATGCCTTGGTTCAGCTAGCCCATACGATCCAAAAAGTTGCGGCGTTGACTGATTATGAACGTGAGTTGACCTACAACGTTGGTGTCGCCACAGGAGGCACCGTTGTCAATCGTGTCCCCCATCAAGCCACCGCAATGGTTGAGATGCGCACCTTTTCGCCAGAGGTCTTTCGGGATGGCGTAGCAAAAATGTTGGCGCTCAATGGTCAGTCGGATGTTACGAGTGCCGAGGGCGATTTTACAACTGGAGTCAGTATCAAGCTACGCAACGAAACAGCACCTTGGGGGCCAAATGAGGAAAGCGATAGCTTATTGAAAATTTGGCAGGAAGCAGCCAAAAATTTGGAACAGAAAGTTTTCCCTGAAGCCCGAGGGGGGTTGAGTGATGGTAATTGGGTGTGGCGCACTGTGCCCACGATTGATGGTCTTGGGCCGATTGGAGGCTGTTCTCATTGTTCGCAACAAGCCCCAGAAATCAACAAAGAGCAAGAATACGTGTTGCGCTCTTCATTTGTTCCCAAAGCAATGCTCAATGTTCAAGCGATCATAAAATTGGCTGAAACATTATTAAAAAAAGGAGATTAGCGTGTCTATGATAGATCCTTCTATGAAAGCCCTTTCAGATGAACGTCTGAAAAATTTACAAACAGAGATGTCCGCAACCAGGATTGATTTGGTGGCTATCGCCCCTACAGCGAATATGCGTTACCTGCTTGGCTTCGCCCCTCTCGCGGATGAACGTCCGACCTATCTGTTGGTCAGCCAAGACAGCTATCAGATGGTCATCCCTACCTTAAATGCTGATCAAGTAGAAAGCCACACAGGCCGCACGTCAATGCGTTGGGCCGACGCGATAGGGCCAGAACCCACCCTGACAAACGCACTTGACGAGCTTGGCATCAAGCCCAAGGGCATTGTAGCGGCTGATGACAGTATGCGGACGGATGCCTTCTTGTTGCTTCAACGCATCATTCAACCACAACAATCGCTTGTGGCTGGAACATTGATGTCCAAATTGCGGATGCTAAAATCAGAAGCAGAGTTGGATTTACTAGCCCAAGCTGCTGATTTAGCCGACCGAGCGGTGGCAGCTGGGGCCGAGTTCTGCCGACCCGGCGTGACCGAGTTGCAGGTTGCCAGCCAGATCTCGGCCTTTTTCAAAGAGAATGGGGCTGAAATCGTCGATTTTACGCTGATCGCCTCTGGACCACATAGCGCTTTTCCTCATCACGAAATTGGTGAGCGTCAATTACAGATGGGTGATACCATCATTATGGATATTGGGGCCACGTTGAATGGCTACAAATCAGACATCACCCGGGTAATTCAGTTGGGTGAGCCACCCGCAGAGGTGCAAAAGGTGTATGATATTGTTCGAGCCGCTAATCAAGCCGGACGAGAGGCCGCCGTTGCTGGAGCCAAGGCTCGTGATGTAGACAACGCCACGCGCAAGGTGATCGAAGATGCGGGCTACGGCGAATACTTTTTCCATCGGACCGGCCACGGTCTCGGTATGGAAGTCCACGAGCCACCGTGGATCACCTCAGAAAGTGATACAATTTTAGAGCCGGGAATGGTTTTTTCAGTCGAGCCTGGAATTTATTTGAATGGGCAATTTGGCATTCGTATTGAGGACATCGTGGCGGTCACCCCTGAGGGACCGTGCCGGAATTTGACAGGCACAAGCCACGATTTGATTGTTAAGCGGTTTTAGGGTTTGTGTCCTTTAACAGAAAAAATTCTATGAGCGCATTTGGCAATTACGAACTTGACGAAAGGTGAGGGTGTCATTTCGATGACGAAGGAGGAGAAATCTTCCAGGTGGGGCTTTCAGGGCGACCAATCTAGAAGATTTCTCACCCTAACGGGTTCGAAATGACATGTCTATTACGCTTTTCACGAGTAACTCTACAAACCCTACAACTCTCTCTTATCCACTAGACGACGTAATTTACCGCCTTCACTGCGGGGGGCACCAAACGGAGGTAGCAAGGTCACTTGAGTATTGATCCCCAAGATATCGTGGATTTTGTGGGTTATGGTGCCTTCCAGTGTTTTTAGCTCGGCCACACTCTCGGTAGTGTGTCCAGCAAAGACCTCATCGCCAATGTGGTTGAAGAAACCTTCAGCAACCTCAACCTGCACCTCCAATTTATCCAGTCGATTATCACGGGTGACAATAATTTGGTGGTGAGGGGTGATGTTTTCAATCCCAGTCAGCGCTTCCTCGATTTGCGAGGGGAAAACGTTAACCCCACGGATGATGAGCATATCATCCACCCGACCGATAATACGAGACATTCGAGCGGAGGTACGACCACACCTACATTTCTCACGGTTGATCGAGGCTAAGTCACCTGTGCGATAGCGCATCACAGGGAAGGCTTGCTTGGTCAAGGTGGTGAAGACCAACTCCCCTACCTCGCCATCAGCCACAGGCTGGCCTGTCTCGGGGTCAATGACCTCAACAATAAAGTGATCCTCAAAGACGTGGGCCCCATCTTTGGCTTCAATACATTCATTGGAAACCCCCGGCCCAATCACCTCGCTCAAACCATAGATATTGACCGCATCGACCTCTAAACGGGCTTCAATTTCTTGCCGCATTGCCTCAGTCCAAGGCTCGGCCCCCAAAACAAACGATTTGAGGTTGAGGCTTGAACGGTCAATGCCCGCCTCCTGCAAGGCATCGGCAATGGTTAGGGCATATGATGGGGTGCAAGAGAAAATGTGGCTACCAAAATCTTGCATCAATAGAATTTGGCGAGCCGTGTTCCCACCGGACACAGGCACAACGGTCAAGCCCAAGGCTTCACCGCCATAGTGCATTCCCAGGCCGCCAGTAAACAACCCATAGCCATAAGCATTTTGGAATATGTCGCCAGGCACAGCCCCACTCAAAGCCAGCGAACGGGCACACAATTCAGCCCAAGTCGCAATATCCTGGCGGGTATAGCCGACAACCGTTGGTTTGCCGGTCGTCCCAGATGAGGCATGAACACGCACGACGTCTTCACGGGGTACAGCAAATAAGCCAAAGGGGTAATTATCGCGCAGGTCACTCTTTTTTGTGAAGGGTAAACGGGTCAAATCCGCCAAATTTTTGATATCGTCCGGCTTCACACCAGCTTCATCAAACTTTTCTTTAGAAAAGGGGACGGTAGCATACATTCGAGCCACAAGGGCCTGCAACCGCTCCGTTTGCAGCTTCTCGATGTCCTTCCGTGGCATCGTTTCCATTTCTTCATTAAAAATCACAGATCACATTCCTCATTGATGTGGAATAAGCAAACCGTCAAATTATTTTATTTGATTAGCCTGTCGTGTCCTATTATATATCGAAGTTGATTTTGCGGTCAAGATCGACAAGGCTGAAGAAGAAATCTATAATAGAAGAAACTTTTCAGGTTGAAGTATGGCTTTGTCCCCTTCATTTCACAATCATCGGCAAATACACCCTATGAAAACTCGATGTATTCTGCGGGGTAAAGGTCAATTCGCCTGCACTATCCAAAGGGGCAATGACATCCTCGACGATTTGCTGATAGAATATAGCTCGGGTTGGATCAATTGTAATGTATTCACCTTCCACTAAAACCTGTTGAGGCAAACCAAGGACACTCTCACTGAAAACAGTACGATAGATGACCAGCGCGGCGAGATAGACACCATCGTGATAACCATCAAACGGATAACTGGTAAGGTGGATGTTGTCGGATAAGATAAAGGGATTGAAGGTGGTTAATGAAGTAGGGACGGAGGGATGCCCCGCACTCATACGATCATAAAGCTCAGTTATTACTTGCTCTAACTTGATCAGACGGATGGTCGTGTTGTGGGTATCGGCGGTATGTTGGGCAATGTTATTCCATCGGGTTCGGTCAGCCACATTATCCGCCCGCCATTGCGCCAAGTCATTTGGCGCAGTGGGGACCCCTTGATTGGTGTAGGTATGAAAATCAGCCAAATAAAATTGAGGTTGATTTGGACCAGTGTAGTTTGCCTGTAATAAGGTTAGAAAGTTACCCATGTGGGTTTCGGACCAATTTGGATTGGGTTGCCCGAAACCATCACGTGGGTCGGCAATAAAATTCTCTGATACTCTAATCCCCTCAACAGCCAACATTCCATCAAATCCGCCATTTCGGCTCGTTGCGGCCAACGGCATTTGGACCCGAGCATCCCATTCTGCATTTCCCGAATTAGCCCATTGTTGAAACAGAGGGTGGCCCGGTAAATTTTGACTCGCCGTTCGAAAGCCGAAGCCACTGGTGGTTGCTAAATCCTCCAGGGTTGGGCCAACTTGAGCATAAGCGGAGTGGGTGATGAATGCCATTTGCTGCTGGGCCAGATTGGTTCGCAACAAGCCCAAATGCTCGGCATCGGCGACATGATTACGCCAACTGCCCCAAGCGGCATTCGCCCCTTTGGAGAATGACAAATAAAGCAGTTCGCCCGCTGGTCCAGAGCCAGCATCACCGAATAATTCGATGATCCCCTGTGTGGCCGAAAAGTCGATGGGATAGGCATCATCGAACAGTTCGCGGTACTGGCCATTGGCGTAGATATAAAATTCTTGATCATAACGGCCAAACTCAAATAGAAGATAGGTACCTTCCGGCATTCGAAAGCCAAAGCTTGATAACGGAAACATCTTGCCGATGCCCACATCCTCGATAAAGAGCAGAATACTCGCCCCAGAACTTGGATCGGAATAGATAAGATAGTCCCCCAGCGAATTTGCAGCTGGGGTTTTCATCAGCAATCGAATATGAAAATCTTCGGTTGGGCCAACGCCCAAAACAGGTTCGCCCGCAGCACCGCCAATTCGCAAATGGCTGTTTGACGACACAGCAATCCCCTGATTGGTAAGGCCTCCCAGATGTATCAGCCCATTCGTGGGCATCCCCGTGGTCAATGACCCACTGGGTTGATGCACCGTAATACCCCCTTGGCTCAATGGCCAGGTCGTGCCTGTATCCGTAATATCAGTCGCTTGTAGAACCACATCAGCGGACCTGAACAGGGTGCCTGAGGTTTGAGCCGTGACTGAACTCGGTAGCCAGAAAGTGAGCATACTCAAACACAAGACTAATAAAATATGTCGTCGTTTATAATCCATTCTCATCATTCACCTACTCCCATATAATTTTCATCAGTTTTAATCGTGGTTTTATGGATGCTATCTTGAGACAACAGAAAAAACTCAAGAAAGACACAAATATTTATAGGAAAGCCGGCAATCAAAATGGTTAGGGTTAAAAATTGAAACCGATAAAACATTGCTTTTTTCACAGCCATTCTCTCTGATAAGATGCGCTTCAAATCTGGCATATTAAATCTCCTGTCAAAAAATATTTTGGTCATTTCATCTGGTCTACTTCATCATCAATGGCAAATAAATAGATTGTTTCTCAACACGCACCCCGCCTTTTACCGGCCAAAGGTGGAGGTTATTGATTTTTGGAGTAGAACTCCTGATCCCATCAAGGAGATGAAGAAACCAAGCTTGGGTTGTATCTGCGGCAAACGTAGTACTCGCCCAATAAAACTCCCCATTACTCTGGACATTCATGAAGGGATCACCCGCGCTCCATTGACCATCGCCAACTGTATTCGGCAGGGCCGGATTTCGGTGGTTATGATGGATCAGGCTGTTCAACTCCAGTACATTTGACATGCGCCAATCGCCCGCTTGCGAGCCATCACTCAAACCACAGGCCCCGTCTGCCAACATATTGGCATCGGTCAAACTCTCATTCCAGCTTTGCTCGCCAAAACAGTCCGCATCCTTTAACCAGATTAGTCCGGTCAAATTATCAAGTACGGTCCCATCCCCATTGTCTGTAAAACGAGGATTGGGCCAGGCCACCCCACGTTGGGTATTTCCATCATCACCTGTTGCAAATGTTACAGTTTGGCCAGTTTTCGGAATGCCAGCAACATAGGTGTTGCCACCGCTGGTCACACTATGTGGAGCAACCATTTGTAGCCTGCGGGGGAATATGGGTGGGCCGCGATCAATAATAGGGTTTGTGTCGGTACAGGCACCAGTGAGTTCAATGCCACTATATCCCACACTAAACCGATTATAATGATGCCCCTGCCAAACAGTTCCCCCTCTGGTCGAAGTTCTCCCACACATGGCTATATTGCCAAAGAGATTCCCGCCATCCACCGCCTGCCCATACCCAGTCTGATTGGACAAGGCGGGATTAGCATAGCCAAAATTAAATAGACTTGTTGCCTCTGCAATATTACCCATTTCAAAATAGCCAGCCCGATATCCCATTCCGCTCATCATTCCGGCACTCGTCAGTCCACACATTCCTTCGGTTAAATTCTCGATGGCAACCAAAGCTGTATCAAAATCAAGCCCCTCTGTACACATCATATCTTGCACAAAGGTTAAGCCTGTTCGATTATCCGTGGCCGTTCCATTACCGTTGATTGTGTATCGCGGAAAAGGACCGGAAATACCATACTGCCACCAACCATCATCCCCTTCTGCATAGCTAATCATTTGACCAGTAACGCTGACGGCTGCTGGAAAGACCGTTCCGGTGTAGGTGGTGGTATTTGATACAAGTCCGGTGTCCGGGGGTGTCGTAATCGAGATAATTTCTGGCGTATCATCACGATCGAGGGGTGGTTGCGCGATGACAAAACCAGTCCCGCCCAGAAAAAATAATAAGATCAAGAAGACCATAAGATTAAATCGCTTCACGTTGAAATTCATTTGTGTTTGCTCCTTAGAAAATAGCTTTTGAGTAAGGAATCCGAAAGTGCACTTTCGGATTCCTTGTTTTCATCACCTTGGTGGTGTGCGAAGCTCGTGTTAACTCCTGTGGAAATAAAGTTGTAACACAGGCTTCTAGCCTGTCCGTTCGCAGGCAGGGATGCCGAGGCTACATTTCCTATCTCACTATTGTCTCACAGAGATTGTCTAGTTCCCGAATAAATCAAAGAACAACAAAAAAGGCTCTAACAAAAATTTGTAGAGCCAGTCTATCGAAAATCAGAGCGATTTACTTGATGTTGGGGGGGCAAAAGAGGGTCAAAAGGGGGTCATTTGTCTTGATTGGGTTGAACCAAGCGCAGGCCGTGTCCACGCACCACCTGGATATACTCCTCGTTAGGTTGGATTTGCCGAAGTCGAGCGCGGACCCGCTTGATCAGTCCATCCAGGGCATCTTCACTGGACTCAAGTGTAGCTTCGGGCCAAATTGCAGCTACCATTTGCTCACGGGAAACGACAGTTTCGGCGGCATCATAGAGCAGGGAAAGCAAGGCGAACTGAGCGGAGGAGAGCGGTGGCTCAAGGGGCGCGGCATCAACCCACACGGTCCGCGAGTCAGGATCAATCCAGATCCCACTCAGTCGCCCAAGGCGAGGCCCTTTGGCCGTTTCATCCGGGTCTTCAAAGTGAAGCGCAATCGCTCCCCCAAAAACGATCTCTTCACCACCCACCAGTGGGTACGGCTCTGAGCCAATGACCTGACCATCGACAAAGGTGCCGTTACGGCTCCCCAAATCGGTGATGGTGTAGCCCCACTCGTCACGTTTGATGACAGCGTGTCGCCGAGATAATTGAGGGAAAGGGAGGACAATTTGAGCGGGCGGGCGTCGCCCAATAATCATCTCGGGTTGATCCAAAAACCAGCGTTCGGTGGGACGGTCGGGGTCCTTACTAATAAGCCACGCAGGTTCGGTCATTTCGTCACCTCCGGGCCATAAGCCAAGATATTGGTATCTGTACCCACTAAAAGTATTCCACCAGCGGGCATTAAGGCTACAATGGGGGCATCCACAGTGAGCGTTTGATCAGTCAGGAGGGTGCCCTCCTCAGCGTCAATGAACAAAACCTCTCCGTCCTCAGTACCTAGAATCACCTGTTCATTATCCACCAGCGGGCCAGCCGTAATCGGCGTTACTAGGTCCAGTCGCCAAACCACCGCTTCATCCCAGAAAGAGCGAGCCAGGATTTCACCATTCGCCGTGACCGCATACAGATTCGTCAAATCAGCCGCCAAGGCGATCACCGGGCCAGACATTTGCTCTTGCCAATCAGATTGACCTGTTGCGGTCCAAATTGCTTCGACAGTACCATCCTCCAGCCCCACCGTGACAAAGTCCCAGCCTCCTTCACCCAAAGGGGGTGCGGTAACCTTGCCATTGATTGGAATCGCCCAGGTCAGCGAATTTATGTTTGACGCCCATATGCCCAATTGGCCTGTTTCTCCCATCAAAGCCACACCAGCCTCAGTTTGGGCTGGAGGAAAAATTGCAGTATTCACATTTGTAGATAAATCAGTTGTAATTTTAATTTGCCCATCAATTGGATCAATGACCTGAAGTTGCCCCCGCTGGCTCAGGGCAAACACCTGATGCTGATACGGGATGGCGGTTAAATAAATGATGTTGTCTGAAGCAAAATTGGACAGATGCCAAACCTGTTTGGCATCCGCTAAATTGAGGGCATAGAGCGAGCCAGTTTCTGACCCAAGAAGGGTCAATGCCATGTCATTATCAGCATAAACGGTCGGCAAGGCAGTGATTTTGCCATCAAGCTGGGTATCGCCTAAAACCTCGCCTGTCTGCCAATCCAGCACTTTGATCGCCCCATCCAACGAAACCGCCATCACGTGACCATTCCCCCCAACCAAGGCCACAATCTCGGCATCCGGCATCGAAAACTCCCAACGTGGTTGGCTAGAGAGCGGCAACAAAGGGGGTTCAAATTTACGATTATGAAGCGGGCCACCAATAGCAGTTGGCCACAATTCGTCGGGGTTACCGATGGTCAACTGTTCACTATCCGTGGGTACGTTGGGCGTTTGAGACACCCAAGGGGTCACAGGAATCGTTGGGGATGGGGGAAGCGCTCTATCAGAAATCAGAATTGCGTCGGCCCCGATCCGATATCCAGCAAAAACCAAGCCAACGATAACCAGAATCAGCAGGATACTTCGTACATACTTAAGCAAGCCTGTCTGGATAAGATTTTGTTGTTGAAGAGAATTAGGATCATTTACCGCTCTGGCAAATGCCTCTATCGTCTCAAAGCGGTCACTGGGCTTCTTTTGCAACGCTTTTTCAAGGGCATTTTCGACGGCAAGCGGCACAGTGGGATTTAATTCAGTGATCAGGGCGGGAATAGCGTAGAGCTGCTGATGATACAGCGCCGCGCCACTTTCGCTATTGAACGGTAACTGCCCCGTCAGCATCTCATAAAAAATCAAAGCCAAAGCATATTGGTCCGTTCGTGGGTCAACCGTCTCCCCTTGCAACTGCTCAGGAGTCATATAACGGGGGGTGCCAACAATTGAGCCGCTCGCAGTCAAAGAGGGCACGCTATCAAACCAAGCCAAACCAAAGTCAACAATCGTAACGTGATCATCATCATCGACGATGATATTCGCAGGCTTCAAATCCCGATGAACCACCCCCTGCTGATGGGCATACATCAAGGCTGAAGCTAATTGCCGAAACAGATTAAGGCCGGCATCGAGCGGCAACTTATTCTTGGAAGCCAATCGCTGCTTTAGGGTCTGCCCCTCAATCCACTCCATCGCGATGTAGGGCGTATCATCGTGCTCACCAAAGCCATAAATTGTCGCAATATTGGCGTGTTTCAAGCCCGCAACCACCGTCGCCTCTTGATGAAACCGACCTAGGGCATCGGGGTCACGCCCTAAATGAGGGGCTAAGGTCTTGAGGGCAACCGAGCGATTCAAGGCGGGGTCCAAGGCGCGATAGACAATACCCATCCCGCCTCGGCCAATTTCGGCTTCGATGGTATAGGTTCCTACTTGGGTCTCTGGCAAGAAAGAAATGGTCATTTTTTTATTATACCAAGGGGAGGGGGAAACTGGAACCAGACGTCTATTGCTAGTGTCTCAAGATTGAGTCAAAAAATTTCTACCCCCGCAACCGCTCCGTCTCATCCCAATCAATCACATACTGCTCCGGCAGCCGCACCAAACTGTCCGGCTTACCCTCAAGGCGAATCGCCACGCCATAATCGGCTTTCGCCCCCTCTAAAGAAACGTACCCATTGATCACATCCTGACGCACAGCCTCGGGGTCGCGCTCGAAGGGGGAGCCGTAGCCGCCACCACCGGGGGGATTGAGTTGGACTTCGGAGTCGGGGTCCATCCAGTAGGCCATTTTTGTTTGATGGTGTTCGCCATCAATTTTGAACTCACCAAGGGCACCGGACTGACCACCCTCAACGCCACGCGCCTCAAATTGGGTCCGATCAGCCATTGGGGAGATGCTCCATTGATCGAGACCGCGATAGCCCATCGTGGTAGCTTGACCAAGTCCACCCCGGAAGCGACCGGCCCCGCCGGAGTCGGTGCGCAACATTCGTTGCTTTTGCACAACCGGAGCCAGCGTTTCGATCACCTCGGCGGGCACACCGGCCACACCACTGGGGAAGCCCGTGGTGTTCAAGCCATTTTTGATGGCTCTGGCACCAGTGCCACCGACGAGGAACACGGTTAGTTGGCTTGACTTTTTTGTTTCCGGCCACGTGCCCCGCCAGATGGTCAGCCAAATCGGGTCGGCACTTCCCGCCATTAGTTTTCCGGGCAAGGCGGGGGCAAGGGCACCAAAGATTGCGCTGGGAAGGAAGTGGCCGATGAGATGGCGAGAGGCCACGGCGGCTGGCTCTTGACAGTTGAGGATAGAGCCTTCGGGGGCGGTGACGTGGACCGGACGAAAGGCCCCTTCGTTGTGGGGTACTTCGGGGCTGATGGCGGCTTTCATCGCAAAGGAGGCGTAGCCGTGGGTGTAATTCATCACCACGTTGATACCCCGCTTGCTTTGCGGTGATGATCCAGCAAAGTCGATATAAATGTCCTCATCCTCGATGGTGACCTGCACATTAATTCGAATTGGTTCCTCAAAGCCATCACTCCATACCTCGTGGGTGTAGACCCCGTTGGGCAGTTGGCGAATGCCATCACGCATCGCTCGTTCGGAGCGAGCAATAATCTCATCGGCCAAGGGGTCAATCGTTTCCAGGCCAAATTCGTCCATCATTTGCAGGAGACTACGCGCCCCAACATCATTACAGGCGGTTTGAGCGTACAAGTCACCGACGGTTTCATCAGGGGTTCGGACATTGGCCCGCACGATTTTGAGCAGTTCGTGATTGGGTTCGCCTTGGTCGAACAGCTTCATAATTGGCACTCGCAGGCCTTCTTCGTAAACCTCGGTGGCCTCGGCAGACAGAATCCGTCCACCCACATCAGGTGAGTGGCAGCAATTGGCGAAGAAGCCGACTAATCGTTCACCCTTGAAAACGGGTGTCATCACCGTAAAGTCGTTGACCTGACCCGCCGTTTGCCAAGGATCGTTGGTAATCAATACATCGCCCGGTTTGAGGGTTTCCTGGGGATAAGCGTCCAAAAAATGTCTAGCCCCGGTCGCCATCGGATTAATGTGTCCTGGCGTTCCGGTCAACGATTGGGCGATCATATTGCCCCGAGTATCAAAGGCCCCACAGGCTAAATCCTGCGACTCCCGCACGATGGTGCTGAAAGCCGTTCGCATCAGGGCTACCTGCTGTTCGTTCGCGACCGATAGTAGTCGATTCCACATCACTTCTAAGGCAATTGGGTTGAGACTCATGCTGGACCTCCATTTTGTAAAAACGTATTGCTCACATCCGTTAGATCAGCCACCAAATTGTGATGCTCATCGATGTGACAGCGGGCACCAGGCCCAACGATGACCGTAGACTCCCGCTCTTCGACAATCGCAGGACCATCAAATTTGGCCCCAGGTTGTAACTGATAGCGATCATAAATTGGGGTACTGACAAACCCTTCCGTTTCAGGGAAGTAGGCCAGACGTTCGCCCTTCAACGCAGCTTGGACCCCACCATCAGACTGAGGTTCACCCGTGGTAACCACTTGCAATCGTAAATCAGGTTTTGGTCCCGAAGAAACCACTCGCCAATTCAAAATCTCAACAGGCACGGGCGGGCCGAGCCGTTCGTACAACTCCTGATACACCTGTTGGAATGTCTCGACCAATTGTGACACGTGGCTGGCATCTAGGGGACCATCAGGCAGCGGCACCGCAATTTCGTGGCCCTGTCCGACATATCGCATATCTACCTCGCGCCGATGGGTTATGTCTGCCGCAGGTACGCCTGAATTTTCCAACAACGCTTGACCCTCGACTTCCATTTCAGCCAGCAAGGTGTTGGCCTTGGTCCAATCCATCTCATCCAGTCGGCCCGGCCAAGAGCGAACAAAATCGAAGGCCAACGGGGCGGACAAAAAGCCGACCGTGCTCATCACGCCAGCCCCGAGTGGAGTCAGCATCGTAGGGGCACCCAATGACAGGGCGATACGATAACCGTGCATTGGACCTGCCCCTCCGAAGGCAAACAGAGGAAAGCGGCGGGGATCTTTACCCCGCTCCAAAGCGTGAACCCGAGCAGCATTGGCCATATTTTCATTGGCAATTTGATGGATGCCCCAAGCGGCTTCTTCGATGGACATATCCAATCTGTCGGCAATCTTCTCTTTAATCGCCTGTCGTGCTCCCTCGATATTGAGTGACATTCGGCCACCCAAGAAGTAGGAAGGATCGAGATAACCAAGAATGAGATTGGCATCGGTCACGGTGGGGTCGGTGCCACCATTGCCGTAGCAAACTGGGCCAGGATCAGCCCCTGCCGAGTCAGGCCCAACTTTGAGCAGGCCGAGCGCATCGACACGGGCAATCGAACCACCCCCAGTGCCAATTTCGATCAATTCAAGCACTGGAATTTTAACAGGCAGCCCAGAGCCTTTCTTAAAGCGATAAACTCGATCTACCTCAAATTCGTGGGCGATCAAAGGTTTGCCATCATCGATAACGCAAATTTTGGCGGTGGTGCCCCCCATATCAAAGGAGAGGACATCGCCATAGCCAGCGGCATTGCCATAGGCCGTCGCCGCCAGCGCCCCAGCCGCAGGGCCGGACTCAAGCAGACGGACCGGAAAACGAACCGCCGTGTCGACTGTGGCGATACCACCGCTGGACAGCATCAGGAAGAAGCTTCCGGCAAAGCCTAATCGGGCTAAACGATCTTCGAGGCCGTGCAAATATTTTTCAACCAGCTCCTGGACGTAGACATTAGCAATGGTTGTTGAAGCTCGCTCAAATTCGCGGATTTCGGGCACGACTTCCGAGGATATCGAGACCCGCAATTCGGGAGCCACTCGCTGGATAATCTCGCGGGCTAACCGTTCATCATTGGGATTAGTGAAGCTATGCAGAAACACCACGGCTACAGCTTCAAGTCCATTGGCCGTCAGCTCTTGGGCCAGATGGGCCACATGATCCTCATCCAAAGCTTGCGCGGTTTCACCAGTTGCCAAGGTGCGTTGGGGCACATCAAATCGCAGGTAACGGGGCACCAAGGGGCGGGGTTGTTCGAGCATCAAGTCATACAAGTCGTAGCGATTCTCTCGGCCAATCTCAATGGAGTCGCGGAAACCCTGAGTGGTCATCAAAGCCGTGGCCGCACCCTTGCGCTCGATTACAGCGTTGGTCACCAAGGTTGTCCCGTGGATCAGATGTTGAACTTCGTCCACTCCAATTTCGGCGGGAGGCAACGTGTCTGACAAAACCGACTCAACGGCCTGTGATGGATCGGAGGGTGTGGTCAAAACTTTACCAATGGTAAACTCACCCGTTTTGGTATCAACCACGATCAGATCGGTAAATGTCCCCCCAATGTCAACCCCTACACGATAACGCTGTTCGTTGGTCGCCTCTGTCATGGCAAGTCCTCCAATTTCGGGAATTTACTCACGGGGAAGATATCGACCGTGGCTGAACGTTGCTGGGCTAGCATCCCGCCATCAACAAAAATACAATGCCCAGTGATGTAGCGTGCATCGTCAGAGGCGAGAAAGAGGGCTGGGCCCGTCATATCTTCCGGCTCACCCACCCGTCCCAACGGAACATTTTCGCCCCGCATTTGGCGAGCGTCCTCATCCATACCAACCGTATCAATTGCGCCGGGAACCAGTCCATTGACTCGAATGCCATAGGGTCCCAAATCGAGCGCCATGGCCCGCATTAGGCCTTCGATTCCGCCTTTCGCGGCGTCATAAGAGGTAAACCCACGATGAGCCCGGGTCGCTCCACCGGAAGACATATGAATAATCGAGCCACCCCCTTGTTTAGCCATGATAAAGGCAGCGCGATGGGAGCATAAAAAAGCCCCCGTCAAGTTAACATCGATAATGCGTCGCCACCAAGCCTCATCAGCTTCAAAGAAATGGATCATCGGTTTAATCAACCCGGCATTGTTCACCAGCACATCAATCGTGCCATATTCAGCCAACATCGCATCAAACATCGTATCGACCTGCGCCTTGTCAGATACGTCAGCGATCGCAGCCATCGCCTGCCCACCATTAGCGATGATCCCTTGGGTAACCCCCTCGGCCGTCTCTGCATTCACATCATTCACGACAACCCGCGCCCCTTCCGCCGCGAATCGCTCGGCAATTGCTCGACCAATACCTTTGCCAGCACCGGTAACCATCACTACTTTTTCACTGATAGGTTTTGACATTGTTTCCTCCCACAGAATTTAGATGGAGCTAATTATGCATATCACATATGTTTTAAGTGCGTAGTTTGTAGTTACTTTTAGCCCTACAAACTCTAAAATCCCATAAACTCTATTAACTTAAATATCGATTCGCCCGTAAGGTTGATTGGACAGACCATTCGAGATGAGCCTTTAGGGCATCAATTGCCGTCTCAACATCGCCAGCACGACAAGCAGCTAAAATATTACGGTGTTGGGGTTGAATTTCATCACGATAAATATCCGGTGTAGTCACACCAAAAAAGAAATGGGTAACTTGACGACGCAGGGTATCGATAAGGTCTAACAGCTTTGGTCTATTGGCTGGGGCATAGAGGATGGCGTGAAAGGCCTCGTCAAGCTCACGAAAGCCTTGCCCATCCTGTACGGTATCTAGCTGATCTAGCAACTCTTCTGCCTTGAGCAATATACTGGGCGTTAGGGCAGGAAAGGCCCGACGTAGCGCCTCACATTCCAGCAAGGTCCGGATCTCGTAAATCTCCTCAATCTCAGCCCGCTCCAACCGGGTGATAAAGGCCCCACGCCCTGGATAAACCACCAGCAAGCCCTCTGACTCAAGCTGGCGAAATGCTTCTCGCACAGGCATTCGGCTCACTTTATATTGGGCAGCAACCTCTTCTTGTCGTAGCTGTGCTCCAGCAGGCAACTCACCCGTTGTAATAGCAACCCGCAGGGCCTGAATGACCCGTTCAGCGGCGGTTAGATGGGGTTGTGATGATAATGGATTACTCATATTTGGGTCCATTAGATAGCGTCTCAAAAGGATTGGATACATTGTATCCAATGTATCCAATCGAGCAAATTCTTTAAATTAGATAGATAAATAATCCGATTTGGCGAATCTCTAGAGCTGTTTTATGATTAGTTAGACCAACAAATTTGTTAAAGACTAACCCGAGCAATACATGAATGATGCCACCCTGTTGGCGATGCCTGAAGCAAAGTTTACCAAACTGGTCCTAGAAGCCTTTACGCTCTATCGGAATGGGGACCTCTTGGAGTTGGCTACTTCGCCCCTAGCCTGTAGCTCTTTGGTTGAACCTTATTTTTTAGAAAATGAACCACGCACCACCGATGCCCTTCATCGGGCGATGCAATCTATATTAAGTTGGGTTGTTGATCAGCTACGTCCTGATGGCTCCCTAGATTGGACTGCAGCTACCTGGCGAAACTATAATATTCTCCACCATTACTACCTAAAAGGCATGTTGCTCTCAGAACTAGCCGAACAGATGTACACCAGTGAGCAAAATATCTCACGAAATTGGCGACCAGTTGCGATAGCTGCCACAGCCCATATTCTACAAGATGAATTGCAAGACTCACGCTATGCTCAACAGATCAAAAACATCACAATTGCTGAACGATATACCCGTTTTGCGCCTGATGAGGTTCGTCGGTTCATCTTACGCTTCGTATCCATCTTTCGCCACCCCATCCCCAGCCAGATTTTATATCAACAAGATACTCCTTTTACAGAGGGTGCTATCCAGAGTGGGTTAAGTCAATTGGCTCTAGATGAACTGTTACTAATCGATGCCCCTGGGGTCAATTTATCGGTTCAGCCGGAACTACGTAGCTACTTACACCTTCTTCTCTCGCCTACTGAACAGCAAGCCTGGCATAATACTGCTGGGGAATACTATCTCGATCAACATGACTATCTGGAGGCCACTCGACATTTTCGCTGGGCTGGTGAATTTCAGACGGCCGCACTTACCCTAGTTGAGCACAACCGTTACATTATTGACAATTTAGAAATTGAGCCATTACGCGACATCTTGACTGAATTTAAACGTGCGGAGATTACCGACCCCAATCTATGGGCGCGCCTAAAAATTGTCAGTGGACAGATTGCAGAGTCGCTAGAAAATATCGATGAAGCCTTACTTGAGTATCGAGAAGCACTGTCGGCCCCTGACATTCTAACCAAAGCCTTGGCCTACTATCGTCGGGCCAAAGCCTTTCGCTTTAAAAATCTTGATGAAGCCCTTGCTCATTACAAACATGGCATCAAGATTTTGGAAGAGTATCAACCTCAGGCCCGTGTATTGGTCAAACTATATACCGACCGCGCCTGGATATTTATGCAGGAACGTCAAGATTTGGCTCAGGCTGAACGGGATTTGAGTCGGGCCCAGACATTGATTGAACGTGATGATTGGGCAAATTGGGCTGATTTACACAATGCTTGGGGTGATTATCACTATTGGCAGGGTGATAATGCCCAAGCCTTAGAGCAACGTTTACAAGCTTGGCGGGCGGCCAATGAGGTTCAAGATGTTGATCGAATGATTAGAACCTCAAATAATGTGGGACAAGATTACACCGCTTTGGGCCAATATGATCAGGCTTTGGAGTATTTGGAGCTTAGCACAAATTTGGCTAATCAGGCTGGGGATCAAGTGTATGAAGCGTTAGGGTTGAAAGCCATTGGAGCTTGTTACTTCTGGCAAGAGGAGTATATGCAAGCCATTCACTATTATAAAATGGCTCGCAACATATTTGTTGAGATAAAAAATCGAACCTGGCTGGCATCAACCTATTATGATTTAGCGGAAGCATATACCAAGATTAATGATATTCAAACCGCCAAAACTTTGATCAAAGACTCACAAGAGATTGCGCAAGAAATACGGGATGAAGTATTACTACAGGACATAAATCAATTACTTTTGACACACCCTCAGTTAGGGTTGCACAATCAACAGCTTCAGGATCGCCAAGAGCAAGTATTACAGTATGTTAATGAACAGGGATCAATTACAAACAAGATCTATCGAGAATTGACAGGAATTTCTCAAAAACAGGCTACCCGAGACTTAAACGAGTTAGTCGAGCTAGGTTTACTGACTATAGAAGGAAAAGGGCGTTCTACACGTTACATCACCCCACAACGCTCTGCCTAATCAGATGAGTTACACAGCATAACTAGTTTGTTAGTATAAAACGCTTTGGCCGGTCAGAGGTCAGCCAAAGTATTTTTATTTGTTGCTAAGGACAAAGTACACTCTACTGATTACATTGCGTCATTCATCTAACCCTACATTTGTCACAAGCTTCAAATAAACTTGGGTGACACAGAATGTCTATTACTCGTCCCAACGCTCTACGTTGGGACGAGTAATCAGATGCAAAAGTAACGCCCAACTTAATTCTTTATAGCGACAGGCAGGAAAACCGCCTGACCTATAGAAGGAAGTATGAGATCTGGCTCTAGAAAAATAGGGCGTGTATCAGGGATGTACGCATCTGTGATTGAGTTACTCGCTGCTACACTTTGGCTCTGAATCCCATTACGGGTAACCAACAACGTGTATTGAGCTTCGCCAGTAGTTTCACCCCGCAACCCCAACAGATATTGGCCGCTTAAGGGAGCAGTCACCTCTAATTTATCGCTACCAACTCCAGTCGACTGCCAGGTAGGCAAACCAGCACTAATTGGGTCCCAAACAAAGAGATTAACATCCTGTCCATCCGGGACAACCAAATCAAACGTTAGGCTATCATTAGCTTCAGCCTCAAACAAGAAGTAACGCTCAGCCTCAAAGGCTATCCGATGGGGTGGGGCATAGTTGAAATTTACAATAGCTGGCTTAAGCGTCTGGCCACTAGGACCGGTGCCCCAGATATGAACAGTCAGAGGCCCAGGTTGTAGATTAGCGGGTAAAGAGAGGTTAATGGTCTCATTTCCTGAAGCTGTATCAAAGGTCTGAATTGAGATAAGTTTAGGTATCTGAGTGTTGGGGGTATCGCCCGGCACATAGGTATAAATTTGGGCGGAGAGTTGATTAACCCCGATGGCCAGATCCTCAATAGTTACATCAATCGGGATCGAATCGACAATCACCCACTGCAAATTATTGATCATCTTGGCATCCAAAACCGGTGGCGCATCCGAAGCAGAAACTACCGTGCCAGCCATCGTAACATAATTGTTACTCTCCAACGTTTCAATCACTCGGTTATCATCATCAGCAATCACTTCAATGATAAAAGGCCCTAACTCGGTCGGGGTCCAAGCATTATTGGTAGTGATCGGATAAGTTCCGGGGGTCAGATAGTTGGCGGCAACCACATCAGAGAAGACCAAGGCATCATTTTGATAGATATTAAAGCGAACCACCAAATTGGGTAATACCTGAATGGTTCCGATAACCGCCTCAAGATAGATTGGGTGATTTAGAGAAACGGTTGGTTGGTGTGGGATAGTAATTCGCTCGGCAGAGACCTCACCTGGACTCTGGACCACTGGAAACTCAGGAAGACAACCACCAACCTGCACCGTCTCACCTTCCCAGAACTTTTGGAATACATCACCCCAGGTCACGTCATTATAACCATTTTGTAAAAATGTGTAGGGATGGGGATTTGTTGCTGTCACCTCATCTTTATACCAACCTGCCTGGAAGCCAAGGTTTGTCACCCCTTCTACCTGCTCTCCCTGAAAATCGGTATAGAGCGAGATACCAGCGCTACTCGTAAAATCCCAGGTTGGTTTGGGGTCGGCGTCAGCAAACCAAGGTCGTCCATTTTGCTGATACCGAGCGACTACAGCGGTATTGATGTAAGCGGCCGTCTCCGCCGCAGACGTCGAGAGTTGGGCGTTGCCCCAGCCTTGTTGGCCAAGCTTGGTTGCAAAATCAGCCATATCGGATAAGGCATCCGGAGCAGCCAAACTCCAGTCATGCGGTTCACACAAGTTGGCATCATATTTAGCACTGCTTTGATACGCAGCTAAAATCTTTGCCTTACTATTTGTTAGGTCTTGGTTTAACTCGTCCATCACATGGAAAGCGGTTGTGTCCCAGGCCGTCTTAACTTGTGAAAGTTTTTCGCTTTCTACAGCCACTAACAAATGAGGATGATCAACATCGGGTAATGTTGCGTGATACGTGCCGATAATTTGATCGGCCATCACAGTTGCTGCTTGATTAGGGTTGACAGCCTCAAGCGCCTGCCCCAGCATATCTGAATCAAGATAGGCATAGTTTGGCGAGCCAGTAATGATCGTTGCATATGGATGCAGTTCATAAAACTCTTCCATGGAGCCGGAGAAACAATGGACTGTATCCATTACATCCAACGGGTCAGCCCCCTCATTTGTACCGATTCGTAAGGCTTCGGCTAAATCGTAGGGTGAAATGAGGCTTAGCGGGTTATGATCTGTGAAGTCGGGCCCACCTTTACGATTGGGTAATGGAATAGCTTCATCGCCTGACTGTAGGGTTATTCCATCTGCATCCACATCAAAGAGATTGTTGATATCGGTTTCAGGCACTAAGGCCATCCCGTGGCTGACATAGGAGAAGATAGTTTTATCAGCCGGGTAGGTGGCTCTGGCCCATTTGATAAAACAGCCAAGCTGTTGCCCGTTAGACATGTCATATTCTAAGCCTGCGATCAACTCACAATTGGCGTCAGGATCAGGTACCCCCGTCAAAGTTGTTGTTACCCCATTCTGAATCACCCGAATATGGGTATCGCCCACCTCATTTAGGTCGGTTAAGACCACGGCGGTTTTCTTTGGATTCTCGACACTGGCCTCAATCAGGCCCTCCAACACTGGCCAATATTCCGGAGCCAAATTGCCTGGGCTAGAGGGGTCATTATCAAAGGCTAGCGCATAGACCGCCAAGAGGGTATGGTCCGTCGGTGGGGGCGCAGTTTCACCGTTGAGGAAGAGGGTCCAAACGGCACCCCGTGCATTACCCCCATCATCATTCCCACGTTCACCCACAACCACATCGGGAAAGCCATCCCCATTCAAATCACCAAGGGACGCCATAGAATAGCCAAAACCACGACTAGTAGGGTCCAATGGGCCGGAGAAGTTCCCCTGTGTAGCACTGATCTTTTGATGAGATTTAACGGTTCCATCAGCTTTCATAAACAGGATCCAAACTGCCCCTTGACCAGCCACACCCCCATCATTATCGTAGAAAGCACCTGCTGCAAAATCAGATATACTATCTCCATCAAGATCACCCAAATTTGCAACAGATGTTCCAAACTGATCAGCAATATCTAAGTCACCTGTAAACCCACCTTGCGTTTCACTAATTTTCTGCTGTCCTTTGACTGTGCCATCTGCGTTTAAAAGCAATAACCATATCGCACCAGCCCCATCTGCACCATCATCATCACGAGGGGCACCGACAATCAGATCAGGGACACCATCATTGTTCCAATCATCTACTGGGGAAAGAGCCGCGCCAAATAAATCACCATTATCTATATTCCCCGTAAACCCTCCTTGAGTCTTACTGATTTCCTGCTGATCTTTCACTGTGCCATCAGCATTCATAAACAATATCCAGACAGCACCTGGTTCACCACTCTGTCCCGTATTATCATTAAATGGTGCTCCCACCGCCAACTCAGGAATATCATCCCCATTCAGGTCATCTAAAAGTGCAATGGCGGTCCCAAATTGATCATGTTGGCCTAATGTGCCGCTAAAACCACCTTGGATGGCACTAATCTTCTGATGCCCTTTGACCGTCCCATCCGTATTTAAGAACAGCAGCCACATCCCCCCAGCCCCAGAACCTCCATCATCACTCGAAGATGCTCCAACAGCTATATCCGGCACCGTATCTCCATCCCAATCACCAATACTAGCTACTGTAGCACCAAATAAGTCAAAATCATTCAGGACATCGGAGAATCCACCTTCAGTATCACTAATCTTTTGATAGGATTTAACTGTTCTGTCAGCATTCATAAACAATATCCAAACAGCCCCTCGGCCATCACCCCCATCATCATCAATGGGTGCTCCCACAGCTAGGTCGGATACTTCATCCCCATCTACATCCCCCAATTCAGCCACACTAAAGCCAAACTGATCACTATCATCCAACAAACTCGCCGTCCCAAAAAACCCACCCACCGTATCGCTAATCTTCTGGTGAGATTTTACCGTTCCCGGCGGGCCGGTCTGAGCCTGAGCTGGATGGACGCCTAGCATCTGGTCGAGCGAAACGGGTAATGGGCCAGCCAATTGGCTGACCTCGGTGCGCCACGGAATTAATTGTAAGATAGCCAAACTTAGGATAATGAGAGTTAATCTGGTCTTCATCAATATCTACCTTTCTACTTTAATTGAATTACACCTCCTCCTACGCGCCTCTCCAATGGTATGTTACAAAAATCCTCTCAAATTTATGATAACACATCGGGTGAGCGGCGTGAATAAAAACAGTTAAACGGTTTTTGGGTCTAAATCGGTCAATTTTCAGGGTTTTTACGGGTCGATGACACGATTAAGACCTGAATAGGAGGCAGCATGACATGATTACGGTAATGCATTACAACATTGCCACAGTAACCATAACCGATGATAACAGAGTTAAGTTTGAATGGGGTTTGAAAATACGATTTTACGGGAAGAGGTATATCTATTTTACTTCAACATCAAACCTGCGTCGATCTTCAGCTCTTGCCCGGTGACGTAACGAGCGTCATCAGAGGCCAGCCAGAGGGCCGCGTTGGCCAGGTCTTGGGCCTCGACAAGGGGAACGGGGAGGAGATTATTTGGGCCAATCGCGGCTTTGAAATCGGCTAAGGGAATATCAGCGGCTTCGGCCATGCCACTGATGAGGGGCGTATCCACGTTGGTGGGGTGAAGGGTGTTGACGGTGATGCTATATTGCGCCACTTCAAGGGCCAGAGTCTTTGCCAGACCAACGACGCCCCATTTAGCCGCAGCATAATGACCCAGTCCAGCCATTCCTTTCAAACCAGCAACGGAGGATGTGAGGATGATCCGGCCACCTTGATTGCGGGCAATCATAGAAGGGACAACAGCTTTAATGGCGGTCCAACAGCCTTTCAAATTGATATCGACCATAATATCCCACCACTCTTCAGTGATGTCCCAGGTGTTGGCCATATCACAAACCCCGGCATTGCACACCAAAATATCGATGTGACCGAAGGTGGCCAAGGTTTCTTGGACCGCTGCTTCTACCTCATTGAGCAGCCGTACATCAGCCATCAGCTTGAGGGTGGGTTGGTCGTGGGCCTCAACTTGAGCAATCGTTTCATCCAAATCGGCCTCGTTGGCTAAACTGTAGCGCGGGTAGGGTAGATTGTGGCAGATGTCCAAAGCCGCAATCTTGGCCCCTTCCCGAGCCATCGTGATAGCGTGTGCTCGGCCCTGACCACGGGCTGCGCCAGTGATGAGGGCAACTTTTCCGGTGAGTTTTCCCATTGAGATTTTCCTCCAACAGGCAAGATGCCTGTGTTACTTTTTGAGTGATTTTCTAACTCACTACGACAGGGACTGGCGGCAGCAAATATTTAACTAGTGTATACCCCATCGCCGCGATAATAAAAACGGTGGCAAACAACACCCACCAAATTGCCACAAGACCGAAGCCCAAAAATTGCACAAAAATGATAATCCCCAGCACGGGAAAGATAATCATTCGGAATAAATTTAACAATAACGAATACATCGGTTTTTTGATACCACGAAGCACGGCATTGGGCACAAATATCATTGCCGGAGGCAATAAAGCCCAGGCTTTGATACGGATGTAGGTTGTGCCAATGGCGATGACCTCGGGATGGTCTGAAAACAAGCCCATTACCTGTGAGGCAAAGACGGTCAACAAGATGGCCCCAACCAGCATCATCACCAAACCATAACGAATGGCCGTGTTCATCGTCTCGTGCACCCGCGCAATCAACCCAGCTCCATTATTTTGGGCTACCAAGGCCAAGGTCGCAACATCTAAACCAAATAGCGGCAAAAAGGCAAGTTGTTCGATGCGGGAGGCCGCACCAAAAGCGGCGACAGCATTTTGACCAAATTGGCTAACATAAAAGGTCAAGATAAAAAAGCCAATTGAAATGCTGCCTAAGTCGACAATATTAGGTAGGCCCTGTTGGATCATTTGGCTCATAATTTTAAAGTCAGGCATCAGATTTTGCCGAATCCCAGCCATCGACATCAAGCCTGACTTACTGGCTTCATACCCCAAATAAATACACCCTAAAACGTGGCTCAGAAGCGTCGCCAATCCGATACCCATAATACCCATCGGCGGTACGCCAAGCCAGCCATAAATAAACCAAGGATCGAGAATGAGGTTGAGCAAAAATCCGCCGACCAGGTAGTTACGAAAAGGTTTGGTATTCCCGGTGGCATTGAGCATTGAGTTGAACATCTGCCCTACAGTTAAAAAGGTCGTGCCATAAAAAACAACAACCATATAATCCAAGCTCATGGTGAGATAGTCGCCTGATGCGCCCAGCATGCCAAATAAGAAGGGCGAGGCTTGAATGCCCAAGAAGGTGACGATGATCCCCGATATGGTTCCCAGCAGAATACCCTGCAAGCCAAAACGTTCCGCTCCGGCCTCATCATCAGCGCCTAGGGCATTACCAATGAGGGCTGTGTTACCTGCGGACAAGCCAAAGGCCAAGGCGATCATAATGAAGTATATGGGAAAGGAAAGAGAAAGGGCGGCTAAGGCTTGGTTCGAAATGGCCCCACCATAA
The DNA here is from genome assembly GCA_028285035.1 of Phycisphaerae bacterium. The sequence goes on from JANQQF010000094.1 coordinate 146,525, forward strand.
TAAGTATCAACGACGTTGAACATTGTGTTGAAAAAAATCCCAATCCCAACCGGGACGCCCAACTTACGAATAAGCCCCGGAATTGGGGCTACGAGTAACGGGTTCTTCGGTTGGGTTTGCGTTTCTGTTGAGGTACTCATTAATTCTTCACATAAGCTTTTAATTGCATCTTATCATCCTATTGGTATCAATTTTTGGTTTGACAGAAACTATAGGTGTACAATCATATCTTTCTATAGAAATAGAATGTCCTATAGTTTGAACGTCTAGGACTTCCTATTTCTTACTTACAAAATGGATGACAAACCCTTGAACAGTTCGAAAAACCTGCTCATAAACTTTTTAATCTTGGTTCCAGGCACAATTTGGGGCATCTCTTTTATTGTGGTGGAGCTTATTTTACCAGTAATCCCCCCAATCACAATTACCTTGCTACGTAGCATCATCTCGGTAATTATGCTAATGGGATTGATGTGGTACACGGGCAGTTATCTACCCCGTCGCTGGTCTGAGTGGCTTCCATTTGTCTATCTAGCGGCGGTAAACCAAGCGGTTCCATTTGCTTTGACCGCTTGGGGACAGGTCTACATTGAGGGAGGCTTGGCCTCAATTTTGCTCTCAGTAATGCCCTTGTTCACCGTTCTGCTCGCCTATTGGTTCACCTCTGATGAAACACTGACTATCCCAAAAGTTATTGGCATTGGCTTAGGACTGGCCGGTATCATCATCTTGATTGGACCGAGTTCATTGCAAGGGCTGGGCACTCATTTACTGGCTCAACTAGCGGTCGTCGCCTCAGCGCTACTTTATGCCATTGGCGCGGTTTATCTGCGTAGAGTTTACCCATTACAACCTAAAGGTCTTTCAACCTGGGCTTTACGATTACGGATTACCACCGCTCAATTTATTACATCCACGCTGATGTTGCTCCCGTTCAGCCTGTGGCTTGAGGCACCTTGGAACATTCGCCCAACGTGGGATATCTGGCTCTACCTGCTCTTTTTAGGGATTGGCGTCACCTTGGCGGCAACCATTGTCTATTTTTATTTGATTGAGGAACTTGGCGCGGGTACAGCAGCGACCACAATCTATTTGATTCCGGTGGCCGGGGTCATTTTAGGGGCAATTGTTCTCAACGAACAAGTCACATTTCAAATGGGGATTGCCCTCGTGTTTATCCTGGGTGGCATTTTCATCGTCAATCAAAGTAAGACTTCACAGAAAATATTGAAGCCCACCTCATGATTATAAGCGCCCCCCATCCATAACTAGCCACTGACCTGTTGTCCACCAAGAGGGTTCACTTGTGTCTGCATAGTAGATGTCAAAACGGATGATTAGCTCTGCCCAAGGATGAACAACATAGATCACCCGAAAGATATTTTCAAGCTCAGGAAAGACAATGCCATATGGCTCTGGAAAAAGAGCCTCTATTTCTTGTCTGGTCAAATCTGTCCCAAATGCAAATTGCATCACTGGGTGTTCTGCAAATTGATCATAAACCAGTTCAAATTTTGGTTCTCGGCCAAACACAAAATCTTCAATATCATTTTGAAATTCCGCATCAGTAGCAGGTATGATAAACGGCCAATCTTCGCCAGTTGGATATTTGTACAGAGCGGCTGTGGTTGCCAGTTTTTTGAGGGTGTTATCCCATTCTGTTCGTGGCAATAATGCAACTGGAAAATTTATCCCTGTGTGATCAACCTGAGTCACATGTCCCTGAAGTTTATGATGAATTTCCGTCATCTCAAGACAATTACTTAAAGAATTACTATATTTTGGAGTTTTATCAGATGGCACTGCAGTAGAAGAATGGAAAGCCATCTGCCCCATTTCAATACCGATCTGTTCAGCGGTCTCTAAAAGAATTGTCGGCTGAATGACAGAGCCTGCCTCAAATGTTGTGATTGGCCAGGCGTTTGAGGGTTGTGAAGGGGTGAAGATGATCTTGTCATTATCACGTTTTGCTGTGGGGATTGCGGCAAAGAAGTTAGATAAGCCTTCAAAAAATTGTTGGTTTCAGTGGTATTGGTAGGAAAGATAAATGAAATTTGACTTAGTCTGTCAGGGTTCATGCTTTTCTCCAACTGATACTTTCATCAAGATAGAAGGGTAATCTACAAGCTATCCAAATATTGAATTACGTTCGGCGGTCGATATGTTTCATCGGCCTCCATCCGAAACTCAGTTGTTTCGTGCAGCGACTCGCTTGGATGCCCTGTCGCGCCAATTTCCCGATAATACCGATCTGGATACAAAAACCGGAACGTTGCTGGCCACTCATCAAATGAGTTGCGCAACGTACCGAGGTATGCTTCGGCAGTGGTCGCGACCTGGGCAATTTGCAGCCCACATTCACTGGCTTTTTGTTGCATCCACTGCAACGTAATGTCAGACAATCGGCTATCAGCATAGCCCCCACCGATATTGCCGTGTGAACCAACAAACCATTTCTGCTCCATATGTTGGGTGTCAACCGTCGGTGCATTCCATAAGGTCGCCTTAAAGGACTCACGGTGTTCATCAATGGCAATGGCATGATAGGCATTTTCCACAATGCTACTTAATTGCGTATCGTGAAATTCAAAAAATCGACGATTAAACCAGCCAAATGAGTTAACCGGAATTCCTAAAGCGCCAACCGTATCCCAAACCCCCAAAAATTTAATTCTAATCTCAAGCGCGTGCGCAGCTCTAAACATCTGCGCAGCCTCTGTATCAGGCCCTTCGTCTCGAGTACGGTACAATTCATAAGCTTCATCAACTAACTTGTTTAGCTGACGATTATTCTCAAAGTTTGTTCGATCAATCAATCCAGCATTACGAATTAACCCAACCAAGCTACGGGCCGTATAAGCACCGCGACTATAGCCAAATATAAAAATCTCATCTCCAGGCTCATAACGCCTAATCAAAAACTTGTACCCATCTCTAATAATACGATCCAAACCAAAGCCAAACGCGCCACCGCGAAAGCGGTCGTGCCAATTGGTACCAATCCCTTTAAAGTATTTGGGGATTTGAATGTTTGAACCACCCTGAATTTGAGGAATCAGATGGTGAAGTTTGACGACATTTGTAGCAGCCAGATCACCACTTTCCGTATTTTCTGGCGTACTCCACGTGCCATCAAATGATAAAATCAAACGCCTAGTCACAACTCGTCTCCTATACTGGTATCGACCATCCTAGCTTGAGCAGGTTTCTTGGTTACTCCATATTATAGTAGCAAGTCAACGAAGGGCCAAGGCACGAGCAAATTTAACTGAATTGATGTCACACACGATGTCACTATCCCAAACGTGTTGGCATCTCGGAGACAGGCATCAATTCTGGCATCGAGTCATCGCCTTGATTGGCCTCGGCGTGGGCACCGTACCAGTTGGCCCCGGGCACGGCCGTCAGACCGTGGGCGATGATACTAAACAGCACAGTGGTCATAATCGTCGAATACATCACATCGCGACCAACTAATTCGGCCCGTTCCAAAACGAGGAGGCAATAGAGGATGGAGGCAATGCCTCGCGGTCCAAACCAGCCGAGGAAGAGGAAGGTTTGGGGTTGGAGTTGTTGCCCCAGCAAGCTAATAGCTACAGGCAACAGGCGAACAATCGTTAAGCTCAAAATAGCATACAATACAATCCACCAAGTCACATCGACCAAAGCTGGCACCAGCATTATTGCCCCGTACAACATAAAGGTTAACAACGTCAGCAACTGCCCTTCGGCCTCAGCAAACTCATAGAGGCGTCCGCAGACTGAACGGAATTTATTCCCCAAGGTCATCCCCGCACAAAAGGCGGCAATAAAACCATTCCCGCCAATCAGCTCAGCCAGGGCAAAAGCCAGCAAGGCCAACCCTAGGGCCACTAACCGTTGAAACGCTTCATCAACCCAGCCTTTATTTTCGGCCCAGAAGATCAAAGATCCACCAACGTAAGCAACAACCACTCCAGCAATTGGACCTAAAATAATTTGAAAGGCAGCAAATTGAATCCAGTAGGCTGGATCTGCGCTGATGGCGCTACTGCTTACCGCAGCCAGTGAAATAAAAAAGAGAAGAATCGGCAAGGCAATGCCATCATTCAAGCCACTTTCAACATTGAGGGCTTGGCGAATGCGGACGGGAACCCGGGGGCTACTGACCACCGCCTGCCCCAAGGCAGCATCGGTCGGGGCCAAAATCACCGCCAAGACCACCGCCTCCCAGATGGATAAGCTAGGTAGAATACCGATAGCGAGTAGGGCACCCAAGATCATCGTTAGAGGCAGACCAATGGACAGGAGACGTACTGGAATTGTATGGTCACGGCGAAGGAGTTTTAGGTCGATGCGAGAAGCGTCAGTGAAGAGGATAAGAACAAGCGTTAATTCGGCCAAGGTGGTGACAAATTCGCCTTCAACATCAAGGTGGATTAAATCAAGCCACCCTCCACCCAGAATCAAGCCAATGGCCACAAAAAACATTGGAGGGGTGAGAACCGTACGTTGAATAAGACCAGAAATTGAGCCAAAACCTAAAATAAAGGCAGCAACAACGGCAAATACGAGCAACTCTTCCATCAAAAAAGCTCCTTAGTGATTAGTGGTTGGTGATTAGTGGTTGGTGAATTCTAAGCCTAACATGTTGCTAAAGTCTTACTTACGACAAATCACAACGACAGGTAAATCGTTTTCAGCTCCAAATATTCATCCAAGCCATAATGTGATTTTTCCCGACCCAGGCCACTCTCCTTGAACCCACCAAACGGGGCTTCGTTGTAGGAGCGATGAATATTATTGAGCCAAACAGAGCCAGCTTCCAAGGCCTCACCCGCCTGTAGGGCCGCAGACATGTTTTGGGTGAACACATAGGCGGCCAAGCCGAAGCGGGTATCATTGGCATAGGTAATGGCCTCGTCGAGGGTGTCCACCGGCATCACCCCAACTACAGGACCAAAGGTCTCTTCGGTCATCACTAGCATTGAATGATCGGCCCCAGCTAAAACTGCTGGGCTTAGAAAATAACCGCCATCCAGTTCAGACCCGGTCAATCGTTCGCCCCCTGTCAGCAGTTTTGCGCCCTTGGCTTGACCGTCCTGAATATGGGTCATACTTTTTTCAAAGAGCCGCTCATTGACCAACGGCCCCATAAAACAACTAGGATCACGACCCGGTCCGACCTTCAGCTGTTCAACCTGTGGCACCATTTGCGCCAAAAATTCATCGTAGATGCCACGTTGTACATAAATACGATTGATTCGGTAACAATATTGCCCAGCGTTATCAAAGCTGTGTTTGACTACAGCAGGTACGGCGACAGATAGATCAACATCATCACAAATGATAGCCGGACTTTGTCCGCCCAATTCCAAGGTGACTCGTTTATTGGTTTGTGTTGCCAAAGCAGCAATTCGTTTGCCTGTTTCGACGCCCCCGGTAAAAGCGATCTTACGAGGAATGGAGTGTTCCACTAAAACCTTGCCCACACCAGCCCCGTAGCCGGTTATCACATTAAACACACCAGCCGGCAAGCCCGATTCCTGTAAAATTTGTGCCAAACGAATCGTGGCCAAGGGTGTATCTTCCGACGGTTTTGCCACGATCGTACACCCTGCCGCTAAGGCAGCCCCGAGCTTCCAACTCAACAAAATCAGCGGGTAGTTTGAAGGCACGATGGCCACGACCACTCCGACAGGCTCTTTGCGAATAAAGACTCGCTCATCGGGTCGATTGAGTTGGGGGATTTCACCGCGAATGCGTAGCCCTTCTTCAGCAAAGTAATCCAACAAGGTCGCCACAGCATTTACTTCACGAGTGGCCCCAGCAATCGGCTTCCCCACCTCGGCAGTCAGCAGTCGGACCAAACTCTCAGCATGATGCCGCACAGCATTGGCCGCCTGATGCATCAACGCCGCTCGGTCGTGGACTGGCCGTTGTCGCCACTGTTGAAAGGCTCGCTGGGCCGACTCCACAGCCAAATCAGCGTAGTCATCAGAACTATCGGGCACCTGCGCGATTGCTTGCCCTGTCGCTTTATCCAAGATCGGAATGTAATTCCCTTTGGCTGGTAACACCGTCCGACCATCGATAAACAAACCCCATTTTTTCATTGTCTTGCTCCCTGGAAAATAGCATTGAATAAGGAATCCGAAAGTGCACTTTTGGATTCCTTATTTCATTATCTTGGCTTGGTTGTGTGTGTAGCTCGTGAAGACTTGTGTAAAAACTGTTACACTCCCCCGACACCCCCTAGTCAAGCTACAAACTCTAATCCCCAAACTTTAGTATTTCTTCAGTCAGTTGTAAAATATGACAAAGTCGCAAAGAGGCAAGGTTATAATAAGGCAATGATGCAATCCTCAGATACATCCTCTATTTCACACGCCTGTATATTTTACGAGCAATCTGATCAGCTATGGAACTTATGTCAGCAGATTTTGGAGCAGGCCTTCGATGATAATTTTAGCTGGCTTTACATTTCTGATGAACACAGTCGGGAGGCCGTATTACAGGCATTAGGATCAACGGGGCAAGTGGTCGATGCCGTAACCCTCAATTTCCTTGAAGCGACAACGACGATAGATCGTATCATCAGTCAATTACAACGACAAACCGAAATTAGTGTAACTCAAGGAGCAAAAGGGTTATTGCTTTTTGTTGAGATGAGTTGGGTATTACGCACTGCATCCGGGCCAGCTTATCTGGGTGAATATGAGACGGCCTTACATCAGTTACAAAGCCAACTCCCCCTTCGCGTGATCTGTCTGTACAATCAACGTATTCAACCCGAGTCATTGATGACTGTAGGCTTACGGACGCATCCTCACATCATTGCTTCGGACGCCATTCACCCCAACCCACATTTCCTCCCGCCTGCTATCTATTTGAGTGGCAATCGTCAGGCCCAACTACAACACTGGCTACACGCAATCAGCCCTACATTAGCCCCACTACCTGACATCACAAGCTTAAGCGATCCATCAAATGTCACTGCAAACAACACTCAATCTCCAACAAAAGTGCCCGATAAAAATCAAATTTACAGCCTGGAATCGCTCACACCACTAACAACTGAACAAACGGATCAACAGCGCTGGAAAATTCACTGCCTAGGTCGATTACGGGTCTATCGACAGGATGGCTCGGCTGTGAAGTGGAACGTGGTCAGTGGCGCAACTCACAAGACAAAAACCCTGTTTAGCTATCTCCTCCATCGTGGACAAGAAGGGGCGACCCTTGAGGAAATAGCCACCCTACTTTGGCCTAATGCAATCAGCACCGAGGCAAGCCTTAATCGCCTTTACCACACGGTGCATTGTCTACGAATGGCCCTTAGCCCGGAACTAAAGTCAAGTCGTCATTCATCATTTGTCTTGCAGCACGATCAACGATATTTCTTGGCTCTGCCCAAAGGTAGTTGGATCGACATTCCTGTTTTTGAGCAGTTATGCTACAAGGGCGACCGTTTAGGAAAAGAAGGGGATGATGAGCGGGCACTGATTGATTGTTTGGCTGCTGAAAAGTTGTATAGTGGTGATTTGTTGGAAGATATTCCGGTCGAGTACGCCACTAATATTGAGCAGGATTGGTGCTGGAGCCGCCGCTATTGGTTGCGTGAAATGTACATCAAACTTTTGGGGTTGATTGCTGGCAATTATCGCCGGCTTGGCAACTTCCAACACGCCCTAAGCTACGCCGAACGAGCCTTACGGATTGACTCATACTCCGATTTAGCCCACCAAGAAATGATGCAGATTTTCCACGCCACAGGTCGCACCGATGCCCTGCAACGGCAGTATCGACTGTATTGTCAAGCCATCGAACGGTTTGATGGTGGTGCCCCATCGCCGATCACGCAACAGTTGTATGAACGCTTGATAGAAACAGTTTAAAGGTCAGCTTAAAGATCAAGTGGCGTCCGATCTTTTAATACTTCAGTCTCAACTTCCTGCCCTGCATAAAGCCCAACAAGTCGCGCCATAATGATTGTGATATACAGCACCCCAACGATGGCCTCAAGTGTGGCTAATGACCGCGCCCACATGGTTACCGGGAGAATGTCGCCATAGCCAAGCGTGGTCAGGGTGGCATAGCTGTAGTAGAGCAACGTTTGCCAGGTGACAATCTCCCCCGGCCCGCTCAGGCCATCTTCGAAAGCGTGCATCCCACCCGTTGAGGCAAATGTAACAGTTTCAACGATACCAAACACCACGCCAAAGATACCCCCCAGCAGCAAATAGATTGTACAGGCCGCATAAATAACATCACGGTCTACCCGATCGGTAATAAAGATAAACCGAATGAGCACAAAGGTGACCATTGCCTGAAATACCGCAATTGTGGCAAAGGCTAACAACAAGGCCCAACTTTGCTGCTGATTGACCGCATATACTCCCCCCGCCAAAAGCCACAAGCAGCCCAACCCAATCAAAATCCGGGTATAGACTGGATTGTCACGGGCAACAACAATACCAGCAACCATCAGGGTGCCATACAACATCTGATAGATAATCAACCAGAAGAGCGAGTCCTCGCCTGAGGCGCCACGACCAATCCCGGTGATGGGGTAAATGGTTTGGACAATTGTCACGAGGATTAGGAGATAGATGAGTTTGCCAGATAAGGCGTATTGTTGGTTTTTCAATGGATTCTCCATATATTGGGAGATGAAAGCCTCGAGGTTAAATTAAAGGATATCAAGTATTAGAGGAAAGAAACTGTGACACCTCAAGGCTTGATGGCTTTTTCGTTAAAATTTTTATAAAATAAGCCGCCAAACGCTTAATGTCTCTAAATTTTCACCGCGATTAAGCCTGATGGTCAGTGTATATTCCATAGCAAGCCTATATCTACAAAAAAATAGATTGCACTAATTAAATTAGAGATTTTCTACATTTTAGTTCTTAATGACAAGTGGCAGATATATAGTCTCGACTGAACTTAAACTAAATAGCCAGATTTCGTTTTGACCACCCACGATGCCCTGCCCTAAAAGGTCCGAGTCACTTTCAAAGGCTACTTTCGTGCCATCGGCACTTAGACTATTGGCAAAACTATCTCTATTCGCCCCATCTGAGGAGGTGGTTACACGCGTCAGGGTCATCGTAGTCGTGTCATACAGCCAGACTTCATTTTGACCTGCCACAATACCCTGCCCAAAAAAGTCGGAGTCACTTTCAAAGGCCACTTTCGTGCCATCGGCACTTAGACTGGGTTCGAAACTGATTCTATTTGTCCCATCTGAGGAAGTAGTCACCCGTGTCAGGGTCATCGTAGCCGTGTCATACAACCAAATTTCGGTTTGCAAAAAACCAATGCCTTGCCCCAAAAAGTCAGAATCACTATAAAAAGCCACTTTCGTGCCATCGGCGCTTAGACTAGGTGTGACACTGTTTCTCTTTGCTCCATCTGAAGAGGTGGTCATCCGCGTCAGGGTCATCGTAGCCGTGTCATACAACCAAATCTCGTTTTGGAACCTAACAATGCCTTGCCCCAAAAAGTCAGAATCACTATAAAAGGCTATTTTCGTACCATCGGCGCTCAGGCTAGGCTTGAAACTACCTCTATTCGCCCCATCTGAGGAGGTGGTTACACGCGTCAGGGTCATCGTAGTCGTGTCATACAACCAGATTTCGTTTTGATCATCCGCAATACCCTGCCCTAAAAAGTCAGAATCGCTATAAAAGGCTATTTTCGTGCCATCGGCACTTAGACTAGGTCTGACACTACTTCTATTCGCTC
>JANQQF010000110.1 GCA_028285035.1 Phycisphaerae bacterium
AGAGGGGACTTTAGTCTCCTTTTACCTATGATAGCGTGACGGCTTTAGTCCCACGCGAAGGTTGGGAGCAGGCGTGCCCCCAAACAGAAATGCACCCGAAATGTAGGTAGGTATCGATAATTAATTTAGTTTAGATTTAAAGCTGCCTTTATATCATTTAAATGGGCGGAGTCATGTCCTGCAATTGTTTCATAATATTGGGCGATGGTAATTTGACCACGAGAGGGATGATGACCAGTCAATTCCCATTCCTCATCCTGAAGTGAATTCAACACCTCAAGCGTTTTCTGCCGTGTTTCATCTAAAGCTGCAATTAATTCTGCTGGTGTAGCCACTGGCGCACGTTCCTTCAGCCCTGCATTCCACTCATTCACATCAAAGCCATCTGGAACGGTCTGGCGGCCCTTGCGAATCTTGTGAACGTGGATGCTCATCCCCTTTTCATTCTCGACAAGATGGGCCACAATGTCCTGAACCGTCCAATCATTTCTTTCACCAATGACAATCGTTTGCCATTGTGCTTCAGATAGCGAGGATAATAGCTCCTTTAAATCATTCCGAGTTTGATTTAACAATTTGTTATATTGCTCTTGCATAAACTGCCCCACTTTAGATGTGTTATCTCTGAAATATCAGATTTTGTCTGATGATTTGTGCGTAATCCCTAGAATAGATGTATTTTTACGTAAGATTGTGTGTATTTTCTCTGAAAACACGTATCTTTTCGAGCTTTGGGTGGTTTTACTTATCAATCTTCTGCTTCACAATTAAATACTCACAATCCACAATTCATAATTATCTAACGTTTAGGAGCGAATCTGACCATTGCCAAATACAACCCACTTGTAAGTTGTTAGTTCCGTTAGCCCCATCGGACCTCGAGCGTGTAGGGGTTGGGTACTGATGGCAACTTCTGCTCCTAAACCAAACTGTCCCCCATCGTTAAACCGTGTGCTGGCATTGACCAAAACTGCGGCGGAATTCACTTCATTTACAAACTGCATCGCAGAATTGTAATCTTCAGTGACGATTGCATCCGTATGACCCATACTGTGATCGTGGACATGATCAATGGCTTCGTCAATGTTATCTACTACCTTCATAGCCGCGACCAATGACATAAATTCGGTATCAAAATCCTCAGGGGCAGCCGGTTTGACGGCAGGATGATCTTCGAGGATTGACATTGCTCGTGGTTCACAACGTATCTCGACCCCATGTTCGGCTAACGCATCAGCAACCTTGGGTAAGGCCTCAGTTGCGATGTCTTCGTGAACAAGCAATGTATCCAGAGCGTTACATACAGATGGCCGTTGGACCTTGGCATTTACGGCAATCGGCACTAATTTTTCCAGGTCAGCCCTCTGATCAACATAGATATGGCAGATGCCAATCCCACCAGTAATGACAGGAACGGTTGCGTTTTCGATGGCAAATTGGTGTAAGGCGGCGCCACCTCGAGGGATGATCATATCTACATATTCATTGGCCCGAAGCAATTCTTTAACCAAGGCCCGATCCGTCGACTCTATTAACTGAGCACTAGCGGCGGGTAACCCTGCGGCTTCACATCCCGCCTGAACTGCGTTGGCTAAGGCCTTGTTTGAATTGATTGACTCTTTACCGCCTCTTAAAATTGCTGCATTACCACTTTTCAGACAAAGGGCTGAAATATCAATGGTGACGTTTGGACGGCTTTCATAAATCACCCCAATGACACCGATAGGGATTCGCCGTTTATTCACTTGAAGGTTATTTGGGAGGCGTCGACTTTCAAACTCCTCACCCACAGGGTCCGGCAGGCCGATTACAGACCGAACATCGCTGGCCAGGCCTTGTAAGCGGCTTTCGGTTAAAAGAAGGCGATCTAACAAGGCCTCACTCAGGCCGTTAGCCCGACCTGCCTCAATATCAAGCTGATTAGCGGCTAAAATTTCATTTTTATGAGCCAACAATGTCTCGGCAATCGTTTCAAGTGCTTTATTTTTAGTTGCTGTATCTAGTTTTGCTAAGAGACGGGCTGCTTTCTTAGCTGCTTTTCCTTTTATAATTAGTTCATCACTCATAATCTAACATTCCTTAAAATTATAATTTCTTGAAAATAATTCTACGCTGGGATGTATATTCGTAACAAGGTGCTTGGTTCAGTGACAGAAATCTTAAAATCTCCGAGTGCAGCGGGCAACAAACTAAATTGAATTGCTGGCAACTCTAATGCCCCATCAACGGAGTTAATTTCTGCTTTACCAGACATTGTGCCCCATATTTCAAAGGTGCTTCCATCACATTGCCCTTTGAATGTGGTTGGAGCAGTAAAGGTGAGCTTTTCTACATTAAAATAAGAGCACGTTGTGATATAGTCTCTATGTAAGGATTCATTTTCCTCAATGAGTTTAGGTGTATAAGGTCCAGGTTCAATTTGTGAGAAGTTGATAACATCAAGGGCCTTCTCTATATGAAGGGGACGTGGTTTACCATCAGCCCCAACCCGATTCCAGTCGTAGACCCGATAGGTTGTATCTGAATTCTGCTGAATTTCAGCAATGATAATCCCATCCAAAATTGCGTGAACTGAGCCTGCTGGAATGAATACCGAGTCACCAGTTTTTACGGGTAGGTAATGTAACCAATTTTCCAGGACCCCCTCTTCTATCGCTTCATGAAATGCTTCTTTGGTGACACCTTGTTTCAGGCCATAAATCAACTTTGCGTCCGGTTCAGCGTGCAGAATATACCACATTTCCGTTTTACCAAGCTCGCCATTTTCATGTTCGGTTGCATAATCATCTTTGGGATGAACTTGTACAGATAGAGGACGATTGGCATCTAATAATTTTATAAGGAGCGGAAATTTGCCTCGGTCGAGCATTGGCCGGGATCGAGACCCTACCAATTGCTCCCCCAACTCATCCAGAGCTTCTGGTAAAGTTCTTCCTTTTAATACACCATTATCTATGGTTGTTGGGGCGGTAGGATGCCCTGAGATATCCCAACTTTCGGCAATGATCCCATCCGGTATCGTTCGGCCTAATTTTGTTTCAAGATTACGTCCTCCCCAGATGTAATCTTTGAATACAGGTGTAAAAGTCAAGGGATAGATCTGATTTGACATTATAATTTCCTCGTGTCACGGATTGGTGAATATATCAAAGAATGGCTAATTTTGACCCAGGATAATCTTTTGGTCAAATTAAAGTTTAGGGAGTTTTAAAAATTAAGGCGTTTATAAAAAGGGATGAATTTTCCTATTCAAACAATTTTATGGCTCACAAGTTGAGAGTGTTGGTTTACGTATTTATTAGCGAGCCGGTTCTTGCGAAAATGAGACTGATTTATTAATTATTCTACTTTCGAAAAACGCTGCAACCCTTGTAAATACTACATGCTCTATAAAATTAACATCGGTTAATTTCGATTGTGCAAGTTGTCACTTATGGTTTGCATATCAAATATCGGTGTGGTATTATACCGACCCGAATAATGTAGGGATGTAAAAGTTACCCTCAGAAACATTTAGAGCTATAAAGCAGTCTAATTTCAGTTTCTGACGTAAATAATGACATCAAAAATACAAAATTCAATATATTGGTATATAAATAAGAACGAGGTGATGACGCCTATGGCCCGTAGAACACCTGAAGAAATTTTAGCACAAAGAGATGCGTGGATGGCTCGCAAAGCTGCGCGAGAAGCGGGTGAAGATGTACCCCTGATGCCTCCGCTTAACCCTGGCGAGGTAGCTCCAGAACCGGCAGCCGCCCAAGCGACAGAGGTTGCCCCGGCTGTTGAAGCAGCCCCTGAGCCAGTTGTTGCGGAAGCAGTTGCTGAACCAACCCCTGAGCCAGTGGCAGCTCCAAGTGCTGCTCCGGCCCCGGCTGTTGCAAAAGTTGGCCCCTCTAGTCCAGCCCAACGACGAACATCTGAAGAAATTTTGGCACAACGTGAAGCGTGGATGGCTCGCAAGGCTGCCCGAGAGGCTGGTCTTGATGTGCCACCGCCTGCGCCAGAACCAGTCGCCGCAGCACCTGCTCCCGTTGCTGCCAAACCTGCGGTTGCTACTGCAGCAGCGGCAAAGCCAAAACCGGCGGCAAAGCCAAAACCTAAAGCAAAACCTGCGCCACCACCTGTTGATCCAACAATCAGCCGGCGTGAACTGCTCAATTACGCTTGGTTAGCCTCAATTGCTTTATTCACTGTTGAAACCGTTGGATTCAGTTTATGGTTTGCCTTCCCGAATTTTAAGGCCGGTCAATTTGGGGGTGTTTTTGAGTTAGGCGTAGCCACTGGAGCTTTACCAGCAGTTAATGCAGGCCCAGTTCCATATACCGATGGTAAGTTTTGGCTGGTAAACTTAGACACGGAACACGATGGTGAAGCTCGTAAAGGGGTTATGGCTATTTATACCGTATGTACCCATCTGGGATGTCTTTATGAATGGATCCCAATGACAGGACGATTTGAGTGTCCTTGTCACGGCTCAAAATTTGCCTTGACGGGTGATTACTTGGCAGGCCCAGCCCGTCGTAGCTTGGATCGTTTTGTAGTTAAGGTTGTTGATGTGAATGGGACCCTCATACGAGAAACGGATCCGACCGGGGGACCTGTAGAGGTTGGTCCTGATGAGTTTATTCAAGTTGACACTGGTAGTCGTATTGACGGATCGAGTGATATTATTCCAGCTTAATTAGGGTGCGTACACACTAAGGAGGATGATCAATGCATTTACCTGGGACAGAGTTTTTTAAAGGACTTCAGGAAAAAGGACTTAAACGAGCAGTAACAGATCAAATCGAAGAAACGACACGAGGTATGTTGGCTGGGATTAGTCCTAAAGAACTTCGGGCGATTCTTCGAGGGGATGCTGCTACTGAAAAACCCAACCCTCGTTATCGGGCGCAAGTAAAATCATTTATTTTACATATCCGCCCTAAATTTTACCAAGAAGGCTCAACTTGGTTTACTCACACCTTTCGGCTTGGGTTGCTTTCAACCTATATGTTTGCGGTTGAGCTGATTACGGGGCTGATTTTGATGGTCTTTTACACACCATCACCTGCCATTGCTTACTACGATATGATTGATATCCTAAGTAATGTTAACTTAGGGAAGTTTATGCGGGATATGCACCGTTTGGGTGCTGAGTTAATGGTAGCCATTGTTACCCTTCATATGGTCAGGGTGTATTTCACTGGATCATACAAGAAACCAAGGGAGTTTACTTGGATTACAGGAGTTGTCCTCCTGCTTTTGACACTATTCCTAAGTTTCAGTGGCTATTTATTGCCTTGGGACCAGCTCGCCTACTGGGCTGTAACGATTGGTACCAGTATGGCTGAAGCGGCTCCTTTTGTTGGGTATCAAACTAACTTGATTTTGCGAGGTTCACAAGATATTGGAGCCGGTGGATTGCTACGCTTCTATCTTCTCCACGTTTTCTTGCTACCTTTAGTCACGATCATTTTTATCAGCGTTCACTACTACAAAGTTGCTCGTGAACACAGCATTTCATTGCCAGCTTCCATTGAAGAAGGGACTGCCCCACCTCAGGTGGTAGCGAAAGCCAAGAAGAAGATCGATCTTCTACCTGATCTCATGATTGAAGAATTCATGTGGTATGCTATAGCCACTGCGGCAATGATTGTTGCGGTTGCTACCTTCTTTAGTGCACCACTAGAAACACACGCAAACCCACTTAAAACACCACTACACACCACTGCCCCTTGGTATTTCTTGTGGCTACAAGGAATGTTGAAGCTTGGGGATAAGACATTGTGGGGGGTTGTCATACCTACGATCATTTTTGGTATCCTCTTCGTCGTTCCATATCTTGACCCTGGCCCCAGTCGCCTCGGTAAGAATCGTAAGGTTGGCATCACTGTAGGGATTGTTACTGCTATCTCTATTATGTTGTTGAGCTTCATGGGAACAGGGTTATGGGGGGTTGCTGGTCCGCCTGCGGTTGAGCTTGTCCAAGAGTTTGTTCCTGAAGAGGGTGTTGGCCATCTCCGTGAGATTCCATATGATGAATTACCTGTTGGATTGTATGACACATCTGATCATTCAACCTTCCCAACCGAGGGTACTGAATTAGCTCATCTACTTGAAGAGATGGAAGAGGCAGCCCATCGGGATAGTGCGAGACCAGATAATAACTTCTTTGATGCGGTTGTCACGGTAGAGATTGTAGATTGGCAGAAAGATTTGAAGCAGGTTACAACATCAGTCTACTGGCAAGAGGTTCCAGAAGGCGGTGAAGCTGGTCAACTTGTAGATGGAACTTACGAAAAAGTGATATACATGCACCGTGACTCTGGGTATCACCTCCTAGAATAATAGGCTATTATTGGTAGGGTTGTTATCCCAAATGTGAAAAGAATCATTGGGACAAAGGTGTTTTGAAAAAATAATAGGGGTGCGTCAAGGCACCCTTAAATTTGCCCGCAATTTGGGGCACGCCTGATTACCAAACAAAAGGTTGCGAGAGAAAACAATGATTGATACAAGAATTTTAGTGGGGCTAATTTCTATCCTCATTGCAGTGACCGGGATCGTTTATATTGCGATCAATGAGTCCGATCGTCAAGAAGAGTTCAAGCAAGCCTTCCGAGGCCGGTCGATTGAGAGTGGGGCTGCGATTTTTACAGAATTTTGTAGCGAATGTCACGGTATTCAAGGGCAGGGTATTGAAGGTGTTGCCCCAGCGCTGAATACACAAAATTTCTTTGAAGATCGTTTAACAGAAGTTGGTTATCTGGGGTCAATGGAAGCCTATCTTACCTTGACCATCGCTGGTGGTCGTCCTGTCAAGAGTGATACATCTTGGCCGCGGAATATGCCGACTTGGAGTGTTGATTACGGTGGCCCACTTCGCAATGATCAGGTTGATAATGTTGTCGCTTATATTATGAACTGGGAAGAGACGGCCTTACCTGTTCAAGATGATGGCCCATTAGAACCACCGGGAGATACACCGGAAGCACGCGGCGAACACTTATTTGAAGTATCTTTGGGGTGTGTCGGTTGCCATGCTATCAACGGTGAGGGCGGTCAAACTGGTCCTGAATTAACCAATATTATTGAGCAGGGTGAAGAGTATGTTGTTACCTCAATTGTTAATCCTAATGTCGTAATTGCAGAAGGTTATACTGCAAATATCATGCCTCAAAATTTTGGGGATCGTCTGAGTGAAGATAATTTATCTGATTTGGTTGCTTATCTAGAGTCAGTAGCTAACTAAACTCAAATAGCTAGATTGTATCAAAAAGCGACCATTTTATCGTGGTCGCTTTTTATATTGATCAATTTTGACTTAATCTATTGGAAGTTACTTAGCCCATATCAAAAAACTGTTGAAATTTCATCGCCAATCCCATATCGCCTTCTAATTGAATTCGGCCGCTGGCGAATAAGCCCATTGGATTAGCTTCACCTTTTGCTAAGGCAACGTAATCTTCAGCTTCCATGGTTAAGGTCATATCAGCATTGTCTGAGGTTCCTTCATCAACAGATAAAGCCCCGTTGTCTATTTTTAAGGTCCAATTACTGGCCCCTTCTCCTGTCAGGTTAATTTGGATTGTAGCATTTGTATTTCCAGCACGATCTGATTGAAAGGCATCGGGCAATTTTGAAACAATCGATTTTACATCATCTGAAACACTCATCTTTGTTAGCTCCTTGCTATATTTGTGGATTCTAGCGAGAGGAGTATAACTAACTTGGAATTCTCTGTCAATGATATTGCTTGATTGACGATATTGAGAGAACGCAGTAGAATGCGTGATGAATTTATTGTAAATAAGGAGTTTTGTAATGGAGTTAAAAATCGTAACCTGGACTGACCCTACTCCACCCACTGAGGAACAGCTAAAAGAAATTTTGCTTGAAGAACAACTCAAAATCTACCATTGGTCTAATGATCCAAATGAAGCCTACCCTGGACATACCCATGGCTATCATAAAATTATCTACGTTGTGAATGGGAGTATTAATTTCGAATTCCCCACTCGTCATCGATCTGTCACCTTAAAAGCTGGGGACCGATTGGAAGTTCCTGCGGGTATTCGGCACAACGCCGCTGTGGGGGCTGATGGTGTGACCTGTTTGGAAGCTCACATCTACTAACTTGTAACTTGTTTGTTACGTGTTCTGCTTTGAATTATTCAAATGTCAGAATTCTTCTTGACAGAACACTACATAAAATTACTTCACTACTGAAACTTGCCTATGCCTAGTGACTCGGAATATCGTTATAATTTAACTATTCAGGATTTGCCTCTTGGAGAACGCCCCCGCGAACGCCTGCTACATTATGGTCCGACGGCCTTGTCCAATGCAGAGTTGATCGCGATTTTGTTGCGAGTTGGGCGGCAGGGTGAAAATGCAGTGTCTTTGGCCTCACGATTGTTGACTGAGTTTGGTGGATTGGCTGGTTTGGCTAAGGCAAGTTTTGGCGAATTAAATCACATCAAAGGGATTAGCACAGCCAAGACAGCCCAGCTTAAAGCAGCTTTGGAGCTAGGGCGTCGTTTGTTACTTACCTCACCTGACTCGCGTCCTCAGATCACCTCCCCCACCGATGCAGCTAATCTTTTGATGTTAGAGATGGGCGGGCTTGAACAGGAAAATCTGAAAACCTTGTTACTTGATACTAAAAATCGAGTTCTAGCTAACCCCACTGTCTACGTTGGTAATGTAAATAGCTCGATTATTCGTATCTCCGAAGTCTTTCGAGAGGCTGTTCGACAAAATGCCACGGCGATGATTATGGCTCACAATCACCCATCTGGCGATCCTACCCCCTCCCCTGAAGATGTCCATGTGACACGCTCAGTTGTTGAAGCTGGTGAGTTACTTGGCATTGAAGTGTTGGATCATCTTGTTATTGGTCATCAACGATTTATCAGTCTCAAAGAGCGTGGCCTAGGCTTTTAATGGACCAACTACGTCTCCCTATTTGGATTATCAAACTCATTTTTCATTTGCTTTACTATCAGATGGCTTGGACCTACGATTTCGTCGCTTGGTCGGTCTCTTTTGGCCAATGGGCGGCTTGGCGTAGATTAGTCCTTCCATTTTTACATTCTGGTAAAACATTAGAATTAGCCTATGGTACAGGTGGTCTCTTTGTTGATATGCTTGAAGCTGGACACGATCCAGTCGGGATTGATCTTTCCCCATTTATGGCTCGTATTGCTAGCCGTCGCTTGCGACGAAACCATTCGACCTATAGATTAAGCCGAGCCCAAGCCCAAGCTATTCCCTTTGCTTCAAATTATTTTGACAACGTGGTCGCTACATTCCCTAGTGACTACATGCTCGAACCTGAAACATTACAAGAAATTCACCGTGTCTTAAAGCCCCAGGTATCACCTGATGAAACATACAAACAGACAGGCCGTCTGGTGATTGTTGCCATTGGGGAATTACGAGGCCCCTGGCCGATTCGCCCTTTCATCGACTGGTTGTACCGAGTCACCGATCAAAAAAGTATGCCTCCCTCTAAGCCACTCTCTTTACTCCAAGCACATCACTTTTCAGCACGTTGGGAACGTATTGAAAAAGATGGGGCCATTGCTCAACTGCTGATTGCTGATAAAGAAGTAAATAGCTGATCTTTTTCAGGAACTGCTGTAAAGTGGTATAATCTCGACCTTCCACAACAATGGTTTTTCAAATTCTTGTGGATATTGGAGTATATGTTTGAAAGAGATTGTTAATCCATATAACCCTGATGAACCGATCTCTGAGCCGTCTTTGCTTTTTGGCCGACGAGAAGCAATGGATTGGATTGAACATCAAATTCAATCAGCGGCACAGGTGCTTATTCTAAGTGGGCAACCCTATGTGGGTAAAACCTCTTTTATCCATCAAGTAGGGGCGTTACAATCGCTTAATACCTACAATGCCATTATCTCCTTAGATACAGCCCTCATTACAAAATCTTCTACTGATCAACAAAATTTCCCTAAACGCCGTGCCAGAAACCAGAATTCAACAATTACAGTTGAAGCTCTGATTGAATATATTGTTACTGAACTTGTGCCACAGCTAGCTACGCAAGATTTGATATCAACCCATCGACCAACGACGCCCATTGAGTTGTCTCCCTCTGGCTTACGTGAACTTTTCGTCGATATTTCTACTGACCTTCATAAACCATATGTTTTGTATTTTGATGACCTTCATCATTTGTTAGATGAAGATATTTCTTTAATGGCGACTTTTTTGTCTCTCTTTATTCCAATACTGGATGAGTGCCCAAGGCTACATTTGGTCTTTACTGTTGATGAAAATCGACGACCTGAACTCCGCCATCCGCTTCTTGACTCTGCTTCAACTTTTAATCTATCCAATCTCTCAGCAGATGCGTCGATTGATATGATTACCTTGCCTGTAAGAAATATATTGCGCTTTGATTACGGGGTAACTCGTCGTATTGCTGAAATCAACTCAAATCATCCCTACTATCTCACTTTATTTTGTCACACACTTGTCAATCGCCAGGGATATGATGGCTGGGTGAATCAACGGGCTTTGGATGCAACATTGGCTGAATTATTGGCTTCACCCATTGAGTCGTTCAATTATATTTGGGATAATGCGCACTGGGGGGAACGGGCTGTCCTGGCAGGAATGGCGGCGATGCAAGGCAAACACGGCCCTGTAACGCAACAAGAGGTGATTCGATTTCTTCAAAAGCAGGATAGCAACACCACCCCCGAAGTTGTAATTGATGCCTTAGAAAGATTGGCGGCGCGAGGCGTTTTAGTGCCGATGGGGGCCATTAGCTACAAATTCTATGTTGAGCTACTTCGTTTCTGGCTGCGTGAACATACAGAGCTAACTGAGATTCTCAAGGATGTTGATTGGAGTCGATTGGCTTCCGTTTTACAAAAAGTCCCTAAAAGCAATTTGACGACGCCCCCTCCGGCTGTTGCCCCTCGCCGACAAGCGAGATTTCGAGCAATGCTTTGGTCATCTTTACTTATTGTTTTATTTCTTTGTGCCGCTATTCCAAGCCTATTGCTGGCATCTAGATTCTTTGACATTCCGCTTCCGTTTCTCACACCACAGCAAATCGATGAAAATGGGGTTGCTGAAGAACCCGTGATAGTAACCTTTCAGGATGCCAATACCGAAGTTGTTGAAAATAACACTCCTACACCAGACGCCCCACTACCAACGGCAACACCTACTCCAGCCTTGGTTGTGGCCCGCTCATTGCCGTCGATTGCCTATATGGCACGTGATGTCGATCAGGCGTGGCGGATTTATGTGATGAACGCAGATGGTTCAGAGGCTCAAGCCCTATCTACTGAGGGGGTGGATGATACCACACCGATTTGGTCGCCAGATGGTCAGAAAATTGCGCTCGTGTCTCGACGAGATGGAAACCGAGAAATTTATGTCATGGATGTGACCACCAAGGAAGCGGTCAATGTGACTCGTCACCCAGCGGATGATTGGACCCCGGCGTGGTCGCCGGATGGGGCAAAATTGGCCTTTTCGTCGATCCGCGATGGCGGTTGGGAAATTTATGTGATGGATACCACTTGCTTGGCCACGCCAGAAACCTGCCGCGATAGTTTGGTGCAAATCACCGCAGACAACAACGGTAACATTTCCCCGGTATGGTCGCCTGATGGCACACGATTTGTTTTTAATAGCAAGGCGACTGGCAATTGGGATATTTTTACAATGGCCATTGATGGCTCTGATATTCGCCAGGTCACGGTAGCCCTGGAGAATGATTTGGCTCCTGTATGGTCGCCTGATGCAACTCAGATCGCATTTGAAAGTAATCGTGAAGGTAATGTTGAAATTTATGTGATTGATAGCAATGGGGTTGGTCCTGCCCAAAATATTTCTAATATCTCCTTCGCTGATGACCACGGCCCAACCTGGTCGCCCGATGGACAATCGATTATCTTCTATTCAAATCGAGAAGGAAACTGGGACATCTTCTCTGTAGCAATTACTGGGCAAACCGTAACGAATTTGACCCAAACAGCGGGTCGTGATGAGCAAACGCCTGCTTGGCGCCCCTAGATTCCACAATGCCTCGTAAATTTACCCATTACAGTATACTCATTGCTATTTTATGGCTGGCATTCGCCCTGAGAATTGTGGCTATTGATACAGTGCCGCTGGGTTTATCTCACGATGAAACCTATAGTGGCTTAATGGCCACACAAGTGCTTGACGGGGATCATCGCATTTTTTTTGATGTGAATAATGGACTAGAGCCATTATTCATCTACATGAAGGCTATATCCTTCTATGGTTTAGGACTTGGCCCGGTTCAAATGCGTCTTGTCTCGGTGATGTGGGGCTTTTTGACTCTGCCGTTGATATATGTATTTGTAAAGCGTATTCTGAACCGACATATTGCCACCTTTACAATGTTTGGTATTGCCATCTCATTTTGGGCTATTTTTGTTAGCCGTTTAGCCCTGCGAGCTGTTGTGTTTCCCCCGCTTTTGATCTTGGCCTTGTATTTATTTTGGCGGGCGTTGACGCATTCAAATCGAAGGTATGTTCTTCTCTTTTCGGCCTTGAGTGGTCTGGTGGCTGGTATCAGCCTATATACATATCTTTCAAGCCGATTTCTCCCATTTATTGTTATTGCCGTTTTTGCCATCCATTGGCTATTTGGGCGCCTTGAAAAAATTCATTGGGCAGGGATATTTCTGTATTTTGTGGCCTTATTCCTTATTTTTGCCCCACTTGCTACCTATTATTTAAACAATATCGATAGTTTTTCACGACGTTCCAGTCAAGTTTCGACAATTCCATACCTGATGAATGGTGAGTTCGGCCCAACGTTTGAGAGTACAATTTTAACGCTGGGAATGCTTACCATCCAAGGAGATAAAACAGATCGATATAACCTAGATGGGCGTCCCATCTTCGATTGGGGCAATGGTCTGCTATTTTATCTGGGGATTGGCTTGTGTCTGTATTGGTTATGGCGCTCATCAAAACATAGATTAGTCGCGCTTTGGCTTTTCATTTGGACCTTTGTTATGCTCGTGCCAGATTTTATCACTGATGATAGCCCCCATTTTTTGCGGACGATTGGCGCTTTACCCCCTGTTTATATCTTTTGGGCGATTGGTCTTAACCAAGGGGTTGAGTGGCTTAGGGATGGCCTATCAAAGTTTAGCTTACTGCAAAATCAGCTTAAATATATTCCAATGATTGTTATTCTTCTACTATTTACCGGATCAACGTTACACACAAGTTATGATTATTTCGGGCGATGGTCGCAGGCTTTAGAAGCTCGTCATATTTATGGTGCGGATATCGCTGAAATTGCTCAAGGTGTTCAATCAGATACATCCGATTTCCCCGTAATCTCATCAGAGTATTATCTTGATCTGGATCAGTTTCGTCTCGATTTTCATAGCAAAGGTGATGCTCCATTTGCCATATGGTTTGATGGACAGCAAAGTCTCGCCTTTCCCCCGCCCCAAAGTGGCCTTGACCCAAGCTACTTCTTTGCCGCTTCAGCCCCTCTCACTCCAGCGTGGGAGCCTTTCCTCGTCGAGACTACCGATAAATTTAACGATGGATACACCCTTTATACTTTGCCTGATGAAGCCAGTTTGTTACAGACTTGGGCTGAGACATTTCCTCCTGAAAATCAATTAGCTGTTAATGTTAATGATGATTTGCTCGTCCGAGGGCATCGGCTTTTAGGTAACGTTGTGAGCGGGGGTAAATTTCAGATTTTATTGGGATGGCAGGCCCTGCAGACTCTTGCTCCAGACACTGATTACACATTTCTAGTTCAATTGCAGGATAATCAAGGGCACACTTGGGCCGTGGCAGATGGAAATGGATATCCACCAGGGACTTGGCAACAAGGCGTGCTTGGCTTGCAACTCTTACAATTGCGGTTGCCTGAAGATTTACCGCTACGCACCTATAACCTGTCATTACAAATTGTTAATCGCCAATCTGGGGCAGCCTTGCCAACAGATACGGGAGATAGTTCCATTTTTCTACAAACCGTTGCGTCTCAACTTAAAGATGCACCAGATCCAATTGATGTGAAGCGTCTGCCAAACCCTACTGAACTTCGCGGCTCATCCTCGCCAGTTGCTTTAAGAGGATTTGACGTCAGTGAAAGACGTCTTTCGGTTGGTGAAACAACAAAAGTCACCTTGCATTGGCAAATTTTAGAAAAACCTGAACATGACTATCAACTCAAATTTTCACTTTGGGATAATATTGCCGTCTCTGACTCAATACTATATGAATGGCCTGAGATAAACCCAATCGGTGGCGAATGGCTGACTAGTCAGTGGCCTAAAGATTATTGGGTACAAGATCGAGTTGATTTGGAGCTTCCACCCAACATTGCTTCAGGAGAATATTATTTGCGCATACAGTGGGTTAATACTGAGGTCGAGCCAGCATCATTCGATTTTTTTGATTTAGAAAAAATAATTGTTGAGTAAGATTAATAATCTTAAAGGTGTTGTTACATTTTTTGATTATCTGTATAATTGTATGGGTGGGAGATGTTTGCAAGTTGCAAGCATTATTTATAAAAATTTGTAGAGGGTAAGGGAATGTCAACCTTAGAAAATGCCATAGAGGCCATTAAAGTAGGCCAAACGGAAACAGGTCGACAGATACTTGAACAACTTTTAGATGAAGATGAGAACAACGAATCGTACTGGCTCTGGATGAGTATTGCTGTTGATAATGAGGAAGAATGTGAAATATGTTTGGATAATGTGCTTGCTTTAAATCCGAACAACGCATTGGCGCAACAATCATTAAATGAACTTAAATCTGGATCATTTGATCCCAACGATCTTTTAGGTGCTTTGTTGCCTCAAGAAGCAGGGTTTCAAAACGGCAATGATGATGCCTTAGATTTGGATTTCAAGGATGACTTTTTCGAGTCAGATAGTGATAGTGGCAATAGTAGTTTAGATGATGACTTGCAGTGGCCTAGCTTTATGAATGAGGGGGCCAGTGACAAGCCGAAAGGTAAATCTCAACCAAAAGCAAGCACAAAGACATCTGGTAAGAAGAAAAAAACTGCAAAGAAAAGCTCAATCAACATAAGACTGGTCATTCTAGCACTTTTGGGATTGTTCGTTTGTGTTGGTTTGGCAGCCGCCGCCGCCTATAATTTACTGCTATCTGGCGGTGATGGTCTACCTCTTCCAGAACAGCAACTGCAATCGCCTCAGGAAGCAGAGGTTCCGGCTGAAGCTGTTCCTGAAGAAGTCCCACCCACGGAGACGGCGACACCAGCACCTACCCCTACTCCAGAAAATACCCCGTTTGAATTGCCGACACCTAAACCGACTGCCGAGCCATCGGCGACTGCAACCCCGGTTGTGTCACCAACCCCACCGGGTGGTGGCTAATATCAGTTAAGTTTGGGCCTATTTGGAAAACATAAAAGCGGAAACCAACTATACTTGGTCTCCGCTTTTTTTATTCTGATTATTTTTGTCAGTAAGGCTATCGACCCCGCCACCAATCTTTTCGGGTGCGTGGATCCATAAAGCGGCCGGTATCTCGAATGGCAACCCGAATTTCGTCGGTGATGGCTCGCCCGACAGCCTGGCCCGCCCGCAAAGCAGGTAAACGACTACGACGATTCTCATTCATCTGCTTGTAGAGGGTAAGCAAGCTGGGTTCGGTACAGATTCCTTCGATGTGAATAGCGTATCCAGTTGCGATAGTGTCCTCACCGGTGTATTTCAAGGTAATACGCTCTTGATCAGCATAAAGCACCATCACTTGATACCCCTGGCCGATATCATAACCGGCTTTGGGGACATGTACTGTTTCACCTTTTTTTATTTCAAAACCAGCTAGGGTCACTTGAAAATCAGTAATTGCGCCACCCTTTGAGTTTGTGCCCCAATTCCAATGATTAACTTGATACACACGTTTAATAACGCCCGTTCGATTATCAGCAAAGAGGCCTGGTAATTGAGGGGCACGAGAGTCCGTGGGACCAGACATATCGATTAAGCCGGTTACGGCTTGTGTTTCTTGATATGATCGTAAAGCTAAATTAATATCGCCATGCTCAGCGGCTGGACGATCCGTTGGGGGACCAACGATTGGAATCGTCCCATATGACTCGCCAGAGATGGCTTGACACGGATCAACACTTGTCTCCGTTGGCGGAGGTTTTGGACTAGGTGTGGGAGCCTCAGGGCTAGGTGTTGGGGCTAGTGGGGTAGGAACCTCTGGCGTTGGTTCTGGCTCCGTTTTTGGCAACGGTGGAATAATAAGAGTCTGGCCAACCCAAATCCGACCAGGGTTAGTTATGTTATTTGCT
Source organism: Phycisphaerae bacterium (assembly GCA_028285035.1). Next base: position 16,322 of record JANQQF010000110.1, read on the forward strand.
TGTTGAATGAGGGGATACTGATATGGGTCACCATATACGTTTCGGGCGATGGTTGCTAAAGAATCACCACGTTGAACGGTATAAGTTGTAATCTTTGCTTCTTCTTGAGAATAGGCTGTTATCAACTCCACAAGAACATTCTCCAAGGATGTATTTTCACTTTGGATTCGATCTAAAACAGCTTTGTATATATTATCATCGATATTGAGCGAAAAATTTTGTTGAGTCATGCCAAATCCTCCTACAATTTAACATAAGTATAACAAAGATTCTTTTCTAGAGCCAAAATGTGATCAACTATACAGTTCTTTATCCTAAGAAAACTAAAATAGTAACGGAGGTAAAAATGTCGTATAAAAAAATAAATCAGTGGCTAAGAGTTATAATGCCCGCAATATTCCTACTTCTGTTTGGATGCCAAAATACTCAATCTCCTCCAATCGCGACCTTAGCCCCAACCGCGACACAAGCTTCGCCAACGACTGTATCTGAAACAAGTGTAACCCCTGTTGAAAATGAATCAGCCGATGTTTCTAATGATCAAATTAGTCAGTCCAGTTTTATTGGATTAACGTATCAGCAGCTTGATGGAAATCGTTATGTCCTAGGTTCAGGGAGTCTCCCTAATGCCAATATAGTTGATATCCCTCTAGCGGGGACGCCTTTGTGGGTTGTGGCTATCCCATCTCCATCAGGACAAGGGAGTATTTGGGTGGTAACCTTAGCTAATGGTCAGGTACAGGCTTTCCAGATTGATGATACTGTATCTGAAATTGCAATGGCTTCACTTCCGCCTGAAATGCCACCAATACTTCAGTTAGGAGGGGATGATCTTAGGCTAATCAATAGCGAGATACCTGAAACATCACCGTTAACTCATCCCATCCCGATTTTCGATCAAAGAATTGCCTCGATTCAAACTGATAATACTTTGATTATTTGGCAGGAAGAAGAGATGATTGCTAAATTCCAATTGAATGCTCTCCCTGATGGTCGAATATTACAAGACGAGATGGGGCGATTGTTACTGCTGACTGATGCAACACAGCGCTATAGACATGCTGTACTGGGGGACGCTATCGAAGCTGGTAGTGTTACGCTCCTTGATACGAATCCAAATCCTCAAGTTGCTCAGACCATTATGATTCCAGAGCCGCGTGTCATAGAAGGTATTGCCCCAATTTGGGCTGATTTAACAGGTGATGGCAAACGTGAGATCATTGTAACGCTTAGCGATGCTCAGCAAGGCGCTCAATTAGTTGTCTTCAATGAACAAGGTGAGCAGGTGGCTACTGGTCCTGCAATCGGTCAAGGGAATCGTTGGCGACATCAGCTGGCCGTTGCCCCATTTGGGCCGAATGGAGAATTAGAGTTGGTTGATGTGTTAACTCCACATTTGGGTCGAGTGGTTGAATTTTTCCAACTTAAAGGTGATAAACTCGAATTACAAGCAACCGTACGGGCTGGCTATACTTCTCATACAATTGGATCACGTAATTTAGACTTGGCGGTTGCCGGAGATTTCGATGGTGATGAAAAAGTTGAGTTAGTTTTGCCTAGCTCAAATGGATTAGAGTTGGGGGCTGTACGCCGGAGTGCTGATGGGGCAGATGTTGTTTGGACCTTGGAATTAGACGGAAGAGTGACCACTAACTTGATGACCACCCAACATGGAGATATTGGCTTGGCTTTGGGGGTAGGACAAGCCAATGGCGTTCTACGTCTATGGCTGCCTCAATAAAATAGTGTGTTACAGGAGCTAACTGCCAATATTGGCCATACGAACCCGATCACTCCAAGTGCGACCACCATCATCTGATCGAGTAAAGTAAACCCCAGTACTCGCATTTCGTTGGCTTTGCCAGGTGACAAATAAATCGCCATTGGTATCATCAACGGCTAGGTCGGGATGAAACGAGTCGCCAATTGAGTCACCGATACGACGGGCGTTGCTCCAATTTTTGCCACCATCTTCGGAGTGGGCAAAATAATAAGCTCCTCCATCGATGTTGTACCAATTTCGCCAAATCACATAAAGATTATTATCAATATCCATGGCGAGCTGAGCCTGGAGGACACGTCCTACCCTCGTGTCAATCTTAATATCTTCACTCCAACTCTTGCCCTGATCTTCTGATACAGCAAAGTAAAGCCGCGTGACACCATTGTTGTTATGCGCCCAAACTTGATAGTCCTTACCATTATGATCCATGATATAGGCTCGCTCTGGGGACGTTTGGACGCTAACTGTTGTTTTTTGTTGTACTGTCGTATCCATAGCTAGTCTTAATTCAATGGGAGGGGCAATGTCCTCTGCCTCTTCCGAAATAATTGGTGTACTGACTGTTACTGCAATAGGTTCATTATTTTGGACAGGGATAACTGCTCTTGTTACACCTTCATTGTTTTGGGATGTATTTTGAGACTCTACAATAGCGGTGGGTTGAGAGCGTTGTTGTCGGTGTGGGGTAGAGAGATGATAGACACCCAGACCAATTGTCAAGAAAAGCAACATGGTTGTTACTACATATCCAAGCTTTAAGCTGCGCTGGAATAGACTCTGTAACCAGCTAGATCCATAGGCTACAGGTTCAAAAAGATCAAGCTTATTATTCTGATGTAATGTGTTTGTGGCAGGTGTAGTGTCAATTAAGGGAGATAGATTTATTGCCTCCAAAAACAAGGCATTCATTTCTCGGAGTGTCTCAAGCTCAAATGCACAAGCTGGACACGTGGCGATGTGATGAGCTACTTCGGCGGAGGCTTCTCCATCCAAATAAGCAATCAAATCCCCTTCTTCGATTTTGTCTGGAGCAATGCACCCTCTTGGGAATAACTCAGAGTTATTTCTCATGTAAACCAACTATTGATCTCGATAGCTCGGAGCCGTTTTCTCTTTGGCCCAAAGCCCGCTTCGCCCGCTTTAGAAGTCTTTCTTTTATTCGTCTTACTGTTTTCACATCCTCAAATTCTTGGGGATACATTCGAACGATTTGGGCAGGGGTAAGCCCATATTCAAATGATAGTGATAAGACACGTTGTTCCTGAGGATCGGTGACATAGGTATCTATCCAACGCCGGACAATTTGAATTAACCGTTCTTGATCAATACGGATCAATAACTCTTGCTCTGTTTCAGGTTGAAAAGGAGCTAACTGGTCTGGCAATTCAAGCTGGCTGCGAACCCGTTCGCGGCGTTTTAGACGGCGTTCATGATCGCGAAGGACACTAATGGCACATTGTTTTAAGTATTTGAGTATGGCTCCAACATGAACAAAACGTTCGGCTAAAGGTGTTGACGACCGGGTTAAGAATCTCCAGAACTTTGGCAATGCTTCTGGGAGGATTTCATCAATTTCTTCAGGAGATAAATTGGAAGCGTAACTATGCATCCAATGGAGGATGAGATGGCGATATTGTGTATCAATCGCCATCCAAGCTGCCTGCTCTTGTTCTTCTAGGGCACGCCGAAATAGCTCAAAACAGTACCCACATTCCTCTTGGCGAGATTGGTTCGCTTCGGCACGGCAACCTTCAACAATATCATTTAATTTCAAGTGATGTAATGAATGTTTAGACATTGGTAAACATCCTTGTTTACCATTGTAATGAATTCGCTATGACTTGACAAAATAGGTGGTAATAACAGGATAAATGGATAAACCATAGCGCTTCAAAGCAAGGTTTATCCATTTTTTATCAGACCAGTACAGTTGGGCGTAGATAGCTATACACCAACGAACGTCCCAACGCCCAACTGTTTAAGTATTTCGCTTCTAATAACTGTTGCTCTATTTACGCTGCGAAATACTATGCTGAAACACTCGCTTCAGTTGATTCCTTAAAGGCATCTAAATCGCCTTGAGCATACATCAACTCTGCATTTAAAACCGAACCACCTGCCGCCCCTCGAATGGTGTTGTGAGCCAATGCAATAAAACGCACATCAAGTACCTCACAGGCACGAAGCCGACCGACACTTGTCGCCATTCCTTGGCCTGCATTGCGGTCCAGCTTTGGTTGTGGACGGCGAGGGTCGTCGTGGACGATAAGGGCAGGTTGTGGTGCTGAGGGCAACTGTAATTGTTGAGGAATGGGTTCCCAAGTTTGCCACGCTTCTAAGATATCCCCTAAGGATGGTTGTTCCTTGAACTTGAGCGAAATTGTAACCAAGTGTCCATCTGTAACTGGGACACGGTTACAATGTGCGCTGATTGCTATGCCAGCAGCCTGTATTTGATTGTCGACCAGTTGCCCCAACATTTTATTGGGCTCTTTATTCATTTTGATTTCTTCACTCTCAGCCACAAAAGGAATAATGTTATCAATTACATCTAAACTGGGCACGCCGGGATAGCCTGCGCCAGAAACGGCTTGCATCGATGTCGCAATAACAAGCTCAATCCCAAATTTTGCTTGCAGTGGGGTTAAAGCCATTGTCATTGGCATTGAGGTACAATTAGGGTTGGTTACGATAAATCCGCGCTCCCAGCCACGCTTAACCCTTTGCTCAGCGAGTAAACCGAGATGATCCGGATTTACCTCTGGGATCAACAAGGGTACATCTTCATCCATTCGATGAGCCCCGGCATTGCTGAACACAGCATACCCAGCCTCGGCAAATTGGCTTTCCCATTCGCGTGCAGAGGCGGTTGGGAGGGCTGAAAAGAGTAATTGACAATCCAAAGTCGTTGACATTGGCTCGACCGTCATGGTTGCTATATTCGTTGGCATAGGTTCGGTCAAGATCCAATTGGTTGCTTCTTTATAGGTTTTACCCGCTGACCGTTCGGAGGCGGCTAACACAACCACCTCAAAATAGGGATGATTATCCAACAACTGAACAAATCGTTGACCGACTGCTCCAGTTGCCCCCAAAATACCGACTTTTACTTTGGACATTTCAAAAACTCCTTAAACAGTTAATAAAAAATGATTTTGGATAACAATCAGTTACCTGATAAATTAAAAAGATTGAAAACTAGAAGATAGAGCTGATATCTTCTAATCTCCAATCTCTAATTTCCTAAAGATATTATTCGATGATTTCTACATCTGCGGTTCCATAGTAACCATCATAGGTCTCAAAATCATCATCATCATCGCCCCATCCCGCTCGATAAAGCCAAGCTCCACCAATTAAGGCCACGGCCATAACCACGACAAATATTCCCCCGAAGCAAACGGTTGTACTGGCTACCCCTAGTAGCTCAGCAGAAATTTCGAAGCCTGCTTGTGCTTGTTCAGGCTCAGCATGTTGCCGGGCAATTGGTTGAGCAATAATCGGTGTGGGGCGTAGTTGGGCAATAGCTGTTGCTGTTGGCTCTGGGGTGTGTGTAGGTGTAAGCGTTGGTAATGGAGCAACCGTAGGCAACTCGGCTAAGCTCGCCGTATCTTCTTGTTCAGTTTGTACTTCTGGCTCATCTGTGGCTGTTTCTACAATTGACGCATCGTCAACTGACGCATCGGCAACCTCGCCTGACTGATCTGATTGACTTTCAGCATCGTCAGTTACTTCGGTATCTTCTACGTCAGTGTCACTTTCTTCTGCTACCTCAGGTGATGACTCAGCCTCACTTGCCACGTCCGAATTAGCAGAAGTTACACCAGCCAATTGAGCTTCATCCTCTTCAGTGGATTGGGAAGCGGTTGAATTATCTGGCAGTTGAGGTTCTTCGGTGGGGGCTGGAACAGGCGTTGGTTCTTCAGTGGGTTGAGGCGCAGGTGCTTCTCCCTCACTGACTTGCTTCATACCGATGTCATCAATCCAAAATTGATCCTTGCTGGGTGGAATGGCAAAGCCTTGTGCCGCAGCACGATCACGCCAAGTATCATCAATTCTGAGAAAAACAGTGACCACATCGGCTTGAGCAGTAACGGTTACGTGCTCGACCCCACAGATTTTACAGTCATTACGCCAATTGTCTTCACTCCAAACCACGTTAGGAGATCGCGAGTCGGTTCCCCCGGTTGGATCAATCCCAATGCGTCGTCCGATGCCGCCAACCGTCCCATTAACACCAGCATCGTTCGCTAATGAGTCGAATACCAGCCAGATGACATTGGCATAATAAGTATTTCCGGCCTGCACTGGAACTTGGCGATATAAACCTCCGACAAAACTCCCTTCCGTGACGATAAAGGCTGCGGGACATAGAGGGGCGTGACATTCACCCCCACCTTGTAGCACCGAAAAATTTGCCCCACCACTTTCTAAATAATTTTGCCAGCCATCTAAACCTGCACTGAAATCACAATTTGGTAGAATATTCTCTGGCTCTTGGCAAACATCTGGCATTTGGGCAAAGGCGGGGGAGGGAGAGATTAAGAGGTTGAATAAAATTAATATAAGAGATACCGATAGGCACCAAAATATTTGATCTTTCATCATAAGATTTACTCGTGGTTGAACAAACCAAACTTCTCATTTTCAAAACCCGATCAATTATAGCCGGGTAAGACAATTTTACAAATAGGTTTAGATTATAGCTGAGGGGATTGCTTGATCTCTGATGTTAGAGTACATTAGGTAAACGGCAAAAATACTCAAAAAATTGATTAGTGTCAAAGAACACTTTTAAGCCAAAGCGAGATTAATTGGTCGTTTACTTCTAAATTTGGCACGAAATCAATAATATTTGAGGATGATTTTGGTTTTTGAGCCATCTTTATTTTCAATCACTTTCTGCCAAATATTTAGACATCTTTGTCTTGCTGAGGAAACTAAACTGCGATGCCATATGTAACACTGAATGATCAACAAGTTTTTTATAATGTTCAAGAGGGACTGCCCGAGCGCCCCACGCTTGTTTTGGTTCATGGGGCGGGTGGACGGCATATTGATTGGCCCAACAAGGTTCGCTTTCTGCCCAATACCACTGTTTATGCTCTGGATTTACCGGGGCACGCGCAATCCGATAAGCCTGGCCGCGATACAATTGATGCTTATGCGGATGACATCGAAACTTTTATCCAAGCCTTAGGGTTAGATAATGTTGTCATTGTAGGTCATTCGATGGGCGGTGCTATTGGTCAGACTTTGGCCCTGCGCGGCACCCCTCAAGTCACTGGCTTAGTTTTGGTAGGGACAAGTGCACGATTGAGAGTGGGAGCCGCTATTTTAGATAATATTCTGCCTGATTTCCGAAAAGCCCTCAAGATTATCTTTAAGTATGCTTGGTCCGCCCAAGCACGTCCAGTCCAGGTTGGCCTCGCCAAGCGATTGATGGCCGAAAATGGACCAGAAGTTGTCCACGGAGATTTTACCGCATGTAACAATTTTGATGTGCGAGACCGTTTAGGAGAGATAAAGGTACCCACTTTGGTGATAAGTGGGAGCGAAGATCAAATGACTCCCGCAAAATTTGGGCAAGCCCTAGCGGCTGGCATTCCTGATGCGGGTTATGTTGAAATTTTCCGTACAGGCCATTTTCTTATGCAGGAAGAGCCAGATTTGGTTGCCATTGAAATTGAGAAATTTGTTAATGAGAGATTTTAGGCAAAACGCTCCCCTCAGGTAATAATATCAGGACTTACGCAGAATACGGATAAAATGTTGGTTGAGCTTGTCGAAACCAGATATTTTATCCCACAAACATTGATTTCGACAGGCTCAATCAACAGCTTTGCGTCAGTCCTAAATATGCAATTATGACAAAGTAGATGCTTGAAGCTTTGGTTTATGCGGTAGGCCAATTGGCAATTCAACCCAGAATGTACTGCCCTGTCCTGGTGAACTTTCTACCCACACTTTTCCGTTGTGGGCTTGAACAACAGCCCTAACTAAAAATAAGCCCAGCCCAGTCCCAGGTGCTTGGCGGGCGAGCCGATTGTCGACGCGATGAAAACGCTCAAAAATGCGTTCTTGTTCGGCAGGGGGGATACCAATACCCTCGTCTCGAACGTAAAATTGTATCGTCTGATCTGGACCTAATTGCCCCCCGACTTCAATCGTCCCGCCATCTGGGCTGTATTTTATGGCATTTCCGATGAGGTTGGTCAATACCTCACGCAGTCGCTCAAGATCACCTTGAATGTGGGGGTAGGTCGGTGGGAAATTGAGTGTTAAGGTATGTTTCTCAGTTGTGGCTTGTAATCCCTCAACAGCTGTTTCGGCTAAGGCTACCAAATCAACAAACCCCATTCTTAGCTCAATTGCACCAGCTTGTAGACGACTGGCCTCTAACAAATTGGTAATTAGCTTATCAAGTCGATCAGCCTCTTCCTCAATAACTGCAAGGCCATCAGCTAAAGTGGCCTCATCCCAATTGGCATCTTCCCGAGCCAAGGTGCCTGCGTATCCTTTTATGATACTTACGGGTGTTTTTAGTTCGTGCGAAATTACAGAGAGTAGGGTCTGTTTTAACTCTTCCGCCTCACGTAGACGGGTCATATCACGCACATTAGCAATAAACTGGGCCGGGTTCCCCTCACTATTGAGTTGTGGCGCGTAGTTATCGGCCAAGGTAATGGCTAGTCCATCAGCCCGGTGATGAATCCCTTCTGCATAGAGTCGGCCATCCTCTGAGGGATGAATGAGCGGACAGGCGGTGTGGCAGATACTAACCCCCTGTTTTGTTTTCAAATTGAGCATATCATAACAGGGGCGACCGATGGCCTCCTCCGCCGAGATTCCCGTCAAATTGGCCAGTGAACGGTTCCACGTCTGAATAATGCGGTAGGGGTTGACAATCATGACACCGTCACCACTATGCTCGATAATCGCGTCAAGCCGCTCTCTTTCAGCACTTACTTGTTGATATAAGCTGGCATTATGTACAGCTACAGCTGCTTGGTCGGCAAAGGCGCGGAGTACCTGTTGATCGTTTTGGCTAAAGGCAGCACTACGGGCTTGGCGAAAAATAAAGATAAAGCCAATGGCTTCCTCGCCAACTTCAAGGGGCAAGGCGACAACTTGTCTGAGGAGTACGCCGGCTGCTCGTGAGGCGATGGCTAGACGCACCGCAATGTCGTTTGAGGATTGGCCTTTTTGGGCATCGAGGTCACGCCACAGAGGTTCAAATAATGGTACAGCCTCTCGTGGTAGACCAATACTGGCTTTCGGGTAGTAGGAGCCGTCGTCCTCTCTGCGTAGCGTTATGAGCCCCGCTTGACCAGCCAGAATTTCAACGGCGCTGGTTAAACTCAGTTCCAGTAATGAGGATAAATCAAGCCGAGCGCTCATCGCTCGGCTAATTTTTAGTAGATACTCTCTTTGTCTGAGGCGTAAGTCCGGTAACACCGAGAGCCTCCTAATGTTTCGAGGGAATTAGTTTGAGGATGAATTGAATAATTTTTAACCTGATTAAGAGCCAGCAATGCTTGTTAGGGTAAAGAAAATAATTGTGCCAAAGATAGCAAAAACGAAAACAGACAAGGCAAACCCAACGGCAACCAACACAGCTGTCGGTGTTTCACTTTCATCCGGCATAGGTGTAAAGGCAGGCCGAGGTGCCGTGACTGTTTCCTCATCGGCATCATCATCAAATTCGCCATCCTCTGGCTCACCACGACCAAATTGACTCCCTAACGCAGCAACCAGCGGATTTTCTTTGGGCTCTAAATCGCGTAATCCATCCTTGGCTGCTCGATTGTTCTTGTTGATTTTTAGAACGTTCTCGTAGCAGACCCGTTTATCATCTTCCTCTGTAACGGCGTCTGCCAAACCAAGCCAGGCATCTTCGTCACGTGGATTCTCTTGTAAAATGGATTGGAATATCAGACGAGCTTGTTGAACATTTCCTGATTCAATTGCATCTCGACCATCTTGTAAAGTTGGCATTGGCATCTACTCCCAAATTTACATAACAACTTTTACTTTTATTCTATCACGCTTTTTATAATTTGCCCAAATTGAGGGTTTGGCTGGAATACCTTTGTGTTAAGCAGATTATGAAAAAGCGAGTTGTCCTTTATCTAAAAAGTGTTGGTTAGTTCGTGAATATGGACGGGTCCCAACATTATACCACAAAATTATCTGTTTGCCCCCCTAACATTCTATGATATACTGCTCCGTTGGGAACGGAGTATGCGATGACTATTAAAAATTATTTGCGATATTTTGGTTTAACAACTCTACTATTTTTGATCGGCATAGGTGTAGCTCCTCCAGCTACAGCCCAAGAACAACCTCCTGTTTTGGCCTTCTACTATGCCTGGTTTGATCAGAATACCTGGACATCTGGTCAATCGGTGGACTTACCCGCCGAGCCATACCTTTCGGCAGATCGAGTCACGATTGAACGTCATGTGGCTCAGGCCCAAGGGGCAGGTATTAACGCCTTCATTCAATCCTGGTATGGTCCCCAAGAAACCAACAATCAAACCGAAACTAATTTTCGAATGTTGCTTGATGTCGCTGCTTCGAGTGGGTTTCAAGCTGCTGTCGATTTTGAAACGGTTGGTCCTTTCTTTGCCGATGCCGCGTCTGTGACAAACGCTCTCAACATCCTTCGGTCAACCCATATGCAACACCCTGCCTATCTTCGCTATCAAGGAAAACCAGTCGTCTTCTTCTGGCGACAACAGCGTTTTTCTATCGATGAATGGAGCGCAATTCGGCAACAGGTTGATCCTAATCGAGAAACCTATTGGATTGCGGAAGGCGTGGACATCAGCTACCAATCAATCTTTGATGGGCACCACCTCTACAGCGTAGCTTGGGCCGCTTTACCTGCCGACCAATTGGCTAAATGGGGCAATCGCGTCCGAAACTATGAGGCTGAAAATCAAGTCGATCGTTTGTGGGTGGCCACGGCAATGCCTGGTTACGACGATACCCGTTTACCCCGAGCTGACGCGTTTGCGGTCTCACGCCGGGCCGGCGACTACTATCGAGAAACGTGGCGTGGGGCCGTCGCTAGCCAGCCCGATATGATTATTATTACCAGCTTTAATGAGTGGCCCGAAGGAACCCACATTGAACCAAGTGCTAGTTATGGCAATCTCTATCTCGATGTCACCCGCGAACTTGTGACCGAACTTCGAGGCAGTGCCCCCGCCGAAGTGAGCATTCAGACAGCTCAAACTGTTCAGACCCAAGAAGCGGCTCAACCTGAGACTGAACAACTGGTACAACCTGCCGCAGCTGTAGCCCCAGTCGCAGAAAGCCAACCTGAAGAAACGGATGATGTAGTGGTCACTGAAGATCAAACTGAGCCACAAACCGAGTTGGCCGCTCAGACACCGGACGAACCCTATATTCAAGCCGAAAATATTATAAACGTTCGCAGCGGTCCCAGCACCGATTTTGAGCGTATTGGGCGTTTGGGTGTGGGTGATACCTCGGCTGTTTTAGGGCAAAATGAAGCAGGCGATTGGTTACTCATTGAATTTCTGCCTGTCGAAGAAGGTCGTGGTTGGGTGGCTCTTGAGGTTATCGATTTCTTTGGCGATCAAGCGACAATTCCCGTGGTGGATGATTTGGCCTCGTTGAATGAACTTGAGGCTGAAATTGTATTTCCTACCGCAGATATTCCAGCGGGTGGGATCAATGTTCGAAGTGGCCCTGGCCTAGATTTTGATCTGTTGGGACGGTTGACTGAAGGGGAAACTGTGACCTTAATTGGTCAGAATGAAACTGCCGAGTGGTGGCAGATTGAGTTTGCTGATAGCGAAGATGGTGTGGGCTGGATCACCGCCGCTTTGCTTGAAGTGTCCGAAGATACCTCGCAAGTGCCTGTTGTTTCGACCACGCGTGAGGATGATGTTTTCCCGACGGTTAGCCCTACGCCGCAACCGCCTGTCTTTGCGGGGCAGATTGCGGCTAATGGCGCAGTCAATGTGCGGGCTGAGCCTTCGACCGAGAGTGCCATCGTTGGTGGGCTTTACCTAGACGAAACAGCGAAAGTGCTGTCAATCAGTGAGGATGGGCAATGGTGGCAAATTGAATTTGCCGCTGGCCCAGAAGGTCTGGCCTGGATCACCACCGAATTCGTCCGATTCCAAGGCGATGAAACGTTGGTGCCAATTTTTGGGCTAGGTACGGCCACGCCAACGCCAGGCCCGACCGATACCCCAACACCTACCACTGCTGCCGCCGAAGCTACCCCAACTGCTACCCCTGGCGATCTTGAATTTCCCGCGACCTTTGCTCCCACAGCCACCTCCGAATTTGCCGTCACCTCTGCCGCCATTATTGAGACACGCGGCACTCCTGATCCAAGCTTAACTGATACCTCAGATGGTGGCTTTTTGCCCGACTGGCAAGCGTTGCCTTGGGGGATTTTGGCTTTGGTTGTGGTGATTGGGTTTATCGCATTCCAATTGATGCGGCAGCGGAAGTAAATATACGTGGATGAGTGAAATGTAACGGACTAAACTTCCTTAATAACGTCCGTTACATTCTGTCTAATGGTAATGCCTTCATTGATAAGTTATGTTAACGGTAATGCCTATTCGTCCACCTCGTACAATTTCTTCACATCTTCAATAGCGTCATCCAACCAATCATTATACCATTCATAAAAAGTTTGTAACGGTTTTTTGACTGGTTTAATCCCTGCCCGAATAGTCGAAGGAGGTCTAATCGGACTCCATTCCCCATAAGTGACAGCATCACAGTGAACATCCCATAATGTTCCGACAAGCTCCCCCTTAGTGACAAGAAATATATCCTCAATTATAGGAATTGCCCCATTCTCAGGGTATAACCCTTCTAACGCAACTTCCCAAACCGGCTTTATTGATAGTTGCTCAAAACAATTTAGAGCATCTTCTTTGCTAAAAGGAAACGGATTTGCTGGTGATGTACCAGAAATACCTCTAATGACTTTTAAATCTACTTGCCTTGAGAAGTATTCATCTAGTATTTCCTCTGGAGGATAAAATCCGCCTCCAGGTCCCATTCCGTAACCGACCTCCTGTAAATACTGACGATACTCCGATGGCAGTTTAATTCCTAAGTGTTCTTCAAAATCTATTAAACTTGCCTCGGTAAGTTGGATACTCTTATATTGGTACTTTTTAGAATAACGGATTTTGAATTTTGTATCAATTTGGCGTAACAAAGTCAACTTTTCTTTGATTGTTGAAATCATTTGCTTACTCTTTATTTCTCATTTTACACTAGTAGATACTCCGAATACTCACCCCGCATACAATGATCCATACTCATTGCGGCGCTGTAGCCGCCCGCGTTGAATATGCCGAGCAAATCGCCTTCGACCAGCGGGGGCAAGGGTACATCAACGCCGAGGATGTCGATGGCTTCATTGATGTTGCCAGCAATGGTAACTGGTTGAAGCGTGTCTGTGTCCTTACGGATCAACGGGGTAATGATAATCGGAATGCCGTAGAAGGTGGTGAAATTTTGTAGGTTGAAGCCACCATTTACGCCAACAAACGTTGTGCCGCCTTTTTCTTCAACCGTATTCACCTCCATAATCAAGCCGCCTGCATCTTTAATCAGATAATCGCCCGGCTCTGCCTGAATTTTGAGATTTCGTGCTTTGGCGTGTTTGGCGATGATGGTTGCCCACTTGGCCAAATCAAGTGGCTGATCTTGCTCGCGCATCGGTACGCCGAGGCCGCCGCCAATGTCCAGAGTGTCGATTGTGGGACACTGATCAAGGAACCAATGGGTGCGTTCCAGAATTTGGTCCAGATCATCAAGCTGGTCGCTTAGATAGCCCATCCCGCTGTGAAAGTGTATCGTGTTGATTGTGAGATTGTAGTGCTTGGCGAGATCAAGGGCTTCTAGATATCGATCTTGGTAGATACCAAATTTGGTCGGTTTTTCACCCGCGTAATGAAATGATTCGTTGTAACCCGTGCCGAGTTGCGGATTGATCCGCAGGCCAATCGTGCGGCCTGGGCATCGTTCGCCCAAGCGGCGGAGGGTGCTGAGAGAGTCGCAATTAAATTTCACCTGGGGATGGTTCGCCACCCATTCCAGATCATCATTGGAGACTGAGGTGCCGGTGTAGGAGATTTCGTGCTCCCGAAAACCGGCTTGACGAGCCAGTCGCATTTCACGGGGCGAGCAGACATCGATCCCACATTGTCCGGTGAGCTTGAGATAGGTGATGAGGGGTAAATAGCGATTGGCTTTGAGGGCAAAGAAAATTTGATGCGAAACATTCTGTTGGGTGAGGGCTTCTTTGAGTCGGGTTAAATTAGCTTTCATTCTCGCTGCGCTATAAATGTAGAGGGGTGTTCGGGCCGAGCGGGCTAGGTCAACCAGATTTTGTCCGGCAAGATGCAGTTGACTATCGTGGTAATGGAAATCATCGCGCTCCCACCATTGTTGTGTCATGTGAAGCTCCTTTTAGATTGTTTAAGAAACTGTTTGAAAACCTAACTTTGCTAGATTGGTCCAGTCTATTAAGAGTAATTGGGGTTAAGATACACCTCCAAACGGTAGATACTACCAAAAAACAGTGCTGCTGAAGACTGAACCAATCTTTTAAACAAGTTTTAGGAAACCAAAAAACGCCCCCAAAGTTGGCGGCGTTTTGGTTAGAAAATAAAGGTAACTGGTTTAGCCAGCAACTTCCTTGAGGGCTGCTAAAGCCGCATCATAGTCAGGGTGCTGAGCGATCTCAGGAACGTATTCAACGTAGCGGACGGTGTCATCAGCGTCGACGATGAATACAGCGCGTTGTTCGATGCGAAGCTCTTTAATGTGGGTACCATAGGCATCGCCAAAGGACATATTGCGATAATCTGACAACATTTTAACGTTTTCAACACCAGCCCCTTCACACCACTGGGCCAATGCGACAGGTAAATCCGCACTGACGGTATAACCGACAACCGAGTCGCCATAGGTGCCGATTTCTTCATTAAAACGTCGGGTTTGGGCATCGCAAATGCCTGTATTGATTGATGGGACAACGCTGATTAAACGAACTTTGCCTGCACTATCTCCCAGAGAAACCATTGCAGGTGAAAACATGTTATCTGATACAGAGAAATCAGGGGCTTTGTCGCCAACTTTCAGCTCATCACCAAGTACGGTGAATGGGTTACCTTTGAGGGTTACGCCGCCAGCGCGTTCAGACATTTTGAATCTCCTTAATTTTTATAATTGGGTTATATTTGATCAAAAAAGAGCGCTCGTAGGTTGAGCGCCCCGATTATAGAAGAATTGAGAGTGACTGGCAAACCTGAAATTAGGCCCCTAAATTAGGGCGCATTCAAACGATCAATCAAGGCGATGTAATCCTGACTATGGGTGGCCCAATTATATCGTTGATTAAACCGATCCGACTCGGTGATCAAGCTTTCGCGCTGAGCGTCATCTTGATAGAGCGTTGAAATCAATTCGGTTAAATGATCCAAATCCCCTGGCTCATAGAGCTTGATCATTTTGTCATCAAAATGAGCCTCAATGGCTGGGGTGCGAGCGGCAATCACTGGCAAGCCTAGCGCAATATATTCCAAAATTTTTGTTGGTAAAATGCCACCTGAAAAGATGTCATTATGGTAGGGGACGACCCCCAGATTAGCCTTGGCGATAAAACGAGGTAACTCCTCGATTTCCATAAATTTGGTGCTAAAGTGAACCCGATCAGTTAAGTTAAGCTCTTTTGATAGAGTCACCAAATTATCGTGGGCGTCACCATTGCCGTGGAGAATGACGCCAAGATCAGGATATTGATCACGGAGCCGGTCTACGGCCCGGAGAATGGCATCCAGACCGTGTCGTGTGGCTTGTACACCATGGTAGATCAAATAGAATTTGTCATCACTCAACCCATTTTCTTGAGGCTGCACATCACGGTGAAAGAGGCTGGTATCGGGCACATTCATGACCACGCTACTTTTTTCATCCGGCACACCGCGTTCAATTAGCGATTGACGCCAAGGCTCGGTCACGGTGATAACGTGATGGGCAAAACGGCAAGAGATTTGTTCTTGCCAGGTGACAATTTTGACAAACCAGTGATCCATAGAGTTGCCGGTTTTTTCAGCATAAAATTCGGGCATCACATCGTGAATATCCAGAATTACTTTAGCGCCACGCAGTTTAGGCCACCACGCACAAAATACGAGAAAGTCGGGTAGATTGTGGGCCTGAACAACGCCATACTTTCGCTTACCGTAAAGTCCGTTGAGGGTGAACATTGCCATTAACAAGAAAAGCACATAGGCAGCTAAACGGCCAAGAAAGCCGGGGAATAAAAAGTCTCGCCCAACGGGCAGGCGATAGACATTGACGCCACGAACAACTTCTTGTTTCGCTTCTGTTTTTCCTTTGATACAAATTAAATCAACTTCATAGCCTTGGGCGAGAAGGGCTTCGGCTTGGCGTTGCACCCGTGTTTCAGCGAGAGGGTAGTAGGCGTGAACGACCATGCAGTGTCGTTTAACACTCGACGAGTCTGAGTTGTTAGACATAAAGTTATCCTTGTTTACAAAATTAAGTGTAGGCTTACTTAACTATTATTCCGCAAAGTGCTATCAATGCAAGTTTGTAGCTTTCTTGCTAACACTTGCATCCCTTGTTCATCGATTTCGG
The DNA here is from genome assembly GCA_028285035.1 of Phycisphaerae bacterium. Next base: position 32,784 of record JANQQF010000110.1, read on the forward strand.
TGTCATTATCACCCGTCACCGTATCATGATTACCAGGGAGTTCGTGTACAGCTGTGCCCGCCTCAGCAAACTTTCGCCATCTTAGCCGAGGATGGCGGACTTCCTCGAGGGTGTCATTGGCCAAGAATAGTTGCATCTTGGTAGGGACTGTTTTAGGGGCATATTGACGTAAGGCCCAGGAGTTGGCAATCAACTTTGCTTTGAGCCTTGTGTAATCTTTTTGGTTAGCGTTATCGAGCCGAGTCAAGGTGCTTGCGTGATGACCCAAACGTCGCGTAAGCCGGCGCATAATGGTTCGGGCAAAACTCATATAGGAGCTGATACTTGGTCCTCGCGGTGGGGCGGGTTCAATGAGAGCTAAGAGACTAACCTTTTCCCCTTCCGCCTCAAGTTGTCGAGCCATCTCAAAGGCGACCACACCGCCAGCACACACCCCTCCGATATAGTAAGGACCTTCGGGTTGCTTTGCCCGAATTTCTTGGAGGTAATGCTCTGCCAGTGCCTCTACTTTAGAGGGGGCTTCCAAACCATCCTGTAATCCATAAATGGGTTGATCTTTATCCATATACCGAGGCAAGTAATTGAGGTCGGTATAGACATTTCCTAAATTGCCGGGTAGACAGAAGAATGGTGGTTTGTGACCCTCGGGTTGAAGGGGAATGAGGGAAACAAATTGGGTTGTATCTTCTTCCTGGCGTAATAAATCGGCCAGTTGTTCGATCGTAGGGGCTTGAAATAGCGTAGATAATGGTAGTTCTCGTCCATAAAACTTTTTGATTTGGGCCAATAGTTGTGAGCTGACCAGAGAGTGCCCACCAAGATCAAAAAAGTTATCGCGCACGCCAATCGGTTGAATATCTAGTACAACCTCCCACAACTGAACAAGCTGTTTTTCAAGGTCATCCCTTGGAGCAACAAAGCTGCTAGTCACAGCTGGGCGCGTTTGCTCAACATTGGGTAGGCCTTGTCGATTAATTTTTCCATTTGGAAGTAGCGGCAATGCTTCAAGAAAAACAAAAGTTGAGGGGACCATGTATTGAGGCAACCGCTCAAAGAGGAAGTCACGTAACGCATTGATAGTTGGCACTGCCCGGGCTTTGGGAACGATGTAAGCAACCAGGTGTTTATCACCAACCTTATTATCTCGGGCAACCACTGCTAATTCTTTGATATCGGGATGGGTTAACAAAGTGGCTTCAATTTCACCTAGCTCTACCCGTTGTCCACGAATTTTAACCTGGAAATCTTTTCGTCCTTGATGGACCAATTGACCATTAGGCAAAAAGCGCCCTAAATCACCTGTATGATAAATACGTTCTGTACTGTTAGGGACAGATTTAAACTTTTCGGCTGTAAGTTCAGGTTGTTGCCAATAGCCAGCAACCAAATAATCACTTTTAACACAAATTTCGCCAGCCTCACCATCGGGAACCGGGGTTCCCGTTTCATCAAGCAGTAATATCTCTCGACCTGGGGCGGGATAACCAATGGGGACAAGATCTGAGTCGAGCTCAGTTTCATGGGTCATTAAGTATCGTGCGATGGTTCCGGTCTCACTTGAACCGAGATTGTTCATAATAATACATTGATCCGAAAAGTGGCGTTTGAATGCCTCTATATCCTGTCTTGAGATGGGTTCACCGCCAAGGTGAATATAACGAATATCAGGAAAAATTTCATCGGGCTTAAGGGTGTCTAAAAAGTGACGAAATACGGTTGGTACTGAATGGTAAATTGTTATTTTTTCATGACGTAACCAATCAGCAATATCAAGAAGACCATCTTTTTTGATGTTGTAAGGAAATGTGGTTGCTCCATTAAATAGAGCTCGGAAAATGCCTGTCATACCTGATAGATGACTGAACGAGGAAAACAACGAGAGGCGATCTTGATGCGAAATATGCATCGTGTTGGTATGTCCCGCAATGTTATGTAGAATGACACGGTGTGTATAAACAACACCTTTCGGCAGCCCAGTTGAGCCAGAAGTATACATAATGTTAGAAATTGTTTCTGGCGGAATAGATAACCCTAAATTGTTGGTTGGGGTTGCGGGATCAATTGTATTAATATCAAGAACCGTCAATTGGGATGAGGTAAATGTGTTGGCAAACTGCTCATGATCTGTTGTGGTTAAAATTAAGCTCGCTTGGGCATCCTCCAAAATGTATTTTACTCGATCTTCGGGATACATGGGGTCTAATGGAACCCAACATCGGCCTGCTTTTAGAACCCCTACAATCGCAGCTATAAGTGGCGTACCTGGATCAAATAGGAGACCAATGCGCGCTTCCATATCAGAAGATACTGATTGGATTGTATGGGCTATTTGGTTTGCCAATTGGTTCAATTGGGCATATGTTACAGTTTCGTTTCGGGTCTTGACCGCAATGTGCTCAGGATAACGGGCGACCTGCGCTTCAATACGAGCTGGAATTGAACTTTCAATATCTTCGGTTGGAAATTCAATAAAGGGATTGGTGGGCTGAACCAAGTTTTGTTTTGTCATAACCATGTCCTTGAGCAATGGACATTATTGGGCAATAATGTCTATGCCACCTAGCTGGGCCATACGTCTAATTCGAGTGATACATTCGGGAAGATCGGTCAATGGGATCTGGAGTTCGGTCAATAATTCTGAAATCAATTGTGGGCCGTTTAGTTTTGTTAAAATGTTAAAGTCCAATTCGGTTAATGTGAATTCTTTTTCTCCCCAGACATACGCCTGCACAACCTCTTGCCAATGGTGTCGGGTGTAATGACGACTGATCCGATATAATTGTGGGGCGACAGTTATCAAACATTCTAACAGGGCCTCATCAGACAGTTGTTCGAGAAGAGACAAGGTCTGATCTCGTTGGGAGACTGTTTTTGGGTCTTCGCCGAGTGGGTCGAGATGCAACGTATTAAATTTTAGGGTGAGAATGCTTGTTCCAGCCCCGTTAATACGGTCGTGGTAAATAGAGGAGCCGGGAAAAAGAACTGCATCTCCCGGACGAACATCAACGACGACCGGTTCCACATCCTTTAATTTGTTTTGGGGCAAATCTGTTTCGTCTAAACTGGTTCGCCAGAAAGCGGCTGTGACAAAGGGGTTTATCATTCTTTCGTGGTCAGGATACAGAATTAAACGTGAGTCCGGATTAGCATTGATTGGTACGACCATTGTGATTTCGGAGGCTAATCGATCTTTGTGTGGTGGTGGATTGGGATTGACCTTTAGTGAGTAGATATTTAAATGACGCTCAGTCAAGGTTAATTGATCAGCCTGACGACCCGTAATTAGGCCAACTGTGGCGAATAACTCTGGTAAAAATGTGTCATCATTCGGCAACTCAAATAGAAATTGTTGCTTCTTATTTTTGATTTCCCACTCTTCTAAAACATTTTGTTGTTCGGCTTGAAATGTATCAAGAGCATTTTGAAGATGACTTAAAAATTCAGGCGATATACCGTTTTTGAATAAAAAATAACTGTCTTGATTGTATACATCCGCTGAAGGCTCTGGGCGGGTTGTAAACATTGTGGGAGTCATGAAGATAGGCCTCTTTTGAGTAATAATGATCAGAACGGGGGATTGATATTTAACGTATGTGCTAAATCAGTGAGTTGGGCTTTTGTTTGTGCAGTTAATGTTACCCCCTCCTCTATCTGTTTTTTATAGGTTCGCCAGCGAGTTTCACCAGGGACTAAGATTTCCTCAACTCCTTCACGTAATTTCGCAGCTTTAATAAACGCAATCAACATATCCATACGATCATGATATTGGTCAAGCGGCATCAATGTTTCGATGTTCAAAGCCATAAAAAAGTGGCCAATATTCGCGGGTCGATCAAGATTTTTGTAGAAGGAGGCCACCTCTTGAGAAATGGCTGCGCCAGTGATGACACTACTAAAAATTTCGACCATCAATCCCAAGCAGAAGCCTTTAGCCCCGCCGAATGGTAGAATTGTACCCTGATTGACAGCAACCGGATCAACGATGTCACGCCCATCCTCATCAACTGCTAGGCCTGGTGGTAAATTTCGATTTTCGGCAATGGCCTGTCTAACAGTTCCCCCGGCGAGTGCGCTTGTTGAAAAATCCACCAAAATCGACTCTTTATTGCGTAGGGGGGCTCCAAAGGCAAATGGGTTTGTCCCAAACACTGCTGTTGCTCCGCCGTGCGGCGCTACTCGTGGGAATGTGTTTGTCATCATCAGCCCAAGTTGACCCTGCTGTGCGGCTAATTCGACATAGTAAGCACTGGCTAACGAATGATTACTGTGATGTACACCCACAATGCCAACCCCGTGTTGTTTGGCCAATTCGATGGCTTTCAACATCGCCAGATGACCTAAATACAAACCAAAGCCGTTGTTTCCGTCGAGCATATAAATCGTATCACTTTTTTTGGTCCACTTTGGCTGACAAGGTGAGGTCACTAAGCCCGCTTGAAATCGCTTGAGATAGGCCGGAATGCGTAACAAAGCGTGATTACTGCGCCCAATTAACTCGGTCCACATCAGGCCGTGGGCTAAAATAGTTGTTTCTTCAGCGTCAACACCTACTGCTTCAAGTAAATTTACCACAAATTGGTGAAGCAATTTGTAAGGAATAGGTTGGTTTATATTACTCAATGAAGCTGCATCCTTGACTTTTTAAAAGAGTATCTACCCATTCATTTGAGAAAATACCTTGGCGCACATCGGCGACATAATCTGCTAACTCAGCCTGTTTACTGATCAATTTGGCTAAAATGTCTTCAGCGAAATCTTTTCGGACGACTGTGATCCCATCCCCATCTGCACAAATGATGTCACCTGGGTTAATGACAATGCCACCGCAACTTATTGAAAAGTTGACCTCACCAGGGCCGCGTTGTAACGGGCCGATTGGCGTGGTGCCTCGGGCATAAATTGGCATACCCACCTCTTTTACTTCTGGTAAATCACGCATCAAGCCATCAATCACAAAGCCAATTGCACCTCGATGTTTAGCTTTTGAGGAGATTAAATCGCCTACAATGCCATTCATCGGTGAAGCACCACCGTCAATCACAATAATATCCCCTGGCTGAACAAGATCCAGGGCCTTATGCACCATCAAATTGTCACCTGGAAAGACCTTAACTGTTAAGGCTGGTCCAACAATGGCCGACTCATTAACTATATTCTTAATGCCACGATCCATCGTATATAGTCGATTCATCATATCAGAGATGTCTGGTGTGGGGAATGCCTTGAATTGATCGATTAAAGGTTGAGGTGGTCGGGTAATATGCTTGCGAACTCGAAATCCTGGGCCAGGATTAAGTTTACTTGATTGCAATTTCTTCGTCATGTTTTATGTCCCTTACAAAAATTATACCTACAAAATTATAACAGGTCTGAAGTTGCGTGATAATCACCTTTTCTGGTTATGTTTATTGCCTATGCTTCCTTACCAAGGTGCTTCAACCTGGGTTGCTTGGGCTAATTCTGTTAGAGCTTCAACCGTTTTGCTATCTAACTTGATACCAAGCTCAAAATTTCTTTTATAGTTGCGCCATCTTGTTTCGCCTGGAAGCAATATTTCCGCAACATTATGACCTAGTTTAGCCTGTTTGATAAAGTCTATCAATAGGTCAATGCGGTCAAAATAGGCGTCCAACGGCAATAGTGTTGCTATGTCAATCGCCATAAAGAAGTGACCAATGTTTGCCGGACGGGAAAAGTCTTTATGAAGTGAGGCGATTTGGTGGGAAATGGCTGCGCCTGTTAAGACACCGCTGAGAATCTCAATCATTAGCCCCAGACAGTATCCTTTAGCTCCACCGAAGGGAAGCATAACAGCGCCAACAGCTTTATGCGGATCAGTAATATCATTGCCGGCCTCATCAATTACAAGGCCAGGTGGAATAGGTCGATTTTCTTTAGCGGCTTGCATAATCTCAGAGCCAGCGCTAGCCCCAGTTGAGAAATCAACTAAGATCGGCGGTTGATCACGAACAGGAGCTGCAAAGGCAAAAGGATTAGTACCAAGCACTGCTGAAATGGCTCCCGGGGGGGCAACATGTGGTACGGAGTTGCTAACCGCTAACCCCAATAGATTCTGTTGAGCTGCTAAATTAACGTAATAAGCCCCTGCCCCAAAGTGATTGCTGTGGCGTACCCCGACAATGCCGACACCATGGTGTTGAGCGATCTCGATCGCTTTTGACATTGCAACATGGCCCAAATAATGGCCGAAACCGTTTTGTCCATCAATAAGCCAAGTCGTATCAGATTTTTTGAAAAATTCAGGATGGCACGGTGATTGAATTAAGTTCTTATCAAGTCGTTTGATATACGCAGCCAGTCGCCCAACCCCTTGCGGGTGACGACCAATGAGATCAAACCAAATGAAAATTTTAGCTATGATATCTGCTTCATCAGATGAGACGCCGTTTGCCAGGAGAAGTTTCTCGATAAATTGCGTTAGATTGGCTTCACTAATTTGTGTTGCTTCCATTGAATATACTCACATATTGAAAATTGATTATCGATTACGTTGAGCGATTTTCATCTCAACCTGATCAAATATTTCATAGGGTTCCATGGTGCTGGTACTAAAGTGCCCTAAATTTTTTGCTTCATCGCTTTGAACCACATAAATGGTTGTGTTTGTATAAGCATATTCGTGAGTCAGATTGATACGCGATTCTGTTCGCATCACGAGAACATAGTCAGGCTTAATTGAGTTAGGTAATTTCTGTTTGATCTGTTTGACCAACACTTCTACACCTGAATTGGTTGGAAAAACTTGTAAATATTGAATAAGTTTTGAATTTCTGATTAAGATTTTTCGATCTAAATCCTCTGTTTGCCCATCTTGGAAGAGGACAACCCGGTTTGTTTGTACAATTGGCCCAATCTCCAACTCCGACAACGATGCATCTCCCTTAATCAAGAAAACATTGATACTGATGTCTCGTGGATGGGTACTAGCATACATTCCCCAGCCAGACAATTTCCACGAATTAAGTCCAGTGAAACTTGACAGGCCAATATGAATAAGCGGCCAAATTAATAAAATTGTAATCAATGATAGTGTGAACTTATACCGTAGCTTATCAAGTGGCATATTCTATCAACCTTTAGAACTCCCAAACTGGAATTCCAGCAAAGTAAACAAAGAATGACCAAGAGAGATGTGCGAATAAAAGAATTGCGTAATTACGAATTGGTTTGTTAGGGAAGAATAGTAGCATACATCCCCAGGCGACGAGGAGGAACTCTATTTCCCAAGACATCATAGCAATGGCTGTTGTCATGACAAACATCAGCCATAAACCAAGATTGCGTGTCGATCGAATCAGAACTAAAGGTGGAACAATAATTTCGCTGATGACCGTGATCCAACCTAGTACAACTGCAAAAATGAAAAACCAATTTGGAAAGACAATGGGAACACGCCCCATCTCTGCAACAAATTGTGATTGCAAATCTACAACAGGAAGGTTGAATAAGTTAGCCCCGATAGGCACGAGCATTTGTAGTGTTGCTGGCAAACCATCACCTTTTACATTGTAGAGCATTGTGGCAACGTATTCGCCATCTAACCAGAACCCATGAATGGCTTTATGAAGACCAGCATAAAAATATATTGACAATAATAGAAGTTGAATTAAATAGTAGGCTGAGCCATTTTGTATGTCTCCCGTAGTTGGGTTCTGACGATTAGGCCAGAGAAGAAGGATGATTAACAGATAAAGCTCTACAAAATAATGATTTCCGGTATCAGGAAACCCTACAACTACCATCATCAACTGAAAGCCTAAAAGAACAATAAGTCCCAAATAATAGTAGCGACGATGGAGGGTGATGAATGCGGCTGTAAGCGTGGCACCTTGGATGGCGAGAATGAGCCAATCAGGCGCAGAGGTGAGGTAAAGGTCTAAACTGCGCGTAAACATATGAAACGCGATGTAGACTCGAAAAGCCCAAACGAGGTTTGCTGATATAGATCCAGTAAAATCTTCTTTGATAATCGTGGGGAGGCTGTGCCAAATTTGTTTAATATGCAGTCTCTGAGGCGGTGCTGTTGAGATAGATGTCATTTGATAGAAATAGTTTTCTCGATAAGGTTATTAATTTTGATAAACTATAACATAAAATAGTTTGAAATCGGTTTGATAGAGAATAGCCTATTGGGACCAGAGCCACTGGCTAAAAGAGAGGTCTTGCCCTTCCACAATGATCGCGCCAATGTAATCGACTCTTGGGTCGAGATGATGAAGCGCCCAGCGAGCCACTTCTTGGGGAGCATCGCGAACGTGTAGTAATGCGGCGTTATCCCCAGGCTTGAGGGAAACTTGGAAGGCATCTAATGGATAAGACAGGCCATCACCAATCGCTTTGATGTAAGCTTCTTTACGGGTCCAACAATTGAAAAAGGCTTCATCACGCTTTGCCTCTGGAACCGATAGAAAAACCTCATACTCTGGTGCGGAGAAAAAACGTTTGGCAATTTGTGCCCCGTCAGGCATTGGACGTAACTTCTCAACATCAATACCCAGTTCTCGTTGCTGGCTAAAGGCATAGAGGGCTACATTGCCTGAATGGGAAAGGTTGAAATTGAGCGTCGTAGCTTCGTGTGGAAATTCGATAAAGGGCTTGCCGTGGCTTTTGTATGAAAATCGAATCGACGACGGATTTACCTGCAGATAACGGCTGAGAATTTGCCGCAGCACCCCACGCCCGACAATAAAGTGCTTGCGATCCTTTTCAAAGTGAAACCGTTTAGCCCGAGCTAACTCATCGGCTGTCAGATGTTGTCGTAGCTCATTGATGATGGCCAGGGGCTGCCCTAACTCAACCTGCCAAATATGGACCTCGTTCTCTCCTAAGTTGAGCGAGGCTGGGGCTTGATGCCAAGTTTCAGCCATTAGGAATCTACCGATACCCTTTCAGCCGCAGCAGTATCAACAAACCAAATTAGCTCACCATCGGTAGGTTGGATATGTCCCACAGGGAGTACTTGATCTACCTCCCCGGTCTGAAATACCTGTTCTAGGGCTTCAGCTTTGCCTGATCCGGTCGTGATAAAGGCGACCTGATGCGCCTTATTAATCAAAGGGAGTGTTAGCGTGATGCGTTCGGGTGGCGGCTTGGGCGAATCGAAAATTGGGGCGACCCAAAGCTCCGTTTCATTCAACAATGGATGATTAGGAAACAATGAAGCGGTGTGTCCATCCTCACCCATTCCCAGCAGAATCAAATCGAAACGAGGCATTTGTCCAGCAGTCGGTTGAAAAACTTGGGCTAATTTGGCTTGATAGGCTTTGGCTGCTTCCGTTGTATTGAGTGAGGCATCTAAAGGATAAATTTGATGTGGTGGAATGGTTACCGTCCCCAAGAAGTGCTCCTGGGCCGAGCGAAAATTACTGTCAGGATGATCCAACGGCACCATTCGCTCATCTGCCCAAAAGACGTGCCAGGCTGACCAATCGATTGATGGTTCACTCGCCAATCCGGTCAATAGTTTTGGCATCGATCCCCCCGAAAGCGCGATGGTAAATTTTCCCTGTTGATTGATGGCCTTGGCTGAAATTTGAGCAATAAATTGAATGACTTGCTCAGAAAGCGTTGTCTTGCTTGGAAAAACTCGCAGCTTTTGACTTGATGGCATCTCAAACTCCGTCTGTTAAGAGGGGCACGGTTCAAAAAGAGCAAAACTTGTGACACCTTAAAGTTTACATATACCCAACTTAACGTCAAGCTCAAAATTTTTGAGATAGAGAACATTTGTTCTTTTGTTAAAAGTGAGTTAAAATCAGGCCTATAGTTGACTTCAGTGAAAGGTGAAAATTATGCTCAAATCTTCTCTAAATGTGTTGAATGATACTGATTTGTTCGCTATGTTTGAACACATCAATCAAAGTGATGTATCACTTCAGGTAGTCCAAACCTATGCTGAGTTAATGTCACATTTGTATTGGAAGGAGAAAAATCTTTCACTGAGCTGTAAAGTGGCCATGGCTGGTATTCAATACGGCCTTAGCCTAGCCACAGTCAGTTCCAATCCTGATGAGGCGTATAAGATAAAGAGTGTGGCCAAAAGGATGGCGTATGACTTGGCCTCGTTTACTTGGCCGGGGTGGAATGAGGCTGATATTGTAATTACCTCGGCTGATTTGGAGGTTGGGCTTGAAGCGGCGCAAGCCAATCTGCGCTGGGCCAAGTCTCTGAACAAAGGGCCTTTGCCTGTTTCACGAGCCTATTGGATGCTGGGTGCTCACTATTTGGCTGTTAAGCATTATGATCAGGCGGCTGACTGTTTCAAACAGGCAGAACAATCGGCTGTTGTCGCAGAGAAGCTTGATGATCAGGTTTTAGCGCAAGGTTACCTTGTCCTCACGATGGTATTAGCCACACCAGAGTATCCTGCTTCAACACAATTTGACGAGATCAAACAACAGTTAGCCGAGTTTGAGCAAGGCGAATTTTATATTAGTCAGCTAGAGACAGCCTTCAAAGTGTTCTCAAGTCAATAAATATTCTAAATCCTCCACCGTGGTCACAGGCTGTTTACAAGTGAAATTTTGACAAACATAGGCCGTGGCTTTGCCCTCAACACTGGGGCGTAATTCAACCAACTCAGGGTGCCCTTGGGTATCATCAGCTTGGGTCACCGCTACCACTTGATTTGGTCGATATCTGGTGAAGAGGGTTTTTAGCATTGCTTGGGTATCAAATGCGTTGTGGTCACCAATGATCGCGATTTCTTTTGGCGGTGCGTTGACAAATTCGATATTACCAAGCCAGTAGGTAAATGCCCCTGGATACTGGGTCATTGGATTTTGTAAGCCAGCCAAAGCTTTGACAGCAGGCGTTTCATATTTTTCCTGCCCTGTATAAGCGGCAAGCATTAGTAATGCTCGAATGGCCATACTGTTGCCACAGGGAATGGCATTGTCCTGCACGCTTTTGGGGCGGACCACTAAAGTTTCGTGATCGTCTGCGGTGTCAAAAAATCCGCCATTCTCATCATCTTGAAAGTGCTCAAGGATTACATTTGCTAGAGCGCGAGCCTCCTGAAACCAATGCGGCTCGAATGTGCTTTGGTAGAGCGCCAATAATGCTTCGGCGTAATAGGCGTAATCCTCAAGATAGCCCATCAATTTAGCCTCACCAGGCTGGGCTTTCCAGGTGCGGAATAAGCGCCCGTCCTTTTTCATCGTGGATAAAATGAATTCAGCATTCTGCTTGGCGACCTTGATATAATCTGGTCGATCTAACACCCGTCCTGCTTCGGCAAAAGCAGCCATCATCATTCCGTTCCAAGCCGTAATGATTTTTTCATCACGCCCTGGTTTGATGCGTTGCTCTCTTGCTTCGAACAGCTTGGCTTTGCTTCGATCTAATATCTCATTCAACTGGTCTAGAGGTATCTGCAAGTCATTGGCCGCCTCTTGGCGAGATTGAGGTAAATTGGGAATTGATTTACCCTCGAAGTTACCTCCCTGTCTGATATCATAAACCTGACAGAAAATATCGCTATCTGCTTCACCAAGCACCGCTTTAATTTCATCACAAGACCAAACAAAAAATTTACCCTCTTCACCTTCACTGTCGGCATCTTGGGTTGAGTAGAAGCCACCTGCGTCATCGATCATCTCCCGAACGACATAGTCAAGGACTTCCTCGACAATGCGGCGATAAAAAGGTTTACCCGTTACTTGATAGGTATGTAAGTAGAGCCGAGCCAAGAGGGCGTTATCATAGAGCATCTTTTCAAAGTGGGGGACGAGCCACACGGCATCGACGGAGTAACGATGGAAGCCACCCCCCAATTGATCATACATCCCCCCCATTGCCATTTTGTGAAGGGTCAACTCCACCATCTCCAACCACTTCGTCTGCTTGTTGCGATGATAGGCTCGGAGTAGAAAGTCGTAGGTCATGGGTTGGGGAAATTTAGGGGCACCGCTCATTCCGCCGTATTTCCAATCAAAATTGCGGGCAAGGGCTTGCAGGGCCAATTCTGGCACGGCTGGATCAAATGACCCTTCGCCTTGCAGGGCAAATGTGGCTTGTAGGCGAGCCAACAACGATTTGCCGTTGCTCACAAGATCTTCACGTCGATTTTTGTAGGCACTGGTAATACTATGCAAAACCTGCTCAAAAGCGGGCATCCCGTGGCGGGGTGTTGGCGGATAGTAGGTGCCACCGTAGAAGGGCACCCCATCTGGGGTGAGAAAGACGCTCATCGGCCAGCCGCCGTGTCCGGTCATGGCCACCACCGCATCCATGTAAATTGAGTCTAAATCGGGCCGCTCTTCTCGATCCACCTTGATGTTGACAAAATGCTCATTCATAATGGCCGCAGTGTGCTCACTTTCAAAGCTTTCATGCTCCATGACGTGGCACCAGTGGCAGGCAGAGTAGCCAATGCTCAAAAAAATCGGTTTATCTTCCGCCTTGGCTTTATTTATCGCTTCTTGATCCCACGGATACCAATCAACGGGATTGTTGGCGTGTTGTAGTAGATATGGACTGCTTTCATTGACTAATCGGTTTGGCATAATGCCTCCTTAAATGAAAAGTGTTTAGTGGCTGGTGGGTAGTGGTTGGAATGATCTCTAAACGCTCTAAGTATTTTGAATTAAGGTAATTAGCAAGTGGTAATTGGTAAGTCTCTTTGATCCATGAGTAGGGAAATTGTAAATTGATATTCAGGTGGGGAGTATACAGCGTTTGGTGATAGAGGTAAAGGATTCGTGATGTACGCTGCGTTCCTAAGTGCAAAATTGTTTCGTGCTACAATTTGGATACAATGTTCCATAATTCACAAATACTTATTGATGAAGGAATGAATAATGCGAAAATTATGGTTGATCGTGGTAATAATGTTGATTTTGACGGCGTGTGGTGCGACAAGTCAGCCAACGGTTGAAACGACCTCGGACTCGGCTCCGTCCTCCGCCAGTCAATCTCGTGGAGAAGCGTTGTTGCTTGAAAATGGTTGTATCGCCTGCCATGCTACCGAAGAGGGGCCAAATGCAACGGATATTGGTCCTGTTTGGAAAGGGTTGATGGAACGTAGTGCTCAGATCATCGAGTCTGATTCATACACAGGTGAAGCGACGACAGTAGAGGAATACATTCGAGAGTCGATCTTAAAACCCGAGGTCTATGTCGTGGATGGGTATCTCCAAATTATGCCGAATACCTATCAACATAGCATTAGTGAAGATGATTTGAACGAGATTATAAACTATTTGCAAACGCTTGATCAGTAAACTGATTTTAGCTTTGGTAAACGCTGGATTCATCTCGGATAGATTGGTTATTGGAGATCAGGAGATTATGTAAAAATGAGCAGATAATCTCAAATCTCCAATAACCAATCTCTAATCTCTATATTGCGTCTTTGCCCACTTTTGTTACAATCGATTTGTAACCTGATATATTCAATAAGTAGGTAATTACGATGAAAAAGATATGGCAGCGTTTGGATGGACCCTTGAAGATTGGGGTGAGCTTTGCCCTTTTGGGTATTGTACTAACAATTATTGGCATTTTTCGAGACCCAACCACCCCAATTACAGTGTGGTCTTTGGGAATGGGGAGCTTGATTTCTGGCGTGGTCTGGGGGGCTGTTAGCTGGGGGATTGCCACGGCAGCAGTTGAAGTTGAGAATGACGTCGAACAAATGTCAAATGAAGCTGAATAGGTAGCAGATGACACGCAATCAAATTTGGATTACCAGTATCATCGGATTAGTTGGGGCCATTTTAACAATGGCTTTTTCGTTGCTGGCTGTTTCTCAAGGTTGGGTGACACCATTTATCACCCGAACAATCTTTTTAATTGCGATTATTTTCTTTTTGGGCATCTTCTCTGTCGCTGAAATCCCCTTTATGATTTTTGGCATTCGCCACATTTTGAAGAGTGAAGACCCAAGAGCACCTACTTTAGCCCTCTTTACCAATACCATTTATGTTTTTTTTGCGGGGATATATGCCGCCCCTTATATTTTACTCACAGGAGAATTTTGGGGTGGCTTAGCCCTAACAGCGATTGCTGTTATTCGGTTTACCACCTCAATTTTATATTTACCTCATGAATAACACCTTTGATTTATCCGAAGTTCAGGCCCTCGTTATCGATATGGATGGGGTTTTATGGCGGGGGGATACCCCGTTGCCAGGGCTGGTTGATTTCTTCGACTTTTTATATGACCAGCAAATCCCGTTTATGTTAGCGACCAACAACGCCCGCAAAACGCGAGATCAATATGTGCAACGATTTGCTGGCTTTGGGGTTACGATGGCTCCGGAACGGGTGCTCAGCTCTTCATTAGCCACGGCAGCCTATTTGGAAAATGAACTCCCCTCCGGCTCAGTTGTCTATGTCCTCGGTGAAGATGGAGCTCGTGAGGCCGTTCGAGAGGTCGGCTTCACTGTTGTTGATGATGCCAGCCAGCCCGCCGCTGCTGTCGTCGTTGGCATTGACTTTAACTTGAGCTACAATAAATTGAAATACGCCACCCTGCACATCCAACGAGGTGCGCGTTTTGTGGCCACCAATGGCGACCTTACCTTTCCGGCTGAAGAAGGGTTTTATCCGGGAGCTGGCTCCATCGTCGCTGCCGTCCAAGCTGCGACTGCCACAGAGCCTGCTGTTGTGGGTAAACCTGGCCGCCTGATGTTTGACATTGCCATCCAAAAATTGGGCACTGACCCAGCCCATACGGCAATGGTCGGCGACCGCCTCGAAACCGATATTTTGGGCGGGCAAGGGGCTGGCTTAAAAACTATTTTGGTCAAAACTGGCGTTGATAATGAAGCTTCAATTGCCGAAAAAGGGATTCAGCCTGACGTGATTTTTGCCGGGATTGATAAATTAACGCGGGAGTGGCAGTTGGTGAGAGATAGTTTACAGGGTTGATAGAGTTAATTGGTGTTGATTTTGTGTATTAGGTGGGTCTTTGTACAAGAGAAATGATAAAAAAGAGAATTATTTCTAGGCAATAATGATTAGTGAGATGCAAATAAAAATGGAAAAGGTACTGACAGATTTAGCTGCGTTGTTGGAAGATTCAGAGGAGTCTACTTGGGCAAGTCAATCACCAAAAGAACTACTTCAAATTGTTGCTGAAAATCTTGCCTCAATTCAGTCATCGGGCTTCCTCTCCAGTCCCAAATCAATGGCAACTATGTTTCTTCCAACGGCATCATTACAAGATATAGCGATCGATAATAGTTGGGGGAAACAGTATTTAGAGTTGGCCAATCAGTTTGAACTCGTGTTTCAAGAAACTTACTAATGGACTTAAGACAATAAAGTTGTATCTGTATAAACCTTACTCTAACCGGAATTCTACAGATCCCACAAACCCTACGAACAATACTCCACCGCTGCCTTAGCCAAAATCTCCGCTAACTCTACCAACGAATCCAACTCAACCCACTCCTCGTGGGCGTGAGCACCGCCGCCTTTAGGCCCAATCATCAAAGTTTCGATACCTGCGGTTGATAAGAAAGCCGCATCAGCCCAGAAGGTCTCGCCGATATGACGTGGGGCTTGACCAAGAACGTCAGTGGCCGCTTGTTCAACGATTTGAACCAGCGGAGCGTCGGGGGCGACCTCAAATGGATCGCGGACAAAGAAGGCATTGACGGTGGCTTGGAACGTTGGGTCCTCTGCGCTCAAGCGGTTAAGGATGGTTTGTATCTCAGCCACAACGCTTGCTTCGGTATCACCAGGGATCGTTCGTCGTTCGATGTTGAGTTGACATTTCGCGGCATAGGAACTTAATTCGGTGCCGCCGGAGATCAATGCTGCGTGGAGTGAAGGAGGGCCAACCAGTGGATGGCCTGTTTGTTCTCGTAGAGACTTCTCCAGCTTTTCAAGCTCGACCAAAAAACGTCCCATCCGCATATTAGCATCGATGCCCTCATCAAAGCGGCTGCCGTGAGCGGCGCGACCAATCACTTCAACCTCAAGCCAAATAAAGCCTTTGTGGGCCAAACAAAGCTGCATATCCGTGGTGGGTTCGGTTACAATGGCCCCATCAATTTTGTATTGCGGAATAATATCAACTGTGCCGATACTGGCGTACTCCTCGTCCGCCACGGCTGCAATGAGAAGATCGCCAGCCAGAGAGATGTTGGCATCTTGTAGGGCCTTGGCCGCCGCTAACATCGCGGCCACGCTACCCTTCATATCATAAGCCCCACGACCATATACCTTGCCCTCACGAACCTCTCCACTGAAGGGTGCGGTCATTCCGGCCACACCAACCGTGTCGATATGCCCATTAAGCATTAGATTACGACCCCCCCCTCGCCCTGATAATACGCCAACAACGCTGGCCCGTTTTGGTTCAGGTTCATGTCGTGTCACCTCAAGGCCTAACTTAGCCATTGTTTTAACCAAGTAGTCTGCAATGGCTGCCTCTCCAGAACCGCTTGAAACAAGCGAAGGGTTAATCGACTCTATCTCGATTAACTTTTTGACAGTGTCGATAAGATACTCGCGATCAATTCTAATCGTCATTAGGTCTCCTTAAGCTACCGGTAAACGGTAGTAGTCATAGGCCGTTGTGACAAAAAAACCAGCCTTTTTGTATAGTGTCAGCGCCTGTTCATTTTTTGTTTCAACTTCAAGGCTAATCAAAGGGTGTTGCTCTTGAAGGAGTTGAGCCACAAGCCACTGCAAAACGGCAGTGCCAAGCCCTTGTCCACGGTGGGTGGGAATGATACAAAACCCATTGATATACGCCTCCCCTTCACTCACCGTCACCCCAATTTTTCCGATGTGCTCCTGATCGATCATCAATATCCAGGTTCGGCGATTGGGATCTGCAAAACGGGTAGTTAAAAGTTGTTTTGATGCCTCAAAGTCGACCCCAAAACAGTTGACATCCAGAGTTGCGATAAACTTGATGTCGGTATGGGAGGCAGGATATAGAGCGAGTTCAGAGGGCAATGAGATTGGCGAGGCGTTAGATTGGTCTAATATCATTTTGTACTCAGATACCTCATACTGCGCTCCAATGGCCTGCATTGTCTGGGAAGCTGTTGTGGAAGCTCGCTCGCAGATAAAAAGAAAATCAGGCACCTTACGTTGTTGTAGCTCAAATCGAGCTGCTTCAAGAAGCTCGGTAAAAATACCTTGCTGACGATAATCAGGATGGGTCATCGCGCTAATTTCAGCTTCTTTTGGATTAAAGGCGTACAAGGCTAGATACCCGACCAATTGATCTTGCTCATACCACAAAAAGTCATTGATCTCGTGATCAGGTCGATTACGAAGGGTATTTGGATTAAGTTTCATCGTTAAGCCACTGACTTGATTACAAATGTTTTCCAGTTGATGGATGGCGTTAAGATGTGCTTCACTTAACCCTTTACTTTGAATGATACGCTCGTTCAATGTTCTTGTTTCAAGTTTGTAGGGTTTATAGGGCTTATAGAGTTGGTAGAGTTAAAAAACAATCAGGCCTCTATAAACCCTATGAACTCCATAAACTCTACTACTGACCCGGATATGAAAAAGTAAACAAGATTCTTTGCTCCCTGAACCATCTTGAATAGTTTAGAAAGTTACGTCCGGGTCAGTAACTCTCTCCTGGTGGAAAATTTTGCTTGAATGTGAACGCTTTAGGGGTCGGCCCGTTTTGTCGTAGCAAATTGAGCCGTTCCTGACCTTCTTCAACCGTGGGGACATGTCCCGCTGGAATCCACCACAACGCCATATGCGCCTCTTTGGGCATCTCAAACCACTTTTTTCGATCACGAAATACTCCAGAGTGTGCGGTTTTGTACGTGTAGGTGTGAAGGGCCTCGATTGACTCCCAGACTGACATATTAACCAAGATCACTGGGTCATCAAAGGCCGTAATATCTGTCGCATTGCCATCGTCGGTTTGTAGTCGCCAGACAAAGCCAGCACTCTCGTCGGCCAAGGCATTGATTGAATCCAATTGAGCCACAAATCCTGCCATAATTGGATTATCTAGGGGTGCAATCATTCGGGCAATATTAATTTGGGCCAAATGGTATTGGGTTGTCTCCATCAATTAAAAATCCTCCAAATTAAGGGAATTATGAATAGTAGCTTATTGATAAGGAGGGATCAAGGCAAATTTTTCGGAATTCTTAATAAGCTTAAGATGTATACACCAGAGAACTATTCTATTGACATGGGGTGTTAACTATGATATGGTCCCAAATATGGGACAACGGTTTAGTCTGAAACAGGGGAGCGATGGGTAAGATGCAACGTCTTTCTTTGCAATCTCGACGTGCTTTTTGGCCAGTTACGCTCATCTCCGGGATACTAACCTTTAGCTCATTCCTTCTTCTTCTTCTTGCCTATTGGTTTACCAATCAGTGGCAATATCTTCTCGTCACAGGATTAATTGGCTTGATGGCGCTAGGCCATGTTGTGGCTTGGTGGATTGGGTACTGGCAACAACAATTCGCTATCGCCATTTGGCTGATTATGCTTGTCAAAATCCTTACCTCCGCCTTGGTTCCTCTGTTCATTGCCGATTACTGGCTTTTAGGCTTACTGCTTTTAGCCATCGTTTCTTTGGAAGTAGGCTTAGGCTATAAACCCGATCAGTTACCTTTAGCCACTGTGATTGCCCTCTTGGGCGGAATTTTGATGCTGGCGATTGATCTTCTGGGCTTTCCTGATCGTGTGTTAGGATTTCAGCAACTGCCCCAGCTCTATTTTTTGGCTATCGGATTTTTAATGTTTCATATTATTAGCCTCGCCTTTTTGCTATGGTATTACTATCTTCGGCCCGAGATCATTCATACAGCCGGTCTTAATCTAACAACGCAGCTTTCCCTAATTTTTACGATTATTACGATTATTTCGGTGGGTCCGATAATCGGGGTATTAATTTTCCAAATTCGTACCACCCAAATTGAGCAAGCCCAGGATAATTTACAAATATTAGCCCAAATCAATGCCGATCGCACCAAGGATACTCTCCAACAAGAAATTGAGGCCTTACAAAACGTGGCTCTCCAAGAGCCAACACTACTCGAAAAATTGGAGCTTGTTAATCAAACCTATCCGGTTTCAGAAGAAGATATTGTAACGTTCTTAAGCAGCCGAGAAGAGGCTTGGCAGCAGACAGATATCGAAGACCCACTCCCTCAAGCATATCTTGATAAGGGGGCGGGCGAATTTTTGATGCGCTTTCAAAATTCACGCCTGGATCAGAGTAATCTTATCTTGATCGACAAAATGGGAGGACTTGTTGCTGCGCTAGGGGATAAACCCGTTCATTTTTCCTTCCGAGATGAAGCGTGGTGGCAGAGCATTTGGGAGGACGATAGTGAGGGCGTTTATATCGGTGATGTGATGCTTCATCCCGTCACTCAAGCCATGACGGTCTTTATGGCAACAGCCGTGCTTGACCCTGATACAGATGAACCTGTGGGGGTGTTGGCTGCGGATTATGATTTACGAGCGGTTCAACGAGATATTGATTTAGTCAATACCCAAATTAATGGACAGATTTTTCTTATTTCCAATGATAATATCATTATTGCTGGTCCTGAAGCCGAGAATGTGGGGCGATTTGCAGATGAAGGCCTACAAAGTGCTACGAGTGAGCCAATTGTTGTCCCCATAGAAAATCAAGCAAATTGGGTCTTAGCTCGGGAAAACGTTGGATCTACAACAGTATCGGGGCGGGGCTTGTTTACAGAAGTGGAAGTTGATAGGTTTTCATCGCTGGAGCGGCTAAATTGGCAGGTGATTGTTAGTGATACCCAAGCAAATTTACTTGGGGGTGTCATTCAATCGACAAAAATTGCTAGCATGGTTGGTCTATCGGTAATTATGTTAGTTGTTTTGGTGGCCATCAATCTCGCCCGATTAATTACCCGCCCCGTCGAAAGTTTAACCACGACGGCGGCTTTGATGAGCGAGGGCCAGCTTGATAAATATGCCGAGCCTGTTGGACCAATCGAATTTGTAACCCTCGCTAAAACCTTCAATGTGTTGGCTACCCGACTACGATCCCTCATTAACAACCTGCAAGACCAAGTCGCGGAACGTACGGGGCAATTAGAAACCAGAGTGGAACAGTTGGCTACACTTAATCGGGTTGCCGAGTCAACGGCATCCATCCGCAATTTATCGGATGAACTCAATGATGTTGCCCAAGATATTGCTGAAATTTTTAATGCTGATCATTGCGGTATCACCTTGCTAAATGCAAACCAAACTGCCTTAACGGTCGTGGCTGATTATTCCAAACTTGGTCAGACCTTTAGCGTGGCTGGTGCCACCTTGCCTCTACGGGATAATCCTTCCTCAACCCACGTTGTTGAAACTGGCCAATCTCTGATTATCCTGGACCCTCAAACGAGTATCGAAACAGCGGGTGTGCACGATCTAATGCGTCAGCGGCAGACCTACTGTTTGATGATTGTCCCAATGATGATGCGAGGTCAGGTAATTGGCACGATTGGGTTGGACTCGACTGATCCTAACTTCTCCTTTTCTCCCACTGATCAAAATTTTGCTGAAACATTGGCTGGACAAATTGCAGGCACGATTGAAAATGCGCGCCTGTTTAGTGAAGTGAGCCATCAGCGAAAAATTGCTGAAAGCTTACGGCAAGTCGCACTGACATTGAGTTCTAGCTTGAGCCAAGACGATGTTTTGCAGAAAATTTTAGAGCAACTCCGATTTGTGCTTCATTTTGATAGTGCCGGAATTTTATTACAAGAGGACAATAGCCTGATTATTGCAGACGGCCTTGGCTTTTTGAAGCCTGATCAGGTGATTGGCTATCGACTATCGCTTAGGTCTAATGATCCCAGTGTTCGCGTATTTAGAGAGCAGAGCTTGCTGGTGATTCAGGATGTGCAAAATGATCCAAACTGGGTAGATCTGCCAGGGACTGAAAATATTCATAGTTGGATGGGCATCCCTTTGATCACAGGTGAGCAACCTATTGGCGTGTTGACCGTTGATCGTTTTGAGCTAGGACCCTATACCGAAGATGATCAGCAGATTGCCCAAACCTTTGCTTATCAAGCGGCCATCGCTATTGAAAATTCGTTGCTTTACAAGGAGGCTGCCGAGGCTACCGTTGAAGCAGAGCAGGCCAATAAGGCCAAGAGTCTTTTCCTGGCAAATATGAGCCACGAACTGCGGACCCCACTCAATGCCATTATTGGTTATAGTGAAATCTTGTTAGAAGAGATGCAGGATGTTACTGAGAGTCAATTTGCATCCGATCTACAGAAGATTCGAAGCGCAGGTAAGCATCTCATGTCACTAATCAATGATATTCTAGATATATCGAAAATTGAAGCCGGTAAAATGGAGCTTTATTTGGAGACTTTTAGTCTACTTGATTTGGTTCAAGATGTGGTGCATACCGTGCAACCACTCATCAAGACGAATGTAAATCAATTGATTGTAGAGTATGAGAATGATTTGGGTGAAATGTATGCCGACCCAGTGAAAGTTAGGCAATCGCTTCTAAATTTATTGAGTAACGCGGGTAAATTTACCAAACAAGGCTCTGTAACCCTACGGTGTAGTCGTGAAACGTTGCGAGGTACAGATTGGGTGATTTTCGATATAAGCGACTCTGGGATTGGGATGACCCCCGACCAACTTGATAAGCTATTTCAATCCTTTACGCAAGCCGACTCCTCGACAACACGACGATTCGGTGGCACAGGCTTGGGCCTGTCAATTTCCAAGCATTTCTGTGAGATGATGCAGGGCGGAATTACAGTGAAGAGCGAGTTTGGTGTTGGCTCAACATTCACAATAACTCTCCCCGCTCGGGTCGGTCGAACCCGGACTCGAACAAAAACAAACCCCAAATTGCTTGAAAAATCTGCACTCTAGCAGATAAAGTATAAAGCTATTGTTGCCCTTCAATCAAAACTTCAAAGACATGCACCTGATGTGTTTGGACATCACTAACATATAGGTGATTTGTTGTGTCATCAAAGTAAATGCCGATTGGGGCGACCAGGGATACGGGGCCAATAATTTGCCATTGATCGAGGAGATTCCCATTTGGGGCGTAACGTATAAGAGACCTCGTCTGAAAACTGGTCATAAAAATTGAGTTGTCCGGCCCTGCTGCTAAATGGGGGCCGTCAAGCCCGTAGGCTGGAGGAATGTTCCATTGGTTAAGCGGGCGTCCTTGAGCGTCAACATACTGTAATCGATTAATCTCAGCCTCAACAATGAAATAATTTTCTTGGTCATCTTTGATGATGTCCGTTGGCTCAATAAATTGGCCCGGTGCCTCACCACGAATGCCAATTTGACCCTGGATTGACCCATCAGGGTTGAATAAGACAGTACGCCCACCGCCCGTATCGGACACAGCAATCGTTGTATCATTTAAGAGGGCCATACCTCGTGGATGAAATAGGCGGGCTTCTGGTCCGGCAAATCGTCCCAGCAAGTTGCCTGCTACATCATAGCGATAGACCCACTGTAACGTTGACTCCAAGACGAAAATTTCATCTTGGCTATTTGTAACCACAGCCAGAGGCTCTTCATAGGGCAAATCTTCATCAGGCAACATTTGAATAAAGTTCCCCAGGGCATCTAACATTTGGACGCGGCGATTAGCTGTATCCGCAATAATAATGTTGCCGTTGGACTGCACGGCAATATCACGGGGTTGATTAAATTGACCAGGCTCTACGCCGAAGCCGCCAAAAGACCTCAAATGCTGTAGAATGAGTGACTGGATTTCAATTTGAGGCTGAGATTCGGCAATACTTTCTGGGGGACGACCGAGCGGAGGCCACAAATTTTCTGTCGGTATCGGCTCGAATTGCCCATCAGGTCGGGTCCAGGTGAGATGGATACGCGAGCGATCCGTTGTATCTTTGAAGCGAATCAAAATGTCATGTAACCCAGCTTCTAAAATTAGACTGGCTTCGGTCAGTTGATTTGGGCTAGAGGTGGTTAGCACAAACTCCCCATTGATAAAGAGTTGGGCTTCGTGAACGGCCCGCAATCCCAAAATATAATTGCCCCCTTGGGGCGCATCCACCCAGCCGCTCCATTCCACAGAATAGGGGCGATTTAAGGGGATGAGGTGGAAGTAGGTATTTAATTCTGGATCAATACGTTCTAAAACAGGCGATCCTTCCCAATTATCATTGCTATAAAATGTACCTTTTAGACCGTTGTTGGTAATGGGATGACCATAGAAAGATTGTTGTGGGATGAGCATTTCATTCCCACCA
This sequence comes from Phycisphaerae bacterium, assembly GCA_028285035.1. The sequence continues at coordinate 56,000 of JANQQF010000110.1, forward strand.
ATAGGCTGCCAATATAGACCAATTTCACCATCACCCCCTTCGGCCAATAGATGAATTTTGTGGTTGCCTGCGGGCAGTCGTAGCGTGGCTGTTTGTTCCCCTTCACCTTCCATAACAACAAAGTCATCAATTTCCAGTTTCGCTACACTTGGGGCTACCAGACGTAGGTTGTGGGTTTCGTACTTTGGAACATATAGAATGCCGGTCCATTCAGCGAGAAAATCTGTGGGTAAAGGACTATCCTGTGGCCAAGTGGCATTTATGTTTGGCACTCGAATCGCTTGCACGGGGAGCGGGATGGTCGAGTCTTTGAGAACGTAGGTCAGATCAAGCCCTTGCAACGAGGCGACGTCGGTCGGTGATATGTTAACCATATGTACGACCGTGCGTTTATCAATCGAGTCACTGGTTATTGTATTAAAGTCAGCATTGGGATAGAGATTACGGGCCTGTTCAAAAACGATTTCATCATCAGGGTGTATGAACAATGTGACCGTTTGGCTGGGGGTTGTCCGGATGGGTAAGGCATTGGGTAGCTCTAGCGGACGTCGATTCGTGGCGTCTGGAGCTAGGAACCGAATAGAAGGATGATCGGTAAAGAAAGGGGAGATCAAATAGGCATGATCTGGTCCCAATTCAGCCATCTGTTGCCCGACAACCGTTTCGGGCGTTGAAAAGGCGTTCCAGGAGGCAAAGTCATTATGTTGGTCAATAAAATAAGTGGTTGCATTACTGTAGGCCATGAATGTGGCAACAATAACAGTGGGTACAGTTAACCAATAATGGGAAAGGGGCGAGAGTACTCGCTCCATTTCTCGACCAATGGCGGTAATAGCTACGCCTACAAAGTAGATGATGGCCGGAATGATCGCGATTGATCGCAGCGATTGTGGGGCTTCGAAATCAACACTAAAAATGCCTCCGATAAGCGCGGCAAAAAAAAGTATCGGGAAAAATAAATGAGCTGGATGACGGGGTTTCCCTATGACCAGTTGGCCGAGCGTTAGTCCAAAGCCGAGCAACCATAAAATACCCATCATCGGGTCAAGCATCGGCTCACCTGGTAGATTATGACGCCCATTTTTATCACCGGCAACGTTGAACATTAGGAGGTGTTTCTGGGTCGTTTCCTGTAAGGCTAACAGAATATCGGCTTGATCCCGTTTGGTGAAGATGGAAATTTGTTGGGTGCGATACCAAAATTGTTCGGGGTTATCAAAGGCAAATTGCACGAGGGGCATAACCACCAACCACCCGCCAACGAGCAGAAGCAGGAGTTGTCCCAGATAAGTTCGCCAACTTTTATCTTTGATGCGTTGCCAAATCCAACGTCCCCAAACCAAAAAGGCGATAAGCGTAAATAAGACCAGCGCTAGGATATACAGCCGGAAGGCCGTGTAAAACATTAGGCCAAAACCCAGCGATAGACCCGCTCCAATTGCGTCGTGGACGCGTCGTTGTTTGAGCCATCGGGCTAAAAAGTAAAGACTGAGAAATTCAAAAAAAGTGGTGTCAATCCCGGTCATGGCAATTCGACTAAAGTTAATGTGCCATCGGGTGACCGCGATCAAGAAAGCCAACACCAAACCAAAGCGGGGACCATGCACCTCTCGGCCAAACAAAAAGGCCATCACTACCGCCCCAACGCCAAAACTGACACTGACCAGCCTCATTGACAAGATATTGTCACCAAACACGCTTAAAGCCGCAGCATACAAGCCAAGTAGGTGTCCAGTGATGTTGATTGGTGAATATAGAATCGGACGATACTCTGGATTTTGTAGCATCTGACGCGCTTGCAAACCCGCCTGCGCCTCATCAAACCAGATGCCGAAGGGCTGATTGTCAAAGCGATAGAGACGGAAGACCAGAGCCAGCCCAAGGATAATGAGAAATAGAACGAAGATATATCGTCTTTGAAAAAGATGTTGTACGTCGAATTTTGTAGATTGATTTGCCGTCAGAAACAGGCCGCCAACTACAAAAACAAATATTCCAGCGACATAAAACCACCAGGCTTGGCGTTGTCCATCAATCTCACCAAACAGGGTGTAGGCTACGATTGAGAGTCCAACCGACCCCACGACAAGCCAGACCCCAACATTACGCTGCCAAGCCGCTAGTTTGGGGGGGGGATTTGAGGCAAATGGAGCAATTTTCTGATTAAATTTGAATTGTGGGGCGAATGTGGCGGCAAATAAAATGGCTGCCACAAAAATAAATAGACAGCCATCCCATAACGAATCTTGGCGCAGAAAATATTGGCCAATTCCGGCAATAAGCAGACTAGCCCCAGCCCAGGCTAATCGATTTAGGGTGCGACGAGGATGGGGTTTGTGAGAAAACGCATCAGACGACAACTGAATGTAATCCTTACATTTACGGAAGTCTTTGGGTCTATTGAGGGGGGTACCCCAGTATCAACCCACCCATTCATTATACCTTGCCTTGATAGCCCCGCCAATTGTTGTCAAACCATAAAAAAGGCCAGTAGTGAGCCGGCCCAAATAACTAAATTACCCATACATCAATTATTCTAACTAACAAATCCTTGGCAACTGCTCTCCAATCTGCATATCGACCACCCGCATCCCCCCGATACCAGTTTTGGAGACGACGATACCCGGATGTTGGGCCGTCACCTCGCCGATAATCGCAGCTTTGGTGCCAAGTGGATGATTTTGAATACATTCTAACATTGATCCGGCAATCTCGGGTGGAACGATCGTGAGGAGTTTGCCTTCATTGGCAACATAAATAGGATCCATTCCTAGCAATTCACAAGCGGAGTGAACAGCGGGGGCAACAGGTAACTTGCGTTCTTGTAGAACAATGCCTACCTGCGCCGCCTGTGCAATCTCATTCATTGCTGAGGCTACCCCACCTCGGGTTGGGTCCCGTAAAACGTGGATATCTTGACTGACCTTGAGCATCTCGGCCACTAAACCATTCAATGGGGCAGAGTCGGTCTCGATTTGGGCTTCAAATTGCAATCCCTCTCGCACGCTCATGATGGCAATACCGTGGTTACCAATCTCCCCACTAACAATAACCACATCACCCGGACGAGCGTTGCTTGGCTTGATGTCTACCCCTTCAGGAATGACACCTACCCCACTAGTGTTGATGTAAACACCATCACCATGTCCCTTATCCACGACCTTAGTGTCGCCCGTAACCAGCGCTACGCCTGCCTGTCGGGCCGCCGCTCCCATTACTTCCGCAATGCTACCTAAGGTTTCAAGCGGTAAGCCTTCCTCCAGAATAAAGCCGGTGCTCAGATACAATGGCTGGCCACCACTCATCACAATGTCGTTAACTGTGCCATTGACGGCCAAATCACCGATGTTGCCGCCGGGGAAGAAGAGAGGTTGCACCACATAGGAGTCGGTTGAGAAAGCCAATCTTCCTGAGCCAACCTCAAGAATCGCAGAGTCGCCTAAATTGTTAAGGGTGTCATTTTTGAAGGCAGGCAAAAAGAGATGCTCGACCAACTCGGCGGAGAGTTTGCCCCCGCCCCCGTGCCCCATAATGATGTTGGGGTGATCCCGTAGGGGCATCGGGCAGACCCACCCCTCAAAATCTAAACCATCGCTCATTAAGCCGACTCCAATTGAATGACATCCTGTCCCAATTCAGCAAAACGACCGTACTGATAATAGGCTGCGCAGGCTCCCTCGCTGGAGACCATCGTGGCACCCAATGGCTTACGGGGGGTGCATTCCTTGCCAAAGGCTTCACACTGATTGGGCTTAATTAACCCTTGTAGCACCTCGCCGCTACGGCACAGGGCCGATTCTTCGGTGTTAATATCGCTGACAGAAAATTTGAATTCAGCATCAAAGTCACGATAAGCATCGCTCAGCTTCCAGCCACTTTTGGGGATTTCCCCAATGCCTCGCCAAGCTCGATCGGTCACGGCAAAGACATCGGCCAGCATCTGTTGGGCGGGTTTGTTGCCTTCATATTGCACCGAGCGAGGATAGGCATTCTCGACCTCGGCCCGGCCTTCTTCAAGTTGCTTGACAGTTAAGCGAATTCCCTCCAACACGTCCAGCGGCTCAAAACCGGTGATCACGATAGGAACCTGATATTTTTCGACCAATGGGTCATACTCCCAATAGCCCATCACGCTACAGACGTGGCCCGCCGCCAAAAAGGCTTGCACCCGATTGACAGGCGACTCTAAAATAGCTGAAATGGCCGGTGGCACTAAGACGTGGGAGACCAACATTGAGAAGTTGGTGATGCCCTGTTGCTTAGCCTGAAAGACGGCCATGGCATTGGCGGGAGCAGTCGTTTCAAAGCCGATGCCAAAGAAAACAACCTCATTTTCTGGATTTTCACGGGCAATATTGAGGGCATCCAGTGGTGAGTAGACGATACGGACATCGCCTCCTTCACTTTTGATCTGGAATAAATCCTTTTCACTCCCCGGCACACGTAACATGTCGCCAAAGGAGCAGAAAATGACATTAGGCTGGGCGGCAATCGCCAACGCTTTATCAATGACCTCCAACGGGGTGACACACACTGGACAGCCGGGGCCGTGGATCAGTTCAATATTATCAGGCAACAATTGATCGATGCCGTTACGGATAATCGAGTGGGTTTGACCCCCACACACTTCCATAATGGCCCATTGCCCTTTCACCGTGCGCCGAATATCATCAAACAACTTTTCGGCTAATTCAGGATCTCTAAATTCATCTAAATACTTCATCGTATCCTCCGTAAAAAATCATCAGTGGTCAGTGAGCAGATGACCAATTACTCTTTACTGGTTACTGCCTCTGGCTCTTCCATTCCCAGTTCTTCTTCTAAAATACCTAAATCTCGGAACATCGCCAAGGTCTCCTGAGCTGATTTTTCATCGAGCTTGGAAATGGCGAAGCCAACGTGGATGATGGTGTAATCACCAACTTCGATGTCTGGGAGATAGGCCAGGCAGGCCTCTTTGACAATCCCATCAAAATCAATCATACCCATTCTTGTATTATGCTTCTCGTAAATTTCAATAATTTTGCCGGGTACACCTAAGCACATTATCAACCTCCTAAACGTTACTGTAATTTATTGTGACATTATTTGAGAACCTATAATGGCCTGCCCCAAGGCCAAACCACCATCATTAGAGGGCACCAGTCGGTGAGTTAGCACCGTGAAATTGTGGGTCTGTAATCCAGTCACTGCTTTATGGAGTAGTGTTAAATTTTGAAACACACCGCCACTCAAAGCGACTTCATTGATCCCGTTTTGTTTTCTCATCTGTAAACTAAGCTGCACGATTAAGTCCGCTACCGCGTTGTGAAATTTGGCAGAAATGATAGGTGACGTAAGACCAGCCTGCAAATCTGCGATGATCGCCTGGAAAATTGGTCCTGCATCAATTTCCGCTGGTGCTGTGTCTGAAATATCAAAATGGTATGCATCAGTAACATCTGGAGCAGCGATGGCTTCAAGCTCAATCGCGGCTTGGCCCTCGTAAGTGACCACTTGGCGTACCCCAAGCAATGAAGCGACGGCATCAAAGAGACGGCCCATGCTGCTGGTCAGCGGCGCATTTAGGCCTCGGCTTAATTGCTGATGGATGACGTTACGCTCCACCTCCGTGCAGGCGGCTACAGGAGCCAGCCAATTATCCCAAGCCAGATTAGCGGCCTGAAGTTGGGCCAAGGCGATGCGATAAGGCCGTTTGATCGCTAGATCACCGCCGGGCAAGGGAACATATTTGAGATGAGCCAAACGTTCAAAGCTTTGATAGGTTGTGAGCAAGACCTCTCCACCCCAAATTGCGCCATCAGAACCATAGCCCGTCCCATCAAAGCTAAAACCGATAACGGGTGTTTTGCCTTGGTGGCGATGCTCAGCCAGGACCGCTGCAATGTGGGCGTGATGATGTTGCACCTGCACGAGCGGTGTGTCCAACGCATTTTCAAGCGCCCACTTTGTGGAAAGATAACCGGGATGTTTATCAGCTACAATTAACTCAGGTTTAATTCGGAATAGGCTTTGACAATGGTTTACTGAATGTTCAAAAGCCTGCACTGTTTCCCAGTTTTCCATATCCCCAATATGCTGGCTCATAAAGGCGTGCTTGTCTTTGGTCAAGCAATAGGTACTTTTTAGCTCGCCACCGATGGCCAGAATGGGCGGTATGGCAAAGGGCAGATTAACGGGGAAAGGAGCATAGCCTCGCGACCGACGAATCGGTAGTTCCTGTCCCGCCTGAATGCGGATGACCGAGTCGTCACACTGAATGTGAATGTCTCGATTATGTAACAGATAACCATCGACCAGCCCAGACAAACTTCCCAGAGCTACTTCGTTATCCTTTACAATCGGTTCACTTGAGTAGTTGCCAGAGGTCATCACCAGGATTTTTGATTTTTGATTTTTGATTGGCGATTGGGAATTTGCTGCCAGTTCTTCATTATTCAATAACAAATAATGCAACGGGGTGTAAGGCAGCATCACACCGATCAATTGATTGCCAGGGGCGACGAATGATGAGATCGGGCTGTTGGCTTTCTTCTCAAGAAGGACAATCGGGCGTTCTCGACTGGTCAATAAGGCTGCTTCTTTGGCATTGACGTGGGCAAATTGACCGATGGTGTCAAGATCGAAAGCCATCACCGCAAACGGTTTATCAACGCGGCCTTTCCGATGACGCAAATTGAGGACTGCTTGATCGTTGGTGGCATCGCAGGCCAGATGAAATCCACCCAGTCCCTTAACCGCAACGATGCCGCCAAGCTGGAGAATTTGTTGGGTTAAGATAACCGCCTGGTGTTTATCTTTTTGATGCCCAGCCAACCGGGCAAAGGGACGGAGATTTTGCCCTTGGCCTTCCGACCAGCGGAACTCAACTTGAGGGCCACAGTCGGGGCAAGCGTTGGGTTGGGCGTGAAAACGGCGGTCAAGCGGGTCGTCATACTCGGCCTGACAAGTCGGGCACATTGGAAAATTGGCCATCGTGGTCAAGGGTCGATCATAAGGGATGTCGCGGATGATGGTGAAACGCGGACCACAATTGGTGCAGTTGATAAAGGGATAGCGATAACGGCGATTGTTTGGATCAAATAGCTCCTGCAAGCAGTCATCACAGGTGACTAAATCAGGGGAAATCAGGGTGTTGGCTGTCGCTTGAACCTGACTTTTAACGATAATGAATTTGTCTTCGTGTTGAAGGGGAATTGTTGCTGAGGTTAATGACTCGATAAAGGCCAGGGGTGGTGCTTTTGAGACAAGTTGCTCTCGAAACAAATCAAGTGCGGTGGCTGGACCCTCAACCTCGATGAATACCCCTGTACTGTCATTCCCCACAAAGCCAGCCAAGTCAAATTGAGCCGCCAAGCCGTACACAAACGGTCTAAACCCAACCCCTTGCACCACCCCTTGTACAATCAGGCGGTGTCGCTCAATGATGTTTGATGATTGCTCTGCGGTGAGTCTTGTTGATTTCATTGATTTAGGCGATACTCCAAATCATAATTCGATTATTTCCCGAGTCGGCAATAGCTAATCGACCCTGATGGAGGTGGATACCGTAGGGCCAACACATTGTGTCTGCTCCGACAAACTCCCAGCGGTTCTCCCCATTGGCATCAAAATCAGGTTGTCCGATAACAGCGTCAGCAGCGTGAAAACATCCTGTTCTAGGTAGGGTATGCCAAAACAAAATTCGATTATTTGCCGTATCAGCGACGGCTAAACAGTCATTTGCCAAGGTAATGGCGTAAGGGAAGCGCAATGCTTGCGGCCCTTGCTTGCCGTAAGGCCATTCTGCGGCCCGGCTAAAATCTGGCTGACCGATGACAACAGTCGCCTCATCGTCCTTGGTTGGAAATGGACTCCAGCCCAAGATGCGATGATTTCCAGCATCAGCAATGTATAAGATGTCGTTGTTTCCTGCAATGGCATGCGGCCAACGAAATGTATTCGCTCCAACCCCGCTACCACGATTTTCCAGCCCTTGATCTGGGCCATCTTGCCCAAAAATAACATCGGGTGCCTGCTCTGGTTCAGGGAGGCCCCGCCAGCCTAAAACCCGACGATTGCCGGTATCGGTTACATAAAACCAGCCATTGATATAGCCGATCCCATACGGCCAATACATCCCTAAGGCGCTGACCTCACCGCCCCGATTTTCGACCACCTCATTCAAATTGGCCTGACCAAGGACATAGTCGGGGACAATATCACTCGTTTGTGGGACCTCATTCCAAACCAAAATCCGATGGTTCCAGGCATCGGCCACAAAAAGCTTGTTTTCATAAATTCCGACCCCGGTGGGGAGGTGGACGCCTTTTTCAGGCCCACGTCCAGCCGCATTGGGGCCTTCGCTATAAAAATCAGGTTGACCTAAGACCACATCAGCAGGCTGACCATCTTCGGTGGGGATTTGATGCCAAATCATAATGCGATGGTTGCCCGAGTCGATAGCAATCAATCGCTCATCATCCATAAATACCCCACGTGGCGCATACATCTGCGATGGCGTGGGGGTGGCATCTGGCAAAGCCAACGCGCCCGGTGAGTAGGCCCCCAGCCAAACGGATGGCTCCATTAGCTTGGCCTTACCCATACCACACCCTCCTCAACGCGTAAGGGGAATGGTTCAAGTTGGGCTTGGGGCGCGGTAAAACATTCACCACTTTGGGCATCAAAACAGAAACCGTGCCAAGGGCAGGTCAAGGTGCCCGCCTCTTGATCCAAAATACCGCCATCAAGGGGTAAACCTTGGTGCGCGCACTCGTTGCGATAGGCAGAGAGTTGATTGGCCAGCTTGATAATGATGATGCTGGTGTTGTTGGTATCCAAACGATAGGGGCGATCCTCAGAAATATCTGCCACATTTGGCCCTTTAACCCAGCCTACATCTTTTTCTATGCCAATGGCATCCAATGGGATAATGGCTGGCGTAGGATCGCTCGGTACAACCTCGACATTGGTGATTTCCGGCACATTTTCTTTGAGGGCTTCTTCGACCCCATTTCGCAGGGTCACCGCAGACATCGAGCAGCCATTACAGGCCCCGTGTAATTTTACAAAAGCGGTGTCACCATTAACCTCGACCAACTCGACATCACCGCCGTGTGATTGCATATAGGGGCGAACCATATCGATGACCCGACTGACTCGCGTGCTCAGATCAGCCCGAATGATTCCGTGCATCGCGAACAGGGCGTATACACTCGGCTCATCCACCAATTCAAAAAGCAACTCCTTGCCTCGGGGATCACCTTTGAGCCGTTGGACGATCTTAGTCAGGCCGAATTTGTGAAAATCCTCGACGGCACTTTTTAGTTTCAGGGCCTTACTCTGACCTTCAGCATCAAGCTTGTGGACCTCCTTGACACTCTCATCGACCCGTTCAGCCAAGGTTTCAAAATCTTCGTTGATTAGGGTTGGAATACCCGTGGTCATTCGCTCCCACCTCCATACAATGTAGCCTGTTGTTCTAAAAATTCTTCTGTTTTACGTCTCAATAAATCGGCGAAGGCAGCCTTTGCCATCGCTAGTAAAACTACTTCAACTTTACCTTCCGCTGGGACCGCCACCTTTTGTGCACTCAGTGCTTGCAGAATAAAGCAGGCTCCACCGACATTGTCCAGTAAAAAATCCTGAAAGATGGCATCTACAAATTGGTCCAACCAGACCCCTTCGCCACTGGCATCTTCGCGCAATTTGCGCAAGGCATTTTCTGCCCCTTGATTACGCTGAATAATTCGTTCAACGTAGCGGTCTACAGCAGTAACGAGCATAAATTCAAATTGTTGGCGTTCGTGTAGTTGCATAATGTAAAAATGAGATTGGTTATTAGAGATTAGAGATTATGGTGTTGAAGACACAATCTCCAACTCCCAATTTTTAATCTCCTATCTTTTCTTGCATCGTCTCAACCTCTTTGGCCTGAATTTGTGCGATCAAATCGGCGACGGAATGAGCGGCTTCGCCATCGCCGTGGGTCTCAAAGATAGTTTGAGCCTCTTGCAATTTGGGGATGGCGTGAACGAAGATGCCGAGATGGGCCAAGGCATTGCCCTGATTAGCTAAGACCCTAGCAAAACCCAAGGGATCGCTGTTACGGTCACGAGCCTCCAAGACCTCTTCATAAAGTTGTACCGCCTCAGCTAGATTATCCTGCGGATGGGCTGAAGGCAAATATTGGTAGGCATTGGCTAAATTTAATTGGGCACTGGCCCACTGATCGGGGTGCGTTTCGCGAGTGTAGACTTTTAGTGCCTCGCGTAGCGACTGAACGGCGATAGCCATCCGAAGCTGGTCGCCCGCCTCTTGCATCGGCATCGAGAGGTAAGCCAAGGCCAGATTACTTTGGGCTAAGGCGTACGGTTCGGGGTGTCCCTCGCGGGTAAATACGGCCAGAGCTTTTTGATAACAGTTGACCGCTTCTAGCAATGCACCTCGCCCTCCATTCGACATATCGTGGTACACAATCCCCAAATTGAGGGCGATTTCCGCCTTGGTTTCGGCCAAGTCTGACGGTTCCATTAGTTTGAGGGCTTCTTGATAATGTTGGATGATAAAGGGATCAGATCCTTGGTAAGTGAATTTGGTTTCAGCCAGCGTTGCCAGTAGCTGTGCTGCGAACATCGGCGAGACGGGCTTGGCGAGCTTGATCGCCTCCTCAAGCAATGGAATAGCTTGATCGGCTCGACCCTGCTCCAAGGCATATGTTGCCTGGGCCATCAACACCAAGGCTAGCCGTTCATCCTGCGTCTCACCTCGCTCTGGTGGTGCTGGAATATAGCCCAAGGTGTAGGCCACCATATCAAGCATTTGCTGGAGTTCACCACTCAGCTTGGCCCGGAGCTGTTGATATTGCGCTGGATCGGATTGCAAGACAAACCGATTGTATTGTCCAATCAGGCTGTCATCATTTTCGAGTTGACTATGTGCTGCTGCGATATCTCCAGCCAAGGCTTGGGTGAAGAATTGCAGGGACTCAGGCATTATCTCAGGCAATCGACCCTGCATCAACTCAGCCGCAACAATGTCTGCGTCAGCGATCTGCGGAATGATTAAATAGCTGGCTGGTAAGGGGAAAATGCCGACTGGCTGTGGTGTTGTAAATTGTTCCATTCAAAACTCTCTTGACATGAAATATGCGGAGTATTAAAACCCCGTGGGTGGATACCGCAAATCCTTCTTTGCCGCCCGCTCGATCCAGTTGGCCGCGATTTCGGCTAAACGTTTCTTTGGATAATCCTGAATGCGCCGCCGAACAGTTTGTAAATTGTCGACTTCGTTTGGCTCCCAAAATCCGACTTCAAGATAAACAACCCAGCGCCCTTTTTCTTGCTCAATTATTGTTTGGGCGTAAACGGCGTTATGACCAGATAGATCATCTTGGGAAGCCGTATCCGTCATTTTTGATCCTTTTCGCATGTCATTCTGAGGCGCAGCCGAAGAATCTGCAGGCGACATTCGTGGCTTTGCTCTTGAGCGTCTCATGGAGATTCTTCACTCCGCTACGCTCCATTCAGAATGACAGATCAGAATTTATCTGACTGTGATAACGCGACCCGTAATGCGCCATTGGTCTCATCCCAAAACGCTGGATAGGCACCAGACGGTGTGCCTGATGGCAACTGCTCCCAAATGAGCACGCTGCGGTCACCTTTTAAGTTGCGTTGTTTGAGTAGAAGACCGCCTGCGCCTGACCCACGCAGGGGCAGCAACCATAATTCGGGCAATTTGGGAATCACTACCAAAACATCATCTGGAAAATACCGCTGGGCCAAATCGGCAGGAAGCTGTAAATAGCCCTGCTCCGTTAGCTCAATGTTCACGTTCAGTAACTGTCCCTAATTCGGAAATCAGCCGTTTTGCCAGATTTTCCATCGTTTCTCGGACGGGTGGACTTAAATCATCCCCATACTCAAGATTGCCCGCTTCGATCAGATAAACCGTCACCTTTTTGGGGTATTCATCCTTTAATAGCCACCGACCAAAGGCCAGTGCATGATCCCAACGAAAGGCGTGGAGATTGATACCTGTGACCGGCGGTAAATTTTCCAACTCTTCGCCTGGTACCTTGTATAGCGTGCCTGGCTCATTTTCGGTCGTGCAGGCGTCTACAATGATAACGTGGTCTGCGCCTCTCATTTGAAAGGCCACATCCATCCCCGCTGTGCCGCCATCAGCCAAACGCACGCCTTCGGGGAGGCCCATATCCCAAATGATGCGGACCAAAATCGGACCAACCGCATCATCACCACGTAATAAATTTCCACAACCAATGATTAATGTATCTTGCATAATGTTTTCAGGGTATCAAGCCAACAAGGTCTCAGGGGATAAAGTAGAAGGGATTAACTTTAGCTATCGATATCAGTAAGTAGTAATTGGTAAATGGTAATTGTCGCTGCGATTATGCCATTACTATTTACTATTTACCAATTACTTTAATTCAATGTGTGGAAGTTGCTTTATTTTCGTACCTTACTACCTTTTGCTACCCTGCTTCTTTGCTGCCTTGCTAACAAACACCACTAACTTGGAATTTTGACAGCTCTTTACCCGTTTTTGCATCGTAAGCGTGAACGGTACAAACCAGACAAGAGTCGAAACTACGAGCGACGTGTCCTAGCTCGACGGGATCTTCTAGATCAGCGACGTTTGAACCGATGAAGGCTTGCTCCATTGGGCCATGGACCCGATCGCCATCCTGTGGGCCGATATTCCAAGCGGTGGGAGTGACCACTTGATAGTTTTCGATCTTACCATCTTTGAGCACGATCCAATCAGAGAGAGAGCCACGCGCCGCTTCGGTTGAGCCAAAACCTTTACCTTCAGCGTGTTCAACGGGCTTGATGTAAAATTTCTCGTGCAAGTTTACCTCATTGAGCCAACCTTTGACCAGCTTAAAGTATTTTGCTGCCTCGTGCATGCGCCCCATGACCCGCGTCAATACGTTAGGGCCAACGGTTGTGATAGTGTCGAGGAAGAGTGGATCATAATCTTGATGACCTGCGGCCCCAGGTCGACCCGCAATCACCTGTCGGGAGAGTGGACCGGCTTCCAACGGAATTGTACCTTTACCTGGCACGATATAGCGAGGTGATTTGGCCCAGCTATACTTGCCATTTTTGCGGCCATCCGCCGGATCAACGGGTTCAGTGACACCATCAAATGGGTGTAACGAACCTTCGCCTCGGAAGAAGGAATGGGTGTGATCTTCCCGCACATTGGCCTGATCAAAATCGTGGTATTCGGAACCATCATAAACACCGGCCCGGTTGATTAAGGCGGCATTGCGCCCTTCGATGGTTGGGAATTGATATAGATCGGGATCAAAGTAGGTACCTGTGGCTAGGAAGGCCCCAGCCCCTTGCCCAAATTTATCGAGTCCGATTTCTTGAGCATATCGAATAAAGAAGCCACAGTCAGAGTTGTAGTGACTTTCATTTTCTTCAACCCAGGCCAAAACATCATTCCAACTCTTGTTTTCCAGCCAGCGATCAATTGAGCCACCCAGCCACTGTTTTTCCAGCCAGGCATCGGCCCACCAATCCAAAATAGAGATCGAGCGAGTGATTTCGGATAGGGTCGGGGCACACATAACCCCGCCGGGGATCATAAAGCTGGAGTGGGGCCATTGCCCGCCAAACATGGCATAGACTTCAACTGGTTTGGCTGACCAAGTGACACCTGGCTCGTAGCTTGTTCCAACAAATGGGGCGAAGCGACGTACGGCCTCATCATAACCTTTGGCCTTGGCATAATTTTTGTTGACCAAATCAATGGCGAACAGAGCATAGAACCAGCGGGGGATACTTTGTAATGTTTCACACGCCTGGGCAATGTTCCGAATGAGGGTGGCGTTGTGGGGCATTTCAGTACGCCAGGCTGTGTCTAGCGCATATGCTGATTTGTAGAGATGGCTCCCCCCACAAATTCCACAAATTCGGGGGGTTACAATCAAACCAGCCTGGGGGTCTTTTCCCTTTAGAATGATCTCAAAGCCGCGAAACATACTGGCTTCGGTCCAGGCATCGACAACTGTACCATCTTCAACCGCAACTCGTAAATCCAGATCACCTTCTACCCGACCAAGCGGGCTAATTGTCATATTTTTTACAGCCATTGTGCATCTTCCTCCTTGAGATTAAACAACAAACATATCTTCTTTAGCCCATTGCGGCGAAGCCACTCGGGCGGCTGCAGCGTGGGCCATGTAGGTTACATGATCTGTGCCAGTTGGAACTTCTTTTGGAATAGAGCCGCTGATCTTCTGCGTTTTGAATACCGTGCCCGGTTTGAGATCGAAGAAGGGGAATTCCGGCTCAGTACAGCCCGTGCAGGGCATCCCGGCGCGAGTTTTGGATGATTGGCGGTTCCACAAAATACGATTACAGGGTGAGTGGGTCAATGGTCCGCGACAGCCCATCTCATAGAAGAGACAGCCGGTGCGGGTGCCTTGGCCAAACTCCATTGTCGATTGCTTGTACTCGAAGAATTGCACTCGCGTACAACCGGTTTGTGTAAAGGTTTTGAAGAAGGTTTGTGGTCGTTGTAGGTCATCGAGGGCAATGTCTGCGGCGCGACCGCTGGCGATACCGACCAGGATTTGAGTGACCCAGTCGGGGTGGGCTGGACAACCAGGAATGTTGACCACGGGCAAGCCCATTTTCGAGCGGAAGTCGGCCCCGAGGTAGCCGCCATGCTCCCGCTTTAGATATTGCAAACCCACCGAGTCGGTCGGGTTTGGGGCAGTTGCAGGGATGCCGCCCCAGCAAGCGCAGTCACCCAGGGCCACTACGATTTGAGCTTGGGCAGCCAATTCGGCAACCCAATCCTTCATCGGGCGTTCGGCGAACATGTTGTAGCGCCCCGTATTGTTTGGCCCTTGAATAACCGTGCCCTCAAACACAAAAATATCGAGCGGTCTGGCTCCGGTAGCGCAATCGGAAACGATCTTTTGGGCCTGTTCTCCTAACTCCATCCCCAATGAGGGGTGCCACAAGACGTCAATCCCGAAATCTGTCACCAAATCAACCGCTGTCGGTTCCTCGGCGTTCAGAAAGGACATCGTATTGCCACTACACGCCCCACCTTGCAACCATAATAATGATGTCATAACAATAATCCTCCTATAAATTTACTGGTTCATTTTTTGACCAAAACGTTTACCAAATTCAACAAAGAAGCCCAAGGCACGTTGTACATCGGGATCGCGCATTGCGCCGAGTACTCCAAACATCCCGACAGATTTCGGGGTGGTTTGGTGGGCTTCATAGCTATCGACCAGCGCGTTGCCAGCCTCGCCGACAATGCCAACTGTTTTTGGTGAGAAGACCCCTGAACGCATCAAGGCATCAAACTCTTCAGATTCTAAAATAGTTTGTAGCTCAGAGAGCACCCCAGATAGTGAGGGGAGAATGGCGGTGAGTTGGGGTAAGATTTCAACAAGTTGAGGCAGTGAGGCGGTCAGTTGGGGGAGTGTTTCGGTTAGGGTTTTTATTAAATTGGGCTCATCAGCCGGAGCCAACGTTCGAATATCCTGAACACCATCGGCTAAACTTTCAATCACGATTTCACTACGTTGTAGGAAACCATCGGCCGCATCAAGGGAGAAGGCCACAAAGTCTAGATGATTCATAATTTGATCGAGAGCTTGGGCCGTGTCGGGGTCATTGATTTTTTCAGCGAGGGCCAAAAGGCGAGGGAGAGCCTGAGTAAGTTGGGGTAGAGCCTCAATTAACGTTGGGACTGTATCGCTCAAGGTGTTAACGGTCTGTTGCACATCAACCGTGTCCGCCGGGACAACATCTTTTAATTCTGCAACCCCTTCGACCACATTCTCGATGATCTCATCGCCCCGTTGTAAAAACCCATCGACTGAGTCGATGCTTAAAGCGATGACATCAAGTTTATCCAGGATTCGCAACAGGCTTTCAGCCGTATCAGGGTCGTTCAGCCGTTGTTGTAACTGTTCCTGAGGGGAGGCTAGCGCCAGACCCATGCCATTCTCCATTGTTTTCCTCCTCTTTGAGCCAGATTGGTAGGTAGAGATTGGGAGATGAGAGATTGCTCTTAGATCGACTGAATCTCCTTATCTCCTTAATGTAGACATTACTGTTGATTACTTAAACTGAACAGACGCTTTTTCTTTCAAAAAATCAAGCCAAGCTTCCATACCTTGGCCAGTTTTGGCGGATGTTTCCAGGATTGGGATGTTGGGGCTGACTTCGTGAATGTTGGTGTGGGTCAGATCGGCGGCAAATTCGACGGCTTCGGCCAAATCGATTTTTGTAATGATGGCCACATCGGCTGAGTTAAACATTGGCGGGTATTTTAGCGGTTTGTCTTCCCCCTCGGTGACAGAGAGCATCGTCACCCGCAAAGACTCACCCAAGTCATAACTGGAGGGGCACACTAGATTGCCGACGTTTTCGATAAATAGGAAATCAAAACTGGCTAAATCCCAACCTTCCAGATGGGTGGCAATCATATTGGCTTCCAGATGGCAGATACCAGCCGTGACAATTTGGCGAACCGGGGCACCGCTACGCTCCAGTCGCCGTGCATCATTTTCGGTTGCTAAATCACCCACCAAGGCGGCGACGCCATAACCCTGCTCAGTCAACATACTTAGTGTTCGTTCCAGAAAAGCGGTCTTGCCTGTGCCGGGGCTGGAAACCATATTGATTACATAAACACCCGCCTCGGCAAAACGTGCTCGCAATGCTTGAGCCAGACCATCATTTTTTTCTAGAATGCCTTTGTGAATATCAACTGTTTGAGAAGCCATTTGTTAGTTCTTTTTGATGTTGAGTAATTCAGATTGGTTCAGTCTCCAACAGAGATTGATACCTATAAAATTGCTGATTTTATTTTGAGCGTAGCTTGTAAAGGTTCTTCAAGACTGAACCAATCTCAGCGACCCACCTTATTCAGCATACGCTAGCGATGTTATCGACATCTCTTTGCCCTGCACAATATCGGCGGTTGGTTGGTCACATTTGCTACAACGAAACCGCTGAATATTGGGTAACGTGCTTTGTAGATCACATGTGCTGCAATAAACAATCACGGGCAGTTCTTCGATCTCCAGTCGTGATCCAGCCAGAATGGTATCTTCGATGACGATATCGTAACTAAACAACAACGCATCTTTGACAACACCAGACAACGCACCAATTTGTAAGGTGACAACCTCGACACTTTTGGCCTTGGCCTCAACCGCTGCTTCGCTGGCGATTTCAACCAAACTTTGGGCAATGGATAGTTCGTGCATAGACAAGCTTTGGCTAAAAGGATAAGATTTTTGAGATTGGGAGGTTAGTGCCTAACCGATCATTTTCTTGAATAAACAAGACGTTGGACAAAATACAGTTTGATTCTCTTGTCTAGGTTAGGTGAATTTACCCTTAACGTTCTTAATTATAGGGTATCTACAATTTCGGTTCAATAGCAGAATCTATGTATTTTTTGGGGGGCGATTGAGGATAACAAAGCCACGTTCCACAGCCAGTCGAATTAATTCGACCTGATTACGAACGCCCATTTTTTGCAAGATGTTGGCTCGATGGCGATTGGCGGTGTGGGGGCTGATGGACATCAACTCGGCAATCTCGGTGGTGGTATACCCCTCGGCGATGAGCTGGAGGACTTCGTGCTCTCGTGAGGTGAGGTGGCTCCTGACTTGGCCGTTTTGTTCATCAACCTCTGGCATATTGATGGCTGCACTGATAAAGTTATTGTTTTGTTTGATGGCGTCCAGGGCCTCAAACAACTCATCCTCCATCGACTGTTTGAGGATGTAGCCATTTGCCCCGTCATGCAGGGCTTGAGCCACAAATTCGGGATCATCATACATCGATAAGATGAGGATTTTGAGATCAGGGGTGTGTTGCCTTAGTCGGCGTACCGCTTCCAAACCATTAAGGCGGGGCATAGCCAAATCGAGAATAATGATATCCGCTGGGACCTGCTCGACACATCGCACCGCTTCTTCCCCATTTTCGGCCTCACCCACCACTGTATAATGATCATCTAACTCAAGCAAGGTTGCCAAGCCGCGCCGAACAATATTGTGGTCGTCGGCAAGAATGACGCGATATAGGGTGGTTTTGGGCATTGGATACCTTCAGTTATTAGGTCCTAACCGATGAAACTCTTGTTTTTTGAGCAAGAAAATCATTTTGAACATAGCCCTTTTGGTTCTGGCTCGTTCAGGTTAAGGATAATTTATTCGGATTTTGACTTGCAACTTCTGAAACGAAACTAACGAATGTCAGTTGTAAAGCGTCCGTTGAGTTCAGATGGTGGATGAGATTGTGTGGTGGGGATGACAATATTCACGGATGTACCGGCTTGGGGTGCCGTCTCAATTGAGAACGAGCCGTCCAGCATAATAACTCGCTCTTGCATTCCAAGCAAACCTAACCCAACCTGTTTTTGTTGCGTGGTATCAAATCCACAGCCATTGTCCTGAATACACAGATAGAGCTTGTCGTCGTCACAGGTGAGGGTAACCCAGGCCTGATCTGCTTGGGCGTGGCGCAGAATGTTAGTCAAGGCTTCCTGAACGAGGCGATAACAAGCGGTTTCAACCGCTTGCGGCAGACGCGTGACCAGATTGACTGAGTCATAAATGATTTGAATATCTGACCGTTTTTGAAAATCGGAAATTTGTCGCTTGATTGCCACCTCCAAGCCCATTTCATCCAGAATAGGTGGACGTAGAGCGCGGGCAATCTCTTTAATTTTTGTGGTGGCACTATTGACCTCCCGCCGCAAGCGGTCAAATTCTTGTTGTAAATCTGGGGCCATCTTGGCTACCCGTTTTGCCAATATCTGTAATTCAAGTTTGACCCCAATCAAGACCTGTCCGGCCTCATCATGTAGCTCACGGGCAATCCGTTGGCGTTCATCCTCCAACAAAGTCAGATTACGGGCAGTTAAGGCTTGCAATCGCCCCTTTTGCAGCGCTAACTCGTCTAGCAAATAAGCATTGTAAAGCGAGATCGCGGTTGAACTGGCCAGTGCCTCCAGAAAATGGGCGTCTGACCAGGTAAATGGCTCCTGTCCGCCGCCCTTGTTATGCAACTCAACAAAGCCCAACACCTCTTCGCGAGCGTCCATAATTGGTACACACAATGCATTCTTCACCGCGAAGCGATCCACCAAAACTGAGGCGGCTAATGTGTCCTGTTCATACGCGTTGGTCAAGTAAGGACACTGGTTAATTAAGACCCAGCCAGGCGTACACAATTCTTCATCAGGCGGCCAATGTTGCTCAAAAGATTGCCATTGACCCTGATGCCAATATCCGTCGCTGACCAGATCAACTGGGCCAGTTAGCCCGGCAAAGCCAGCTTCTGCCCCCAGAAAGCCTGTCGCGTGTTCAACCAATCGCCGGATCAAGACAGCTGGCTCTAATTTACCGTTCAGACTGG
Source organism: Phycisphaerae bacterium (assembly GCA_028285035.1). The sequence continues at coordinate 75,430 of JANQQF010000110.1, forward strand.
CACTAAACATTAACAGGTTTTCAAAGGAGCCGGTCCACCGCTGCATTTGATCAAATAGAAGTGACCGGGCCAAGCCCGGCGCAACTTGTAGGGCAATCATTTGAAGCAAGTCAACATCGTTCTGGGTAAACGGCAATTGGTGTGGAGGGCGATGGCAAACAATCACGCCCAAAAGATGGCGTTGGTGATTTAAGATCGGCACCGCCAAAATGGAGTTCATTTCGATATCAAACAGATCAGCCTTGTCACTGGGGCTAAGATAAAGCCGTTTATGGGCCGTCACCCAGGCGGCAACCTCCTCATCATCGGCGTAAACTGGCTGTTCAAACACGATGGTCCCATTCACATATACACCCAACAGCACTCGTTCAGCGTTGAGTGAGGTAGCCACCTGAGCCGCCAACTGCTCAATCAACCCAGCTCGATCTGGCTCACCCGCCACAATTTTGGCCACATCCTGGAACTGCCCCAGCCGCACTGCGCCCCGTTGGTTCTCGTGTCGCAGTTGTTCATTTTCTTTTTTTAGTTGAGCAATTTGTTGTTGTAACTGTTCAGTGTCATTCATAAAAGTCATTTCTCAATAGAGTGGGGTAAGTTTACGTTCAGCGCAGGATTTGACCAAATAGTTAGAATACTTTCAATCGTCTAAGATGTTTGACAGCCCTAATTCACAACGCTACAATTAGGTAATTCGCGAAAAGTAATCGGCAATATGCGTCTAGAATTTGACCAAAATACATCGAGGATTGAATAATTTTGGCGAATTATTAATGAGTAAATTGGATGATGGCCAGTTTAGACATAATGCTCACCATCCCAAAAATTCGTTTTATTTACAACTTTTTCCGATTTACTTAACGATCATCTATATGACAACATTAACCTCCACCGAAATTGTTTCAGTCAAAAATTTGAAGAAAAGCTTTGGTCCTAAAGTCGCCGTTGGGGATGTAACCTTCAACGTTCAGGCGGGTGAAGTATTTGGTTTATTGGGGCCGAATGGAGCGGGCAAGACAACCACAATTCGAATGATCCTCGACATCTTTCGGCCCGATGCGGGATCGATTGAGGTGTTGGGTGGTTCGGTCACTCAAGCGCGCAAGGATCGAATCGGTTATATGCCGGAGGAACGGGGACTGTATCCCCACCTGCGGGTGTTGGATTGCCTGATTTACTTGGGGTCGCTCAAAGGTTTAAATCGAACTGACGCCCGTCAACGCGCCGAACGCTTTCTGGCACGGCTGGATCTGGCCGATCAACATCGGGAAAAGATTTCGAACCTGAGCCGGGGGATGACTCAAAAGGTACAGGTCATTGCGGCGGTGTTGCACGAGCCAGATTTGTTGATTATTGATGAGCCTTTTGCTAACCTTGATCCGGTCAATGCTCAACTGGTACGGCAAATCATTTTAGAGTTATGCGATCAGGGCAAGGCCGTGATTATGACGAGCCATCAACTTGCCTTGGTCGAGGCCCTGTGTGATCGCATTGCCCTGATCCATCACGGGCGTGTCGTTTTGCAGGGGAGCGTTAGCGAGGTGCGACGACAATTCGCCACGAATATCGTGCGGGTAAAGGGTAACGGTGTGCTGGAAAATCTGCCTGGTGTCAGCCACATTGATCGGCGTACAGCTAATGATTGGCAATTGACCTTGGCGTTGGACACCGACCCGCAGCAGGTGCTGCAATCGATTGTGTCGGATGCTCACTTTTTGGTCGATAGCTTTGAGGTGGCCCTCCCCACCCTTGATGAGATTTTTGTCCAGGTGGTGCAAGAGGATGTTTTCCCCGCAACGCCTGATACGGCTGGACGCTCCCAAATTGAAGCAGTGAATGGCTATCAAGGCGCGTTAGATAAAACCCCTGTCGAGCATCAGGACTAAGCAATGCTGCGAATTTGGCGAATTTTCTGGCACGAGTATTACGGTAGCATTCGGCGACGCAGCTACCTGCTGTTCACCTTTGGCTTCCCGATTTTTATGTTGGCCGCCCCCGCTTTAGGGGGCTTGATTTTAGGCTTGGCTATTCAAAGTGCCTTGCCCGAGTTGGATTTACGTCCTGTCGGCGTTATTGATCAGGCTGATCTTTTTCCCGCCGATGCCACTGCCCCAGCGGCTCCTGTTCAAGCCATTTTATTTACCACACCTGAAGATGCCCAACAAGCGTTTGAACAAAGTGAAATTCAAGCCTACTATGATATTCAGCCGGATTATTGGCAGAGCGGCGAGGTCATTCTGACCTATGATACCGCGCCGATTAGTGAGGTGGATGATATGGTCCGTCGTTGGATCAATCGGACGGTGCGAGGGAATGTGGCTCCCGAAATTTTATCTCGCTTTGACCAAGGGGCAACCATCACCCATCAAGATTTGAGCGGCACCCGTTCTTTCTCGTTAGAAAATTTTGTTGAACTGGCCTTGGTCTTCCTGCCCATCTACTTTGTCCGCTTGGGCAGCTCCTTTATGGCCGAGTATATGTTTGGTAGCATCGCCAGCGAGGCCCACGACCGCACGATGGAGATTTTGATTACCAGTGTCTCCACCTTGCAACTTATCCTGGGCAAATTGTTGGGGCTGTTGGCTGTGGGGTTGACCCAATTGGGCACTTGGATCGGCTTTGTGTTGATCCTGGGAGCTGGAGTCGGTTATATTTTTGGTTTCAATCTTATCGGTGCGCTTTTAGCTTGGGAGCATCTCTTTTTAATGGTTACCGTGTTGCTAGCCGCTTACATTATGGACCAAATTTTGGCCGCGACCTTAGCCCTCTTCCGGGTTAGCGGCGGGGCTGGCTCAATGCTTTTCAACACGATGAACTGGATTGTCGGGTTGGGCTTGATCTATGCCATCTACTTTATCCCTCGCAGCCCGAACACCCCCCTGGCCATCGCTGCCAGCATCTTCCCCATCACCGCCTCGGTTGTTCTTCTCATTCGCGTCGTTGTTACCGAAGTCCCCCTCTGGCAAATCGCCCTCGCCCAACTTTCTCTGTGGGGCACCATCATTGGTAGTGTCTTTTGGCTCCGTTGGCTGCTTAAAGCCAATTTGGTTAGCAATGTCTCGCCTGTGACCTTGAAGGCGTGGCTTGTCCGGCGATTGAGTTGGGGTAAAGGTAGGGTAGTGGCTGAGGGGTAGAATGACTGGATATGCCTAACGCCCCACATATGCCGCCACCAAAATGGAGCAAAGATAGCTTGCCAGACGATCAATTCACAGCCCTAATCCAACTCAGGATCTAGCCTGCTTGGTGGTCGGTTTCAGGTGCTTGTTAGGCTTGAATAGATACTCTGTAATATACAAATAAGGCTCCACGCGATTTTATCGAACGCCCCTATTCATCCCTCCATCTGCAAGTATGTTTTGACCTGTAATGTAGCTAGAAGCATTGGATGCAAGAAAAACCGCAACTTCTCCAATCTCCTTAAACGTTCCCGCGCGCCCTGCAGGTATTTCTCTCAGCGCTTTCTCTGTCAATTCAACATTTTCAACAAAACCAGGGAGCAGGTTATTCATTCTTACATTGTCTCGCGCATAGCGATCAGCATAGTTCTTTGTAAATACGTGTAGAGCTCCTCGAAGAAGGCTCATCGGGTACATCGGGCGAGGCTCTAGGGCATTAAAAGACGAAATATTGACGATTGACCCGCTACCTTGCTTGACCATTATTGGGGTAACTTCGCGCGCCATTCGAACTACATTTAAGACATACATATCTAAGCTCTCATACCACACTGCATCTGGAATTTCTAATATGTCACTTTCATAATCGGGATCGTATTGGACGGTATGAACGGTTTCTGGTTTGCCTCCACCATGGCCCATATTATTGATTACGGCATCTATACGACCGTAATGCGACATTGTATAGTCAACTAGCTTGGCGATATCGTCTACGTCTTGTACTGAACCGCGTATTCCAATGCCACCGAGCTCAGCGGCGAGGTTTTCGCTGCGCTCCGAGGGCGACATTAGGGATACTTTGAACCCTGCAGCAGCTAATGCCCTTGCGCAACCAGCTCCAATTCCCTGACCTGATCCTGTAACTATTGACACTTTATCCATATCGCTTTATCCTCTCGCATTGGCGGCTATATTTAACACTCAGAAGCCATAAATAACATTCGTATAAGACTTTACAAGCCTAACAATCTTATTAGGCGAACTTTGCTTCGCCTATTTTCTGTATTCCCACTTAACACGAACCACCCAACCATACCGCACTCGCACCCCAAAGTCAACCATTCAGCCTGTAAGGCCTGGAAGCCTGTACGTACAGGCCTTACAGGGGGATTATGGGCTCATCCCGCTCATTTACTTGAGATATATTCGCTACTATTAGGTGTAATTGCCAGACCGTGTATCCTCCCCCCAACCACACGCTTCCCCTCTTTATAAAAGTCTTTCTGGATATTCGAAACGATCTCTATGGGTCTTCGAGCCATTGATAAATACGTTTCAGGATCAGATAAGTTTGCCAAGTCTTTTCTTTCAGATGCTTCGTTGATCATCGAGAAAATTGATTTTGCTGCCTCATTAAACATTGTAGGATCACCATTGTTAAACACGAGGAGTGGTCCTGTTTTTAGATGTTCGTGGACCTTCATTCTGTATTCTTCTTTATGGTGCTCAGGTTTTGGTTTAGAGCCCTCACCCTCAATCGTTTTATAAATCTCTCGCGATACCCCAACATCAACCTCATTTGAACGCAGAGATTGATAAGATGTATCATTCCAATTAGAAATTAAGAACAATTCTGGTATCCAATAATCGTTCACATATTCATATGCTGTAAAGTGTATGCCAATCCCACTCCCCCTAAGCTCCTTAAATGGCATTTTCTTTAATTCGATATTCAATTTGTTTGCAACTGAAAGTGCAAACTCTTCAGCCGATAAGTATTCATGGGCAAGACCTGCTTGTGCATTCAACCAATCATATGTTGACCAGTTATAGTATTTACTCTCGGCCAAGCCCCAATATGACATAATACCCTTCAGGGCACGCACCTCAATGATCTTTGAACGTTCCGATTCTGTTATCTTATAGCCTCCAGATTTTTTTGGCTCAGTTATTAACGAATCGGACGCATGAGCCGTACAGTATTGAGAAATCACGGTTGATATTACAGTCATAAAGTCACCTCAAGAGTTGGCATTAAATTTATCTTAGCAAAATCAAAGACCACATACAAATCATACTCAGTTCGCAGTAGAATCGAGGTGGGCCTTTTCATTCAACCGGTTGATAATCTGGTGGGTTGGCCACGCGGAATCAAAAAAGCGACTGCGATTATGCAGCCGCTTTGGGATGGTGTCATAGAATGGTTGGGATTTGAGGTAACACCCACCGTTGTTAGATTGCCCGTGTGGGCCTACGACGCTTTTCTTTGATGAACCAAGCAATAAAAAACCCTGAAAATGCAAACGGCCATAAGGAGTTGATTAATTCAGAATACCTTGGTGCAGTGCGTAGCATCATCCAATAGAAAAGAACAAAAATGACAAATAGAGCTATGGCCATCATCATAGATTTCCACCCCGTAGATTTGGCCTTGCTTCTAAGTTCTGTCCCTACAAAGGCCAGGAATACGACCAAGGCACCCATCATAAAAATCACATCAAGCGAAGAAAATCCCCAAACTCTCAGAAATTGCACATAGTCAGTTATACTCAAATACATCAAAAGCGGTATAGCTATGATTGCAATCACTAATCCAATAAGTTGCCTTGTTTTTTCCATAAATAACCTCCCAACTACACCAAGCGCTCCAACGCCGCGCTTCTGCCGCCGCCCGATGGCTCGGTCTGGGAAAGGCGGGGTCGGAGTACAAACACCCATTTGATTATAAACCAACTTTGCCAGCATAGCTACTCCAAATTTTGACCAACATTGCAGGCAACACCCCGCCGAATTTGAGCGAAGGCTGGGCGGTCGGTAGCAAGCGCTTGTTAGGCCGCACCCCTGCTTATAGGCTTGATTGGTTCGCGATACAAATCCAATAGTTTATATTGACGTTGAAGAATTAAAACCTTGGTAGTATAATATGATTTCAAAAAATTATTGGCCGAGAGCTAAATTGACTTAGTTACAGGCCTCATAATATACATCAGCCAACCCAGTTGGCTTGCATTCGCCTGCGAGCAGACGATCAATTTTCATTACCCGCTCCCTATTTTTGACTGGCTGCTGGCTAACATTGAAACTATTAGGGGCAATGAGCATCACAACCAAGGAGAGATATTCATCTCGGGTCAGACGTGAAAATTCCTTATCGAAATAGGTGATCGACGCTTCGGCGAAGCCAATGATGTCATTTCCATCTTGATGCCCAAAATATGCCGAGTTTATGAAGATGACCAGTTGAGTCTCTTTATCCACCTGTTGATTAAATACCCAGGCAATGAGAGTTTGCTCCAGTTTTCGATATCTGAAAAGACCGGGTGTGAAGCCATCATAAAAATACTGCTTAACGATACCTTGGGTGATGGTCGTCCAACCCGCCCCTGGTGTTGAAAGATCGAAGCCTGGATGGCTGTAGAATTGGGGATCTTCGACGGTCAGAAGAATATGTTGGTAATCGTTCGGGACATCATCAAGTCGTAAGTGTAAGCTATCAGATGAGGTGGCCTGCGCCACAACTTTCGGCGTATCTACATAAGCTTTGGTTATGACCGATGCACCATAAAGTATCAGCAATGAGAGGAACAGAAGCATTGTCAGAGATAGGGTTCTTACCCATCGATGATGCTGATAAAAATGCCTCATTTTCCATACGTCGGGTCTTTTTCATACCACTCATCCCAGTATTTCTTATCAGATAACTGCTTGATGATCTTTTTCGCGATTACGAAAAGCATCATACAACCTATGATTGCCCCAACTATCCCTCCCAAAAGAATTATATTAAAGGGTGACCCTATCGCGAATCCAATCAGGTCTCCAACACCGACACCGATTATTGCCGCGATTAGTATGAGCATTATCACAAATAGTGAAAGTGAAAGAGGTAATGAATCCATATTTGCCAACCTGATTCTCACCGCGTCGAAGCTCCCTAACAGTTATTGTACTGATGTCTCGATACATTTCTATTAGTAGCAGACGTATCAGCGTTAAAAATTAAACTGATACGCCTGTCACTAATTTTAAGCCGAAACCTATAATTCCTTTTATCCCTCAACCCAATCGGCGTGGAACGCGCCCTCCTTATCGATGCGCTCGAAGGTGTGGGCACCAAAGTAATCGCGTTGGGCTTGGATGAGGTTGGCGGGCACACGAGCGGAGCGGTAGGCGTCGAAGTAGGCCAGAGAAGCGCTTAGGGCGGGAACCGGGGTTCCTAAATCGATAGCGGTTTTGATGGCGGTGCGCCAAGCAGCCTGACGAGACTCGACGGCTTGGCGGAATTCATCATCGACCAACAGGTTGGGTAGGTCGGCGTTGCGGCGATAGGCGTTGGTGATGTCATCTAACAACTCGGCCCGGATGATACAGCCCGCCCGCCAGATACGGGCGATCTCGCCGAGATTGAGGTTGTAGTCATATTCATCAGAGGCTTTTTTGAGCAAGGCCATTCCTTGGGCGTACGAGCAGATTTTTGAGGCGTATAGGGCATCTCGCACCGCGTCGATCAAGGCTTGGCGATCCCCGTCGAAGGTCGCAGTTGGGCCAGAAAGCACCTTCGAGGCGGCCACACGTTCTTCTTTGATAGAGGAAACGATCCGACCATCGACAGCGGCCGTGATTGTGGGAATGGCTGAGCCGATGTCGAGGGCGTTTTGGCTGGTCCACTTGCCGGTACCTTTTTGCCCGGCTTTATCCAAAATCAGATCGATCAACGGCTCACCTGTTTCGTCATCCATTTTGGTGAAAATGTCGGCGGTGATTTCGATCAAGAAGGAGGAGAGTTCGCCTGCATTCCATTCGGTGAAAATTTGGTGGAACTCTTCCGCCGACGGATTGAGGGCTGCTTTGAGCAGAGCATAGCTCTCGGCAATCAATTGCATATCACCATACTCGATGCCGTTGTGGACCATTTTGACATAGTGCCCCGCCCCTCCCGGTCCGATGTAGGTGACACAAGGTGCCCCATCGGCTGGGGCTTTGGCCGAGATAGCGGTGACGAGCGGTTCGATGATGCCGTAGGCTTCTTCTGTGCCTCCCGGCATCAAACTCGGGCCAAGGCGGGCGCCTTCTTCGCCCCCAGATACCCCCATTCCGATAAAACGCAGGTTAGCGGCTTCTAGATTTTTGGCGCGTCGTTCGGTGTCTGGGAAGAAGGAATTCCCGCCATCGATGATGATATCGCCTTCATCGAGCAGCGGTATAAGTTGCTCGATGACCATATCAACCGGTTTCCCGGCCTTGACCATAATTTGGATGGTGCGTGGTTTTTCCAGACTGTCAACAAACTCTTCCAAACTATAGGTTGCGGTGATGGTTTTATCTTTGGCTTCCCCTGCCATAAACTCATCTGTTTTGGCTGAGGTTCGATTGTATACAGACACACTGAAACCGTGGTCAGCGGCATTGAGTACCAGATTTTGCCCCATAACGGCTAAACCAATGAGACCAAATTGATTTTTTGACATGATCGTTTGCCTCTTTATGTTTTGATTGATCGGGTGAACGGTTAGATATGTTTGTTGACGAACAACGCTAAATAAAACTTACTTTGAATAGTAAGCATTCTCATCAACACTTGATGGCATTGTATCATGAATAGGGGAAACAAAAGAATCCAGAGAGAATGGGAGAGGAAAAGGCAGTTGAGCTTTGGAGGGGGATAGGTCAATCAGTTCAAATTACTTTGAAGGGTCAATGATCGATTGACCTAGCTCACTATCAGCCGTGGAAACGATATGCCAACCCTGACAATCTGGGCAATACCACCAAACAGCGTTGACATCCAGCACCATATGTTTATTTCCGACTTCGCCAACAACTTCTTCGTCTGTTATAGAACAGGTGGCCAATATCCAATTGGTAGTTAATATAATTTTGGTCTTGCTCATTAGACAATACTCAAGTTGTTGAAGCAATGTTCAAATTCCTCGAAAATAGCCTAGACGTCGGCTGATAAATTGCGATTCATAATCATTTCCAGTTCGTGTCGGCCTGGTTCTTGATTTGTTTTGACACCATCTGTCAAACTTTTGATCAAAAATAAGCCCCAGCCCCGATGGTCCACCCGATCTTCCCGTTCTAAACTCGGTGTCGGTAGCGGCTGTTGTCCGTGGTCGATGACCTTGAGAATAAGCCGATGTTCCTCGACCATAGCCATTACGCTGACCCGAAATTGCTCATTCAATTGATTGCCGTGTTCGATGGCGTTGATGATCGCTTCTCCCATCGCGGTCTTCAAATCATCGACTCGTTCTTGGGAAAATCCCAATTTTCGTGCGAGTGTGGCAATCGCAACAATAGCTACTTTTTCATAGCCTAAAACACTAGGTAATGATAGTTCAATCATATGGCTCATAGCACCTCCCCTGCTGATATCTGTGTTCTGGTTGCCCTAATTTCTCTATGGTGACAAAAATTTCTGAAGCGGTAAATCCTTTTAGTAAAACGGCGTCGGCCCCAAGTGCTTTTGCCCGATACTGTTGTTTTCTGGACTCGACCAAGACAATGCATTTCGATGTGAGTTGCTTTTCTTTTAATTGTTTGAGTAAAAACCAAGCTCGCTCACCTGTTAAGTTAACATCTAAAACAATCAATGAAGATAAACGATTATTTTCGACGGTTTGCTCATTCAAAACAATATCATCTGTGGCCCGAACGTGCGCCATAGCTGGGATAGAGTTGAGTAAAACTTCTAAACTATCACGAACACGTCCCGGTTGGGCTACGATCAAGAGAGACAAAACATCTTGATTTTGATGGTTCAATGCACTTGCTCCTGAAACTTGTCTACAACCTTATCCTATCACATGTCAAGAGTGAGTACATCGGTTTAAAGTCAATATTTAGCTAAACAAAAATATAAATTTTTGGAAGAGGGTCTATAACATTTGTTATAGAAAAAGCTTCAATAATGGAGTCCAAAGTGCACTTAGACTCCATTATTGAGCCAGGCGTAAAGGATTAAAGCTAACGGCAGTTACCCATCTAGACTAGCTAATCCCTCTTTCAAGGCATACAAAGCTGCCTGAGTGCGATTAGCCAGATGGAGTTTGCCCAACAAGTTGCTTATATGAATTCGGACGGTGCCTTCACTGACCACCAATTTATCTGCGATTTCCTGATTGGTCATTCCTTGAGCGACGAGCTTCAAAATTTCCATCTCGCGTTTTGTCAAGGGATCTTTGGTTGGAGGTAATTCTGGGGGCTGATTTAGCTCACGGATTAATTTGCGGGCAATGGTGGGGTGGAGTGATGATTCGCCACGATGGACATCTTGGATCGCTTGGAGGAGCATCTCTGGTGGTGAGTCTTTGAGGAGGTAACCGAGTGCCCCAGCTTTGATCGCAGGAAAGACATTTTCATCTTCAGCAAAGCTGGTCACAATCAAAATGCGGGCCTCTGGGTTGTCAGCTTTGATATGCCCGATGGCTTCCAGACCGCTCATCTCTGGCATCATTAAATCCAGCACAATGACATCAGGCTTTAGGCTCTTGGCTAATTCCACAGCCTCTCGTCCATTCGTTCCTTCGCCGATGAGTTCAAAACCGGGTTTAATTGTGATCAGTGACCCAAAGCCTCGCCGGACAATGGGATGGTCATCTACAATAAGCACTTTTATCGATTCAGATGTTGTCATTAGTTACTTCCTCTTTGGTCTATACTGACTTGGACAGTTGTGCCTTGAGTTGAGCTGGCCTTAATCATAAGGTGCCCCATAAGCTGCTCAACCCGTTCTTGCATACTAACCAGTCCTAAACCGCCCTGTCCGTACTCTTCTGCTGGGTCAAATCCCATACCATTATCCATTATAATCATTTGAATAGTTTTCTCAGAAACATTCAACTCAATTGTGACCAGAGTGGCGCTCGCGTGCTTCAGAGAATTGTTTAATGCTTCCTGGGCGATATGATACAAGGCATCTTCGATCTCAGGTGGTAATGCGACCTCACCATTCACGCGCAATTTTGTTTGGATGGCTGCTCGGCCTTCAACGGCGTCTAACCGATGTTGCAACGCCCCAACCAAGCCATCGTGTTCTAACACTGGGGGCCGTAATTCATAAACAAGCAGTCGCATCTCTTTCAGCGCTTGCTTCGCCGTGGCACTGAGTTCGGCAAGATTATCTTGCACGATTTCTAGATTACCTTGCTGACACGCTTCTTGACCTGTGCCCGCAAATAAATTAATGCTGTAGAGTAACTGCGTGACCGAGTCGTGCAAATCCCTGGCCAAACGGCGTCGCTCTTCCATAACCGCAGCCTGCTCGGCCTGTTCTCGTAGGCGGGCCCGCTCAACAACCACCCCAACCTGATCGGCAATCGAGCTAAGTAAGGCGATTTCTTCGGCACTAAAGATGAGCTGATGTGGCTCCCTTAAAACACAGAGAACACCAATTGCTTGACTGCTGGCGTGCATGGGTGCTCCAGCGTAAATTTGTGAGCGGGCTCCATTGGGGGGATAAGTACGTGGGTCTGTGGCAATATCGGGGACCATCAAAGGGGTATCGTTTTTGATGATCCAGCCTGATAGACCCTGACCTACTTGCAAAATTTGTACTTGAGGCAATGCTTTCATCGAGGTATCTTTTTCGACCTTTAAGTGCAGGGCTGAGGTCTCTTCATCCATCAGATAAATGCCCCCACTCTGGCTTTGCATCGCATCTAAAACTTTTTCTAGCGTATGAGTCAAGATCACCTGTAGATCAAGTGACTCGCTGGCCACAGCGGAAATTTCGTACAACGCCGACAACTCGCGGGTGCGATCACTCACGCGTTGTTCTAACTCCTCGGCGTAGGTTTGAATTTGTTCATGCAGTTGGGCGTTATCAAGAGCAACGGCAGCCTGATCAGCAAATACCTGCAATCTTTCCGCATCGGCCATAGAAAAAGCATTGGGTGTCCCACTATCAAGATTAAGAAAGCCAATGACTCGACCTGCCCGCCGAATCGGCGCACTGGCATAAGACTGAACCCATTTGACGAGCCAAGTTGGATCTGTTCGTGTGTCTGGAATAGCCAGAGGCTGCAAGGTCTTGACCATTTTTCGCAGATTGGGCGTGTCTTCGATGACAAAACGGAGTTGAAGCGTCGTTTCTTCCAGCCCCCGCACGTCGTAGCCTCGTTGTCGAATAATTCGGGCGACACCATCCGACTCAAACATAATATTGGCCGCATCATGCGGAACGACTCGGCCAACATTATCCAGAATATGATCTAACACCTCACCAAGATCAAGCGTGCTGTTAAGAACCGTGGCAATATCGCGCAGTGCCTCAGCTTCTTGTCGGCGCTTGATCTGAGTTTCGCGAAGATGGGCTTGTTGTAAGGTGATCGCCAATTGAGCGGAAATTTCCTGGGCAATGGCTTCTTGTTCAAATGAGAAAAAATCGGCTGATGTTGCCCCCAAGCCCAAAGCGCCGACAAGGGTGTCTTGGGTCACTAGTGGTACAAAGACGCCGGTTTGGATGCCCTCCTCTTGTATTCTCTTAAAGCGATCGTCTACGGCTTTTGAATAATCGACAATGATGTAGCGCTTGCTGCGAATTTCTTCGACAAGGTCTTGAAATGGATGAAGCGGGAGCCGTGTATCCGCATCCAGTGTCGTTGTCTCATCGGTGTCTACAGCCAAACGAATAGCTTGATAATTGGATGGATCAAAAAAGAGCAATTCTGCTCTTTGGCAGGGAATAAGCTGACGCACATGATGTAGGGCCACTTCTGCGATTTCTCTGGGGGAGCGAGCGGCTAATATCGCTTGATCGATATCATGCAACGTTCGTAGCCGTTCAGCATATTCTTGTAAGGCTTGTTCTGCTTCTTTTCGTTCGGTGATATCTCGGGTAATGCCAACCGTTCCAATAATTTGTTCGTGCTGATCTTTGAGCGGTGCCCTAGACGTATTAAACCAACGCTGAAATCCATTGGGATCTACATCGTGAATATCTTTATGGATTAGGGCCTCGCCTGAGGTTATGACCTGTTGTTCTTCAGCAAGAAATTTTTTGGCTTTGTCGATGGGGGTGCGGCGTGGGAAATCGAACTCCGTTTTACCAATCACATTTTCATATGAAGTCTGATTGAAATTGTGCAGAACGGGTGCGTTAATGACAAGAAAATGTCCCTCTTGATCTTTGGCATAAATCATATCAGGAATGTTATCAATAACCGTTCGTAAAAGATTTCGTTCTTCGGCTAATTTACCTCGGGTCATTTTTAGAGTACAGACAACCGCGGCCAGGATAAGGGCTGATAGAATATTAAAGATGAGAAATATTTGCAGGGAAATGAGATTGACTTCATTGGTCTGGGAGGCCAAGATGAATGGCCCTCTACCTTGTAACGCGTTGATTGTGAGCGAAAACGAGGTGATGACAAGGAGAAGTGACACAACGTGGGGCGAAAAACGTAACGCGGCCCAAAGTAGGAATGGGAGAAGCAGGTATGGAAATAAAATAGCGGGGGTTAATACTGTTGGCTCAATTCTGAATCCCAGAGCGACAACGATAATCACAGATAGCAATAAGATTGTAAATTCAATTAAAGTTGACTGAGATAGGCGAGGGCTATGTTTATCGTTAAATATATCGGCCAGACTAAGTATGGCTGGGGTGAAAATAAGAATGCCCAAAATGTTTGATAACCACCATCCCTGCCAAAAACTCCAATAAGAGGTATCTGGATAGACGACGGTAAGAAAGGTTGATCCGACAGTCGCTCCGACAGTTGCCCCGACCACAGCCCCCCATAAAGCGATCGCTAAAATTGACTGAAGTTGGGTAAGGTTGACCGGGATTTTAAAAAAATAACGGATTAAATAGGCCCCAGTCAACGCTTCAAGGCCGTTGACAAATCCCAAAATGGCCCCAGCGAAGGCTGCACGACTGTAGCCGATGGCTGGTCCAAATAGAATTAAATTAGCCGCTGCTTCAGCCAGGATTGCAGCCAACAAGAAAAAAGGCCAGACCCGTAACCGGGCGAGGAGTAACGTTGCCAAGACTAGACCAGCTGCGGGCCAAAATGTGGTTGAGTTTCCTTGGGTGACAAGAAACGTATTTCCAAGAGGAATTGAGACGAAATAGATTAATCCAAAGAGGATAACTTGGACCGTATGATGCCTCAACCATTTTTTTATCCACCTAAATGGAGACGGCATTTGATTTTTCTCCTTAGCCGATGATTGCCCAAGGCTGAAATATTGGATAAAGGGGAACAATGTTGTAAATAATTGGGACAAATAGGACTTTACCTTACCATAAAGGCAGATTGAGGTCAATCACTCAGCAAAGTTGGTGCGCCAGTTTGACCGTGTTATAATGTGAGGCAATTTATTGCCCAATTTATAAGCAAGCTAAGGTGTAGTACTAGAGGAAGAAACTATGAATTTTCAAGATTTAACCATTGGTATTGAAGAAGAGTACCAAATTATTGATCCTAAAACGCGAGAATTAACTTCATTTATTTCTGAATTATTGGATGAGGGCTCAGTTACATTTCGTGATCAAGTCAAGCCTGAATTTTTGCAGTCTCAGATTGAGACTGGGAGTCAGGTGTGTCGTAATGTAACAGAGGCAAGACAGGAAATTAGACGTTTACGAAGACTGGTGTGTGATCTTGCGGAGAAAAATGGGCGCAAGATTGTAGCTGCGGGAACTCATCCTTTTTCGAAATGGGAAGATCAAATCGTGACAGATAAAGATCGGTATAAAGGATTGCAGGATGATTATCAGATGTTGGCCCGCCGACTACTAATTTTTGGGATGCATGTTCATATTGGTATTCCCGATCCTGATTTACGGATTGATCTTATGAATCAGATGACCTACTTTACACCGCATATTTTTGCTTTGTCTACTTCTTCGCCCTTTTGGTTGGGACGATATACCGGCCTTAAATCATATCGTACGGTGATTTTTGAAGATTTGCCTCGGACTGGTATTCCAGAGCGTTTCAATTCAATGCAAGATTACAATCGGTATGTCAATACCCTGGTGAAAACCGGTTGTTTGGAAGATCCAACAAAAATTTGGTGGGATATTCGACCCCACCCAAAGTTTCCTACACTTGAATTTCGAATGTGTGACTGTGTGACCAAAGTGGATGATGTCATTGCCATTGCCGCGTTGATTCAGGCCGTTGTCGCTAAGCTGATAAAATTGCGAAAAAATAACCAGACCTGGCGAATTTATCGACGGGGCTTTATTGCTGAGAATAAATGGCGGGCCATTCGCGACGGTTTAGAGGGGAAGATGATTGATTTTGGGAAAGAAGAAGCGGTGCCTGTTCGATTTTTGACCGAGGAGCTCTTGGAGCTTGTTGATGATGTTGTGGATGAGTTGGGGTCTCGAAAAGAGATCGAGAACATTCGGAATATTTTAATCAATGGGACGAGTGCTGATCGACAAATAGTGAAATATCGTGAAACCGATAGTTTAGAAGCCGTAGTTGATATGTTAGCTGAAGAGACATTGATGGGATGTTAGATAGTCAGAATGTAGATGGTGAACAATCATCAGGGTTTTATCAGGACCTTTTTCATTTGCCGACGTTTCTTACCTTGGCGATTGTTAGTGTGGTGATCATTTGGCAGGTCTATGATATTGGCCTTTCATTTAAGGAAGATCTTCTCCAACTTAGAAGTAATCGAGGAAACGTGATTCTTTATTGGGGACAGGGCTGTTGCCAAATTGATTGGTGATTTTGTTTAAGAGATAGATAACAAAAAAGCACGCAGACGCGTGCTTTTTTGTAAACCCCGCGGAGCCGTGTGCTTCCTAATTGCCTATGAACCTGCTTATAGCAGGTGGGTGCCTGGATAGAAGGTATTGCCTTGCCTTTGGCGAAGGCTACCGCATCCCCTCTAAAACTCCGGCTCCCTAATTGAAAAATGTTGGCCAAAGACGCCTAGAGCATCACGAGAACCGTAGGGTTAATGTTTTATAGTCTAGCATAAGCCCCAAGCAATGACAAATTGTTAA
Source organism: Phycisphaerae bacterium (assembly GCA_028285035.1). The sequence goes on from JANQQF010000110.1 coordinate 91,522, forward strand.
AATAACTAAGTGCGACGATTTGCAAAACGGTGACACTTGACATAATTATAAAGGTTGGTATCATTATTTTTAAGCTCTCCATATACGCCGCAATTGTTGTCAGAGTTAGGAAATTTTTGCTCAGTTATAGCCCTGAAAACGCCTCAATTTTTAGGGTGAAATCGCAAAAAATTTGCATGGGGTTATGCTTTATACTATAATGATCGCTACCCTTGAAATTCCATATAGACGAGGTTTACCCCGTGAAGGTAACAACTGAAGAATTAGAACGGTGCGAGATCTTAATGACAATTGAGGTTGAGCCCGCTCAAGAGCAAAAAATCCTTAAGAAGGCAGCAAAAAAGATCGCTCGTGAAGTTCCTGTGCCTGGGTTTCGTAAAGGCAAAGCCCCCTATGGCACAATTGTGCGGCGATTTGGTTTAGAGGCAGTTCAACAAGAAGCATTGGAAGACTCCGGTGAGAAAATCATCCAGGATGCTTTAGTGCAATCAGAAGTCAATCCATCAGCCCAAATTTCCTTTGATGGCATCGACTGGGATCCTTTGACAATTAAGATAAAAGTTCCTGGCCCGCCCAAGGTTGAGCTAAGCGATTACCGTGAATTACGGCTCGATGCAACAGAGGTTGAGATCAGTGACGATGACATTGCTGAATCATTAAAAGCAATGCAGGAACAAAATGCGACTTGGGCACCTGTTGAACGAGCAACTCAGGAAAAAGATTTAGTATCATTGTCCGTTGTTGAAAAACATGAAGACGAAGTCATTGCAGAGCATGACTCAGTTGAGTATGAACTGATTTTGCCTGAACCTGCTGAGGAAGAGGCTGAGACAGAAGCGGAAAATAGTGACGATGATGAAGGTGAAGCTGAGACAGTTGAACCGCCCTTCCAACCTGATTTAACGACACCGTTACTTGGTGTAAATGCAGGTGAAGAAAAAACGTTTACGATTACCTATCCCGAGGCCTACGAGGATGATCGGTATGCGGGTAAAGATATTACGTTTAATGTTACGGTCAATAGCATAAAAGAAAAAGAGCTAGACCCGTTGGATGATGAGTTTGCCCAGTCGGTCAGTGATTTTGAAACGCTTGATGAATTGAAGAAAGATATTGAGAAAAATCTTCTGGAAAGCCGTCAGCTTGAAGCAAATCGAACCTTAGGGCAAGAATTGCTGGACAAAATTGTTGAGGATGCCAAGCACATAGAATGGCCAGCTGCGCTTGAAGAGGAAATGATTAACGACGAGATTGCGCGGTTTAGTCAGCAGTTTGAACAGGCTGGTCTAAGTCTTGATAATTATCTGCAAATTCAGAAAAAGGATGAAGATGAGTTCAAGGAAGAGATTCGAGAAAACGTCTTATCTGGCTTGAAACGAAGCATCGTCCTATCTGAAGTTACCAAGCTGGAAAAGCTAGAAATTAGTAACAGCGAGGTGTTAGAGCGGGCCAAATCAATTGCCGACTCTTTTGGTGGTGATGATCAAATTTGGCAATATTTGCTTTCATCCGAGATGCAACAGGGCCGATTGGCCAACGAACTGTTGACCGAGAAAATCTTGCTTCGCCTAGGCGCAATCGCTAAGGGCGAGGCGCCAGAGCCAGGTGAAGAAACTGAGGAAGAAGTTGCAGCAGCAGCAGAGGCTGATGAGCCTCAAGCAGAAGCAGAGGCTTCTGAAGAATCTGAAGCAGTAGTCAATGAGGAAGAGGCAACCGCTGAAACTGAAGCATCATCATCTGATGAAGAACCTGCTGGTGATGAAGCAACCGAAGAAGTTGCAGAAGAGCCCTCTGAAGAAGAAGCTGCCAAAGAAGAGGCGGCTAAAACTGAAGATGCAAAGAATGCATAACTAATAAAATAACAACCAAATCTTGAGAATAACTATTCCAATTTGTGACAGTTTTATAGCGCACAGTGTTTGTTTTGAAAGGAGCTAAACTGAGTATGTCGTCCATTCTACCCCAAGCAGTTGTCCCGATGGTTATCGAGAGTACAGGACGAAGTGAACGTGCTTACGACATTTATTCATTACTATTAAAAGAACGTATCATTTTTTTAGGAACAGGAATTAATGATCAAGTTGCTAATTTGATCGTTGCTCAACTTCTATTCTTGGATCGTGAAGATCACGAGCGTGAGATTCAGATTTATATCAACTCTCCAGGGGGATCAATTTACGCAGGTCTGGCTATCTACGATACAATGCAGCAAATTCGGGCCCCTGTCAGTACTTACGCCGTTGGTGTAACCGCTAGTATGGGAACTGTTTTGTTAGCAGCAGGTGAAGCGGGCCGTCGCTATGCTTTGCCCCACTCTACAATCCATATGCATCCGGCGGGTGGCGGTGCCCAAGGGTATACGCCTGATGTTGAAATCCAATACAAAGAATTAAAGCGGATGCAAGATCTGCTCCATGGTGTTTTAAGTAAGCATACCGGACAAACCCGTGAGCAAATCGCTGAGGATTTTGAGCGCGATCGGTTTATGGATGCGCACGGTGCAGTTGAGTATGGCTTGGTTGACGATGTTCTCGGTGAACCAGCCATTGAGCCAATGGAAGGAAAATCCAAAAAGGCTGATAATGTAAATGGCTCCTAGATTCGGCTCCGATTTGCAAGTTTGCTCATTTTGTAAACGTACGCAAGAAGAGGTCAGTCGACTGATTGCTGGACCTGATCAGGTCTTTATTTGCGATGAGTGTGTTGATCTCTGTCGTGATATCCTCGAAGAGGATTCATCGGCGACGGTTACTACACCTGAGCTCAATGTAAATCGGTTGCTTTCTCCCAAAGAAATTTATGAGAAGTTGAATGAGTGGGTGGTTGGCCAAGACCGCGCCAAGAAGGTGCTTTCGGTAGCGGTTTACAACCACTATAAGCGGATTCAGCGCAAAGTTCAGATGGGAATGGGAGAAGATGGAGTTGAATTACAAAAAAGCAATATTATGCTTATTGGGCCAACCGGGTGTGGCAAAACGTTATTAGCCCAAACCTTGGCCCGAGTCTTGGATGTGCCCTTTTGTATCGCTGATGCAACTGCCTTGACTGAGGCCGGCTATGTTGGTGAGGATGTTGAAAATATACTCCTTCGCCTGATTCAGGCGGCTGATTATGATGTCGAGAAGGCCGAACAAGGTATCATCTATATTGATGAAATTGATAAAGTGGCCCGTAAGACAGGTGATAGCCCTTCAATCACGCGTGATGTTTCCGGTGAAGGGGTTCAGCAAGCTTTGTTGAAAATCATTGAAGGGGTTAAAGCAAACGTTCCACCCCAAGGTGGTCGAAAGCACCCCCATCAAGATTTTATTCAAATTGATACCGGAAATGTTCTGTTTATTTGTGGCGGGGCGTTTGATAATCTCGATAAGATTGTTGAGAAACGTCTAGATGTAAAACCACAAATGGGCTTCACAAAGGATAAAGCCAAGCCATCATTGCCTCAAGAAGCCCCAAAAGGTTTAGCTGCGGGACGAGGTCATCTCCAAGAAGTTTTGTCCGAGGATGAAAAGAGACGACAGAAAGAGAATGAGCAGTTTGAATATGAGTCTCATCTCTTGTCTCAAATTACATCGGATGATTTGTTAGGGTATGGCTTAATTCCCGAATTCATTGGGCGTTTACCAGTGATGGTGAATGTGGAACCTCTCAATCATGAAGCGTTGATGCAAATTCTAACCTCACCCCGCAATGCCTTGACAAAGCAGTTCAAACGCCTTTTTGAACTGGATGACGTGGAATTGATTTTTAGTCACGAAGCATTGGCTGCTGCGGCTGACTTAGCCTTGAAACATAAAACAGGGGCACGGGGATTACGTTCAATTATTGAAGAAGCCTTGTTGGATGTGATGTACGAAATTCCGTCGCGGAAGGAAATTAAGAAGTGTATCATCACGTCAGATGTTATTCGGGGCGGGGCGGAGCCGGAACTGTACGATGATCAAGGTCGTCCGGTCAACAAATCGTTGGACAAGGCTGCTTAAAGAAAGTTGTCATTGATGAAAGAAAAAAGAGCTAGGCAGTTCACCTAGCTCTTTTTGTTTTTTAACGGCGGAATTGGATACATGCCGTGTTCTTCTAACCATTCCCAATCTGGACCTTGCCAGCCAAATTTTTCTAGATCGATTCGCTGATCCTCATCAAAAGTAACCCCTTCCGCTTCAAGAAATTGTTGTTGATGGCTACTCCCATGTCCACTTGTGCGGGGGCTAACCTTTCCTTGACGGTTAATCACCCGCTGCCACGGTACATCCGTTTCAAAAGGCAAGGCAGCCATCGCATACCCCACCATCCGTGGGGTACAACGTCCAACCATTGTGGCGATTTGCCCATACGTGGCTACTTTCCCGGCCGGGATCTTTCGTACGACGGCATAAATTCTGTCATATGTTGGTGCATCTTTGAGTGATGCTTGCGTAGTCATCATTAACCATCCTTACTCCAGCTGTTCTTCTTCTGGTGGGGGAACAAGTGCCGCTAAAATTCGGAAGTCTTGTAGCATCGGATTAAACCACTCTAAGGACGCTGTATAAAATTCCGCTGGGGAAATCAGGATTACTTGATATAGATAGCCGTCCTCAACTGCTGTAATAATTGATCCTGCAATTTGTTGATTTTCTTCATTTGTATACAAAAAATCTACCGTTACTCCATCGGCGCCACCAAGTGGAAATGGGGAAGCGGGTAGAGAGTCTAAATCCTCGTATGTGCTACTTAGCTGGTCAATATAAGTTTGTGCTGCCGTTTCAGCGATTGCCTCATTGGAGCCACGGCTATTTAATTCCATTACACTGGCTTCAAATCGAATATCAGTGTCGGGCATTCCAATGATAATGTCATTTTCCCCCTGATGTAACAATTGCCAATCACTTGGGGATAAAAAGCCAAACTTATTGCTTGTTGGTCCCGCAATCACCCAGATTGGCTCCTCTTTTGATAATTCATTTTTCGTAACAACAGGCTCGGTATCAATCGGGGCAAAGGTCCCTATCAGAGATTGTACAGCATCGGCGGAACTCTCCCATTGCGTTTCCGGTAAAGTGACAAGCATAATAAAGACAATGGTATCAATCTGAAATACACGAATTTCGTTGATCGCCTCACCCAACAAAGGATCAGACGCCAAAATTTGGGTGACAACCTCATCATTGGGTTGAGGTCGTTCGATCACTTTAAAGTTCTTAGCCTCAGTATCAAAGTTTTGGGAAATAAACGCTGAAAGATAGAGATTTAATTCTGCTTGAGAATATGTTTCGCCAACATCGCTAAAGAACAAACTGTACCCCGCTTGTTTGTTAGGTTCTAAAAATATAGCTCCCGCTGGCTGTTCAAATATCTGCCAATTTTCAGGGTAATCGATCCGAAAAATATTGCTCGTATGCGTATATGGAAACGTGCTGATTAATTCAGAGATAAGCAATGTGGCCGTCGGGGTAGGTGTTGGCGGTGTTGGGGTTAATGTTGTGGTATTTGTGGGAAGTAAAGGTGTTGGTTGTTCGGCTACGCCTCTCCCGCACGCTGAAATAAAAATCAATAATGACAAGGTTAATAAAAGAATGAAGACTTTTGGGGATTTGTCTGGCTGCGTTGTTTTCAATTTTGCCTCAACACGTTCAAAAATAAAAAGCACCATCAATCTTCGAGGTGCCTTTCCTGTTTAACGAAATATCCAATTGATTGTATCAATCAGGGTTCATCATAAAACGATACCCCATTCGCCGCACAGTGATTAGATACTTTGGCCGACTGGGGTTGGCTTCAATTTTTTGACGGATCCAACGAATGTGAACATCAAGCGTTCGTGTATCACCCATATAGCTCGTCTCCCAGACGTGCTCCATAATTTCTTTGCGGGTTAAAACCTGATGATGATTACGAAGCAATAAATGTAGTAATTTGAACTCTTTGGGGGTAAATGTATGTTGCTTTTTGTCCCGAAGGGCCTGACGTTTTAGACAATCAATAACTAAGTTTGGAAGGCGTACAAATCGGTCACGCTGAGTTTCTGTGGCTTTGTGAATATATTCGGATAAATCCTGCATTTTTGAAACAATTGTCACTTGGTTTGGCTGATTGTCTGTGATTGAGTTAGATGAATTGTTTAAGACAATACAGGGGATATCTAATTCAGTATCATCTGCCATTGCTTGAAATTTTGGAAGCGATAACTGCGGCTCTGTAGGATGTAAAACAATCAAACTGGGCCATAAAGCATGAGCATATTCAACAAAGGACTCCAATGAGTCCGCGACGTCAACCCCGTAACCCTGTTCTTGAATATAAGGTAATGCAGATTGTGTAGATGATGTATTATTATTTTCTACGAGCAAAATATGCATTGTCATTGAGAAAATTAGTCCCCTGCCCTGCTTTAAGCGCAATTATCCATTATACATGAACCGACCTTAAGTGCAATCAACCTTAAGGATTTTTATTTTCCCAAAATTTCAGGTGCAACAGTGTTTCTGTTGATGCTGTGACCCGCGCTCGATGGTCAAGTCGATAACCGCAAATCCATAATACTTGATCCTGGTTTATTAATAATGGAATGCTATCCCGTTGCTCTACTGGAATCTTCTGGTCAATCATAAATGTCTTGATTTTTTTGTGATGTTGATCTAAGCCAATTGGATAAAATATATCTCCTGGTAAGCGTGTTCGGAGAGTTGGTGTTTTTCCTACAATGTCTGCATCTAAATAGGCTTCCCAATGATCAGTTGATTGGAGAGTATAGTCAGGCAAATTTGTTTTCTTAATATAACGTGCTTGGAGATACCAATTATTGTTAGGCAAATAGGTGACACCTGGAATTTGAATTTTGAGAGACTGATCTTTGTAGAGTGAAGGGGTGTCCTTTGATGATAAAGAGGATATACTTTGATTTTTAATCAAAAGCTGATCGTATTGGATTTGCAAAATCAAATTGCTTGGAAGTGTAACTTTTGTCCCAGTTTTACCTTGATCTAAGATGTCAATAGCTGCCTTAATGTGGTCGAATCCCACTTCAGCTACTGTATCTAAAGTTTCAATCGCTTTTCTGAGAATGGCTCGCTTTAAAGCTAAATGTAGATTACGCCATTTGGATAAGTTAAGGGTGATTTGATTCGAGGTTTGGTTAATAACGATCGTTGACCAAATACTTTCAATTTTATGATTGAGAAAGTGAGCCTCAGTAGAGACAACTTTAGCCGTTCTTTGTAAAACTTGGCGAATGTTGGGATTATATGTTTCTAAATAAGGAATTAGCTCCTGTCGAATGCGGTTACGAAAAAATCTTGTATCTTGGTTAGATTGGTCCAAACGTGGTTGTAAGTTATGGATTTGACAATATTGCTCAATATCTGAGCGTGATGTTTCCAACAAAGGCCGAATGACTTGTGGCGTATTTTTGGGAACGGAGGGCATCAGCAGAGTGGTCATTAGTTTGAGTTTGCCAATAGAGATGGCTGGCACCATTCCCTGTAAACCAATTGAACCACTTCCGCGCAAGAGGTGCATTAACACAGTTTCGACTTGATCATCAGCATGGTGACCAATCGCGATTTTATTCGCCGCAACCTTGTCTGCAATCTGCCATAAAAATGTATATCGAAGATGGCGGGCTGCTGTTTCTAGAGATAATTGATGAATTTGAGCAAAGCTGGCAACATCCTGGCTTTCAGTGAATACTGAAATATTCAGTTCAGTTGTTAAAGCATTTACATATTTTTCGTCAGCATCAGATTCGATGCCACGCAACATATGGTTGAGATGGGCAACGGTAAGTGTGAGGTTGAATGTATCAGCAAGTGAGGTTAAAAGATGAAGTAAGCAAAGAGAGTCTGGGCCACCTGATACACCAATAACAATATGATCTTGAGGCGTTAAAAGATGATGTTGATTGCAATAATTGATAACTTTATCAGATAACAATTACTGACCAAGCCTTTCCCCCTTTACTCGAATTACGGTAGAGGTCATCTCATTTGCCTCAATCATTTCTTCGAGGTGACGAGAATGAAGTGTATTTAGGAAGGTGTGTTTCAGTTCATCGTCTGGTAGACTATCTGCCAAACGTTTTTGAATCTTTTGGGCATATGTAATGGCGTCTTTTGATGCCGCCACATTTTGGGCTTTATGATAAACGTAAGATTTTTGTATTTGAATTAAATATTGGCTCAGATGGCTATCTATTTCCTCCGCCAATATCTGAGCTTCATTTAATGTTTCTATGGCTGCTTCATACTGTTCAGTGTCAATATTAACCAAGGATTGAAGCCACCTTCCACGAACAATAAACTCCTTAAGGCTACTAGCTGTCGCTAAACGAACCAATTGGGAGGAATAATCATCCACTTTTTGCCAATCATCGACATCAATGTACGCCCGTGATAATTGGTAGAGTAGCATAACCTCATCCAAAGCAAGCCCCATTTTTTGAGCATCACTATAAACGGCTTCCAATTCCTGAATAGCTTCAGTGGTCTGCTTCATATGACGATAGGCTGTTCCCAACATAAACTTGGTTCGTAATAAATACAAGGGAGAGCCGAGTTGCTGGGCCAACTCGGTAGCTGCTTGGGCTTGTTCCAACCCGCCTTGATTGAATCCGATATTAAGATAGTAATAACTGAGCCAAGTAAGACCTAATACTTTTGCGGCAGTTTCACCTTGCTCTTCGGCTAATCGTAGACCCTCTTTTAGGTTTTCATAGGATTGGCCAAGCTCACCTTGATGGATTTGTCCAAACGCTTGGTAATATTTAATAAATGGCATTCGATAGAGATCGCCAGAGCGTCTGTGTAATTCAAGCGCTTTTTCGGCTGTTTCGGCGGCCCCTTTATAATCAGCAATATAGATTTGAGCGGTTAACATTGAGGACAATGAACTCATTAAACCGCTGCGGAAGCCAAGTCGCTGTCTCATGTTAATGATTTCATCTTTGTATCGGGTTAGACTGGCTTCTACTTCACCTTGCTCTAGCATTATTTTGGCCAGTCCATCTTCCGCCTCAATTCTTTGTGACTCATCCTGTCGCGTCGTGCTTATCTCAAGCGCTTCTTTGAAACACTTGATACCTTGCTCAAAGTCACCTGTATCGGTATAGAAATGGCCAAGCTGGTTGAGTGTGTCTGCAATACCTTGCTCATCACCCAGCCGTCTGGCGACAGCCAGAGCATCATTGAAGAATTGAGCGGCTTTGGTGAAGCTGTAATGCGTCGCTTGTAATGAACCCAGACCGTTCATTGCCCTCATCTGGGCTGCATCATCGTCCAACTCTTTAGCCTGGGTCAACATCGCCTCATAATCGGCAATAGCATCTTGAGGTTCCCCCAACCGGGTTAATGTTTTTGCCCGCCCCTCATAAATACTCATAACTGCATTTTTGTCAGCCCCTTCTTCAATACGATTAGCGACTTCAAGGGCTTGCGTATAAAAATCGACGCCTTCTTGATTTGCAAATGATTGAATGGCAGCCTCAGCAGCCCGTTGTAAGTATCGCATGGCGCGTGGCCAAGTTTCACTCTTATAGTAATGATCTGCCACAATTGGAGCATATTCCTCCCCTAACATCCAGAACACTTTGAAGGCCATAAAATCGGCAATTTGCTTATGCAGGGCTTTGCGCTCCTCGTGCAACAATCCATTATAGACGATCTCATGAGTCAAGACATGCTTGAATATGTAGACGGGTTCACCATCATTATTGCGCTCCTCAATGAGATCGGCCATCTTTAGATGTTTGAGCGTTTCATCCAAAATGTCTTCATTTTGAACATTAGGCTTTAAGATAAAATGAGGGAAAATTCGACCAATGATGGCCGCAATTTGCAGGATCTCTTTAACTTCAGGGCCAAGACGGTCAATCCGGGCATTCAGTACACCCTGTAATGTGTTTGGAATATCAAGTTCGGTGGCTGACCGAGCAATTTCCCAATGTCCATCCTCGGTGTGAACAATTGCCCCTTCTTCAATTAGGCTGCGTAGGATTTCTTCCAAAAAGAGGGGGTTACCTTCAGCTCGACTTAGGATTAAGTGCTCAATAGCCTCTGGCATCTGGTCAATCTTTAGCTGATGCTGAATCAAATGGCGACTTTCTGCTGCAGTAAGCGGCCATAATGTCAGCTCTGTATAAAACTCTTTGTAATCTTTACTTGTCGATGATTTAACTTTCCAAAATTCTGACTCTCGTTCCGGACGTGTGACACAAATCATCAAGATCGGATGATACATTGTTAGGCTAAATAAATAAGAAATAAGCTGGACGGAGCTGGCATCGGCCCAATGCAAATCCTCAAAAACCATAACCAAAGGTTGTTTTGATACAAGGGCTTCAATCCATTGGCCGACAGCTAGAAATGTGCGCTGCTGGAGGAGTTGACTGTCATCAAGGGGTAATTCTGTACGCGTTTCTTCATCTAAATTTAGACCAAGAAGCAAACCTAGATAGGGGATGATATCCTTTTGTCGCGCCCCAAATAATTTTTCTCCCATTGCTTCAAGTCGGAGTTGCACCAAAGTATCATCGGCATTTTCTGAAACATCTAAATAGCTATGTAAGATATCAACAAACAGCCGATTTTTGAAGGATTGTCGATAAGATAAGCCTCGTCCAAATAGCCATAGGGGCTTCATATCGTTCGTTTGCTCGGATACCTCAGTACGGAATTCATTGACGAGGCGGGATTTTCCTAAACCCGCCTCACCTGAAACAACAACAATGCCACCTTCTGATGTTAATAATCGGTCGTAGCGTTTGATTAGATCTTCTAACTCATATTCCCGCCCCATCAGCGGTGCTTTGGGAGGAGCTGTCAAGCGGCTGCCGACCTTTAACCCCGTCAGGTTGTGGATCACCAATGGATCACGTTTTCCCTTAACGGCTACAGGATCCATTGGTTCAAATTCGAATAAATGACTGGTTAAATTATAGGTGGTCTCACTAATTAAGAACTCACCCCGTTCGGAGACACTTTCCAACCGTGATGCCACATTTACAGCATCACCCATCACTGTGTAGGATCGAGTACGTTCGGTCCCAAACCAACCTGCGATGACCGTACCTGTGCTAATTCCTCCGTGAATACCCAGAGGTTCGGGCAAGGGCATCGGTGGATTTTCATTAAAATCGGTTAATCGCTCTTTCATACTTAGTACAGCACGCAACGCCCGTTCAGGATCATCTTCATGTGCTTTTGGAGCCCCAAAGATAGCCATAATCTCATCGCCGATATATTTGTCAATATGGCCATCAAATTCATATATTGCTTCACTTAATGTACGAAGTAAGGAGTTAATCAATCGAACGACGGCTTCAACTTCTTCTGGGGTTTTTGCTGCATCATTGAGAGCGGTAAAGCCGGAAATGTCTGCAAAGATGATGGTGACTTGTTTACGTTCACCCTTGAGTGAGGTATCGACTGTAGAGGTGCTATTCCCATTCATAGTATGTAATCGCTTTACAATACGTTGATGTTTATTGGAACGAATGCCTTGAAAAGTGATAGGCAACGTCAGGGGTATTGATGTCGTTAATAATAACGAGTGACGTTGCCTAAATTTTTTGGGTTTTCCAAGAATGTAACGTACGTGTTTCTTGGGTTCCTTAATGTTTTTAACATTACTGCCCTTTGATGATAGTATAATCAAGAAAATATGTCAACGGCCCATTTCTACTATTTTCTAGCGAGAACTGGGATGTAGTTAAAATTAAGATTCTTGTTCAAAAAAATGATTGTGGTATAATCGCCTTTTAGGCAGGTGACACACTTGTTGACCTGCCTATTCTTATGCCCTAACCAATGAGCCTCTTAATAGTAGTCTGGGAACGTTAGTTTAGATATGATTTGAGGCTTCGAAATTTTAAGTTAGGGAGATGGAAGGAGTATTTGCGTGGCCGGCCCTTTTGATGCTTTGTTCGGGCTTTTTTCCTTTGATATTGGCATAGATTTGGGAACAGCCAATACATTGGTTTATGTTCGTGGCAAAGGGATTGTTATTAATGAGCCTTCAGTTGTAGCGATTGATAAAAGTACAAAAAAACCGCTAGCCATTGGCGTTGAGGCTAAGGAAATGGTTGGGCGGACCCCCTCAAACATTGTGGCTATTCGCCCTTTGCGAGATGGGGTGATTTCGGAATTTGAAATTACCGAAGCAATGCTTCGATATTTTATAAAAAAGGTCCACGAACAGACTTTTATCCCTACCCCCCTGTACGCTCCTCGTGTTGTTGTTGGTATTCCCAGTGGTGTAACTCAAGTGGAAATGATGGCCGTTTATGATGCGGCTCGTAATGCACGAGCACGCGAGGCCCTCATTGTCGAAGAGCCTGTTGCCGCCGCAATTGGTGTTGGTTTGCCCATTATCGAACCCTTAGGCAGTATGGTGATTGATATTGGCGGGGGGACGACAGAGGTTGCTGTCTTTTCGTTGGGTGGCATTGTCGTGAGCCGCTCTATTCGAGTGGCGGGGGATGAAATGGATGAGGCCATCATCAACTATACCCGTCAAAAGTACAATCTTCTAATTGGTCAGCGAATGGCGGAGCGAGCAAAAATTACGATTGGTTCCGCCTATCCTTTACCCGAAGAACAAACCATCACCCTGCGTGGGCGTAACTTGATTACGGGATTGCCTGAGTCGGTTGAGGTATCCAGTGTCGAAATTCGAGAGGCCTTAAGTGATCCTGTTTCGATTTTGGTTGAGGCAGTACGCGATACGCTTGATGAGACACCCCCTGAGTTGATTGCCGATCTGATGGAAGGTGGCATTGCTCTGGCCGGTGGGGGAGGATTGTTGCAAGGTTTGGCCGAGAGACTCTCTGAAGAGACGAAAATGCGGGTCTACATTGCTGACGATCCGTTAACGTGTGTGGCTCGCGGAGCAGGACAAGTTTTGGAGAGCTATGATAAGTATGCCAAGGTGCTTACCTCACTTAACCGTGCTGGTGCTAATCGCCGATAAGTGTGATTGATTGTAACGAGTTGGTATGACAGCCTCAAGAAATAGGCAACTTTACATCTGGATTATTTTAATCGCCTTGTTGGTTGTATTGGACCAGTTTGGTTACATGACCCCCATCCGAGCGATTGTACAGAGCTTGCTAGCCCCCATTCAAACTTCATTAACGACAGCAGGGGAAGAACTCGCAGCCCGTAACGCGCAAGCTGAAAGTGTTGCTGCGCTACAAAGTCGTAATGAGGAACTTGAACGCCTCAATAATTCCTTGACCATTGAAAATGTTCGCTTGCGTGAAATTGAGCGGGAAAACGAGCTGCTACGCCAGTTGCTCAATTACACGCAATCCAACCCCCAATTTGGCTACCAACCAACGACTGTCATTGGCCGCAGTATCGGTCGTGACCCCACAAACTTACTCTACTTTCTTTATGTTGATGTCGGGGCGCAAGAAGGGATTGCCCGAAATATGCCAGTCATCACTGATCGAGGGTTAGTAGGGCGTGTCACCGCAGTTGGGCCAAACTCGGCGCAGGTTTTGATGCTAATTGACCCAGCCAGTTCGGTCAATGTATTGACGCAAAATAGTCGAGCGACTGGGGTTATCCGTGGTAATATTGACGGTACCCTTTTGATGGAACGGATTCCCCAAAATGATGTGCTTAATCCCGGTGACATTGTTTTCACTTCAGGGTTAGGTGGAAATTTCCCAGATAAATTGGTTGTTGGGCAGATAACCGAGGTTCTACGGCGGGATCAAGATATGTTTCAGCGGGCTCGTATCCGGCCAACGGTCGATTTTGGTAAGCTGGAAACAATGTTGATTATTACGTCATTTGACCCTGTTGATTTTGAGGAAGAAATTCTGAACGCGCAGGGGGTAACCAATTAATCACCTTGCTTTATGGCTACTCCTTATTGGGGCAGCTTTGCTTCAAATGACCTTCTCCCCTTTTATTAAAATCAATGGTGTGCATCCTGATCTTGTCCTTATATTAATCATCGGTTGGACGACGTTACGAGGTTGGGATGATGGTTTAATTTGGGGTGCTGTTGGTGGATTGAGTTTGGATCTGCTTTCAGCCGCACCTTTTGGTCTTTTTAGTTTTACGAGTTTACTTGTTGCTTTTGTAGCTGGTTCAGCCCATCGCTTAAATTTTGGCAGTAGTATTGTTGTTCCCGTTGTTTTAACGTTTCCTTTAACATTTCTGTTCAATGGTGTTGCTCTGTTTATCTTAAATGTATTAGGGCGTCCAATCTTTTGGGGAATTGCCATTAGTAATGTGCTGACTCCTGTGGCTATATTTAATACTGGATTGATGATCTTAATTTTTCCGCTGCTCTATCTACTAAATCGATGGCTGTATCCGCAAACCCTCTCATTTTGAGTTGCATTACCTATCCTAAATTGAAAATTAATTTCCACTTTACTATTTCTCAAGTATAATTTCTGCTTATGACTGAATTTGAAATCCGAGTTCGTAGCTATTTATTTCGTGGGGTAACCTTACTGGCCTTTGCCGTATTGATTTTTCAGCTGTGGAACCTACAAGTCGTTAACTTACAACAGTATGAAACGTTGGCTGATCAAAATCGCTTACAACAGGTGCCGATTCCTTCACCTCGTGGTGTGATTTATGATCGTAACGGCGAGCTTTTAGTGCATAATCGCCCTGTTTATAATGTGATTATTGTACCAGCCTTCTTGCCTGATGATCCAACGGCACAAACCAAGGTGTTTGCACGCTTGTCTGAGCTACTGACATTGCCCATAACAACCCAAGTCGAGCCTACCACAAGTCGTAACAACGGTTATTTTCACGCAATAAATCATCATCAGTACAATCGCCAAATTGAACGCCAAATTATCAATCCTCGCAGTCGTCAATTTATTAATGAACCCCTGGGCATTCGTGATGCGGTAAATCAATCACCACCATTTATTCCGGTGACCATTGCCGAAGATGTTGATCCTATAATTGTTGCTAAACTTGATGAAGAGCGCTTGGACTTACCTGGAGTCCAAATCGAAATAGCGCCAACCCGAAACTACATCTATGGTGAACTGACAAGCCATATGATGGGGTATGTTGGTCCCATTCCGGCAGGGCAATTTGAAAATTATCAAGCCTTGGACTATGACCTGACCGATTTAATCGGGTTGGCTGGGTTGGAAATTGAATATGAGCCTTGGTTACGTGGGGTGAAGGGGCTGGAGAGCATTGAGGTTGATGTAACTGGACAGAAGATACGAACGGTTGCCGAAAATATTCAGGCGCGACCTGGGCACAATTTGCGATTAACGATTGATATTGAATTGCAAGAAGCGACCGCTGAAGCCCTGCAAGAACAAATGGATGAAGTGGGATCCGAGCAAGGCGTGGCCATTGCCATGAATCCGAAAACGGGCGAAATTTTAGCAATGGTTTCGCTGCCAAGCTATGACAACAACATTTTTTCACAAGGTATTTCGGCACGAGAATTAGCACTGTTAAATGACGATCGCTGGAATCCTTTGGTCAACCACGCGACAGCAGGCCTTTATCCGCCTGGCTCAATTTTCAAAGTAATCCCTGCCTCCGCAGCGTTGCAAGAACGTGTGGTTGCTCCTGAAACAACGTTTGTTGATGAAGGGGTGCTTTACCTCCCCAATCAGTTTGAACCGGATAATTTGGATTTGGCCCAGCCTTTCTATGGCTGGTTACGGACTGGACTAGGTGAGGTAAATGTTGTGTCCGCCTTGACTGTATCAAGTAACATTTACTTTTATTATGTAGGCGGTGGTTATCCGCCTATCGAATATGAAGGATTGGGCTTGTCTCGCATCGGGCAGTATGCTGAGATGTATGGCTTGGGCAGTCCAACAGGGATTGATATACCAGGAGAATTAGGCGGACTGGTGCCAAATGAAAAGTGGAAACGCCTGAACTATTCGGAAATTTGGCTTACCGGGGATACCTACAATATGTCCGTTGGTCAAGGTTTTGTTCTGGTGACACCATTACAAATGCTAAATGTCTATGCTGCAATTGCCAATGGTGGTACGCTGTATAAACCACGCTTGGTTAAAGAGATTCTTGATGCGAATGGTAATTTGATAAAAGCTGTCGAACCAGAGGTAATTGGTGAGCTAGCCCTCTCCCCACAAAATTTGCAACTCATTCGCGAGGGATTGTATGGCGTAGTTAACTCTGATCGTGGAACCGCTCGAGATACGTTTGATGTGCCAGGGTTGGATGCTTCCGGTAAGACGGGAACTGCCGAGTTTTGTGAACAATATCCGCAATGTTTAGACCGAGACGGGCGGGTTCGAACGAGCCACGCTTGGTTTGCCTCCTATGCACCCAGCTTTAATCCCGAAATTGTTACTATTGTCTTTGTTTATGGTGGGGATGAGGGGTCGCAAACATCCGTTCCGGTGACAAACAAAATTTTGCGACACTATTTTGATCAAATTGAGGTAGAGGTTGAGTCTGAGACCGAAGAAGAAGAGTTTAGTGAACCGGAAACCCCTCGATTTACGTTTTCTGGTAGACTGTTGGGAACGGATGTGTGGCCCGGTGATGGGGCTGCTATCTCAGGCGCTGTTTTTGATATGAATGAACAACCCCTGTCTAATATCATCATTGATGTTCTGGCTAATGGTGAGGTGGTTGATCAATTCGTAACCGGAGAAACTGGGCGATTTGAGTATCAAGGGGTTGAGCCTGACCTATCTTCGACGTGGGAATTGCGTTTGCCGCAGTATAGTGCCAATTCATTGCTTCGGCTGGAAGTTGCCGAGGGAGCCCGTTATCTGGTAGAATTTATGGCTAACCCTGCTGATGATCAGGGGAGTACATTTGAGAATTGAGGGATTAACCGCGTGAGTGACCGCGTTGTCATCAAAGGCACGAGTGATGGGCTAATCATCACAGTTGGGGCTGGTGCTTGGCCTGGTTTAACCGATGAATTAGATCAACATCTTGGTCAGAAAGCTTCATTCTTTAAAGGGGGCCGGGTTGCATTACGAGTAGGCCCACGGCAATTGACACGACCGCAACTAGAAATGGTGGGCCGTATCCTCAATCGACACCAAGTTAGTCTGTGGGCTGTAGAAAGCAGTTCATTAAGTACTCAAGAGGCAGCTACGGAATTAGGTTTAGAGACGGAATTTCAACCACGTACTCCAACACCGCCTATCAAAGAAGTTTCGATGGCTCCACCTGATAATAACCAATCAATTGTCTTGCAACGTACCTTTCGCTCCGGGCAAATCGTCGATCATCCAGGGCACATCGTCATTGTTGGCGACGTTAATCCTGGGGCTGAGATCAGAGCTGGGGGGAATATCATCATCTGGGGACGTTTACGGGGGACCGTCCACGCCGGATTTGGGCAAGAGGGCCTAGGCAATAAGGCCTTTGTATGTGCCCTACAACTGGCTCCTACCCAACTTCGGATTGGGTCCCACGTAACTCGATCACCGGCGGTTGACTCCAATGTTGAATTGGTTCCGGAGATGGCATCTGTACAAGATGATCAGATCGTTGCCGAGGTGTGGCAATAATTTTTGTAGGTGAATTAAGATGAGTGCAACTGTAGTTACAATAACATCAGGTAAAGGTGGTGTAGGTAAAACAACGGCCACAGCCAACCTGAGTGCGGCCCTAGCAAATGAAGGCAAAAAAGTCGTGGCCATTGACGCGGACATTGGTTTGCGCAACCTCGATGTTGTCATGGGGTTAGAAAACCGGATTGTTTACGACTTGGTTGATGTAGTTGAAGGATCTTGCCGTATTCGACAAGCGATGATTAAAGACAAGCGATTACCCGAGCTTTACTTGATTCCTGCTGCCCAATCTCGTGATAAGAGTGCTGTCAGTCCCAAGGATATGATCGAAGTTGTTAATCAATTACGGGATGAATTTGATTTTGTCCTCATCGATTCACCTGCGGGTATCGAACAAGGATTTAAAAATGCGGTGGCTCCAGCCGATCGCGTACTAGTCGTCACTACTCCAGAGGTCTCGGCGGTACGCGATGCTGACCGTATCATTGGTTTGATTGAGGCTGAAGAAAAAGGGCCTGGTGAGCTAATTGTCAATCGGTTGCGTCTCGATATGGTGAAACGCGGTGATATGCTCAACACGGATGATGTCATCGATGTACTGGCCATTCGCTTAATCGGCGTGGTTCCCGATGATGAAGCGATCATTACCTCGACCAATCGGGGGGTACCAGCCGTTATGGAAAATGGCTCTCAAGCCGGTACAGCCTTTAAAAATATTGCTAAACGATTGATGGGGGAAGAGGTGCCCTTCCTCGATCTGGAAGAACAAAGTGGCTCCTTCGTTCAATGGGTATCAAAGATATTTAAGTCCTCATAATAAGAGGGTGTCCCTCACAAAAGAGGGGACCTAACCTCTGTAACATTGAGATTAGGGTAGCGAGGACAGAATTATGAGTATGTTTCAAAAAATATTTGGTGGTGGAGATACAAATAGCCGCGAGGTGGCAAAAAACCGACTGCAATTGGTACTTGTCCAAGATCGAGTCAAACTTTCGCCAGCTGAGATGGATAGCCTCAAGGATGAGCTAATTCAGGTTATCTCAAAATATGTCGAAATTCAACACGATGGCATTAATATCTCCCTTACCAAAGAAGGTCGGCAGAGCATGTTGTCCGCTGACATTCCAGTTGTGAGTTCACGTCAATAGGTCTTTTATTAAATGGATCGTAGAATTTGGCGCCAGTTCGACTGGGTTTTAGTTGGTATTGTTGTTGTGCTGATTTTGTTTGGCGTAACTATGATTTTTAGTGCCAATCAGAATCAGGAAGACCTTAAAGATTTATGGTGGACCCAACTGACCCGGGCTGGCATTGGCCTGGTTTTATTGCTTCTGGTGGCGGCGTTTGATTATCGTTACTATGTCAATCTGCACCGCTTTTTTTATATCATTATGATGGCGCTCCTCGGTACCTTGTTCATTGCCGCTGAATTGACAGCAGGTACCCTCCGCTGGCTCGACTTTCGTCTGTTCCCCGTACAACCCAGTGAAATTGCCAAGATCATTATCATTATCACGACGGCTAAAATTTTAGCGGATCGTGATGGGCAAATGAACAAATTTACCAACTTGATCTTTTCCCTTTTGTTAATTCTCCCGCCGATGGTATTGATCTATCTCCAGCCCGATTTAGGGACGACTGTTATTATTTTCGTTGTCTGGTTTGTGATGGCCCTGATGGGCGGCGTACATCTTTTTCACGTCAGCCTGTTAGGGATTGCTGCCATCCCTGCCAGCTTTTTAGTGTGGTTTACAATGGCTGATTATCAGCGCGAGCGGGTGTTGCTCTTTCTTGATCCACAGGCTGATCCTGACGCCTATTACAACATTGAGCAGGCCCTGATTAGTATTGGCTCGGGGGGCTTTTTGGGCAAAGGGTTTAGTATTGGTACTCAAAATCAGCTTCACTTTTTGCGGGTGCGCCACACGGACTTTATATTTTCTGTGATTGGTGAAGAGTTGGGGTTATTGGGCGCCAGTATTCTATTTCTCATTATTTTAATCCTGATTTGGCGTGTAATGCGAGCCGCAGATCTAGCAAATGACCCCTTTGGTCGCTTGATTTGTATCGGAATTGCTACCCTCATCTTCTTCCAATCCTTTGTAAATTTAGGCGTAAATTTGGGCCTACTACCCGTAACAGGAACCCCCCTCCCATTTATCAGTTACGGGGGGAGTTCGCTCATTGCGTTTCTGTTGGCGATTGGTTTGGTGCAAAGCGTCGTCATGCGCCGAAAATCGCTCGATTTTGATCGATTCTGACATCATCACAATTTAGACACGTCTCACCCAAGGATTCTCTATGACGCATTTTCAATGGCGACCCAAACATTGGGGCGTTTTTATTTTTGCCCTCTGGTCTGCCATCCTAGCCATAACAATATTGGGCAGATTGATCCTGTTTTCAGTTTCAACCGATACATTCGCCGCCCGTTGGCAGGTTTGGGCGTTTTTTGGCTTTAGTGTTGTTTTTATCATCGGCTTTGGTATAAGTGCCTACGGCCTTTGGCAAACCCTACAATGGGGGCGGCTATTGTTCCTGGGAACAATAGCTATCTGGTCTGCAACAAACTTGCTCTCACTCTTTGCCCCAGGTTTGATTTTTTTACCCGGTCGAGAATATACCAACCAAGAATTTTGGACTCTCACTATTCGTCACATTTTTAGCCTACTTCTTCCACTGGCCTATTTGAATTTATTTCAAATTAAGGCATTATTTCTGGGAACAGATTTTGAGATGGATACTACCGAAGAAGTATAAAATTGATGAATACTGTTTAGAGTTACAAAATATTGATAAACATTTTTAAGGAAGACTAATGACCACAACGAATAAACCCGTACGCGTACGATATGCCCCCAGTCCGACTGGGGATTTTCACGTGGGTGGAGCACGAACTGCCTTGTTTAATTACTTGTTTGCCCATCATCACGGCGGCAAGTTTTTAGTGCGAATTGAAGATACAGACCAAAAACGATATAACCCGGAGGCATTGACCTGGTTGCTGAATGGTCTGCGTTACTTGGGCTTGGATTGGGATGAAGGGCCAGAGATAGGGGGCGACTTTGGCCCCTACACCCAAACCGAACGGTTGGAAATTTATCAAAAGTATTGCCAGCAATTAATTGCTGATGGTCACGCCTACCCCTGTTTCTGTACAACTGAGCGTTTGGCCGAGGTACGAGAAGCGCAGCAAAAGCAGAAAGCTTTTGTTGGTTATGATCGCCACTGCCGAAACATTGACCCCACTGAGGCCGCAGAAAGAGTAGCTGCGGGTGAAACGCATACTGTCCGGGTGAAATTACCTGTTGATGGTGAAATCGTCGTCAATGATCTTATTCGGGGAGATATCACCTTTCAAAATGCCAATTTGCAAGATATGGTCATTATGAAATCGGATGGCATTCCGACCTACCACTTGGCCCATATCGTTGACGATCATCTGATGGAGATCAGCCACGTGCTACGGGGCAATGAATGGGTCAATAGCTTGCCGCTGCATATGTACATCTACAAATTTTTGGGCTGGGAAGCCCCGGTCATGGCTCACCTGCCCTTGATCCTCAATCCTGCGGGCAAGGGTAAAATGAGTAAGCGGGAAGGCCGCGCTCCCGATGGCCGGGTTTTGCCTGTATTTACCCGTACTTTCGAGGAGATTGGTTATCTCCCAGATGCGATGGTCAATTATTTGGCTTTGGTCGGCTGGAGCTTTGATGACAAGACGGAAGTGATGAGCCGCGCCGAGTTGATCGAGCGATTTTCATTGGATCGGGTCAATGCCTCGCCTGCTGCTTGGAGCTATGACAAACTTGACCACTTTAACGGCCTCTACATTCGAGAAATGGATGCCGAACCCTTGACCACACTGTTGATGCCTTATCTTGAAAAAGCGGGCATTCAAGCCAATTTCCAGACGATGTTAAAAATCACACCCACGATTCAAGAACGCCTAACAGTTTTGAGTGATGTTGCCCAATGGGTTGATTTCTTCTTTGTGGATGAATTGCCCGAATACGATCTCAATACATTGGTGCCAAAGAAGATGGCCTTGGCAGATATTCCCAACATCTTGACTACCGCCCGCGAAATTTTGAGTGAGGTTGAACTCAATCACGATGCCCTTGATGCTGCCTTACGTGAGGGGGCGAAAGCGGTTGGCGTAAAAGCTGGGCAAATGTTCCAACCGATCCGCGTTGCCGTGTGTGGCAAAATGGTTGCCCCACCTTTGTTCGATACCCTCGAAATTATGGGTAAAGCAACCGTTCTCAAACGGATTGATGAAGCGTTGATACGTTTGGGGCAAGCGGAATTAAGGTAATCTCTAACCACCACTTATGAAAAAACTCCTCGCCGTTACTCGTGAAGAATTAGCCTTTCATCTCCGCCAGTGGGCCTTTTATATAACCGCCCTCATCATCCCGCTGATGTTTGCGGCGGCTGGGCTATTGCCCCAACTCGAAGAGGTAACCCAAGAGACCCCCATTGCTGAGGTAGAGACAATCTTTACCGAAACGACCGTCGTCAAGGTGCCCACGGGGTATGTTGATCTGGCTAATGTCATCAAGTCGGTGCCAGAAGAGCAGGCAGAGAATTTTCAAGAGTTTCCTGATGAAATGAGCGCTATTGCAGCCTTGGAAGCTGAGGAAATCGAGAGTTACTATGTCATCGATGCGGAGTATGTGACGAATGGACGAGTGACACAGTACAGCAACAATCCACAACTGCTATCTGGGGGGGATGATGTGTTACAACGACTGCTACGGGCCAATTTGCTCTCAGCGGTGGATGATGAGGTGGCCGAACGGCTACAGCAGCCGGTCAACCTCATCCGGGAAGGCCCTCCGCCAGCCGCTTTTAGCTTCATCCCTTCCACAACCGATATGCGCGAATTGGCCTCAGCCGGTTTAATTCTACTGCTCTTTGCCTATTTGATTAACGTGGGGGGCAGTCTGATTTTGCGCTCGTTACAGCGTGAAGTGCGGGCGCGGGTGTTGGAGGTGTTAATTGTTAGTACCACCCCGGAGCAATTTATTGGGGGAAAGTTGCTGGGTTTAACTGTACTGACAATGTCCCAAGGTATCATCACCCTGGTTGTCGCCTATTTTGTCTACGGCAACAATGCTGATAGCTTTGGGCCAGCGACCTTGCCTTTGACAACCCTGCTTTTGAGCTTGCCCTATCTGCTTTTGGGCTACGTTGCCTACTGTGGTGGAATGATGAGCCTGACCACGGTTTGGCCCAACCTCCCGGAGAGTGGGAGCTTACTGGCAATCGTTCGACTGCTGATGTTTACCCCTTTAATCGGAGTCCTCTTCATTCTGCCCAACCCCGACAGTTCTGCTGCCATCTTCCTAACGTTGTTCCCCTTGACCGGCCCACTATTAATGCCCTTCCGATTGTTGCTTACCACTGTGCCAATTTGGCAATGGGCTGTCGGAGCCATTTTGCTTTTGGCGCTGGCTGCCTTTTCTGTCTGGCTTAGTGCTCGCCTCTTCCGTATCCAAAGTCTTCTCACCGGGCGAACCGCATCGCCCAAAGTGTTATGGTCTGCGTTGCGGGGATAACATTTTCGGGCGTTGACACAAAAGTGATTTAGGGGGTCAGTATAATCTCCACCCTCTAGCCTCTAATCTCCCCAACCAGTACGACCATTGAGCGGGCTTCAACCTCATAAGTTTCTTCTTGGGGTAAAATTTCTCCCGAAAGTTGAATATCTTGGGGCGAAGGTAAACTAGTGTCAATGACCCGTCGCCAGGACTCGCCGTGTGAGGTGGGTTTAAGCGTGAATATGTGAGGCTGATCGTCAGCATTAAACATCATCAAGACATCGATATCATTGACCTCAGCCTGAATCTCCTCTTTAGCCCCATCCATTACACACATTAGCTGCTTGTCAGCCGAGTCCCACGTTGCATCTTCTCCATCAGGACCATACCAATGAATGTCACTGTGTTGATCGTTATCAAGATCATCCCCAGTGAAAAATTCAGTGCGACGGAAGACTAGGTGGGCTTGTCTAAAGGCAATTAGTAATTTTACGAACCGATGGACATCCTGGTGTTGCTCGGCCAGGCGCCAATCCAGCCAGCTAATTTCATTGTCTTGGCAGTAGGCGTTATTATTCCCGTGCTGTGTTCGCCGAAATTCGTCACCAGCGGTCAACATCGGGGTTCCTTGCGAAAGGAGCAAGGTCGCCAAAAAGTTTTTCACTTGCCGATTTCGAGTTGCCTCAATTTCGGGATCAGTGGTCGGCCCCTCTTCACCATAGTTATAACTGATGTTGTGATTGTGCCCATCATTATTCTGTTCACCGTTGATCTCATTGTGCTTGTGATTGTAGCTAACCGTATCATTCAAGGTGAAGCCATCGTGAGCGGTGACAAAATTGATGCTGTGATTGGGGGAGCGGCCATTGGCGTGGTATAGATCAGCACTGCCCGCCAATCGGGTGGCCAACGCACTGGTTAGTCCAGGATCGCCGCGCCAAAATTCGCGGACTTGATCACGATACTTGTCATTCCATTCAGCCCAGCGTCCTCCGGGAAAGTGTCCGACCTGATAGCCGCCAATATCCCAAGGTTCAGCAATCAGCTTGGCCGTGCGCAACAATGGATCTTCGGCGATGCGAGCTGGCAAGGCTGGATTGCCCACCACATCCCCCCAACGATCACGGCTCAGACCTGTGGCGAGATCAAATCGGAAGCCATCCACGTGCATTTCTTGGACCCAATAGTGTAGACAATCGAGGATAAAATCACGGACAATCGGATGATTACAATTGAGACTGTTTCCTACCCCTGAGAAATTTTTGTAATAGCGGGCATCCTCTTCTAGCAAGTAGTAGATGCTATTATCAATGCCTTTGAAACTCAAGGTCCGTCCCATCTGATTGCCTTCAATGGTGTGATTGAAAACCACGTCGAGGATGATCTCTATGCCAGCTTGATGAAGGGCACGCACCATCTCTTTGAAGGCAACAACCTGTTGGCCGCGATCTGTTGGCAAATGGCTGTAGATATGGTGTGGGGCAAAGAAAGCCAAGGTGTTATAACCCCAATAATTTTTGAGCCGCTCACCTGTCCGAGGATTAAACCGCATAAATTCCCATTCATCAAAGGTGTGAATAGGCAACAGTTCAACAGCGGTGATGCCCAAATCTACAAAATAAGGAATCAGTTCAATGATGCCTCGATAAGTGCCGGGATGCTCGACCTGAGCACTGGAATGTTTAGACAAGCCTCGGGCGTGCGCCTCGTAGATAATCGTTTCATTTAAGGGGCGATTAAGCGGTCGATCCCCCTGCCAGTCAAACCCATCATCGCCATAGACAATGCATTTTGGCATCCCTTTGTAGTTTGTGGCAGTGGAAAAAGAGAGGTCTTGGTCGGGATGAATGGTGTCATAGCCGTAGGCCAGATTAAAATCCCAAGGATGATCTCCCGTCAGGGCCTTGGCATAAGGGTCCAACAGCGGTTTATGCCGATTAAAGCGATGTCCTTGGCTTGGTTCGTAGGGGCCATCAATCTGATAAAGATACAAGTCACCATGCCCAACCCCACTTAACTCAATATGCCAGATATCCCCGGTTCGATGGGTAGCCGGGTCTAATTCAAATGTGTGGCTGGGAGTCTGTTGGGTTGGATTATCAAATAGCAATAGCCACACCTGTGTTGCGTGACGGCTGAAGATCGCAAAATTAGTGCCCGTTTCTGTTACCGTGCTTCCGAGAGGGGTGGGGCGTCCTACTTTAGTTTGAGTCATTAAATCAGTCCTGTGATAGGGTTTATGAATTAGAGGGTTGTTGGTTTTGATTAAATTGCCAGGCCATAAAAATCGGGATTAGACCTAAGGCGCTGATTACTAAGCCAATGATGAGGCCAATGATGCCCACGACGATGAGCGGTGGAAAGGCCAAACCAATGAGCATCAGGATGACACTCACCGTAAAAATGACCGCAGCAAGGGCTTCGATAATGTAGGTCATTTGTCGCGCTCGGATTATCGAGGCTTGGCGGTGACCATTAATTCGTCCGGTTTGCCCGTGGATTAGAACAGGCCGTGGGGTTTGTTCATCATCCAGATAGAACGTGCTGTACAAAGGCATCAACAAAAAGGTCCAGTGCTGGTTTTGAAAATCGGCTTGCCAGCGAAACTTCCGGATATGGGCAACCTGGCAGGCTCGCCGACATTCTTCTGTCGCTTTCACTTGAAATTCGGGTAAGGCCTCGGGCCAAGCATCCTCGGGAAGCCGATTAGGCAGTCGGATAAAGCTTTGTGTCGCGATTTTTGGCTCATAGGCCGAGGCCTGTTTATAGTCATACGCACCAAGTTGGCGTTGGACTCGTTGATGCTCATCAAGGGCTGGGGCCGGAATATTATGATAATGGCGTTGGAGTTGTCCGACGCGGGGTTCCCAGCGAATACGGGTGTCGGTTTTCTGTCGAGAAACCCAGCCACCTCGATTCTCATCAAATCGATCTTCGTGGGTCACAGTGTCATAATTAAAGCCCACCTCAGCCTGCCACGTGGCCTCGACATCGCTATCAACCAGCCAAACGGGGAGATAGACCTGTTTCATTCGGGCTTGTAAATTTTTGACGGTCAAGTCACTGGGCGCAAAGCGAATGGTTTCAGCGAATTGTTGAATCGTTTGATCAAGCCGCGGTGAGGGTACTGCAAAAGGAATAATTAACTCGGGCGTGTGCGATAGGGACAGGTCACTTTCTTCAGTCAATGGTACGAGCGTTTCCTCATAGCAGTAGGGGCAATAGGGTGAGAGATGGCCGATGGGGCGTAAAAATTGCCAATCACAATTCTCACAGATAATCGGCTCCAGCTCATCACCCCACGCCTCTGTCAGTGTGCTTGATAGATCAGGCATCATCCAACTCCATCGCACGTTGTACCAAAATAACCGAGGCGATAACGCCGATAACGGTGAGAATGAAACCAACGATGGCTACAGGGATGCCCAACCCGGCGAATATTATGGTGGCCAAGCCAATCACGCCCAGAATGATTCCTGGTGACATGATGAGACCAACAACCAGCCAAATTCGGGTCCAATCAATGGGGCGTTGGCCTGCGATAGCGCCTGTTTGGCCGTTAACCATGACCTGATAGACTTCCTCGCCATAGGTGTAGGTGGCCAGATAAATCGGGAGTAAAATATAGCGCCAGCTTTCATCGGCAAAATCTAAATTCATACTGAAATTGCGAATTTTTGAGGTGCTGGCTTGGCCTCGACACTTGTTTCGGGTGATTTCTCGCATATCGTGTCGGCCCTCTTCCCAGGCTTTCTCCAAGGGCGTATCATAGCCTTGCGCCTGAAATCCGGCCAAAAATTTTGGCTCATAGGGCGCGAGGTCGTGCAAATTGAACCCCTTAATCCGTCCCAACAACAGGCTACTCAGCCGCGTTGTTCCTGTAACCAACAAATCATCGTGATCTACCCGTACCCGGCCCGACTCCCACTTCCATACTGTTTTTGTTCGTGTTTTCCATTCCCCATTGGAGTAATATCGCTCGGTTTTGGTGTGCCCCACCTGCGCTCGCCAATCGGCCTTGGTGACCGCGTCAAATGTCCAGTAGGGCAAGTAGACCCCTGTGAATTCTTCGACGCGAGCAATGTCACGTAACGCACTCGGTGTCATCCAACTGCTGCCCAGCCACTCCTCCGCAATTTTGTGACAGGCTTCGGCCTCAATTTTAAAGGGAATTAGAAATCGGGGGCGAAGCAGATCCTGCGGGGCTTCTCGTTGAATGACTTTGTTCGAATCGCAAAAAGGGCAGGTGTGAGTGAGAGAGTCGGGAGGCACTGAGGTATATACCCCGCAATTTTGGCATTGGAGTTCTTTGCGAGCCGTTCCCCAGCCATGCGCCGCCCGTTGCATCGTGGCTACGGTAAATTCAAACTCTTCAGCCCCCTTGCCCACAACCTCTTGATGCGGCGGTTCGTAGTACCCACAATTGGTGCAGGTTAAACCGCCGTCTGTGGCACTGTAGGCTGTAGCTGCGTGACATTGCGGACAATCAAAGGTGACAACGTCTTGATGCGTTTCAGCCTCGACAACCGGCGCAGGCATAAAGACTTGAATGCCTTCAATCGCAGAGTCTGTTGGGATATAATTTTCGGGCGGAAATGGGGTGGTCACACATTTGTCCTTTTATTATGACAACCAAATGTGATTAATCATAGAATTATTGAGGCATTGTGTCAAAAAGTGGAGTAGGGTAGATGGGGAGCAAATTTTAATTTTTAGACTAACCATGTTCGAGGAACTGTTGCGGTTCATCATCAGCCCCAAGCCTGGGCTGATGTAACGTGATGGGGATATGTTGCTGAAATAATTTGAAATCATCATCTGTCGTTAAGATAGGTATATTATATCGTTCTGCGACAGGCGCATATCAAGAAATCAGTATTTGAACCTTGAATCCCCTTACGACGATTCGTGTTGAAGAACGCCGCCGCCCGCTCGTAATCTGTGGTTATCAATTCTAAGTCGGGAAAGGCATTGAGATGTTTTTGTAGGGCTTTGAACTGTGTTTCTTCTTTAAGACCTGAAAGTATCTCCTGACGAATTGGCCCGATCATCTGAACGCGACGCTCTTTGATTAACTCATTAAGTTCGTAAACAAAAGGATGGTCAAGGGGTGTTTTCGTCGTAACGCCAACGACCAGACGCTCGTATCGACCAAAACTTTCACTGTTGGCGACGCTGTTCCTTGTAATCATACGTTACATCATAATCAATGATGCCGAACAAGCTCAAAATTTGAAGTTGTTTGCGATAGAGAACATACTCTTTGAGAGCCTCAATCACAACCTCGGTCGGGGTCTTATGCTTGCCTATAAGTCGTGCTTCTTCTATTAAATTATCATCAATAACAAGGGTTGTTGCCATAATTGCCCTCTCTTTCAAATTATTATATCGCTTATCGCATTATCAGTTTAGCCGGAACATAAAGAGAAAGCAAAGTTAAGTCTGATGTGGGTTTATCGAATCATCACAACTCACTCGCCACACTCTGTTCTCATATGGTATAATGCCCCAAATTTTTTAGAGGAATGCTGTCATATTGTGACCGAATCCAATCGCGTTATCTTGTTAATGAAAGTATCAACCTATCGAGCAGGGGCCTTTTTGCAAGCAGCTGAGGGGCTTGATATTGAAATTGTGCAGGGGATTGATATCGCCCCGGAGTTGGCTGAATATTGGGATGTGCCGCTGGGCTTGCAATTTGATAAGCCCCAGGAGGCGGTGCAAAAAATCCTGGAGTTTGTGAAGACCAAGCCGGTGAAGGCCATTCTCTCCGTCGATGATAGTGGGACGATGATTGCGGCGATGGCGAGTGAAGCGTTGGGGTTGCCGCACAATTCTAGTGAGTCAGCCCTGGCGGCTCGAAATAAATTTGAGATGCGTCGGATGTTGTCTGCAGGTGAGGTGCCCTGCCCAAAATTCCAGCTCTTCGAGATAACCGACGATCCCAAATGGGTGGCTGAACACATCGATTTTCCCTGTGTGGTCAAGCCCTTGTTGTTGTCAGGCAGTCGAGGTGTCATTCGGGCCAATGATCCCGCCGAATTTGAAGCGGCCTTTCAGCGAGTGGCACGCTTACTTCGTTCCTTCAATCAAGCTCCCGGCTCCAATAAAGTTTTGGTCGAAGATTACATCCCTGGCGTTGAGGTGGCTGTGGAGGGAATGATCGATCAAGATCAGTTTCATATGCTGGCTCTGTTCGATAAACCCGATCCCCTCAAAGGACCATTTTTTGAGGAAACGATCTACGTCACCCCCTCTCGTCTCTCCCCAGAAAGTCAGCAGGCCATTGCGGATTGCACCGCGCAAGCGGCGCGTGCCTTGGGCCTACACTCTGGGCCAGTGCATGCCGAGCTACGGATTAACGAAGCTGGTCCGTGGATTGTTGAGGTGGCTGGTCGTTCTATCGGTGGCCTATGTTCCCAAACGCTACGATTTGGCCCCGGTATTTCTTTGGAGACTCTGATTTTGCAGCAGGCGGTTGGTCAGGAACTCGCTTGGGAGAAAGATGACGTGGCCCGAGGCGTGATGATGATCCCCATTCCTGAGGCCGGAATTTTGCAAGCCTACTCTGGGGTTGAAGCGGCGCAACAGGTGCCTGGCATTGAGAGCATCGAAATCACCGCAAAAATAAATTATCCCCTCCAGACCTTGCCCGAAGGGGATAGCTATTTAGGATTTATCTTTTCTGAGGGACGTACTTCTGAAGCGGCGGAAAACGCCCTCCGTGAGGCCCATCGGCAGCTAAAATTTGATATTGCCCCGATGTTGCCGTTGTTGTAAGGATAATTATCGGTAAATGTTAATTGTCGCTGCGCTTACGCACTTACTAATAACTATTTACTAATTACTTCTTGCGAGAGGGGCCGCCGCCTTTACCACCACCCCTGCCCGGCACACCCTCTGGCGTCCAATCCTCCGGCATTCGAGCGCCTTCCCCAAAGAAAAACTCTTCCATCTGTTCAATGAGAAATTGGCGGGCATTGGGATCAGCCAAAACCAAGCCATTGTGATTGATGAGGATCACTTGATGCTCTTTCCACATCTCCCAAGCTTGTTCGGAGACATTCTCAAAAATGCGTTGGCCTAATTCACCCGCAAAAGGTGGCTTCTCCAGGCCGGGCAAGGGGCGACTAAGCTTTACACAATTGACAATCCGAGTTCCATCATCCCCTTCTGGCGTCCAGCCAATAGGCATTTTTGCCCCTGAGCCAAAGAGAAAATCCTCCATCTCCTGCGCCAACAATTTACGCGCTTCGGGATCAGCCAGAACCAAACCGTGGTGATTAATAACGATCACCTGCTGCTCTTTCCACATATCCCAGGCCTCTTGAGAGATATTCTCAAATATTTTTTCGCCCAGCTCACCAGGAAAGGGTGGTTTCACCAAACCAGGCAGTTGGAGGCCCAGCTTTACACAATTTACCATTCGTGCCATTGTTCGTCTCTCGTTCGTAATTGGTAAATAGTGATTAGTAATTATTTTGAATTTACTATTTACTAATTACTATTTACAACATTTCAACTTGCTTGATGGCATACTATAGATACTCTTATGAGGAAAGTCAAGTTGATGAAAGAATGTGATGTTACGAATTTTATTTTTTGGTATGACGGGAGTATTTTCTCGTCCACCACTCAAAAAATTGCTGTCAAGCGAAATTAAATCACAAGCAGAAATCATGGGCGTGATTATCCCTGCTGCGTCTGAGGCTAGTCAAGCTGATCCCCGTCAACTTCACCCTACCCCACCGCCCCTCTCGGATATCCCCCTTCTCAATCCCCATTTTGACGACAACATTATTCATCTGGCTTGGGAACACAAAGTGCCTGTATGGGAGGTTGGTAGCCTAACGTCACCACAGACATTGACTTTGCTTACCGATTTACAGCCAGACTTCATTGCTGTGGCTTGCTTCTCGCAAATTTTCCCTGCTACACTCTTGAATTTGCCACAGTACGGTTGTGTGAATGTTCATCCCTCCCCTTTGCCTGCCTATCGTGGACCGTCTCCGCTTTTTTGGCTGGCCCAGCAGGGTGAGCCTGAAGTTGGTGTGACGATTCACCTGATTGATGAAGGCGTTGACTCTGGGCGGATTCTGGCCCAAACAACGTTTGCCTGGCCTGAGGGAATTGCTGAAGCGGTATTGGATGAACGATGTGCTGCTGTTGGAGGGGATTTGTTGGCCGAAATTGTCAAAGATTTAGCCGATCACGGCGAACTTGTTAGCCATCCCCAAAATGAAGCCCAAGCCAGCTACTTTCCCTTTCCCGCCGATGACGACTTCCGCATCCCTCTCACCTGGTCAGCCCAACGTGCCTTTAATTTCCTCCGCTTTGGCGAAAAAAATTGGCCCCTGTGGATCGACACAGGAGCCAAACAAATTTTTGTAAAAACAGTCTTGAGCTATGATTTAAACGTGCATTTGGGGCAAGTGACGATCACTCAAGGTGACGAGCTGCTTATCCAATTTTCGCCAGGAGTGCTGCGGGTTCGAGTACAAGCGATTTTTTAAATTTCAATTTGATGGAGCTTTTCAGTTTGCTTTATCAGACGTATTTCTATTAATACGAACTAAAATAATATGTACCCAAAAAATATCTTCTTTTTCTTTTAGCTTTTGCGAATTTTTTAGCTCAGGTACAGTTGCCATTTTTCAGTTAACAAATACATCAAGCCCCAGTAGTCATCATAATCTTCTTCTTGAAATAAAGTTAAAAGAGCTTCCGCTTCATCATAGGTTAGTTTATTTGGTAAAGCTTCAACAAGACCTTCATCGCCAATATAATCTACCGTTTCCTTATCAAACTTCCCAACATCCAGTAGTTTTTGAACGATTGGATGTATTGTTTGCATGATCTTTTCCTCGTGCCGAAACTGAGTTTGGCTACCAGTCAAATCCCATTCACAATTAATCCTGGTATCCATTCGGATGGTGTTTATGCCATTGCCAAGCCGTGTCAATGATGTCGCGTAATTCGGGGAACCTTGGTTCCCAGCCGAGTTCCTGGCGGATTTTGTTGCTACTGGCAATCAAAGTAGCGACATCGCCGGGGCGGGCGGGGGCCATTTTGGCGGGGATGGGATGGCCTGTGACCTCACGGGCGGTTTCGATGACCTCTTTGACGCTAAAGCCCCGGCCATTGCCCAGATTGTAAATCCGGCTGCCTTGATCCAAAGCACGCAGGGCCAAAATGTGGGCTTGGGCGAGATCGATGACGTGGATGTAGTCGCGGACACAGGTGCCGTCTGGCGTGTCATAGGTATCGCCAAAAATAGCGATTTGCTCACGTTGGCCTAAAGCGACTTGTAGCACAATCGGGATCAAATGACTTTCCGGATCATGATCCTCGCCTCGTTCTGGGGAAGCCCCGGCCGCGTTGAAATAACGTAGAGCCGCGTATCGCATATCAGTCGTGCGATCCAGCCAGTGTAACATTCTTTCCAAAATGTACTTCGATTCCCCATAGGGACTACCGGGGACGATACGCTCATCTTCATCGATGGGAATACGTTCGGGATCATCAAAGAGATTGGCAGTGGATGAGAGAATAAAGCGATTGACGTTATGTTCGACCGCACTTTGTAGTAAATTCAAGCCATTGGTTACGTTGGTGCCGATGTACTTGAACGGCTTTTCCATCGACTCACCGACTAAAGAGTAGGCGGCAAAGTGCATGATTGCATCCGGCTGATGTCCGGCTAAGGCTGCATCAATGCTGGCCCGGTCGGCCAAATCCCCTTGGACAAAGGCGGCCTCAGGGTGGACTGCCGCTGTATGACCCTGATACAGATTATCAAAAACAACGACTGACTCACCAGCCTCAATCAACTGCTCTACGGCAATACTACCAATATAGCCAGCACCACCAGTTACTAAAACTTTCATTGTGTGTCCTTTTATGAGTAATTAGTAAATGGTAATTTATGCTCTGTTGAGACAATAACTGATCACAAATTACTATTTACTACAAATTCAGTCCCCCAAACAAATCCCCAAGTTTCTAGCGGTAATAATCGTATCACAATCAAGCGGGACTAATTTCATGCGATTGGTAACTTGTCCTAATGGCACGTGACGGACGGTTGGTGGATCAAGAGCCACCATAATTCCCGAGGCCCCCTCAGCTAAGGCTCGTACCGCAGAGGCCCCAAACCGAAGGGAAAGTAGTCGATCAGTGGCTGTCGGTGTTCCGCCACGCAGTAGATGTCCAAGTACCACACAACGGGTGCTTTTTCCTGTTAACTCTTGGAGTTGAGCGGCAACTTTTTGTCCCATACCACCTAAACGCTCAGCTTGACCAATCTCTTTACCTATCACCGAGTGGGTGCCCCCTTTTGGTTTTGCCCCCTCAGCCACCACCACAATAGCAAAGTCACGGCCTCGATCGTGCCGCTGTTGAATTTTGGTAACGATTGTGTTGATATCGTAGGGGATTTCGGGCAGTAAAATAGCGTCGGCTGTGGCTGCAACACCCGAATTTAGAGCAATCCAACCGGCATACCGTCCCATTACCTCAACGACTATGACTCGGTCATGGGCCTCCGCCGTAGAATGGAGGCGATCAATACATTGTGTGGCAAAACCTACTGCTGTATCAAATCCAAATGTAGCAACTGTCTTTTCAAGATCGTTATCAATCGTTTTAGGCACACCAATCACCTTCAACCCCTTCTGGGCAAAGGCATTGGCGATGGCCAGTGATCCATCACCACCGATGGCAATCAAAGCATCTAGTTCATGCTCTTCAAAAGCTTGAATAATTTCATCAGATCGATCTTTTTCATAAAGTTGACCATCCTCACCCATTGTCGGGTAAGCTATCGGATTCCCTTTGTTGGTTGTGCCGAGAATTGTTCCGCCTATATGGGTGATCCCCCGCACCGACTCTCGAGTGAGTGGAATTAACCCACCATTTGGATAGTTTTCCGGCAAAAAGAGACCATTGTAGCCATCACGAATACCATAGCATTCCCAACCATACTCGATAGCGGTGAGGACGATAGCCCGAATAACGGCATTGAGACCCGGCGCGTCGCCTCCACCCGTGTTGATTGCAATCCGTTTGATCTTAGAGATCACTGTGACACCTCCGATTTTTAAGTAATTCGCAAAACATAATCAATAGTGAGTTATTAAAATTTGGCCCAAGTCGACCAAAGATCAAGCAAATTTTGACGAATTATTAATAAGTAAACCGGCTGATGAATACGCTTAGACATAGATTTTGTCACTTTACATTTTCGTTTTTTAAGCGTCTTCTAGTTTACTTAAGTGTGTCACAGTTTAAAGTTAGAGGGAAGAAACTGTGACACCTCAAGGTTTGGCGATTTGTTCCGCTAAAATTTTTCTAAAAAGAAATCGCCAAACACTTAATTATTCAATATTTAGAAAGGACAGGCAAGTAAATGCACCTGTCTTTAAGGAAGCACTGAAATTGTGGTCAGATGAAGGGCATTGTTTGGTTGAAGTTGCCCTTCAATTGTGGTTGGTAATCGTTCACCATTGAGCGGATTATACATACCCACCAAAAGTTGATAGTCACCAGGTGGGGCACCATCTCGTAGTATAAGCGTATATCGATCAATGACAAGATCAGGGGTGAGCCAAGCAGTGGTCGGATAGCGACCTGCTTGGGGTGGATTATCCCACTGCGCCCACACTTGGCCATCTGGGCCGAGGAGCTGGGTGAAAACAGTATAGTCCTCCGTAATTGTGTCATTAGCCTGCCAATATAAAGCGAAGGTAAGTGGCGTTTGCGCTGATAAGAGCGTTGATGTGGTGAGATCATAACCAATCAATTGAATGGCCTC
The DNA here is from genome assembly GCA_028285035.1 of Phycisphaerae bacterium. The sequence continues at coordinate 126,368 of JANQQF010000110.1, forward strand.
TCCGACTTGAGCCTCAAATGGGATGCTAGGTGAGGTCGAGTGCTTTGGATCAAGTAGACGTAGTGTCAGTGGATACAAATTTTGGCCAATAATCTCTTCGTCCTCAACTGCAGGCAAATACTCAAACCCCTCTGGTAGTGCAGGGTCTTGTTTGATCAAGCTTACTTCAAGCTGATACAGCCCCGCTGGTGCATCTGGCTGAATTTGGACGGGATAGGTTTCCTCAATGATTTCAGTAGGAACCCATAGGACATTGGGGTACCGATCGCCGAGTTGGGCGACCCGTTCCCCACCGATGGCGAAATCTTTGTCGAGCAGTTTAAGCGAAACAATAAGAGGGTCAGCCATCCAGCGCTGGGTCTGCCAGCGTAGGGTGATTGGCAGAATTGAATGGTCTATCTGGGGGATGGAGGTGGCCCCGTTTGCAGGCGTGGCTGTGACGGAAATTGGTTCCGTGGTGGGCAACTGTAAGGTAAGCGGGCTAAGTGTTTGGTTAAAATTTAGATGTGGCGTTACAGGCGCTAGATTGCGAACCCGTTGGTTGATCATGATGTTTGGGGTTTGTTCATCAGGCCGATAGATGCCAGAACTTAAATCAGGCGAGACAATGAAGTGTGAGCTTTGGGCAAATGGTGTTGGCCCTTCATCACAAGGCAAGTAGAGGGGGCGGGTGAATTGGGAGTGTGAGGGCCAAATCTGTTCATCGCTTTGCAATATATTGGTGGGTTCAGTCTTATACCCAAAATAGTCAATTTTTGTAATTGAAGCGTTGGCTGCGATCTGAAATTGATCTTCTATTCTTTCAGATTGATGCCAAAATTCAATGGTCTGGGGGATATCTCTTGAGTTGTCAGTTGGGAGTACTGAAATGGGCGGTTGAGGGAAGGTCTGGGTCAAGATAGGCTGTGTTTCAATCTCATATTGGGGTGAGGCTGGATGAACAGGCCATAATTCCAAATTCAGCCGATAATCTTGGATCAAGAGGCGAAAACAAGCGGGAATAGGCAGATGCAGTGTATCGATGATCGTGTCCCCTGCTTCCCAGGCTCGGGCAGGATAGCGACCATCCACAAAATGACTCGCCGTGCAGGCCACGGGCTGGGCCTGTTCATCCTGTAGACAGAGTGAAACGAGATAATCCTGATTTACCTTATTTTCGACGGTCCAATAGAGTGTCACAGGTAGGGTACTGCCAGCCGATACAGTGGCTGGTACATCAAATCCGTGCAAGGTAAAATCGTCGGTGATTGCTATATTTTGCTGGTAGGAGATGCTAAATTGTTCTGGGGCAGCAAGGGTGATCGGGAGTGTATCGTAGCGTGAGAGAATGTAGTTTTGGGGGAGTAGGGTGATGAGCGATGGAATGAGAAAAAGACCGAAAAGCAAAAGATAACCGACAACAGGGAGTGCACGGGGTGAGATTTGGCGTGTCCAGGAAAAGAAGCGATGTAAGCCCAAACCGATAACAATGGCAATGACTGGCAAGGCAGGATATAGATGGCGACCTTGCCCTGTGTCAATTGTGGCGCTTAAGACATAGCGGGCCAGGACGACAAAAAGAAATAGACCGATGTGGAGGGCTAACAAAATTATCACAGATTTCGGCCAGGCTAGAATTGAAGCGGCTGTAGTAGCTCTGTTGTGATTCGGGGTTGGGCGGGTTAACCCGAAAAGGGCCAAAACGAGAAAGATGGTAAACAGGATATATATCCAAAGTGGGGCAAAGATCTGCATCCAGCCGTATTCAAACCAAAAGGAGCGATATAGCAACCCAGACCAGTCCAGCAGACTAAATGTTGCTGCGGGAGGGCGTACTGATTGCCCGGCGAATAGGCCTACCAGCCCTTCTGTGATTTGTGGCTCGCCTAAACTTGCGGCCAGACCCGGAATCCAACCTAATTCTGCAATACGATTGAATCGAATCGCGATGAAGATGAACCAAGGGCCAGCCGTGAATAGTAGTGCGGTCAGAAAGGCGAGAAATGGTTTGTAGTCATTGGATTTTTGCTGGCTGTACCAGATCCAGAGGGTGAAGAGAATTTCGGGGATCAGGATGAGCGAGAAATATTTGGTGAGCAAGGCCAAGCCAAAGGTAAAGCCGAACAAGGCGAATAGACGAGGCTGATGATGGCTTTGCAGAATCTTAACTTGGATAAACAGCAGAATAGCGGTTAGAGCAAAAACAAGGTTATCGTCGTTGATGACTGCACTGCTGATGACGAAACGTGGCAAAAAAGCCATAAACAAGACAGACCAGACCGCCACGCTGGGGGTTTGTGGAAATAAGCGACGACCCAATAAATAGGTTGCCAGTAACGTGAGCCAACTCATCGGCAGAGAAAAGAGACGAACCCAATGCCAGGCAAGCGGTTGGCCTCGCCACGGCCACTGCTCGTCCAGAGTATGCACCAAACGATTGATACCTAGGCCATCGGTAGGGATATGGCGTTCGGGCCGAGCATCTACCCGCCGGATGTCGGGCACGGTATCTTCGCTAACCAAGGCCACAGGCCAAGCTGTGAGCCAATAGTAAAGCGGAGCTAGACCGCCCTTGAATCCGGCTTCGCTACGTTCTGCATCGGTGAAAGGCGGGTGCCCGGTTCGGGCAACAAAGCGGTGATATTGATAATGATCGGTTTCGTCCGGTGCTTCGCCAATCGGGAGCAAAGGTGAGTTGTAAAGGGTTAGCCCTGTAAAAATACAAAAAATGATAAAGAACAGAACATGATGTGGCGTGCGAAGGGCCGTTAAAATACGCTGAAAATTCATAAGTTGCCCACCTACTGAGGAATTTGTAGGGTGCCAACATTGACGGCATAGTCGGGCAGGGGGCCTTCAGGCCCGAAGGCGGGTAACCGTTCACCTGTACCAGGATTGTAAAGTCCGGCCAAGAGATAGTACTCGCCAGGAGGTAATTGGGACAGATCCAAAGGATGGGCGTCAACGATCGTTTCACCCGGCTCCCATAATGATGTCGGATATGCATTTTCCACAGGAGGGCCATCAAAGCCGTACACATAGGCGTTGGTTTCAGTGTGCCACGCTTGAATAAAAATGGTGTAGTCTGTTTCAAACGGTTGATTGACCTGCCAATTGAAGGTCACTGTATTTTGATTATCGTTAATCTCGTGACTCAGTAGGGTCACTTTGTCGAAAAAGTTGATTGAGGCTGTTGCGGGAGGCTTGGGCCATTCCCAGGGCACCAATTTTGCCGTACCAATGATGGGTTCGACTAGCTCACCTGCAGCGTTAGTGGTTGGTTTTCCCGGCAACCCCGGCTCATTTAAGTCATAAATGCCAGCTGCGATTTGGATTTGGCTTGGGGCGTGATCAAATTCGGCTTCTGGTTTGATAGGGATGACATATCTATCGGCCAAGACATCGCCCGATTTTAGGAGGGTGGTCGGCCACTTGCCCCCACCAGGGTAGGTATCCAATTGGCCGATAACCTGTCGTTGGCGGCCCAGCAGGTGAATAAATAGGCTGTAATTTATCTCGGTTGGCGTAATGACTTCCCAATAAAGCGTAATCGGCAGTTTTTCAGCGGGACGAATGGTATCTGCGTGGATCTGATACCCCACGAGGCGAATTTTGCCGTCGTAGATAAAATCAACGGGCTGGAGGCTGGGTGGCAGATCAGCTTGGCTTAAAAGGGGCGGACTAGCGTAAGCTGGCGCGATATAACGAAAGGGGGCAATAAGCGAAAAAAGGAACAGGCCTGCCGCACACATACCAACGATGAGTGGCTTGACAGAAGTTGGTGTCCACCAGGTTAAGCCGAGGATGCCAAAGGCTGAAATGGCCGCAATGGCTGGATACATCAATCGACCTTGGCCTGCGGGCTGGGTCAAATTCCAGACGATGAAGCCAGCAATCATGACCAGATACCAAGTCATAAGCAGAAAGAAGCTGGGGATTGAATAAAATTGTGAGCTGAATTTGGTGCGAATGAGTTGGATGACAAAAGCTAAAACCCCAATCGCCGCAACTAATGACACCCAATCAAGAATGGGGTAAATCCAGGTATCCGCTAAAATGTTGACTCCGCCGAATAAAGCCCAGTAGGCGATACGAAAACCTTCAAATTCTGCCTGAATAGTTGCTAGGGTCGGGATTTCCTCGCGTTGCCCAGCGGTGTGACGCATCACCTGCAGGGCGAAAAAGTCACCATCATACAAGATTGCATTGCGAATGTAGAACCAACCCGCCACAATTGTAAAAACAACGGCCAGGATCACCGATTGCAAAATTACGGTGCGCCAGAGGGCCGGGGTCAGTAGCATGGTCATTTTGGGATAAGTTGGGGCTGCTTTGTAGGCGAGCCAAATAAACAACAAGCCAGCCAAAGGAAGTACCCCAAAAGCATACAGCTTACTGAGGGCACCCAGACCAATCAGGATGCCCAAGACGATCGGTAACCTAAAGGTAGATTTGTCCGATAAAGGCTCATCCAACGCTCGCACCATCACCCACAGAGCTAGAGTAATGAACATAATCACGGCATTATCGTTGTTGATTGAGGCGGAAATAAAGATGAACATCGGATTGAAGGCGGTAATGGCCATTGCTCCGGCGGCGAGGAGACGATTGCCTCGAAATAAACTGAGGGCGATGTGGTAAGCCGCGATGATGGTGATGCTGGCCATCACAATCGATAGCAGTCGAATGAGATAAGCGGCGAGAATGTGATTTCGCCACGGCCATAGGGTGTCCGGTGGATGGATGGTAATGTTTTTGTTATCGGGACGTAGGGGGTCGCCGATGCTGGTGTGGGGGTTGTACCAAAAGACGTCATCCCACTCACCGTCATCAATCCAGAAGGTTAACCCTGCAGCTAAAGCATAGTAGAGAGGAGGCTGATTGCCTTCGTGACTCCAATGATGTTGCAATTCGGCTGTCTCTGGCACATTTTGCACAATGAGACGTCCGCTATCAGCCATATATTTGACGACTGAATAGTGACGTGACTCATCACCAGCCTCAAAGGGTGGGGTGGCAATACTGTAGATGATTGAAAGAATGATAAAGGCAATGAAAATGATACTGGCGAGGCGGTGGGCCAAGATCCTATCGGCTCGTATTTTATTTTTGTTAAACGATGATAATCCCAATTTTCCCCCTGAACGAGGTTGACATTTTACCTGTTTTTGAAGATGTGGCAATGTCTCGTGAGGCTGGTTTTAGGTTGGGGATGAGGGGTTAAAAGGATATTTCTTTACATTGAGATGTAGTTTGGAAGGCTGGAAGGTTGGAAGAGTGGGTAGTCACCCTTTTGAATGTTGTTGAGGTTCAGAACCACGGATTGGCAAAAAATCGCGGATTTTTTACAAGGTATCCGCGAAATCCTCTAGGTCTGTGGTTATAAATTTTGGAATCAGTAAGGATTGGGGAAAAGTTCTGGTGGAAAAGACAGGTGCTCAGGGATTGAATGGCCCTATAAAAACCCCTTCCTGAAGCGGGTCCGATCCGTTTAGTGTCAAGTTATGCCATTGACCAGGGCTTTCAGTGCGATAAGGGAGGATGTGAAGGGTGAGGGGGCCGTAGTTAGGCTGTAACGGGAATTCGTAGAAATCTGTCACAATTTCATTGGGGGTCCACAGGCTTGTGGGGTAGCTGCTCAAGACGGGGTGAGTCGCATCACGTTTGTATACCTCTTGGCCGGTTTGATCCAACAAGCGGAAAGAAATGGCGTAATCCCAGGTGATCTTTTGTGGGGTCTGCCAAACTAAGAAGACTTGCAAGATGTCCCCTACTGTTTGCCCGATCAGTGTTGGCTGTGGGATGACAGCCACGCGATATCCAATCAATTCAAGCTGGTCTTCAAATTTAGCCTCGATGATCGTGATGTTAGATGGTCGCTCGAAATTCGGCTCAGGTTGCAGATGGATTAATGGACCTGCCATTGTGAGAAAGGGCGTACCAATCAAATCGGTGGTTTTGCGAGCAAAATAGATAGGATGATTGCTGTGGTGGGCTGCTGTCACTTTTTCAGGCCATCGATTCAGTGGGTTACGAACCGTGATATCAGTCCGACGCTGATCGATGAGTTGCGCGTATTTGATCGTTGTGTACTGCTCCCAATCCCCGAGAATGATACTGTCGGGCTTGATGTGAGGGAGGCTGCTATCAACAAAGCGTTGAGCCTGTGTTCCTCGGAGTAACTGTCGCCAATCATCAAATGGTGCTGTTGCCACACTTGCCTGACTTTGCCAATTGGGCTGCGCAAGACTGAAGCCTAACACCGCTAGGGCAATGAAGGTAATCAGGATGGGAACCACTGACAGCAGGGCGGTTGAATTTGGGGAAATTGTGCCTAAGTATTTTAGGAGAAGGGCGAGAATACCATTGATTCCGAGGCCAAGCCAAACGGCAAAAATAAAGTAGGCTGGCATTAAATACCAGGTTGGGGCCTCATTTAGGTTGACCACCTCAAAATCGAGGGTGAACCACAGAAGGAGAAGGACTAGGGTGAGCTGAAATGGAAAGTCGGCTTTGCGTCGCCAAGCAAGTAATAGAAAGCCAATGGCAGCTAGAATTACCCCTGGCCAGGACAGTTGTTTGAGAATGTCATTCCAAATAAAGGTTAAGCGGGCGGGCAGAAAGGCCGGGTCAATCGACAAGAACAAACCGGATGAGTCACCGGAGCCGACAAGAAACCAAAAGCTGGCGAAATCGTAAATGGGTTCGTGGGTATAGGGCGGGTTGTTGACTCCACGGACGTAGATAAAAGCATAAAGGGTCAACGGGGCTAAGGCGAGGAGGGCTAAGGTTAACCATCGTTTGGGTTGCCAAATTAAATTGCGATCATGCCACCAAATCCAGCCAACAAGAGAGGGAAGATAAAAGACCGTGGTTCGATGATGCGCCAAGCTGAGACCCACTGTGATCGCTAGCCAACGAAGCGTTCGTTCGGCTGCCTGATGTTGGCCCGTCTGACGTTGTTTGGCCCAGATGATGGCTTCCAAGGTGAGGAGGGCGAAGAAAAAAACGTTGTAGGAGCGTACCCCGGCAATCGTGCTCCATTGCCATAAAGTCAGACCGAATGAAAGCGCGACTCCCCCGATGATCGCGCCCGCCCAAAAAGGAGCATTGGCTTTACTGAGCAGTGATTTGTCGGAGAGATGGTATATCACAAGCGCAGTGGTTCCAGCTGCCAAAGCTCCGCCCACAGCCGAGAAGAGATTCATTCGCCAGGCCATTGTGCCAACGGGTAAAAGTAATGTCCATACTTTGCCGACGAGTACATACAGCGGATAGCCTGTTGTGTGGGGAATACCTAAAAGCGGCACTGCCAATTGATGTTCCCCGGCATCACCCCCGACCACACCAGGCGCAAGGGTTTGAATGTATAAGGCCAACACCACCAAAAAAACAACCACAAAAATAAGAGATGGGCGTTTGAGATAGTCAATGAACGATGAATTGGCGACATTTTTAGGTGAACCATTTTTCATGGGGGCAGATTTTAGAGGAAAGCCACGGAATTGGCGAATTGGAATATCTTGATGATTTTGACATTATAACTTTAAAATTTTAAAAAATTGATTGACTCTTTTGCCTCGAACAACAAAATTTGGGAGAATAAAGACGTATTTGTAAATGCTAATCTTATGACCAATTAAATTTTTCCACCCTTTACTTGTTTCTAATAATATAAATAATTCTATGGTAATGAAAGTTAGGAATCCGAAAGTGCACTTTCGGATTCCTAACTCAAAGCTATTTACAAGGGAGCCAACCCGTCTCACTGAGACAACACCAAAGGAGTGAAAACGTACCCCAGGATATTTTCCTGCGAAGCGGGCAGGTAATGTCTAAATTCCGCTTAGCACCTGTCATACAATTCTATTTTCTGGGGAAAATTGTTGAGAATTGAGTTGTTACTTTAATTTTTTGCATAAGGAGGAAGAGAGATGTATCGAAAACTGTTTATGGTGAGTGTATTTGTCTTTACCGTTGGAATAATTGTTTTTGCCACAATTTCTACAGTTGCGGCTCGTGATCTTGAAGCTTCAACTGCACTGGCTGACACAGATGTTGTGATTAGCGAAGTTTACTATTTAGGTGCTTCAGGGGCAGATTGGTTTGAGTTAAAAAATACAGGCAGTGATACCATTGATATTAGCAATTGGTATATTGAAGCTGAGGCTGTGCAAAGGGCCTTGAGTGAATTAACGATTCTTAGCGGAGATGATTTATTGTTAACTCCAGGCGAGGTAATTCAATTTCAAAGTGTGAATTTAGACTCAGGATCAAATTTGGGGGTGTATCGTACAAATAGTTTTACCGATCCTAGTGCCATCGTTGATTTTGTTCAATGGGGAACAAATACTGTAGCTGGTGATGCTGCCTCTACTGCATTTGATGCTGGGCTTTGGACCAAGACGAATGTGATGTTCAATCAATTTGATTTTGTAGCCACTGCTAGCGCGGGTGAGTCGGTCTCATTTGATGGTGAAAATGGTGGAGGGTCCGCCTTGGAAACGTTGAGTAGTGACTTTGTGAATGGTACGCCCAGTCCAGGCTTAGACAATCGTTTGAATTTGACTAAGGTGGTGGATGGTTCAATTGTTGAAACTGGCGATCAAATTCAATACACTCTCATCGTTACCGGAAGCTACGTGTTTCTTAATCACAATGTTGTTTTGAGCGATACAATGCCAACCAGTACAACTTTGGCCTCTGCCTCAGACTCAATTGTGCCAACGAACGGGGTTTTGGTTTGGAATTTGGGAACCATTATGACCGATAATGTGATGATTACAAAGACGTTTGTCGTAACCGTTGATGCAACAACAGGCAGTACTGTCACAAACGAACTCTATGAGGTAAAAAGTGATGAAGCGTCAGCAGATGGGGCAGCCGTAAATGTGCGCGTGCTTTCTTTCACCTACTTACCTCAGATTGTGAAGCAGGGGTAATTGTTAGACTTCATTGAAAGGCAGGGTGATTTTTACGACAGTTCCAGCTTGATTTGGGTTGGGGCCAATGTGAAAATCACCCTTCAAATCTTCTGTAATCGTGGTTTGGACAATTTCTAAGCCTAGTCCCAAGTCTGTCATTGGGTTGAATTCTGGCGGTAATCCTTTTCCGTCATCCGCTACTTGAAGGATTAACTTACCAAGCTTGTGTGTTAAGTTGACATTGATTTGGCCGGCCTCACGATTAACAATCCCATGTTCGAGCGCATTTTGAATAAGCTCATTGGTCACCAAGGCTAAACTCGTGGCGGTTTGTGAGGGGAGTTCAATGTTTTCTCCCTCGACTAAAATTTGGATATCTGCGGCGGGGTTGACCATGTTGGTTGAGATGGTCAGGGAAAGGCGTTTGATTAAATTTAGTAGGCCGACTTTGTCAACCCCGGCTTCGGAGAGAATTTCGTGAACCGTGGCAATGCTGAGAACCCGATTGATGGTTTCTCGTAAAATATCCTCCGGGGACAATGTTTTTTCCTGCCCAACCTGCAACCTTAATAGCATCGCAATGGTCTGTAAATTATTTTTGACCCGGTGATGCATCTCTTGAACGGTTGCGGAGTGGACCAGTTGAGCCTTGTCCAAGGCCGCTGCCGCCAACTCTGTGATAAATCCAAATAGCTCGACTTCATCCTCGGTAAAGGGGTGTAACGCCCGCGTTTGCACATTGACTGCCCCAATAACCTTGTCACGATTGATTAAAGGCATCGCCATCAGTGAGGGAAACTTACTTTCGCCTGAGCCGAGAACCCGATAAAATCGTGGATCACGAAAGGCATTGGTTACGGTGACAGCCTCACGATGCTCCGCCGCCCAGCCGGTTAACCCTGCCCCATACGGTAGATACAATTCACCAATACCTTCTTGCTTAAGCCCTGTACTCGCCGCCAGAATCATTTTGTCGCCAATGTCGTTGTAAAGATAGATTGAGCAAGAGTCGACGTGCATGACCTCTGTGGTACGACGTGTAATCAAATCTAAGGTTTCATCCAAATCCTGTGCTTCCGCAATGGCGCGACTGATTTCACGGACGGCGGCCAATTGGGCGCTTTTTTGCTGGAGTTGGGTTTCAATATCTTGCATGGATTGATACCAAGGTGTTTAATTTGGCTGAAGTATACCATATCGATTTTGTAGAGGCTATCTGTGATTTTTTGGATTACCGTTATTCTACTCATTGTGATTTTGGCCCTGATTTTATATTGGCAACTCATTATTACCGAAGGTACCTACTTGGGTGCACCTTTGGTCGCTTTGCTCTATGACTGGACGGCTGAACGCTACAATAGCATTAAAGAGTTTGATGATGAGGTAGAAACCCATTTCTTGGCCCTCCCGCTTCTCAATCGTCTTTACAGGCAACCCGATGCTTTGGTATTAGATGTCGCTACAGGCACGGGACGCGTGCCCTTAGCGTTGCTCAAGCAGTCCGACTTTGCTGGGAAAATCGTTGGGCTTGATCGTGCGGCTAAAATGTTGCAAGTTGCCATTCGAGATACAGAGGATGATCGAAGCCGCGCTTATTTTATTCGAGCCGATGCAATGGCCCTTCCCTTTGCCAGCAACAGCTTTACCATGGTTACCTGTTTGGAAGCCTTGGAGTTTTTCCCAAAGCCCGAAAAGGGCCTGGGTGAGCTCATTCGCGTCTTAGCCTCCCCCACCCCCCAGAAACCTCGCCAAGGTTGGCTCGTGACAACCCGACGAACTGGCTGGGAGGCGAAGCTGATGCCTGGCAAAACGTGGTCCGAAGAGCAGATGGAACAACTCTTACAGCAATATCGGCTACGCTATATTGATATTCAGGCCTGGGAAGATATCTATAATTTAGTGTGGGCGCAGAAGACCGGAGAGATTGGAGATTAGCAGGCCATCCTAACTGATTTTCTCGTAAATCTAAAATCGTACATCGTAAATGTTGTTACATTTTTATCAAGGCCACTTTCTCTTCATAATGGGTCACCGCATCTCCTGTCAGTGTCATATCCAGCCAGCGTGCCATATTGATCGGTTCATTGCCGTGCAACCGTTTAAGACCGTAGAATCCATTCATTGCGGTGGACATCAATGAGGCCCCCGTGCGTAAATATCGGCTACCTCGGGCTATTCGGCCTAAAGCGTGGCTGGGCGAGAAGGCTCGACGCCACAACTGGCGATGAGCCTCAAGTAACTCATCGGGGCTGAGATATTTGGGCCGAAACGTGACGTTATACCCGTTGTAAAATTCCCAAGGTTGATCCACCAACAAGCGACCTTCTCGGGCATATTGATCATACAACGGCGTGCCGCGATAAGGGGTGAGCACACTGAGAAAGGGAACGTCCACACCGATCTCATAAAGCTGGTCGGCCATCGCTACAATACTCTCCGGCGTATCGCCATCAAATCCGGCCACAAAACCAGCCATCACACAGATCCCTCGCTCGTGTAGGGCATTGATCGCCTCCTTGTAAGCAGCGGCCTTATTTTGGCGTTTGTTCGCGGCCTTAAGTGACTCCTGACCAAAGCTTTCGATCCCAAAGAAGATTCCAATACAGCCCGATTGCTCCATCAAATCGAGCAACGCCTTATCTTTGGCGATATCCATGCTGGCTTGGGTCAACCACCAGCGTTTGTGGGGAATCATCGCTTGCAATAATTCTTTGATGTAAGCACGTTTTGCTGTTAAGTTGTCATCCCAAAACCAAACCACCTTTCGTTGCCACCAATGAGAAAAATCATCGTAGGCAATGTCACGAATGACCTCGGGGATGGGGCGGACCCGAAAGCCGGGGTTGATTGTGGGCACGGTGCAAAAGGAGCAGGTGAAAGGGCAACCACGGGTGGCCTGAACGACGCGACGGACAAAAAATTTATCAGGCAATAAGTCGTAACGGGGCAAAGGCAATCCGTCCAAAGGCATAATCTGCCCTTCATATTTTGATTGCAATCGTCCCGCTTCCGCATCCGCCAGCAATCCCGCCCACACCGACTCTGCCTCGCCAATGACTACGGCGTGACAGTGATGCAAGGCTTCTTCCGGCCAATAGGTGACGTGCGGTCCCCCCATCACCACCATTTTTCCCCGCGCTTTGTAAGCGTCAGCCAAACGATAGGCCTCCGTAGCAAAACCGCTAAAGAAAGACAAGGCGATCAAATCGGCATCGCTTTCTAAATCAACCTGCTCCACCTGCTGATGGATCACGCGTACTTCATGATGGGCTGGGGTGAGCGCTGCCAAGTGAATACCAGTGACAGGCGGCACAAAGTCCATCTCGTGCCCTTTTTCATACCGTTGGATATAAACAATAATGATGTCGATTTTCATGAGATCCTCCTTTTTAGAACAACCACCTAAAACGAAACGTCATAGAGACACAATCAGTTTATATATCTTTATAAATTGTTTCGATCCTCTAAACACACCAATCAAGGCACTTGAGTGCTTGATTGAAGCCAGTAGATCTGACATCATACAGAGAGCCACCCAGTCGGAAGACCATCAGACATTGGTCAAACTTTTCATAAATTAGACGTGCTACGATCGACACCACTAGTGCATCATCTTTGAAAGGAGTTTCTTATGGACAACCTGAAATTTCCACGCGCAATCATCATCACCGCTTTGATCCTCGGCTGGGTTGGCGATTACTTTTTCTATGGCAATCCTTTAGGTATCTCTGTGCCAATTTATGTGGGCCTACTCATTATCGCGCTTATCGCTTTGGGGGGGCGAGAGCAAATTTTGCCCAGTTGGGGTGGGATTTGGCTGGCTGTTCCGCTGATGTTCTTCGCAGTTATGATTTTTATTCGGGCCAATCCCTTTGTGACATTCCTCAATCTTATGGCCTGTTTAGGGTTGCTTGGCCTGCTGGTCCATTTTTATGTGCGAGACAACATTGCGCACTTGGGCTTGATTGGTTATCCGTTCACCCTGTTAGAAAGTGTGCTCAATACTTTGTCTCGACCTGTCCCGCTTATGGCGGTGAGTACAGATGTCGCAACCATTCGCGAGCAAGGTCGCCGTAATGTCTTTCCACTCCTGCGAGGCTTGGCGCTCGCTATTCCCATTGTCGCGGCGTTTACCTGCTTGTTGGCTTCAGCCGATTTGGTCTTTGCCAGCTATGTTGAGTCATTCATCGAACTTGACTTCTTGAGTGATGTGTTTGAGTGGATTTGGCGGGGAATTATCATCCTCATCCTGGCTTGGCTGATTGCAGGTGGCTTGAGTTATGCCTTCAGCCGGGCCTTTCAGGGAGAAATCTCACTCCAGAAAGCAGCTCGTTGGACCCCACCGGCTTTTCTAGGGTTTATTGAAGTAACTACCATCCTCGTTGCTGTGAATATCCTCTTTCTGATTTTTGTCTTAATCCAATTCACCTATCTTTTCGGCGGTCAAGCCAACATCACCGAAACGGGCTACACCTACGCTGAATATGCGCGGCAAGGGTTTTTTGAGTTGTTGGCCGTGGCTGTCATCAGCTTGGGGCTGATTTTGGGTCTACATCGTCTGGGAAAACGGGGGGAGCATGGTCAAACCCTTAGTTTTAATGCTTTGAGTAGTTTGATGATTGGTTTAGTAATTGTCATTTTAATTTCGGCTTTTCAGCGGTTGCTGCTTTATGAAACGGTCTTTGGATATACCCAACTTCGGCTCTACAGCCATATTTTTATGATATGGTTGGGGATTAGCTGTTTGTGGTTTGTCATCACCTTATGGTGGCATCCCTATCGCTTTGCCATCGGAGCCTTTGTTGCCGCCTTGGGCTTTTTGGTCACGCTCAATTTTGTTAACCCGGATGCTTTCATTGCCCGCCAAAACCTTGCGCGTGAAACGATTAAAGTACAGCCTGACTTTGGTTCATCGCGGGTGAGCATGGATCTTGATGCCTACTACCTAACGCAATTGTCAGATGATGCAGTTCCGGTTTTGGTTGCAGAAATGGCTAATCTCGATACCGATGAACGGCTCGTGTTACAGCATCACTTTGCAAGGCAATTTAGACGCCTCGAAGAGCGGGTTGAAGAACAACGTTGGGTGTCCTATCATTTAGCCGAGCAACGGGCTTATCAGTTGCTTGCCCCCTTTGAGACCGATTGACAACGAATTAGGCTTCGGGTTATAAATAAATATGCTCAAATTATTGATTGTAGAAGACAATGAAAAACTTCGGCCTGCTCTGGAAACGGGCTTGTTGGCGACAGGTGAGGTTGAACTCATCTCTGGCTACGCTCGGGGCGAGGATGCCTTACAGGGCTGTCTGGAGAATGCGCCAGATGTCATTCTGATGGATGTTCAACTGGCCGGGGCAATGAATGGGATTGAGACAGCCGTGGCCATTCGACGAGAGTATCCTCGGTTGCCTGTGGTCTTCTACTCCATTCAAGATGATGATGCCTACTATCGTGATTTTCGTCGTTCGGGTATTCTGAGCCACTACGCCTACGTTCGGAAGTCCAACTATTTGTTACCCCAAATGATTTTACCCCTCCTCAAAGACGCCATTGCTGGCCTCAGTTTTATTGATCCTGATATTGAGGCGCGGGTGCAGGAAGTACGGTACAAAGATGAGCACGCGCCCATGGAATTATTGGAACCCAACGAGCAGGTTGTGGCTAAAATGCTGGCGCAGGGCTTGACCAATGAGCAAATTGCGGCTCGGCTGAACTTTCGGGCGAAACGAACGGTCAGCCGCATCAATGGCCAAATTTATGCGACGTGGGGCCTCAATGAAAGTACGACCGATGAAAAAATCGCTCGTAATCGAGCCACCCTCATCGTGCGGGAAGGACGCCTCATTCGCTGGGATGAAGAAGGCGTTGCGTATGTGATGGATGGTCGCGGTGAGTGGATTGTTTGGGAATAAGGCAGTTTGTAGAGTTTATAGGGTTCGTGGGGGTTTTAGAGTCAAAAGGATGAAACACAAAGAACGCAAAGGGGACATAATGGACACAAAGAGTTTTTATCAACACCATAACTCTACAAACCCTATAAACTCTATTAACCCTACAAACGCTCTATGACCGGAAATTTTTTGCTCGATTGGGCCACTCTGGCCGTTTCCTTAGCCAATGTCATTCTTCTATTATGGTTGGGATTAACCGTTCCTCTAAATGCTGAGCGACGGAGTTGGGATGTTTGGTTTGCTGGTTTTGGCTTGCTGACTGGGGCGGCCTTTTTTATCAGCCATACCGCTATCCTGGGATATGGCCCCCTCTTTATTGACAATAGTCTGAATTTATGGTGGTATGTGGGCTGGATCCCCGTGGTTACATTGCCCTTTGCCTGGTATGTGATGACCTTGTGGTATGCTGGTTATTGGCCCAATTTAGGCTCGCAGCGGCGCTGGGTGATTTTGACATTGGGATTATCTCTCGGTTTAATTGGGCTGCTCCTCTTTGCCAGTCCGCTCCCCTCTTTTAGTCAGGTGATTGAGCTTAATCTGTCTAGTTCCATTGCCGTAGCGGGCATTCCTATCATTTTTCTGGCCTATCCGATTTATGTTGTTCTTTGCATTGGCCTAGCCCTGAACGTTCTCCGCCACGCTGCCCCCTCTCATCGGGCGATGGGCGATTTGGCTCGGCAGCGAGCTAACCCGTGGCTTGTGGCCAACTCGATTCTACTGCTCATCGTAAGTTTGCTGGTTGCAGGGGTCATTATCTGGATCATCTCAAACGCACGAGGCGGCGTGATCAGCTTTGATCGATACAGCAGTATGGCCTTTATCGTTGGCTGGGTTGATCTGGTGATTGGGGCACTCATCGGTTTATCAGTCATTTTATTAGGACAGGCGATCGTATCCTACGCTATTTTCGCGGGTCAAACCTTACCCCGTCGTGAGCTACAGCGGCAATGGTACAATGCGATTATTTTGGCGGTTGGCTATGGCTTGGTCGTTGGCTGGAGCTTGGCAGTTCAACTGCGGCCCATCTACAGTTTGCTTTTGACGACGGTGATTATGGTCGTCTTTTACGCCCTGTTAATCTGGCGATCCTATGAACGACGGGGGCATTATATTCGTCATCTTCAACCCGTCGTCGCTAGCCAGCGTCTTTATGAAACGCTATTGACCCCACCGACTGCGCCCCCGGCTGTTGATGTCGCGGCTCCATTTCAATCATTGTGTGAGGATATGTTGCAAACGAAGGTAGCCTATTTATTACCCTTAGGCTCACTCGCCCCGCTCGTTTCCCCGTTGACCCATCCCGCAGGGTTATCGCCACTGCCCGCTTTATCGCCAGAGACACTGCGACAGCTGCAAATTCCGCAAACTAAATTTATTCCGGTTGAACCAGCCCAAGTCGGTGGGGCTGCTTGGGCTTTGCCCTTGTGGAGTGAGCGAGGGTTGATTGGCCTGCTATTGCTTGGCCCTAAGCAGGATAATGATTTGTATGTTGAGGAAGAGTTGGAAATTGCCCGGGCCAGTTGCGAGCGGCTGATTGATACCCAAGCCAGCACTGAGATCGCTCGGCGCTTGATGGGCTTACAACGACAGCGACTGACCGAAAGTCAATTGATGGACCGGCAGACACGTCGTGTCTTGCACGATGATGTCTTGCCGCAACTCCACGCCGCCTTGATTTCATTGAGTGCTCAAGCTGAAACCAATCAACCAACAGAGGTCATTGATTTATTAAGCGGGGCGCATCAGCAAATTTCTGACTTATTACACGAGATTCCGACCACCCTTGAGCCAACGTTGATGAGGCGGGGGCTAATTGGGGCGTTGCGCCAAGTGATTGAGGGTGAATTAGTGAACGCGTTTGATCAGGTCGAATGGAAAATTTCTTTAGCTGGCGAAGCAGCCGTGCAGGCGCTGCCAACCTTAACTGCCGAGGTCGCGTTTTATGCCCTTCGAGAAGCGATACGCAACTCAGCCCGCCACGGTCGTGGACAGCAACCACAAAGGCCCTTACATTTGATGATTACGGTTGATTGTGAGGAAACATTGATTTTGCAGGTTGAGGATAATGGTGTTGGGTTAACGGCAACCTCATCTCCCGCGAAGAATGGCAGTGGGCAGGGGTTGGCCCTGCATAGCACGATGCTTGCCGTGGTCGGTGGCACACTCAACATCGATAGTGTCCCAGAGCAATTTACGCGGGTGACATTGAGTTTGCCTTTAGTGCGTGAAGCTTAGGGTTAGCTAGTACCCCGTGCATTTTGTATGCTCCCTAGAAACTAGTATTGTAACACAGGCTTTTAGCCTGTCCGTGCGCAGGCAAGGATGCCTACGCCTACGTTACATTTCTCTCGTGACAATGCTGTGTGTTGTCATGAAAAAGGGGCTGGCTCCAACGCTCAGCGTTGGAGCCAGCCCCTGTGAGACTCAATTAAGTCCCCGAAATTCTAGCCAGCGCGTGAGACAAATAGACCCCCGACCGAAGCGGCAGCCCCGTAAATGAGAACAATTGTAATAATCATCCCAATTGTGCCATACAAAAATTTTGAGCGATTTCCCGAGACTTTGCGCGTGCGCGCTGACGCAAAGCCAACCCCGCCTATTGATAAAATCGCGGGTACCAAATGACCCCCACCAATTGCCCCAACAGATGCTTGAGTTACCGGAAAGTTTGGCACGCCTAAGGTAAAGTACATCGCAAAAAGAAGTAGTCCTAGGATAATTTGAACACCTAACGTAATATTTGATAAGCGCAATAACGTGCCGTCTAATGCCCCCCATCTGCCATTTGTGATTAAGCCCATTATCATTCTCAGGGTCGTAATGATAATGATAACCAATACCAGCCAGCGCCAGCCAGAGTGTGCTTGAAATAGAAATGTGTACATAAGTTACCTTTCCATAATGAATTAATGTTTTACAAGGCGAATTGTAGCATAGGCTGGCAAGGTTAAGAAATGAATAGAGAGGATTTAAGGAGATTAGAAATTAAAGATTGGGGGCAAATTGTTTCTTAAGCTTGACTTAGAGTTCTGTTGAGTCCGTAGTTTATACGGTGTTTTTTTAATTTATCCTGCGGGCTTTCTACCCTATACATCTGCTGACTTCCTTCTTAAAATAATTGAGATTTATACTGCACAAGGTTTGATTTTGGATTTTGTTGATGAGATTTGAAAAATAGGGATTGAGAGGAACCACCATGAGGTATTTGAAGATAAAGAATGCAGTTGTACTGATCGTGATCCTTCTTGTTATATCCGCCAGCCTGCCCACATCGACCGCTTATTCACAGGGTGGCCTTTTATCAGACTATCCCCCTAATCAAGATTATGGCCAACAGGGCGACTTTCTGGCAAAACGGGCGGTTGATGGGGGCCGTACGGCGATTATCAATACGATTGGTCCAACTTTGATGCTGTTGCCCGAAAGCCCAGGTAGTTCCGATGCCCACATCACCTTACAAAATTGGGACAGTTCTTGGGATATCTCGGACCCCACGGACCCCCAATTTATCCGCTATGTAAATTGCCACAACGGTATCTGCCGTAACGGGCAAGCCCAGCACGCTCACGCCACTCACACCAATTTCTGGAATGGTGACGCCTATCTTTGGAGTAACAATTATTGGGAATTGGGCAACTCACATCGTCATGATCCCACCACAGGGGATACCGTGCCTGTTAGTCCCCCCTGGCAGACAACAGCCGGGCGATTGTACTCCCCCTTTATCATTTCTGACCTCTGGAGCTATGGTGCGCCTTTTGATGATATGCGCACCCTTTACTACACCCTTGCCCCAGGCGATGACTGGCGAGGCCGACCTTTAGCGACCTGGGATCATTTGGGTGATACCGGAGTGACGGGCTTTTTCTCGTTTCATGGTGATTTGATGGTCGTGGCCTCGGATCAAGCCTCGACGGGGATGGCTATCTACAGTATGAACGGCTGGAAAGCAGGCATCACCTCTGATACCTTCACGCCGCAACTTTTGTCTGTCTATCAACCCACCCTGCGCGAACCAGATGGCACATCCGTTGGGCTGGGTGGCTATTGGGCTGAGCCTTACGGTGCCAATAAAATGGTTTGGGCAGCCCGAATAAATAATGCAGTTGGTCGAGATTATCCAGCGATGTATGTGGTTGATTTCTCTGATCCGACCAACCCCCACCTGACCTGTGAACTTTACTTTAATCAGGATGAAAGTGATCCCACCGATGGTGATCATATGACGACGCCGATGTATGTTAACTTTCAAGATCAATATGCTTTTGTCGATCATATGAGAGTGGACATCAATTTGTGTGAAAACTTGTACGCCACTGGGAAAGCGGGTGATCCAGATTACATCATCAGCGGCACTGATATGGCCCAGGTGGCTTATAAATTCCCCACCACGCAAAACTACTGTGATGGGTCACAATATTTCCGACCCTTGGGACAAATCGGGGTCTTTGGTGGCTATGATCTCTTTGGGACCGAGGCCATTATCACCTACACCGGAGCTACTTTGGTTGAAGGCTCCTGGAGTTCAGGCACATACGTGGTCTACAACTTTGATAGCAACCGTTCTATGATTGGCTCGACGAATTTGGGAGTCGGCGACGTTTTAGGGGGTGGCCGAACCATCACCAGCGTCGAGATTGACGAGCGGGTAAATACACAGGGAATGTGCTTTTTTGTCACCAGCGATGACCCTGACCTGAACCCGCCTTATGTTTCAGGCCATCGTCCTCTGGCTGGTCAAACCAATGTCGCGGTGGATACCTTCATCAGCATTCATATTCCAGAAACGATGCGGACCGAGAGTGTGGTTAATGCCTTCCAACTGATCCGTACCGATACGGACCAGCCCGTTGATTTTCAACATCGTCTGTCCCACACAGGAACAATTACCCTTTGGCCTGCCGAAGATTTAGATCTCGATGTGACCTATCGGGTGGAAGTGTCGGGCATTCAAGATTACATGGGCAATACAATGACGCCCTATACCTTTACCTTTACCACGGGCGAGACAGTGATTGATCCGGGTCCAGAGCCTGATACAGATTGGACTCATTGTGCCAATGAAAACGCAACTTGTGCGGTGCCGAGTACATCTGTCGTGCGTTTTGGGGTGCCCGGGGCTTATACTTATCAAGAAAATGTCACCGGCTCAACTGCCTGCACTATAGCCGTTTTTGGTGATCCAGCCCCAGGCCAACCCAAAACCTGTTCCTACTGGGCGGGTACGACTGCCCCAGATTTTGCAGGCACGCCTTACTACCCCAACCAATCGAGTCAGATGAGCTGTTTGCCCGAGTCAGCCACAGACAATCTTTGGGTTGTGAATCCAGATAATCATAGTGTGAGCATCATTGATACGTATCTTGAGCCAGGGTCGCAGTATGTCCAAATAAGCAGTCAGCGTGAGCTATTCTTGGATTACAAAACCCCTACGTCCGTCACCCGCATTGGCGACTATTACGCTGTCACCTATCGGGATGATGACAAGGTGGTATTCCATCACGCTGCCACGGTGAACCCAGCCTTTGCCATTGATACAGGCCACGGCACACAGCCGATTGCCTCGGTCACGGATGGCACCTCGCTCTTTGTTTCTTTGTTTGGCAGTGGTGAGGTGATTGAAATTGACCCAAACAGTCAGAGTATTATCAATCGGCTTCCCGTAGGCCCAATGCCGCGAGCGATGGCGATGTATGGTAGCCGTTTGCTGGTCACTCGCTTTATCTCCGCCCCCACCCACGGTGAAGTGTATGACATTGAGACTGGCTCGGGCTTATCTCTAACCCGAACGATTGTGGTAAATAAAGTGTTGGTCAGTGATGATATCGATCACGGCTCCGGTATCCCCAACTTCCTGTCCGGCATCGTGATCAGTAGTGATGGCACAGAAGCCTTTGTCACCGCTACCAAGGCCAACATTGATCGTGGCACCAGTGCTGTGCGATCAGGTATCGCCTTGGATGACGATAACACAGTTCGTCCGATGATGGTGCGCTTGGATCTGACCAACAATCAGGATGCCAATGTGAATCCCAGCACCCCGGCCGGCACGCTCGATTTTGACAATGCGGCAGACCCAGCCGGTGTCACCTATTTGGTGGATGGCGAGTCACGCATCGTCACCTTTCAGGGGAACAACGTTGTGGCGGCCCAAAACGAAAATTTGAGCACATTTACCCAATTTTCGAGCGGGTTTGCCCCGCAAGATATGTGTACGACCTTACGGGTTCTGTACGTGAAGAACTTTACGGGCCGGACGGTTAGTGCGATTGATGTTTCAGGCTATCTCGATAATGGCGATCGAAACCCTAATATCTTGACGATCAATACCGTGAGCGACGAGTTGCTCACGGGACAGGAGCTTGAAGGTTTGCAGCAATTCTACCATTCTAGCATCCCTGAGATGGGGCAGGAAGGGTATATCAGTTGTGCCAGCTGTCATAAAGATGGCGGGCAGGATGGCCAGGTATGGGACCTGACCAGTTTGGGTGAGGGCCTACGTAACACCATCTCACTCAATGGTACGAGTGGAACGCGTTTCGGCGATTTACACTGGTCCTCGAATTTTAATGAGGTGCAAGATTTTGAGCTACAGATGGAAGCATTAAATGGTGGGCAGGGCTTGATCCCCGGTATCACGTTTAACGGCCAATCCCCCCTCGATATGACGACCGCTGGCCAGTCAGACGAACTCGATGCCTTGGCCGTTTACATCGCCAGCTTGGGCAAAGATAGCGTCAAACGGTCGCCTCATCGCACCTATGCTGGCGGCCTCACTGAGGCTGCGTTGCGAGGCCAAACGCTTTTTGAAACGAGCGGTTGTACCAGTTGTCACACTGGGCAAGCCTTCCGTGATGGACAAAGTCACGATGTGGGCACAATTAGTGCCACGTCAGGCAACCGTTTGAATGGGCCACTCACTACCATTCGAACGCCAACTCTGATTGAATTGTGGGAAACCGCTCCCTATTTTCACGACGGCAGTGCCGAGACCTTGAATGAGGTATTTACCATCGGCACACACCAGATGACGTTTGAAGGGACTGAAGAAGCCGATCTCATTGAATTCTTGTTGTCAATCGATCAGGATATGTTTATCGAGGATCACGCTGCATTTCCTGAAGTGACTACTGACTATAGTATGTTGCTTCCCCTTGTCTTAAGCGACTACAGCTCATCACCCTCGCAACCGAGTGGTTCAGAAGGGGCAACACCCGGCTTGACCGATGTGTCACAAGTTGATGATCGCTTAAGCATCAGTTGGTCCGGCTGCGTAGACGCCACCGCCTATCGCGTCCGCTATGGGCCTGAGGGCAGCCGTCCTGTTACGATCAATACGACCGCTACCTCAATCACCACACCCACCTTGAGTGAGCAAGGCCTCTACCACGTATCTATCGAATGTTACGATGTGCTTGGTAACAGTGCGTTCAGCGAGCCGGGTTTTGTCACGGTGAATTAAAATCGTTTAGCCTGTTCATCCATAAACCTCAGGATTCACACAATTCGGCAAGCGCTCGCCACGCACACCAGCCAACAAATTCGCCGCAGCCATCGTGGTCATTTTCTCGCGGGCGGGGATGCTGGCGCTGCCGATGTGAGGGAGGACGGTGACGTTGGGTAGACCCAGCAACGGGTGGTCGGCTCCGATAGGTTCGGGCGTGGTGACGTCTAGGCCCGCGTAGCCAATCACCCCATCGCGTAAGGCCTCAATCAGAGCGTCTTGATCGACGACACCACCGCGGGCGGTATTGATTAGGGTGGCGGTCGATTTCATCTGACGGAACCGTTCGGCGTTCATAAAGTGCTTTGTGTCGGGCGTGAGCGGGAAGTGGAGGCTAACGAAGTCGCTTTCAGCGAGAAGGGTGTCTAGATCGACCAACGTCGCGCCGACGGCTTCAGCCTCAGGATGTGGCCTGCGATTGAAATAGAGGAGGCGGACGTTAAAGCCGGTCAATCGTTTTGCCACAGCTAGGCCAATGCGCCCCATCCCAATCAATCCGACCGTACTGCCATAGACATCCGGCCCGGTGTAGCCCATCGGCTCCCAGGTTTCCCATTTCCCCGCCTTGATCGCTTCCGCCGCAGGCACGATTTGGCGGGCGGTGCTCAGCAGCAAGGCCATCGTTAAATCGGCGGTGGCTTCGGTCAGCACGCCAGGCGTGTTACCAACGGGAATACCGCGTTGGATACAAGCAGCTACGTCGATGTTATCGTAACCGACGGCCATTTGGCTAACCACTTTGAGTTGTGCCCCCGCTGCCTCAAGCAGCTCATCATCGACTTTTTCGGTCAATAGACAGTACAACCCATCAATCCCCTGCACTTTTTCGAGCAACACCTCACGAGCAGGCGGCATCCCCTCCGGCCAAACCTCAACCTCAAGATCGGGCGCACCCTGAATCATATCTAGCCCTTTTTGGGGAACAACACGTGTGACAAATACCTTCGCCATCGAATCACCTCGTTTAATTGAAATGTGTGAACGTATTAAGCCACAGATGGGGACGTTTTTACAAATGTGGGGGACGGAGAATTGGAGGTAATGGAAAATTTGGAAGAATGGGTTGAGAATTAATTTGAACAGTTCAATTCAGTGATTAGTAATTGGTAAATAGTAATTGGGCGTGAAGTCTAATTACCATTTACTATTTACCAATTACCGTAACTCAAGCCACACAAGCGAATTCTTATTACAATCAGGGGTTATTTTTCAGGCTCCTCATATTCACCTAACCAAACTCAAAAACCTCCCAAGCTGCGTTTTTTGGGAGGAGGGACCAAATGTCGGCGGGGGGGCAGTCGTGATATCGGATTTTGAGCAAGGCGATCGGCAATTTGTGGGTGAAGAGGGCGACCTTGCCGCTATGTTTGGCCACGATGTCATCAATGGCCGCAAACAGGCGAGTTTGTAGCTGTTGTAGGGTCTCCCCACCCGGCGGATGGTGATTCCACGGATCGCGCTCCCAGCCCTGTAGTTCTTCAGGCCAGCCTGCTCGAATATCACCAATCACGACCCCCTGCCACTCACCTTGATTGATCTCACGCAAGCGGGGATCGCGGTGGATAGGCAATTTGATTTTGTCAGCCAAGGCTTGCGCTGTAAGGTGAGCGCGGGCTAAATCGCTGCTGTAGATCACTTCAAACTCAAGTGGAGCCAACTTTTCGGCGGTCGCTTGAGCTTGGGCTTCCCCATTTGGGGTTAGGGGTGGGTCAAGGTGGCCTTGATAACGCCCTTCAACATTCCAGGGCGTTTCTCCGTGCCGGATCACATACAGCGTGGTCATGCGGCCACAGCCCCAGAGTCCGTGGGCATTGTGACCCGCCAATTGGGCGTAAGTTCATCCCGATCGACTACATTGTGCTTGGCTCGATATTCGGGTAAGGTAATGATCGGTGGACGGTGTTGGTCAGAGATAGCCTGTTCCTCCAAGGTACAGTGGCCTGCATCATAGTTCATTAATTTCATCGTTCGATTCATTAGGTCCGATAGGCCCGTGTCATGTCGTTCGGCCAAATGATCCATAAAAACTTGGGTGATGGCAAAAGACATTCGGCTCAACGATTTGAGGGGTTGATTATGGTGAATGCGATGCTCTAAATCAGCTTGGGCAATACTATTCAAGCCAAAGGTGTCAACCAAATTGAGGAGCAGTCCTGTTTCAACCCCATACCCGACATAGAATGGCATTTGTTCTAGGGCCTCACGTCGCCCTGCATACTCTCCGGCCAGGGGTTGAATCAGTCCAGCCAATTCAGGATAAAATAGATTGAATAAGGGGCGAGCGGTCAATTCTGTAACCCGTCCCCCACCTGTAGCCTGCATCGTTTCGCCGACTTTGATGGGGCGTTGATAGAAACCTTTGCTGTATAGCAACTCTTTATTTTGCAAGAGTGGCCCTAAAATACCGTAAACAAAACGAGGGTGAATATTGACAATATCGGTGTCAATCCAGGCAATGATATCCCCTTTCAGGACGTGCATACTTTTCCAAAGGGCCTCACCTTTACCGCGAATTGAGCCGTATTGCGGCAAAATTTCACTGTGCTGATAGACTGGGATGCCACAACCCTCAGCAAGCGCGACCGTATCGTCGGTTGAGTCTGAGTCGATCAAAACGATTTCATCGAGGAGGGGAAATTCCTCCATCATGGTTGTCTGCATCGTTTTGATAATCGTGCCGACGGTTTCTGCTTCATTAAGGGTGGGTAAACCTAAGCTAATGGTCACGTCTTGAGCCTCTTTCAGCGCCATCAGCTGTTCTAAATCCGCAAACTCCTTGCTGGTGAAGGTGTTCTTGGCAAACCAGTGATCAACCATCGTAGAGACATCACCCGTGGCTTGCCGCTTTAATACATTAGGCTTGATTAATTGGGGGGTACTTTGTTTTTTTGTTTCCATCGCGTCTGTCCTTTCTCTTAACTAATTATTGAACGTTTTAGTGGATTAGAACTTCTGCATCGAGGAAGAAGTAACGACGATGTTACGATATAAAAAATAGTAAGGTGCGGCTCAACACCCGACTATTTTGATACAACCGATTGTAAAAGAGGCAATATCTGCGTTTCGATGATCCGTCGCCACGTGTATTTTTTTAGAACGCGGCGACGGAGTTGAAAGCCTCGGTCTGTTTGTAAGGCTGTGACAATTTGGTCTGCGACTTGAGATGGCGGGGTATCGAGGTCGAATAGGGTTGCCTCTGAGGCCGCACTTTCCCGAAAGGGAGGCAGGTCGGTGGCAAAAATGGGCAGGCGGGCTAATCCCGCTTCCAGAATGGGAATGCCAAACCCTTCCTGCCGACTGGGAAACATCATCGCATCCGCGATCTGAAAAAGATTGGCCAGTTCTACATCATCAAGGAGCAATGGTCCTTCTGCTTGATCCTGTGCTTTATAAACAAAATGTACGGCATCCGTGAGGGATAGTTCAGCTTGCAAATTTAGTAGATGATTGAGATAGGCTGCGTTTGTTGGGTTGTGGGGACCCGGTGGTCCAGTGATAATCAGCCGGGCATCCCAGCCTGAATGCTCTCGAACTGCCGCCAACCACTCTAAGCCAAGCTCGATATTTTTGCGGCGGGTAATTCGAGCTGGCAGAAGAAAGACACAATCCGCTTCCAATAAACCCCACTGCTCCACCAAACTCGCTATTTTTGGCCCACACCGATAAAAATCGAGCGGCTCTACCCCTGGCGAAATCACGGTGATATCATCGACAGGCATCTCATAAAGCCCAGCCAGGTCGATCTGTTGCGCCTGAGAAACAGTCACATTTCGGACCCCTGACCAAGGTCTTCGCAGCAAATCCCAAGGCCAGCCAGCGTGCAATTCGGATTGGTACTGAGGTCGTAACCAGGCAAAATCGTGATGCCAAGCGACCCAAGGTGGTCCTTCTCCCATCTCCACTAAGTTGTGTATTGCGGTGGTCAAGGCTTGATTTTTGTGCAAGGTGAAAAAATTATGCCCAATAATCACGTCGCAGTCAGCCAGATGGCTCAACAACGCTTGCTTAGTCTGATCGACTACAGCTTGAAAATCATCAGGCACATCGCCACCCGCCAATGCCTTATTCATCGCCGCAATCCATTCTCCACCAGAGCCGGCTAATGGCTCTGATCGAAAGGTAACCCCAGGCTGCACGGAGTCACCTCGATCAGCGACCACCGTGACTTGGTGCCCTAACGTAGTGAGAATTCGAGCGTGATGATAAATCGTTAATTCGACTCCACCGACAACAGGCGGTGCCGCATAATGAACCATTCCGATATGCATAGTGATTTATGTGTAAATAAT
The DNA here is from genome assembly GCA_028285035.1 of Phycisphaerae bacterium. The sequence continues at coordinate 153,018 of JANQQF010000110.1, forward strand.
AGGTGGAAAATTGAAGGGGAGGGGATGAAGATTGATAATGAATGGAGAGGCCCCTCTCACTTCAATCTTCACGGATTAAAACTATGGTGTTAGGTCTGAGCCAGTCTTGATTGACTTAGGACATTATTGTAAGAGTTACACCTACACCTGTCAAATGGAGGTCTAGGGGATTATCAAAGTAAAAGGTCGCAGGGTAGCAAAGTCGCATCAGCATACTCCTCTGCGACTTTGCTATCCCTGGTTACGGCTTATTAAAGAGATATCGTTATCCGTAAACCTTTAACAAATTTATCGTGTGTCTGTTAGCAAGCCTAAAAATTAGCCAAAATTTCAGCAAGCTTTTGCTCAAGCACCTTGTAGGAGAAATGCTCTTGGGCAATTTCGTAATTCTTTTCAGTCATTGCCTTGACTTGATCCGGATCATTGAGCAACTCTTGGGTTTGTGCGATGGCTGCATCATTAACAAAGCCATTTAATTCGATAAACTCAAAGCCTAGAGGGCCGATATCGGCATTGTAGACGGGATAGCGATTAATAACAATGAGACGTTTAAAGTAGATTGCTTCTAGCAACGCATTACCAAAACCTTCATAGGTGCTCGGGTAGGTCACGAGGTCCGCATGGGGGTAGGCATCCCAGAGCGAGTAGATTTTATGACCATTGCGTTTGGCCCGCTCGCTCCCGATGATGTAATCAATCAATTGTAAATTGACCTTCATTACACTGGCCTCCCGTTGTAACCAATGCCAGTACTCTTTGCCTTCATCGTGGGCTGGGTGAGTGATGAAGAGATACTTGCTGGGGATATCCAGACTTTGGGTTAATGATAGGGCCATTTCGATCCCTTTTCGCTGGATGACCCGAGTGGGTTGCAAAATGAATAGATCATCTTTGGAAATACCGATGGCCTCACGAAAATCTTGGGTATATTGATCGATACCTGGCGCTTGGCTTGCAAAATCGTGGACGTTGGGAATGACCACCGACTCAATGCCACGTCGAGCTTTGAGGCGAGTTTGGGCAATACTGTTGATCGTCACGTGCTGAATCGAGGGTAATTTGGCGGGAAAGGCCGTATCGAGTAAATCTAAAATAGCATTGCTTTGATACCGTTCCCGCTCCCAGAAAAAATCGTGATGATGGGCGATGGTGTTGATACCCAATTCCGCAATCAACCCTGTCAGGGTGATGCCCAAGGGTAAATTCATGGGAATGGTCAGGGCATTTTCTACAACGATTAAATCTAGATGATTGGATCGAATGAATTTACGTAAGGGTGCTCGAATTTCATCAGCCATCTCGTAAATTTCATCAACTAATGTAATTGGGTCGGTTTGTTGATGGCCTTGCCCAAAGGCTCGCTGACCAAATTGAAAGATATACTGATGATCAAAGTGAAGTTGAGGGATGAGGGTACCTCCCGCTGCATAACCACCTAACTCCCCGGCGCAATAGTAGAGTTCGTGCCCCATCCGCTTTAAAACAGTTGCCCATTTTTCAACTTCTAAAGAAACGCCATCTGTACCATTTAAGCGGGTCGAAATAAAACCGATTCGCATGAAAACCTCCTTGTCCCATACGTGAAGATTTTTAGGGATTTGTGATCGATAAAATGTGAATACATAGGATCAACTATAAAATAAAAATGGTGAGATGACAACCTGGATTTTTAAAGTTGTTATGGGGAAAATGTGAATAAAAATAAGGAATCCGAAAGTACATTTTCGGACTCCTTATTGAAAGTTAGCTCAATTCAAATTGAATAATCAGTGTAGGCTATAAAAGTTTCTCCAACGGGACAAAATCATAGTTCAAAGAAGTGGCAACCCCTTTATGAACAACCTGTCCATTGTAGGTATTGACCCCGCGAGCCAACGGTTGATTTTTCTTTACCGCCGCAGCAAAACCTTGATTAGCCAATTGAATAGCATACGGCAAGGTGACATTCGTTAGGGCTAAGGTAGATGTCCGGGCTGAGGCCCCTGGCATATTCCCAACCGAGTAATGGAGCACATCATGTTTTTTATAGACTGGATTATCGTGATAGGTGACCCGATCAATCGTTTCAATACAGCCCCCTTGATCAATGGCGATATCGACGATAACAGACCCAGCAGACATTGTCTTGACCATCTCTTCGGTCACAAGACGGGGGGCTCGTGCCCCAGTAATTAAAACCGCCCCAACCAATAGATCGGCATCCTTTACCGCCGCCGCAATGTTGTAACTGTTGGACATCATCGTTTCAACACGACCAGCAAATAGATCATCTAACTCGCGGAGTCGTTCAGCATTGATATCAAAAATAACAACACGGGCCCCTAATCCAACGGCCATTTTGGCCGCTTGTGTGCCAGCGATACCACCGCCGATGATAATGACTTTGGCTGGAGCCACGCCTGGCACGCCACCGAGCAAAATGCCTTTGCCGCCATAGGTATTTGTCAAAAATTGGGCACCCACCTGGATGGACATTCGTCCAGCCACTTCACTCATTGGTTGGAGGAGTGGCAAACGACCATTATCTAATTGCACCGTCTCATACGCAACAGATGTTGTTTTATTCTCGACCAGTTTCTCTGTGAGTGGTGCTTCAGCAGCAAGGTGTAGATATGTGAATAGCAATAGATCTTTACGGAAATAGCCGTACTCTTCGGCAAGCGGTTCTTTGACCTTCATCACCATCTCAGCCGACCAGACTTTGTCAGCTTGGTCAACGATTTTGGCCCCGGCTTCTTCATAATCCATATCAATAAAGCCGCTGCCTTTGCCTGCTTGGGTCTCTACCCAAACGGTGTGCCCGTGCTTCACCAACTCGCTTACGCCAGCAGGTGTGGCCCCCACTCGATTTTCGAATGATTTAATTTCTTTTGGAACACCGATAATCATACTGCTAACTCCTTTGTCACTATTATTGAATTGTTACAAATTAAACTGTCTTCTATAATAGCAAACAAAAGTGATGATTTGCATACATTTTTGATGATATTTCTTCTGAATTACCTAAAATAGTTACGGGAAATAGAGAGATGACTTTACATGAAAAGCTTTTGGATAAAACAGGCTGGAAATTACTGCAAACCCTACAGAAAGAGGGTCGAATTGCCTATCGAGAGCTAGGCAAAGCAATCGGCTTGTCAACCCCGGCTGTGAGTGAGCGGGTTCGTAAGATGGAGGAGGCCGGTATAATTACGGGCTATCGAGCGGTACTCGACTTAGAGAAGTTAGGGCGGGGGATTACTGCCTTTGTTAGTATCCAGACTACGCCTGATAAATATGAGCCACTGATTGATTTTATGGAAAATTCACCCGTTGTTTTGGAGGGGCATTACATTACGGGGCAGGCCTCGTTTATTATCAAAATTGCAGTGGCGTCAATCAAGGAGATGGAGCGATTTATCAACCAAGTTTCTCATTATGGGGCCACCCAAACCTCGGTTGTGATGTCAACGCACGTGAAAAATAAGATTATTGAGGATGATCCTGAGGCGAACAGTTTGTCAGGGTAGTAAGGTAGCCGGGTAGCAATGTCGCAAGGTAGCAGAAATGTAAGGTAGCAAAATAAAACTATACTGAAAATGGCTTGAAATCAGCACTTCTATCGTCTTTGACAAGTTCAGGCGACGTTGGCTGAACCTGTCGAAGCCAACACCCGTAACGTTATGGTTTGTTTCCCTATTTCAGTATAGACACCAAACTTTGTTACCCTGAGACCCTGCTACCTTGTTAAAACAGTAACAACTGTTCTTCTTGGAGTAAACCTTCGTGCTTCAGGAGCCATTTCTTGCGCCACATACCACCAGAATAGCCAACTAGCTTGCCATTGCTGCCGATGATACGGTGACAGGGAACAACTACGACAAGGGGATTTTGTCCATTCGCTGCGCCAACGGCACGGACAGCTTTTTCATTGCCAATGCCCTTGGCTACATCGAGATATGAAGCCGTTTGACCAAAAGGAATATTGAGGAGGTATTGCCAAACAGATCGCTGAAATTCTGTCCCATCAGGGTCCAGGGTGAGTGAAAATTCTTTCCGTTCACCCTTAAAGTATTCACCCAACTGTTGAATACACTGTTCGATGATTGGTGTGGTATCCGTTTGATCGGATTTATTAAGTTGGTCAGCATCAACAAAGTTAATTTCTTTGATGACCTCGGTCGTGCCGATAATTTCCAACATCCCGACCGCAGAGTCATAGTAGATTTTGTGTCGTTCAGGCATTTCAGTCACACTCCTGTAGAATAACTCGAATTATAAACGTATTGAATTGGCTAAACAAGCCTGTATATCTTCTTGATGGGCAATTTGCCTGATTTGATGCTTTTTGTAACATCTTTTGAAAATATCCTTAAGCCATAACTATTTGACAGGAGAATCTTGATGAGTCCAGAGCAACAAATTCTCGATCATTTAACCTTTGTCTATGGGGCAGAAGTTGCCCCTGATATTGCCCAACGCCTTAAAATTCGGCTGAATGTGTTTCGGCAGCAGCACCCTGAGTTAGAGCAAGCTGTTTCACCTAATGAACGGGTCACCGAAGCGGACTCGATTTTGATTACCTACGGTGACCAAATTCAGGAACCCGATAAGCCCCCCTTGCAAAGTTTGACTGATATTTTTTCTGATCATCTAAAGGGGAGTATCAACAGCGTTCATATTCTCCCCTGTTTTCCTTATTCCTCTGATGATGGCTTTTCGGTGATCGATTATGACATTATTGATCCAGCTTTAGGTACTTGGGATGATGTGACAGCCTTGGGCCAAAATTTTCGCCTTATGTTGGACGCGGTAATCAATCACATTTCGGCGAAAAGTGCCTGGGCCGAAGGGTTTCGGCAAGGCGATGCCAAATATAGTGATTATTTCATTACAGAGGATCCAAGCACCGATCTGAGCAGTGTTACTCGACCCCGTGCCCTTCCACTGCTCACTCCGGTTGAAACACCCTCAGGCACGCAGCATGTCTGGACCACCTTTAGCGATGATCAATTTGATCTCAATTATGCGAACCCCGATGTCCTGCTTGAAATTGTAGATGTGTTGTTGCTTTATGTGGCGCAAGGGGCCGAGTTTATTCGGCTAGACGCGATTGCCTATATGTGGAAAGAAGTGGGCACGACCAGTATCCATCTGCCCCAAACCCATCGGATTATCCAACTCTTCCGTTCCGTGATGGACATTGTCGCCCCAAATGTGATGCTTATTACCGAGACCAATGTGCCGCATCAGGAGAACATCTCCTATTTTGGGGATGGCAAAAATGAAGCGCAAATGGTCTATAATTTCTCTCTGCCTCCCCTGATTTTGCATACCTTCCACACTGGCAACGCAACGGTCTTGCAACAGTGGGCCGCCAATCTTGACGTGCTGCCCGAAACCGCCACCTTCTTCAACTTCATCGCCTCGCACGACGGGCTGGGTGTGCGGCCTGCCGAGGGTATCTTGAGCACCGCAGAGATTCAAGCCTTGGCCGACAAAGCGATTGAGCACAGCGGCCACGTTAGCTACAAAGCCAACTCCGATGGCAGCCAAAGCCCTTATGAACTTAACATCACCCTGTTTGATGCGCTCTCCAATTCCAACCTGGACGAATCGGAAACGCTCCAGATTGATCGGTTTATCAGTTCACAGGCGATTATGTTGGCAATGGTGGGGGTGCCGGGGATTTATGTGCATAGCCTGTTTGGCTCAGCCAATGATCATATTGGCGTTGAGGAAACGGGGCGGGCGCGGAGTATCAATCGCCAAAAGTGGTTGCGGGCCGAGGTTGAGGCGGTCTTGGCTAACCCGAATTCGCGGGGATACAAAGTGTTTCATCGATATATGGCTTTGCTCAAAGCTCGGGCACAACACAAAGCCTTTCATCCGAATGGACGGCAAGAAATCCTGACCGATTCCCCCACACTATTCGCACTGACCCGCATCGCACCGGATGGTGAAGAGCGCGTGTTGTGTCTCCACAATGTGACGGCAGAAGCCCAAGATGTTGAGATGCGTTTGGCTGAATTTTCAACCGGCGGAAAGCTACGTGATATTGTGACAGACGAGATAGTTGTTACGCATGAAGAGATTATACGCATGACCCTGCAACCTTACGAAGTACGATGGTTGGCTGATTAGACATGATCTAGGTCAACTCCTCCAGACCTGCTCGATCCAAAATCTCAATGCGATGGCGATCCATCAGAATCAACTCAGCCTGATGCAATTCCCGAAAGGCCCGTCCTACCATCTCCCGTACCGTGCCCAGATGAGCGGCAATCTCATCCTGCGTCCACTGTTGCCGACTGAGTTCACTATGCTCATCACTTTGCTGGAGCAAGAAGGCCGCCAACCGACCCGTGACCGATAAAAATGAGAGGTTGTACACTCGCTGCACCAGTTGGCGGCAGCGCATCGATAAATTTTTGATAATGATGTCGTTAAGGTATGGGTATTGGTGACGAAATTGAGTTAAGGCTGCCTCAGAAATGACCCATACCACCGAGTCCTCAAGAGCAGCAAAGTTGGCGGGGTTTGGCTCCGCATCTACGGCGGGCACTTCATTGCACGAGTCCCCTGGTCCTAGAGTGGCTAACACGTGTTCGCGTCCCCCTTCTGACAAGCGGTATACCTTACAAAGCCCCTCGACGACCACGTGTAATCCAGCCTCAGGTTCCCCTTCCCAAAAAATGGCTTCCCCAGCCGCATAGCGGTGGATACTCATCGCTTCAGCAATTGCCGCCAAGGCTACATCGTCCAAATTCCGAAAATAAGGGACACTTTGCAGTAAAGGTCTGGTTTGCTCATTAAGAATGATCGATGTAGTCATATCTCCTCCTTTTTTAGGGCTTTCATTATTACCCTAGTTATTCCCCGTGTCAAAACGATTTGTCTCGAAGAATTAATTCACATGAGACAAAAGTCACATACGTTTGTGAAAAAAATTGCTATAGTGAACATAGATTACAAAGAAGGTCTCTCAGTGCGTATGGTTACCGGTTTCTTACCTTATATTGATGCTGACCGCTGTATCGGGTGTGAATTGTGTGTCAAACTCTGCCCCAATCAGGTCTTCAAGATAGATAATGATCTGGCAATCATCACCAACCCAATGGCTTGTGACTATCTATGCCAGTACCTATCAAGAAATCTGCCCCACTGAGGCCATCAGCTTAACTTATCAACTGGTTTTTTCTGTGCCTAAACGGAAAGGAAGGAGGTCTGGATGACAGGTTGCCACGACCTTAGGGTCTATTTGTAACTACTCAGCAAGCAAAACCTTAACGAGTTAAGGAGATTAGAGATGGGTTATTAGGGCCTAACCGATCATTTCTTACCCAATAAATAAAAAGTCTGGAGAAACAGAGCTCTCCTACTCGGCTCTAGTTTGTCAGGTTAGGGATTATACTGCCAGACTTACCAAATCTCCAATCTCTTATATGGTAGGGTTTTCAATTTTCTCCTGAGCAGTTACACCTGTGTTACTGAAATATTAGCAATGATGCAAGGAGAGATATTGTGAAACGAAATATTTTAATTTTGATTGTTATCACCTTTTTGGTCGCTGTAGGCTGTAGCCTGGTACCAAACTCTAGTGAAGCCCCAGCTGAGGCCCTGAGCCAAGCTGGGGATGAAGCTGTCGTCTCTGGTGGCGTTGGCGGGCTAACCGATGAAGCCGCTGCGATTGCCCAAGCCCGTGGCCTTAGCCCAGACGACGTGACGGCGGCACTAAAAACCTTTGTTCCGACGGGCGAGCATGATGAGTATGTAATTTTCTCCTCTGGTGGTCACGCCGGACAAATGTTGGTTATTGGCGTGCCCAGTATGCGGCTGCTCAAAGTAATTGGTGTCTTTACCCCAGAACCCTGGCAGGGCTGGGGCTATGGCGTTGGTAATGAGGTGTTGGATGCGGGCAATGTCAATGATAAAGAAATTCGCTGGGCGGATACGCACCACCCGGCCCTGAGTGAAACTGAGGGTGAATATGATGGTGAATTTGTCTTTATCAATGACAAAGCCAACGCTCGCGTAGCGGTGATTGATCTAAAGGATTTTGAAACCAAACAGATTTTGAAAAACCCGGTGGCCCTCAACGACCACGGCGGCACGATGGTTACGCCTAACACCGAATATGTGATTGAAGGTGGTCAATATGCTGCCCCATTGGGCTGGGAGTATGACGTTCTTGATAATTACAATGAAACCTATCGTGGGATGGTCACCTTCTGGAAGTTTGATCGAGAAGCGGGCCGAATGGACCCAGCTAGCTCCTTTGCCATCGAACTACCCCCTTACTGGCAGGATTTGTGTGATGCTGGGAAGTTAGCCAGTGATGGCTGGGTCTTCTGTAACTCCTTCAACGCTGAACGGGCCACCGGCGGGATTGAAAAAGGCAACCCACCGTTTGAAGCCGGGGCCTCACAAGGCGATACCGACTATATGCACCTCATCAATCTAGTCAAGGCTGAGGAAGTCTTCGAGGCTGGAAACACGTTTGAGGTCAATGGTTTTGCTGTGATTAGTCTGCAAACCGCGATTGATGAAGGCATCCTCTATATGACCCCAGAACCCAAAAGCCCACACGGGGTTGATGTGACTCCCGATGGCGAGTTTCTGGTCGTTTCCGGTAAGTTGGATCCCCACGTGACTGTCTATAGCTTTGACAAAATAATGGCCACCATCGATGCCCAAAAGTGGGATACGGATGATTACGGTGTGCCTGTTTTGGCTTTGGATGATGTGACAGAAGCCCAGGTCGAATTAGGGCTTGGGCCGTTGCATACGCAGTTTGACGCCCAAGGCTATGCCTATACTAGCCTCTTCCTCGACAGTGCCGTGGCCCGCTGGACTTTGGGCGGTGATTATGCCGATCTGAATCCCGAAGAGCCGTGGCAGTTGGTTGGCAAGACCTCCGTCCATTACAACATTGGGCACTTGCTGACCGCCGAGGGGGACACGGTTAGTCCCGATGGTCGCTATCTTGTGGCGATGAACAAATGGGCGATTGACCGCTTCCAAAATGTCGGGCCGCTGCTGCCGCAAAACTTCCAGTTGCTCGATATTGACAATACAGGCGACAGTATGCAGCTAATCTACGATATGCCGATTGGGATTGGTGAGCCGCACTACGCTCAGATGATCAAGGCCGATAAGTTGGAGCCTTGGGAAGTCTACCCTGAGATTGGCTGGGACCCCAACGCCCAAGCCGTCTCACCTAACGCCGTTCAGCCTGGTGAAGAGAAGATTGTTCGTAACGGTAACGAGGTTGAGGTCCATATGACCGTTGTCCGCTCACACTTTACACCAGAGCACGTGGAAATCAAGCAGGGTGATCACGTCACCTGGCACTTGACCAATATCGAACGGGCCTACGACGCCACCCACGGCTTCTCCATCCCGGCCTACAACATCAACGTCAGTTTGGAGCCGGGAGAGCACGCCACGATTGAGTTCGAGGCCACTGAGCCGGGTGTCTTCAGCTACTACTGTTCTGAGTTCTGCTCGGCCTTGCACCTGGAAATGACCGGTTATCTGTTGGTTGAACCCGATCCAGACTCTAGCGCAATGTTGGGCGAATAGAAGCATAAAGTAAGGAGTGATGAGTGATTATTACTTCGCTCATCACTCAATGTCTTAAGTTTGGTTTATGTTGTAATACTCTACCCCCCTCAATCCTCCCTGCAATGGGGGAAGCAATTCCCCTCCTTGCAGGAGGGGCTGGGGGAGGTAGAAAGTTTCGTGATAATATTTTTTACATAACACTAACTAATTCATAAATCATCAGAGGAAGTATCATGATGGCGACAGAAAAATTTCAAAAAATTATCGGCCCTCGGCCCTCAGCAGATGAACTCGCTGCCCACCGCCTGCGCTACCTGTGGCCAACCTTGTGTATGGCCGGGGCAGCTATCTTGCTCATCATCTCTATTTTTTTACCTTACTGGAGTCTTGTTCTTGAGGCCCCCCAATACCCCAAAGGGTTGGTTGTTCACGCTTATGTCAACCGCCTGGAAGGGGATGTCTTTGAAATCGATGGGCTCAACCACTATATCGGCATGCGCCCTTTAGGCGAGGCTGCCCAATTTGAACGATCAATCTCAATTTTTGCAATTTCAGCCTTGGCCCTACTCGTTTTAGCCGCAGTTTTTATTCACTCAGCCTGGTCTGCCCTATTGAGCCTACCTGCCATAATGCTACCTGCTGTCTTTCTCGGCGATCTCTATTTCTGGCTCAGCAACTTTGGTCAAAATCTCGATCCCAACGCCGCCCTCTCCAATTCTATTGAGCCATTTACGCCGACAATCCTCGGGGTAGGGGTGATTGGGCAATTTCGGACGATTGCCTATGCCGATTTTGGACTGCTCTTGGCAACAGCGGCTTCACTGATTATTTTGGTCGGCCTCTATTTACAACGTCGAGCCTATAAACCATTGAGTAATTAATGTGAGCTATTGATATGCTGACCCAGACGTAACTTTCTAAATTTTTCAAGATGGTTTAGGAGACAAGGATTTTTGCTTAGTTTTTTATGTCGGGGTCAGTAAGTTATTGCCACACAGGATGGCAAACAATGAAACGTCTAACTGTAATTTTAGTGACAATTTTATATGGTCTTACCTTCAGCCTCAATCAGACCACGTTGGCCCAAAACAACACCTTTGATTTACAAGCGGCCATCAATGCCGCCCAGCCGGGGGATGTTGTACAGGTGCCGTCGGGTTTGTATCAGGGCAACTTTATCATCGAAAAATCTATCACCTTGACCGGGGTGGATTGGCCTATCTTGGATGGTAACAATCAGGGCAATGTCCTTGAAATTAATAAAGCCCCAAATGTGACCATCCAGGGCCTGGTCATCCGCAACAGCGGCGATCGGCTAGATCAGGAAAATGCTGGGGTTGCTGTCGATCAATCTCCTCACTTGGTGGTTGAACATAACCGTCTCGAAAATACGTTGTTTGGTATCTACATCAAGGACTCGCAGGACAGTCGAATCGCTCATAACGTTATCGGGGCCAAAGATTTGGATGTTCCCGCCCGAGGCGATGGTATTCGGGTGTGGTACAGTGCGCGGACCGAGGTCGTTGGCAATGAGGTGAACCAAGGCCGGGATGTGGTGCTGTGGTACAACGAGGGGGCGGTTATCAAGGATAATGTCATCACCGATGGACGGTACGGGCTTCACTTTATGTACTGTGATGATAACTTGATCGAAAACAATTATATTGCAGGCAACTCCGTCGGAGCGTTTTTGATGTACAGCCGACGACTGACCCTCCGGCACAACATTTTTGCCAACAATCGCGGCCCAAGTGGGTACGGGATGGGCCTTAAAGACCTGGATGGGGTGGAGGCCACGGATAACCTGTTCACCGGCAATCGGGTGGGACTTTATTTTGACAACTCACCCTGGTCTGTCGATGTCAGCCAACATTTTCATCACAACGCCTTTGCCTATAACGATATTGGCTTGCTCTTCAGCCCCTCGGTCAAACGGAACCACTTTAGCCAAAACAGCTTTATCGAAAACCTGGAACAAGTCGGTCTAACCGGCACCGGCAATTTCCGTGACAACAGCTTTACTGTAGCGGGGCAGGGCAACTTCTGGAGTGACTACGTGGGCTATGATGCCACAGGTGATGACCTGGGTGATTTACCCTACGTCTCCCGCAGTCTTTTTGAAAATATGATGGACCACAACCCCCATCTGCGCCTGTTTCAACTCAGCCCAGCCCAACAGGCCGTCGATCTGGCGGCCCGGGCCTTTCCGATTTTCCAACCCAAGCCCAAATTTAGTGATGAGGCCCCGCTGCTGACGCCGGTCATTCCGGCTATTACGCCACCCGCCCCTGGTCCAATTTGGCCGCTGTGGGTTAGCGCTCTTGGCTTACTTATCCTCGCGGGCGGAATCGTAGCTACAACGCGAGGTCGTGGGTGGCCTGGAGCAGCCATAGACCGTTCGATCAAAAAGGAAACATCAATACCGCCTCAACTCTTATCAATATTCGAGCGTGGGCAGCCGATGTTCCAGAAAGTAGAGACCCCGATGATCAAAATAACCAACCTGACCAAAAAATTTGGCGACTTCACCGCCATTGACAATGTTTCTTTGGACGTCGCAGCGGGCGAATCCGTCGCCTTGTGGGGACCCAATGGGGCTGGTAAAACAACCATTATCCGCAGCCTGCTGGGATTGCTGACCGCTAGTGGCACAATGCTGATCAACGACTTCGACGCCCAAAAGCAGGGCAAACAAGCCCGGGCCGCGATTGGCTACGTTCCCCAGGAGCTGGCCTTTTATGATGATCTATCGGCCCGCGACACGCTTCGTTTTTACGCCGATCTCAAACAAGTGCCTCACACCCGGATTGACCCCGTCCTGGCCGATGTCGGTCTGGCCGAGCATAGTCACAAAGCGGTTGCGGCCTTGTCTGGCGGGATGAAGCAGCGGTTGGCCTTGGCCATTGCCTTGCTGGCTGATCCACCCTTACTCATTCTGGATGAGCCGACCAGTAACCTTGATGCGGCGGCCCGCGAAGATTTTGTCAAGCTCCTGCTCCAGCAAAAGGAGCGCGGGAAAACGTTGCTCTTTACCTCCCACCGTTTGGAAGAGGTCGAAGCTTTGGCCGAACGGGTCATCGTTTTGGAGGCAGGCAAGCTCAAGCTCATCTGTGAGCAACCTGTTGATTTAGCCAAGCAGCTGGGCATGACCCTCAATCTAAAATTGATGATGCCCTTGGGCTTGCGGGATAAAGCCCTGGATGTGTTACAGGCCAGTGGCTATACGGCCAGTCGCAACGGGATTGGCCTCTATGTGGCGGTCACGCCTTCCGATAAGATGGCCCCCTTGCACACCTTGTTGGCCGAGGATATTGAAATCAGTAACTTTGAAATTGAGAATGGATTCTAAAAATGGACGTTAGAATTGTAAATACACTCCTCAAAAAAGAGATTAATGACTCGCTCAATAATCGCTGGTTTGTGCTCTATGCTGGAGCGTTTACCGGATTGGCCTTACTGCTCTCCTGGCTATCTCTCAGCGCTGGTGGGATTGGCTATAGCGGTTTTGCCGGCTTTGGTCGGACTGCGGCCAGTCTGGTTAACTTGGTTTTGCTGGTCGTGCCGCTGATGGCCCTGACCATCGGGGCGGGTAGCTTGTCTGGTGAGCAAGAGCAGGGCACTCTGTCCTATCTGCTTTCTCAACCCGTTAACCGGACCGAGGTCTTGCTCGGCAAATATCTGGGGTTAGCAGCCTCACTCCTCGGTGCCTTGGCTTTGGGCTTTGGCTTATCAGCCATCGTCATCGCCGGGCGGGGTGGACAAACCGACGCTGGAGCCTACCTCCTCCTGGTTGGCTTTGCCTTTGTCTTGGCCTTGGGCATGTTGAGTCTGGGCTTCCTGATTAGCGTACTGAGTCACAAAGCCACCGTTGCCACGGGGATGTCCCTGTTCTTGTGGCTGCTTTTTGTCTTTGTCGGCGATTTGGGCCTGATGGGAACATCTCTGGCCTTCAAATTGCCCATTCATACCCTGTTCAATCTGTCTCTGATTAACCCGCTGCAAGTCTTTAAGATGTCGGCCCTGTTGAGTATCAACGCCACCTTGGACGTACTTGGTCCGGCGGGCATCTATGCTATGCAAACCTATCGGGATAGCCTGACCTGGCTCTTCTTGGGAGCGTTGCTCCTGTGGATTGTCATCCCACTGGGCATTGCTCAACTTATCTTTAACAAACGAGGTGACTTATGAGGCCTCTCGTCCCTCAAATCAGAAGCACCTGGCTCTGGCTATATCGCTCCAGAACGCTACTTTGGCTTTCGATATTCGTGGTTCTGAGTGTGGCTACAGCCTGTAGTCAGGCCAAGGCCGAGATCCAGCCACCACACATCCATTATGGCGAGGACATCTGCGAATTTTGCAACATGATCATCAGCGAGGAGCGATTTGCAGCTGGTTATCTTACAAAAGATGGGCAACAGCATATTTTTGATGATATTGGCGACCTGGTGCAGGCTCATTTAGACGAGCAGCAAACTATAATCGCGAGCTTTGTTCACGACCACGATACCCATACTTGGATCAAGGCTGAGAGGGCCTACTATGTTTTGAGCGAGGATTTACCCACCCCGATGCTCTCTGGTTTGGCTGCTTTTAGCACTCTTGAAGCAACAGAGATATTTACTAGCCACTATCCGGGGCAGGTTCTCACCTTTGCTGAATTACAAACCTTTTATCTCGAAAATCCGCCAACACCTCCTTTTTCTGGTCTGAATAATGAGGGCTAATTAAACCTAAGGAACGTTGTTATGGGATCCAAAACATTAATTTTAATCAATCTTATCTTGGTCCCGCTTATGCTAACGGTTGGTTGCCAAGCCTTTGCCTCGGCTTATGAGTATCGAGGCACGCTGATACAAAGCACCGACCCTATGCCTGATTTTGAGTTGATGGCCACGACGGGCCAGCCCTTTCGCTTGAGCGAGGCTAAAGGAAATATAACCCTCCTCTATTTTGGTTATACAAATTGTCCAGATGTATGTCCTCTAACGATGTGGGAGGTTAAACAAGCATTGGGACAGTTGGACAGCGGGCGCGAACGGGTCCAGGTCATTTTCGTCACGGCTGACCCGGAGCGTGACACACTGGAGCAGTTGAGCCAATATCTGACCGTATTTGGTCCTGAGTTTATTGGTCTATCAGATGATATCGATAAAACCGAGGCTATGATGAAGCCTTATGGTGCCTCTGCCGCAAGAGAGGAAAGCGACTCCGCCCTCGGTTATTTGGTGAGCCACACTGCGACTCTATTTTTGGTTGACCCGCAAGGCTATCTACGATTGCAATACCCCTTTGGCTTTACCGCCGAAGATTTGGGGGCTGATTTAGCCTACTTGCTTGAACAAGAGCCTCTTTAGGACTAAGGATAAATTAACTCTCAATCCTTAGTTGGAAACGTTTGACAGACATAATGCGTATTCTGGATGATAAAACCTGGACGAAAAAAATACTCTATAGTTTACTGATCTTTTGGGTCTGTGGGATTGGTCCTTTAATCTATTTTGAAACCTTCTCTACTCATCAGGGGGTGCAGGGCTACCAGCCCGTCATTTTGGGGCAGGCCGCCCGCTCAACCCGTTTGCCATCTGAGTTGGTACAAGCCCTAAATCATCACTTACCACAAACCCTCAATGAAATTGTGATTGGCAACGCCTTAAACCTTTATCAAACAAGGCCGTTCGGGTTGTACCAAGTCCTCTCCTTCTGGGAAGGTCACGGCGTTCTTGCAAATTTCTCTCCTATCCTTTTTGAGTTACGCCTTGTTGGCTCAGTTTGGATGTTCATCGTCTTGGCAAGATTAGTTTGGTTACCCACTCCTGAGAAGCCACCGCCTTTCTATCACTATCTTATCCGTTTAATTTCTCTAACAACTTCAATGAAGCCTTACTACCGATAGAAAGGAAGTAAAAATCATGAGAAAGCTCGTGATATTAATGATATTAAGCTTACTTGTAACGCCTGTGGGGCCGCCTCTGCCCCTACCGAGAACAGCAGTCCTAAATTAATGGTTATGGAGCCTTGGTCCCGCCCATCTCCAATGGTGGCTGGTAATGGGGCCGTTTATATGACCCTAATGAATGAGGGCAGGCAGGCAGATGCCTTGATTAGCGCTGAAAGTGACGTTGCTGAAGTAGTCGAGATTCACCAGACCACAATGGTTGATGATGTTATGAAGATGAGTCCTGTTGAAAAAATTGAAGTCCCGGCCAATGGCTCGTCCAAGCTTGAACCTGGTGGTTACCACGTTATGTTGATTAATCTCAAACAAGAGCTGACCCCTGGCGAAACCATAGAACTGACTTTGAACTTTGAAAATTCTGAGCCAATGACCATCCAGGCTGACATTCAAGCGATGGGTGAGGCGATGGACCATCAGATGGATCACGATAATCATAATTAGCACAATGTGTGATCAATAGGCCTGACGGGTTCCACAAACCCGTCAGGTTTTGAAAACCCTTGAAGGAGGGAGACGATGATGAAAAATTTAGCCAAACTCAAAAAATTAAGCCCAAAGTGGCTCCTGCTTATCATTTTATTATTAGGTACAACAGGCTGGGTGATCACTGAACAGCGAGACCAAGCCCGCACCATCACCTATGTGATACCGGCTGGCACCAGCCAGCGTTTGCTCGCTGGCGAAGAAGTAGTTGATTTTCCAAATGAACTTATTTTTACAATTGGGGTGCAAGATACAATCGTGATTAAAAACCAGGATGATGCGGTTCACGCCTTCGGTCCATTCACAATTCTACCGCATACAACGTTGACCAAACGTTTTGACAATGTACGGATTTACGAGAGTGCCTGTACTTTTCATCAGGATCAACAGATGAAAATTACGGTCAAGCCCGCCCCCTGGCATATTTTTTGATAAATTTAAGGAGTTCATACCAATGAAAAACCAATATTATATCACCCTTTTCTTTCTTGTTTTACTTGTCATTCTGGCTGCCTGCGGTGGAAGTACTACTACTGCTGAATCTGAGCAAAACAGTGCCGATTCTACCCAAACGCAGGCCGCTACGCCAACAGAAGCCCCAGCCGGTGATGCTGAAGCTGGTAAAGAAATTTTTACCTCCACCTGTTCCGCTTGCCACGGTCCAGTCGGGGAAGGGGTTCCAGGCTTGGGTAAGGATATGACGGCCAGTGAGTTTATCTCGGGGCAAAGCGATGAGGAGCTGGTCGAATTTGTTAAAATTGGGCGTGATCCGAGCGATCCCTTAAATACAACGGGTGTGGCGATGCCGCCAAAAGGGGGGAACCCGGCCCTGAGTGATGAAGATTTGCTCAACGTTGTCTCGTTTATGCGTAGTTTGCAGAAGTAAGAACATAACTGTTAAGAGCCTAGCAAGGTGACTAGGTTGTAATCTCGTCATCTGTTTGGGGTGTGTGAAATTAGATTACGATATACTTAGCCCTATGGTCCTGTTGTGTTTAGTTCATATCTCATTTTTGCCATAATGCCAAGCTTGTTTAACTGAGTGAAAATATTGTCGTGTCTGCGGATAGACTATAATCCGAGGAAATGATTTAAAGCTGAATTAGGGCCGAGTTTACCCTCTGGATCCCTAAAGTGGGAGGAAGGGGCTTCTGAGGAAGGGGCTTCTGAGGAAGGGGCTTCTATAGAAAGCTTAAAATTTCGTTAGCTAGACTAACTCACGACCTTACTCAAAAATTACTTCTAAGGAGCAGGTTATAATGAAAAACTTAATTCGGCAACCCACCTATGATTTGAATAATAGACCGTTTATGATTATTTGGGAGACAACCCACGCCTGCGATCTGGCTTGCCGTCATTGTCGGGCTGAAGCGATCCCGCAACACGACCCGCTGTCATTGGATTTTGAGGAAGCCAAACGTCTGTTGGAGCAGGTGGAAAACTTTGGCAAACCCCGCCCTATCTTCATTTTTACGGGTGGTGATCCCTTCAAGCGGGCTGATCTGTTTGATCTATTGGCTTATGGCAAGGAGCTAGGTTTGGCGATGGCTGTTTCCCCTTCGGGCACGCCATTGCTCAATGAGGCCAACTTGCGGCGGGTCAAAGAGAATGGTGGAAAAGCCATCTCTCTCAGCCTTGATGGCTCCACCCCGGAGCGGCACGATGATTTTCGACAGGTGCCCGGTTCCTTTGCCCTGACCACCCAAGGCTGGCAAATCGCCCGTAAGCTGGGCTTAAAGTTGCAACTCAACACCACCGTCACCCGCTACAATCTAGAGGATTTGCCCCAGATTTTCCGGTTGGTGTTAGAGTATGGGGCGATGACCTGGAGTGCCTTTTTCCTGGTACCTACTGGCCGGGGCAAGACTGAGGATGAGATTTCACCCGCTGAGTATGAAGCGGTGATGCACTTTTTGTATGATTGCTCCAAGTATATCAGTGCCAAAACGACTGAGGGACATCATTACAAACGGGTTGTACTGCAACGCTCGATTTTGGATCAACAGGGTTTGGCGGTTGAGGATTATTTTGATCTCCATCCCATCTATTTCCAATTGCGGGACGCGCTTGAGCAAATTGTACAAGAGAAAGGCGTTCAACCCAGAGCCGTGATCCGCCGGACACCATTACACATCAACGCGGGTAACGGCTTCGTCTTTATCTCTCGACGCGGTGAGGTTTTCCCCAGTGGGTTTATGCCAGTTGGGGTCGGTAATGTGCGAGAGAAATCACTCGTTGATATTTATCGAGAGGCCCCACTTTTTAATACCTTGCGTGACCCTGCAAGGTATGAGGGACGCTGTGGTTTGTGTGAATTTGTCGGGGTATGTGGCGGGTCCCGCTCTCGGGCTTATGCAATGACCGGGAACCCCTTGGCTGAGGAGCCATTCTGTACCTACGAGCCTGGGACATTTCCTTTTCAAGTAGAATTAGCCGCTCGCTTGGGGCAGCAGCGGAAACCTCAGTCGGTGATCTAATCTAAACGTAAGGATTGGTGCCTCTGACGTTTTAATTTTGGAAAGTACTTACAATATGTTAACCTATATCTTTGTTGACGACCTGACAGCGCAAATCCCCGATATTCCGACGAATAGTATTGTCAGCCAAACAATCCATAAGGATGCGCATCAACAGACCATCCTCTTTGCCTTTGCTAAGGGGCAGGAGTTGACTGAACATTCGACCCCGCAGATAGCAACGCTTCACGTTATTGAAGGTGAGGCTGAGATCACATTGGGGGATGAAGCGGTGGTGGCCCAAGCCGGAAGCTGGATTTATATGCCGCCTCGCTTGCCACATAGCATTCTGGCTAAAACTCCTCTCTTGATGCTGCTAACCATGATCAAACCTGTTAAGGAAACAGGATGAAGTTGTCAAAGCAACAGGTTCTTCTCCGTTACCCTTTGTTGGTGATGGGGGGCTTGGCTTTGCTGACGGGGATGTGGGCCGGTTTACTTCGGCTTGGCTGGGGTTGGCCGACACCCCACACAGCCCTCCCCATCAGTCACGGCCCGTTGATGGTCTCTGGCTTTCTGGGGACAGTGATCGGGATTGAGCGAGCAGTGGCTTTGTGTGGATTGTCGCCAAAACATCTTTGGGCCTACCTTGGTCCGCTGTTAACGGGGCTGGGTGGGCTTAGTTTGATTCTGGGATTTTCAACCCCAGTTGGAGCGGGATTGATCACGCTAGGAAGCCTGAACTTACTC
Organism: Phycisphaerae bacterium; assembly: GCA_028285035.1. The sequence goes on from JANQQF010000110.1 coordinate 172,209, forward strand.
CTTGTCTTTGGCGTGATCCTGCGATTACAGCTGGCGAGCTTTACCCTGATGATGGCGATGGGGGCGTTGCTATGGTTTATCGGAAATATCCTCTGGTTTTGGGGCTGGCCGACTTATACAGTTGTTCTGTGGTGGAGTGGCTTTCTGATATTGACCATTGCAGGCGAGCGGCTAGAATTGAGCCGAATTCTACGACTATCCACTGGGGTGCAGCGTTTATTTGCCGGGATTGTCCTCCTCTTTTTAAGTGGTCTCTTGCTCTCTTTCAACGACTTTGACTTGGGGGTGCGAGTGGCTGGAGGTGGCTTGGTAGCCGTAGCCATTTGGCTGTTGCGGTATGATCTGGCTCGCTACACTGTTCATAAATCAGACTTGGCTCGTTTTATCGCGATTTGTCTATTGACTGGCTATTTGTGGCTGGGGATTGGTGGTGGGTTAGCCTTGGTCTATGGTGGAGTCACGGCGGGCTTTGCCTATGATGCGATCCAACACGCCATTTTTGTCGGCTTTGTTATGTCCATGATCTTTGGGCATGCGCCGATCATCGTGCCCGCTGTCTTGGGCGTGACTATCCCTTTCCACACCACATTTTATGCGCACCTCATCCTGCTACATCTCTCCTTGCTGGTGCGGGTGGTCGGTGATCTGACCGGTGGGTTACAAGCTCGGCAATGGGGAGGCTTGCTCAATGTGATCGCCATCCTCTTTTTTGTGCTGAATACAGTGCGAGCTGTTCGTAGCGCATCTGCCCAACTCAGCCCGCAGCGAGCAGCCTAGCTCGATGCCTCCTTTGACACGTTGGTTTATCAAAGCGGCGATGGTCTGCCTCATCAGCGCCTTCATTGCCAGAGCACTGATGGCTCTACTCCCGTTGTGGGGGCTACGAGCTGGGGTTGCTGCCTTGGCACCCGTATTTTTACACCTGTTTATGTGGGGCTGGGTGACGCAGATGATCTTTGGGGTCGTCTATTGGATGTTTCCGAAATATAGCCGAGAGCAACCCCACGGTAATGAAACGTTGTGGTTGGTCACATTTTGGTGTTTTAACCTTGGCCTACTTTTTCGAGTCATCGGCGAGCCGCTTCATCTCCTGCGTCCCGAGGCACTGTGGGCCTGGCTGACCATTGGGGCGGCGGTGTTACAGTGGCTGGCTGGCGTCATTTTTGTGGTCAATACCTGGGGCCGGGTTAAGGAGCGATGAGATGCCTCGTTTGAGTTGCTGGTTTATTCGCATGGCCCTGCTTTATTTTGCGCTTGGCACTACCTTCGGCGGCCTCATTCTGTGGCACAAAGGCATTCCTCTCAATCCCTTCATCTGGCGATTATTGCCGCTTCATATTGAGTTGCTCCTCTTTGGTTGGGTGGTACAATTGGTGATGGGCGTAGGCTTTTGGATTTTCCCCCGATTTTGGCGGTCGCGTGGAGATGAGCGACCCGCTTGGGTGGCCTTTTGGCTGCTTAATGTGGGAGTGTGGTTGGCTGGAGGGGCCTCGCTTTTCGGCTGGCCCGCTTGGACCATTTCCATAGGCCGTCTGGCCGAGATTGGGGCGGCTCTCGCGTTTGCCCTGCACGCTTGGCCTCGTATCAAACCGCCGGGTGTGGCCCAATGAAAACGTTTCGATTTACGATTAGGTTTCTTTGCCCCAAACCAAGTGTCAGCCTAAAATTGTAAATCGGTTAGTGTTTCTAATAGACAAACCATTTTAAACCCGTAAAATCGATGCTTGTCATTCCCGCGTGCTTTTGGCGGGAATCCACCGCTACAACGCCT